>NZ_JBHTZS010000005.1:437110-445629 GCF_042790125.1 Streptomyces scopuliridis
GGCGCCCCGGGCGCGGTTGGGGGGTGGGGGGGGGGGGGGGGGGGGGGGTCACCCGGGGGGGGGGCCCGGGCTCACCCCCCCGCCCCGCTTCTCTGTGCGTACGTACGGGTCTCAGGTGATCGAGACCCCGCTGTCGATGCTGAGGACCTGGCCCGTCATACAGTCCTGGTCCAGGAACAGGGCGGCGCTGCGGGCCACTTCCTCGACCGTGACGAAGCGGGGAATGGGGGCCTTGCCCTCCATGCCCTCGATGACATGTCCCGGCAGGTTCTCCGTCATGCCCGTGATCATGAACCCCGGGGAGAGGGCGTTCACGGTCACACCGCGTCTGCCGCACTCGGCGGCCAGGGTGCGGGTGAAGCCGATGAGACCGGCCTTGGAGGCGGAGTAGGCCGTCTGCCCCGCCGTCGCGATCAGCCCGGAGGGCGACACCACATTGATGATCCGGCCCCACCGCTGCCGGAGCATATACGGAACGGACACCCGGGCGGTGTGGAACGAACCGATCAGATTGGTCTGGATGACCTGCTGCCAGTCCGCCGGCGACTGCATCGCCATCAGCGCGTCCTTGCGGATGGCGCCATTGTTGACGAGCACGTCGACCGGTCCGAGCCGCTCACCGATCTCGGCGTACATCGCGGTGACGTCGTCCCAGGAACCGACATCGCCGGTCACGACGGCCGAGTCGTTGGTGAGCTTCTCCCGTACGGCGCGGGCCTGCGCCTCCGAACTGTTGTAGTGGACGGCGACCCGGCAGCCGAGCGCGTCGAGTTCGAGTGCCAGGGCCTGCCCGAGCCCGCCGGACGCCCCCGTGACCAGGGCGACCGGCCGCTCGGGACGGGCGCCCGGCTCGCTGTTACGGCTCATTTCCTCTCCTCGCCCCACTCCAGGAGCATCGATCCCCAGGTCATCCCGGCGCCGAAGCCGGCCAGCAGCACCTGGTCGCCGGGCTGGATCCGGCCGTCCTCCAGCGCCTCGGTGAGGGCGATCGGGATGGACGCGGACGCGGTGTTGCCGTACCGCTCCAGATTGGTGACCAGCGCCTCGGGCCGCAGACCGGTGTGGCTGAGGATGGAGTTGATGATCCGGATATTGGCCTGGTGCGGAATGATGTGGTCGACATCGGCGGCATCGACCTTGGCGCTCTCCAGCGTCTCCCGGACCGTACGGACCGTGTAGCGCACGGCGTTGAGATAGATCTCATTGCCGTTGATCTTGGCGAAGTGCAGCCCCTCGCGGACCGTCTCCTCGGTGGTCGGCATCCGGCTGCCGCCCGCCAGTACCTTGAGGCTGCCGGTGCACGAGCCGTCCGCGCCGAGGTTCCAGGCCTTCACCCGGTTCTCGGGCCCCGGCTGGAGCACGACCGCGCCGGCCCCGTCGCCGACGAGGATCGACAGATCGCGGTCGGCGGGGTTCGCCGTCAGGGTGTGCGTGTCGGAGCCGATCAGCAGGATCGGCCGGGGATCGATGGCGATCAGCGCCATCGCCGACACCAGTCCGTAGACGAAGCCCGCGCACTCCGAGTTGACGTCGTGCGCGCTGCCCGCGATGCCGAGATCGTGGTGGACGAACGCGGAGGTGGCCGGTGAGGGCTGCTCGGGCGTGGCGGTGGCGACGATCAGATGGGCGATGTCGCCACCGGTCAGCCCCGCCTTCGCCAGGGCGCGCCGGCCGGCCTCGACAGCCAGCGAGGCGGTCGTCTGTCCCGGCCCCACGGCACGGCGCTCGCGGATGCCGCAGCGGCTGACGATCCAGTTCTCGTCGACACCGAACCGCTCCGCGAGCTCCACGCTGGTGACCTTGCGCTCGGGTACGGCCATGCCCCACCCGGTGATGTCGAAGCCGTTCACGGGCGCTCTCGCTACGCCTGCGCCGGCTGCGGGACGAGCGCGACGATCCGCTCGTACACGTGCCGCAGCGTGGTCGTGTCGTCGAGGTCCGCGAACAGCGACTCGTCGGCGGGGATGTGCGGGTACTGGTTCTGGAACCCGTACAGCCACTCCATCAGGTCCAGCGAGTCGACGTCCGCGATGTGCTGGAGCGGTGCGTCGGGGCTCACCTCCTGGGCGCCCGACACGGCCTCCAGCTGGCTCGCCAGTTCTTCGATGGTGGGCAGCGTCATGAGCTTCGGTCCTCTCTCGCGGTGCATCCGGTGTCGAGTGGCATGGAAGCGCGGTGCGCGCAACCGGGACGCAACACCGGTGACGCGCGGCCGTCTTGCACATCTGTTGCGAGCCACGCGGTTATCTCGTGACCGCATCACACGGTCGGTACGAGCGGCGCAGCGACAGGATCAGGAAAGAGGTCGAGGATGACAACGGTCGCACCCAGGTCGGTTGACCCCGAGGTCGACGCGGTCAGACACCACTACGAGGTCAGCAACGATTTCTACCGGCTCCTGCTGGGCCCGACCATGATGTACTCCGGCGGCTACTGGGAGCAGGGCGAGGATCTCGTCGCGACACTGGACGAGGCCCAGGAGCGCAAGCTCGATATGTTCGCCGCGCTGGCGGGCGCCCAGGGCGCCCACCGGGTGCTGGACATCGGCTGCGGCTGGGGCACCATGCTCAACCGGCTCACCACCGTGCACGGGGTGGAGGAGGCGGTCGGTCTCACGCTGAGCCGCACCCAGGAGGCGTTCATCGCCGGCCTGGACAACCCGCGGATCACCACGCGCGTGGAGAGCTGGGCGGATCACGCGACGGACGAGAAGTACGACGCGGCGTTCTGCATCAACGCGCTGGAGCACTTCGTCTCGTCCAACCTGCCGCCGCGTGAGCGCACCAAGCGCTACCGCTTCTTCTTCGGCCAGGTGTACAAGGCGCTGAAGCCGGGCGCGAAGTTCGTCCTGCACACGATGACGGCCGAGGCGCAGCCCATGAACCGGGAGCTGCTCGCCGATCTGAAGTTCCTCCAGCGCTCCGAGTTCGAGGGGATGCACATCCCGCATCTCCACGAGCTGACCGCCGCCGCCGAGGGACAGTTCGAGATCGTGGAGATCGTCAACGAGCGGGAGTCCTTCGCGCTGGCGTGCCGCGCCTGGCTGAAGCGGCTGGCCGAGGACCGTGCGACGGCCGTCGCCCTGGAGGGCGAGGAGGTCGTGGCCCGCTTCGAGCGCTACCTCGACATCTTCGCGTACACGCTCGAAGACAAGTTCTTCAACAACTTCCGCGTCACCATCGCGCGCAGGGGCTGAGGAGGCCGCCGTGACGAGCATTCTCGAACCCGCCCGCGGAGACGGGGTGAACAGCGGTACGGAGCCGGAGCGCCCGGCCGGCCGGGGACCCACCCGTCATCTGCGGGTCGCGGTCATCGGCACCGGATTCTCGGGGCTGGGAACGGCCATCAGGCTGCTCCAGCGGGGCATCGACGACTTCCTGGTCTTCGAGCGGGCCGACGAGGTGGGCGGCACCTGGCGCGACAACACCTATCCGGGGTGCGCCTGTGACGTGATGTCCCATCTGTACTCCTTCTCGTTCGCGCAGAACCCGCACTGGAAGAGCACCTTCGGCAAGCAGGACGAGCTGTACGCGTATCTGCGCGACTGCGCCGACCGCTTCGGGGTCCGTCCGCACATCCGGTTCAACCACGAGCTGATCGCCGCGCGCTGGGACGACCACACCCGCCACTGGCACATCGAGACCTCGGGCGGCGAGTACACCGCCCAGGTCCTGGTCACCGGCACCGGCTATCTCAGCGAGCCGGCCGTGCCCGACATCCCGGGCCTCGGTGACTTCGAGGGGAAGGTGTTCCACTCCTCGCGCTGGGACCACGACCACGATCTGACCGGCAGACGCGTCGCCGTCATCGGCACGGGCGCCTCCGCCATCCAGTTCGTACCGAAGATCCAGCCCGAGGTCGGGCAGCTGGACCTCTACCAGCGCACCCCGCCGTGGATCGGCCCCAAGAACGACAAGCCGACCAGCCCGCTCCAGGCCAAGCTGCTGCGCGGGATGCCCGGCTACCAGCGCTTCCGGCGCAACTTCAATATGTGGGGCCGCGAGATCCTGGCCTTCGTCATGGCCCGCCCCAAGGTCGCCGGGAAGATGCAGAAGATGGCCTCGGACCATCTGAAGAAGAGCGTCGAGGACCCGGCGCTGCGGGAGCGGCTCACGCCCGACTACGTCATGGCGTGCAAGCGGCTGCTCTTCTCCAACACGTACTACCCGGCGATCCAGCAGCCCAATGTCGACGTCGTCACCGACGGCATCGACCATGTCCGGGCGAAGTCCGTCGTCTCCAAGGACGGCCGGGAGCGCGAGGTCGACACGATCATCCTGGGCACCGGCTTCCGCGCCGTGGACCGTCCGGTCGCCCAGCGGATCTGGGGCCGGGGCGGGGTCCAGCTGCGGGAGGCGTGGAGCGGGGGCATGTCCGCGCACCGGGGCACGACCGTGGCCGGGTTCCCCAATCTCTTCATGCTGCTCGGTCCCAACACGACACTCGGGCACTCCTCGCAGGTCGTGATGATCGAGGCGCAGATCGCGTATGTGCTGGACGCGCTCCGGCAGATGGAGAAGCGGGGCCTGTCCAGCGTGGAGGTGCGCGAGGAGGCGCAGAAGGCGTACAACGCGCGGCTCGACAAGCGTCTGGACGGCACCGTCTGGAACGCCGGCAACTGCAAGAGCTGGTACCTGGACAGCAGCGGCCGCAACCCGTCGATCTGGCCCACGTACACCTGGCGCTTCCGCGGCGAGACCAAGCACTTCGATCTCGGCGAGTACCGGCTCGCCACCACTGTCGGCGCCGGAAGACCGGCTGTGAACCACGGATGACAAAGGGGAGAACGGACCAGATGAGCAGCAGCAACGCGCCTTCCCGGCGCAGAGTCCTGGGCGGTATCGCCGCCACCGCCGCCACCGTGGTGGGCTGGAACGTGGCCACCCAGACCTGGGCCACGGCGGCGGAGGCCGGCAGCGCGGGCGGCCGTGTGACGCCCGTCCCGCCGCTCGACGGGACGCTGAGGACCTCGGCTGCCGATCTCGTGCAGTTCAGCAAGGACTTCGGCAATCTGGTGACCGACATCGTGCCGTGGGCCGTACTGGTGCCCGGCTCGGTCAATGACATCGTCAAGATGGTCAACTTCGCCCGGTCCAACAATCTGAAGATCGCGGCGAATGGGCGCAGCGGCACCGGTGACGATCTCGAATCGCACTCCAACTACGGCCAGGCGGCGGTCCCGGGCGGTATCTCGATCGACTCCCGCGGTCTGTCGAAGATCGTCAGCATCGGCTCCACCACCGCCGTCGTGGAGCCGGGTGTCACCTGGGCCCAGCTGACGGACGCGGCCATGGCCAAGGGCAAGACCCCGCCGGCCATGCCCGACTACATGCATCTGTCGATCGGCGGCACGCTGAGCGTCGGCGGTATCGGCGGCACCGTGGGCAAGTACGGGCTGGCGGTCGACACCGTCGAGTCCATCGATGTCGTCACGGGTGCCGGGCAGTTGGTCACGGCCTCCGCGACGGTCCGCCCCGACCTCTTCAACGCCGCGCTGGTCGGCGGCGGGCAGGTGGGCATCATCGTCCGCGCCACGGTGAAGATCGCCCCGGTCAAGGAGCGGATCGTCGTCTTCAGCCTGGTCTACGACGACATATCCGCCTATCTGGCCGACTCGGAGAAGGTGCTGGCCGACGGGCGGTTCGAGGTCCAGGCCGGCGAGATGCTCCGTACGCCGGACGACACGGGCTGGCGCTTCAAGCTGGAGCTGGGGGCCGTCTACACGGGCACCGCACCGGCCCGTGACCCGCTGATCGCGGGGCTGCGGGACGTACGCGCCGAGGCCGTCATCGACGACATGCCGTTCCGGGACTACATCTTCCGCTTCGACGCGTATGTGGACTACCTCAAGGAAGCGGACTACTGGGACCAGCCCAAGCCCTGGCTGAGCCTGTTCCTTCCGGCCTCCAAGGCCAAGCAGTTCCTCCAGCTCGCCCAGGCCGAGCTGACCGCGAACGACCTGGGCGGCGGCTTCCTGCTGACCTACCCGTACCGCACGTCCAAGCTCAAGCGGCCGCTGGGCGTGCAGCCCAACGAGTCGGTCGCCTACCTCTTCGACCTGCTGCGCTTCCCGCACCCGGGCGAGCCGGACATCCAGGGGATGCTGGAGCAGAACCGCCGGCTGTACGACAAGGCCGTCGCCCTGGGCGCCAAGCGCTATCTCGTCGGTGCCATCCCGGACATGACCCCGGCGGAGTGGAAGCGGCACTTCGGCAACCGCTACGCCGACTTCTGCAACGCCAAGCGGCGTTACGACCCGGCCGGCATCCTCACGCCCGGTCAGGGCTTCTTCGCCTGATCCGGCCCGGCCGCAGCGGAGCGGGGCCCTCCCCGGGCCCCGCTTCCCGGCCTTCCCATCCGCCGCCCCACACAGGGAGACTGGCATGAACGGCTACGACATCATCGACGAGGCGGTGGTCGACGCCCCCGCGGACGTCGTCTGGAACGCGCTCGTCGCCGAGTTCCGCGGTGCCGCCCGCTGGTGGGTGCCCGCCAACACCTTCGCGACCGTCTCCGGCGCACCCGACGTGGTGGGCGGCGAGGTCGGCGTGACGGTCCACACCAAGGGCGTCGACAAGGGCGGACTCAAGCTCCGCTTCACCGCCCGTACGGTGTCCGTCGTGCCGGGCCGCCGGCTGACCGTCGAGTATGTCGACGGAGTCTTCCGCGGCCCGGCCGACTTCCTCCTGGAGCCGCTGGACGACGGCCACCGCACCCGCGTCACCATGCACTTCCAGGGGCGCCCGCACGGCAAACTGAAGCTGCTGGCCAAGGTCGCCGACATCGGCGCCGAGCACTCGCGGGCGACGCTGGCGGCCTTCGTCTCGCTCAACGCGCTGCTGACCCAGCCGCTGGCCGGGAGGACCCGGTGAGCCGCACGCCCGCGGTGACCGTCCCCCGCACCGAGGAAACGACGGTACGTACGGACGACGGCGCCGCGCTCGCCGTCACCGTCCTCGCCCCCCTCCGGGCGCCGACCGGCACGACCGTCGTCCTCGCGCACGGCTGGGCGGCGGGCCGCCGCGTCTGGGGTACGGTCGCGGACCGGCTGATCCGCTCCGGCCACCGGGTGGTGCTCTACGACCAGCGCGGGCACGGCGCGTCGGGCCTGGGCAAGGAACCCCTCACCATCCGCCGGTTCGGCGCGGACCTGGCGGCGGTGCTGGGCGAGACCGGCTCCCGCGACGCGCTCCTGGCCGGACACTCCGGCGGCGGCTTCGCGGCCCTCTCGTACGTCACCGCCGACCCGGCCGGCGCGCGCAGGCTGCGCGGGCTCGTCCTGCTGGGCACCGCCGCGCATGACCAGGACACCCCGGACAGCGAGGTGCGCATGATGGGCAGCGCGCTGTTCTCCCGGGCCCTGCGACGGCCGGCGCTCGGCCGGCGGCTGCTGGCCCAGACGATGGGCAAGGGGGCGGATCCGTACGCCCTCGAAGTCAACCGGCAGCTGTTCGCCGCGGCTTCCCCACGGGTACGCGCCGACTGCTTCGCCTCGTCCCGCGGCATGGACCTGCGCGCGGAACTGGCCGCCGTCGACGTGCCCGCGGTGGTGCTCGCGGGCGAGCACGACCGGGTCGTCAAGCCGGAGCTGGGCGACGCGCTCGCCAAGGCGCTGCCGGACGCGCGCTTCGAACGCCTCCCGGGCGCCGGTCATATGCTGCCGCTGGAGCGGCCGGCGGAGATCGTACGCGCGATGTCGGGCCTGATCGCCCGTCCCCGCTGAGCCCGTGATCGAGGAGATCCTGCCCCCGGGCGTCAGATCCGCCGAAGCCTTCGACGATCTGGCGCCCGCGCCGCTGTTCCCCGAGGAGGCGGCGCTGATGACGGGCCGACGACAGCGCCGCCGCGCGCAGTTCGCCACGGCCCGCGCCTGCGCGCGCCGCACCCTCGCCGAACTCGGCCTGCCGCCCGCGCCGTTACTGCCGGGCCCGGGCGGCGCGCCGCGGTGGCCGGACGGCGTGGTCGGCAGCATCACCCACTGCGACGGCTACCGGGCGGCGGTGGCGGCCAGGCGAACGGACGTGGCCGCGCTGGGCATCGACGCGGAGCCGGCGGGGCCGCTGCCGCGGGGGGTACTGGGCCTGATCACCTCCACCACCGAACGCACGGCGCTGGAACGGCTGGGCGAGCGGGCGCCGGGCGTGTGCTGGGACCGGCTGCTGTTCTCCGCGAAGGAGTCGGTCTACAAGGCGTGGTACCCGGCGACGGGCCGGTGGCTCGGCTTCACGGAGGCGGAGGTCCGCCTCTCCCCGACGGGCACGTTCACGGCGGACCTGCACCCTTCGACGCCTCCGCCGCGGGACGCGACGTTGCGGTTCGCGGGGAGGTGGCTGGTGCGGGGGGATCTTTTGGTGACATTCGCTGCGCGATCGGGCGGGCCGTTTCGGCCGGGGCCGGAGTCCGTCTGCGGGTTGTCGCCGGGTGGCGCTCCGGGGCTCGCGCCCGGGACGGCATGATTTACGGCGCGTACCGGGCCACAGTTGGAAGGCGGGCGGTCGCGCGCCACAAATCACGCTTTA
>NZ_JBHTZS010000006.1:0-6528 GCF_042790125.1 Streptomyces scopuliridis
TCGTACCGCCACCGGTGAGCCGGACCCCGGTCAGCCGAACGAGGTGCGCTCCAGCCAGAAGTCCAGCAGCTTCGTTTCGCCCAGCACCTCGACCCGGTCGCTGTCCGCGGGCAGCCGCCGGTAGACGACGCGCAGCACGTCGGCGAGCGGGCCGCGCACCGCGACCGTCGCCTTCTCGTGCCCGCGCCGCCAGCCGAAGCCCTCTTCCCCGAACTCGATCAGCCACTCGGCGTCCACGTCCCCGGGAGCGTCCGTGGCATGGAAGTGCAGGGTGCGTCCGGGGCCGCGCAGCTCGGCGGCCTCGGGATCCCCGGAGGCCGCGGCGAAGCCGACGAACTGGAGCAGTTCGTCGATCGTGTCCGCGGCGACATCCGGTGCGACCTCGAACGGGACCCCGGCGGCCAGCGCGGCGTCCGCCCGGTGGATCACCGTCTCGTGGGTCATCCGGCGCGCCCAGAAACCGGTCGTCCGCTCCCATCCCCAGGTCCACACCCCGGTGCCGGGCCCTGCCTCCCGCAGGGCGTCGACCAGCTTCGCCGCGCCGTCCGCGAGCCACGCGTCCAGCGCGGCCGGGTCGTCACCGGCGGGACCCCCCGCGTCGGGGACCTGGTCCTCGGGAATGTCGCGCTCGGCCCGGGTCCGTACGATCTCCTCGACCCAGCGGTGGGCTCCGCCCACATGACGCACGAGCTGTCCGAGCGTCCACTCCGGGCAGCTCGGCACCGGCGCGGCGAGATCGGCGCCGGCGATCACCGCCCTCAACTGGTCCGTCTGTGCGGTGATCTCGTCGCAGTACCGGTCGTGCCCCAGAAGCGTCATACGGCGCACCCTAAGCAGCCGGGCCACCGACGGCCAGCGGGTTACCGCCGGTCAGGTTCGCGCCGGGCCCGGGTCAGCGGCAGCAGTCCGGCTCCAGGCCGAGCGGCAGCCGTTCGCCGCTGAACACGGCGGTGGTCGCCTCGTCCCCGCCCAGGGCGGCCACCGCCAGCAGCAGCGACCCCGCCGTCCAGGTGGTGAGTTCCTCCGGCCAGTGGGCCCGATGGCCCTCGAACACGTATCCCGTCCAGTACATCCCGCCCTCGGCGCGCAGGTGCTGGATGGACTGGAGGACCTCAAGCGCCCGGTCGGACTCCCCCATCACCCAGAGCGCCAGGGCGAGTTCACAGCTCTCGCCGCCGGTCACCCAGGGGTTGGGCAGCACACAGCGCACGCCCAGGCCCGGTACGACGAAGCGGTCCCACTCCGCCGCTATCCGCGCCGTGGCCCGCGCTCCCGTCACCGCGCCGCCGAGCACGGGGTAGTACCAGTCCATCGAGTAGGCGCTCTTGTCGAGGAACCGCTCGGGGTGGTCGCGTATCGCGTGCCGCAGCGCGCCGGTCGCCAACTCCCAGTCGGGCTGGGGTTCTTCGCGTTCCTCGGCGATCGCGAGCGCGCAGCGCAGCGCCTGGTGCACGGACGAACACCCGGTCAGCAGCGCGTCGTTGACGGCCGTGCCGTCCGCCTCGCGCTTCCAGCCGATCTGGCCGCCGGGCTGCTGGAGTGCGAGGACGAACTCGATCGCCGCGTGGACGACGGGCCACATCCGGTCGAGGAACGCGTCGTCGCCGGTGGCCAGATAGTGGTGCCAGATGCCGACGGCCACATACGCGCAGAAGTTGGTCTCGCGGTCCCGGTCGCCGGGCGGCATGGCCACGCCCCCGGCCGTGGCGGACGTGTTGTCGGCGTACGACGCGTACCAGGAGCCGTCCTCGTTCTGGTTCCTGGCCAGCCACTCGTACGCCCGCGCCGCCGCCTCGGGTTCGTCCGCGGCGTCCAGCGCCATGGCCGCCTCGGTGTGGTCCCAGGGGTCGAGATGGTGTCCGCGGAACCACGGAATCGCACCGTCCGGGCGCTGCGCCGCCAGGATGCCCGCCACCGTCTCGGCGGCCTGCTCGGCGGTGAGGACTCCGGGCAGGACGAGATGTTCCGTGGCATCGGGGCCACGGCCGGCCAAGGTCACTTGGCGGCCGTCGCCGACGCGGCCGGCAGGTGCGGCTTCGTCGCGTAGGCCACGAAACTCTTCCCCACGACGGGGTTGAGCAGTTGTTCGGTGAGCCGGGTCGCGAGGGGCTTCTTCATGATGTCCCAGACCAGCAGCTTGTGGTAAGCGCGGACGGGCAGCGCCTTGTCGTTGTCGACGCCGAACGCGCACTTGAGCCACCAGTACGGCGCGTGCAGCGCGTGCGCGTGGTGCGTGCCGTACGGCTTGAGCCCGGCCTCCCGCATCCTGCCGAGCAGTTCATCGGCCTTGTAGATACGGATATGACCGCCCTCGACCTCGTGGTACGCGTCCGAGAGCGCCCAGCACACCTTCTCCGGGCCGTACCGGGGCACGGTCACCGCGATCCGGCCGCCGGGACGCAGCACGCGCACCATTTCGGCCAGGACGCCCTTGTCGTCGGGGATGTGCTCCATGACCTCGGAGATGATCACGACGTCGAACGACGCGTCGGGGAACGGCAGGTTGAGCGCGTCGCCCTCCATCGCGGTGGCGGTGGCGCCCTCCGGGGCCTCCCCCGCCTCCTTCATCGCGGCGAACCACTTGGCGACCTCGCGGATCTCCTCACCGTTCCGGTCGAGGGCCACGACCCGGGCGCCGCGCCGGTAGCACTCGAAGGCGTGCCGGCCCGCGCCGCACCCCAGATCGAGCACACGGTCACCCGCGGCGAGCGGAAAGCGGGTGAAGTCCACGGTCAGCACAGGGTCGTCCTGCTTTCGCGGTCGGAGGGGCGGGCGTTCGAGGGGCCGGCGTTCGCGGGGCCGGAACGCGAGGGGCGGGCGTTCGAGAGGCCGGCCGCGGTGGAGCCGGCTGTGGACGGGCCGGCCTCGGCGGAGCGGGCGATCGCCGCGCGGTACAGCTCGGCCGTGCCCTGCGCGGCCCTGGCCCAGGTGAAGCGTTCCAGCACCCGTTCGCGGCCCGCCGCGCCCAGCCTGGCGCGCAGTTCCGCGTCGTCGAGCAGCCGGCCGAGAGCGAGGGCGAGCGCGCCCGCGTCGCCCGGCGGCACGGCCAGACAGGTCTCCCCGTCCACCCCCGCGACCTCGGGGATCGCGCCGCCGGTGGTGGCGACGAGCGGGGTTCCGGTGGCCATCGCCTCGGCGGCGGGCAGGGAGAAGCCCTCGTACAGGGACGGCACGCACGCGACCCGCGCGCCGCGCACCAGATCGACCAGCTCGGCGTCGGAGACGCCCTTGACGAACTCGACGGCGCCTTCAAGTCCGTACCGTTCGATGGCCTGCGCGACCGGGCCGCCCTCGGCCCGTCTGCCGACCACCACCAGGTGGGCGTCGGGGTGTTCGGTGCGGAGCTTGGCGAGGGCCTCGATGAGATGGATGAGGCCCTTGAGCGGGACGTCCGCGCTGGAGGTGGTGACGATCCGGCCCGGGATCTCGGACACGGCCGGGTCCGGCGAGAACAGCTCGGTGTCCGCGCCGATGTGGACGACCTCGATACGGTCGGACCGTACCCCGAGATGGTCGGTGATCTCCTGCTTGGAGGAGCCGGAGACGGTGAGCACCGAGGGCAGCCGCCGCGCGACGCGCTTCTGCATGCGGGTGAAGCCGTACCAGCGGCGTACGGAGGCCCGGCGCTTCCAGTTCTCGGCCGCGTCCAGCTCCAGCCGCCGGTCGACGGTGATGGGGTGGTGGATGGTGGTGACGAGAGGCGCGCCGAGGTCGCCGAGGAGGCCGTACCCCAGCGTCTGGTTGTCGTGGACGACATCGAACTGCCCGGCGCGGGAGGCGAGATGACGCCGGGCCCGGAGCGAGAACGTCAGCGGCTCCGGGAAGCCGCCGGTCCACATCGTGGCGACTTCGAGGCCGTCGATCCAGTCGCGGAACTCGTCGCGCCTCGGCGTACGGAACGGATCGGGCTGCCGGTAGAGATCGAGGCTCGGCAGCTCGGTGAGCGGTACGCCCTCGTCGAGTACGGGGTAGGGCTGGGCGCCGATGACCTCGACGTGGTGCCCGAGCCGGGCCAGTTCACGGGACAGATGGCGGACGTAGACGCCCTGGCCGCCGCAGAACGGGTTTCCCTTGTAGCTGAGAAGGGCGATACGGAGGGGCCCCGTTCCCGTGCCCGCCGCCATGGCCTCAGCGGTCACTCTCGGCCCCCTTCTCACTGCGCTCTCCGCGTTTTCGCCGGAGCGTAACCGCTGCCGACAATCTAGAACAAGTTTCAGAGTTGTTCGTCCACGGCTTCGAATCTACCGGCAGGTAGCGTCGCGGCATCCGCCGGAACAGGTGATTCGTGCCACGGCCGGTGTCTGCCATGCTGTGCGGTCCCGAGGCGGCCAGAGATTCAGACGCGTTCAGTGGAGTGGGACAGATGGCAGCGGAAGTCACACCGGCGTCACCCCCGCTGACGCGCCGCCAGGAGGCCCGGCGCCGCCGGATCCTGGACGCCACCACCCTGCTCGCGTGCCGGGGCGGTTTCGACGCCGTACAGATGCGTGAGGTCGCCGAGGAGGCCGGGGTCGCCCTCGGGACGCTCTACCGGTACTTCCCCTCGAAGGTGCATCTGCTGGTCGCGACGATGCGGGACCAGCTGGAGCATCTGCACACCACGCTGCGCAAGCGCCCGCCCGCGAGCGACAGTCCGGGCGAGCGCGTGGCCGAGACCCTGCTGCGGGCCTTCCGGGCGCTCCAGCGGGATCCGTATCTGGCCGACGCGATGGTACGGGCGCTGACCTTCGCGGACCGTGGGGTACGCGATGAGGTGGACGGGGTCATCGGGCGGACGACCGCGATCATCCTCGACGCGATCGGCCCGTCCATCGGTCCGCAGGGCCCGACGCCCGAGCAGCTCTCCGCCGTACGCGTCGTCGAACACACCTGGCACGCGGCCCTGATCACCTGGCTCTCGGGCCGGGCGACCATCGCTCAGGTGAAGTCGGACATCGAGACGGTCTGCCGGCTGATCGACCTGACGGCCTGATGGCGTGACGGCACCGGCCGGGCCTTGTTGCTCCATCCGGCGGGGGCATCGCTCAAGCGGCGCGTGTGTCGTGGACGAAGGACGGATGTGCGTCCCTCGCGGGTCCACTCCGACCGCGACCGATCCCCGTCATCCAAGGAGCATCTATGCGTCTCAGCGCGCGCTGGGCAACCGCCGCCGTTCTGCTGCTCGCCCCCCTGATCAGCGGCACCAGCAGCACCGACGCCACCGCCGGCCCCCGGGAGAACCTCGTCCCGGTCGAGCGTTCCTCCAACGCCGTCCCGGGTCAGTACATCGTCACGCTCAAGCCCGGGTTCTCGGCGGCCACCGTCCTGCGGCAGTTCGGTCTCAGCCCCCTGTTCACCTACGACAAGGTCCTGCACGGATTCACCGCCGTCTTCTCCGCGACCCAGCTGTCCCAGGTGCGCGCGCTCCCTGGCATCCAGGCCATCGAGGAGAACAGCAGGGTCACCGTCAATCCGACGTCGACCCGGCCGGGACAGTGGCGGGCCGGGCAGCCGGGGGCAGGACAGGCAGGGGCAGGGCAGTCCGGTTCGGAGCAGGCCGGTGCCGGGCGGTCGCGAGTGCCCGCGCAGAGCTGGGGACTTGACCGGATCGACCAGCGCCGGCTGCCGCTCGACGGCCGGTTCGCGGTGAACGGCACCGGCAAGGGCGTCACGGCGTACATCGTCGACACCGGGATCGAGACCGCCCACAGCGAGTTCGGCGGGCGCGCCACCGTCGGCTTCGACGCCATCGGCGACGGGCGCGTGGGCCAGGACTGCAACGGCCACGGCACCCATGTCGCGGGCACCACGGGCGGCGCGACCTATGGCGTGGCCCGCGCCGCCTCCCTCGTCGCCGTCCGCACGCTCGACTGCAAGGGCAGCGGCAGCTGGGCCGGGATCATCGCGGGCTTCGACTGGGTGGCCAAGAACGCCAGACAGCCCGCGGTCCTCAACGCCTCCCTGGGCGGCCCCTCGTCCAGAGCGGCCAACTCGGCGGTCGACGCCGTCGCCGCCCGGGGCGTGCTGCCCGTCGTCGCGGCCGGTAATGACGCGGTGGACGCCTGCACCATCTCCCCCGCGGGCGCCGAGAGCGTCTACACCGTCGGCGCGACCGACCGCGAGGACCAGGAGGCCCGGTTCAGCAACCGCGGCACCTGTCTGGAGACCTACGCCCCGGGCGTCGCCATCGTCTCCGCCCGGCTCGGCGGCGGCTCCGTCGCACTGAACGGCACCTCCATGGCCAGCCCCCATGTCGCCGGGGTCGCGGCCCTCTACAAGGAGTGGGACCCGGCCGCCACCCCGGAGGAGGTGGCGAACTGGCTCACCGAGCAGAGCACCAGGAACGTGGTGTTCCCCATCAGCGCCGGCTCCCCCAACCGTCTCCTCTACACCGACGCTCTCTGAGAGCGGTGCTCTGAAGGCGATCGGAACGCGATCCGGAAGCGACCGTGGGGGGTTAGGGGGGTTGGGAAACGCCCCCGGGCAGTTCATCCGGGGGAAAGGGGGAAATGTTGGGGGGGCACAGGGGGGGGGGGGGGGCGGCCCGGG
>NZ_JBHTZS010000006.1:6538-324533 GCF_042790125.1 Streptomyces scopuliridis
GACGCCGACCAGCGGCCCTCCACCCCCCCCCGCCCCCCCCACCCCTCCAACACAACCCCCCGCGTCCTTTTGGGGTTTTTTTTTAGGCCTCCCTCACCCCCCGCCCCCCGGCCGTGTGGGTTGACCGGGTGCGCCCACCCCCCCACGGTCCTGTTCAGCCGGGGAAACGGCTCACTTGATGCGGACGACCTGCGGGTCGTGGTCGCTCGCCTGGTCGGCGAACTCCGCGTTGATGTGCACCACGTCGTACGCGGGCTTCTTGATGCCGGGGCTGACCAGGATGTGGTCCAGCGTCTGCGAGTTGCCGTCGTAGACGTAGCTGTAGCGCTCGTTCTTCGGCAGCGTGTCCATCAGGTCGGTGAGGATCCCGCCCTGGGTGAGGGTGGCGACCGGCTTGGAGAACTGGTAGTCGTTCAGGTCACCGAGGACGACGACCTTGGCCTTCTTGTCCTTGGCGAGCAGGCCGGCGACGAAGTCGTGGACCTCCTTCGCCTGGGTCAGCCGCTGGGTCTCGGAGCCGAGGGTCGGCGGCTGGAAGACGCCGTGGGTCGGCTGGTCGCCGCCCTTGGAGTTGAAGTGGTTGCCGATCACGAAGACCTGCTCGCCGCGGAAGGTGAACTCCCCGACCAGCGGCTTGCGGCTGCTCTTCCAGGCGTCCGAGGTCGGGTTGATCCGGCCCGGGGACACGGACAGCGTGATGTCCTTGCCGTTCTTGCCGGTGGTGACGACCTTGGTGGCGGTGGTGGCGTCGCCGCCCGGCCGGTCCACGAAGCTGACGCGCTTCGGGTTGAAGAGGAAGACGTTACGGATGTTGCCGCCCGGCTCACCGCCGTCGGTCTTGTCCGCCGGGTCGACGGAGCGCCAGTCGTACGCCGGGCCGCCCGCCGCCTGGATCGCGGCGACGAACTGCGCGAGGGTCTTGTCCGCGGCGACCGTACCGTCGTCCTTGGCGCCGTTGTTGTCCTGGATCTCCTCCAGGCTCACGATGTCCGGCGTGGCGAGGCTCTTGACGATGCCCTCGGCCAGCCGGTCGAACTTGGCCTGCGGGTCGGTCGGGTCGAGGTTCTCGACGTTGTACGTGGCGACCGACAGCTCGTCGGCCTTGCCCTTCTGGGCCACCTCCGGCTTGATACCGCCGGACTTGACCGTGCCCAGGGTGGTCGCCTGGAGGCCGTACCCACCGTAGTTGGCGTAGTCCAGCGGGCCGGTGGTCGTACCGGAGAGGGTGTCGCCGACATTGGCCGCGGGCTTGTCGCCGGTCAGCGAAGTGATCAGCAGACGGCCCGAGTTCACCTGGTCGTACGACGGGTAGACGGTGCCGCCGCGCGGGGTCGGGTTCTGCTCGGGCTTGGTGGTGACCCACGTCTCGCCGTAGGAGTTGGAGGCACCCACCACGCGGCTGTCGCCGATCTGGACCAGCATGCCCTCACGGGACTCGAACCAGTCCAGCGCGTAGTTGCCGGGCTTCAGCGGGAGCGACTCGATGCTGAGCCCCTTCGCGTCCGGCGCGTAGCTCTCGGGCAGCGTCGAGGCGTCGATCTGCTCGGCCGCCGGGAGCGGGTTGCCGGAGGACAGGACGACCGTGGTCGCGCCGGTCAGCTCGGTGACGGACTGGCTGCCCGAGCTCTGGCCGCCCGGGTAGTACTCGGTGACCTTGGCGGTGACCAGGACCGAGTCGCCGGCCTTCACCTGCGGGGTGGAGGAGCCGGTGAAGACGAAGACGCCCTCGCTGGTGGCCGGGTCGTTGTCCGGCGCGGTGTCCTGGATCCAGAAGCCGCGCGAGGAGCCGGTCCCGCGGACCGCGGTGACCACGCCGGGGACGTTGGTGACGGTCTTTCCGGCCTGCGGGGAGATCCGGGTGGTGCCCTGGATGTCGTGGATCCGCAGCTCGCCGGGGGTGGTGTTGGTGGGCGAGGGGGTGGGGGACGGCTCGCCGCCACCGCCGCCCGCGCCCGTGCTGTTGCGCGGGGTCGGCGTCGCGCCGGTGAAGTCGGCGGAGTTGTTGTCCGTGTCGGTGAGCGCCGCGTTACGGGCCACCGAGTGGGTGTTGTCGGCGCCGGTGGCGGGGGAGGTCTCCCGGACGGCGGCGGTGCCGAAGCCGACCAGGTCCTTGACGTTGGTGTCGGCCGCGCAGTCCGCCGCGGTCAGGCAGGTCAGCGGGGTGGTGGAACGGACGAGCGCGATGGTGCCGCTGCTCGCCGACATGGCGATGGTGCCGGTCGCGTCGGGGGTGGGCAGCGCGGTGTCGCCGCCGGATCCCTTGGCCTCCTCGATGAGGTAGCTGCCACCCGCGGGGATGGCGCCCTTGATCTCGGTGACCTGCCACTTGGAGGTGGAGGTGGGCGAGCCGCTCAGGTACTGGACGGACCAGCCGGTGAGGTCGAAGGGACCGTCGCCCGCGTTGCCCAGCTCGATGAAGTCGTTGGTGAGGGTGGCACCGGAGTTCCCGCCGCCGCCGAACACCTCGGAGATGACGGCGTCCGGGGACGGCGTCGCCTGAGCGGTGAACGGAAGCACGATGAGCGATCCGGCCAGGCCGACGGGGAGGGCCACGGCGATCGCCTTGGCACGCCGGCCGCGCAGGGCCGGGGGTATGGATGGGGACACGGTGAACTCTTCCTTGCGAATGTGACGTGTGGGATACGTGCGAGTCGTACGAGAAGCGCACGAACTATGAGAACCCTGGAAGTCGGCTCAAGATACGCGCGTAGATAGAACGTCAACAAGAGCCTGTGTCCAGCAAATACCAAGTGTTTCCCGACTGTTCGCCGGATTTAACCTGGATGTCGGAGAAGAGAGTGTCGTACGAGGGTCCGACAGCCGGGTGTGTGGCAGGCACAGTACCGGCGTGGCGGGCCGTTCGCGAAGGCCGCCTCCCGGGACATCCGCCCGGAGCGGACCGTGCCGGGGCCGGTAGAGTGAGCGCGTCGTCATCATGCCCGTATGGAGGGAAGCCGGTGCGAAACCGGCGCTGACCCGCAGCCGTGAGCCGCCTTTCCCGGCGGCGAGCCGGAATGCTCCGTACGCGGTCGTGACCGGCTCGAGTGCCATCGGAAGCCGCCGGTGGCCGGCATCGTCGAGGAATACGTTGCCGGGAGGGGCCGCTGGTGTGCCCGCAGCCCGGCTCCCGCAGGAGAGGCCCCGCCCGCCATGACCACCGTCCGCCGCTGCGCAGCGGCGCTCGCCACCACCGCCGTGCTCTGTGTGGCGCTCGCCCCGGCCGCCGTCGCGGGGGGCGATGTGCCGGCCGCCCCCGGCGCGTCCCCGTCCGCCGACCCCGCCCCCGAACCCTCTCCGGCCGAACCCTCTCCGGCCACGCCGGCGCCCGTCGTGATCCCGCCGGGTCTGTACGGCGAGAAGGACCCGACATACGACGGGGTCTGGCGCCAGTCGCTGGCGATGATGGGCCAGTTCGCGGCCCATGTGCGGCCCGCGAACCAGGCGGTGGCCTGGCTGAAGGGCCAGCAGTGCGCCAACGGCGCGTTCCCCGCGTACCGTCCCGATCCCGCCACGCCCTGCGACGCGAAGACGATGGTCGACTCCAACGCGACCGCGGCGGCCGTCCAGGCGCTCTCCACGCTCGGCGGGCAGCGGCCCGCCATGGACAGGGCGATCGCCTGGCTGAGGTCCGTGCAGAACAAGGACGGCGGCTGGAGCTACACCCCCGGCACCCCGAGCGACGCCAACTCCACCTCGCTGGTGATCGGCGCGCTGACCACCGCCGGGGTACGGCCCGCGGCGGTACGGTCCCCCGAGGGAAAGAACGCCTACGACGCGCTGGTGGGTCTATCGATCCCATGCACCGCGGCGTCGGGCGCGGACGCCGGTGCCTTCGCCTACCAGCCGGACGCCTCCGGGAAGCTGTCCGCCAACGACGACGCCACCGCGGCGGCCGTGCTCGCCGGGGTCGGCAAGCGGCTGGTGAGCGGTCCCGTGAAGGCGGGCCCCGCGCCGGACTGTGTCCCCTCCGCGGACCCCTCGCCGGAGCGGGCCGCCCGTAACGGCGCCGCCTATCTGACCTCCGCGCTCGCGGCCACCGGCCATCTCGACCTGCCGCCGATGCCCGGCGCCGACGACAGCGCGCCCCAGCCCGACATCGGGAACACGGCGGAAGCGGTCCTGGCCCTGACGGCCGCCGGTTACGGGAACCAGGCCAACCGGGCGCTGGAGTGGCTGAAGCAGAACAGCGGGGCGTGGGCGCAGGAGAACGGCCCCGCCGCCTACGCGCAGTTGATCCTCGCCGCCCACGCCACGGACACGGACCCGCGCAACTTCGGCGGTATCGATCTCGTGGAGCGGCTGAACGCGACCGGGCCCGCGCCGAAGACCATCGCCGTACCGGCCTCGCCGGCCGCCGCGGCGAGCACGAGCGTCGACGACGGCGGGCGCGCCGTGCTGTGGCTCATCGTCATGGGGGTGGTCGTGGCCGGCTACATCGGCTTCCGGATCAGCGTCCGCAGGAAGACCGCCCGGCCGTGATACGCACCCGCGCCTCCGCCCTCATACGCACCCTCGCCTGTCTGGCGGCCGTGGCGCTCGGCGCCGTCGTCGCCGGGGCGGGGACGGCCCAGGCGGCCGGTTACCGCTACTGGTCGTTCTGGGAGAGCGACGGCGCGACCTGGACGTACGCCACCCAGGGCCCGGCCACGGCGCGGCCCGCCGACGGCGCCGTCAACGGCTTCCGCTTCGCGGTGAGCGCGGACAGCGGCGACGCGGACCGGCCGCGCGAGACACCGGACTTCGCCGCCGTGTGCGGCGGCACCCCCGCGCGGGACGGCCACAAGCGGATCGCCGTCGTCATCGACTCCGGTACGGACGCCGACGCCCCGGACGGCGAGAAGCCGCCCGCGCTGCGGGCGGAGTGCGCCCGGGTGGGCGAGGACGCGACGAGCGCGGAGGCGCTCGCGGCGGTGGCGAAGCCGCTGCGCTACAACAGCGAGGCGCTGCTCTGCGCGATCGCCGGGTATCCGGCGTCGGGGTGCGGGGAACAGGTGGCGGCGGACGGAGGGACTGAGCCGGCGCCGACTCCGCCGCCCACGCCGGTACAGACGCCGCCTCCGGCGTACCCCACGGAACTGACAGCCGGTGGCATGACGGGCAGCGGCAGCCAGAACGCGGTCGTCTCCCGCACCACGAGTGACGACGACGGTCCGTCCTTCGGCCTCTTCACCGGGATCGCCGCGGTCGTCGTCCTCGCCGCCGCCGCTTTCTGGCGGGCCCGTCGCGTACGCGGATGAGGCGCGCCGCACACCGCCCCTCGAAGCGTCCCACCACCCTCCGCGCGCCCGAGGCGAACCGCTCCAACGCCCTGCACGCCGGGGCCTGGTGGCTCTGGGCGCTCGGGCTGGCCGTCGCCGCGTCCCGTACGACCAATCCGCTGCTGCTCGGGCTGCTGGTCGGGGTCGCGGGCTATGTGGTGGCGGCCCGCCGTACGGACGCGCCCTGGGCCCGTTCGTACGGCGCGTTCATCAAGCTGGGGCTGGCCGTGATCGTCATCCGGCTGCTGTTCTCGGTCTTCCTCGGCTCACCGGTGCCCGGCGAGCGCGTCCTGATCACCCTGCCCGAAGTGCCGCTCCCCGACTGGGCGGCGGGGGTGCGGATCGGTGGCCGGGTGACGGCCGAGCAGCTGGTCTTCGCGCTGTACGACGGCGCGAAGCTGGCCACGCTGCTGATCTGCGTGGGCGCGGCGAACGCGCTCGCCAGCCCGGCCCGGCTGCTCAAGTCGCTGCCGGGCGCACTGTACGAGGCCGGGGTCGCCGTCGTCGTCGCCATGACCTTCGCGCCGAACATGGTCGCCGATGTGGCGCGGCTGCGTACCGCCCGCAGGCTGCGCGGCCGGCCCACCGGCGGGGTCCGGGCGGTCCTCCAGATCGGACTGCCGGTGCTGGAGGGCGCGTTGGAGCGTTCGGTGGCCGTCGCGGCCTCGATGGACGCCCGTGGCTACGGACG
This sequence comes from Streptomyces scopuliridis, assembly GCF_042790125.1. Lineage (GTDB taxonomy): Bacteria > Actinomycetota > Actinomycetes > Streptomycetales > Streptomycetaceae > Streptomyces > Streptomyces scopuliridis_A. The sequence goes on from NZ_JBHTZS010000006.1 coordinate 12,488, forward strand.
TACGGCCGAGGTCCCGCGCACCGTACGCTCCACCACCACCGCGCTCACGCTGGGCGGGCTGCTGGGCGTCTGCGCCGGTTCGTACGCGCTGCTCGCGGCCGAGGGCGCGGGCTATGGACTGCCGCTGCTGGGCGCCGGGGTGGCCGCCGCGCTGGCCGGGCTGCGGCTCGGCGGCCGGCGCTCGGTCCGTACCCGCTACCGCCCCGACCGCTGGGGCGTCCGCGCCTGGCTGGTGGCGGGCTCGGGCGCGGCCGTCGCGGCGCTGATGATCCGGGCGGGCGCCGTCGAAGCGGACGCGCTGCACCCCGGTGTCGTACCGCTGGTGGCGCCGGAGCTGCCGCTCTGGCCGGCGGCGGGGGCGCTGCTCGGACTGCTGCCCGCGTTCGTCGCGCCCGTACCCGCCCCCTCCCCCGCGGCACTTCCCTCACAGAGAAAGACGGCGTCGTGATCCGGTTCGAGCAGGTGTCGGTGACCTACGGCGATGCCCCCGCGCCCGCGATCGGCGGGGTCGATCTCACCGTGCCCGAGGGCGAACTCGTCCTGCTCGTCGGCCCTTCCGGGGTCGGCAAGTCGACCTTGCTGGGGACCGTGTCCGGTCTCGTCCCGCACTTCACCGGCGGCCTGCTGCGCGGCCGGGTGACCGTCGGCGGCCGGGACACCCGTACCCACACACCGCGCGAACTCGCCGATCTGGTCGGCACGGTGGGCCAGGACCCGCTGGCGCACTTCGTCACCGACACCGTCGAGGACGAGCTGGCGTACGGCATGGAGTCGCTGGGTCTGGCGCCCGATGTGATGCGGCGCCGCGTCGAGGAAACACTTGATCTGCTGGGCCTGGCCGAGCTGCGCGACCGGCCGATCGCCACGCTCTCGGGCGGGCAGCGGCAGCGGGTCGCGATCGGTTCCGTACTGACCCCGCACCCCAGGGTGCTGGTGCTCGACGAACCGACCTCGGCGCTGGACCCGGCGGCGGCGGAGGAGGTCCTCGCCGTGCTGCAACGGCTGGTGCACGACCTCGGTACGACGGTCCTGCTCGCCGAACACCGGCTGGAGCGCGTGGTGCAGTACGCGGACCAGGTCATCCTGCTGCCGGGCCCCGGACAGCCCCCGGTCGTCGGGGACCCGGAGCGGATCATGGCGGTCTCGCCGGTGTATCCGCCGGTGGTCGCGCTGGGCCGGCTGACCGGCTGGGAGCCGCTGCCCCTGTCCGTACGGGACGCGCGGCGCCGGGCGGCGGGACTGCGGGAGCGGCTGGCGGGCCGGGAACCGGAGGCCGTGGACGGTACGGGGACGGTCGCGCCCCCGGCGGCACCGGCGGCGCCCCCGGCGGCGACGGCCGCCCGTACCCCGCTCGGCAGACTCCTGCGCCGCCGCGCGACACCGGCGAAGGCCGGCGCCCCCGACCGCGCCGGGCCGCTCGCGGTCGTCACCGGGCTCGGGGTACGGCGCGGCCGGACCGAAGCGCTGCGCGGGGTGTCGCTGACCGTCGCGCCCGGCGAGACCGTCGCGCTGATGGGCCGTAACGGCGCCGGCAAGTCCACGCTGCTGTCCACCCTGGTCGGGATGGTCGCCCCGGCCGCCGGATCCGTCCTCGTCGGGGACCGCGTACCGCACCGCACCCAGCCGGGCGAGCTGATCCGGCACGTCGGTCTCGTACCGCAGGAGCCGCGCGATCTGCTGTACGCGGACACGGTCGCGGCCGAATGCGCGGCGGCGGACAGCGACGCGGGCGCGGCGGACGGGAGTTGCCGGGCGCTGGTCCATGAGCTGCTGCCCGAGGTGGCGGACGCGACCCATCCGCGCGATCTGTCCGAGGGGCAGCGGCTGGCGCTGGCCCTCGCGGTCGTCCTGACCGGACGGCCTCCGCTGCTGCTCCTGGACGAGCCGACGCGCGGCCTGGACTACGCGGCGAAGGCCCGTCTCGTCGGGGTGCTGCGCGCGCTGGCGGCCGAGGGACACGCGATCGTCCTGGCGACCCACGATGTGGAGCTGGCCGCGGAGCTGGCGCACCGGGTGGTGATCCTGGCCGACGGCGAGATCGTGGCGGACGGCCCGACGCCCCGGGTGGTGGTCTCGTCGCCGGCCTTCGCGCCCCAGGTGGCGAAGGTCATGGCCCCGCGGGAGTGGCTGACGGTGACTCAGATCCGTACGGCGCTGGCGGCGACGGAGGCCGCGGGTGCCGCGGGGGCCGCGGCGCGGCAAGCGGAGGGGACGGAATGACGGCCCCGGCGCCCCGGGCGCGCGCCGTGCGGCTCGGCCCCCGCGCGGTCTGCGCCCTCGCCCTCATCAGCGCGATCGGAGTGGTCGCCTTCGGCTGGCCACTGCTCGCCGACTCCGCGTCCGGACTCGCGCACTCCCAGGACGCGCCGTGGCTCTTCGCCGCGCTGCTCCCGCTCCTCGTGGGCGTCGTCGTCGCGACGATCGCCGATTCCGGGCTGGACGCGAAGGCGGTGGCGATGCTGGGGGTGCTGGCCGCCGTCGGGGCGGCACTGCGGCCACTGGGAGCCGGTACGGCGGGACTTGAGCCGATGTTCTTCCTGATGGTGCTGAGCGGCCGGGTCCTCGGGCCGGGGTTCGGCTTCGTGCTCGGCTCGGTCACGATGTTCGCCTCCGCGCTGCTGACGGGCGGGGTCGGGCCGTGGATGCCGTTCCAGATGCTGGCCATGGGCTGGTTCACGATGGGCGCGGGGCTGCTCCCCGGCGCCGACCGGCCGCGGGGCCGCGGCGAGCTGCTGATGCTCGCGCTGTACGGAGCGTTCGCGGCGTTCGCGTACGGCACGGTCATGAACCTCCAGGGGTGGACGTACATCGGCGGGCTCTCCTCCGGGATCTCGTTCCATCCGGGCGATCCGGTCCACGACAACCTGGCGCGTTTCCTGGCGTACTGCGCGGCGACGTCGTTCGGCTGGGACCTGGGCCGGGCGGCGCTGACGGTCGTCCTGACCCTGACGATCGGCGCGACAGTGCTCAAGGCCCTGCGGAGGGCGACGCGACGGGCCGCGTTCGAGGCGGAGGCGCGGTTCGGGGACCCGGCGGCCGGGTCCTGAGTCCGGGTCCGGCGCTCAGCCGGCCGGCGTCCGCTCCGCGCTGCCGTCCGTACCCCGCGTGCCGACGCCCTTCTCCCCCTCCGGGAACGGATCCGCCTTCACGAGCGCGCCCGCGCGTGGCAGCAGCTTCCGGGGGCCCGCCAGCAGATACGTCAGCCCGAAGCCGGCCCCCACCACCACCGCGCCGCCCACCGCGTCGAGCACCCAGTGATTGGCGGTGGCCACGATCGCGCACACCGTGAGGAGCGGATGGAGCAGCCCGAGCAGTTTCATCCATGTCCTGGGTGCCAGGACGACGATCACCACACCGCACCACAGCGACCAGCCGAAGTGCAGCGACGGCATCGCCGCGTACTGGTTGGTGAGCGAGGTCAGCGCCCCGTAGTCCGGGTTGGTCAGATCCTGTGGGCCGTGCAGGGTGTCGATGAAGCCGAGGCCGGGCATCAGCCGAGGCGGCGCCAGCGGATAGAGCCAGAAGCCGATCAGCGCGAGCACCGTGGCGAAGGCGAGCGAGGAGCGCGCCCAGCGGTAGTCCGCGGGGCGGCGTACGTACAGGACGCCGAGGATCGCCAGCGGCACCACGAAGTGGAACGACGAGTAGTAGAAGTTGAAGAAGCTCTCGGCCCACTTCACGTCCACGGCCGCGTGGTTGACCCAGCGTTCGATGTCGATCCCGAGCGCCCGCTCGATCGAGTGGATCTGCCGGCCGTGTTCCTCGGCGGCCTCGCGACCGCCCGTCGCGGCGAGCCGGATCTGGGTGTAGACGGAGAAACCGACCCGGATGGCGAGCACTTCGAGCAGCAGGTTCGGCCGGCTGAACAGCCGCTTCCAGAACGGCGCGAGCGGTATCCGGCTCCAGCGCGCGGGCACCGGCCGCGCGTACTCGGTCGGAACGGGTTTCTCGAAGTACGGCGCGGCGCGCGTCAGGAACGGCACCGCGCAGGCCGCCGCCAGAGCCGCGACCAGCGGGGCGTTCTCCCGCAGGGGCACGAGCACCCCCACGTTCGGCAGGAGCATCGTCCCCGGCAGTGTCATCACCAGCACCACGACCGCCGGCCACACGAGCCGGTCCCTGGCCTGTGTTCCCACCCGGCCGACCAGCGCCAGCAGCACCCACAGCAGCTGGTGCTGCCAGGCCGTCGGCGAGACCGCGATCGCGACACAGCCGGTCAGCGCGACCGCGAGCAGCAGCTGCCCGTCACGCGCGTAACGGACCGCGCGTCGCAGCCCCAGGAAGACGACGACGGTTGCCAGCGCGACGAACAGCACCACTTCCAGGGGCCCTTCCAGGCCGAACCTGAGCAGTGCGCCGTGCAGGGACTGGTTGGCGAGACTGTCGGGTCGCCGGCCGAGGCCCGCGCCCGCCACATGGTGCACCCAGTACGCCCAGGAGTCGCCCGGCATCGCGAGCCACGCCACCGCCGTACCGGCCGCGAAGACCCCGGTCGTCGTCACCGCTGCCCGCTTGCGGCCGGTCAGCCAGAGCAGCGGTACGAAGAGCAGCATGGCGGGCTGGAGCGCCGCGCCGATGCCTATCAGCACCCCGGAGCCGCGTTCGCCCCGCGCGACGAAGCAGCCGAGCAGCACCAACAGGACGGGAATGATGCTGGTCTGGCCGAGCGAGAAGCTGTTGCGCACGGGCAGCGACAGCATCAGCAGACTGATCGCGACCGGCGCGGCCAGCAGTCCGGTACGGCGCGACACCCGGCCGGGCAGCGCACGGGCCGCGACGAGACCGAGGGCGACGACCAGCAGGAGCGTCCCGAGGGTCCACGCGATCCCGAGGCTCTGTTCGGCCGAGCGCGCCAGCGGTTTGAGCACGAGGCCGGCGAACGGTGTCCCGGTGAACCTCCCGGTGTCGTACAGCGAACCCGTCACATGCAGCACGCCGTTCTCACCGATCCAGGTCTCCAGATCGGTCAGCCGTTCACCGGGCGGATGCCGGAGCACCGCCGCCGCCTGTCTGACCGCCAGTACGGCGGCGACCAGCCAGAGAACCGCGCGGGCCGCACCGAAACCGGTCCCCGCCGTACCCGCCGCCGCACCGCCGTGCACGCTGTGCTCCGCATTCACCACGCCGCGCCGACCCTCCGCCCGTTCGTTGACGCCGTCCCTGGGGCATAGAGCCTCGCACTGCCCTGTCGGGAAGACTCACGCAACCCCCTCTTCGCCTGACTGTCATCCATGTTTTGTCCTGATGCCCCTGATTTCCGGACTTTCGAGGACAACGAGACGGTCCGGCGGCGGACAATGGGCGCGGTATCGCCATCCCTTGAGCCCGTCACCTCCCGTCCGTCACCTCCCGTCCGTCACCTCCCGTACCTCCCGTACCTCCCGTACCTCCCGTACTCCCGTACCTCCCGTACCTCCCGTACCTCCCGTACCGACGAAAGGTCCTCATGTCCCAGGAGCAGTGGAACGCGGTCGACCGCTACTTCACCGATCAGCTCGCGCCCGCCGACGAAGCGCTCTCGGCCGCCCTCGCCGCGAGCGACGCGGCCGGCCTCCCCGCCATCAACGTCGCTCCCAACCAGGGCAAGTTGCTGCACCTGCTGGCCCGGATCCAGGGCGCGCGCACGGTCCTCGAAATCGGCACGCTCGGCGGCTACAGCACCATCTGGCTGGCCCGCGCGCTGCCGGAGGACGGGAAGCTGATCTCGCTGGAGTACGACCCCGCCCACGCCGAGGTGGCGCGCGCCAATCTGGCGCACGCGGGGCTCGACAAGATCGCCGAGGTCAGGACCGGGGCCGCGCTGGAGACGCTGCCCGTTCTCGCCGCCGAGGACGCGGGCCCCTTCGATCTGGTCTTCATCGACGCCGACAAGCGCAACAATCCGCACTATGTGGAGTGGGCGCTGAAGCTCACGCGGCCGGGCAGCGTCATCATCGTCGACAACGTCGTACGGAACGGGGCGGTCAGCGACGCGGACAGCACCGACGACGCCGTACGGGGCACGCGGCGCGTGATCGAGCTGATGGCGGAGCACCCGCGGCTGTCCGCGACGGCGGTGCAGACGGTGGGCTCCAAGGGGTACGACGGCTTCGCACTCGCCCGCGTACTCGCCTGACCCACCCAGCCCCCGAGGACCACGCCGCCCCAGGACCTAGGCGGCGTGGTCCCTCGGCGGCCCCGGGACGCGTGGCCGTTCGCTGTCGGAGCCGCACATCTCGCGGGTCAGCTCCCGCACCAGCCGCACCAGATCCGTCGGCCGGTCGGGCCCCCACCAGTCCCCCAGCAGCTCCGCCAGGGAATCCTCGCGCGCCTTCGCCAGCACCTCGGCCATCTCCGCTCCCCGGTCACTGAGCGTCAGACCCAGCCCCTCGCGCCGCGCCAGCCCGCGCACCTCCAGCTGCCGGGACGCGTCGGTGATGGTCCTGAGCGGTACGGGCGTGACGTCCGCGAGCAGGGCGGGTTCCACCGAGCCATGGCGTCTGATGCGCAGCAGCAGCCAACTGGCCGCCGGGAGCAGGTCGTACCCCGCCTTCGCGGTGATCGTCTCGTAGATCCGCCGGCGGCCCTCGCGGCTGCCGAGGACCGACAGGGCGCGGGCGCACTCGTCGTGCGAGGAGCGCTCGACCGGGTTGGACGCCAGGGTCTCGGTGCCCTCCGGGGCGGTCACGGAGCCGCGCAGCTTGTCCTCCTTGAGGAACCACGCCACGAGGAAGGCGAGGAGCACGACCGGCACGGCGTACAGGAAGACATCGGTGATGGAGGTCGCGAACGCGTCGAGGACGGGGGGCCGCAGCGCGGCCGGCAGCCGGGTGATGGCATGCGGGTCGGCCGAGATGTCGCCCGGCGCGACGTCCGGCGGCAGCGTCTTGCCGGCCAGCGCGGCACTGATCTTGCCGCTGAGCAGATTGCTGAAGATCGTGCCGAAGATGGCGACGCCGAAGGAGGCGCCGATCGAGCGGAAGAACGTGGCGCCCGAGGTGGCGACGCCCAGATCCGCATAGCTGACGGAGTTCTGGACGGCCAGGACGAGGATCTGCATGACCAGTCCGAGCCCGGCGCCGAAGACGAAGAGATAGACGCTCATCTCCCAGGTGCCGCTGGACACGGTGAGCTGGTGGAGTAGCAGCAGTCCGAGGGCGGTGATGCCGGTGCCGAGGATGGGGAAGACCTTCCAGCGGCCGGTACGGCTGACGATCTGCCCGGAGAGGGTGGAGGTGATCAGCAGCCCGAGCACCATGGGCAGCAGATGCACCCCGGACAGGGTGGGGCTCACGCCCTGCGCCACCTGGAGGAACGTCGGCAGATAGGTCATCGCGCCGAACATCGCGAAGCCGACGATGAAGCTGATGAGCGCGACCAGCGTGAAGGTCCTGAGCCGGAAGAGCCGCAGCGGCAGTACGGGTTCGGCCGCGCGCCGTTCGACCCGTACGAAGACGGCGAGGAGCACCAGCCCGAGGACGGCGAGTCCGATGATCTCGGGCGAGCCCCAGGCCCAGGTCGTGCCGCCGAGCGAGGCGACGAGCACGAGGCAGACGGCGACGGACGCGATCAGGAAGGTGCCGAGATAGTCGATGGTGTGCTTGGCCGCGCGCACCGGGATACGCAGGACGGTGGCGATGACGAGCAGGGCGACGACGCCGACGGGCAGATTGATGTAGAAGACCCAGCGCCAGCTGAGGGACTGGGTGAAGAAGCCGCCGAGCAGCGGGCCGAGCACACTGGTCGCGCCGAAGACCGCCCCGAACAGGCCCTGGTACTTGCCGCGTTCGCGTGGCGGGACGATATCGCCGACGATCGCCATCGACAGCACGATCAGCCCGCCGCCGCCCAGCCCCTGGAGCGCGCGGAAGCCGATGAGCTGGGGCATGTTCTGGGCGATGCCGCAGAGCGCGGATCCGATGAGGAAGATGACGATCGCGGTCTGGAAGAGCTTCTTGCGGCCGTACTGGTCACCGAGTTTGCCCCAGAGGGGCGTGGCGGCGGTCGAGGCCAGCAGATAGGCGGTGACCACCCAGGACAGATGCTCCAGGCCCCCGAGGTCGCTGACGATGGTGGGCAGCGCGGTGGAGACGATGGTCTGGTCGAGCGCGGCGAGCAGCAGGCCGAGCAGCAGGGCACCGATGGCGACGAGCACGCCGCGCGGGTTCTGGCCCTCGCCGGGGGCGGGGCTCAGGGCAGGGGTGGTCACTTCCTGGGCCATGGGGGTATCTCCTTCTGAGCCATGGGCCGAGCCATGGTGTGTCTCCTCTGGTTCGCCGCCGGTTCTGGTTCGCCGCTGGTTCGCCGAACCTCCATCCTGGCCGCTTCGCACCGTTCTGTCCCGTTGTGCGGTATGAGGCACCCGCCTCCTCCCGCGTCCCGCGCGCACGGGAGACCCGCCGGGGATGCCCGGGCGTCGCATTCCGTTCGAGTACGGGCTGCATAATCGGCGGCAGTTCAAGGGGAGGGGACCCACGTTGACCGGACAGCTCTGTCCCGGATGCGGTACACCGCCGGCCGCGGAAGACAGACCCGGCTGCGACTGCGGGGAGCGCGGCGCGCGATCCGTGACGCACGCGAAAGGACCCGAGAAGAGCGCGACGGAGCGGGCGGCCGAGATCGCGGCGGCCGAGGACTTCGATCCGCTGCGGATACGGCCGTACGTGACGCTCGACGAGCGCCCCGAGGCGCCGCGCTCGTTCCGTACGGCGGGCCCGCTGCCGCCGCTCGCGCCGACGGGCACCCCCGCCGCGCCGCCGGTCGCGGCCGGAGGCGGCGAGGATCACCCGGCAACGCCGCCCGTCCGGCGCAAGCCGTACCGGGCGGCGGCGATCGGCGCCGCGGCGGTGGCGGTGATCGGTACGGTGGCGTTCGCCGGGAAGGTCCTCTCGCAGGACGCCGGGCAGGAGCGGGCGCGGCCCGCCACGGCGCACACATGGCTGCCGTCGATGAGCCCGCGGGACACCTCGCCGCCCGCGGTGACACCCACCCCGGTCCCGACCCCGTCGGCCACACCGCCGGCCGCCGCGCCCCCGCCGCCCGCCCCGACTCCGAGCGTTCCGCGGTCGGCCTCCGCGAAGGCGCCGTCCCCCTCCGCCCCGGAGACCCTGAACGAGCCGTTCCGGGAGCCCGGTCAGGACCCGGCGGGTGACTCGCTCGGTCCGGGCGACTCCGGGCCCGAGGTCGTCGAGCTCCAGCGGCGGCTGGCGGAGATCCGGCTCTTCCGCGGCAACGCCGACGGCCGGTACGACGACCGCGTTGCGGGTGCCGTCGGGCTCTATCAGTCGTACAAAAAGATTGACGGTGACCCTCTGGGCGTCTACGGACCGCACACCCGGCAGTCCCTGGAGGCGGATACCCGGGGTACCGGTCGCCGCCACTGACCCGCTTTGTATAATGACGAAACAAAGTGGTTCCGCCCGTTCACCCTGACCGACGGGCGGAGCCACTTGTCCCGCCCGGCCCGTCCGACCCGTCCGTCCCGCCCGCCTCGCTCGTCCCGCAAGTCCCGCCCGCCTCGCTTGTCCTCGCTTCCGCGCTCTGGAGTCCGCCGATGACGGCCACCGCTTCCACCACGACGTCCGTCCTGACCGCCCGCGCCCTCCTGCTCGACATGGACGGCACTCTCGTCAACTCCGACGCCTCCGTGGAGCGCTGCTGGCGCCTCTGGGCGAGCGAGCACGGCCTGGACCACGAGGAGGTCCTCAAGGTCGTCCACGGCCGCCAGGGGTACGCCACGATGGCCGTCCTGCTCCCGGACCGCCCCATGGAGCAGAACTACGCCGACAACCGCGCCATGCTCGCCCAGGAGACCGCCGACACCGAGGGCGTCGTCCCCATCCCCGGCGCCCCGGCCTTCCTGTCCGCCATCGCCGAACTCCCGCACGCGCTGGTCACGTCGGCGGACGTCGCCCTGTCCGACGCCCGTATGACGGCGGCGGCCCTCCCGATGCCCGGCACCCGCGTCACCGCCGAGGACGTCACCGCCAGCAAGCCCCACCCGGAGGGCTTCCTCCTGGGCGCGTCGGCCCTGGGCTTCGCCCCGGAGGACTGCGTGGTCTTCGAGGACTCCGAGGCCGGCATCGAGGCCGCGCGGGCGGCGGGCATGCGCGTGGTGGGCGTGGGTCCGCGAGCGAGGGCGATGTCCCCGGACGCGCATGTCGAGGACCTCACCCACCTGCGGGTGGAAGCACTGCCGACGGGCGAGATCGCGCTGCGCTTCGGCTGATCCGGCGGACGGTGACGGCCGCGGGTCACTCCTCCCGGTGCAGCCGCCCCCGCGCCACCAGTTCGAGCACCACGCTCACCGCCACCGCCTGCACCGCCATCAGCGCCACCAGGACGAACAGTTGGACCGCCCCCGCCAGCACCGGTGACGCGCCGCCCAGCAACATGCCCACGAACGCGCCCGGCAGGGTCACGAGCCCCACCGTCCGCGTCTGGTCGAGCCCCGGCAGCAGCGCGTCCGCCGCGGCCGGTCTCGCCACCTCCATCCGGGCGTCACGGTCCGGCAGCCCGAGGGCGAGCCCCGCCTCGACCTCGCCCCGCCGCGTGTGCAGTTCGTCGAGCGCCCGCCGGCCGCCCAGCACCGTCGCGGTGAGCGCGCCGCCGATGAGGATGCCGGTGATGGGGATGATCGCGATGCCCTTGGCCGGCACGACCCCCGTGAGCAGCAGCGCGGCCATGACGGGCGCCACCCCCGCGCCGATCGGCACGGCCGCCCACCACCAGGTCCTGTTGCCGGTGACCCGGCGGCCGGCGGTCCGGACGGCGACGGCGTACATGAGGGCGACAAAGCCCAGCAGCGGCGGTACGGCGCCGACCACCCAGCCGATCAACAGGGAGACCGCGCCGAGCTGGACGGCGGCCCTGACCCCCGCGACGGCGATCTCGCGGGCGCGGCCCAGATGGGCGAGCGCGGCCACCGCCACGGCCACGATCAGCAGCGCGCCGAGTACGGCCCCGAACGTGATATCGACCCGCAGCAGCACGGGCCCACCCTATGCCGCGTCTCCCGAGGCCCCCGCCGTACCGGTGCTCCGCCGTACCGGCCCGCTCCGATCTCACCAACCTCGCCCGGATCGAACACAATTGCCCACCCCCCAGGAAGAGACGATTCTCCTGACCCCCTTGATGTGACGTGCTCATGTCGTCACCCTGTTACCTGAAGCCCACCTTCCGGAAACCCGGCACGACCACGATGGCCGCCGGGCCCACGGCCCCGCACGGTCCAGCCCCCCACGGCTTCACTCGCACCGCCCCGCACGGTCCCGTCAGGTCCCCCCACTCCAAGGGAGTTCACATGTCCGGTGTCTACGCGCGTCGAATGTCCCGTGCCGGCGTCCTCGCCGCCACGGCCGCCCTCGCCGCCGCCAGCACCCTGCTCACCGCGCCCACGGCGCAGGCCGCCATGCCCACCCCGGTCAGCGCCGCCACGGCGCGCAGCTACCTCAGCCAGCTGACCGTCCAGGCGGAAGGTTCCTCCAGCGGTTACAGCCGCGACCTGTTCCCGCACTGGATCACCCAGTCCGGCTCCTGCGACACCCGTGAGGTCGTGCTCAAGCGCGACGGTTCGAACGTCCAGCAGAACTCCAGCTGTGCCGCCACCAGCGGTACCTGGTACTCCGAGTACGACGGCGCCACCTGGAGCGCCGCGTCCGACGTGGACATCGACCACATGGTGCCGCTCTCCGAGGCCTGGAAGTCGGGCGCGAACAGCTGGTCCACGGCGCAGCGCCAGGCGTTCGCCAACGACCTGACCCGTCCGCAGCTCATCGCCGTCACGGACAACGTGAACCAGTCCAAGGGCGACAAGGACCCGGCGGCGTGGATGCCGCCGCGCGCCGCGTACAAGTGCACCTACGTCCGCGCCTGGGTGCAGGTGAAGTACTACTACAACCTGAAGGTCGACTCCGCCGAGAAGAGCGCGCTCCAGAGCACCCTGAACGGCTGCTGAGCAACCTCTTCCCCGGTCCCACGGTCCCTCTCGTCGGCTCCGTACGGTCGTTCCGTACCGTACGGGGCGACGGAGGAGGCTTTTATGACCCGGCTGCGCCTGGGACCACTGCTGCGCTACGTCGACGGGGACGGCGGCGGCACCGCGACCGTATGGGTCGAGGCCGACCGCCCGTCCACGGCGGAGGTCCGCTGCGAGGGCGGCGCGTACGGCACCTCGCGTACGTTCCACATCGCCGGCCACCACTACGCGCTGATCCCGGTGACCGGTCTGACCCCCGGCACCGACACCCCGTACGAAGTGCTGCTCGACGACCGCCGCGTCTGGCCGCCCGAGGACTCCCGGTTCCCGCCGAGCACGATCCGCACCCCGGCCGTGCCCGACCCCGGACTGCGGGTGTCCTTCGGCTCCTGCCGCTGGGCGTCACCGCCGCAGGACGAGCCCGACCCGATCGGACCGGACGCGCTGGACGCCCTGGCCACCCGGATCGCGGGCGATCCCGCCGCCGCGCGCCCCGACGTCCTGCTGCTCCTGGGCGACCAGGTGTACGCGGACGAGACCTCGAAGGCCACCCGGCGACGGCTGGCCGAACGCCGCGACCTGAGCGAGCCGCCGGGCGTGGAGGTCGCGGACTACGAGGAGTACACCCACCTCTACGACGAGTCCTGGAGCGACCCCGCCGTACGGTGGCTGCTCTCCACCGTCCCCAGTTGCATGATCTTCGACGATCACGATCTGATCGACGACTGGAACACCAGCGCCTCCTGGCTGGCCGACATGCGGACGAAGCCCTGGTGGCAGGAGCGGGTGCTCGGCGGCCTGATGTCGTACTGGGTCTATCAGCACCTGGGCAACCTCTCCCCCGGCGAACTGGCGGCGGACAAGCTGTACGCCGCGGTGCGCGCGGAGCCCGACGGCACGGAGCTGCTGCGGCGCTTCGCCGCCGAGGCCGACCGCGATCCGGCGTGCGCGCGCTGGAGTTACCGGCGCGACTTCGGGCGCACGCGGCTCCTGATGGTCGACTCCCGCGCCGCCCGCGTGCTGGCGGAGGGGGACCGCGCGATGCTGGACGACGCCGAGGCGCGCTGGGTACGCGACCAGGTACTGGACGGCCGGAGTACCGGCGATCCGTCCGGGCCCGGACCGTACGACCATCTCCTGATCGGCACCTCACTGCCCTGGCTGCTGCCACCGTTCATCCATGACGTGGAGTCCTGGGACTCCGCCCTCTGCGGCGGCGAACGCGGCCCCCGCTGGGCGCGGTTCGGCGAGCGGCTGCGCAGGGCCGCCGATCTGGAGCACTGGGCCGCCTTCCCGGACTCCTTCGAGGAGCTGACGGCGCTGATCGCGGAGGCGGGCAGCGGCCCCGACGCCCCGGCGACGGTGTGCGTCCTGTCCGGCGATGTGCATCACGCGTATGTGGCCGAGCCCTCCTGGACGGCGGGCGACGGCCCGGACGCGCGGATCACGCAGCTGACCTGCTCGCCCGTGCACAACTCCGTTCCCGGCTATATGAAGCTGGGCTTCCGCTTCGGCTGGAGCGGACTGGCCCGGCGGCTGGGGCATGCGCTGACCAGACATGGACGGATCACCCCGTCGTCCGTCAACTGGCGTAAAACGGGCGGTCCTTGGTTCGGTAATCAGCTGATGACCCTGACTCTGCGCGGCCGTTCCGCCGATCTGCGGCTGGAACAAGCCCGCGCACGGGGGCGCGCCCCGGAGGCCGGTCCGACGCCCGGCGCGGAGCTGGTGACCGTACAGGAACGGTCCCTGACGCCCTGACGGCGCCCCTGACCGGCCCGGCCGCGCTCCCGACGCCGGCTCCCGCGCCGCCGACAACGTTGCCGTGATCATTCCCACACGGCGTGATCCTTCACCCAAGGGTTCGAACTCGCCACGTACGAGCGGCATGATGAGCGGACTATTCGCTTCCAGCACCCCACCCGTCCCGGGAGTCACAGCTTTGTGCGATGTACGGCAGCCCCTGCCCCGCTCTCTCGCAGTCGTCGGCGCCGGCCCCCGTGGCACCTCGGTCCTCGAAAGACTCTGCGCGTCCGTGCCCGAACTGGCCCCGGACGTCCCCCTCACCGTGCATCTCATCGACCCCGCGCCGCCGGGCGCGGGGCTCGTCTGGCGCACCGACCAGCCCGCCGAGTTGCTGATGAACACCGTCGCCTCACAGGTGACCGTCTTCACCGACGACAGCGTCGAGTGCGAGGGCCCGATACGCCCGGGGCCGAGCCTGTACGAGTGGGCCGCCACCCGGCAGGACGAGCGGCTCGGACCCGACGACTACCCGAGCCGCGCCACCTATGGCCGGTATCTGGAATGGGCCTTCCGCAGAACGGTGGAGAACGCTCCGGAGACCGTGACGGTCATCGTGCACCGGGCCCGTGCGATCCGGCTCGATGACGACGCCGACAGCGTGGCTCTCGACCCGTCAGCCCCACCCGCCTCAGCCGGTTCACCCCAAACACCCGCTAGCTCCCCCGCGCACCGCCCCACCCAGACGCTCTTCCTCGACGATGGCACGACGATTTCCGGCCTCAGCGCCGTGGTGCTCGCACAGGGCCATCTACCGGTGGTTTCCGGCCAGACCCAGGCGGCCCTCGCGGAGTACGCGGTCCGCCACCGGCTCCGCTATCTGCGGCCCGCCAACCCCGCCGACGCCGATCTCTCGGCGGTGGCGCCGGGCGAACCGGTTCTGCTGCGCGGACTCGGGCTGAACTTCTTCGACCACATGGCGCTGCTGACGGCGGGCAGGGGCGGCCTCTTCACGCGCGACGCCGACGGCGTTGTCGTATACCACCCGTCGGGGCGTGAGCCGCAGTTGTACGCGGGGTCGCGGCGCGGCGTCCCGTACCAGGCGCGCGGGGACAACGCGAAGGGACCCTCCGGGCGGCACCGCCCGCTGCTGCTGACCCAGGACGTGATCGCGGTGTTCCGCAAGCGCGCGGACGAGGGCGACCCGCCGGACTTCCTCCAGGAGATATGGCCGCTGGTCGCCAAGGAGGTGGAGGCGGTCTTCTACGGGACGACGCTCCGCGCGACGGATTCATGGGAACGCGTCCTCGACCGGTTCCTCACCGCACCCCACGGCAGCCCGCAGGAGGCCGCCGTCCTCGACGAGGCCGGGATCGCGCCCGCCGACCGCTGGTCCTGGGACCGGATCTCGCGCCCGTACGACGGCGTGACCTTCCGCGACCCCGCCGATCACCGCGCCTGGCTCCTCGCCCATCTGCGCGAGGACGCGGCCCAGGCGGCGCTCGGCAATGTCGCGGGCCCGGTCAAGGCGGCCCTGGACGTGCTGCGTGACCTCCGTAATGAGGTGCGGCAGATCGTGGACCACTCCGGCCTCTCCGGCACCTCCCGGCGCGACCATCTCGACCGCTGGTACACGCCTTTGAACGCTTTCCTCTCCATCGGACCGCCGCGCCGCCGTATCGAGGAGATGGCCGCCCTGATCGAGGCGGGGGTGCTGGATGTGATCGGCCCGCGGACGACCGTACGGACCAGGGACGGCAGGTTCACCGCCGAGTCCCCCGACGTCCCGGGGTCGCTGATCCACGCCACGACGCTCGTGGAAGCCCGGCTTCCGGAGCCGGATCTCAGGCGCAGCTGCGATCCGCTGCTCTCGCGGCTCCTGAAGACCGGTCAGTGCCGGCCGCACCAGGTCGGCGGTTACGAAACCGGTGGGCTGGACGTAACGCGCCGTCCATACCGCCTGATAGACCGTCGGGGGGAAGCCCACCCGCGGAGGTTCGCTCTCGGGGTGCCCACGGAAGGAGTCCATTGGGTAACGGCGGCGGGCGCGCGCCCCGGCGTCGACTCGGTGATGCTCTCGGACTCCGACGCGGTGGCGCGTGCCACCCTGCGGACACCTGACATCCGGCGGCCCGGATACGCGACGCGAATTGATCCCCCACTGAATGTTGAACTTGCAAGCATTGATTAGGCATCCATAACCTGAGGCAGGAACTTCTCATCGGTCCAGACCAATGATCGAAGGAGTACAACCCCCCATGTACACACGCCTCAATCGCGCCCAGCCCTACGTACTCGGCCTGTTCCGTGTGGTCGTCGGGCTCCTCTTCGCCTGCCACGGCGCGGCCTCGCTCTTCGGGTACTTCGCCAAGGACACCGTCTCCACCGGCGCCTGGCCCGGCTGGTACGCGGCCGTCATCCAGCTCGTGGGCGGGGCCCTCGTACTGCTCGGCCTCGGCACCCGGGTGGCGGCGCTGCTGGCCTCCGGCTCCATGGCGTACGCGTACTTCAACGTGCACCAGGGCGATGGTCTCTTCCCCATAGAGAACAACGGCGAACCGGCGGCCATGTTCTGCTGGGCGTTCCTGCTGATCGTCTTCACCGGGCCAGGGGCGTTCGCCCTGGACCAGCTGTTCGGAGCGCGCGGCTCCGGGGGCGGGTCCGGGGAGGAGAGGCGGGATCAACGCACGGCCGTGGCCGCCTGATCCGACCTCGGGTGCCCGGATCCCGCCCCCGCGGGGTCCGGGCACCGTCAGGCCGGGCCCCGCCCGGTCTCCCGCTCCCGTACACGCGTACGCTGGCAGGCCGCAGCCGCCACTGCCGCTCCCCCTGCGACATCGAGGCGCTGTCAACGGGACCGGGCGGGAAGTGACGTAGGTGCTGGAGAGTGTGGGGTCGCTGACGGGCAGCCCATGGATCTACGCCGTCGTGGCCCTCTCCGTACTGCTCGACGTATTCCTTCCGGTGCTGCCCAGCGGCGTTCTGGTGATCACGGCCGCCACCGCGGCCGCGGCCGGTACGACCACGGTGGCGGGCGCGACCGGCAAGGTGGCACAGGTGCCGGACGAAGTGCCCTCGCTGCTTCTGCTGATGCTCTGCGCGTTCAGCGCGTCCGTACTCGGCGATCTGGTCGCCTTCCGGCTCGCCCGGCGCGGCGGAGACCGCCTCGGCCGGGCCATCGCCCGCTCCCGCCGTCTGACCACCGCGCAGGAACGTCTCGGCGGGGCGCTCAGCGGGGGCGGCGGAATCCTGGTCGTCATCGCCCGGTTCGCACCGGCCGGACGCTCGGTGGTCTCCCTGGGCGCGGGCGCGGCCCACCGCAAGGTGAAGGAGTTCCTGCCCTGGTCGGCGCTGGCGGCCGTCGCGTGGACGGGCTACAGCGCGGGCCTCGGCTACTACGGCGGCCGGTGGCTCGGGACGACCTGGATCGGCGTGGGCGTGTCCGTACTGGCCCTGTTCGCGGCGGGCGCGCTCGCCGCGTACGTCATACGCCGCCCGAGCGCGGCACCGGCGACCGCCTGACACCCGCACCGGCCCCCGCGCCCGACTCCTGGTGGTGGCGCAAACCCTCGTGCGATGCTGACGGGGTGACGCTATCGGACCTGGTCCGGCTCCGCCGGGCCCGCGACCAGATGGACCGCGACTACGCGGAGCCGCTCGATGTCCCCGCGCTGGCACGCGCGGCCCATATGTCGTCCGGCCACTTCTCCCGCAGCTTCCGCGCCGCGTTCGGGGAGACGCCGTACAGCTATCTGATGACCCGCAGGATCGAGCGGGCCAAGGCCCTGCTGCGGCGCGGCGACCTGTCGGTGACAGAGGTCTGCTTCGCGGTCGGGTGCACGTCGCTGGGGTCGTTCAGCTCGCGGTTCACCGAGCTGGTGGGCGAGAGCCCGAGCGCGTACCGCGCCCGCCCCCATGACGGGAGCGCGGCCATCCCGCCCTGCGTCGCCAAGATCTTCACGCGACCGGTCAGGAACGCGGACCCGGTCAGGAAAGCGGCCCCCGATCGGAACCGGGGAGGCGAGCGGACCGGGGAGGCGAAGCCCGCGGCTCACCCGTAGCGTGACCGCATGGACATCAGACTTTCGCAGTGCTTCATCGCCGTCGACGACCACGACAAGGCACTCGCCTTCTACCGGGACGTGCTCGGTTTCGAGGTGCGCAACGACGTCGGGTTCGAGGGGATGCGCTGGGTGACGGTGGGCTCGCCGTCGCAGCCCGACGTGGAGATCGTGCTGGAACCCCCCGCGGCGAACCCGAACGCCTCGCCGGCCGACAAGCAGGCCATGGCGGAGCTGCTGGCCAAGGGCATGCTGCGCGGCGTGATCTTCAGGACCGACGACTGCGACGCCACCTTCGAACGTATCCGGGCCTCGGGCGCGGAGGTGCTGCAGGAGCCGGTCGACCAGCCGTACGGCGTGCGCGACTGCGCGTTCCGCGATCCCGCGGGCAACATGCTGCGCTTCAACCAGCCCCGCGGCACGTAGGACCGCGTCAGCCCGCCCCCACCCGCCCCCGGACCTCGATGTCCCGGAGGAGCTTCGCGGTCGACTCCGCGATCTCGGCGACGGCCTGGTCGAAGACCTCGCGATTGTGCGCGGCGGGCGCACGGAAACCGGAGACCTTGCGTACGTACTGGAGGGCGGCGGCGCGGATCTCCTCCTCGGTGGCCTCTTCGGGGAGTACGGGCGGGCGGAGGGTCTTGATACTGCGGCACATGGTTCCAGTGTGGCCGATGCGGTGCGCGCCCGTCAGGCCCCGGGCCGGGCGGGCCTGACCTCGTCCGGCACGGCCTGGTCAGAACGGAATCGTGCCGCTCCCCGAGACCCGCACCCGGCCGCTGCCGATGGCCGTGTGCGTGGCCACGACGGCGCCTTCCTGGCCGTCGGGGAACCGGATGCGTACGTCTCCGCTGTCCAGCGCCGCTCGCAGGGCCTCCCCCGCGTCCGCGGTCTGTACGCTGCCGCCCCACTGGCGCACCTCGCCCGTCAGGCTCGCGCTCAGCGTGGCCTCGACCGCGATCTCCGCGTCACCGGCGACGAGCGTCGCGGGCCCCTGGTAGTTGCTCATGGCCCCAGTGTGCGCACATGGACGCCGGTCTCTCACCCTGAGCTCCACCGGAAGACCTAGCTGACGACAGGGCTGCGGCGCTCGATGAGCTGTACGTCCCGCCAGACCCCGTGATGTCGGCCGACGCGCTCGCGGGTGCCGATGATCCGGAACCCCGCGCGCTCGTGCAGCGCCAGACTCCCGGTGTTCTCGGGGAAGATGCCGGCCTGGATGGTCCAGATCCCGGCCGCCTCGGTCGAGGCGATCAGCGCGTCGAGCAGCGAGCGCGCCACCCCCTGGCCACGGGCCTCGGGGCGGACATAGATGGAATGCTCGACGACCCCGGCGTAGGCGGACCGCCCGGACACCGTGGCGACGGCGACCCAGCCCAGCACCCGTTCGCCGTCCGGCGCCAGCGCCACGAAACGGTGTTCGGGCAGCTTTCCCGCGTCGAACGCGTCCCAGGAGGGGGCGGCCGTCTCGAAGGTCGCGTTGCCCTCGTCGATGCCCGCCTGGTAGATCGCCAGGACCTGAGCGGCGTGCGCGGCGGTCAGCGGCCGTACGAGAACTCCGGCTCTCGTACTCACGCGACGGCCCGCTTCGGCGGCTGGCACATGGCGATCGGACCCTTCGTCCGCGTTCGTCCTGACCGGCCGGAGCCGGTGACGTGATCACTGGTGGGCGCGGACGGTTTCGAACCGCCGACATCTGCTTTGTAAGAGCATCCCTCAAATACCCCCGGACTCTCCGAGAACACCCGAGGAGATCCGAGACTAAGCAGCGATCATACATTGCCACCCAATCGGGAACCTTCGAGGGATTCCGAGATGATCCGAGCGGGATTTGTGGACTCCTCGTGGATTCACGCTGTATCCCGCTCCCGAACGACTCGGAGTCCACTTCCACCACTGAGCGCCATCCGCACGTTCTCCCGAGCGTCCTCGCTCTCATGCGTATAGACCCACGTCACCCGGCCGCCGCGCTCCTGCCCCAGCACCGACTGCGTGTCCTTCTCCGAAACACCCGCATGGTGCAGCACTGACGTCACCCGGTGCCGGTACTCGTAGATCCGCGGCCACCACTCGGTGTGCCCGGTCTCCGGATTGACAACCTGCCGCGCCACCCCAGCCTGCTGGATAGCCGTACGCCACGGGCGCTTCGACATGTTGTTGGCATTCAGCGCGCCTCCGCGGGGACCTCGGAACACCAGCTCCTCCACGTGCAGATCGAGACCGTCACCGATACGGGATCGGGTGGCGTGCGGCTGCCACTTCTCCTTCATGAACTGGATCGCTCCGACGGCCGTCGCCGTCAGCGGCACCGTACGAAAACCCGCCTTGGTCTTGGGGGCCGCCTGACGGCGGAGTCTGCCGCCGTCGAGCACGAGGATCTCCTTGATGTGCACGACCATCTCTTCCTCGTCCACGCAGTGGAGCCGCAGGCCGGCGTACTCACCTGGCCTCATGCCCGTCTCGTGGGCGAACTCCTTCAGGATGACCTGGTAGTACGCGGGCAACGCTGCGTGAATGAGCGCGTACTGGGCTTCCGTCGGGGGCTTGAGGTCGTCGGGGTGCTTTTCCACCCGCGGTGTGGTGATTTCCAGGTGGAGGGCCGGATTAACTGAGATCCGCTCTCCGTCCTTGATCGCGGCGTCGAGCAGGGCCGTGAGGAGTTCCTTGCATCTCTTCTGGCTCTCGTGCCCCTTCACCTCCCAGCTGAGCCACCGCTGGAGTTCCATGTACTCCAGGTCGATGAGGCGGTACGCCCCCCACTTCCCGGAGATGTGCGTCTTCCACAAGCCGAGTTTCCGGTTCCGTGTGGTCACGTGCCCTTTCTTCTTCTGAACCTCCCACCATTCGCCCCACCACTCGGCGAGTGTGATCTTTCCGCGCTTGGGGTCCCTGTAGGTGCGGTCCCGAACGGCGGTCCTGATCTTGTCGAGGAAGGCGTCCGCGTCGGCCTTCTTCTGGAAGTTGCGGGCCTTCTGCTTACCAGTCGGGTCCCGGAACCGAGCCTGCCACGATCCGACGCAGTCCCGTCGGCTCTTCCGCTCGCCGTGTTCGGCCGGCGGATACTTCTCGATACACGGGGCGCAGCCACATGTTTTGCTACGCATCTGCCGTGGGTTGTTGGTCGCTCTACGCGCCACGGTTCACCACCTGATCACTCCTTCGCTGCTCAGGTACGCGGGGCAGCAATTCGATGGGCTGCCCGCAGTAGCAGACTGCACCGAACTGAGGCTGTGGCACGGCGAGTTCGGCGAGAACGGCTCGAACGGCGGTTTCACGGCGGCCTGGTGGAACGCTCTCGGGAATGGTGATCAACCGAGTGCTGGGGTCCCACAGATCGGCCGGAAGCGGATCGAATGCAACGCGAACACACATGGCAGTACCCCCGTAGAGCGCAGGCGGTTGGTAATCCGCGGCCTCGAACGGGGGAGGTTCGGCCGTGTGACCGACCGTACATCCCTACAGTGCTTTTTGCGACCAGAAGACGGAAGTTGACGATCCGTTATGTACGCAGAGTGAAAGAGCCTTGCAGGTATGACCTATGAGCGGCCGGAATGGTTGCGCTCAACGATCGCCCGCATCTGGATCTCCTGGAGCTCCTGCTGATCCTCGGTCAGCTCCCCGAAGAGGGCGAGCAGCCGCTCCTTGGCATCGGCACTCAGGGGGCCCGGCACCTCACGTGAGGCCGCAGCGAAGATGCGCTCCTCGGAGAACTTCGGGAACGCCGCATGGAGTGCGCGCAGTTTGTCCTTGTTGGGGCCCCGCTTGCCAGCACGTTTGCGGTTGACCCAGTTGTTCACGGTGGAGACGTGCACGCCGATGCGACTCGCGATCTCTGGCTCCTTGACGTCGTACTCCGACTTCAGGGCCACCAAGAGCTGCGCGAGGTCTTCCGTGGGGGTTTCCTCGACGTTTTCCACGGGCTCCAGACTGCCTGCCCGCTTCTACTTTTTGCAAGCGAAAGTAGAAGCATGGCGAGATCTAGTGCAGCGCGTAACCTCCCCGCAACGCACCGTAGATCAAGTCCAGAGGCATAATTCGATCGCATATTCGATTACTGGATCACGACGCTACCAGATCTCGGAAGACCTCGGGGGAACCCTTGACGGACGTTCGCCTTCGAATGTAGAAATGTCGAAGACGCAGCAAGTGGGCGTCACACACACCACCGAACAGCATGGGGTCCGCATGCCGAAGGTCTTCCGCAAGGGCGACGGCCAGCCACTACGCGACGAGATGGAGCGACAGGGGCTGTCCGGCCCGGAACTCGCAGACAAGACGAAGCGGGTCGACCCGGAAGGACGCGGCGTCAGCGCGGCAACCATCGGCCGAGTGGCTGGCAAGGGGCGCACCGCGCGGGACCGCTGCGAGTTGAGCACCGCATGGCTCATCACCGAGGGGCTCGACGCCCGGATCCACCGGCTGTTCCGCATGCCCTCACGTTCGACTATGACAATCGAAAGGTCAAGGTCTGATGCCGAAGAAGAGTGACCGCCTCACCGGCCTCCCGGCCGGTCTGATCCCGCTCCTCACCCAGCGGCAGCTGGAGACGCGTTACGGCGTCTCCGACTGGCAGGTCCTGAAGTGGATCAAGGCCGGGATGCCTGTCGAGCCGTTCGCCGGCCGTCAGAAGCGCTTCGACCTGGCGAAGGTCGAGCGGTGGATGGCGGAGCAGGACGAGGCCGCTTCGGCGGAGCCTCCGGCGCTGGTCGCTGCGGGCGCCTGACTCGCCTCATGAAGCGGGGCCGCCCGGACCGGGCCTGGTCCATGGCAGCCCCTCGGCACACCTCAACCACTGAGAAAGAAGAGGTCACCGTGACCACAGAGATTACTGCTCCGGCTCAGCCGGACATCGGCACCATCCGGCGCAACGGCTACATGGCGGCGCTGGCGCTGGTCGAACGCATCACCAGTGAGGCCAACGCGATCCCGACCAGCGCGCAGGTTCTGGTGCAGCCGTGGGCGCCGCGTTCCCCGGAGGTGCGGTTCTACTTCCACGACGACCGGGAGGGGTTGGAGGAGTTCACGGTCCAGTTCGGGTTGGACGTGGCGGAGACGGTCCGTGAGGACGGGTCGGTGTACGTGCAGGCCCGGCGGATGTTCGGCGACGTCGTGGTGGCGGCTTGGTTCTTGTCGGCTGCTGGTGTTGCGGCGGTGGCGGCGTGAACGCCACGAGGGTGTTGGCTGCTGCGGGTGTGGTGCATGCCGCGATGGAGCAGGGGCGTCGGACGGCGGCGGGTATTGCTGCGGCTCTGGAGGCTGCGGGTCTGTTGATGTCGCCGGAGAAGGCGGCCGAGCTGACCGCGCTGCAGGCCCGGGTCGCCGAGGCGGTGCCCACGGTTGCGCGCTTGGAGCAGAAGCGCGTTGAGCTGGAGCGCATCGCGAACGCCGAGCGGGCCCGGGTCGCCGAGCTGGAGGCCGAGCGGTCCGAGCTGAACGAGATGGTCCGCGCCGTCAACGCGAAGGCTGTTGACGCCTTCGCCCGGGTCGCCGAGCTGGAGGCCGCGCCGCTGATGGTGCACCGCGCGTCGCACGACTCGATCGTCATGGGTCGGTACACCACGGCCGCCGAGGCCCGGAAGCACTGCGAGAGCGTGCTGCGCCACGAGTACGACGCGAGCACGAAGGTGTCGCTCTGGTGGCGCGAAGACGAGGACACCGTCGACCAGCCCGAGGACGGCGAGGCCGAACTGTTCGCGCACGTCACCCCGGCCGGCATGTCCCCCGGGCGCACGTGGCGCACGGGCTACGTCGTGACGCCGCTGGAGGTCGCCTCCGAGTGCGACCCGGATGCGGAGGAGTGATGGACACCGTGCTGCTCATCATCGCCGCCGCCTGCCTCGCGTGGGGCCTCGGCTGCACCCTCCTCGTCGCGATCGTCGACGAGCACCACCCCATCGACCGCCTGCGCCAGGTCTGGCGCCACCTCGGAGGTATCCCCCGTGGCTGACGACCGCACGCCCATCACCGGGCCCATCCCCATCTCGATCAACCTCACCCCCACCGCTGTCATCCTCGACATGCACGCCCTCACCGCGCTGGTCGTCGGAGACGTCCTGGATCTCCTCCTCGACCCGGCCGACACCACCGCGTGGGACCAGCTGCACGACCTGGCCGACACCACCGCCGCGCCGGCCCCGGAGGGACGCCTGCCGTACGAGGAGCTGGTGGCCGCGCTGGCCGAGCGCTCCTCGTCGCGAGTGCCGCTGTACGGGCACAGGGCGCGGGAGTTGGCGGAGCGTCTGCTGCGGGCGTCGGGGCCGCGTCCGGTTCCGGCGCAGCAGGATCGGCGGACCGCATGAGCGCCCGCGAGAGGCTGCACTCCGATCTCCTCACCACTCCCATGGCCGCCCTGCTCCCGCACCCCGAGGGGTGGGCCAGCAGCCGGATCGAGCGGTACCGGGACGAGGTCCGCGCCGAGGTGCTCCGCGAGGCCGCCGACGCGATCGCGATGGACCGGGACGCCAGCCTCCCCAGCGGCGGGCGTGGCGCGTGGCGACGGGGCATGACCCGCGCCATCGACCTGCTGCACCGCATGGCCGGTGGTCTTGCAACCCCGGTGGAGAAGGCCAGCGCCCCGGCGCCGACGGCCACTCCCGTCCAGTCCGACGTACTCGACGGCGAGATCCAGTTCGTCGGATACGACCCCACCACCCTCACCGGCTGGAACGTCATCGAGCTGGCCCCGGACTACTACGGCCACGTCTTCATGCAGATCGACGGCTGGCTCCCCGAGGGCCACCCCACCGACTGCGGGCCCGTAGGCACCGCGCAGATGACGTACGCCCACCTCCACGGCCACGCCATCCCCCGCGACCTCAACGTCCAGGTGGAGACCAAGGGCTACGGCGGGCCCCGCCGGTTCATGAAGATCCAGTGGCGGAAGGACAGCACCCCGAGTCTGGCGGCCACTCCCCAGCCCGAGCGGGGCCGCGCACGCCTTGATGCCACATCTGCGGCCAACGCGGAAGCCACCCACTGGCGGCGCCTTGGAGTCGAGCCGCCTGCCCAATCCGGCGAATGGGCTCCCGCCGCAGCACTCCGCGACCGGCTCGCCGACCTCCTCACCCACATCCGCCGCCACCCCGGCCGCACCTGGACCACCGAGGACGTACGGAAGTTCTACCTCTCCCAGGCCCCCAAGCGCGCCACCTGCCGCCGCGACCTCACGGCCCTGCGCGCCATGGGCTGGCTCGTCGAGTACGACGAGCCCGGTCGCCGCTTCTACCGCCTCAACACCCGGAAGGACGGCGCCTCATGACGACCGTCGCGCAGGCCGGGGCGAGCACCGCCCCGGCCGCCGGCCGCCGGGTCACACCCACCGGCCGACTCATCCTCCCCGCCGACGCTGACCGCGCCGACTGGCTCACCGCCCGACGCCAGGGCCTCGGCTCCTCCGACATGGCCGCCGTCCTCGGCATCAGCCGCTACGGCAACGCCCTGTCCGTCTACCACGACAAGACCGGCGGGCTCCCGCTGGAATCCGACGACAGCGAACCCGCCTTGTGGGGTCGGATCGACGAGGAGGGCATCGCCCGCGAGTGGGCCCGCCGCAACCGGTCCGTCGTATGGCGCGTCGGGCTCGTCGCGAACGTGGACCGGCCGTGGCAGATGTGCACGCTGGACCGCCGCGTCCTCGAATGCCCGCTGGCCATCGAGCGCGAGCGGTGCGCGGTGGAGATCAAGTGTCGCGACAAGATGAAGGCGGGGCAATTCCGTAAGGGCGTCGCGGACGATGTCCTCGCGCAGGTCCTGTGGCAGGCCGACGTCTGCGGGTTCGACCACATCCACGTTGCGGTGCGGCTGGGCGGCAACGACTACCGCCAGTTCGTCGTACGGGTCGCCGATCACGCCGACCTCATTGCGGACCTGCGCGCCACCGGGGCCCGCGCCTGGCAGCAGATCATCGACCGGCGCCCGCCCGTCCTCGACGCCGACGCGGACCCGGACGTCCTCCTCGACCTGTACGACCGGCTCCACCCGGAGCGCGCCGGGGTCGTGGACATCACCCGGGACATCGACACACAGGACGCGGTCGCCGACTACCTCGACGCCCACAACGACTACGTCGCTGCGGAGAAGCGGAAGAAGGCGGCGAAGGCCCGCATCCTCGCCGGTCTCGGCGCCGCTGAGGCCGCCACGGTCCTGGACCGCGTCCACGTCTCGCTCGATGAGCGCTCCAAGCAGTGGACCGACACCGCACGGCTCGCCGAGCGCTGGCCCGAGGCGTACGCGGACTGCGTCGAGGACCGCACGTACCGCCAGATCAGCATCCCCCGCACTGTCCGTGAGGAGCACAACGCATGAGCGCCCCCACGCTGGCCGAACGCGCGGCAGCTGCCGCCGGCCGCACCGACACCACCGGCCCGGCCCCCGAGCCGACGGCCGCCTACACCTCCGAGCCGCTTACCGACCCGGGCATTCCCGAGCCCGGCCCGGACGGACCCGAGCAGGTCCCCGTCCACGTCGCCTGGTCCCGCGTCATGGGCACGGTCCGCGGCGTCAGCAAGGGCGGCTGGTACGGCAAGCCCGGCGAGCGCGGCAGCTACCAGTTCCGCGGTGTCGACGCCGCCCTCAACGCCTTCGGCCCGGCCTGCCGCCTTCACGGCGTGCTCGTCCTGCCGGTGAAGACAGAGGCCGCGTACCGGGACGTGAAGACGAGCACGGGCAAGAACTCCCGCGAGTGCACCGTCACCGTCACGTACCGGATCATCGGCCCGGCCGGAGACTTCATCGAGGTCCAGTCCGTGGGCGAGTCGATGGACTCCGCCGACAAGGGAACCGCCAAGGCCTTGTCCACCTCGCTGCGGTCGCTGCTGTTCCTCGGCGGGCTGGTGCCGACCGGCGACGCGGACCCGGACTCGGTGAACGTCGAGCGTGGTGAGGCGCCCGTCCGCCCAGCCGTCCAGTACCTCGACGAGATCACGCACCCGCAGACCAGCGCCGGGCGCCTCCGCCAGATCCACTACGAGCTGAAGCAGACCGGCCAGTTGGGCGCGCTGCTGACGAACGAGGTTGGCGACGAGGAGCGGGCGGGCGACATGGTCGTCCGTATCGGCAAGGAGCGCGCTGCCGGGGGTGGCCAGTGAGCTGGCACCTCGGCCGTATGACCGGCTTCGACCTGGAGACCACCGGGCCCGACCCGCTGACCGCCCGCATCGTCACCGCGTGCATCGTCCAGTGCGGTGGCGGCGCACCGGTGGACTCCGCGACGTGGCTGAGCGACGTCGACGGCGAGGAGATCCCCGCGGAGGCCGCCGGCATTCACGGGGTGACCACCGACCGAGCCCGTACGGAGGGCGCGCCGCTCGCGCAGGTCGTCGCCGAGCTGCTCGCCGGACTCGGCCAGGCCATCACCGCAGGCATCCCGATCGTCGCGATGAACGCGCGCTACGACCTCACGCTGCTGGACCGCGAGGCCGAGCGGTACAGCCTCGATCCGCTGCCCACCGGCCCGGTGGTGGACCCATTCGTCATCGACAAGGCCGTCGACAAGTACCGCCGCGGCAGCAGGAAGCTCACAGCCCTCTGCGAGCACTACAAGGTCCCAATCGGCGACGCCCACCAGGCCGACGCCGACGCGATCGCCGCGTGCCGCGTCGCCTGGCGACAGGCCACCCAGTACGAGCAGGTGGCCCGAATGACGCTGTCCGAGCTGCACCACGCGCAGGTCGCATGGGCCGCCGAACAGGCCGCGTCCCTTCAGGAGTACTTCCGGCGGAAAGACCCGACGGCGGTCGTCGAGGGCGCGTGGCCGCTGATCCCTCGCCAGCAGGGCGGTGCCTGATGCCGTGGATCTCCCGTGGCCGCCTGGCCGCCATGCGCACCCGGATCGAGCAGCTGGCCGAGCAGCGCGACGAAGCCCGTACAGACGCCGCCGCGCACCTCGGCGCCGCCAAACGCACCGCCGTCCGCAACCAGCACCTCACCGAGCAGCTCCAGGACGTGCGCGCCGAGGACCTCGGCGACAGCATCGCGGACGCCATCGGCTACGAGCGGCGCATCGTCCGCCTGACGCGCGCGGTCGCCCGCCTGTCCGCTGCGCTCACCACGCAGACGCGCCGCGCGGACCGGCTCCAGCAGCGCCTCGACGACGCCGTCGGCATCACCTCGCCGGCCGTCGACTCGGGCGACCTGTGGCAGCAGCGGCGCAGCGACAAGCCGCTCCCGGGCCCGAGCGGAGTGAAGCTGTGACGACACTCTTCAACCCCGCGCCCGTCCTCCCCGCCCCGGCTTCGGCCGGGGCGGGCCCCCGCCCCCTCGTCATCGGCCTCGACCCGTCCCTCACCTCCTGCGGCATCGCCGGAGCAGACTGGGCCGACGCCCTCCGCCCCCGCAAAACCCACAACCGCGGCCACCTCCGCCTCTCCTGGCTCCGCAGCGAGATCGCCGACCGCACCCGCGCGGCGGACCTCGTCGTCATCGAGGGACCGTCGTACGGGCACGGCGCGATGGCCGGACACCACGAGATGGCCGGCCTGTGGTGGCTCATCGCCCACGACCTGTGGCGCCGCGAGATTCCGTACGCGGTGTGCCCGCCGTCGCAGCGCGCCATGTACGCCACCGGCAAGGGCAACGCCTCGAAGGGCATGGTCCGCGACGGCGTACGGACCCTTTTCGGAATCGAGTGCGACGGACCCGGCCGCTACGACAAAGCCGACGCCGCGAGCATGGCGCACCTCGGCCTGCACTGGCTCGGCTACCCCACTACCGACCTGCCGCCCACGCACACGCGGGCGTTGGACGGCGTGGCGTGGCCGGAGCAGACCCCGGTGGTGGCCCGGTGAAGATCCGCGCCGACATCGCCGACCTCCTGCACCAGGGCGTCCCCGTCTACCGCATCGCCGCCCAGCTCCACGTCGGCACCAAGACCGTCACCACCACCCGCGACGCACTCGGAATCGCCCCGCTCTGCGGCACCCAGCGCCTCGACCCGGCACAGCAGTTCTACGCCCGCACCGCCCCCGACGGCGATGGTCACCTCCGCTGGACCGGGTACGTCAACGCCGGAACTCCCTCGCTGACCGTCCGCAACCAGCGCGTCAGTGCCGCGGTGATGGCGTTCCGGCTCCAGTACGACCGGGACCCGGTCGGGAACGTACGGCCGGGCTGCGGCTACGACGGCTGTGTGGCGCCCGCGCATGTGGAGGACCGGCCGATGCGCGAGCAGTACGCCGCGATCTTCGGGGAGGTGACCCGGTGATCTTCCGACACGACAGCGATGTCGACTTCACCGACCTGTTCTGCGGACTCGGCGGATTCGGACGCGGTCTCAGCGAGGCCGGCATGCGCCTACGCCTGGCTATGAACCACAACCGCGTCCAGGTCGACGCACACCGCGCCAACCACCCGCACGCCGAACACCTCACCGAGGACATCAACGCCTTCGACAAACGGTCGCTGCCTCGCACCCGCGTCCTGTCCGGCTCCCCGATCTGCACCGAGATCGCCCCGGCCGGCGGCCGGAAGCGGACATACGGACAGACGTGCATCGTCGGCCCGGACGGCGAGAAGGTCCGCGTCGACGAGTACGGCAACCCGATCCAGCCCGGATTCGAGCGGACCAGGGCGACCGCGCTCGACATCATCGCCGCGACCGAGGTTCACCGGTACGACGCGGTCATCTGCGAGAACGTCCCGGAGTTCTTCATCGACTGGGAGCTCTTCGACTGGTGGCTCGGCGGCTTCAAGATCCTCGGCTACAACCACCAGATCGTGTGCGCCTCCAGCGCGCACCTCGGCGGGGAAGACAACGAGCTCGCGCCGCAGCACCGCAACCGCGGGTACGTCGTCTTCACCCGCGAGGGCATCCCGCTCCCCGACCTGGAGGTCCGGCCCGCCGCACTCTGCCCGGAGTGCGGGCCTGTGCAGGCACGGCAGGTGTGGCGCAATCCGCGCCGCCGCAAGATGGGCAGTTGGGGCGTCCAGTACGACTACCGCTGCCCCAACCGCCAGTGCGGACACCTCATCCTCGACCCGACCGTACGGCCCATCGGTGACGTCATCGACTGGTCTCTGGACGGCACGCGCATCGGGGACGGTCGCCCAGACCGGAAGAAGTTCACCCCGTACGCCGCATCCACCAGGGCCCGCGTCGCGGCCGGCCTCGACCAGTTCGGGTACGCGCCGCACGTCACGATGCTCCGGCGCAACACCACGGCGGTCGCCGCCACAGGTCCCGTACCGGCGGTCTCCGCACAGGGCAGGCATCACGCGCTCATCGTGCCCAACGGCCGCAAGGGCGCCGTCCGTACGACCGCGGAGCCGCTCACGACCATCGCGTGCAAGCCGCACCACAGCCTGGTGCGTCCAGCGCCGGAGGTCGATGACTGCACGCTACGGATGCTGAACCCGCGCGAGCTGGCGAGCGCGCAGCGGTTCCCGGCGGACTACGTCCTCCCGGACGCCAGTCAGGAGCAGCAGATCCTCGGCATCGGCAACGCAGTGTCGGTCAACGCGGCTCATTGGATCGGCGAGCGCGTCATGGCGGTGCTGCCATGACGAACCGCGCACACAACATTCCGAGGCCCGCGTGGATGGCCGACGCGCTCTGTGCCGAGACCGACCCCGACCTGTTCCACCCCGAGAAGGGCGTCACCAGCGCACCCGCCCGCAACATCTGCATGGGCTGCCCCGTCCGTACCGACTGTCTGGCTCATGCGCTCTCTGTGCCCGAGACGCAGGGCGTGTGGGGCGGCATGTCGGCGCGGCAACGGGGCCAGCTCCGCCGCAAGACCGCAGACGCCGCAGACGTCGCGGACGAGAAGGACGCGGCATGACGCGCCGACCACGCCCGCAGCCGCCCCCGGGTGGGCTCCTCGACTGGGGCGATTCCTCGCACTGGGACAGCAGGGGACCGCGGCCGTGCCGGTACTGCGGCGGTCCGACCCAACTCCGTGACTCGAAGCGGTCCCCGGCGCACAAGACATGCGCGGAGGCCGCCCTCCAGCAGCAGGCCGCCGAAGCGGCCGACGCCTACCAGAACGGACAACTCTGATGGACCACACGATTCCTGTCGTGCCACAGGACGACCCGTCCGAGACCATCATGGCCGCCCTCGCGCACGGGATGACCGGCCACCCTGAGAAGGCCAGCCCGCTCTTCGAGCCGTTCATCACCGGCGGCCCGGCCAGCGCCATGGGCCTCTGTGCAGCACTGGCCGAGATGTCCGCCATCACCCCCCGCAAGACGCTGCCCAAGGGCGACGCGTTCGGCCTCCTCGTCCTGGACGCCACCACCGGAAAGCCGGGCGACATCGCCGTCCTGCCGCCCGGCATCCGGTTCGCCGCCCAGTTCTCCACCGCGTGGGCCAACAACGAGCGGGACACCGCGCACGCCCTGTTCAACGCACTCGTCCGGCCGGGCGACGAGCAGGCAGCCGAGGCGCTGGCCGACGGCATCCGGGCCCTGTTCGACATGGCTGTCGTGTCCCTCAACGAGATGACCGGCCGCACCTCCTGACCCACGACGCCCCACCGTCCGGGGCGGCCGGCCCCGAGCCCCGCCCCGGACGAGACACCGCACCACCCCGCACCCGTGAAGGAAGACGCACATGCCCTGGGTCCGCCTGGACGACAGATTCCCCTCGCACCGGAAGGTCGCGTTGCTGTCGGATCGCGCGTTCCGGCTATACGTCTCCGCCCTCTGCTGGTCCTCCGAAAACCTCACCGAAGGCAAGCTCACCGACCGCGAATTGACACTTGTGGCACGCGTACGCGACATGAAAAAGACGGCCAGGGAACTTGAAGATGCTCGGCTGTGGGACCGGGTTGAAGACGGCTGGATGATTCACGACTTCCTTGAGTACAACCCCGACCGCGCAAAGGTGAAAGCCGACCGCGAAGCCAACGCAGCACGTCAGCAGGCATACCGAGAGCGGAAGAAGGCCGAGCAGGACGCAAAGCGGAACGCCGACAAGATCGAAAGTAACGGCGTTACTAACGCATCACGTAACGCGTCGCGTAACGGGGGGAGTAACGACACCCCGTCCCCATCCCCGTCCCGTCCGGTTCCTCCTACGGAGGAACCTCCTCCCCCTCCCCCCTCCACGAACACCCCCGGCACCGCCGTGGCCGAGCCCTCCGGAAGAGGAGAAGTCCAACCCCTCATCGAGGCCATGGCCGCCCGCGGCATGAACATCTCCTGGACCTTCCAAGCCACCGAATGGCTCGAACTCCGCGATGCCGTACGCCGCGTCGGCGTACCCGCCCTCGTCGACCACGCCGCCCGCGCCTGGACCGCCGCGAAGACCACCCCCTACAGCGCCCGCTACTTCCTCACCGGCTGGACCGGCCTCCAAAACGCGCCCACCTACACCGGCCCCCGCGCCATCACCGGACCGCCATCCGCCACGTCCGACTACCTCGCCGACATGGCCCGCATCGCCGCCGAACTCCGCGCCGCCGAAGACGCCGCAGAGAGGAACGCCCAGTGAAACCCTCCGAGTTGCCGCAACTCCTCGCCCAGGTCGCGCTTGCCGACCCCCGCGTCCGCCGCGCTGATGAGATGGAACGCCGCGCCCAGATCCACATGTGGGCCGGCATCCTCGCCGAAGTCCCGTACGACTACGCCATCACCGCCATCCAGACCCACTACGCCAAGTCGACGTGGCCGATCCTCCCCGCGGACATCGCCACACAGTGGGCCGCCACCGTCCGCGACCGCATGAACCGCGACGTCGACCCCGCCCCGCCAGTCGACCCCGACAACGAAGCCGCCTACCGGGCCGCGCTCGCCGCCCACCGCCGCGCCGTCATCACCGGCCAGAAACCACCCGTCGAGCACGAGGCGCTCACCTCCGGGCCGGCAGCCGCCGAAGTCGAACAGCGCATGGCCGAACTCGGAACGTACATGCCCCCATCCGTCGCTGAAGCCCTGCGCATCCTGCGGCCGGCACGTGCGGAGCGGGAGCGGAACATCCGCGCCGGTCTCCCTGATGCCCTTGCTGTCGCCTGCCCGGTCGAGACCTGCCGCGCCTACGCCGGCCGCCCCTGCACCCGCCCCGGCCGCAACGGCACCCGCCACACCCTCACCACCGGTGCACACCCCTCCCGCACCGAGGCCGCCACCACCGCGATGAAACCCGTACCAGCCGACACCTGGCCGACAACGAACGGAAACGCCGCATGACCACCCGCCCCTGCCGCATCACCGGATGCCCCCGCACCGCCGCACCCCGCTACCTCATGTGCCACACCCACCGCTGCCGCCAATGGCGCTTCGGCAACCCCCACCAGACACACGCGACCCCTGACCCCATAGCCATCGACACCGCCGTACGCGACCGCAGACCCCCCGCCGGAATGACCCCCAAAGAACGCGCCGCAGCCGGCGTCCAGCTCACCAGCCTTGGACTCTCTGCCGCGGAGATCGCCCGGATCTTCGCCGTCACCTCCCGCACCGTCACTCGCTGGCGAGCCGCCGCGCGGGCTACGCAGAACGTCGCCTGACCTACGCCCCACCTACACAGAACGTTAGCCAACCTAAAGGATCACCATGGACCAGCCCGAGCCCGAGACCCGCTGCAACGTGACCTTCGTAGACGGCGATCAGTGCGCCCGACCGGCCGGACACGCCGATGGCCTGCACATGCCTCTGGAGACGTGGCAGACACATGAGCGGCGTGTCCGTTGGGAGGCAGCTGCCCGCACCGCCAAACGGCCCGTCGACCGTGCTGCTCTCCGCGCCTACATGGCCGTGGCGGACGAGGAGCAGCAGGAGATGGCCAACGCGGCAGTCAGATTCACTGCCGCCATCCGCCAAGAGAACGCCCGTTTGCGTGCCGAGTTGGATCAGGCCCGCGCCATCACGCTCACCCGGGCCGCCGACCGGATCGACGCCATGGACCTCCCGCAGGACCACGTCGACATGTTCGACAACGGCGCCCGGTGGGCAACCGCCGAGCTCCGCAGCATGGCCCGCACCGTCGAGCAGCCGGGCCCGGTGTCCACGGACGGGGCGCAGCAGCAGTGACGACCCAACAATCCCCCGACCCAACCCAGGTCGCCGTGCACGAGCCGACCACTCAAGTCACTCAGTACCGGATCAACTGCCTTCCCGAAGACGGCATCGACAGCGACCTCTTCGGGATCACCGTCGAATACCGGGGCAAGAGCCGATGGGCCGTCGTCCTCCGGAGCTCGTACCTCGGCGCCGACGGCACATGGTCCTGGGGCCACGACTGGCCGGGCGAGCCCACCAGCGACCAGTACGAGGCATACGAGGCGAGTCGTCAGCGGTGGCTGGAGGAGCATCGGTTCGACGAGGAGACCGCGCTGCGCCTCGCGAGGGAGGCCGCGCCGCACGTCACGGTCAACGGGTTCACAGTGGCGGACGCGATGGCCATGCGGCAGAGACGTGCTGGGGAGCAGCAGTGATCGACACGGTGCTTTTCGTGGTCCTGGTCATCGTCACCGCCGGCCTCCCGCTGGCGCATTGGGCGCACCCGCCGTGGCGCTGACGCCGCGACGGGCCCATGGACCCGGGTGTACGCCCTTCAGGCGCCCCGCGAGCCCCGCAGCGCACGGGTTTCCCACCCCAGCCCCCACTAGGCCAGTAGATAGCCACACAGGACTTCCATGGAACGGACACCTCATGACCACACAAACCCCGAAGGAGACCCACGTGTCGTACCCCAACCTGCGGAGCCCGAGCGAGATGCTCACCGCCGCCAAGGAGCGCCTGCAGATTCCGGACATCGTCTGCATCTGCGGCAGCACGAGGTTCATGGCGGAGATGGCCGAGGCAGACCTGCGCGAGACTGCGGCCGGCCGGATCGTCGTCCGGCCCGGCGTCAACATGAAGCAGCCGCACAAACTGTGGGCCGACCCGGCCGGCGCCGAGGCGCTGAAGGTCATGCTCGACGACCTGCACCGGGCGAAGATCCGCATGGCCGATGAGGTCCTGGTCGTCGGGGACTACATCGGCACCTCCACCACGGCGGAGATCCGGTACGCGCGGGCGCTCGGTATCCCGGTCCGGTTCACGCATCCCGAGGTCGACCCGGCGGTGACCCGATGACCACACCCGCCGACGAACTCCGCGCCGCTGCCCACAAACTGCGCGCGTTCGCCACCACCGCGACACCAGGCCCCTGGACCCAGACAGGCATCGGCGACTACGGCTGGACGGTCTCCAGCCCGACGGCCGGCCTTGTCGACACCGAGGACAGCGACCAGGGCCGCGCCGACGCCGACTACATCGCCGCGATGGACCCGGCGCTCGGTCTGCCCCTTGCCGACTGGCTGGACAGCGCGGCAGAGGACGCCGAGCAGGTCGGTCCTGACCGCCACGCCCTCGCCGTGGCCCGGCAGATCAACGGCACCCAGTGACCGCCGCCCGCTGGATCGGCGCCGGCATCCCCCTGCTGCTCCTCGCCGCCGCGGCCGCGCTCGCCGCGATGCTCCACGCCGAACACCGGCACACCCGCCGGCGCGCCGCCCGAACCGCGGAGCAGCACGCCCGGCTGGTGGGAGCCCGGCCACCTGTACCGCCATCACCCCGACTGCATGAAGGAGACCGACCATGCCTGATCTGCCCGCCCGCCTCGAAGCCGCTCTCACTGAGCGGTTCACCGAACTCGGCAACCCCTACTCGCGGATGAGCCGCCATGAGAAGGGCCCCGACGGTTGGCCCGCCGCGCATCCGGTAGGCCCCCGCCATGTCGCCGAGGTGCTGCGGGAACTGCTCGCCGCCGAGGCGCAGCAGCCGGAACCCTGGCTCAGTGACTCGGCCCGCATCGGGAGGGCCCTGATCTGGTCGTGGAGCGAGGTCGGCAAGGGCGCGTTCGGTGAGGGCTACCGGGCGGCGCAGGCCGAGGTGCGCGCGCTCCTCACAGGCGAGCGTGGAGACGCTGAGGAGTCGCCGTCCGCGTCTGTTGTCCTGGCCGCGCCCGAGACGGAGGCCGGCCATGCCTGACCCCGTCGACGTCGCCTCGCTCACCGCGTCCGCCGTCGCCCTGCTCGCCGCCGCCTGGTGCGCCCGCGACACCGCCCGTCACCGGCGCCGCGCCGAGGGCGCCGTCGCCCGCATACGCGCCCTCGCCGAACGGTGGCGCTACACCAGCGACCGCAAGGAGGGACCGCTACGCGAACTCCTCGCCTCGCTCGACCCGTTCGTTGAGCAGCCGGACGATCCGTTCAGCCACGCGGCCCAGCAGAGCACCGGCCGTGCGGGCGGCCTCGACATCCCGTCATCGCCCGTCACTACATCCGATGGCCAGCCCTCCACCAAGGAGTGAAATGCCCGACCAGCCCGCCAGCATCACCTACTTCATCCAGTCCCGCCCCGCGCCCAGCCAACCCTGGCGGAAGCCGGCCGGCGTCCTGGTCGGGTGGGACACCAAAGCTGAGGCCCTAAAGAAGCTTGCCTATCGACGCGAGATGCAGCCGAACTGGGAGCACCGGCTGATGGAGCGGATCACCACGATCACTGAGCAGCCGACCGACGAAAACTGACCCGCCGCAGACCACACCCTGCCACCCTGAAACAGACCACCGAAGGGGGAACCACCCATGTCCCAGAAGACCGACCCCGACCACTACGGCGACTGCCCCGTCAACACCAGCGACGGACCCTCGTGGGCCCCGACGAAATGTCGGTGCGACGCGATCAACGCCGAGGCCGACGCCTACTACGCCGAGCCCCGCAACATGGGCGCGCTCGAAGAGGGGGCCGCGACCACCCCGCGGTGGTGAGCCGCTGAACGACGCCGGGACGCGAATATACGAATCCCAATTCGGCTGGCACAGCCGTGCGCTCTGCCCCAGCACCAGCAGCCAGGGCAGAGCGCACCTTCCTACTGTCAGCAGGAGCTGGTCCTAAGGGCCCTCCACGTGTTCGTTCCCACCAGACCGTCAACGGTAAGACCGGCACAGGACTGGAGCCAGCGGACGCCTCGCTCCGTGGCGGGACCGAAGTCGCCGTCCGGTGTGACCGAGACGGGGTACCCGCTGTACCAGTTCAGCAGGCACTGGATTTCGTACACACGGGGGCCGGAGTTGCCTCGTTGAGTCAGGGCCGTCCCGCTGTAGTAACCGCAGGAGTCGGCCGGCACTACAGCGGCGGCCGCGGCGGGGCTCGCGCTGGCAACTGACGCCGTCCCCAGCATGCTGCTCACCACCAACGCGCCAGCGCCAGCGAAAAGAGCAATCCCTCTGATTGCGTAGCTCACGGTTCCCCCTCATGAGAAGCGAGCGAAGACCAAATGGTGTTCGCAGCCGATCGAGAGGGAACCTATACACGCGACGGAAAAGTTTCGACTAAGCATGCGAAAGTGGCCGAAAAGCCATCCCCATCCCGAGCGACGCCCGTCCCCCAAGCATCTGCGGGGGCGGGCGTTCGCCCGTCTGCGCCGCGCATTTCATCGCATCCGCGTCACCGTGAGCAGCGCATGCCGCCCCGTCCCCACCAACACCTCCACCACCACACTCGCCTCCACCGCCGTGTACCGCTCATCCCCAACCGTGGCCGGCCCCAACTCACTCACCCCAGCCAGCACCGCGCCGATACGCGCAGCGACCACCGGATCCAGACGACTCGTCATCCGCACCTCACCCTCCAGCGCGAGGACCAGCCCCCGCGGCCGGGACCTCGACCCCACATAACCGACCACCGTCGCATCCCGCGTATCCGCATGCCTCACCTTGAACCAGCCCCGCCGGCCGCCCGGATACGCGCCATCCCCGCGCTTCGCCACGACACCCTCGATTCCCTGCTCGCGGAGCCCCTCGTACCAGGCGATCGCCACATCACGATCGTCCGTAGCGGGCACGGCCTGGATCGGCGGACCGATCTCCGACAGCACCCCGAGCAGCAGACCGCGGCGCTCCACGTACGGCCGACCGCGCACGTCACCCAGTGACGGATGGGACAGGAGATCCCACACGGCGTATGCCGCGGGCAGCTGGTGGCTGAGCAGCAGAGCGCGGGCCGGCGCCGACGCGGCGCGGGACTGAGCCGCCGAAAAGTCGATGCGATGGCCGGTCCAGATAACTGCCTCACCATCGAGGACCGCGCCAGGCAGCAGCTGCTCACCGGCACGCGCGAGGTCTCTCCACCACGGGGTCACGACCCGGCCCGAGCGGGCGTACAAGACCGCGGCCTCCGCGGTGCGAGCCATGATCGTGCGGTGTCCGTCGAATTTGGGCTCGTACCACCAGCCCTCACCGGCGGGCAGCGTCGGTACGGCCTTGGCGAGCGCGACGTCGACAGGAAGTTCCACACCTCCAGCGTGCGACCGCCCGGTCAGTCCAGCACACCCAGGTCCGTGTCCGGCCGGCAGAGCTGGCACGGCCGGATCCCGTGCACGGTGAGCGCCTCCACCGCCTGCTCGCGGGTGAGGGCCTGGAGTTTTCCGCGGGCCATGGAACAGGTCCCTGCATGAATGGCGATGGGCTCGCGGCGGGCGCTGATGCCGCGCTCGGCCACCCATGCTGGCGGCTCCGCGCGTGGCCGACGGGCTGCGACTTCCGCGAGGCGCCCCTCCTCGTCCGCGATCCACCGTTCCGTGCGCTCCAGTTGTTCGAGCTGGACGCGCTTCAGGAAGTAGAGGGCCTCCAACCGGGCCGATGGTTTATCGATCACACGTTCGAGTCTAGATGGGGCGACACGCGCCGCGTCATCCACCCGTCGACCGCCCCCGTCGGCTACCGTGATCGTCACGACGCGGGTACGAATCCCGCCGCCAGCGATGGCGCAGTCGAGCAGACAACACGAAAGCCCCCATCCTGAGCGACCCGGGTGGGGGCCTTGGCCATACGGTCTACCCGGGCGTCACCCTCACCGCGCTTCAACACGCCCCAGGCTGACACTCGCGAGCATCCCCGACAGTGTTCATCGAGTGCGCGTCTTCACGGCGCTAGTCGATGCTCTCTTCTTCGCGCTGGTTTCCTTTTTCACGGCCGTCTCAGCCGAGAATCCCGCAGCCTCCAGAACCGACATCGCAGCGAAAATGCTTTCACATTGACTGCGCAGAAGTTTCACGGTTGGCAACTTTTGCGCAGCAGGCGGCAGGGGGGCGATCGAACAGTCATAAATCCTTCGTGCCTGCCTGTAGAGAGAACGCATCCTCTCACTGGCGTACATCGTTGACTTGTCCGGATCAACGGTCACTGAATACATACCGTGGTGATAAACCCAGCACTTCTTCTCAGCCTTGCATTTCTTGTCCTTGATCCAGCCCTTCCCGTACTCAAACTGCCCCCGGGTATTGCTGCCCATGGCCTCATCCGTTGCGAGACCCGGCTCGCCGGCCGCTTCCACTCGATTCCAAAGATCCTCCCCGCTATCGTGCGCAGCCTGACGACGCCTGGTTGCCATGACTATTCGCCTTCTTCATCCTCCAACAGGCGCGCGAGCGCCTTGTCCATATCGGTCTTGCCTGTTGTGACCGCAGATTCACACCAGTCGAGGAAGGAGCGCGCCTTGGCGATATTGTCCAGCACGGCTTCCTTGGCCTCTTCTGTGTAATCCTGGGAGTGGATCTGCGGAATGGTCTTCTGGAGTGAGACGAAGAATGCTGCGAAACTACCCAGTAGTCTGAGGATCTCGATGGGGCCTTCGTCGTAAGAGACCTTCGGAGCTTCCTCTTCCAGCTCTTCCTCGCCCTCGATGCTTTCCGCCAGCTCTTGGTCAATCTCGGCCGCTTCGTCCACCTGCTGCCAGTGCTCATACTGCGCCTGGCGCATCAGATGCCGGGTCCGTTGGTCGGAGGCCGCGCGACTGCGGACGTCCGGCCGGGCCAGGATCTCTCTCACTGCTTCGGCGGCATCGCTTTCGCTGCGCAGAAGTTCACGGGTCTTCGCTAGTCGCTCCTCAGCGTTCGTGGGCGTGTGTGGCTTCCGGTCGTGGTCAGCCGCCCGTAGCGCCTCGTTCACCGTCCAGTGCCGCTCGCCGGTAAATGGATCGACCGGGTCCTTGCGGATCTTGACATAGCGGCTTCGCGTGTACGCCAGCGCTGCGTGAACCGTGAAGCAAACATCCGAGCGCCGCTTATCCTTCGGCCACTGGCGGGCGACGTCGTAGTACGTGCGGAGTGTGGCCGGCGCCAGGCCGATCTCGTGCGCGAACAGTTCGATAACCTCGCCTACTTCACCGTTCCCCCGGCGACGCCCCTGGAGCATCTCGATCATGAGATCTCCGAGGTCGAACTGGATAGCCGACATCTTCTTCACCAGCGTGCGGCCACGCCGCACGAAGCGGTCCCACTCCTGCTTTCCGAATGAGGCCGGAATGGTTGACGTAGTCACGAGCCACCTTCTCCCCTGGCTAGGAGCCGCGACGTGCTACGCCGCCCCGTACGCCAGTTCTTGGCACTGGTCAGGTATGTACTTCCGCCCCCAAAGCGGATCAAACGACACTTTTACTGCATTTTAACTCTCCGGCTCGGGGGGGGCGCTTCTGAGCAGTGGAGGCATGCCGGCGTTCTCGCCGGAATCAGTGGCGCACGACAAGCGCAGAACGGAGGGCCCACCGCATTAGTGCTGGGGTGGGCCCTCTGTCGTGCGCTCGCTATGACTCCGGCTGCTCGCCACCGTCGTTACGCCGGGGCCACCGCGCCGACTCGTCGCGCAGCACCCGATACGACACGGCGAAGCGATCCGCGCTCATCCGCGTCTGATTGACCTCCACGACCAGGTCACCCACCCGCGACACACGCGTCACAACCAGCACCGGCAGACCACCCCCTATGCGGAGGCGCTGCTGCTCGGTGTCATTGGCCGGCCGCGCGCCTATCGTCTCGCCCCATTCGATCGGCGCGCCGAGGTGCTCCTCGATCCGGTCATAGATCCCGCCCGGCCCGGTCTGTGCAGCGCCCAGGACCGGCAGCTCGCTCACCAGCCGTATTGGAAGGTAGGACGTAGCGAGTTGGTGCGGATGATCCGCCTTAGGTGGACCGACGGCGCGGTCGCGGATCATCACGTGCTCACCGTGCGGCACGCTGAGCAAGTCGGCGACATCCTCCGGAGGGACCCCAATTTCTTGGGTCGCAGGGCCGACTCCGCGCCAGTCCTGTGCGTTGCGGTCGAAGAAGTAGCCGATCTCGTCTCGGTACGCGTAGCGGTCCCTGACGATTGTGGGCTCGGGTGGCACCGGGCGGATAAAGGTGCCGCGGCGCCCTTCGCTGTACAGGAGCCCCTCCGCCACCAGGTGCTTGACCGCTCGGTGGGCGGTGTCCCGGGCCACGCCATACCGCTCGCGCAGCCTGTCGATGCCGGGGATTGGCCGCTCCATCGGCCACAGCCCAGCTTCGACGTCACGGCGGATCTTCGCAGCGACGTCCCTGTACGTGCCGGCCATGGCGTCCTCTCGGGTCATCTACCCTCCTATCCTATACAGAGCACTCCTAGATGGGATAGCGTGCGTGCTGTCGCCACGACACGCGGCCCTGATCTGGTCTTGCACACCAGATCAGGGCCTATGTGAGACCGCCCATGCCTCAGGAGATCCACATATGGCCACGAACCCTATCCTGCACAGTGCTCATCTACCGGGTACAGACAGCTCTGCCCCCGACATGGACGAAGCGCTGCGCCGCACCGGTCAGGACCGCGATACCCGCGCCCTGCTGCTCGCCATCGCCGAGCGCATGACTGCGGTCCGACCCGATGAGCCCATGACCGGGTCGCGTCGACTCGCCCTTGCTCTGCGATACACCTCGGAAGCCCACGGGTTCACTGCGGACGCCGAGGCCGCCGAGCGCGAGTTGCTCCGCTACATGCCGACCGTTGACCAGCCGATCAGCCGCGGTGAGTACGCACTGCGCCTCCGCGCTGCTGCCCGGGGGGCGTGATGGATTCCGCGACCCTCGACGTGATTCTGACAGCGACCGCCGACCGGCTCACCGTCATGAACCCGGCCACCGCCATCAGCGTGGGCGCCCTCCACTCCGAGGTGCAGCTCAGCGTCTGGGACTGGCACGGGATCTACAACGACGCTGCGGTCGGCCGCGACATCACCGACACGCTCGCCGCCGTCGCAGACCTGCCGCTCACCGGATCCCGCGGCGCCTACGCGGAGCGTCTGCGTGAGCAGCTCGGGGCGGTGACCCGCTGATGGGCAAGCCCAAGGGCGTCAGCGACAAGGACGCCGCCGACGCGTACAAGCGGGGCCAGGACGCCGCCCGCGCCGAAGCCGAACGCCGCCGCGCTGCTGCCAAGGCGGACGCGGACGCGCGCGCTGCCGACAGCAACGCAACAGGCGCCCAATGAACGGCCCGTGGCACTACGCCGAAGCCGAGCGCCTTCTGGAACTCGCGGGACATCTCGACGGGGACGCCGCCGAGATCTACGCCGAGGCTCAGGTCCACGCCACGCTCGCACTGGCCGCAGCGACGGCCGAGCAGCCCAGCACGGCCCCGAAGGGATCCGCCCTGCGACGTGCATGGGCGCGCCTCTTCGGCCCGTACCCGAAAGGCCCTTACGTCACCGACCGGGCCCGCTGACCCACCTGACCGGCCGGGTCGCGCGTGCCACACCAACCGCGCGGCCCGGCCCCCTACTCGGGAGCCGAACCGTGAACGCCCGCCCCACGCTGACGACCGTTCAACGACGCCTCATCTACACCGTCACCGCCGGCGGCGTCCTCCTCGCCGGAATCGGCTTCGTCGGCTCCTACGGCGCCGTCCGCAAACTCGCCGAGGCCAAGGGCTTCGGCAGCTTCGCGCTGGCGTTCCCCATCGGTATCGACGCAGGCATCATCGTCCTGCTCGCCCTCGACCTCCTGCTCACCTGGGTCCGCATGCCGTACCCACTGCTACGTCAGGTGGCCTGGCTCCTCACCGCGGCGACGATCGCGTTCAACGCCGCCGCGGCATGGCCCGACCCGCTCGGTGTGGGCATGCACGCGGTGATCCCGGTCCTGTTCGTGGTCGTCACCGAGGCCGCGCGCCACGCAACCGGCCGGATCGCGGACATCACCGCCGACAGGCACATGGAGCCTGTACGGCTGATCCGCTGGATCCTCGCCCCGCTGGCCACCTTCAAGCTCTGGCGGCGGATGAAGCTGTGGGAGCTGCGCTCGTACGAGGACGTCATCGCACTCGAACAGGAACGGCTGATCTACCGGGCACGGTTGCAGATGCGGTACGGCCGGACGTGGCGGTGGAGTGCACCCGTAGAGATGCGGATGCCACTGCGGCTGACCCGCTACGGGCGCGCACTCGCCCCGCTCACGGATGCGCCCGGTGCGCCCGCATCCGTCGGCGCCGCGGCCCCGGATGCGGATGCGGAGTTCGACCGAGTGGTGGCCGACGCAACCGCACTCGCAGGACCGACCACGGATACGCCCGCACTCACGCCGCATCCGAATGCGCTCGCACTCGCCGCACCAGGTGCGCATCCGGCCCCAGATGCACCGCACCTGGACAGCGCGCTCGTCCTCGACCTCAAACCCATGCTGCCCGCAATCCACCAGGTCACCGCAGATGCGCACTCGGCAACACCCCCCTCACCCGCACCCGCTCGGCCGAGTGCGACCGCATCCGACGCCGACTTGATCGAACAGGCACGCGCACTCGCCGCCATCGGGCCACTCTCCCTACGCCGGATGCAGCGCGAACTCGGCATCGGCCAGGCCCGAGCCACCCGCATCCGCAACGCACTCGACCGCGAGGCCAGCTGATGCACGCCGCGTTCGCCGCACTCGCATCCGCATCCATGGTCGCCGCCTACTGCGCACTCGACCGGATGCGTCCCGAGCACTCCACCGCACTCGCCATCGCACTCGGCTTCATCGCCGGATGCGCACTCGTCACCGCACTCGCCTGAGGACCTCATGTCTGACAAGCCGATCACCCCGACCCGGGTCATCCCGGCCGGCGCGCCTCTGCCCGACCGGCCGCCGGAGCCCGACGACATTCCGCCCTGGCGACAACCACCACCCCCGCCGCCCGCACCGCCGGCCCCGCCCGCCGTACCCGCACCGCCCCCGCCGGACCCCGGGCCGATCGAGGTGTACGTCACCTTCCTTCCCGCGCCCCTCCCGCCCGAGCCGACCCGCTGGGAACGCCTGCGGGCATGGCTGCGGACGTTCGCCACACCCCTCCAGGCCACCGCGGGCCTGGTCCTCGCCGTCGCGCCGATCCTGCCCCGCGGCTACTCCTGCGCCGGGACCTGGTACTACACCGTCGGCCAGGCCCGTGAGTTCGGCACCGGCTGGGGCTACGCCATCGGCGGAGGCGCCCTCTTCCTCGCCGGATACGCCCTGGTCAGGAAGCGCGAACAGCGCCGCGACGGCCACGGGAGCAGCTTCCTGCGGGTGTTCTTCCTCGCCACCACTTTTGTCGGCGCGTTCGGCGCCATCGACCCCTTTGACGCCGTCACGATCCTGACCGGAGTAACCCGCCGATGACCACCAGCCTCACCCTCACCGGACTCGCGATCTCCGCCGCGATCTTCTGGTTCAACTTTCGCCACTGGTGGAAAGGCAGCCGCGAGCCCAGGGCACTGATCCCCTTCGGCTCCGGCTTCGCCCTCGGCGCCGTCGCCACCATCTGCACCGGCGGCCTCCTCGGATGGCTCGCCGGATGCTCCGCCGGCGTAGCCAACAGCGCTGGAGAGAAGGGCGTTCAGGCAGTTACCGGAACTGCGGGCAGCGGCGCCCTCACCCGAGGCGACCTCGGACAGCTCACCCCAGAGGGCGCGGTGATCGTGTTCCTGCTGACCGTCGGCGTCGTCCTCGCGTGGAAGGCCGCGGGCAAGCAGGACAAGAAGCGCATGGCCGGCGGCGGCTTCTGCGGCGCGACTCTCTGTGTGACCGCAGGTGTGGCGAGCCTTCTGAACTGGCTGCCCGGCTCCTTGAACACGGCGGGCGAGCAGCTGCGCGCGGCCGTTGAGGGAGCGGGGATCCTGTGACACGGCTCCAGACCCTGGCGCGCCGCCTGTGGGACGGCTCCAGCATCCAGGCACGGCGCCTGGCCGACGCGGTCACCGCGTGGATCCGGAAGGGCCGCCGGGACGACCTGAACGGTGTGGCCGCCGTCCTCGGCTGCATACTCCGCGCCCTGCTCGTCCTGGCCGGCCTCTGGCTACTCTGGCGGGTCATCCGGGCCATGCCCGCGCTGCTGTGGCTGATCGTCCCCGTGTGGTGCTGGAAAGCAGTCCGCGCCACACCCCCGAGTAGTGAGGCCCCGGCGGCCGAACCGGACCTCC
The DNA here is from genome assembly GCF_042790125.1 of Streptomyces scopuliridis. Classification (GTDB taxonomy): domain Bacteria; phylum Actinomycetota; class Actinomycetes; order Streptomycetales; family Streptomycetaceae; genus Streptomyces; species Streptomyces scopuliridis_A. The sequence continues at coordinate 57,394 of NZ_JBHTZS010000006.1, forward strand.
CCGAGGACGACGCGGAGGACCACCTCCGGGCCATGCTGTCCGACCTCATCGGCGACCGTCCCGGAGTGCACCTCTCCACCGTCCTAGAGCACCTCCAGAAACAGGGCCAAGGAGAGGGCTGGACGGTGGCAGATGTGCGGGCCCGGTTGGAGGCGCTCGGGGTGCCCGTCCGGCGGTCCGTGAAGGTGGCCCGCCGGGTGGCGTACGGGGTCCATCGGGACGATCTCGTAGCCCCTTCCCCGGAGGCCGTTGAGGAGCAGGCCGCGTAGGCCGTCTACCACCGGGTCTACCTGCGGTTCTACCACTCATCTACCCCAGATCTACGGCGGATCTACCGCCGTTCTACCCCACCTGAGAGAGGCACACATGGCCAGCAGCAGACACTTCCGCGCGGACCAGCCCAAGAAAGAAATCCGACAGGAGATCACGGCCGACATCGCCGCATCGCGGCGCAGCCAGCGCGACCTTCAGGCCGCCGGGCAGCACGGCCTTGCCGAAACCATGCGCGAGGCCACGGACGAGCACCTGGACGAGCTGGCCGATCTCGGCGCCGGCCGCTGGCGTCCGAAGCACGCCTGACGGCCAGTTCCCCCGGGGCGGCCGACAGCTGCCAGGCATCCCGGCCGCCCCGGTCCCTATCCCGATCAAGAGACAGGACCGCCATCGTGGCACGCACCGAGAAACCAAGTAGCACCACCTCGACCAGTTCCCGTAACTACCTCCGGCCGCGCGGTCAGGAAACCACCCCCACCCCCGGCGCCGGCCGAACCGACGGACGGCTGCGCCGCGGTGACGAGATGCTCCCAAAACCTCCCCGCTGACTGCCGGAGAAGGGATGATAACGACATGAGCCCGTACCCGAGCCGCGACCGCGCCCTGCGCCAGATTGCGCGGCACCGTGCCCCTGATCCTCTTACGCCCGAGCAGCTGCGGATGGCCCAGGGTGCGAGGAAGGCTCTGGCTCTCGCGGGTGCCGCCACGCGTCCGCTGATGGACGCGGTGCGCCCGGTGCAGATCAGCCTCGGACTTGAGGCTACGTCGTGCGGCGTGCACTCCTCCGTGCTCCGCGCGGCCCGGTACCGGGCTGGCATGCGCGTCTGACCACTGCCCGTCCCACGCCGTACGCTGGCGTTATCCGGTCCGCGTATCTGGCTTCCGCGCCGCACGGGCCGAGCCCCACCGTCACCCCCGTCGGTGGGGCTCACCCATACCCGCCCGTAGCCGCTCACCGCTGCGCCACCATGGGGCCATGACCAACACGCCCACCACCATGGTCGAGCTGCACGGCGGCCCCCTGGACGGCGAGCACGCCCCCGTCGACCCCACGGACCCGGACCCCTGGACCGCGATCATCAGCGACGGCTGCACCCACCCCGGCGGCCGCTCCCTCTACGCACCCGACGAGGCCGGCGTCTGGCGATGGGTCAGAGACATCCCCTGGGAAGCCATGTAATCGACGACGCCCACCGCCCCACGGCCTACAGCGCGGGCTGACACTGAGCCAACAGGTCACGAACCCGTCACCCACCAGACACGCCACCTGCACATCCGCCACGATGTCCCCTCATCCACAAGTCCTTGGGGGGACCATGCACACCCGCACAAGAATCCGCGCCGCCATGGCGGCCACCGCAGCCGCCGCACTCCTTCCCCTCACCGCGGCATGCAGCAGCGGCGCGCAGGGCACCGCAGAACGGGACGTGGCGCCGCAGCAGTCGGCGACGGAAGAAGCGCCGGCCGAAGAGCCGGTCGAGGAGAAGGCACCGGACACAGAGTTGATGGTCGGCGACGGCTTCCGTTACAAGGACGGCGTTCTGCTCACGGTCACCGGGATCAGCAAGCTGACGGCCGCTGATTTCGGGGAGTTTGACCTCAAGCCCGGCGCCGACAAGACCGGGTTTCGTGTCCTGTTGGACGTGACGAACGATTCGAAGAAGCCGTTGGACCTGGACACGTGGGGGGTCAGCGCGCAGGGCGCGACTACGGGCGGTCAGACCGAGTTCGTGTCTACGGAGAAGGGGTCGAAGCAGATGACGGGTCGCCTCGCGCCGGGCAAGAAGGGCAGTTTCACCTTCGAGTACGCGCTCGCCAAGAAGGACGGGGCAGAGGTTGTGTTCACCATGACCCGCGTGGACGCCAGTGTCGACCTTCTCGCTGAGGATCCGCACTGGACCGGCACCATCAAGTAGATGTCCGCGCACGTTAGCTGAACGAGTTGAGAAGGGGCCCGCCATGATGCGGGCCCCTTCTTGCGTGCCCGGGTAGCCCGCCCTGGACGGTCACTACAGATGTAGTGAATTAGAACGTGTTTCAGTTATGCTCGGCTCAGGACTGGCCGAAAAGAGGGGGGGCACGCATGGCTCAGCCGCTATCCGCCTCAGCAGTGCTGACAGCGCTCCGCGCCGAAGGCGTACGCGTCGTCGAGGTCGGCTCGTGGCGCACCCACAACCGCAACTCGAAGGGCGCGTGGGGCCCGCTGAACGGCTCGATCGTCCACCACACCGTCACCCGAGGCACGGACGCCACCGTCCGGATCGTCCGCGACGGATACGCCGCGCTCCCCGGCCCGCTCTGCCACGGAATGATCGCCAAGGACGGCACGGTGCACATGGTCGGTTGGGGGCGGGCCAACCATGCCGGCGGCGGGGACCCGCGCGTGCTGGAGCAGGTCATCGCCGAGTCCTACGGGGCCCGGCCAACCTCGCCGACCAAGGGCAACAGCAACGGCACCGATGGCAACAGGCACTTCTATGGCTGGGAGTGCGAGAACCTCGGCGACGGCAAGGACCCCTGGCCGGCCGCCCAGTACGACGCGATCGTCCGCGTCCAGGCCGCCCTGTGCCGCGCGCACAAGTGGTCGGCGAAGTCCGTTATCGGGCACCTGGAGTGGAGTTCCGACAAGGTCGACCCCCGCGGCTTCACGATGGCGCAGCTCCGCGCCGACGTCGCCGAGCGGCTCAAACATCCCGCCAGTTGGTCGCCCGGGACCACCACGCCAGCCCCCAAGCCGCCCATCGAGGAGGACTCCATGGCAGGCATCACCAAAACTGACATTTTCAACGCCGTTTGGGGAACCGACGCCATCGCGGCTCCCGCCGACGCCCCCGACATCAAGACCAACCCCACATGGCAGGCACAGTCCCTCCTCAAGGACGTAGTCGCCCGCGTCCGCGCCCTCCAGAAAGCCGAGGCCGCACAGACCGCCGCCATCACGACGCTGGCCGGTCTCGTCGGCAAGGGCGTCGACACTGCGGCCGTCGTCGCCGCTGTGCAGAAGGCGATCGCGGACGCGGTCGTCAAGGTCGACATCGACGTCACCGGTACGTCCGGTTCCTGACTCACAGATACGGATCTCCCCATGTCTCTCAGCGGTTTCCCCAGTACTGACACGGTGTACAAGACGGCGAAGACGTACGGCCGTGACCTTCTGGAGCGCGTTCTCTCGACGTTCCTCCAGGCGTTCATAGCGGGCGTTGTCGTCACCCAGCCCCTCAACGGCTCCATGTGGTACGCCGCGCTCACGGGCGGCATCGGTGCAGCGCTAGCCCTTGTCAAGGGCCTGATCGCCCGCGTCCGCGACGTCACCAACAGCGCGTCCCTCGCCAAGGGCGTGTAATGGTCACGCCCGCCCCGGACCCCACCGCGCCCACCGTGTACGAACTGATCCGCACCCAGGGCCTCCAGCTCAACCAACTGGCACAGGCCGTGTCCGCTCTGGAAGCGAAACTCGTGACGCAGGAGCAGCGGGCCACGGATCAGCAGCTGATCGGGCAGCGGATCGAGCGTGTCGAAACGGACGTCAAATCGGAGCGTGAGCGGGGCCTGACGAACCGGCGGATCGCGTGGACGTCGTTCGGCGCTCCTCTCGTCGTCGCCTTCCTTCTGTGGGCTGTAGGCGCGCTCTCTCTGGGCACCGGCGGCGGGGCGTAGGGAGGCCATCGTGAGCGAACTGGACCCGTGGGTACGCCAGAGCAACGAGTCCGATCCGGCGTACGAGGCGTTCACCGTGTACCGGGACATGGGCTCCTCCCGCTCGCTGGCCGCGTCCGCCGAGACGATCGGCAAATCGGTGGTGCTCCTCAAGCAGTGGTCGGCCCGGCACGGCTGGGTGGAACGCTGCCGCTCCTACGACCAGCACCTCATCGGCGTGCGCACCGAGTCCTACGCGGTGATGGTCCGCAAGACCACACAGCAGCAGTCTTTGCTCACGGACAAGCTGTTCGACCGCCTCAACGAGTCCCTGGACCAACTGCCCCCAGGTAACGACCCCAGCATTCGATGGACCCAGGCGTTCTCCGCAGCATGCAAGGCCCGCACCACGCTCCTTGACTACAACAAGCCCGAATCCCCCAAGCACACGGAACTCTCCGACAAGATCGCCGCGATCATCGACAAGCTCGGGGGAGGCGAGTGACCATGTCGTTGCTCCCCACCCGCGAAGAGATCGCCGCCTGGCCCGTACAGGCCCAAGCCCTGCTCCTCGCCCGCCTGGAACAGATCGAGCAGGACCACGACGCAGGCAAAGTTCCGTGGCTGTGTGACCGCGAGAACTGCGACGGCATGCCACACCCCGGCCGCCAAGGCCGGCACGCCCGCGCTCCACAGCGCGCGCCTGCGGGCGACGGCTGGGATGTGTGGCTGCTCCTCGCTGGCCGAGGCTTCGGAAAGACCCGCACGGGCGCCGAGTGGTCCATCGACATGGCCCGGCATTACGAGCGCGGCGCTCTTGTAGGGCCGACCGCAGCAGACACCCGGGACATCCTCGTTGAAGGGGAGTCGGGCATCCTGGCGTGCGCCCCTGCGACGTTCCGCCCCGTGTACGAGCCGTCGAAGCGCCGCGTTGTCTACCCCAACGGGGCGATCCAGACGGTCTACAGCGCCGACGAGCCGGACCGGCTCCGTGGTCCGCAGCACCACTACGGATGGTTTGACGAGCTTGCCGCCTGGCGCCGGTTGCAAGCGTGCTGGGACATGGCGCAGCTCGGCATGCGCCTCGGCGACCACCCCCGCATCTGCATCACGACTACGCCCCGCCCGCTCCCCGTGATCAAGATGCTGATCAAGGACCCCATGACCCACCTGGTCAAGGGCAGCACCTACGACAACTTGCACAATTTGGCGCCGACTTTCCGGCGTGCGGTCGTCTCCAAGTATGAGGGGACGACCTTGGGAAGGCAGGAACTGGACGCTGAGGTCCTCGACGACATGCCGGGCGCGCTCGTTGCCCGCTCGATCATCGAGGCCAACCGCGTGCACGAGGCCCCGGAGCTGATGCTGACCGTCGTCGGCATGGACCCCGCAGGCACCGGCCAGGGCGACGAGACCGGCCTCGTCGCCGCAGGGCGCGGTACAGACGGGCACGACTACATCCTGGCCGACGTCTCCCGCCGCATGACCCCGCGTGACGCCTCGCACCGCGCGTGGGCTCTGTGGGAAGAGGTCGACGCTGACTTCCTCGTCGTCGAGGACAACGGCGGCAAGGACTGGATCGGCACGGTGTTGAAGGACGCGTGGCGGGAGATCTACGGCGACGACGCCGGCGTTCCCCCGATCCGCCGCGTCAACGCTTCCCGCGGCAAGCAGCTCCGGGCGCAGCCGGTGGCGATGAGGTACGAGCAGGGCCGGGTGCATCACGTGGGTGTCCACGCGGAGTTGGAGGACCAGCTCACCTCGTGGATCCCGGAAGAGGACCCAAACAACAGCCCTGACCACATCGACGCCATGGTCCACGCCGTCGCCCTGCTGATGAAGCGCGATCGGACGCGGATGGTTCTTGCTTCACCCCACGCCGCGCCGCAGGGCAGGCCCGCATAGAGATGACGACGACTATGGACACCTTGACGCTCGTGCTCGCCGCGCTGGCCACCGCCCGGCTCACTCGCCTGATCACCGCCGACCGGATCACGGAAGCCCCCCGCAACTGGATCATCCGGCAGCTGCCGCGCGAATCGCTGCTCTCGTACCTGCTGGTGTGCGCCTGGTGCTCGTCCGTGTACGTGGGCGCGGGTATGGGCGCCGCCTGGTGGGCGTGGGGTGACGCCCGGTGGTTCGCCGCCGGGTGCGCCGCGCTGGCGTTCAGCTACGCCACCGGCTGGCTCAGCGGCCGAGAGGGCGGTGAGTGATGCCCCTGCTCAAGCGCCGCAAGGGCGCAGAGGAACGCGGCACAAGGCCGCGGGTGGTCCTCGCCGCCGCAGTTCCTGTTACCGGTTCGGATGCCCGCGAGGCGTGGACCGCCCGACAGGGAGACACCGCCTGGCAGCGGGACGCCTGGTACCACTACGACGCATGCGGCGAACTCCGCTCGGCCGTCACCTGGATCGCCAACGCAGTGTCCCGCGCCGAGCTGTACGCGGCCGAGGTCGACCCGGCGACCGGCATGCCGACCGGGCCGACCGACAACGCGCAGGCGCAGGCCGCCGTCGCCCGCGCGCTCGGCGGCGCGGCCATGCGCGCGCAGCTCCAGTACACGATGGCCGTCAACTGGCAGGTGCCAGGCGAGGTGTTCGTCCTCGTCCGGCCCGGGACCACCACGCGCCGCGGAGAGACCGCGCCCGACGAGTGGGTGGCTCTATCAGGCACGGAGGTCGACTACAGCGGCGCCCGCTGGACGTACAAGGACCCCATGACGGGCGTCAAGAGGGACCTCGCCCCTGGCGACCTGCTGATGCGCGTGTGGTCCCCGCACCCGCGGATCCAGTACCACGCGGACAGCGCGGTCCGGCCGGCACTGCCTGTGCTGCGGGAGATTGAGAAGGCGTCGCAGAACATCGCCGCCCGCCTCGACAGCAGACTCGCGGGCAACGGGTTGCTGTTCCTCCCAGAAGAGATCGATTTCCCCGAGCAGGAATCGGGCGCCACTGGCGCGGCTGGCTTCATGGAGTACGTGTCGGGTATCGCTTCCCGCTCTCTCCAGAACCCGGGCACTGCTGCTGCGCAGGTGCCCGTTATGGCGCAGATCCCGGCCGAAATGATCGACCCGATCAAGCACATCGATCTGGCTACGGCCTTCGACGCGGCGGTGGTCGCGCTGCGCGCCGACGGTATCCGACGGCTCGCTGAGTCGCTCGATATGCCGAACGAGGTGGCGACCGGGTCCACGGCCGACGCGAATCACTGGGGCGCGTGGCAGGTAGAAGAGTCCACCTACAAGATCTACATCGAGCCTCTTCTCGACCGCATTGGAGACGCGCTCACCACGCACTGGTACCGGCCGACCCTGAAGCAGATGGGCGTCGCCGACCCGGACAAGTACAGGCTCGCCTGGAACACGTCCGAGATCGTCCAGCGGCCGAACCGCACAGAAGACCTCAAGTGGCTCTGGGACAACGAACTCATCAGCGACGACGCCATGCGCGCCGAAGTCGGCGTCGGCGAGGACGACATCCCCGACGAGGAGCAGGTACAACTGCGGCGCCTCGCCAGGGCCATCGTCGCGGCTCCGTCGCTGGCCGACGATCCACAGGTCGCGCAGCGGCTGTTCGGGTTCGAGATCGCCCGCACGCCCGCAGTCCCTCAGCTTGAGGGCGGGAAGCCTCCACCGGTGGACGCCCCGCCGGCGCGGGATCAGCGCGCGCTGCCCGCGACGCAGAACGACGAACCTCCGGCGCTCGCCGCCGCAGCTGCTACGACACTTCCCGATGGCCTGGTGGCCGCCGCCGAACTGGTCGTGTTCGACGCTCTGTCCCGCGCGGGCGGGCGCCTCCTGAAGGCCCCACTCCGGGGGCAGTTCGGGCACGTCCCGAAGCATGAGTTGTACTTGCAGATTCCCTTCGACACCGACCGCAGCGAGCGCACGCGGCTGACTGAGGGGTCCTTCCAGTTCGCCGCCCATGTGGCTGAGGCGTTCGGTCTGGACTCGGAGCGCTTCGAGAGCCGAGTCCGTGAGTACGTCGACAACCGGCTCCAGTGGGTCGAGCGGCACGAGCGCGCCGATCTGTTGAGGTACCTACGGTGAGTACCCCGCCGGAGGACGAGCACCTGCCCGCGCGGCTGCGTGCGCAGGCCATCATCCGCGACGGCGAGCAGCGGATCGGCCGTGCCTGGTTCCGGTCCCTGTCGCGGTTCCTGGACCGCGTACGGCCCGCCGCTGCACCGCCGGACGGGCCGCTCGACCCCAACAGGGTGAGCGACAGCTCGCAGTTCTGGACCGACGAGGTCAACGTCCAGGTGGTGCCGGAGATCTCCAACGTGCTGCGCCGTACGTGGCGCCGCGTCACCAGCGCCGGAGACCCGGTCACCGATCCGTACGTGGCGGACTACCTGAACGACGCGGGCAACCGTCTCCGACGCGTGCCAGACGAGGTGTACGCCCGGATCGTGGTGGAGATCGAACGCGGGATCCGTGAGGGCCGGCCGATCCCGGATGTGACGGCTGAGGTGCAGCGGATCCTCACGGCGTCGGGGTCGGAGCTGTGGCCGAATCGGGCGCGAGTGGTGGCTCGCACGGAGGTCATGGGCGCGGTCAACGCTGGCGTTTTCCGCAGCGCGCAGCTGGACGCAGAGGCGCGTGGAGATATGGCGCCGATGAAGGTGTGGCTGGCGACGGAGGACCAGCGGACGCGGCCGTCTCACCGCGCGGCCGACGGGCAGCGCACGCTGCTGGGCTCGCCGTTCGAGGTAGGCGGCGCGCAGCTTCTGTTCCCGGGTGACCCCCGCGGCCCGGCGCAGGAGGTTATTCAGTGCCGGTGCACGCTGCTGCCCGTGGTGCTCGGGGAGTCGCTTGATTGGACCGACAGACAGAATCCGAGAGGCTGACTATGTCTGACTTTGCCCGCCCGTTCCGACTTCACACGGCCGAGGGACACGTACTCCAAGGGGCCGAGTTTCCCAGTGGGCGCGTGGTCGTTGACCGGCTCGATGAGGGAGGCGCCTACTACGACTTCACGGTCGCCCTTGACGTCGACTCACTGCTGACCGAGCGCTTCCTGAACGCGCGCGTGGAGTGGGCGGACCACCCGGAAGGGGGAGACGTTTCGTGAATGGCAGCCTGACCGCTGCGGCGAACATGAGCGGCGCGATCATCGCGTTCCTGCCTGCCGCCTCTGACACCCTCACCGTGCCCGACGGCGATCCGGCCGAGCAGCTGCACGTCACCCTGTTGTACCTCACCGACGACAACACCGAGCTGGATGAGGAGCAGCGCCGGTCCATCGCGCAGGCGCTCGCAGAGGTCGCGCCGGACGGGCCGATCGAGGCGACCGTCACGGCTGTGCAGGGACTCGGTGAGGACGATCCGCAGGCGATCGTCCTCATGCTCGACTCGCCGGAGCTCCAGACGATGCGGGAGACCGTCAAGGCCGCGCTGGAGCAGGACATCCCCGTGCCGGAGGACCGCTTCCCCGAGTACTTGCCGCACCTGACCGTCGGATACGGCATCGACTCCGAGACGCTGGCGGACCGGGTCGGTACGACGGTCGTTCTGGATCGGCTGGCCGCGATGTACGGGCCCGACCGTGAAGAGATCCCCCTGACCGCAGCGGCCCCGGTGGTCGCGTGCGCTGAGAGGAGCATGATGCCCAGACGCTGGACCGCCGTGTTGGGCCGGATTGGGGTGCCGACTGGCGACGGCCGGATTCTCGCACCCGGGGCCCTCATCTCCCGTGACCTGCCGTTGCCGCTGTCCTGGCAACGTTTCTCCGATGAGAGACACAACGGGAGCGAGGTTGTCGCCCGAATGGAGACCATCAGCTTCGTCGACGACATGGTCCTCGCAACCGGCTCCATCCTCGACGCAGGGGAGTACAGCGGGGTATGCGAGCTGATCGAGGCTGGAGTGATCGGGCCGTCCCTCGATTTGGATGACATGGAGTACGTCGTCGACGACCAGGACCGCGTAGTGATCACGAAGGGCCGCATCGCGGGCGCCACACTGGTGGCAATCCCGGCGTTCGCGGACGTGTCGATCACGCTGGAGCCGGTGCCCGTCGCACCGCTGATGCCCGAGATGGTGCCTGCCGGAGTGCAGCCGGACGTAACGGGGTTCGAGGACGATGGGGTGTTCGCGGCTGAGCTGGCTGCGTTCACATCGAACGCCACGGCTCAACTGGCGCGCACCGAGGTCCTGCCGCCTCTCAGCTGGTTCACCAACCCCGGCCTGCCCTCGCTCACCCCGCTCACCGTGACCGCCGACGGCCGCGTGTACGGGCACGTCGCTGGCTGGGACTCGTGCCACGTTGGACTACCTGGCTGCGTCACCCCACCCGCCTCACAAACCGGCTACTCGTACTTCATGGTCGGGGAACAGCGCACCGCCGACGGCGCCACCGTGCCCGTCGGGACGCTCACTGTCGGCGGCGGCCACGCTGACCCGCAGCTCGGGTTCCGAGCGGCGGCCGAGCACTACGACGACATCGGCACGGCCGTCGCGCGGGTGTTCGCGAGCGAGGATGAGCACGGGATCTGGGTGGCCGGCTGGATTCTGCCCGAGGCCGACCCTCTGCGCGTGGAGCAGTTCAAGGCGTCCCCGGTCAGCGGGGATTGGCGGCGTATCGGGGGCTCGCTGGAGCTGATCGCCGTGTGCTCGGTGAACACGCCTGGCTTCCCCGTGCCGCGCGCCCGCGTGGGGTTCTCGAACCAGGCGCAGCGCGCTCTGATCGGTGCGTTTGGCCCCATGCGCGGTCGCGTAGTCGAGAGCGCCGAACCAACCGCGGCCGTCACCGTGCCCGGGCCGGAGAACGGCCCGGACAGTACTGAGGCCCGCGCCAAGTGGGCGCGCGCCACCTGGAAAGAGAAGGAGAGAAGCCTGTGAAACCCAGCGTCGGAGAGATCGTCCACTACGTGAGCTACGGCACCCCTGGTGGCGAGTACACACCGCAGTGCAGGGCCGCGATCATCACGGAGGTGACCCCTCTGGAAGGCGAGGACGCGGCCCAGGCCGACATTGAAAACTGGGATGACGACCAGCGCTGTCGCGTCGGCGTCGCGGTGCTCAACCCGACCGGGGTGTTCTTCAACACCGGCCTGTTCCAGGACGAGGCCCACAAGCGGGGCGGCACCTGGCACTGGCCCGAGCGAGAAGAGAACTGACATGGCCTGTGGCACCTGCGGCCGAGCCGCATCCAACGTCAACTACGAGGTCAGGCTCAACACGGGCGAGACCAAGACCGTCCCCTCCGTCGCCGAGGCCCGCATCCTCATCGCGCAGAGCGGCGGCACGTACAAGGCCGTCCCCAAAAAGTAAACGGGGCCCATTCCCCACTTGGCGCGAAACCGCGCTACCCTGTGCACAGCCTTACGGGTGCTGAGCTGTGAGCCGGCCCGGAGACGTGACGAACGACTTCACCGATCCGCGCCGACTCCCACAGGAGCAGCACCATGGCCGACGAGCTGAACACCCCCGAAACCCCAGAGCCGTTCGACGCGACCGCGCTCAACGACGAGGCCCTGTACGCCGAGTACGCCCGCATCAAGGACCGCGGCGCCGAACTCTCCGCGAAGCAGGACCTGTCCGCCGAGGAGATCGCCGAGTTCACCGGCCTCGGCGACCGCGTCGACCTGGTCCGCGACGAGATCAGCACCCGCGAGACCGCCGCCGCCGAACTCGCCGCCCGCCGGTCCGCGTTCGCCGCTCTCCCCGACCTCACTCCGCCGGCCGCCCCGGAACCCCCGGCCGCTGTCGAGACGCCCGCCGCGCCCGAGCCTGCCGCCCCCGCGGTCGTGCCGTCGGTCGCCGAGCTGGGAGCGCAGCCCCCGGAGCCGCCCGTTGTCCTCGGCCGCGAGCGCGCGCGGGAGTTCTCCATCGTCCTCACCTCCGACGGCGCCGCCTCCGTGGGCAAGCGGTACGGCGAGGAGGTCACCGTCGCCGACGTCTCCGCAGCCGTCGCGAAGTCCTTCTCCTCGTACGGGCGGGCCGGAGGCGGCCAGTCCTCGAAGCGGACCCTTGCGCAGTTCACCCGCAACCGCGGCGACGAGTTCCAGCTCGGCCGCGGTGAGGAGGACGACTACAGCGCGATCGAGCGCGCCCGGAAGGAATCCCGCCTGGACGGAGGCTCGCTCCTCAAGGCGTGGGCCGGACAGGTCACAGAGGACGCCAACAGTCTCACCGCGGCGGCCGGATGGTGTGCACCGTCGGAGAACCTGTATGACACCTGCGGCCTGTGGTCGATGGACGGCATGCTCGACCTGCCGACCCTCACCGCGAGCAGGGGCGGCTTCAACTACGCCAGCAACCAGCCCACGTACGCGGACCTCCAGGCGTCCACGAGCTTCACCGTCCTTACCGAGGCGCAGGTGATCGCGGACACCGCGAAGAACTGCGCCGAGATCCCCTGCCCGACGTTCACGGATGCCCGCCTCGACGTGGCGGTGTCCTGCATCACCGCGTCGTTCATGCAGATGGCCGGGTACCCGGAGTGGGTCAACAACTACGTCGACGGCCTATTCACCAACCACGCCCACAAGCTCAACGGCAACATCATCGCCCGCATCGCCACCAAGGCGGGCGCGGCCACGGTGATCCCTGCTCAGGGCGCGACCCCGGCGCCGGGCTCCGGCCCGGACTCGTCGGCGACGGCGTCTCTGCTGGCGGCGCTGGAGCTGGCGGCAACGGACATGCGGTACCGGGAGCGGATGCCGTTCTCACAGACGTTTGAGGTGATCCTGCCGCAGTGGTCGCTGGCGCAGATCCGAGCTGACCTGTCGCGCAGGAACGCGTACCCGAACGACCCGTTCGCGATCACCAACCAGATGATCGTCAGCTGGTTCGCCACGAGGAACATCCGGCCGCAGTTCGTGTACGACTTCCAGGACGCCTACGCCACCACTCCGCCCACCGGGCTCCCTGGCGGCGCGGCGGCGCTCACGGCCCTCCCGGTCACCGTGAACTTCCTGATCTACCCGGCCGGCGCGGTCGTCCTCGCCCGACAGGACGTCGTCACCCTCTCCAGCGTGTACGACGCGGCGAACCTCCAGCAGAACCTGTTCACGCGCCTGTTCTCGGAGGAGGGCTTCCAGCCCATCTACCCGTGCGGCTCCGTCCGCCAGTACACCGCGCAGCTCTGCCCGTCCGGTGCCACCGGCGCTCAGGTTTGGTCGTCCTGCGCCGTTCCCGCCGCTGCTGCCTGACCTTCCCCTCTGACCGGCGGCCGGGCCCCGTCCCTGGCCCGGCCGCCACTCACCACAGAAGGGAGGGACCATGGGAATCCTCACGAACCCGCAGCTCGTCGAAGCGCCGGCGCCCGGCCGTCTGCGCTACGGCGTGTTTACCGCAGCGCGGCTCACGGACGACCTCGACGACCGCACCGTCGCCGCTGGCTTCCAGTTCCCTGCGGAGGACTGCGGTGTCGCCCGCCTGTACGACGCGAACTGCGACACCAACCCCACAAAGACCTTCGACGAGGGCCTCGGCTACGTCGCGGGTGACCCGTACTGGGTGTACGCCACCCACAAGTGCGGCAGCGTGGGCCGCACCCCGCAGGAGATCGAGCGGACCGTCCGACGCAAGTTGGCCGGGGCGGAGCAGGAGCAGGTGGAGGCCGCGATCTGGGGCGGCACGTCGCCGCCCGTGGACCCGGCACTCACCACCACGGCGGGCGTCGTCACGGTCACCCCGGACGCGCCGGGCGCCGGCGCCGCGATCGCCGCGCTGGAACAGAGTTTCTACGACGCGTACGGCTACAACGGCACCATCCACATCAACACCCGCGCGTACGCGGCCCTCACCTACGCCGAGCTGATCAGCGACAGCCCGTCAGCTGGCGTTCTCACCACGCCGCTCGGTTCGCAGTGGTCCATCGGATCCGGCTACGGCATCACCGGCCCGGCCGGCACCGCCCCGGCCGCCGGATCGGTGTGGGCGTTCATGACGCCGCCGGTGTGGATCCGCCGTATGGCCCGGCCGATCGTTCCGGACGTCGTCCAGACGATGGACCGCATCCACAACCAGTACATGGCGCTCGCGGAGCGGGTGTACGCGCACACGTGGGCCTGCCCCATCGTCCACGCCGTACAGGTACCCATCGCCGCCCCGGCCACCGTCGATATCACCCCGGCATGACCCCCATGGAGACGCTGATGAGCGAGCACAGCCGGGTGGTCCCGCCGCCCGGAGAAATCAAGGACACGGCCCGGCTGCTGCTGGAGCTGGCCGACGACCCGCAGGACGTACGCACGGTCGCAGGCGGCGGCGAGTTCGTCGTTCCGGCCGAGCTGGCTGACGCCTACCACCGGAAGGTCAGCGCACCCAAGGGCCGCGCGACCACGAGCAAGAAGGGCGATGCCTGATGCCCGCCATCTGCGGAAGCTACGCCCGCGGCAAGGTCATGCGCCTGACGCGCCTGGACGAGTGCGGCACCCCGGTGCCGGGCCCGACCGGGACGTTGGTGACCAAAGGGTTCGTCAGCGTCGGCATGACGCCGAACTACCAGGACCCGGAGGAGATCACCCAGCCCGACGCCAACGGTGACCTGTGCATCGATGACCAGGGACGCCCCGCCCTGCGCTGGGTCGACCTGTCGATGGTCTTCTGCAACATCGACCCGGAGGCGGTCAACATCATCACGGGCAACCCGCTGGTGGTGAACGACGCGACGCCCACGCCATCGTCCGTGGGGTGGCGCCTCGACTCCGACCTGACCGGCACCGCGAACTTTGGCCTGGAGGTCTGGTCTGGAAAGACCGGCCAGTCCTGCGGCACTGGCGGCCTCGAATACGGCTACTGGCTCTGGCCGTTCGTCGTCCAGGCCCGCATCGGAGAGGCCACCATCGCGAACGCCGCGCTGACCCTCACCCTGACTGCGCGCACGAGCACCGGCTCCGGCTGGGGCGTCGGCCCGTACGACGTCATCAAGTCCGCGGTCACGCCGTTCGCGGAAGGCCCTCTGGAGACAGCAATCGGCCCGTCGGAGCATCAGCACTTCGAGGTGACGACCGTCGCCCCGCCCACGCCCGCCTGCGGCGCCGTAGCACTGGCGTCCTAACCCCTTCCGGGCCCGCCGTTCTACCCCCAGCGGCGGGCCCGGACCAAGCGCGAGGAGCGCCATGCCCGCATGCGACTGGACGTTGGACACGTCGTGCTGCCCCGACTGGAACAGCTACGACCCAGCCGTCCAGGCTGCCGCCACGGCATGGGCCATGGGCATCCTCGACAGCCTCACCGGCCACCAGTTCAGCCAGTGCCCCGTCACCGTGCGCCCCTGCGGCCCCACGTGCGCCGACTGGGGCGGCTACATGACGTTCCCCGTCACCCGCGACGGCTACAACCGCGGCACCGGCATGCCGTGGATGCTGCCCTACATCGACGGCGCCGGCGCATGGCGGAACTGCTCGTGCTCGGGCTCCTGCACCTGCCGTGCGCGCTGTGAGGTGCCCCTGCCCGGCCCGGTGGATGAGGTCAGCGAGGTCCGTGTCGACGGCCTGGTCCTCGACCCGAGCGCCTACCGGGTCGATAGCGGAAACCTGCTGGTCCGTACGGACGGCGAGTGCTGGCCCCAGTGCCAGGACATGGGGCTCGGCATCGACGAGGAAGGGGCGTTCGCGGTCACGTACCGGCGCGGCCTGTCCCTCACGGCCGCGGGGCAGATCGCTGCCGGCGAGTTGGCGTGCGAGTTCGCGAAGGCGTGCGCGGGCGATGCCTCGTGCGCGCTGCCGCAGCAGCTCCAGTCCCTGTCCCGCCAGGGCATCAACGTCCAGGTCGTGGACCCACAGGCCGTGCTCTCCGAAGGGATGACGGGCATCGCGAACGTCGACCTTTGGATCCGCTCCGTCAACCCCACCGGGAAGCGGCAGCGGAGCAGGGTCCACTCCCCTGACGTCCCGGCCACGAGGTGGGTGTCATGAGCTTCCCCGGAGACCTCGCGCAGCAGCTCCTCACCTGCTTCCACGCCGAGCTGGACGCCGGCCCGGCGCCGATCCCTGCGGACAAGGTGTGCCTGCGCGCGGGCGAGACGATCCCGATCAGCGCAGGGACGGCGGAGAACGAGGCGTGTGGCCTGGCGTGGGTTCGGATCGTCGGGATCAGCCCGGCGCAGGTTCTGATCCCTGGGGGCGCCGACTCGGAGCCCAATTGTGCGGCCAGCGCCTGGCAGATCGAGCTGGAGATGGCCGCGGTCCGCTGCCTGCCGTACGGGACGGCTGCCGCGGGCCCGTCGTGTGATGAGTGGACGGCCGCGGCGCTGCTGATGGACGCGGACGCGGCGGCCATGCGCCGGGCGCTGTGCTGCTTCACGCCGGTCGTGACCGACAACTTCCCCGTGGCTGCTGCTGCTCCAGGCGCGTGGGTGCCGCACGGCCCGGAAGGCGGCGCCCTGTGGTCCACGCAGAGCGTGCTGGTGACCCTCGACTGCTCGGAGTGCTGAGACATGACACGGAAGAAGCCGACGCGCGTACGGATCGAGGTCCTCACGTCCTTCAACGGCATGGTCGCCGGGGACACCGGGACGGTCGACCTGGACGAACGGGTGCAGGGCTGGATCAACGCTGGGCTCGTGAAGGTGGTGGACAGTGGCACGGATCAGGCTGGACCGAGCGGCGCTGAACAGGACGATCCGGGGAGCGAACCGCAGGGAACTGGAGACGGCGGGCAGACAGCTCCTGAATCGGGCGCGCTTGCTGACGCCGGTTGATACGGGGCGCCTGCGCGCCAGCTTGCGCATGGAGTTCCGCCGTACGTACACGCTCCGGCCGATGGTCACCGTCGGTTCCGATGTCGAGTACGCGCCGATGGTCAACGACGGCACCGGCCCGCACATCATCCGGCCGCGCCGTGCGCAGGCCCTCAGATTCGTAATCGGGGGACGGGTGGTCTTCGCGAAGGTCGTCCACCACCCCGGCACCCGCGCCAAGCCCTTCTTGGACCAGGCGCTTCGAGAGACAGCCGCTGCCCGCGGATATTCGTTCAGACAGGGATGACACACCATGAACACGCTGGACATCACCACACAGGCACCCGTCGCACAGCCCATTCCGCAGCCCGAGCGGGTCGAACTGCCGAGCAACTTCACCTTCGCCGGGAAGACCCTGCGCGGGAAGCGCGTCACCGAAGGGCAACTCGTCGCCATCCAGATGTCCAAGGACGACGGCACCGACGCCCTGTTCGCCGCCGTCCGCACGGTGATCCGCTCGGCCGTCGGCGAAGCCAACTGGAAGTGGATGAACGAACAACTCCTCACCGGGGCCGTCGAATTCTCCGAGATGACCGGAGTCCTCACCCAGCTGTCCGGCACGACCGGTGACTGACCCCTACGCCGCCATCTCCCGCAACCCCGCCACCATCACCGTGGCGGGGCACCCCGTCACGATCCCGTACCAGCCCGCAGCCGCGTGGCTCACCGCGCTCGCTGACTCACGCCCCTCACTCGCCCTGCTGCGGGTCGCCGACGAGCCGTCCCGGACGTGGCTGATCAACCAGCTCGCCGCCGGGACACTGCCGCTGGAGACCGCGGTGCAGGGCTCGTACGACGCGCTCACCGCGATCGGCGGCCGGGCCTGGTGGGAGACGTACCGGCTCGGCGTCCTCAGCACGGACACGGCCACGCTCGGGCATCTGGTGCTCGCCGGCGTGGACCCTGCGGTCCGGACGCTCGGGGAGTGGTGCGCGGCGGTCTACACGCTGCTGACCCGCAATGCCAAGGAGCAGGACGTCTTCAAGTTCGACTCGCAGTTGGCCGCGCCTCCGCCCGGCTTCGAGGACGAGTGGGACGACGACCAGGACTTCGCCGCGATGGCCGAGGCGGCACGCAACATGCCCGGCATGAGCTGAGAGGAGGTGAATCATGGCGTCGGAAGCCGAAGTTGATCTCATCATCAACGCGACCCGCGCTCTCCCCGAGCTGGAGCGGGACCTGTCGCGCATCGTCACCATCGCCGAGAACGGCGCACCCGACGTCGACGTGCAAGCCGCGCTGGACCTGACACAGAGCATCGACAGCCTGAACCGCGACCTTGACCGAGCCGTTGCAGCCGCGGCGGCGGGCGCCGCCGATATCGACCTCGACGCGGTCCTGGACCAGCAGCGAACACTCCGCCGGCTCCGCGGAGACCTGACCCGAGTGACCGCCGCCGCGACCACCGGCGCGACTGTCGACCCGGTGACGCTCCAGGGAGTGCTGAACGGCCCCGAAACCCTGCGCACCGTACGAGGCCAACTCCAACGCGTTGCCGCAACCGCGCAGGCCACAGCACCAGACATCCGTATCGGCGTACGCGTCGATGACGACTCCCTGCGCAAAGTCGACGACTCCACCAACCGACTCTCCCGCTCGGCGCTGTCGGCCGTCGGCGCGCTGGGAGGGCTCGGCAGGAGCCTCGGCACGGCGGGCGCGGCGGCTGGCACCGCGGCGCCCCTGCTGGCGGGCGTGGTCACGGCGGTGGAGAACCTCCTGCCGGCCTCGGCGGTGGCGACGACGGGGTTGCTGGCTCTTCAGTCGGCGTCCGGCGCCGTGAACCTGGCCATGATCGGGGTGGCGGACGCGATCGAGACCGCTTTCGATCCGGAGGCCACGCCGGAGGACCTCGCCAAGGCGTTGGCGAAGCTGGCGCCGGAGGCGAAGGCATTCGTCACCGAGCTCCAGGGGATGCAGACGGAACTGCGCGCTCTTCAGCAGGGCGTTCAGAATCGGTTCTTCCAAGGCTTCGATGACTCCCTGAGGGATTTGGCGCGGGCCGTGCTCCCGGACGTGCAGAGGTCGCTGAACGCGAGCGCGGTGTCCCTGAACCGTATGGCGCTGGGGGCATCAGCGGCGGCGGCGACGCTGGGCTCGTCGGGTGTGCTGGGCACCGCGCTCAAAAGTGCGAACGCGGGCCTGACAGATCTGGAGAGGATCCCCGGGCAGGCTGTCACCGCATTCGGGCAGCTTGCCGCAGCTGCCGGCCCCAGCTTTGAACGGATCACCACGGCGGCGGCCAGGCTCGCGGACAAAGTCTCTGCCAGCCTCTCCCGCGCGTTCGAGTCGGGCGCCCTGGAGGACGCAATCGACGGGGCGATCGACCTGATCGCCCAACTCGGCCGCATCGCGGGGAATGTCTTTGAGATCCTCGGTAACGTTATGGACGCGGCCGCGCAGGACGGCGAGGGCCTCTTCTCCGTCCTGGAGACCATTACCGGCGCCATCGCCAAGGCGACGGGAACCAAGGAATTCCAGGATGCGCTGGGCGCACTGTCCGACGTGATGAGCGAGATCGGAAAGCAGATTGCTCCGCTCCTCATCAAAGCACTGGAGATTATCGGACCAGTAATCACCGAGCTCGCTCCCCCGGTCAAGGAGATCGTCAAAATCCTGGGAGAGCAGTTCGGGCGAATCATGGAGGAACTGGGGCCGGTTCTCGTGGAACTGGCGGACGCCTTCGGGAAGCTGCTTGTAGCGCTAGAGCCCGTTCTTCCGCTGTTTGGTGACCTTGTTGTGGCGCTGCTGCCTGCTTTGGTGCCGCTCTTTGAAACCCTGGGCCGGGTCTTCGAGCTGATGGCGCCCTTCATCAAGGAGTTCGCAGAGAATTTGGGGGGTCAGCTCGTCCCAATCTTGGAAAAGATCGCCCCCATTCTCGAAGAGATTCTGCCGAAGTTCTTGGAACTGGCGGAGCGCATCTTTCCGCAACTGACCGAAATTCTAGCGGAATTGCAGCCCGCAATCGCTGACCTTTCCGAGGCTTTCGCCGATCTCCTTGTAGAACTAGCCCCCCTTATTGCGAAGTTCATCGAGTTCGCAATCTCCCTACTGGACGAGTACGGGCCAACCCTGAAGGAAATCGCAAGAGTCATAACGGTGATATTCGGAGGGGCCATCCGGCTAGCCTCTGACACGATCCATGAAACCATCATCCCCGCGGTAAGGACCATCAAGAACCTTCTCAGCGGAGACTTCTCCGGCGCGCTCGAAGGCGCCAAGACCGTCGCTGTCAATTTCGCCAGCAACGCGGCACGTGGCTTCGAAAACTTCAAAGAGCGGGCAACCGACGCGTTGCAGAGCGCAGTCGTGACCACCGCCAACAACGCCCGCAACATCGGCCTTAAGCTCCTCGAAGGCGTCGCCAGCGGCGTCACACGCTCCGTGAGCCAGATCCTCAGCCTCCCCGGCAGATTCGCCGCAGCCTTCCCCAACGCCGCCAACCTCCTCTACGGCCGCGGCGTGGACGTCGTACGGGGCCTCATCAACGGCATGCTGTCGCAGCTCAGCCGGGTCCGCAGCATCGCCGCGGAGATCGGCCGCACCGTCGCCAGGGCCGTCGCAGGAGCCCTCAGTATCAACTCCCCGTCCAAAGTCATGATGACGCTCGGCGGCTTCACGATGGACGGCTTCGTCAAGGGCATCCACGACTCGATGCCCGACTTGCTACGCCAGCTCGATGCCGTCTCCGCGGCCGTCCCGGACGCGCTGCCCGCACAGACCGACTCGGGCCGCATGGTGCGCCCGCAGGTGGCCTACACGCCGCCACCGGTGTTCGTGACCATCGGCAATGAGGCTGTCGACCGATACGTCACCGTCCGCATCGACGAGCGGCAGGCGGCGTTCAACCGCGTGGCCGCGCAGGGGGTCCGCTTCTGATGACCGATCCATACGTCGTCCTCACCGTCACCTGGACCGGCACCGCAGGCACCCAGACCACTGGAGACATCTACCGCTCCGCCGTGTCCGCAGCGGGCCCGTGGACGTTCCTCCAGACCGTGCCACTCCTCGGACAGCGCGCCGTGTTCTACGACACCGGCGCACCGATCGGCACCCCCGTCTGGTACCGGGCCATCGGCCATCCCGGAACCGGGCAGGAGCTTTTCGCGGGCCCCGCGCAGCTGCCGCAGGAGGGCTCGGTGTGGGTGAAGGACCCACTTCGGCCGTGGGCGGACCGCGCTTTCGACTTCTGCACGGGCGGCATCGAGGGCCACAGCGACGCGTGCAGTACCCCGAACCCCGAGAGGGTGTGGGTCGGTTTCGGCGACCGCGACCGCGAGGAGGACGCCGGCCTGTTCCCGGTAACCGGGTCGGAGACCCCGGCCGTGGTCTGGTCCCGCCGCAAGAGCCACGGCGGAACGATCTCGTTCATGACCCGGACGCTGGACGCGAAGGACGAGGTCTATGACCTCTTCACGGCCGGCGGCCCGCTGATGCTCCAGCTCCCGCCGGTGTACGGGCAGCCGGACATTTACATCCAGCCCGGCCGCCTGCGTGAGTCGTACCTGTATGCCGACCAGAGGCGCCCGCATCGAATGTGGACGGTCCCGTACACGGTGGTGGATCCGCCCGTGGGGCCGAAGCAGGGCTCGGTGTGCGCGAACTGGTGCGCCGTCGAGGAGGTCTTCCCGACCTTCGCTGATCTGGCGGCGGCGGGCGGCACCTATCAAGACCTGGCGGCCGGGACGCTCGTGTGCGGCGACGACACGGACGGCTACGGCGACGGGCTGTACGGCGATGGAATCTACGGAGGCTAGACCATGATCACCCTGCCTGTTGTCGGCACCCCCTCGTGGGGCAGTCCCTTGAATTTCGCGCTCGCGGCCTTGGCGCATTCCGAGTTCCAGGCCAACGATCACGGACTGCTGGCCTGGACGTACGACGTAGCGCAGATCAGCACCTCAGCCGCGCCAACGTCCGGAACAATCCGCCTGATCAAACTGCCCTACGTGACGCAGTCCGTCAGCATCACGTCCGTGGCCCTCCACGTGAACACCGCAGCAAGCGGCGGTACGGCCGGGCAGAACTTCGTGGGCCTGTACTCCTCCACCGGCACCCGGCTTGCCCAGTCCGCGGACTGCACCGGCGATTTCTCCACCAGCGGCGCCAAGGTCATCGCGCTCACCGCGCAGTACGCCGCGGTGCCGGGCCGCTACTACGTCGCGGTCCTCGCGAACGCTGGAACGCCGCCGACGCTCGGTCAGTCGTCCTCTTCGGCCAGCACCGTCGGCAACTTCAACCTGGCGGCGGGAGCCTCGCGTTTCGCGAACGGGCCAGCCGCGCAGACGTCGCTGCCCGCAACGATCACCATGACAGGCATCACCCCGTCGGCCAACGCGACGTGGGCCGGTATCGCCTGATGCGACCGACCTCCGGCCTCTACCGGCAAGCCCTGGCCCGGCCGCACCAGGTCGCCTTCCACGTCACCTCAACTGACATCGCCGGGGTGCCACTCACCGTGGACTCGCTGGGCGCGCCGTTGCTGCGCGACATTCCGTTCTCCAAGGGATCCGTGACGGCGTCAATGACGAACCGGGTGACGAGAACGGCGACGCTGACCGTCACAGACGACTGGTACCCCCGGACGCCGTCGGCGGCGTTCGCCCCGGAGGCCGCTGTGATCCGGATCAGCGCCGGGCTGCGGTACGGCGACGGAACCGAGGAAACGTTCCAGGTCTTCACCGGACGGGTGTACGACGTGACGCGGACCGAGGCCGGTGAGGTCACCGTGCAGTGCGACGACTTCGCCGCGGACGTGATCGGCTGCCAGCTCGAACAGATCTGGACCGTCCGCAACAGGGGCAGCGTACTTGCGGAAATCCGGGCACTCATCCGCGATGCGCTCCCCTCCGCCACATTCACGGCCGGCGACGCGGTCGACGCGCGCGTGCCAGAGCTGAACTGGGACAAGGACCGAGGCCAGGCGCTCGATCAGCTCGCGCAGGCGCTCGGCGCCCGGTGGTACGCCCGTGGTGACGGCTCGTTCACCGTGCAGCGGCTGCCGTACGTGATCGGCGCTCCCTCTGTCACCCTCACTGACGGGCCGGGCGGGACGATCAGCGCGGCCCGGATCAGCCGGTCCCGGGACGGCGTCGCCAACTCCGTGACCGTGGTGTCCGAACGGACCGACGGCACCAACCCGGTGCGCTCCACCTCCCGCAACACCGCATCAGGCAGCCCGACAAGGTACGGCGACCGCTTCGGCCGCGTCTCCCAAGTCATCAACGTGCAGACCCCATTGAGCCAGGCCGAGGCCAAGACGCTGTCGCTCGCGCAGCTCGGCGCGTCCATCGGCCTCACCGAACAGTGGGACGTCTCCTGCGTACCGGACTACTCCCTCGAACCCGGCGACGCCCTCCGCTACATCGTCTCCGGCACCGGCACCACCGACCGCCTCATGGGCGACCAGATCCTCGACCGCATCACCTACCCGCTCGACACCACCACCGCGCAGTCCCTGGCCGGCCGCGGCCCGGTGCCGCCCGACACGCTGACCTGAGAGGAGAGACCGTATGAAGCAGACGACCGCGCGCGGCTACCCGTACCCGGAGTGCGAGCCGCCGGTGCAGAAGGATGCCTCGGACATCATCCAGGTGAAGGGGCTGGCGGATGCCATCAACGCGGACGTGCAGACGCTCCGGGACCGGATCTCCGACGAGATGGCGTACCCGGACTGCGCCAAGATCTTCGCCAACGGCATCACGACTACCGAGTCCGACTTCAACGTCGTCTATGGCGGCTTCTCCTGGAACAACCGGGTCGGCCTGTGGGACCCGGCGCGCGGCGGCTTCACGATCCAGCGGAGCGGCTGGTACCTGGTCATGGGCTATGTCTTCGCCACGTCCACCCTCCAGCTCCATCTCCGCTCTCGCCTCACCCTGAACGGGGCACCGCGCGGAAACTGGCAGGGCTACTCGCGCAACACGACGGGCATCGCGGCGCAGGCGCAGCAGTTCTTCTACTCCCTGCACCTGGACCAGGGTGACTTCCTCACCAACCAGATCCGCCACGCCGCCCCCGGCACGTCGATCACGTTCGGCTCCCGCATGGAGCTCGTCAGGATCGTGGCCGGATGACCAACCAGACACCCATGCTCGTGGCCGCACAGAACGGCCCATACGCGCAAGTACGCACCGGCAGCATCACCGGCGTCTCCGACAACACGCTCCGCGTCAACGTCGGCGGCACCACCATCACCGCGAGCTATCTGATCGGCTACGAGGCGAAGGAGGGCGACCTGGTGCTGCTGCTCCGGCAGGACGCGTCCTGGTGTGTCCTCGGCGCGCTGGCCGGCGTCGGCTCGAACGAGGTCCTGAACCCGTCGTTCGAGGACAACCCCTCCGAGATCGTCGCCTGGACGGCGTACGACGTGTCCGGAACCTCATCCATCACCCTCGTCGGCCCCGTCGACAGCGCGCCCGACGGCGCCTTCTACGTCAACGCCGCCACCGACGGAGCCGCGGCCACCGCGCTGCTGTACTCCGATCCCATCCCCGTCACGACGGGCGACGCCTTCGCGGTGTCCGTGTACGTGTGGGGCAGCTACGTCGCCGACGCCCCGGAGACCGCGGACGGGGATCTGCTCGCGCTGTGGTTCGCCACACCAACGGACCTATACCCGACCACCTCGTCCGCAGACACGATCATCGCCAGCGCGGTGGACGTGCCGGCCGCGCCGCCGTTCTCGACTCTGTCCGGCTCGGTGACGGCGCCGGTGACCGGCTACATGCGGATCGCGCTCCGCTCCACGACCAGCGCGGACGCGTCCCTGAACTGGGACCTGGCCGTCGCGAGGAGAACCTGATGCCACAGACCACGTCCCGCGGGTACCCGTACCCGCTGTACACCGACCCACAGAACCCGCCCGCAGACCTTCAGGCCCTGGCGACCGCGGTCAACAACGACGTCGCCGTGCTGGACGCGGCGCGGCTGGCTGCTCTGGACGAACCGACCGTGCGCGTGGGCAGCTCGACCGCGCAGAGCGTGAACGGCTCCACAGTGACGCCGCTGACATGGTCTGCGGCCTCGTACGACAACGCGGGCATGTGGAACTCCGGCAGCCCGACCGTGATCACGTTCACAGTGACCGGGATCTACCTGCTCTCGACCCGCCTTGAGGTCGCGGTGAGCGGCACGGCTACTGAGGTCGGCACGTACACGCAGATGGTCACGAGCGGCACGTTCGGGCCGACACCGGTCGCACAGTCCCTGCGCATGTCTCAGACCGCGCCCACGCGCCCTGACCTGTACGCCATCTACTACGTCGCCACTGCCGGCGAGACGCTCGGCGTCAGCTTCTTCCACGACCACACCACGGCCAAATCGGTCGGCGCCCGCAATTTGACCGCGACCCGCATTTCGATCATTGGAGGACTCCCGTGACGACCATCCCCGAAGACGCCTGGACGCCCGGCCCCGAAGAACCGGGGCCGGGGCCCGAGCCGGAGACCCCGCCGGAGCCGGACCCCACCACCGGCGTCGGCACCCCCGGCGACGACCCGCAGAACCCCCCGCCGCCCGCGCCCGAGCCGCCTACGCCGCCGGACAACGGTGAGGAGACCGGCCCTGGAACCGGAGGCTGACCTATGCCGGCTACAACTCCCCGGGGCTATCCGTATCCGGTGCCGACTGATCCGGCGGATGTGCCGCAGGCGATGCAGGATCTGGCGTCGGCTGTCGATACGGATGTGCAGGCGGTCTACAACGGGATCTCCGCGCGGCCGTCGGTGAAAGCCGTCGGGCAGACCGTGGCGAAGTACAACAACGTCGTCTCCGGGTCGCTGCGCGGTCTGCCGTTCGAGTACTTCGACTTCAACGTCGGCGGTGCCGCAATCGCAGGGAACGGCGGCGGCCAGCAGAACGCCGTCAAGGTGACCGTGCAGGGCGGCTTCTACCGGGTGATCCCGCAGCGGCCCGGCTTCTGGATGGCGTTCGGTGCCGCGTCGTTCCCGAAGCCGGCGGGTGGGGTGGCCCCGATCAATACGTCGATCGTGCTCCTGCTCAACGACTCCACCATCGTGAGCAGGAGCGGTATCAACGGCAACACCTTGGCCGCGGATGGGACGGCCCAGCTGGTGACGTCCGGGGGTGCCTTGTGTAACGGCACGACGGATTTCTTCAACTTGGCGTGGACGCCGACGCATACGGCGACGATCCCGTCGATCACGGTCAACAACCGGAACCTGACGCTCATTCGGATGACGCAGGGGTAAGCGACTGGCCCCTGTCCTGGCTTCGGGCCGGGGCGGGGGCTGCGTCGTCTCGCAGGGGTCTACTCGTCTTAGGCCCGCCGTGCAGCCCCATCCGGCCATACAACATCCACCGGCAGCCCCGCTTCACGAGCCAGCAGTACCGTGTCGGCCGTGCCACCGCCCTTCCCGGAGGGAGGCGTTCCGTCCCACACCGCGACCAGCCGATCGCCGCGCTCCAGAAGGAGCGCGTTCGCCTCCTCGTACGCTGCCCTGTTCGCCGTTTCGTTCGGCAGCGTCACCACCTCTACAGCGGCCTCCACCAGGTGATCGAAGATCGGGGCGTGATCTCCCTTCACCTTCTTCTCCCGATAGTCCACGGAGGGAATCAGCACGACGAGGCGCCCGCCGAGCGCCGTCACCTCTTCCGCGAAGAGACTGTCCGATCCAGCGGCAATGCACGACACCCCGACAAGGTCATCACGGTACGGCTCCAGAACCGTGCGTAGAGCGGCCCGAACGAGCGGAATGCTCTCCTCGGCAAGATCCATGTGCCCGGTCACAGCCAGTGTCGTCATGCGTCCACCCCTCAGCTCGATAGAAGATCGCGGATACTATCTCGCGCCTCGCGGACCGTACGCGAGGCGCTGTGGCCCACCGTGTACGGGTAGAGCTGGCCGAGTTGCCCGCGGACCCTCCCAGACTGGGTAAGTCGGGCTGCCGCAACGGCTCGGTGTGTCTCCTCCACCGCGCCCGTAATGTCACCCACCAGGAAATAACACTCGGCGAGGCCGATCCTGTCGAGCGCGTGCGAGCGGCCGGCCTCGGGCCCGCGCGAGGAGAGCGCGCTGCGGATCTCCGTGGCGGCTCGGTCGGCATGCTGGCGAGGGTTCTGCCGGGCGAGATCGAGCAGCCGCCCGCCGGTGACGCCAGCCAGTTCGGCGTCGTCGAAGTAGGCAATCCAGTAAGGCTCTTCCTCGCCGGGGCCTGCCGCGGCGAGTGCTTCGGCGGCTCGTGCGGTCGCGCGCTCAAAGCCGGCCGTGCGCCCTTGAGCCGCGTACGCCCACGCTTCGCGGGTGTGGAGCATCGCCCGAACCCGTGGCCCGATTACGTCGCGAGCTCCCTCTTGCGCAAGCTGGATGAGCTGGAGCGCGTCGTCGGGGCGGTCGCGGTAGAGCATCTGTCTGGCCATCCCGGCCAGGACGTTGGCACCGAACACCTTGTCTGCGCCCGCGTGCGCCGACCGCAGGGCGAGCCGGTAGTACTCCTGCGCTCTCCGGTGGAGTCCAGAGTCCCAGGCCATCGTTGCGGCAGTCCCGGCGAGCTGCGCCATGATGCGGTACAGACGGGTTTCGACCGTCGGGGCCTGGTGTTCATCGAGGGCACTGGCGATCTCGCTGAGCTGGCCAAGCACGGCCTTACGCCGGAGGCCGCCGCCGTACTGGTGGTCCCACTGGCGGAACGCCTTCGCAGTGGTCTCCAGCTCATGTATCTCGCGCATTCCCAGACGGCCGCGGCGGGGCGGCGCTGCCCCCGCGGCAGCTGGTTGGAGCCATCCTTCAAGGGAGTCGAGTAGGGCTGCGCCGGTCACCGCCGCTCCGGCCAGGGCGCGCGTCATCGCGCGGCGGTCCATCACGAGATCACTCCTCGTCAGGTCTGCGGCCAGGCCGACGGTGGCGTCGGGCCGCCACGGAACATCGGTCGTGTCGGATTGGCCGCCCGGCGACTCTGGCGGGCGCTGCTGCTGTGTCTGTTGGCTCTCCCATGGGCGGGACGCGAGGCCAAGCAAGACTCCGGGGATGCGGAGCCCGTCGGCGATCCGGCACACCACCTCGAAGCTGGTGACCCGCTGCGAACCGC
Source organism: Streptomyces scopuliridis (assembly GCF_042790125.1). Taxonomy (GTDB): domain Bacteria; phylum Actinomycetota; class Actinomycetes; order Streptomycetales; family Streptomycetaceae; genus Streptomyces; species Streptomyces scopuliridis_A. The sequence goes on from NZ_JBHTZS010000006.1 coordinate 85,037, forward strand.
TGATGATCGTCGACACCTTGCCGGGGGTGAGCTGGCAAGCCGACGCGATCCGGTTCTGAGAGAGGCCGCCCCACTTTTTGACCAGGGCGAAGACTGCGGCGAAGTCGTGCTCAATCAGCGCTGCCCGAAGGTCTTCTCTGTCGAGGACTTCGGGAGCGAGCGGGCCGGGGGTGGTGGCATCCATGTGGGCCAACTTCCGGGGCGATCCTACGCACGCGAGCGCGCCTTCCTGGAGCTGCAACGAGTGTATTACCGCCTCGGTAACCCCCGCTGGTCATCCCGGTCTTGAGGAGATCGCCAGAGGCTATTGGTGGATCGAAACCGACACGATGACAGGGGCGGCCGTGTACGCCAAAGCACAGACAGAGAGCGCAATCGCTCGGTGGCTGACGTCCTCCAGCCCGGCTCCCGCCGCCGCCCACGAGGCGTGGCATGACGGCCGACCGGCGATGCTGCGTATCGGCAAGCCCTACGACGCGGTACGGATGCCGCTCGCGCTGGTTCACGCGGCGGCCGAGAGCAGCGCCCCGGACGTCGTGGCCAGTGTCCTGGCCGAGGTCCTCGACGGTCCGGTGATCTGCTTCCCGGGCGTCTGGTACTACGCGCTCGTACCGTCGGGAACTTGCGAGACGTGGCGGGCCGCAGAAGCTCTGGTCCGCGGCCGGGGCGGCTGGCTCGGCATCCCGCGGCCGGACCGTACGGAGCCGACTCCCGTCACCCCGTACTGGGCAGTCCCCGTGGAGCAGGCCGGGAAGCTGTGCGACCCCGCCGCGGTTGCGGAGTTGCTCCGGGTCGGCCGGGCCCGCCTCGAAGGTGTCGCCCCGTGATCGATGCCGAGACGCCCCGTACCCACATCCCCTCGGTTTGCTGGATCGAGCGACCGGGCGATGTCCTGCGCTGCACCGAGCACGACGGCCACGACGGCGATCACTACCACTGCCACAGCCACACATCGTGGCCACGCGAAGCGGGTGAGACACAGTGACGACGACCAAGGCCGGCGCGTACACCACGCCCGCCTGCACGCTCGACGAGCACGCCGAATGCCCCGGCCCCGGGGAGACACGGCTCGACTGGCAGACAGCCACACAGCCGCCCATCGAAACCCTGCACTGCGCCTGCCACTGCCACCAGCAGCGGACGACGCAATGATGTGGATCCGGGTCTACCGAACCAGCAGCTCCACCGGGAAGCGGACCACCGTCAAGCCTCTCCACACGGTGAAACCGGCGGAGAAGCCTGATGAGACATCGCGGTTCCCGAAGTGCGGCTGCCCCCTCCACCGGGGAGGGGCGCCCCGTGGCACCTAGGACGATCATCCGGTCGGTTCTCTGGACGCTCCGCCAGGACGCGTCCCACGGCGCCCCGGTGCCCCCCTCATATCAGTCTGAGTGCGCGACGTGCGGTGAGCGATCACCGGCCGACGAAGGGTCACGGATTGGTCCGGAGGTATGGGCGCTGCTCCATACCGGACAGAACCCGTCGCACCGGGACTACCGGGCCACGACCACCACGATGTGGCGGGCGTTCCCGACGGATCCGGACACGAGGGCAGACACGATCCCCGCGGAGCCTCCGGAGCCGCCGCGCACCCCGCGTCAGGCCGCGGCGGCATGGGCACGGCGGGTCCGGAAGTGGGCCCACACGCGCGGCCACTTCCTGTCCGACGGCGGAGCACTTCCGCAGCAAGTTGTAGACGCCTACGTCACCGAGCACCCCGACGATCAGCGGCCTCCGTCGTGGCGACGATGAAGCAGCCGGACAAGACGGCGTATACGACGATCATCAGGTGCTGCGCGGGCGTGTGGCTGCTGATGGCCGCGCTCATCGCACTCGTCGCGGCCGTGGTCATGCGGCTGATCCGGGCGTAGCTACATCACAGACTCCGTGCTCCACCGTTCCCCCGCGGGAGCACAGATGGGACAGGGCCGGCGCGTGTCACGGCCGTCGGTCCTGTCCCGATAGAACGCACCACCCATGGCGACCATCGGGTCAGGGTCGCACTCGAACCCCCGCCGCCCGGCCGGACGTATCCCTGCCAGGTCTCCGGCCGGCGGTGGGTTCACCACCCATCCGAGAACAGGAGGCACCACACATGAGTATCACCACCGAGGCACCCGCCATACGGGACGCACGCGACCTGCTCACCGCCGAGGAACTTTCTGCGGTCATGGCCACAGTGCAGCTCAACAACCGCGGCATGACTGCCGACATCGCAGAGGCCATCACGCTGGAGGCCCTGAAGTTCGAGGCCGCCTGCGCCGCGCACCCCACGGCTCGCCTCAAGCCTTCCCGCGTCGTCGATGAGGGCTGGCACGCCCTGATCCTCCACACACGCATCAAGGCGAAGGTGGCGGCCCGGCTCGGCCTGTTCGTGCACCACGTACCCGAGGCACCCGACACCGGGCGCCACGACCCGCACGCCCTCGCACGCACCCAGGACGCCATCCGCGCCGCCGGGTACACCCCCGACAGCAGGCTGTGGGCCGGCCCGGCCGACACGAGCATTCCTGTGGCCGCGAGTTGCGAGCACTCCCCGCCGCCGCCCGAGGGCACATGCAACGGCGACTGCTCCAACACCGGCCCGAACTGACGTCTGATGGCCTCCGGCATCGCGTCGGCTCTACCGTCAGAGAATGGAGAACAAGCCCATGGGCGAGTGGACCGACCCGCGATATGCCGAGGTGGTGGCCCGCTACCGGACCGCGAAGTCCGCGGCGGGGGAACCGAAGCGGCGCAGGGGATGGTCGAAGCGACCGTACGGTGACGCGTTCGTCATCGTGGTCGACCCGGCGACGCTGACTCCGTACGAGACGAGCCGCTGATTACCGCCCCGGCGGGTGTTACGGCGCCGGCCGGGGCGGTTCTCTGACGAGGTGCGCGAGGGGCACGCCGATTGCGTCGGCGATGCCGAGCAACGTATCGAGGGTGGGGGACGCCTGGCCTCGTTCAATGCGCCCGTAGTTGTCGAGCGTCATCCCGACCCGTTGAGCTGCGGTCTGCTGGCTGAGATTGGCGTGAATACGCGCCGCGCGGATCTGCTCGCCGATAGCCACGCGCCGTGCGATACGGCTGGCGGGCTGAGGCGAGGGCGGCACCCGTCAACCGTGACCATTTCATGATCCAATGTATGCACTGTCAACAGTGCTTTTTGTGATCTACGTGAGCCTTATTGAGCACATCGGCGAACGAAACCCGAGCAGCCGCTCCGCCCAGCACCAGCGGAAGCGGCACCCCAGCGGCCGGACGAGCGTACGCGTCTCCGCCAGATCCGGCCGTCAGACGCCATGACTCGGTCAAGGCGTCCCGCCCCGTACCCCATCCAGGTGCGGGGCGGTCTACTTTGGACGCCAGAAGGCCCCCGCCGATATGTACGGCGGGGGCCTCGCCTGCGGGGCCAACCTCCCCGAAGGCCGCCACAGGTAACCGGGAGACGCGTCTCAGGCGCATGTGGGGAGCCACGCCTGCCCCTCCCGTAGACAGCACTTTACGGATCTCACGCCGCTGGTCCAGTCCTTCATACGAGTGACTTGAGTGTTCAACCTCTGGGGATGTGGACTCGATGCGGACTCTGATCACAGAGAGGCCCCCCAGCCGTCGCCAGCTGGGGGGCCGAAAACAGGCTTTCACCTGCTACTTCTCCTCGGTGGGCGCGGACGGTTTCGAACCGCCGACATCTGCTTTGTAAGAGCAGCGCTCTACCCCTGAGCTACGCACCCGTGGATGAGGCAACAGCGTACATGGCCCGCCGGGCGGAGCCGCACACCGTATCCGGGACGCGGGTACCGGAGCGGGCGTCGTACGGGGGGTATCCCCACCACGGAGACGGTGGGCGGCCGGATCGGCTCCGGCGGTCTCCGTTCGTACGGTGGTGGGACAGCCAGGACACCGCGCAGGATTCTCTGGGGGACGATCACCGTGGCCGCACGCCTTCACCGCTCTCGTACGCTTCTCGCCGCCGGCGGAGCCGTGCTCATCGCGCTCGCCGTCAGCGGGTGCGGCGGCGCGGACGTCTCCGACGCACCCGTCGAGAGCAAGACGTTCCCCTTCACAGGGGAGACGCTGACGGTCGACACCGGGAACGCGGCGGTCGAACTCGTCCCCGCCGATGTGAAGGACGTCGAGGTGACCCGGCAGGTCGACGGCTGGGTGTTCCTGGGGAGCGGTCCCGACGCCAGCTGGAAGATGACGGACAACACCCTGACGCTCAAAGTGAGGTGCACGGCGGTCGCGAGCAACTGCGAGTCGCTGCACAAGGTGAAGGTGCCGCGCGGGGTGGCGGTGACGCTGAAGGGCGACAACGGGCGGGTCACCGCCACCGGGTTCACCACCGCGCTGAAACTGACCTCGGACAACGGCGCGCTGACGGTACGGGACTCCAGCGGGCCGCTCGACCTGGAGAGCGACAACGGACGGATCACCACGGAGGACGTCTCCGCCAGGACCGTGGCCGCGAAGTCCGGCAACGGAGCCATCCGGCTCGGGCTCACCGCCGTGCCGGACAGCGTGGACACCACCACGGACAACGGGCGGATCGATATCGATCTGCCCGGCTCGGACACCTCCTACGCGGTGACCACATCGACCGACAACGGCTCGGTCGACGTCGGCGTACCGACCGACAAGAACAGCGCCCATGTCGTGAAGGCCCGCACCAGCAACGGGAAGATCAGCGTCAAAAGCGCGAACTAACCGGCCCGTGTGTTCGTCTCTACCTGGTGGGACAATGAACCAGGCAGGGCGAACTCGGCACGGGAGAGGCATGTGACGGCGACACACGCGCAGCCGCACGCAGGAGCGAAAGCGAGTGCCGTCCGTGATGTCCTCACGCTGATGCTGTTGCCGGTGCCCCTGGTGGTGGCGGCGCTGCCGGCCGCCTTCGCCGGCGGGGGTACGCGGCGGTGGTTCGGCGGCCGGGGCGAGAGCCAGCGCGCGGACGCGCAGGCGGCGAAGGACGCCGCGGCGGCCGCTTTCTACGAGCTGGACACGGCCCAGCGCGATCTGCGGATCTCGATAGAGACGATCACGGCGGTGGACAGCTCGCCGGGAGCCCGCAGGGCCGTGGAGGGTTTCGCGGCGCTGGGGCAGCGGATCGACGAGGTGAGCCACGGCTATATCGAGGCCGTCGACGCGCACGATCTCGACCGCGACGATCTGGAGCCGTCCGCCGCGTCCAAGGCCCGCAACGAGCTGACGAAGGCCAAGGACGAGCTGATCCGGGTGAAGGGCGACCTCGACCGGTTCGAGCAGGGGCTCGGGCCGCTGCTCGACAAGGCCGAGACCCAGTTGGCGCGGCTCGCCCCGGCCGTCGAGCGGGCGCGGCAGGCGCTGCTCGCCGCGAGCAACGCCCTCGACGCGGTGCGCGCCTCGGGGCTGCGGGCGGACGATCTCGCCGCCCGGCTCGCCGCGCTCGGGCCCGATCTGACGAAGCTCAACCAGGGCGCGGGACAGCATGGCGTGGCGGAGACGCTCCAGCGCGCCGACCGGGTCCTGCGCGATGCCGAGGCCGTACGGGCGGAGGCGGCGCGGCTGCCCGAGCGGGCCCAGGAGATCGACCGGCGGCTGGTGTCGCTCCGTACCCGCGCGCAGGCCCTCACGACCCGGGCGGGGACGGTCGAGCCGGTGCTCAGCGAGCTGCGCCGCCGGTTCACGGCGGCGTGCTGGCAGGACCTCCAGCAGGTCCCCGACCATGCGGCGACCAGCGTTCACCAGGCCGAGGAGAAGCTCAAGGAAGCCGGCAAGGCACGTGAGGAGCAGCGGTGGGCCGACGCGACCTCGCTGCTCAGCACCGCGCGGGCGCTGCTGAACGGTACGGACGAGGCGGTCTCGGCCGCGGGTGACCGGCTGCGGCGGCTGAACGCCGTGTCGAAGGACCCGCAGCAGGAGATCGACCGCACCCGGTTCGCGATCCGGGACGCCCAGCGGCTGGCCATGACCGGACGGAACACCCCCGAGCCCCGTCACGCGCGCCCGCTGGACCAGTCCGTGGCCCGGCTGGACCGCGCGGTGGCCGCGCTGGAGGGCCGCCATCCCGATTACTGGCACTTCCTGACCGAGACCGAGGCGGTACGGCACACCGTGGCCCGGGTGGTCTCGGACATCCGCGAGGAGCGGGGCGCCGGGCACGGCGGCTGAGTTGTCCGCGGGTCGTGGTGGGCGGATGCTGGAGTGAAGAGCCGCCACCGCCCAGAGGAGGCCGCCCCATGGCTACGCGAGTGCCCCGCCGGCCGGCCCGGCGGCATGTCACGCTCGACTCACAGCTCCCCGTCGATCACCGGCTCAACCAGGTCTATCGCGTCGGGGCCGGGCTGATGGGGCTCATTCTGATCGTCTTCGGCATCCTCGGACTGCTCGACAAGATCGGTTTCTTCGATACCGGCGGCGCCACGGTCGCGGGCCTGAACACCAATGGCGCGCTGAGCGTGCTGTCCATCTGCGTCGGGCTGATCCTCCTGACCGGCATGGTGATCGGCGGGAACACCGCGTCGACCCTGAACATGGTCCTCGGTGTCCTCTTCATCGCCAGCGGATTCGTCAACCTCGCCCTGCTGGACACGAGTTACAACTTCCTGGCCTTCCAACTCCAGAATGTGCTCTTCAGCTTCGTGGTCGGTCTGCTGCTCATGTTCTTCGGGATGTACGGGAGAGTCAGCGGCGGATTGCCGCACGACAATCCGTACTGGCGCGCCCGCCATCCGGAACAGGCGGAGCGCGAGCAGCGCCTCAGGGCCCGGGGCCGTCAGGGCCAGGTGGGCGTCGGGTAGGACAGGCCCTAACCTGAGCACATGCCTCGCTACGAGTACCGCTGCCGCCCCTGTGGTGACACCTTCGAGCTGAGCCGGCCGATGGCGGAGTCCGCGGCCCCCGCCTCCTGCCCCGAGGGGCACGACGACACCGTGAAGCTGCTCTCCACCGTGGCGGTCGGCGGCACCGCGAGGGGCGGCGCCGCGGCCCCCGCCCCGGCGGCTGGTGGCGGCGGAGGCTGCTGCGGTGGTGGCTGCTGCGGCTGATCCGCCCGATTCCGGGCTCCGTGGGCGCGCGCCCGGTCAGGCCGGGTCCGGGGCGGCGGCGCGGGTGAGGCGCCGGAGGATCTCCTCCCCGGCCGCGACGCCCGTCTGCGGGAGTACGTCGACATGCGGGGCGTTCCAGCCGCTGTCCGCGAGTTCGCCGTGGCCGGGGCGCCAGGCGCGGTCCGCGGCCAGCAGCAGATCGGCGTCGAGCAGCGAGTCGCCCGCGGCGAGGGTGAGTTCGGCGCCGGTCCTGCGGGCCACTTCACGCATCGCGGCGCTCTTGGTGAGCGGTCGCGGTACGGCGTAGATCTTGCGGCCCTGGAGGGAGACGGTCCAGCCCCGGCCGTCCGCCCATGCGGCGAGTTCCTTCACCCAGCCGGCGGGCAGCAGGGCGCGGTCGACCACGAGATAGGCGAACAGGTCTTCGGCGATCCGCTCCTTGAGGAGCCACGCGGGGTCGGCGGCCGCGAGCAGATGGGCGCGGACCTCGGCGAGCGGGGCGCACTCATCGGCCAGCCGGTCGGCCACCAGGGCCCGCCAGACCGGGTCGGACACCCCGTCCACGAGGAGGTGGCCGCCGTTGGCACAGATCGCGAACCGCGGCGCGGGGCCCGGCAGATGGATACGGCCGTACTGCTCGCGGGTGCGGGTCGTCGTCGGGACGAAGACGGTGGCGCGGGCGAGTCCGTCGAGCAGTCCGGCGGCCGTCTCGGTCAGATACGACAGTGGTCTGCTCTCGTACACCTCGACGCAGAGCAGCCGGGGGGCCTCGGCGTCCGGCATCGGGAGCTGGAGCGCGGCGGCCGAATAGATCAGGGTGCGGTCCAGATCGCTGGCGACCAGGACCGGCGGGCTCGCGGGGGTGTGGGAGAGGGTCACGGCGCGACGACCGCCTTGCCGTCCGCGCCGGTGGCGCCCCGGGTGTACCGCGGGTGGATCAGCCCGACGCAGGTGTACGGGAGGTCGTCGACCTCCTCGACGGGCACGCCACGCTGCTCGGCCAGCAGCCGGACATGATCGAGATCGGCGCCCGCGCCGCGCTGGGCGAGGATCTTCCAGGGGACGCGGCGCAGCAGGACGCGGGTGGTCTCGCCGACACCGGGCTTGACGAGGTTCACATCGTGGATGCCGTGCTCCGCGCTGATCCGTTCGACGGCCGCCCAGCCCTCCCAGGTGGGTGCGCGGTCCGCCGAGAGCAGTTCCTTGACCTCGGCGTCCACGGCGTGGGTGACCTCGTCGAAACGGGCCGCCACGGTGTCCAGGAAGTGGCCGGAGACATCGGCTCCGGCGAGTTCGCGATAGTGCTTCGCGCCGTGGAAATCGTTGGGGCCGACCAGATCGGACCGCAGGACGGTACGGGAGATCAGGCCGGAGACAGTCGAGTTGAGACAGGCGGAGGGGATGAGGAAGTCCTCTCGGGTGCCATAGGTCCGCACACAGCCGCCCGGATCGGCGAGGACCGCGATCTCGGGGTTGAATCCGCCGAACGCTTCGAGGGCCTGGGCGAGTTCGCGGGTGATCGCGCCCTTGCCGGTCCAGCCGTCGACGAAGACGACATCGGCGGGGTCGTGGTGGGCGGCGAGCCAGCGCAGGGCGTTGGCGTCGATACCCCGGCCGCGCACGATCGAGACGGCGTAGTGCGGCAGGTCCAGGCCGTGCCGGTGCTGGGCCCAGCGGCGCATCAGGACACCGACCGGCGTGCCGGCGCGGGCCAGTGAGACCAGGACGGGGCGGGGGGACCGCTCGGCGAGCACCGTCTCGGTGACGGTGCCGACGGCCCGGGCGATCCGGGCCGCCGAGGTCTCCAGGGCGGCTTTGAAGAGTTCCTGGTACTGGGCGCTCGGCTGGTATTCGACGGGAAGGGACTCGGCGTAGTGGGCGCCACCGCTCTGTATGGCCTCCTCGCGCTCCTCCGTCGGGGCCTCCAGCTCCACTTCGGACAGGTCCTGGAGGAGCCAGCCCACCTCGTCGGGCGCGTAGGAGGAGAAGGCGGGGCCGCGGAGGGGCTCGGGCAGCATGGAGGGTTCCTGCCGTTCGGTGTCGTGCGAGGAGCGGTCGTGCGAGGGGTCCGGGAGGCGCGCGGAGGACGGGAGATACGAGGGGACCACGGCCAGGACCACCCGGGGTATGTGCGCGGCGAGCTGGGCCAGCAGACCGCCGGGGGCGTGCAGTTCGGAGGAGTCCGCCATGGAGTCGACGACCGCCACGACGGCGTCGAAACCGGCGCCGGCGACGTTGTAGGCATACCGGTCCCCGGTGCCGTCGCCGTCGGGGAAGGCACCGGTGTCATGCGCCGGGAAGACGAGGCGGCTGCGGATCGCGTATCCGGGGTCGTTCACGGCCAGCACCGGCGACCGCGTGGTGGTGGAGTACCTGATCTCGGCGGCGCAGGAGCGTTCCAGCGCTTCGGCGAGCCGCAGGGGGGCGTACATCAGCTCCTCGAAGCCGAGGACGAGGACGCGCCGGGCGCTGCCCAGGTGTGCGGCCGTCTCGGCCGCCATGGCGGGCAGCGCGGCCTCCAGGGCGGCCCGGTGGGCGGGGGTGAAGCCATGACGGCCCCCGTCGGGGACTCCGGCCGGCCACTCCAGGGCCACGCGAGCCACGCCGGTCGCGCGGGCCGCGGGCGAGCCGGTGGCCGGGGCGCCGTCCTCGGGGTGCGGCACGGGGGCCCCGGTCTCGTGCTCCGCCACCAGCGCCCGGCCCCTCTCCAGGACGCCGTCCGGGAGCCGGACCGTACCGGAGGCCAGGGTGACCAGGTCGACGCGGGCGCCGATCTCCTCGGCGAACTCCGCCAGCCGGCCCTGGTCGGCCGCCGAGCGCATATCGACCAGGGCGACGATGACGTACCGGTCACGGGGGTAGCGCTCATGCAGGGTGCGGATCGTGTTGAGGATGGTGTTCCCGGTGGAGAACTCATCGTCGACGAGGACCAGCGGACCGCCGGAGGAGAGCAGCTCCGGGTCCTCGGGGAGCAGCAGATGGGAGGTGGCGTGCGAGTGCGACTCCTCGAAGCCGCCCGCCCTGGCCACCCCCGGGACCGGGCGCCGCGTGGAGTGGAGATACGGAGCGTGACGCACCCCGTCGGCGACCGCGTGGCCGAGTCCGGTCGCGGTCTCCGCGTAGCCGAGCACGACGGCGCGGTCCACGTCCGCGCCCAGCAGTCCGCGTACGCGCTCGCCCAGCTCGACGCCCGTTCCGTAGACGACCCCGGGGTGCTGCGGAACATGTTTGCCCAGCACGTTCGAGACAAGGAGGTGGGCCCGCTTGGGGTTGCGGCGCAGCGCCAGGCCCAGCAGATCACGCAGTCCCTCGCCGCCGGCGAGTTCGACGCCGAGCCGCTCGGCGACCCATGTGCCCGACCACACCATAGTGACGATCTCTTCCTTCGACGACGGTCCGGCCTGCCCGGTCCGAGTGGTCCGTTCCAGGGTGCTCACGCGCCGAGGCCGGCGGTGAGCAGCTCCACGAAGCCGACGTCCTCCCGGGCGACGCCGAAGACCTCGGCCCGCAGCAGGGTGCGCTCGGCCCACGCGCGGTGGGGCTTCACCTCGTTCATCTTGTTCGTGTACGCGGAGCGCAGCACCCCGCCGCCGTCGCGCTCCGGCCGCAGGATGTCCTGGGCGTCACTGAACTCCTCATGGCTGACCACGGAGAGTGCGTGGACCGGCGGGACATGGGAGGGATGGATACAGGTCTTGCCGAGCAGACCGTTGGCCCGGTCCAGCTCGATCTCGCGCAGCAGCCCGTCGAGGTCGTGCTCGATCAGCGCCGTACGCAGCTCCTCGGCCCGGCCCTCAAGGAACGGGCTGCGCCGCAGCTGCGGCTTGAACATGCGCTCCTGGAGCCGGAAGTACTCCCAGACCGGGCCGGTGATCGTGAAACCCGAGCCATCGGCACGCCCGAGCACGTTCACCACGTCCGCGATGACCCCGGCCACGATGCGTACGTCGTACGCCGTCATATCGGGCGACCGGCGCAGTCCGTACGCCGAGCAGAAGTCGGTGACGCCCAGTCGCAGCGCGAGTACGCGGTCGCGGTACTTGTCGACGGCGGCCGCGATCCCGGTGAGTGTCCGGGTCCTGGTCTCCAGATGCAGCAGCTCGGGCGATTCGAGCACCGGCATCGCGTAGAGCGTGCGGCCACAGGCGCTCTCGGCCGCCGTGAGCGCCTCCAGGAAGGCCGTCCCGCGCTCCTCGGTGAACTTGGGGAGTACGAATCCGGACAGCAGCCGGATCGAGTCCCCCAGGCGCCGGACCAGGTCGGCTATCTGTCCCGGCTCACGGACACGGATGAAGAGCAGCGGCGTGTCGACATCCCGCCCGGCGAGGTCGGCGAACTGCCGGACCAGATTGGTCTCGGCGGCCTCGACCTCGGCGTCATGGATGGAATCCTCCAGGCAGAGCACCATGGAGACGACTCCGCGCCCCGCCTGCTTCAGCACGTCGTCGGCGAGCCGCGGCCGGGTGGCCGGGCTGTAGAGCGTGGCCCCCAGAGCGGCCGAGAGCAGCCGGGCGGGCGAGTCCGCGGTGAACTCGCACGGCTCCTGATGGAACAGGGCCTGCCGAGCAGCGGTCGGGATATGCCCGAAATGACGCATGTGAATCCCCCGTACTGCCGAGATGGCCGGTCGACCAGGTGGCCGGTAATAGTACGTATGGGCGGGTGTCAAGAGTTCCCCCGGTACATGAAATCCTGGTTACTCGTCCGCTTCTCGTCCATGGCCCGGACAGGGCGGATCTGGGCCCGCGTTGTCCCCGCGGGCGGCGGGAAGGCAGGATGGCAGCTATGACGCACGCGATGCTCAAGGGCTCGAACGTCCCCCTCGACGCCATGGCCGTACGAGCCGTGCTGCGCTGGTCCCCGGGCGCCGGGGTCCCGGATGTGGACGCCTCCGCCCTGCTGCTCGGGCACAGCGGCCGGGTCCGCTCCGACGAGGACTTCGTCTTCTACAACCAGCCGCGCCATCCCTCCGGGCTGGTGCGGCGGCTGTCCAAGAAGCAGTTCGGAGAAGAGCTGACCGACACCGTCGAGGCCGATCTCGCGGCGCTCGACCCCTCGGTCGACCAGGTGGTGCTCGCGGCCTCCTCGGACGGTGCGAGCTTCCAGCATGTGACCGATCTGCGGATCCTCCTCTACGACGCGGCGGCGGCCGACGGCGAGCCGCTGGCCGTCTTCGACGTCCGGCCGGAGACCGGCGAGGAGACCGCGATCATCTGCGGCGAGCTCTACCGGCGCGGGGACGGCTGGAAATTCCGCGCGGTGGGGCAGGGATATCCGACCGGTCTGATCGGTCTGGCCACCGCGTTCGGCATTTCGGTGGACGAGACGGAAGAGGCCGCCGCGGACGGAGCGCCCGAGACCTCCGAAGGCGCCACGGTGGTCGCCGAGAGGCCGCTGCCGCCGCCCCCGCCGCTGCCGCCCACCCAGCCGGTCGCGCGGCCCGCGTACGGCTACCCGCAGCCGCCCCTGCCGTCGGCCCAGCCTCCGTACGGCTATCCCCAGCCGGTGTCGTCCCCGCGGCCCGCGTACGGCTATCCGCAGCCGGCCGCGGCCGCCGCACCCGCTCCCGATCCGAACTTCCGGCTGCCCCCCATGGGGCCGCAGTTCATCCGCCCGTAGCAGCCGGTAAGGGCACCGGGGCGGGAGCGGGCACCGGGGCCCTTTCAGGTCTTCGTCTTGTAGCCACGCCCCCACTGGAGCCCCCAGCCGTACAGCCGGTCCAGCTCCGCCTGGAAGCCGTAGACGAACTTCACCTCGCGGCGCACGACCAGTTCGCCCTTGACGTTCTCCACCGAGAACACCGCGCAGGAGCGGGCCTGCGGCGCGTCCTCGTCGAGTTCGATCTCAATGCGCGGGCCATTGCTCGGGTACAGCGTCACATGCGCGCGCGTCCGGTCGAAGGCGGGCGTCTGGTCGTAGATGTACACGAAGAACAGCAGCCGCTTGATGGACTCCCAGTGGTCGAGATTGACATAGACGGTCTCGCCCGAGGCGGCGCCGAACCGGTCGTCGCCACTGAGCTTGATGTACGGCGGATCGTTCAGATCCCCGAGGAAGTTGCCCAGCGGCTGGACGACGCCCTTGCTGCCGTCGGTCAGCTCGTACAGGCAGCCGAGGTCGAGGTCCACATTGACCATGCCCTGCGTATGTGCCTGCACCACCTCGGGCTTGAAGAGCTTGAGCGGGTTCGCCAGCAGCCGCCCGCTCTGCCTGGAGCGCCCCTCGATATCGGAGGTGCGCATCTGCCAGGAGAGGTTCACCCGCAGATTGCCGGTGGCCGCGCCCTGCTTGGTCAGCGAGACCGTCGGCCGCCGCTTGGTCAGCTCGATGGAGTTGGACGCGGCATTGCCCGAATCGAATTGCGATGCCCTTTGTCCCTGCCACAGGTTGTCCCAGAAGGCCATGCCCACCCCACTCCTGTCGTCAACTCGCCACTACCGCATGGAAGAACGGGGCGGCCGGCAGGCTTGCGCCTCTCGGCCGCCCCGTTCAGAGCGTTCCCTGATTACCCTCCGCGTCACCCTCCGGAGGACCGGCTCACCACAGGCTCACCGGAGCATTGGCTCAGACCTGGACCGCTGCCTTGTCATCGTCGGCGTCCTTGTCGCCCTCCTCGGACTTCAGCGCCTTGTTGCGGCGCACCGAGGACCAGAAGGAGGCGCCGATGAGAATCACGCCGATCAGACCGGTGATGATCTCGTTGATCGAGTGCTCGATGGTGATGAGCAGGATCGCGGCGAGCGCGCCGATCGCGTAGTGCGCGCCGTGCTCCAGGTAGACGTAGTCGTCCAGGGTGCCCTGACGGACCAGGTAGACCGTGAGCGAACGTACGTACATCGCGCCGATACCGAGGCCGAGCGCCATCCAGAAGATCTGGTTCGTGATGGCGAAGGCGCCGATGACACCGTCGAAGGAGAAGGACGCGTCCAGGACCTCCAGGTAGAGGAAGAGGAAGAACGCGGCCTTGCCGGCGAGACCGATCGCGGAGACCTGCTTGCCCTCGGCCTTGGCCTTCTCCTCCGCTTCGTGCTCCTGCTCCTCCTGCTCTTCGAGACGGTTCTCGAAGAAGCCCGAGAGACCGCCGACGATGAGGTACGTGACCAGACCGGCGACCCCGGCGAGCAGCACCGTGGCCGACTTGTCCTGGTAGCCGGTGCTGGTGTGGGCGTTGGTGGCGAACGTCAGCGCGGTGACGAGCAGCACGATCAGCGCGACGCAGACCGACAGCATGTCGACCTTGCCGAGCTTGGCCAGCGGACGCTCCAGCCAGCCCAGCCACTTGATGTCCCGCTCCTCGAAGATGAAGTCCAGGAAGATCATCAGCAGGAACATGCCACCGAAGGCGGCGATACCCGGGTGGGCGTCGGTGACCAGGGCCTCGTACCGCTCGGGGTTGTCCAGCGCGATCTGTACGGCCTCGATGGGCCCGACCTTGGCACTGATGGCGACGATCACGACCGGGAACACCAGCCGCATACCGAACACCGCGATGAGGATGCCGATGGTGAGGAAGATCTTCTGCCAGAAGGCATTCATCTTCTTCAGGACCCCGGCGTTGACGACCGCGTTGTCGAAGGACAGCGAGATCTCAAGGATGGACAGGATCAGTACGATCCCGAACGCCTCCCACCCCCACTGCCAGGCCGCGAAGGCGAGGCCGAGCGCCGTGATGGCGAACGACCAGCCGAAGGTTTTCAGGATCACTGGCTACCCCATCTGGTGATTAACGGGTTATCCCCCGCGCAGCGCACTGCTTTACGAAACGTTGACCCCGAAGTCTAGAGCGATGCCCCGAAGCCCCGACGCGTACCCCTGTCCCACGGCCCTGAACTTCCACTCGGCGCCATAGCGGTAGAGCTCGCCGAAGATCATCGCGGTTTCGGTGGAGGCGTCCTCGCTGAGGTCGTAGCGAGCGAGTTCCTGACCGTCGGCCTGGTTGGCCACCCGGATGAAGGCGTTGCTGACCTGCCCGAACGTCTGACCGCGGTTGTCGGCGTCATGGATCGAGACAGGGAAGACGATCTTGTCGCAGTGGGCAGGCACCTTGGAGAGGTCGACCAGCAGGGACTCGTCGTCGCCTTCGCCCTCACCGGTCAGATTGTCACCGGTGTGCTCGACGGATCCGTCCGGACTGGTCAGATTGTTGTAGAAAATGAACCATTCGTCGCCAAGCACCCGGCCCGACTGGCAGAGAAGCGCGCTGGCGTCGAGGTCGAAGTCGGCTCCGGTGGTGGAGCGCGCGTCCCAGCCGAGCCCTACCAACACCTGGGTGAGGTTGGGTGCGGCCTTGGAGAGGGAGACATTGCCTCCCTTGGCGAGTGTGACGCCCATGATGGTGAGTCCTCCCCGAGATGATGTGCTGCCGTCCTGCGGGCAGGACGCGCCTGACGTCCTGCCCGTTCAAACCCTGTTCATGCGGCTCGTTCCCGTACTGGTGCGGGTCGTTCTCGTACGGATGCGAGACGTTCCCGTACGGATGCGAGACGCGTACGGCGCCGCACTGAAGCGTGCGGCGCCGTGCTCGAAGATACCCAGGCGCTGTCCGGTGGGGACAGGGCCCGGCGGTTCAGACGTTGACGCCGAAGTCCTGCGCGATACCGCGCAGACCTGAGGCGTACCCCTGACCGATGGCACGGAACTTCCACTCCGCGCCATTGCGGTACAGCTCGCCGAAGACCATGGCGGTCTCCGTCGAGGCGTCCTCGCTCAGGTCGTACCGGGCGAGTTCATTGTTGTCGGCCTGGTTGACCACGCGGATGAACGCGTTGCGCACCTGGCCGAAGGACTGCTGGCGGCTCTCCGCCTCGTAGATCGAGACGGGGAATACGATCTTCTCCACATCGGCGGGGACCGCGGCCAGATTGACCTTGATCGCCTCGTCGTCGCCCTCGCCCTCACCGGTGAGGTTGTCACCGGTGTGCTCGACGGATCCGTCGGGGCTCTTGAGGTTGTTGAAGAAGATGAAGTTCCCGTCGACGGCGACCTTGCCCTCGGCGTTCGTCAGCAGGGCGCTGGCGTCGAGGTCGAAGTCACTGCCGGTGGTCGTACGGACGTCCCAGCCCAGACCCACGGTGACCGCGGTCAGGTTGGGCGCGGCCTTGGTCAGCGAGACGTTTCCGCCCTTGCTGAGGCTGACTCCCACGAGTCCTCCCTTTGGTTTCTCGGGGCCGGCGGCCCGGCTCGGCGGCTGCTGCCGCGGGTCGTGCGTCCCCTGAGGCGTTGGCATCGGATCAACGACTGGATCCTAGTGACCGGTTCCCCCTCGCTGTGCGATTTCGGGGGGCCGGTCCGGATTCCACGGACCGCCCGGCCCGATTCCACGGACGGGCCGGAGCCGGACCGGTCAGAGCGCGGCGAGCGCCTTGACGTACTCGTCGAGGTCCCTGGCGTCCGGCAGGCCGTTGACGACCGTCCAGCGCACGATGCCCTCCTTGTCGATGATGAAGGTCCCGCGCACCGCGCATCCCTTCTCCTCGTCGAAGACGCCGTACGCGCGCGAGACCGCGCCGTGCGGCCAGAAGTCCGACAGCAGCGGGTACTCCAGCCCCTCCTGCTCGCCGAAGACGCGCAGGGTGTGGATGGAGTCGTTCGAGACGGCGAGCAGCTGGGTGTCCTCGTTGACGAACGAGGGGAGCTCGTCGCGCAGGGCGCACAGCTCACCGGTGCACACGCCGGTGAAGGCGAAGGGATAGAAGAGCAGCACCACGTTCTTCCCGCCGTCCGCTCCGTCCTCGGAACGGCGGAAGTCGGACAGCCGCACGGTCCGCCCGTGGTTGTCCTTCAGTTCGAAGTCCGGGGCGGGGGCGCCGACCTCGATCGCCATGGGTGCACGTCCTTTCGAAGACTGTGACGGTGACTCTCTCCCGGCCACCCTACGCACAGGGCCCCCGCCGACCGGAGTCGGCGGGGGCCCTCAAGGCCGCTCACTGTCGGCTGCCGCGTCTTGCGCGCTCGGCGCTCGGAGTCAGCGCTTGGTCTTCGCCGCCTTGGGGGTGACGAGACGGCCGCCGGTCCAGTCCTTGCCGGCGCTCACGCTCTTGGTCTGGGACAGGCCCGAGGTCTGGGCCGCCTCGCTGATGTCGCTCGGTTCGACGTAGCCGTCACGGCCGGTCTTGGGCGTCAGCAGCCAGACCACTCCGCCGTCTTCGATCAAACCGATGGCGTCCACCAGCGCGTCCGTAAGGTCGCCGTCCTCGTCACGGAACCACAGGACGACGGCGTCGGCCACGTCGTCGTAGTCCTCGTCGACAAGGTCCTGGCCGATGACGGCCTCGATGGACTCGCGGAGCTCCTGGTCGACGTCGTCGTCGTAGCCGAGCTCCTGGACCACCTGTCCGGGTTCGAACCCAAGCCGTGCGGCAAGGTTGGTTCGTTCCTCCGCGTGGTCCGCGGTCGCGCTCACGGATTGCCTCCTGATCATGTTTCGGATAAATGCTTCGGCCGCGCGTACGCGGGGCATTGGCCATTGTCCACACGGGCGGGGCGGATCGCGCAAGTACCCGGCCGCCGAGACCGCCGAAACGGTGACGTTCCGGGGTCCTTCACCGCATCTCCTGTCACTTCGACCTCGCACCCTGTGACGCAGGCCGTACGTTTTCTCATCCTCTGCCATGTTATGCCGCTTCGGTACGTCAATCAGGTCCGAACGACCGAACGAAACACATGGACGGAGTGGGCGTAAGGTTGCGATTTGACCGGTGCGGAAGCCGGACTCGGACGCGGTATTTCCGCGTGGAGTACGGGTTACCCCTCAGTAGAGATGACGTTTCCGCCGCCGCGGTACACGATGGAGGCGGCGTACGTGCCCGTGCCCCGGGGGCTCCGGTGAGACACCCCGGATCCCGGGCCCGCGTAGCAGCAGTAACCGACGGCGTGCACCGCAACGATCGCGTGCAGGGCACGATACGACCCAGACAGCGAAGGAAAAGCGTGGCTTCCGGATCCGATCGCAACCCGATCATCATTGGCGGCCTTCCCAGCCAGGTCCCGGACTTTGATCCCGAAGAGACCCAGGAGTGGCTCGACTCGCTCGACGCCGCCGTGGACGAGCGCGGCCGTGAGCGCGCCCGTTATCTGATGCTCCGGCTGATCGAGCGCGCACGCGAGAAGCGTGTGGCGGTGCCGGAGATGCGCAGCTCGGACTATGTCAACACCATCGCCACCAAGGACGAGCCGTTCTTCCCCGGCAACGAGGAGATCGAACGCAAGATCCTCAACGCGACCCGCTGGAACGCGGCCGTGATGGTGTCGCGCGCACAGCGCCCGGGGATCGGCGTCGGCGGCCATATCGCCACCTTCGCCTCCTCCGCCTCCCTCTACGACGTGGGCTTCAACCACTTCTTCCGGGGCAAGGACGGCGGCGACGGCGGCGACCAGATCTTCTTCCAGGGCCATGCCTCCCCCGGTATCTACGCCCGTGCCTTCCTGCTCGACCGGCTCAGCGAGACGCAGCTCGACGCGTTCCGCCAGGAGAAGTCGAAGGCCCCGTACGGGCTGTCCAGCTATCCGCATCCGCGGCTGATGCCGGACTTCTGGGAGTTCCCGACCGTCTCGATGGGCCTCGGGCCCCTCGGCGCGATCTACCAGGCCCGGATGAACCGCTATATGGAGGCCCGCGGCATCGCCGACACCTCCGCCTCGCATGTCTGGGCGTACCTCGGCGACGGCGAGATGGACGAGCCCGAGTCGCTCGGCCAGCTGTCCATCGCCGCGCGTGAGGGCCTGGACAACCTGACCTTCGTCGTGAACTGCAACCTGCAGCGTCTCGACGGTCCGGTGCGCGGCAACGGCAAGATCATCCAGGAGCTGGAGTCGCAGTTCCGCGGGGCCGGCTGGAACGTCATCAAGCTGGTCTGGGACCGCTCCTGGGACCCGCTGCTCGCGCAGGACAGGGACGGCGTCCTGGTCAACCGGCTGAACACCACGCCGGACGGGCAATTCCAGACGTACGCCACCGAGACCGGCGCGTACATCCGTGAACACTTCTTCGGCGACGACCAGCGGCTGCGCGCCATGGTCGAGAACATGACCGACGACCAGATCCTGCATCTGGGCCGCGGTGGTCACGACCACAGGAAGGTCTACGCGGCGTACGCGGCGGCCAAGGCGCACAAGGGCCAGCCGACCGTGATCCTGGCGCAGACCGTCAAGGGCTGGACGCTGGGGCCGAACTTCGAGGGCCGCAACGCGACCCACCAGATGAAGAAGCTGACGGTCTCCGACCTCAAGGGCTTCCGCGACCGGCTGCATCTGCCGATCACGGACAGGGAGCTGGAGGACGGCGCGCCGCCGTACTACCACCCCGGCCGGGACTCGGAAGAGATCCAGTACATGCACGACCGCCGTAAGTCGCTGGGCGGGTACGTACCGACCCGGATCGTACGGGCGAAGCCGCTGAACCTGCCCGGGGACAAGACCTACGCGCCGGTGAAGAAGGGCTCGGGCCAGCAGTCGATCGCCACCACCATGGCGTTCGTCCGGCTGCTCAAGGACCTGATGCGGGACAAGGAGATCGGCAGGCGCTTCGTGCTGATCGCCCCCGACGAGTACCGCACGTTCGGTATGGACTCGTTCTTCCCGAGCGCCAAGATCTACAACCCGCTGGGCCAGCAGTACGAGTCCGTGGACCGTGAGCTGCTGCTCGCGTACAAGGAGTCGCCGACCGGCCAGATGCTGCACGACGGCATCTCCGAGGCGGGCTGTACGGCCTCGCTCATCGCGGCGGGCTCGGCGTACGCCACCCATGGCGAGCCGCTGATCCCGGTCTATGTCTTCTACTCGATGTTCGGTTTCCAGCGCACCGGCGACCAGTTCTGGCAGATGGCCGACCAGCTCGCGCGTGGGTTCGTACTGGGTGCGACCGCCGGACGTACGACTCTGACCGGTGAGGGGCTTCAGCACGCGGACGGCCATTCGCATCTGCTGGCCTCGACCAACCCGGGCTGTGTCGCGTACGACCCGGCCTACGGCTTCGAGATCGCGCATATCGTCCAGGACGGTCTGCGCCGGATGTACGGCCCCGACAGCGAGGACGTCTTCTACTACCTCACCGTCTACAACGAGCCGATCCAGCACCCGGCGGAGCCCGCCGACGTGGACGTGGAGGGCATCCTCAAGGGGATCCACCGCTACAAACGCGGCGAGCACGGCTCGATCCCGGCGCAGATCATGGCGTCCGGCGTGGCCGTGCCCTGGGCGCTGGAGGCCCAGCGGATCCTCGCCGAGGAGTGGAACGTACGGGCCGATGTCTGGTCGGCGACGTCCTGGAACGAGCTGCGCCGTGAGGCCGTCGAGGTGGAGCGGCACAATCTGCTGCACCCCGAGGAGGACCAGCGCGTTCCGTATGTGACCCGGAAGCTGTCCGGTGCCGAGGGACCGTTCGTGGCGGTCTCCGACTGGATGCGATCGGTTCCGGACCAGATCGCGCGCTGGGTGCCCGGCACGTACCAGTCGCTGGGCGCGGACGGCTTCGGCTTCGCGGACACGCGCGGCGCGGCCCGTCGCTTCTTCCACATCGACGCGCAGTCGATCGTGCTCAGCGTGCTCACCGAGCTGGCCAAGGAGGGCAAGGTCGACCGTTCGGTGCTGAAGCAGGCGGTGGACCGCTATCAGCTGCTGGACGCGTCGGCGGCCGACCCCGGCGCGGCGGGCGGCGACGCCTGACGGCTCGCTTCACGTAAGGCGGCGGGAGGGCGGCGGGACGATGAGTTCCGCCGCCCTTCTCGTCCGTCCGCTCCGGTCAGCGCTCCCAGATCTTGAAGGCCCGTACCCGGTACGGCGACTGCGGCACCCAGCTGCCCTTGCCCGGGTACGTCTCGAACTCCCCCGTCTCCGCGCACTCGGCGGACTGATACGTGGTCACGTTCCGCCCCGTGCGGTTGGCCAGTGACTGCGCGCTGACGCCGGCCGGGAGCGGCACACAGCTGTCGATGTCGGTGGCCGACAGTTCGTGCGTCTGCCGTGCGCCCCGGAAGTCCTCCTTCTGCCAGAGGCACAACTCGCCGGTGGCGCACTCGCCGAGGCGGGGCGGCACCGCCTCGGCGACGGTCGCCGGCAGCAGGGCGGCGATGGCCAGCGCCCCGACGGACATGGCGGTGAGTGCGGTCTTGCCCATGGTGAGTGTGGTGTTGCGCATATGGATCGGTCCCCGTGTGTGGTGCGAAATCGGTCAACCACACTCTGACCTGCGGCGCTTGGCCAGGGGAAGAGGGCCGGGCAGCCTCCACCCGGATAGGCGACAGCCCCGCCGGAACCTTCCGGCGGGGCTGTCGCGGGCGCTGAGTTGACGTGACGTCAGCCGGGAGCTGACGTCAGATGTGCACCCCTCCGCCCGCGGCGTCCGCGTTGCTGCCGCGCTTCGTCAGCAGGGCGACGAAGACCGCCACGACCGCGACACCGGCCGCGACCAGACAGGCCAGGCCCATGCCCGACATGAAGGTGTCGTGCGCGATACCCGTGATCTTCTCGGCGATCGCGGCGGGGGTGCCAGGCGCCACCGGAGCCACCCCGACCTGGACCGCTTCGGCGGCCTGGTCGGCCTGCGCGGGGGTGAGCGGCGGCAGACCGGCCCCGGTCCAGTTGCCGGGCAGGTCGTTGGAGACCTTGGAGGCCATGACCGCGCCGAGCACGGCCGTACCGAGGCTGCCACCGATCTGCATGGCGGACTGCTGGATTCCGCCGGCCACCCCGGACAGCTCCATCGGGGCGTTGCCCACGATGACCTCGGTCGCGCCGACCATGACCGGCGCCAGGCCGAGGCCGAGCAGCGCGAACCAGACCGACATGGTGAAGCTGCTGGTGCCGGTCTCCAGGGTGGACATGCCGAACATGGCGACGGCGGTCAGCGCCATGCCGCCGGCCAGCGGGATCCGCGGCCCCACCTTGGTGATCAGGATGCCCGCGAGGGGCGAGCCGACGATCATCATGCCGGTGAGCGGCAGCAGATGGAGACCGCTGTCGACCGGGCTCATGCCGTGCACGTTCTGGAGATAGAAGGTGACGAAGAAGAGACCGCCCAGGAAGGCGATCGCCATGAGCGCCATCAGCACCACACCGGCGGAGAGCGGAACGGAGCGGAACAGCGCCAGCGGTACGAGCGGTTCCTTGACCTTCGTCTCCCAGAAGGCGAAGAGCACGAAGGAGAGCACCGCGGCGCCCATGAAGAGCCAGGTCTTGCCGTCGCCCCAGCCCCAGACCGGCGCCTTGATGATCGCCCAGACCAGACAGAACATGGCGGCCGAGAGCAGCACGATGCCGAGGATGTCGAAGGACCTCGGGGCGTTCTCCGCCCGGTGGTCCCGCAGGATCAGCCCGCCGACGATCAGCGCGACCACGCCGACCGGCACATTGATGAAGAAGACCGACTGCCAGCTGACGTGCTCGACCAGCACACCGCCCAGGATCGGGCCGCCCGCCGTGGAGGCACCGATGACCATGCCCCAGATACCGATGGCCATATTGAGCTTCTCGGCGGGGAAGGTGGCGCGCAGCAGACCGAGCGCGGCCGGCATCAGCAGGGCGCCGAAGAGCCCCTGGAGCACCCGGAAGGTGATCACGAGGGAGATGCTGTGGGACAGCCCGATGGCCCCCGAGGCGGCGGCGAAGCCGACGACGCCGATGAGGAAGGTCTGCCGGTGACCGAACCGGTCACCGAGCTTGCCCGCGGTGATCAGCGCCACGGCGAGCGCGAGGAAGTAGCCGTTGGTAATCCACTGCACATCGGCGAAAGTGGCGCCGAGGTCCTTCTGGATGGCAGGGTTCGCGATCGCGACAATGGTGCCGTCGAGCGCCACCATCATGACGCCGATCGCCACGGAGAACAGCGTGAGCCAGGGGTGGCCGCGCAGCCCCTTGGACGGCGTCGACTCCGAGGGTTCCGGCGACAGCGGCGCCTTGTCGACAGTGGTCTGACTAGTCATACCAAGAACGTTAGTGTCAGCTACTGACAGTTGACAAACCATTTCTTAAGCAAGTAACTGTCACGTGGCTCACAGCGAGACCGAATAACATGAAGCGTTTAAAAAGCAGTTAATAGCGGTGGAATGAGGACATTGCGTTGACCCCCGGGCAGAACACGACCACCGGGCTGCGTGCCCGCAAGAAGCGCCGTACCCGCGACGCCCTGTTGCGTGTGGCGCTCGAACTGTTCACCACCCAGGGGTACGAACAGACCACCATCGACGAGATCACGGACGCCGTGGAGGTGTCCCAGCGCACCTTCTTCCGCTATTTCGCCAGCAAGGAGGAGGCCGCCTTCGCCGTCGTCGACATGGTCGAGAACAAGTTCGTCGACTCGCTGCGCGCCCGGCCCGCCGACGAGACCCCGTTCGAGGCGATGCGCAACGCCGTCGAGTCGGCCTGGGACTCCGTCAGCGAGGCGCTCGACGCCGTCGTCCCGGTCGAGCTCTATATGCGCACCTATCTGTTGATCGAGTCGACTCCGGCCCTGATCGCCGTCCATCTGCGGCGCACCGCTGAGCTGGAGGAGGGGATCGCCCAACTGATCGCCGACCGCGAGGGCCTGGATGTGAACACCGATCCCCGACCGCGCGTCGCCGTCGCCTCGTTCACCGGCGTCATGCGGGTGACCGGCAAGATCTGGGGACGTGGCCGGGTCGCGAGCGTGGAGGCGCTCCAGGAGGTCACCCGGGCCTATCTCGACCACTTGGGCCCCGCGCTCGCCGGGAACTGGCGGACGCCCGGATGTGACAAAGGCCGCAGGCCCGCCTGAGCGAATCCGCCTGATGACACGTCAGCGACGCGCCGGAGCGTAGACACCGCCCGCACGCCCGGTGCGGTTACCCTCGGTCCAATCCTCCTTGGCGCGTGATCTGACTCACCCTCGTCACGAGGGTCCCCGCGCTCGTCCTAGGCTGAGCGGTAGTGACTTCCTTCGACTCCTCACCCACCCTCAACGCATGGCGCGCTCTCCTCGCTCTCGCCGTGGTGTTCGTGATGCTGACATCCACCGGCTGGACAGCCGTGGCGAACCAGCGCGGTCCCGGCGAGCCACTGAAGCTCGCCCTCAGCGCGTGGGAGAGGGGCCGGATAGGCGTCCGTCAGCTGCCGAGCCCCGACGCGTCGCCGAAGCGGCTCGCCGCCTTCTTCGCCTCCCTCACCCGGGGACAGCAGGAACGGCTGGCCGCCAAGTACCCGCTGGTCGTGGGCAATCTCAACGGCGCCCCGGTCACCCTGCGCTATCGCGCCAACCGGCTGGCCCTGATGCAGGCGCGCACGGTGGAGGAGCGCCGTATGCGTGACACCAGACTGTCGGCCGACGGCCGTCAACAAGCGGGCCGCCGGATGAACCGTTACGAGTCGATGCTCGGCGGCGGCCGGCAGATCCTCGCGTTCGACCCGTCGGGCAAGGGCCGGGCGGCCGAGGTCCTCGGGGACCTCGACCGCGCCGAACGCGTCTCCGTCATCGTGCCCGGAGTCGACACCAATGTGCTGACGTTCGAGCGGACCAGCCGCTGGTACAGCGCGCCGGCCGGCATGGCCGAGTCGCTGTACGCCGCGGAGCGGACCGCCGACGCCGACACCAGTACCGCCGTCATCGCCTGGGCCGACTACACCGCGCCCTCCGGTCTCGGGGTGGACGCGGCGATCGGCAAGCTCGCGGAGGACGGTGCCGTACGGCTCACCGCGCTGACCGCCGCGCTGCCGGGGACGTCACGGGTCTCGCTCTTCTGCCACAGCTACGGCTCCGTGGTGTGCGGGGTCGCCGCACACGCGCTGCCGGGCAGGGTCACGGACGTGGCGGTCGCGGGCAGCCCCGGCATGCGGGTCGGGAACGCCGCGCAGCTGCGCACGGACGCGTACGTGTGGGCCATGCGGGACCGTGACGACTGGATCCAGGACGTCCCGTACATGGCGGTCGGCGGACTCGGCCACGGTGCCGATCCGGTGGCCCGGGGCTTCGGGGCGCGGGTGATCTCGGCGCGCGGGGCGATCGGTCACGCCGGCTACTTCCAGCCGGGTACGGAGAGCCTCGACAACTTCGCGGAGATCGGGGTGGGTTCGTACCCCACGGTGAGCTGCGCGGACGGCGCCGACGCCTGCCGGAGCGGCATCCCGGACAGCGACTGAGAACGGGGGGCGTGCGGGGGCGCGGGGGCGGGTCCCCCGTCTGACGCGCGTAGAATTCCCCCGTTGGGGCAGGCGACGCACGGGCGCCCGCCGCCTACGATGAAGCACATGGGTGATGTGCTTCAGGGGATCCATGCCACCTGGGAGTTCGAAAGCGACTCCGTGCTCATCCGCTTCGAACGGGGGATCCGGACGCCGAAGCTCTTTCAGGCGCTGGGCGAACGCCGCATCCCCCACGAGGCGTTGTCATCGGTGACGCTCACTCCCGGCAGACGCGGGACGGTGGTGCTGCACGCTGTGCCGCGAGCCGGCGCCGACCCTCTCACGGAGGCGGCGGCCGGGCAGCTCAAAGTAAGCGGCGATCCTTACCGGCTGGTGCTGCCGGCCGAGCGCGAGACCCTCGCGGAGTACTACGCCGACGAGTTGCGGGCCGCGCTCGCCCGGGTCCGGCCGACCGGGGCCGGGTCCTTACGGGACGAGCGGGAGCCCGCCGAGCGCTATCTGGTGACCGCGCCGGAGCCACCGCTCCAGTTCAAGGCGTACGACGCCAAGGCGTCCTTCGACGGGGACCGCGTGTCGTTCCGCTGGTTCTGGACGGGGGCCTCCTCCGCCAAGTGGAAGGCGGGCGACCAGAGTCTCCCGGTCGGCGAGCTCCAGGGCGTCGAGTGGCGCTCCCCCGAACTCTTCGACGGCTATCTGCGGCTGCTGCGGCGCGACGGGCCGGGCCCGGCGCGAGGGCAGCACGCCCAGGCGGACCACGATCCGGCGGCCGTCGTCTTCGGGCTGGGCTACGGACCGGTGCATGAGTCGCTGCCGTTCGCGGCGGCGGTTCTGGAGGCGGTCCAGGCCGCGGCGACGGGCCGCGCCGCCGTCCCGGTCCACGCGGTGGTCCCCGCCCGGCGCGATCCGGCCGACGTGGCGGAGCGGATCCGGCACCTCGGCGAGCTGCACAGCGCGGGTCTGGTGACGGACGACGAGTTCAGCGCGAAGAAGGCGGAGCTGCTGGCGGAGCTGTGACCCACCCCGATCCGCTGTGACCCACCCCGGTCCGCTACGACCTACCCCGGTCTCCGGGCCGTGACGTCATACTGCGGTATGACCTTCGGACCGCCTCCTCGGTATGACGCCGGACCGTGCGGTGCTGCCTAGGCTGAGCAGGTCATGAGTACCCCACCACCGCCGTCGTCGCCGCCCCGTCCGGCCGGGCCGCCCCGGCCGTCGTCGCCACCCTCGCCACCCCGCTCCGCCCCGTGGCGTGAGGGAGCGCGCGCTCTCCTCAGTGCGCTGCGTACACCGGCGCAGTCCACCGAGCCGCTGTTCGCGCGGGCGCCCAGGCGATGGCAGCGGCTGGCGCCGTATGTGGTGCTCTTCGGCTTCGCCGTGACCCTGCTGCCGACCACCACCACGGTCCTGGTCCAGGACTACCGGCTGGGCGGCGGCTGGTCCGGGGCGCTGGCCACCGCGCAGGCCGCGCCTCTGCTGCTCGCCGTGAGCCGGCCGCTCCAGGCCTGGTGGATCATCTTCACCGCCGATGTCGTGGGCGGGATCCTGCTCCAGAGCGCGGACGGGATCGCGGGCCGCCCCTGGCCGTGGACCCCCATGGTGATCGTCGGCTATCTGGCGCTGATGATCTGTCTGGGGCTGCGCGAATCGCGTCGTACCCTGCTCGCGGTCTGGCTGGCGACCGGCGCGGCCGGATTCTTCTTCGAGCTGATCTCGCAGGACCGCAGCGACGGCACCCATCTGCTGCTGTTCGTCCTCAGCGGCGTCTTCCTCGTCGTGACGGCGGCACTGCGCGAACGGGGCGACGCCCAGCGCAGACTGGTGGAGCAGGAGACCATCAGTGAGGCCGAGCGCTCCCGGCGCACGCTGCTGGAGGAGCGCGCCCGTATCGCGCGTGAGCTGCACGATGTGGTGGCGCACCATATGTCGGTGATCACGGTCCAGGCGGACTCGGCGCCGTACCGGATCGACGGCCTGCCGGACTCCGCGCGCGAGGAGTTCTCCACCATCGCGGCGAGCGCGCGGGAGTCCCTGACGGAGATGCGGCGGCTGCTCGCGGTCCTCCGCAGCGACGGTACGGACGGCGAGCGCGCCCCGCAGCCGGGGCTCGACCGGGTGCAGCAGCTGGTGGAGGCGACGGTACGGGCGGGGGTACCGGCCGAAGTGTCGCTCCCCGCCGAGCTGGGGCCGGTCCCGCCGGCCGTGGATCTCTCCGCGTACCGGATCGTGCAGGAGGCGCTGGCCAATGTGGTGCGGCACGCGTCCGGCGCGCCGACCCGGGTCTCGGTGGTCTCCGACGGCGACTGGCTGACCGTCCTGATCGTCAACGGCCCCGGCGCCGAGCGCACTTCACCGCTGGAGACCGGCGGAACGGGCCACGGCCTGATCGGGATGCGGGAGCGCGTACGGTTGACCGGCGGCACGCTCGACACCGGGCTGCTGCCGGACGGCGGCTTCCGGGTCGCCGCGCGGCTCCCGCTGACCGACGCGAACGCCCCGTCGGCCACGTCTTCCTCTCATGGCTCCACAGGTCCCACAGGTCCCACCGGCTCCGCGGACTCCACCGGATCCGCAGACTCCACCGACGTCACCGGCCCGGCCGGTCCGGCCCCGAAGGACGCTCCTTGACCATCCGCGTGATCATCGTCGACGACCAGGCCATGGTGCGCGCGGGCTTCGCCGCTCTGCTGTCGGCGCAGGCCGATATCGATGTGGTGGGTGAGGCGCCCGACGGCCGCCGGGGCATCGAGGTGAGCCGCTCCGTCCACCCGGATGTGGTCCTGATGGACGTCCGCATGCCGGAGATGGACGGACTGGCCGCCGCCCGCGAGCTGTTGAGCCCGCCGGTGGGGGTGGCGCATCTGCCGAAGGTGCTGATGCTGACCACCTTCGACGTCGACGACTATGTCTACGAGGCGCTGCGCGCCGGGGCGTCGGGCTTCCTGCTCAAGGACGCGCCGCCGGCCGATCTCATCGCGGCGGTACGGATCGTCGCGGCCGGTGAGGCGCTGCTCGCGCCGTCCGTGACCCGGCGGCTGATCGCGGACTTCGCCCAGCAGCGCCCCGCCCGTGGCCGCAAGGACCCCACGCTGCGGCTGAGCGGCCTCACACCCCGGGAGACCGAGGTGCTCGAACTGATCGCCAGGGGGCTGTCCAACCAGGAGATCGCCGATCATCTCGTCGTCGCCGAACAGACGGTGAAGACCCATATCGGCCGCGTCCTGTCCAAGCTCTCCCTGCGCGACCGCGCGCAGGCGGTGATCTTCGCGTACGAGTCGGGGCTGGTCACCCCGGGCGACGCGCCCGCCTGACCCCGACTCCCCCGGGTTCCCTCGTACAGCACCGCCGCGCACGGGCGCGCACCGGCGCGCACCGGCGCGCGGCCGTGCGGACCGGCGCGGACCGGGTGGACCGGCACCCCCACTACCCCGGTATGACACGGCGGTTGGCTCCCCGGTGTGATGTCCGGCCACACACCCTCTTCCTACCTTCCTCCTCGCCATCACAGGGAGCGAGCGGGAAGAGGAGACGGGAATGCGCCGCTACAGGAGGACCCTGGTCGCCGCCGCACTGGCGACGACCATGGTCGGGGGAACAGCGGGCTGGGCCTCGGGCAGCAGCCAACGGCCCGTCACGGGACCGCCCGTGGGAAGCGCCGCCTGGCGCGCGGACGACTCGCTCGGCCGGGCACTGCCCGACCCGGCGACCGCCACGCCCGGTCAAGTCGCCGCGTTCTTCGCCACGCTGACGCCACGTCAGAGTCAATCGCTCGTCAGCCGCCATCCGCTGGTCGTCGGCAATCTCGACGGGGCGCCGGTCGCACTGCGGTACGAGGCCAACTCCCGCGCGGTACGGGCCGAGCACGACCCCCGGTACGAACGGCTCGCGGAGCCCGGACGGCAGATCCTCGCCTTCGACCCGCGCGGCCGGGGCCAGGTCGCCGAGGTGTACGGGGATCTGGCGACCGCACGCCATGTGTCCGTCGTCGTACCAGGTTCGGACATCGACGCGGCGACCTTCGACCGTACGAACGATCCGTACGGCGCCCCCGCTGGCATGGCCGGATCGCTGCGGGCCGCGACGGGCGGCCGTACCGCCGTGATCGCCTGGGCCGGATACACCACACCCGTCGGGTTCGGTCTCGACGTGGCCACCGGGGATCTCGCCGAGGCGGGGGCCGGCCGGCTGGCCCGGTTCACCCAGGGGCTCACGGCGGCCGGGGTCGGGAAGCCCGCGCTGTTCTGCCACAGCTATGGCGCGGTGGTGTGCGGGCTCGCCGCCTCCGAGGTGAACGCCACCGACATCGTGGTGCTCGGCGCCCCTGGAATGCGGGCCGGGCACAGGGCGGACCTCCAAACCGACGCACGGGTCTGGGCCGCCAAGGATCCCTCCGACTGGATCTCCAAGGTCCCCCATGTCGAGATCGCGGGCCTGGGCCATGGCCAGGACCCGACCGCCCCGTCCTTCGGTGCCCGCCGGGTGCCCGCCGAGCTGGCCGAGGGCCATAACGGTTACTTCGTCCCCGGCACGGACTCGCTCCGCGCCTTCGCCGCCATCGCCCAAGGCCGGATCACACAGAGCCAGATCACACAAGGCCAGGCCACACAGGGCCGGATCACGCAGGGCCAGACCACACAGGGAGAGGTCCGATGACGACACTCGCCACCGCGATCGAAAAGATCGAGGCACGGACCCCCGCCCACCGCGACCGCGCGATCGACGGGCTGCGCGCCCTCGCGCTGCTCGCCGTACCCACCGGGCACTGGCTGCTCGGCGGCTTCACCCTGGACGACGACGGCGCGCTGCACAACGCCAGCCCCCTCGCCACCTTCGGCGGCTTCGCGCCGGTGAGCTGGGTGCTCCAGATGCTGGGCATCTTCTTCCTGGTCGGCGGATACGCCTCCGTGCTCTCGTACCGCAGAAGGACGTCCACCACCGCCGCCTGGCTCCGGCAGCGCGTGGTGCGGCTCGGCAGGCCCGTCCTCGGGGTGACGGCCGTCTGGGCGGCGGCGATGCCCCTGCTGTACGTGCTCGGCGTGCCCGGCACCACGCTGCGTACCGGATCGACGCTGGTGATCCAGCCGTTGTGGTTCGTCGGGGTCTATACGGTCGTCACCGCGCTGACCCCGTACTGTGTGCGCGCCGCACACAAGATGGGCGGCTGGGCCGCCGCTCCTCTGCTGGTGTCGGTCGCCGTCGTCGACTTCCTGCGCTACGGCCCCTATGCCGACACCATGCCGTCCTGGCTGAGCATGGTGAACATCCTGCCCGGCTGGCTCTTCGCGTATCAGCTCGGAGTCTCCTGGGGCGAGGGCCGGATCGGCCGGCGCGGGGCGCGTGTCCTGCTCATCGGCGGCACGCTGCTCTTCGCCGCGCTGCTGGTCGTCCTCCACTACCCGGCGTCGATGGTCGGCGTGCCCGGCGAGCTCCGTACCAACTCGCATCCGCCGTCCCTGCTGGTGCTCGCCCTGGCCGCCGCGCAGAGCGGCGCGGCGATCCTGCTGCGCGACCGGATCGCGCGGCTGCTGAGCAGGCCCGCGCTGTGGGCGCCGGTCGTCGTCATCAATCTGTGCGCGATGACGATCCTGTGCTGGCACCAGACGGCGATGCTCGCCACCGCCGTGCCCGCGTCCTTCCTCGGGCCGGTGGCCGGTCTGACGACCTCCCCCGACTCTCTCGGGTGGATCGTGGCGCGGCTGACCTGGATGCCGCTCTTCGCGACACTGCTCGTCCTCATCGGGCAGTACGCGCGCCGCTTCGACGCCCCGTGGCAGACCGGGACACGCGCGTCGAAGGCCCGCCGCGCGGCAGCGGGGCTGCTGGCGGCGGGCTTCGCGGTCTTCGCGCTGGGACTGGCGTGAGCGCCCGCGGCGGAGCCGGCGTCGGGGCGGGCGTCAGGGCGGGCGGCGGGGCGGGCGGCGAACCGTCCGGACTATTCGCGGCCGGCCGAGGTGAACGACATGTCGGTGTACCGGCCGCCGGCCACCTGGCCCGCGATCGGCTCCAGCAGCCGCAGCTCGCTCTCGGTGAGGACGAGCCGCGTGGCGGCGGTGTTCTCCTCGATCCGGCCGCGCTTGCGGGTCCCCGGGATCGGTACGACGGCCAGTCCGTACACCGCGGCCCGCTGCTGCACCCAGGCCAGCGCGACCTGCCCCAGGGTCGCGTTCCTGCCCTCGGCGATCTTGCGTACCGGGTCGAGCAGCGCGGCGTTCGCGGCGGCGTTGTCACCGGTGAACCGGGGCTGCTGGCGGCGGAAGTCGTCGGCGGCCAGCTCCTGGT
This sequence comes from Streptomyces scopuliridis, assembly GCF_042790125.1. GTDB lineage: Bacteria > Actinomycetota > Actinomycetes > Streptomycetales > Streptomycetaceae > Streptomyces > Streptomyces scopuliridis_A. Next base: position 116,416 of record NZ_JBHTZS010000006.1, read on the forward strand.
CGGCGTGGACGAACGCGCCGGTCAGAAAGCCCCGGCCGAGCGGGGAGTACGGCACGAGCGCGACGCCCAGCTCGACGGCGGCCGGTACGGCGTTCGCCTCGATGTCGCGGCTGAACAGCGACCATTCCGACTGGAGGGCGGCGATCGGGTGTACGGCCGACGCGGCCCGCAGCTCGCGCCCGGTGACCTCGCTCAGCCCGAGGTGGCCGACCTTGCCCTCGCGCACCAGCTCGGCCATCGTGCCGACCGTCTCCTCGATGGGGACGTTCACATCGCGCCGGTGCATGTAGTAGAGGTCGATGTGGTCGACGCCGAGGCGCTTGAGGCTTCCCTCGACGCACTGGCGGACATAGGGCGCGTCATTGCGGACCGTCCGCTTGGTGGGGTCGGCCGGGTCGACGCCCAGGGCGAACTTGGTGGCGAGGACGATCTCGTCGCGGTGCGCCCGGACGAACGGCGCGATGAACTTCTCGTTCTCCCCGGCCCCGTAGACATCCGCCGTGTCGTACAGCGTCACGCCCAGCTCCAGGGCGCGTTCCAGCGTGGCCCGCGCCTCGTCGGCGTCCGTCGGCCCGTAGGACTGGCTCATTCCCATGCAGCCGAGTCCCTGGACACCGACCTCCGGTCCGCCGGTCCCGAGCCGTACCTTCTCGATCCTGCTGTCGCTCATCGGGGTTCAGACCCTCTCCGACGCCGTCCGGGCGCCCGCGTAAAAGCTGATCTTGTGGTCGAGTACGGCGACAGTGTCCTGTAGCTCCGCGATCCGCCGATGGACATCACGGCGTGTCCGCTCCAGCAGCTCCTGCCGCTCCTCGAACGTCTCCTCGCCCACCCGGATCAGCTCGGCGTACCGGACCATGTCCGCCACGGGCATGCCGGTGAGCCGCAGCTTCCCCACGAAGGCGAGCCAGTCCAGGTCCTTGTTGCTGAAGCGGCGCTGGCCGGTGTGCGACCGGTCCACATGCGGCATGAGGCCGATCCGCTCGTACCAGCGCAGGGTGTGCGCCGAGAGTCCGGTGAAGGCGACGACCTCGCTGATCGTGTAACGCGCCGCCCCATCGGGCCGTGGATGCGCGCGCGGCGCCGCTGCGCAGTCGTCCACGCGGGCCGTCTGTACGGGGGTGCTCTCCGTCAGCGTCATGTCCTCAACGCTAGATCCTTGGAGCGCACTCCAAGCAAGCGGAAATGTCGGCGAGTTTCGGCTGAGGCGAACCGCCGCACGCCGCCCTGGGCTTCGCCCGTACCCCCCGGCCCCTCGATGCGGCTGGCACTCTCGCTAACCTCGTCACCATGCAGAGCCTGGCGATGATCGAGAACTGGCCGGTGCCGAACGCCGCGGCCGCCGTCGTACGGGCGGACGGCACCGTCGCCGGGTCGTACGGCCCCACGGCGCGGCGGTTTCCGCTCGCTTCCGTGACCAAGCCGCTGGCCGCGTACGCGGCGCTGGTGGCGTACGAGGAGGGGGCGGTCGAGCTGGACGAACCGGCCGGGCCCGAGGGGGCGACCGTCCGGCATCTGCTCGCCCACACCAGCGGTCTGGCCTTCGACGAGCACCGCGTGGCCAACGCGCCGGGCACCCGCCGGCTCTACTCCAACGCGGGCTTCGAGGTGCTCGGCGACCATATCGCCAAGGCCACCGGGATCGCGTTCGCCGACTATCTCCGCGAGGCGGTGTTCGAGCCGCTCGGCATGGCCGCGACCTCGCTGCCCGAGCACGGGTCCCCGGCCAGGGACGCGGTCTCGACCGTCGACGATCTGGCGCGGTTCGCCGCCGAACTCCAGGCGCCCCGGCTGCTGGACGCGCGCACCGTCCTGGAGGCGATGACCGTCGTCCATCCCGGGCTCTCCGGCGTGCTGCCCGGCTACGGCTTCCAGAAGAACAACGACTGGGGCCTCGGCATGGAGATCCGGGACGCCAAGTCGCCGCACTGGACGGGCGCCTCGTCCTCGCCGCGCACCTTCGGGCACTTCGGGCAGTCCGGTACGTTCCTGTGGGTCGACCCGGACGCGGGCGCGGCCTGTGTGGCGCTGGCCGACCGGGGCTTCGGGCCATGGGCGGTCGAGGCCTGGCCGCCGTTCACCGACGCGGTCCTCGCCGAGCTGTCCGCCTGAACTCCCGGGCTGAGCGCTCACCCCCAGCGCTCACCCCCCAGTGCTCAGCCCGACATCTCCCAGAGCAGTACCTCCGCCGCCGGGCCCGCGGTCAGTCCGAGCCCTTCCGCGTCCGTGATCCGCGCCGAGTCCCCGGGCCCCAGCGCGGGCGCTTCCCCTTCCGCGCCTCCCGCGCCATCGATCCGTACCCCGCCGCGCACCACATGGACGTACACCCGGCGCGCGTCCGGCACGGCCGAGCGCTCGCCCTCGCGCAGGCGCCGTACGTGCAGCATGGCCCCGGCCCCCGGCAGGGCGTACGGCGTGGCGTCGGCGATGCCCCGCACCACCTCGTACGCGGGCTCGCCGCCCGGCTCCAGCGGCGCGAGCCACATCTGTACGAAGACCAGCGGCCGGTCGCCGTCGTTGCGCTCCACATGCCGTACCCCGCCGGCCGAGCTGAGCCGCTGGACGTCCCCCGGCCGCACGACGGTGGCGTGCCCGGCCGAATCGCGGTGCGTCAGCTCGCCCTCGACGACCCAGGTGACGATCTCCGTATGACTGTGCGGGTGCTCGTCGAACCCGGCGCCGGGCGCGAGCCGCTCCTCGTTGCAGGCGAGGACCGCGCCGAAGCGCAGATTGTCCGGATCGTAGAAGCGCCCGAAGGAGAAGGCGTGCAGGGACTCGATGCCCGCCGAGGGGTCGCCGCCGACATACCGCTGCGCTGCGTACCGTACGAGAATCACGGCTTCACGGTAGGCGCTCCGGCGGGGATGGCACGAGACGCCCGGCGACCCCGGCCCCGCAGGCAGTGGCCCCGATAAGGCACTCTTGACCCGTGGCTGAACCCTCGAACGAACCCCATCCGCACCCCGCGACGCTGCGGCGGCTGGAGCAGTCCTCAGGACGGCTCGCCGCGAACGCCATCGCCCGCATGGACGAGACGCTGCCGTGGTACCGCGCGATGCCGCCGGAGAACCGTTCCTGGATCGGGCTGGTCGCCCAGGCCGGTATCGCCGCGTTCACCGAATGGTTCCGCCACCCCGAGACCCCGCAGGCCATCTCCACCGATGTCTTCGGCACGGCCCCGCGCGAGCTGACGCGGGCGATCACCCTGCGCCAGACCGTCGAGATGGTACGGACCACGATCGAGGTCATGGAGACGGCGATCGAGGAGGTCGCCGCCCCGGGCGACGAGTCCGCGCTGCGCGAGGCGCTGCTCGTGTACGCGCGGGAGATCGCCTTCGCGACGGCGCAGGTGTACGCGCAGGCCGCCGAGGCACGCGGCGCGTGGGACGCGCGGCTGGAGTCGCTCGTCGTGAACGCCGTGCTCTCCGGGGAGGCCGACGAAGGCGCCGTCTCCCGGGCGGCGGCGCTCGGCTGGAACTCCCCCGAACATGTCTGCGTCCTGCTCGGCACCGCCCCGGACGAGGACAGCGAACTGACCGTGGAGGCGATCCGCCGGGCGGCCCGGCACGCCAAACTCCAGGTCCTCACCGGCGTGCTCGGCGACCGGCTCGTGGTGATCGCGGGCGGCAGCGACAATCCGCTCCAGGTCGCCAAGGCGCTGATCGGCCCGTACGCGGCGGGCCCCGTCGTGGCGGGCCCGGTGGTGCCCGATCTGCTGGCCGCCACGAAGTCCGCGCAGGCCGCGGCGGCCGGCCTCAAGGCGTGTTTCGCCTGGCAGGACGCACCGCGCCCGGTGCTCGCGGACGATCTGCTGCCGGAGCGCGCGATCGCCTCCGACCCCGCCGCGCGCGAGCAGCTGGTGGAGGAGATCTACAGACCGCTGGAGGAAGCGGGGTCCGCGCTGCTGGAGACTCTGAGTGTCTATCTGGAGCAGGCGAGCAGTCTTGAGGGCGCGGCGAGGATGCTGTTCGTGCACCCCAACACCGTGCGCTACCGGCTGCGACGTGTGACTGACGTCACCGGATGGTCACCCTCCGATGTGAGGTCCGCGTTCACGCTGCGGATTGCCCTGATCCTGGGACGCTTGGCCGACGGAGATCCGCAGACCTAGACTTTTGTCGTACTCCAACAATTCCCCTAGCGGTTCTTCGTTCCCCTCCCCACGGGCGGTGAAGACCCTTCGCAAGAGAGAGTGTGAGGGTGCTCGTACTCGTCGCTCCCGGCCAAGGCGCTCAGACGCCCGGCTTCCTGACTCCCTGGCTCGACCTTCCCGGCGCCGAAGACCGGCTGCGGGCATGGTCGGCCGCCATCGACTTGGATCTGGTCCACTACGGCACGGACGCCGACGCGGACGAGATCAGGGACACCGCCGTGGCCCAGCCGCTGCTGGTCGCCGCCGCCCTGCTCTCCGCCCGTCAGCTCTTCCCCACCACCGAGGACGTGGCGCGCCACATCGGTGTCACGGCCGGCCACAGCGTCGGTGAACTGGCCGCCGCGGCGCTGGCCGGTGTGGTCCCCGACGAGGTGGCCCTGTCGCTGGTACGCGCCCGGGGCATGGCGATGGCCGAGGCCGCCGCGATCACGGAGACCGGGATGTCGGCGCTGCTCGGCGGCGACCCGGAGACCACCCTCGCGCATCTGGAGAAGCTCGGTCTGACCCCCGCCAATGTGAACGGCGCGGGCCAGATCGTCGCGGCCGGCACGCGTGAGCAACTCGCGGCGCTGGAGGCCGACATGCCGGAGGGCGTACGGCGCGTGGTGGCGCTCAAGGTCGCCGGCGCGTTCCACACGCACCACATGGCGCCCGCGGTCGAGAAGCTCGACACGGCCGCGCGTTCCGTCTCCGTCGCCGACCCGGTCGTACCGTACGTCTCGAACCGCGACGGGCAGGCCGTCGCCACCGGTTCCGGAATCGTGACCCGCCTGGTGGGCCAGGTCGCCAACCCGGTCCGCTGGGACCTCTGCATGGAGACCTTCAAGGAGCGGGGTGTGACCGCGCTGATCGAGCTGTGCCCCGGCGGCACCCTGACGGGTATCGCCAAGCGCGCCCTGCCCGGTGTGCGGACCCTCGCCCTGAAGAAACCGGACGACCTCGACGCGGCTCGCACGCTGATCGCCGAACACTCCTCCACGGCTGAATAGGAGTCAGAGAGCATGTCGAAGATCAAGCCCAGCAAGGGCGCCCCGTACGCGCGCATCATGGGCGTGGGCGGCTACCGCCCGACCCGGGTCGTGCCGAACGAGGTGATCCTCGAAACGATCGACTCCTCCGACGAGTGGATCCGCTCCCGCTCCGGCATCGCGACCCGCCACTGGGCCTCCCCGGAGGAGACGGTCGCCGCGATGTCCATCGAGGCGTCCGGCAAGGCCATCGCGGACGCCGGGATCACCCCGGAGCAGATCGACGGCGTGATCGTCTCCACCGTCTCGCACTTCAAGCAGACCCCGGCCGTCGCGACCGAGATCGCGGACAGGATCGGCGCGGGCAGGCCCGCCGCGTTCGACATCTCCGCGGGCTGCGCCGGCTTCGGCTACGGACTGACCCTGGCCAAGGGCATGGTCATCGAGGGCTCGGCGCGGTACGTACTGGTCATCGGCGTCGAGCGGCTCTCGGACCTGACCGATCTGGAGGACCGCGCGACGGCCTTCCTGTTCGGCGACGGCGCGGGCGCCGTGGTCGTCGGACCCGCCAAGGAGCCGATGATCGGCCCCACCGTCTGGGGCTCCGAGGGCGACAAGTCCGACACCATCAAGCAGACCGTGCCGTGGGACGCCTACCGCGACGGAACGGTGGAGAAGTTCCCGGCCATCACGCAGGAGGGCCAGGCGGTCTTCCGCTGGGCCGTCTTCGAGATGGCGAAGGTGGCCCAGCAGGCGCTGGACGCCGCCGGAATCAGCTCCGCCGACCTGGACGTCTTCATTCCGCACCAGGCCAATATGCGGATCATCGACTCGATGGTGAAGACTCTGAAACTGCCGGAGAGCGTCACGGTCGCCCGTGACGTGGAGACCACTGGCAACACCTCGGCCGCCTCGATCCCGCTCGCGATGGAGCGGCTCCTGGCGACCGGACAGGCGAAGAGTGGCGACACCGCGCTCGTCATCGGCTTCGGGGCGGGTCTTGTCTACGCCGCGACGGTCGTTACCCTCCCCTAGGCACACCGGAACTTTCCGGAGCGTGTTCCGATATATCCCTCTGCTCAACATCGAAGGAGCGCCAACATGGCCGCCACCCAGGAAGAGATCGTCGACGGTCTCGCCGAGATCGTTAATGAGATCGCCGGTATCCCGGTCGAGGACGTCCAGCTGGACAAGTCCTTCACCGACGATCTGGATGTCGACTCGCTGTCCATGGTCGAGGTCGTCGTCGCCGCCGAAGAGCGCTTCGACGTGAAGATCCCGGACGACGACGTCAAGAACCTCAAGACGGTTGGCGACGCCGCCAGCTACATCGCGAAGCACCAGGACGCCTGACCTCCTGACCTCTCGCGCTGACCCATCGCGCGGCATCCGCCACCCGGTGGTGGCGCCGTAAAAATTCAGCACCCTCTACACGTGGAGAAAGAATTCCAGTGAACTCGACCAATCGCACCGTGGTCGTCACCGGTATCGGCGCAACCACACCACTGGGTGGCGACAGCGCAACGACCTGGGAGGGTCTGCTCGCGGGCCGCTCCGGAGTACGTCCGCTCGAAGGCGAACGTTTCGCCCAGCTGCCGGTCCGTATCGCGGCGGCCGCCGCGGTCGACCCGGGCGATGTCCTGCCCCGCCCGCTCGCCCGCCGGCTGGACCGCTCGGCGCAGTTCGCGCTGATCGCGGCCAGGGAGGCCTGGGCGGACGCGGGTTACACCGCCATGGCCGGGGAGGACACCTCGGTCGACCCCGACCGGCTCGGTACCGTGATCGCCTCCGGCATCGGCGGCGTGACCACCCTGCTCGACCAGTACGACGTGCTCAAGGAGCGGGGCGAACGCCGTGTCTCCCCGCACACCGTGCCGATGCTGATGCCCAACAGCCCCTCCGCCAACGTCAGCCTGGAAGTGGGCGCCCGCGCGGGCGTGCACACCCCGGTCTCCGCCTGCGCGTCGGGCGCCGAGGCCGTCGGCTACGCGGTGGAGATGATCCGTACCGGCCGCGCCGACGTAGTCGTCGCCGGTGGTACGGAAGCTGCCATCCACCCCCTGCCCATCGCGGCGTTCGCCAACATGATGGCGATGTCCAAGAACAACGACGAGCCCACCAAGGCCTCGCGCCCGTACGACAAGGGCCGCGACGGCTTCGTCCTCGGTGAGGGCGCCGGCGTGGTCGTCCTGGAGTCGGCCGAGCACGCGGCCAAGCGCGGCGCGCGGGTCTACTGCGAGCTGCTGGGCCAGGGCCTGTCCTCGGACGCCCACCACATCGCGCAGCCCGAGCCCACCGGCCGCGGTATCGCCAAGGCCATGGAGAACCTCCTCGACCAGACGGACCTCAAGCCGGCCGAGGTCATGCACCTCAACGCGCACGCCACGTCGACGCCGCAGGGCGATGTCGCCGAGATCAAGGCGCTGCGCCGGGTGCTCGGCGACGATCTCGACCATGTCGCGGTCTCCGCGACGAAGTCGATGACGGGCCATCTGCTGGGCGGCGCGGGCGGTATCGAGACCGTGGCGACGGTCCTCGCGCTCTACCACCGCAAGGCCCCGCCGACGATCAATGTCGATGATCTGGACGAGGATGTCGTCGCGGACATCGTCGTCGACGGCCCCCGCGATCTGCCCAGCGGCACGATCGCGGCGATCAACAACTCGTTCGGCTTCGGCGGCCACAACGTGGTGCTGGCGCTGCGTACGGTCTGACCGCGCGGCGGTCCCCGGCGGACCTTCGCCAGGCTCCGCCCCTGACGCCCGGCCCGGGATTTCCCGGCCGGGCGTCTCCGGTTTCCGCGCGGCGCGGCCGGTCGTCCAGGCCCGCCGGACAGGCCCTAAGGGGCCCAGTTCTGCGTCACGTATCGGAGCACGCCGTCGGTGCCGCGGACGAAGACGGACATCCGGCCGTCGGAGTGGTACGCGGGGACAGGGGCGCCCGCGAGCGCGCCGTTCAGAGGGGCGAAGTCCGTGAACTGGTCGCTGTTGACGGTCTTCTGGCCGGCGACCCACAGCGCGCGGTCGGGACCGGCCGCGAAGATCTGGAGTCGGCCGTCGAGCGGGGAACGGAACGGATACGGCGCGCCCGCCAGGCCGCCCCTGAGCGAACCCTCCGGGTTCCACGCGGCGTAGTCCCCCTGTCGGCCCAGGAAGCAGCCCGCCCCGTCCCGGCCCTGCCAGAAGACCCGGATCCGGCCGTCCGCGTCGAGTGCGGCCTTCGGGTCGGAGCGGGCCGGGGTCCTGGCGAGCCGCTCGAAGGGGATCCAGTCGCTGGTGGTGTCGGGGATCCGCTGCTCCGCGATCCACAGCTCGCCGTCGTCGCCCCGTACGAACACCGCCACCCGCCCGTCGGCCGCCAGGACCGGGCACGGGACACCCTCGGCGGCTCCGCCGATCGTGGCGGCGGGGGCCCAGACGGCGTACGCCACCGAGGTGTGGCTGACCGACCGGACCGTGTGGTCCGTACCCCGGTAGAACACCGAGATCCGCCCGTCGGCGTTGAGGACCGCGGCGGGATCGCCCGCGGCGCCGTCGGCCACCTTGACCGGGCGCGTGCCGGACTCCCCCGGGATCCGGCCGGCGAACAGTTCGTCACCCGGGGTGCGCCAGAAGACCCGTAGCAGTCGGTCACGGCCCAGGATCGCGGCGGGCACCCCGCTGATCCGGGCCCCGGGTAACTCCGTCCACGGGGACCAGCTCAGATCTCTGTTCTGCCGGATGAGGACCAGAGCGTGGTTCCGGCCTTCGGCGAGGACGGCCAACCGGCCGTCCGAGCGGGCGACCACGGCCGGATCGCTGACGAGAGTGCCTCCGAGCGGCCGGAAGGCACCCCAGACCGTTCCGGGTGTGGTCACGCCGCTCGTCCCCCTCCTGTCGTCTCCCGTCCCTGTGCGTCTGCCGCTCCGCGCACGAAGTCGCCGTATACGAAGGGTCGCAGCCGGACATAACGACACGCCCGGACCAGCCGGACGATCACCCCATCGGGGGAACGGGGTTTGAGGCCAGGAAGCAGAGCGGCCAGTGGAAGAGACCGGGCGGTGGCCGAGACCGGGACCGCGCCTCAGTCGTCGAAGCTCGCGAAGTACGTCGCCGCCATGTCGTCGTCGCCGTGCCCCTGGGCCTCCGCCCGGCGGAACCGCTCGGCGGACGCCGCCGCCACATCCAGCCGTACGCCCGCCGACGACCCGGCCTCCACGATCAGCCGGGCGTCCTTGCCCGCCGTCGCGACCGAGAAGCTCGGGGCGTAGTCGTCCTCCATGATGGCGGCGGCCTTGGCGTGGAGATAGCCGCAGTCCAGCGAGCCGCCGGCCACGGCCTCCAGAAAGTGCCGGGGGTCCACGTCGAGCCCCTTGGCCAGCGCGAGCGCCTCGGCCACACCGTTGGTGAGAGCGATCACCCAGCTGTTGCAGACGAGCTTCAGACGGCTCGCGGCGGCGGTGGAGCCGTCCTCGCCCAGCCAGACGGTCCGGCTGCCGATGGCGTCGAGCACGGACGCGAGCGGGCCGCGCGCCTCCTCGGGGCCCGCGGCCAGGATCACGAGGTCGCCGCTCTCGGCGGGCGCCTTCGTGCCGAGCACCGGTGCGTCGACGAAGACCAGCCCGTGATGACGGGCCAGATCGGCGAGTGAGGGAATGGCCCCGACACCCACGGTCGTCGTCTGGAGCCAGATGGCGCCGGGCCGCAGCCCGGGGCCGGCGGCCGTCACGGCCTCCACGGCGGCGGGGCCGTCGTACACCATCGTGAGGACGACATCCGCGTCGGCGACGGCCTCGGCGGGGGTCACGAAGGCCCGCGCGCCGTCGGCGACCAGCGCTTCGGCCTTGGCCGGGGTGCGGTTCCAGACCCGGACGTCATGTCCGGCGCGGCAGAGATTACGGGCCATCGCGGCGCCCATGATGCCGGTGCCGAGGACAGCTACTGCGAGGTGGTCAGCCATGGAGCCACGGTAGGACGGGAGAGCCCCGCCCGCTCACACGACCTGGTGCAACCAGCGGACCGGGGCGCCCTCGCCCGCGTACCGGAACGGCTCCAGTTCGTCGTCCCACGGCTTGCCGAGCAGCTTGGCGACCTCGGCCTCCAGCTGTGTCTCGCCCTGCTGGGAGCGCGCGAGCGCGGCGCGCAGCCGGTCCTCGGGGACCAGGATGTCGCCGTGCATTCCGGTGACGGCGTGGAAGATGCCCAGATCGGGCGTGGCGCTGTAGCGCTCGCCCTCGGCGGTGGCGCAGGGTTCCGCCGTGACCTCGAAGCGGAGCATCTGCCAGCCGCGCAGGGCTGACGCGAGTTCGGAGGCGGTGCCCGCCCGGCCCTTCCAGGAGACCTCGGCTCTCCAGGTGCCCGGCGACGCCGGCTGCCGGATCCAGTCGAGCTGGACCCGCAGGCCGAGCACTCCGGCCACCGCCCACTCGATGTGCGGGCACATCGCGCGTGGTGCGGAGTGAATGTACAGAACTCCACGTGTCGTCACCGGGACCTCCAGTGTGGGACGAGGTTCGCCTTTCCCAGCGGCCTCAGTAAACAGCATCGGGAGTGAAACTCCGCAAAAGGGACAGCATGTGACGTGATGTAATTTACCGGAGCCAAGAGAACGGACGCCTCTGGTTCGACGTGGGAAAAACTACCGTGCGGCGGGGTGCCCGCGGTGACGTACGGTCGGTCCCGGGGCCGATATGCGCGAAGCTTTCACTCGGCAGGACGCCACCGGATGCCTGAAGACGCCAGACTGATCAAGAGGATGCAAAGAGGACGCCAAGGGGAGGGACCCTGATGCGGAAGAGCCTTCGGATCCGGAGCGGTGGCGGCGGTCGGAGCGGGGATCGCCGCCCGGTCCGGAATGAGCGCCGTGGGCGGCGCTCACGCGCCGGGACGGCCGCCGCGACCGCCGCGGTCCTGACCGTGACCGGCCTGCTGGCGGGCTGTGGCGCCTTCGGCGGATCCTCGTCCGACACGGAGGTCAAGCGCACCGGCCCCTCCGCGCGACCGCCCCTGTGGAACCGCGCCCCGGCCTCGGTGGCGGCGGTCGGTGACTCCATCACCCGTGGCTTCGACGCGTGTGTGGTGCTGGCCGACTGCCCGGAGGTGTCCTGGTCGACGGGTACGGACAGCAACGTACGCAGCCTGGCCCTGCGGCTGCTCGGCGCTCCCGCCGCGAAGGAGCGCAGCTGGAACCACGCCGCGACCGGCGCCAAGATGTCCGACCTGCCGGGCCAGCTCGCACAGGCCGCGCAGAACAAGCCGGAGCTGGTCACGATCATGGTGGGCGCCAATGACGCCTGTCAGGACAGGGCGGAGCAGATGACGCCGGTCGCCGACTTCCGCACGTCGTTCGAGGCGTCGATGCGCCAGTTGCGCGCCGGGGCGCCCAAGGCGCAGGTGTATGTGTCGAGCGTGCCGGATCTGAAGCGGCTCTGGTCGACCGGCCGGGGCAATCCGCTGGGCCGGCAGATCTGGAAGCTGGGGATCTGCGCCACGATGCTCGGCGACTCGCAGGACATGAGCAAGCGGGCTCAGGACCGGCGCACCATGGTGTACGAGCGGGTCGTGGCGTACAACAACGTGCTGAAGGACGTGTGCGCGAAGGACCCGCGCTGCCGGTACGACGGCGGTGCGGTCTTCGACTTCCGGTTCACCGGCGAGCAGCTGAGCCACTGGGACTGGTTCCATCCCAGCAAGGACGGGCAGAGCATGCTGGCGGAGATCGCGTACCGCAATGTCACGGCCGTGAAGCCGCCCACGTAGCCCGGCGCTCCCCGGCGTAGGCTTCTCGATCATGACTGTCATGAACACGGAGCGCGTCGGTGCGACCGGTGAGGGCACGCCCGTCCACCGCTGGACCCTCGAACGGGCCGGTACCCGGCTGCGTCTGCTGACGTACGGCGGCATCGTGCAGTCGGTCGAGATACCCGACCGGAACGGCACCGTCGCCAATGTGGCGCTCGGCTTCCCCGGCCTCGCGGGGTATCTGGGCGTCGGCGGGCGGTACTTCGGGGCGCTGGTGGGCCGGTACGCGAACCGCATCGGGGGCGCGGCCTTCGCACTCGACGGCCGGACGTACCGGCTCGCGCCCAACAACGGGCCGAACAGTCTGCACGGCGGTGAGCGGGGCTTCGACCAGCGCGTGTGGGACGCGGAGCCGGCCGGGGACCACGGGGTACGGCTGTCGCGGATCAGCCCCGACGGCGAGGAGGGCTTCCCCGGGCGGCTGGACTTCTCGGCGACCTACACGCTGGACGCGGACGGTGCGCTGCGGATCGACTACCGCGCGGTGACGGACGCCCCGACACATGTGAATCCGACGAATCACACCTACTGGAATCTGGGCGGCGCGGGCAGCGGCCCCGCGACCGGCCACGAACTGCGCATCGCGGCCGGGCACATCACGCCGGTGGACGACACGGCGGTACCGACCGGGAAGCTCGCTCCGGTCGAGGGCACCCGCTTCGACTTCCGGAAGCCGCGCCCGGTGGGCTCGGGCTACGACCACAACTTCGTCCTGGACGGGACGGGTCCGGCGGCCGAGCTGTACGACCCGGTGTCGGGCCGGGTGCTGACCGTGACCACCACGGAGCCGGGGATGCAGCTCTACACCGGCGACCACTTCGACGGGGAGCCGTACGGTCCCGGGGACGGAATCGCCCTGGAGACCCAGCACTTCCCGGACTCCCCGAACCGGCCCGCGTTCCCGAGCACGGTGCTGCGGCCGGGTGAGGTGTTCGTCTCGGCCACCACGTTCGGCTTCGGCGTCCGGTAGGGGAAGGGGTGCTGGGCCCGGCCCCGGGGCGCGTTCAAGTCCGCCCCGGGACCCCTCGTACCGCTACGCCCGCGCCCGCACCAGGGAGCTGAGCCGGCGGTCGGCGACGGACCGGCCCGCCTGGACCTCGTACGTACCGGGGACGAACGACCAGGAGCCCGACTCCTCGTGCCAGATCTCGAAGGCCCTGCGCGGCAGCGGGATCCGCACCTCGACCGTCTCACCGGGTCCCGCCTCGACCGACGCGAAGCCGGCCAGCCAGCGGGCCGGGCGTTCCACGGTGTCGTCCACCGGGGCCAGATAGATCTGGACGACCTCGCGGCCCGCGCGGATACCGGTGTTGCGCAGCCGTACCCGCGCGTCGTCCGTGGTGGCGGCGATCGTCTCGTACTCCCAGCCGGTGTATCCGAGGCCGTGGCCGAATGGGAACGCGGGGGCCACGCCGGACCGTTCCCAGGCCCGGTAGCCGATGAACACGCCTTCGTCGTAGTGGAGTTCGCCGTCGGTCGGGGTGGTCGCCGAGACCGGTACGTCGGCCAGCGCGACCGGCCAGGTGGTGGGCAGCCGGCCGCCCGGTTCCGCCGCGCCGAGCAGCACATCGGCGAGCGCGGCGCCGCCCTCCTGGCCGGGGAACCAGCTGAGCAGCACCGCCGCCACGTCCTCGCGCCACGGCAGTTCCACCGGGGAGCCGGTGTTGACGACCACGACGGTGTTCGGGTTGACGGCGGCCACCGCGCGTACGAGATCGTCCTGGCGGCCGGGGAGCTTGAGGTTCACCCGGTCGAAACCCTCGGACTCGACGCGCTCGGTGGTGGCGACCACCACGACGGCGGTGCCCGCGGTACGGGCCGCCTCGACGGCCTCCGCGATCAGTTCGTCGGGGTCGTGCCGCGGGCCGAGGTGGAGCAGTGAGAGCGCGACGGCCTTGATCGGGGCGTCCGGGATCTTGTGGACGGTGTGCAGCAGTGAGACCGTGACCCGCTCGCCGTCGGTCAGCCGGGCGCGGGCACGCTCCACCGGGCGGCCGAAGAACGCCTCGAACGGGTCGGAGGCGGCGGCCAGTTCCTCCGTACCGTCGAAAAGGACCTCGCCGCCGACGGTGAGGACGAAGCCGCCGAGACCCCGGGTGCCGAAGGTGTGCTCGCCGCTCTCGCGCGGGGTGAAGGTGCCGGTCAGCTCGACGGTGTGCAGCTCCTCGTGGGTGACGCCGTCGGGCAGGTCGCTGCCGGCCCACTGCACCCGGCCGCCCGGGACGGTGGAGGTCCCGAGGAGCCTTCCGTCCGCCGCGCGACAGACGGCGGTCAGCTCGAAGCCGGTGTCCGCGTCGGTGAGTTCCTCGTTGGGGTCGGCGCCGAGGGAGTAGGTCAGGGAGCCGTCGGGAAGGGCGGCGGTGAGGCCGTCGAGCGGGGAGACCACATGGTCGGGGAAGACCACCGCGGAGCCGCCGCCGAGCACCCGGGCGTCGCGGGCCGGGGCGCCGCTGAGCGCGACCGTACCGGTCCTGGCCGGGTCGATGGGCAGGGCGGGGTGGCCGGCGCCTCGCGTCGGGGGCTCGTTGCGTACGAGGACGAAGGAGCGGCGCGCTATCTCGCGGGCGAGGGCGTCGCCGTCGATCGGCGCGGGAAGGTCCGTGACGGCCGCGGGGGCGCCGTCGAGGACGCCGGTCCGGGCGGCGAGCAGCAGCACCCTGCGTACGGCGTCGTCGACGGCGGACTCCGTCACCTCACCGGCGCGTACGGCGGCGACCAGCGCCTCGCCGTAGACCGTGCGCGGTCCGGGCATCGCGACGTCGAGGCCGCCGAGCAGGGCGCCGACGGTGGAGCGTGCCGCCAGCCAGTCGGAGACGATCGGGCCGTCGAAGCCCCACTCGCCGCGCAGGACCTCGTTCTGGAGATACTGGTGCTCGGTCATCGTCGAGCCGTTGACCTGGTTGTACGCGGCCATGATGCCCCAGGGGTGGGCGTTGGCGACGATGGCTTCGAACGGGGCGAGGTACACCTCGCGCAGCGGGCGCGGGGCGACGATGTTGTCGACGGTGAAGCGGTCGGTCTCGGCGTCGTTCGCGACGAAGTGCTTGACCGTCGTGCCGACCCCGCCGTCCTGGACGCCCCGCACATATCCGGTGCCGATCTCGCCGGTGAGATACGGGTCCTCGCTGTACGCCTCGAAGTGGCGGCCCCCGAGCGGTGACCGGTGCAGATTCACGGTCGGCGCCAGCAGTACGTGCACGCCCTTGCGGCGGGCCTCCTGCGCGAGCAGCCTGCCCGCCCGGCGGGCCAGTCCGGGATCCCAGGAGGCGGCGAGCGCGGTCGGCGACGGCAGGGCTATGGACGGGTCGTCCGCCGTCCAGCGCACCCCGCGGACCCCGATCGGACCGTCGGACATCACCAGGGACGCCAGCCCGATCTCCGGGAGCGCGGGCAGGGACCACATGTCCTGACCGGCCAGCAGCCTCGCCTTGGCGTCCAGCTCCAGCGCGCCGAGCGCCGCCTCGACGGCCGCCTCGCGTGCGTGACCGGCCCGGGTGTCGGATGCGTCTGCCACGGCCGTACCTCCTCGTCGAAGTCATCGCGTCTCTCCGCCGGATGGTCGCACAGCGATCCTGGCCGGTGGGGTGGTACCGCTCCCCTCCGCGGACCTCGGGTACGGGTCGTACGCGTCCGAGCGGCGCGCGCGGAGACCGGGGCCCATGGTCAACCGGCCGTCCGGAGGCGATACTTCCGCCAGCCGACGGAAGGACTCCCGTGAGACTCATGAGGCCCATGAGCCGCATACGCGTACGCCCCGAACTGCTCGGGCTCGTACTCCTCACCACCACCGCGCTCACCCTCACCGCGCCGCCCCCGCTCGCCGCCGCGCAGCCCCTCGGCGCTCAGCCCGCCCCCGCCCGGTCCGCCACCGCCGGCGCCACCGCCGCGTTCACCGTCGAGGAACAGCGGCTGGACCGGGCCGTGCCCCAGGAGATCCTGCGGCGCAGCGGTTTCGACGCGGTGGCGCCGGACTTCGTGCGGTCACTGCGCGGCGCGGACTCGTACGCCGAGGCGGAGCGGGCCGTCGCACGGAGCGGCGCGCGGCTGTGGCAGCGGGCGGTGGACCGGGCGCAGGGGCGCGGGCCCGCGCGTGGCGATCTGAGCCGGGACGACGATCGGCCGCTGTACTGGGCACGGCTCGCGCTCACTCGTGAACTGCGCCAGTGGCAGCCGGAGTTCGGCCTCTCCGAGAGCGCGCGGACGGCGCTGCTCGGGACGCTGGAGCGCTCCTCGCGCGGCCAGGACTCGATGGACTTCCCGGCACGCGGCGCTGCGAAGGGGGTCAAGGGCGTCAAGCGGATCGTGCTGACGGGCTTCGACCCGTTCACCCTGGACCGTGACATCCGCATCAGCAACCCGTCCGGGGCGACGGCGCTGGCGCTGGACGGCACGGTGATCAGGACGGCCGACGGGCCCGCCCGGATCGAGGCCGCCGTCTTCCCCGTCCGCTGGGGGGACTTCGCGGACGGCACCGTCGAACAGGCCCTGCGCGGACCGCTGTCACGGGCCGATCTCTTCACCACGGTCAGCCAGGGCCGGGTCGGCCGGATCGATGTCGAGCGCTTCAACGGCGCCTGGCGCGGCGGGTTCGGGGACAACGAGAACGTCTCGGAGACCGGGCTCGTGCCGGTGACCGATCCGGCCTCGCAGCCGCAGTGGACGACGACCAGCCTGCCGTACCGCTCGATCGTGGCGGCCGGCACCGGCCGCTTCCCGGTGTACGACAACACGTCGGTGACGGAGATCCCGGCGGGCGGGACCGCGCCGGTGGTACGGCCCGACGGACCGACGCCCGGTTCGGCGGCCCGCGCCGGGGGCGGCGGGGATTATCTGTCCAATGAGATCGCGTACCGCGCGACGCTGCTCCGCGACCGTCTGGGGCTGGATATTCCGGGAGGCCATGTGCACACGCCGGTGCTCCAGTTCGGGGCGGGGAACACCGACCCGGCGACGGGCTCCGTGACGGACCCGGAGTTCGTACGGAACCGGCTGGACATCATCGCGCAGCTGCGGACGATCATCACGGTGGCCGCCGAAGCCTCCTGAGCCGGCCGGGAAGCGGGACGTACGGCGCCGTCCGGTCCGGAGCCCTGCCGGACCGGACGGCGCTGCGTGAGATACCGCTACGTGTCCACCCGCTATATGTCCACCCGCTACGTGTCCATCCGCTACTTGTCCATGGAGAGCGGTACGTCCGGCCTCCGAGCGCCCTGTCCGCCGGCCACGGCGTCGTCGTCCGTGGACGCGTCCTCCGGCGGGGCCGTCAGCTCGCGCACCATCAGGGTCGCCCCCGCCACCGCGCCCGGCATCAGGAAGACCGCCACGAGCGGAACGAGAAAGGCGAGCGTGAGCGGGACGCCGAAGCCGAGGGCGAGCATCCGGCGGCCCCTGAGCAGCCGCAGGCGCTCCTTCAGCTCGACACCACGGCGCTGGAGCGCCACCGCCGTCAGTTCCTCCGCCAGGAAGAAACCGGAGACGCAGAAGCCGAGCACGGGAATGACCGTCTGCCCGATGACCGGAACGAATCCGAGCGCGAAGAGCAGCACGCCGTACAGCGCCACCCGTACCAGGATGCGCAGACTGTCCCGGGCGGAGATCCACAGCTCACGCCAGAGCGGCAGCCCCGATTCCGGGACCTCGCCGCCCTCCGAGCGGTCGACCTCCTCCGAGAGCGATTCGTAGAAGGGCTGGCCGACCAGCAGCGTCACGGCGGTGAAGGTGATCACCGCGAGGAACAGCCCGAGCGCGAAGACCAGCACGGTCAGCGAGCCCCGGAAGAGCCCGAGCCAGGGCGAGGACCAGTCGTCCGCGAACGGGGTGGCCCAGGCCGTCAGATCGTCGGCGCCGTACGCGAGGCCGACCAGCGCGCCCGCATACAGGACCAGAGTGAGCAAACCGGGCAGCAGTCCGAATCCGAACCACCGGCCGTGGCCCGCGACCCAGCGCTGGCCTTTCATCAAGTAGCCGAAGCCGGCGCCGAGATCATGCATGCGCGCAGCCTACCGGCTGTATATGGCCCCCTCTTGATGTTCGCGTGAGTAACCGGTAGACCCTGCGTACCGATCAACGTCGATCGCCGCCGATCATTTCTGATCGCTCCGATGTGATCGCCTCGTGGTGAGCACCTCGCGGTGATCACCTCTGACTCTGCCGTCACTTCCGACACTTCCGAAGACCCGGAGGAACAGACGTATGGGGATACCCAGACCCGTTCTGCTCACCACCGCTGTCAGCGCCGTCGCCGGCGCCCTGCTGCTGGCCCCGCTCCCCGCGACCGCCGCCCCCGCCCGGGACGCGCAGCGCCCGCACCCCGTCAGGGAGAACGGCGGCCCCGACGCCACGGCCGCCGCCGGCGCGCTCCAGAAGACCGCCGGCACCATCGGTACGTCCGCGCCTTCCGCGCTGCGCAAGGACGGCGGCTACCCCCGGCGTACGGTCCTCGACGCGCCGCCCGAGAACCCCGCCGACAAGTCGATCAAGCTGGGACTCGCCCCGTACCACTCGCTCGCTCCCCGGCTCAACGCCCTCCAGAAGCTGAGCGATCGCGTCAGCGTGGAGGTGGCGGGCCGGTCGGCGGCCGGCCATGAGCTGTATCTCGTCACCGTCACCGCGCCCGAGAGCTCCCGCGAGTCCCGCGAGCAGGAGCGGATGCGCGAGCTGATCGAGAACTCACCGGCGGCTGCCGCCAAGGACCGCCGTATCACGTCCTCCTACAAGACCCCGGTCTTCATCAACAACAACATCCATGGCAATGAGTGGGAGGGCACCGACGCCGCCCTGAAGCTCATCGAGGAGCTGGCGAAGGCGAAGGACGGCAGGACGGCCGGTCTGCTCGCCAAGAACCGGATCTATCTCAATGTGACCGCCAACCCGGACGGCCGGATCGCCGGGACCCGCGCCAACAGCAACGGCTTCGATCTCAACCGGGACTTCATCACCGCCTCCCAGCCCGAGTCGCGGGCCATCCGGCAGATCGCCGTCGACAAGCAGCCCGCCGTCATGCTCGATCTGCACGGCTATGTCAACGGCACCCTGATCGAGCCGACGACACCGCCGCACGGCGAGAACTATGAGTACGACCTCTTCCTGAAGAACAGCTACGCCAACGCCCTCGGCATGGAGAAGGCGGTGAACGATCTCGGCTACACGCCCGCGAAGGACGGGGTCCAGCCGCCCGTCATCCCCTTCCGCGACCAGCAGGAGGGCTGGGACGACTGGCCGCCGATCTTCACCCCGCAGTACATGGCGTTCCAGGGCGCGGTGGCCTCGCACACCGTCGAGTTCCCGATGCGCGTCAACAACAACGACTACAACAACCTGCCGGTGGAGGAGTTGCGCCGGCGCTCCGCGATCAACACCGATATCGCGGGCGCGGTGATGCGCGCGACCCTCGACTACACGCTCGACCACCGTACGTCCGTGATCGCCGACCAGATCGAGACGTTCCGGCGGGGCGTGGCGGGCGAGGCGCAGCGGCCGGTGTCCGAGGAGACCGTGCCGGGCGTGCCGGGCATCGGACCGGAGGATGTGTACACCACGTCCTTCCCCCGCGCGTATGTGATCCCGGCGGGCGACGGACAGCACTCGGCGACCGCGGCGGCCCGGCTGGTGGACCATCTGGTCGCCAATGACGTACGGGTGGAGCGCGCCCGCGCCGGCTTCCGGCTGGCGGAACGTTCGTATCCGGCGGGCTCGTACATCGTCGACATGCACCAGGCCAAGCGCGGTGTCGCCAATGTGATCCTCGACGAGGGCCGTGACATCAGCGCGGACGTCTCCACGATGTACGACATCTCGGGGTGGAGCCTCGGGCTGCTGTGGGGCGCGAGCGTCGACAAGGTCCAGAAGGTCGATGGCGGGCTGCACATCCCGGCGCGTCCGGTCCAGGCCGCGTCCCCGACCGGGGCGGTGACGGGTCAGGGCGATCTGCGGCTGCGGCTGGACGACCCGAAGGAGCTGGCCGCGCTCAACTCCCTGCTCACGCAGGGGGTGAAGGTACGGCGGGCGGCGGACGGTTCGGCGATCGTGCCGGCCTCGGCCCGTCGTGAGGCGGCCGTCCTCGCGGACCGTTACGGCGTCGCGTTCACCGCCACCAAGGAGCAGGGCTCAGGGACGCTGGCCCATACACGCGTCGCGGCGGCAGTGACGGCCGGCGAGCAGTTCGCCCTGCGGGAGATGGGCTTCGAGGTGCTGCCGGTGTCGACCGCGACGCTGAACGCCGGCTTCGACTGGTCGAAGGCGGATGTCCTGTACGTCTCCTCCGGTCTCCAGTACGGCGCGCTCAACCCGGCCGCGCGCACGGCCCTGGACGGCTTCCTCTCCGGTGGCGCGGGTGTGGTCACGCTCGGATCGACGGGGGCGTCCTTCAACACCGCCGCCGGTCTGCTCGCCGCCAAGCCGGTCGCGGGCAACGGCGACGCGAACGGGGTGGTGCGGGTGACCAACGCGGGCGGCCCGATCACGGGCGGCGCTCCGGCGCACACCTTCGTCTACTCGCCGCTGTGGTTCACCGACCTCGGTCGCGGGGTGCGGGTCGAGCAGTCGTACGGCACCGGCAGCCCGCTGGTGTCCGGTCACTGGCGCGCGAAGGAGGACGGCACGGGCGGTCCCTCGGACGCGGCGGGCCGGGCCTCGGTCGTCAGCGGGACGTCCGCGAAGGGCGGGTCCGTGGTGCTGTTCGGTACGGAGCCGCTGTTCCGTGACCACCCGAAGGGGCTCTTCTCGCAGGTCGGCCGGGCCCTGCTGGGGGCGTCCGGCTGATCCCTCCCGGCGTCATGCCGTCAGGGGCCGTTCCCGTGTGGTGCGGGGACGGCCCCTGCCGCGTGGTCGGCCGGGACGTGGTCAGACCGGATTCAGCCGCCACTGCTGGCAGTCGCTGCCCAGCCAGGGCCACTGCCGTACGTCGGCCCCGTCCGCCGTCGAACAGCCGGCGACATCCGCGACCTTGCCGCTGCGCGCCCCGACGAGCCGTATCCAGCCGCCCTGGTCGGCGACGACGAGACGGAAGGCCTGGCAGCTGGTCCCGAGCCAGGACCACTGGCGCAGATCGGCCCCGTCCGCGACGGAACAGGCCGCCGTGTCCAGCGCCTTCCCGCTGGCGGCGTTGACCAGCCGGCTGGTGTCATCGCCGAGATCCTCGACGCGCCAGCGCTGACGGGCGCCGCCATGACAGGCCCACTGGGAGACATTCGCCCCGTCGGCGCGCGAACCGCCTTCCACTTCCAGGCACTTGCCGCTGCTCCGGTTCACGAGTGTGTACGCCGTGGGGGCGGTCGCCCGCTCCCCGGAGGCCCCGGCGCGTGCGGCGCCCAGCAGGGAAGGGCCGCCGGTCGGCGCCGGCGGGGCGGTGTCCGGCAGCCGGCCGTCGCCGAGTTGACCGTGGTAGGTGTACGGGCCCATGGGGTCGGCGCCGGCGCTCTTCAGTACGTGCTCGCGCTGGGTGGGGTGGTAGTCCTCGATGCCCTGGCCCGCGACGTAGTACAGATACCAGTGGCCGTCCCGGAAGCGGATCCGGGGAGCCCCCATGTAGCAGCAGCGCGACGAGGCGGAGTCCGTCCAGACCCGCACACCCGGCGCGGTCGAAAGCCCGTCCGGCGTGGGCGACTTGCGCATGGTCAGCTCCGACGACCAGGACGTCGTGACCAGGTAGTAGTCGCCGTCGTGGTACTGGATCAGGGGACCGGCGTACGGACGGCTGCCGACGGCCCCCGCGGGCGGGGGGACGAACGCGGTGAAGGCGGCGAGGACCGCGAGCGACAGGGCCAGGAGGAGCGTGGTTCTGCGAGAGGTGCGGCTCACGCGGATTCTCCTTACGGCGTGCGAGGGGGGTGGCGCGCGCGGGAGGCGGAGTCGTTCGGAATGCCGAACCACGGTCACGACCTCGAACGGGAAGCTAGAGTCGAAGCGCTTCTGCGTCAACGGCCGGAAACGGACACGGCGCGAGGGGTCACGGCGCGAGGGGTCACGGCGGGGGAGGGACACCGCGCGAGGGGGGGGCACGACCGAGGGCCGCACCCCGGGTCAGGGGTACGGCCCTCAGCGGACAGGCGGTCCGTCAGGCGACGGAGAGCTCGACCTTGATGTTTCCGCGCGTGGCGTTGGAGTACGGGCACACCTGGTGCGCCTTCTCCAGCAGATCCTTGGCGGTCGCCTCGTCCACGTTCGGGATGGAGGCCACCAGCTCGACCTCAAGACCGAAACCGCCGGTCTCAAGCTTGCCGAAGCCGACCTTGGCGGTCACCGTCGAGCCGGAGATGTCGGCCTTCTCCTTTCGGGCGACCACACCGAGCGCCCCCTGGAAGCAGGCGCTGTACCCGGCCGCGAACAGCTGCTCCGGGTTGGTGCCGGCGCCGCTGCCACCCATCGACGTGGGCGGGTTGACGATGACGTCGAGCTGGCCGTCGTCACTGGAGACACGGCCGTCACGGCCGTTCTCCGCGGTGGCGACGGCGGTGTAGAGGACATCGATCTTCTGGATGGTCATGCGGTGCGATCCTCCTGTTGTACGCCGCGACTCGCGCCCACGGACCGCGGCGGCCTGCGACGAGCTTAGTGTGTCCCGCTGTTGAGCGTGACGATCATCTTTCCGGTGTTCTCACCGCGCAGTACGCCGAGGAACGCGTCGAAGCCGTTCTCGATGCCTTCGACCGAGGTCTCGTGGTACTTCAGCTCACCGGAGGCGAGCCAGCCGGCGACGTCCTTGACGAACTGCGGCCGCAGACCGAAGTGGTCGGTCACGATCATGCCCTGGAGACGCAGCCGCTTCCCGATGGCCAGGGCCAGATTGCTCGGGCCCGGCGTCGGGTCGGTGGCGTTGTACTGCGCGATCGCGCCGCACAGCGTGACGCGGCCATAGGTGTTGAGCGAGGAGATCGCGGCTTCGAGGTGGTCGCCGCCGACATTGTCGAAGTAGACGTCGATGCCGTCGGGCGCCGCCGCCTTGAGCTGGTCCCTGACGGGGCCCTTCTTGTAGTTGAAGGCCGCGTCGAAGCCGTACTCCTCGGTGAGCAGCTTGACCTTCTCGTCGGAGCCCGCCGAACCGATCACCCGCGAGGCGCCCTTGATCCTGGCCAGCTGGCCGGCCTGGCTGCCGACGGCTCCGGCCGCGCCGGAGACGAAGACGGCGTCGCCCTCCTTGAAGGAGGCGGTCTCGAACAGGCCCGCGTAGGCGGTGAGTCCGGTCGCGCCCAGCACACCGAGGTACGCGGAGAGCGGGGCGAGCGAGGCGTCGACCTTGGTGCCGTGCTCGGCCGGGAGTTCGGCGTACTCCCGCCAGCCGAGCCGGTGTGCCACGTGGTCGCCTACGGCGAACCCCTCGGCGCGGGAGGCGATGACCTCGCCGATCGCGGCGCCGTCCATCGGCTTGTCGAGCTGGAACGGGGGTACGTACGACTTCACGTCATTCATCCGGCCCCGCATGTACGGGTCGACCGAGAAGTGGAGATTGCGGACCAGGATCCGGCCCTCGCCCGGCTCGGTCACGGGGACGTCGCGCAGGGCGACATCGCCCGGCTCGGGCCAGCCGTGGGGACGGGCGACGAGAAACCAGGCGCGGCCGGACTCGGGAAGTGCGGTCATGGTGCGGAGCCTCCTCAGACAGTTCTGCGACGGTGAGCCATGGGTACCAGGTCAGGGAGCCCTCGAAAAAGCTTCACCACCTGAAACAACAATGCTCCTGAATATTTCATGCTGTCAAGTAACGGGGTACCCTGGTGTTCATGGCCACTTCGCGAAGAGACCCGCTCACCCTTGAGGTCGTCGAACTCATCGGCACCATCGTGGCCCGCTACTACGAGGAGTACGAGCAGGCCGCGGCCCGGCACTCACTCACCGGCGCACAGGCGCGCGTCCTGGGGCTGCTGTCCCTGGAGCCGCTGCCGATGCGCGGGATCGCGCGGAAGCTGAAGTGCGAGCCGTCCAATGTCACCGGCATCGTGGACCGGCTCGAAGCGCGCGGCCTGGTGGAGCGCCGGCCCGATCCGGCCGACCGCCGGGTGAAGCTCGCCGCCCCCACGGAGGAGGGAAGAGCCACCGCGACCCGGCTGCGCGACTCGCTGGACTTCGCGCGCGAGCCGCTCGCCGCGCTGTCCGAGGAAGAGCGCAAGACGCTGCGCGATCTGCTCAAGCGGATGCTGGGCGAGAGCGCGCTCTGAGACGGAAGCGCACCCCGAGCGCTCCGAGGTGGAAGCGCACCCCGCGCCGGCGCCCGACAGCCGTCAGATGCAGACGAAGATCCACCAGGTGCAGGTCTCGGACGGCGTGGGAGAAGGCGCGGGCGGTGGTGGCGGGGGCGGGGCCGCCGAGGTCGGGCGGCCCGACGTGGGCTCGTCCGTCGGCTCGGCGGGCCCGCTCGTAACGGACCCCGGGTCGTCGGCGCCCGGCGATTCCGGCCCGTCCGTGGCCGTCTCCCCGGTCTCGGGCGTGGCGGAGGCCGACGGCGACTCCTCGGCCTTCTCCGACGTGCCCGGACCGCTGCTGCCGTCGGGGCTCACCTCCCCGCCCGTACCGGTTCCCGAGCCCGGTACCGGCGTCGCGGACACGCCGGGATCGTCGGGGGCGGCGGGGCGTTCCGTGTCCTGCGGGCCGCCGTCGAAGTCGACCGGCGTCTCCTCCTTCACGGACGTGGCGTTGTCGTTGCCCGTCGACTCCCTGGCCAGCTCTGCCAGGGACAGCGCACCGGCGGCGAGGATCACACCGAGCGTGGCGATCAGAAACCTGCGGCCCCGCCTGCTGCGCGCCCGGCGCGGTCCGGTGCGGCGCGGAGCCTGGTCCCGCGCCCCGCTGCCGCGCCCGGCTCTACGGGAAGAGCCCTTGCGGCGCGAGGAGTTACGGGGCGGCGCGGTGTCGTCCGGGCGGTCGTGACTGACGAGCCCGTAGTCACTCACGGGCGCGGCCTCGTACTCTCCGTGACCTTCGTTGTCCCTGTTGTCCCCGCCCGGGTAGCGGCTGTGGTGCGACCCGGGGTGGACAGGCTGATGCTGCCGCAGCTCCTCGGCGGGGGTCCCGCATCCTGCGCAGATCAGTGCGCCGTTGAGGTGCCGACGACACTGTGGGCAGTAGTCCATGGCGCCCCGCAGATTATGCGCCGGCGGTACGGCTGGCATGGCGAGGTTGTGAGGATCCTGTGTGAAGTGGCGAGTACATGGCATGTCTGCCCACGTCTGCTCGTGTCTGCCCGGTTGGGGAATGCCCCGCCGGGACGGGGGAGGATGGCGATATGACGTCCACCGGGCCGTTCGGGCCGCTCGACTTCCAGCTCGTCCTGCTGCGCCGGATGGCCGATCACCAGCCGGAGCTGGTCGATGAGGCCCGGCGCGAGCTGGGCGTCTCCCTGGCCGGCATGCGGGAGGCCAACCGCCGCTGGCAGGCGATGGTGCGCTCGCCCCGGGCGCGCGGCTCGCTGTCGCGCTACCGCTCCGTACTCGGCGAGCCGGAGCGCACCTCCCGGCGTGCGATCGGCGATCTGGAGTGCGACGCCCTGCTGTGGCCCGTCCCGCTCTGGCCCGATCTGCGCTTCGAGGTGATGGTCGCGCCCGGCGGGGCCGTCTGGAACGAATGGCTGGTCCGCGCCCCGGGATCGGCGGGCCCCGAGCTGCGTACCGCCGGTGATCTGCGCCCGTGGTGCTGCACGGTGGACGAGGTCGCGCGGGCCTTCCCGCCCGCCCGGCCGATGGAGGGCACCGCCCCGACCAGAATGCGGCTGGCCTTCACCCCGCCGGACGGGCGCGCCCGCGTCGCGGAGTTCACCTGGGGACTGCTGCAACGCTGGTCCGACTGACCGTCGGCCCTACGATCCGGCGGACGCCCGTCACGCGGACGGCCCGTCATGTCTCCTGGCACGCCGTCAAATCCGAACGCCCGTCTGGCGTACCCCAGCGCGCGGGACGTGCTCCGGCGCCGCACGATGCGAACAGGGCCCGGCGGCCGCCGGTGAACCACCTCAGCGCTCTCGGGAGAACCTGCCGTGACCGTCAGTCTTGAGCAGTTGCGACGTTGCCATATCGCCGTCGACCTGGGGGCCGCCCGGACCCGGGTCTTTGTGAAGGGGGCCGGGCTCGTGGTCGATGAGCCGAGCGCGGCCGCCGTCAACACCCGTACCGGCGCGCTCATCGCCGTCGGCGCCCTCGCCGAGCAGATGACCGGCCGGACCCCCGACTACATCCGCGTCGTCCGTCCCATCACGGGCGGCACCGTCGTCGACATCGAGATGGCGCAGCGCATGCTGCGGCATCTGCTGGGCGACAAGCTCCGCCGTCAGCTGCGGCGCAAGCCCTG
This sequence comes from Streptomyces scopuliridis, assembly GCF_042790125.1. Taxonomy (GTDB): domain Bacteria; phylum Actinomycetota; class Actinomycetes; order Streptomycetales; family Streptomycetaceae; genus Streptomyces; species Streptomyces scopuliridis_A. The sequence continues at coordinate 142,590 of NZ_JBHTZS010000006.1, forward strand.
GCTGCGCGCCGCCGCCTCCACCCCCCATGACAGCGATCCGCTCGCCCAGCGCGCCGCCGTCGAGACCCTGGTCGGGCTCGGCGCGCGCCGGGTGGAGCTGGTGGACACGCTGATCGCCGCCGCCGTCGGCTGCGGACTGCCCGTGGAGCAGCCCACCGCCACCATGATCATGGTGTGCGGCGCGGCGGCCACGCAGGTCGCGGTGTTGTCGCTCGGCTCGATCGTCACGGCCGTACGGATCCCGGTCGGCGGCAACGCCATCGACCACGCGGTGATCCAGCACCTGCGCCACCAGCACGAGCTGATGCTGCCCAGCCAGTCCGTACGCCCGTTGCAGCTGGCTCTCAGCAACAACGGCCTCACCGAGGACGGCCCCACCAAGACCGAGATCCACGGCCGGGACGTGGCAACCGGAGTGGCCCGTTCGGTGATGGTGGACACCGCCGCCGTACGGGAGGCCATCTACACCCCGCTGACCGCCGTCCTCGACGGCATCAGCAAGGTGCTGCGCGACTGCCCGCCCGATCTGGTCGCCGATCTCGGGGACCGGGGGATCATGATGGTCGGCGGCAGCGCGCTGCTGCCGGGGCTCGACCAGATGCTGCGTGACACGACGGGCATGCCGGTCGCGATCGCGGAGCGCCCCGACATCTGCGCCGTGCTCGGGCTCGGCGCGATGCTGGAGGGCAAGATCCAGCCGATGGTCCTGAACCCGCTGGCCGACGCCCACTGAGAGCACGGCGGGACCGGTACGACGGTACGACCGGGCCATGGACGAAGAGGGCGACAACAACGGCGAGGGCCACGGTGACCGTGCGATCCGTGGCAACGGTGAGAGCCGCGACGACCGTGACGCCGACGCGACGACGCCCCGGCTGCCCACGCTGCTCGAAGCGGTGCTCGGCATCGGCACCGACCTCGAACTGCGCGCCACGCTCCAGCACATCGTCGACACCGCCGCCGAACTCATCGGCGCGCGGTACGGCGCGCTCGGTGTCCTGGACCCCGAGCGCGGCGGCATCACGGAGCTGTTCACAGCGGGGATGAGCGCTGCCGACCGGCAGCGGATCGGCCGGCTCCCCGATGGACACACCGGCCTTCTCGGGCTCCTGATCGAGGACCCGAGGCCGCTGCGGCTGGACGATCTGACGGCCGACCCCCGGTCCGCCGGGGTGCCCCCCGGCCACCCCGAGATGCACACCTTCCTCGGCGTACCGCTCCAGCTGGACACCACGGTCCTCGGCAATCTCTATCTGACGGAGAAGCGGACCGGTTCCTTCACCGAGCAGGACCAGAGCCTCCTGCGCGTGCTGGCCTCCCAGGCGGCGCTCGCGATCGGCAACGCCCGGCTGTACGGGACGGCCCGGCAGCGCGAGCGCTGGATCGAAGGGGCGGCGGCCGTCACCACCGCGCTGCTGACCGGCGAGAACGCCTCCGACGCGCTGATGACGGTGGCCGAGTCGGCCCGGGTGCTCGCCGACGCGTACGCGGGTGTGGTGCTCCAGCCGACCGAGGACGGCGGGATGGAGATCGTCGCCGCGTCCACGGTCGGTGACCCCGCCGGCATCGTCGGCACCACCATCGAACCCGGCTCCCCCGTACTCGTCCAACTCTTCGGCGGAGAGCCGGTGTTCATCGAGGACTCGTCGACCGATCCCCGGATGACCACGCATGTACGGTCGCGCTTCGGGCCGAGCATGATGCTGCCGCTCCAGAGCGGCGGCAAGCTGATCGGCACCCTCGCGCTGCCGCGCCGGCGCGGTGGCCGCCCGTACCGCGCGGTGGACCGGCTGCTGGCCACCCAGTTCGCCTCGCAGGCCGCGCTCGCGCTGGTGCTCGCGGACTCCCAGCACGCCCGGGAGCAGCTGGCCGTCTTCGAGGACCGCGACCGGATCGCCCGCGATCTGCACGATCTGGTCGTCCAGCGGCTCTTCGCGACCGAGATGATGCTGGAGTCGACCCGGCGGCGGGCGGACTCGGCAGGACTTGACGAGCTGCTCGGCCGGGCCGTGGACGAGCTGGACTCCACGATCCAGGAGGTCAGGACCACGATCTTCACGCTCCAGCAGCCTCCGGCCGCCGGCCCGACGAGCGTGCGCGGGATGGTGCTGCGCGAGACGGGCGGCGCGGCGGTCGTGCTGGGGTTCCGGCCGTCCGTGCGCTTCTCCGGACCGGTGGACACGCTCGTGGGCGAACCGGAGGGCCGGAGTCTGCTGGCCGAACTGCGCGGCGCGCTCGCCGCCGCGCACCGGCGCGAGGGAGTGACGGCGATCGGGGTGGAGGTCGACGCCATGGCGCGCCTCGCCGACGGGCGGACCGGGGTACGGCTGGTCGTCACGGACGACGGGCTGCGCGAGGACGGCGGCCGGGGCACGACCATGACCTGGGAGGCACCCCGCTGAGCCCTTTCCTGACGAAGGCTCCCCACCCGGTCCTCTCACCGCTCGCCCCCGCGGCGGTGCTTCAGCGCAGCGACTCCCGCAGGGAGGCCGTCAGCCGCGCGGCGAACGCCTCACGGGTCGCGTCGGCCACCGACTCCAGGGAGAGATACGGATTGAGGTCCTCCAGCTCGACGAGCAGCAGCTCCCCGTCCGGGGCGCGGCAGGCGTCCACCCGCTGGATCCCGTGCTCCAGCGCGTTCCACTCGATGAACCGCCGCGCGAACGCCAGCTCCGCGGGCCCGGCCTCGTACGGCACGAGCTCCCACCGCCGCTCGGGGTCGGGCGCGTACAGGGCGTACTGGAAGTCGCGGTCGATGAAGTAGAACGAGACCTCGTAGCGGAACGGTATCCGCGGCTGCACCAGCACTTCGCCGAAGGAGACCTCCGCGAGCCGGTCCGCGTCGACGAACTCCATGCCGATCGAGTCCGCGCCCGCCTTCGGCTTGACGACATACGTGCCGGCGCGCGGGAGCCGGCCGAGGTCCTCGGCGCGGTCCACGGTCGGGATGACCGGATACCCGGCCGCGCTCAGCTCCACCAGATACTGCTTGCCCGCCATGTCGGCCCGTCCGGTCAGCGGGTTGTAGACCCGGACCCCGGCGGCCCGCGCCCGGTCGCGGAAGGCGTCGTACTCCTCCTGGTAGTGCAGTACGGGCCCGCTGTTGCGCACCATGACCGCGTCGAAGGACCCCATCAGCCGCGCGGCGTCGAGAGGATGACTCAGCGCCACGGCGAAGTCCCGCCGCAGCCGGGCCGACAGCTGTATGTCCTCGTCGCAGTATCTGCGTCCCCTGGCCTCGTAGCCGAGGTCGGTGACATAGAGGACGCGGGGCGTGGTGGCGGGCACGGGGGGACTCCCTGGCTGGTCGGATCCGGGTCGGATGCCGGTCGGTATCGGTCCGGGGCCGCCCATACACCTGTGCGGTGCCCGCGAGGGGGGCATCATACGAGTGTCCCGTTCGCGCCGTCCTCCCGGCGCCCGCGGGCTCTTCGCCGGTGTGCCGCTTGTGGGCGCGGGCCGCCCGGTGCGATCGTTGCGGCCATGCCGCTCATGCCTGTCCCGGACCATGCCTCGATCCTTGAGGAGATAAAGACAGTTCGGCGCGGCGGGATCGTACGGCTTCGCAGGCTGGAGGTGCCGTCGCTGGCCCGGATCGCCTTCGCGCTCGCCCCCGCGGACGCCCGCCCGGCCGCGGTCCCCGCCCAGTCCCAGTCGCAGTCGGTGGAGTGGCTGCTGCGGCTGGCGGTGTCACGGCTCGGCGGCGGCACCCTCCAGGAAGCCGCCGAATACACCCTGGGTCTGACACCGGGCACCCGTGACTGGCCGGGCGCCGACCGCAGACGGCGCGCGGCCGAGCTGTACGGGGTGAGCATCGAGCGGTTCCGCAAGGAGCAGGAGGCGGTGGTGCTCGACCAGGTCGCCGAGCAGGTCGGCAGACTGGCGCGGGCGGCCCTCGCCGAGCGGCATCCGGCGGCCGGCGACACGGCTCAGGATGATCCGGCCGATCCGGCGGTGAGCGCCCGTACCCACCGGCTTCTCACCGTCCCGGCGCACGGCAGGACCGTGCCGGTCACGCTCCATGTCCATCCGGTGGATCTGCTGCGGGACGTGGATGTGGTGGTGTCGCCGGTCAACACGTATCTGGCGCTGCCCGAGGCGTACAAGTCCTCCGTGGCGGCCTCCCTGCGCCGGGCCGGCGCGCTGCGCGGGCTGACGGGCGAGCTGCTCGGCGATCCGATCCACGAGGAGCTGCGCGACTGGGCCGCCGCCCGGGGCACCTCGGGCCGCCCGGTGCTGCCCGGCACGGTGGCCGTCACCGGCTCGGGCGCCCTCGCCGGCCAGGGCGTACGCCGGGTCTATCACGCGGCCGTAGCCGTGCCCCGGGCCGGGACCAACGACTACGACGTACTGCCCGCCGATGTGACCCGCGCGGTGGCCCACGCCCTGGAACTGCTCGCGGAGGAGCACGAACGGTTCGATCCCCCGCTGCGTTCGGTGTGCTTCCCACTGCTCGGCTCCGGCCGGGGCGGGCTGCCGTACGAGGAGAGCGTCCGCGCGGTGTGGGCGGCGGTCGACGCGGAGCTGGCGCGCGGTGCGGGCTGGGACATCCATCTGGTCGTACGGGGGCTGGCCCCGGCCGGTCTCGTGGTCCGCATGCTGACGGAGTACGCGGGCGGACGCGTGGACGGGAGCGTGGAGGGACGCGTGGACACGGGAGGTCCGGCGACGTGAGCGGTGGGGGGCGCGGCCACCCGCTGCCGTGATCCGCCCCGTTCGCGCCCTGTTGGTGCCCAGCCCGTCTGGTGGACTGGACACCAAGGCCGCTCAGAGACGCCTCGGCGTGCGGCGGACGATGGCACGGGGGTGCGACAGGAGTCCGCCGCGAGCCCGCCGGGGGACCACCGCGGGCCCTCTGAGCGGCCCGTTCCCGGCCCCTTCGACAGCCGCGGGCCGGGTCAGGACCTACGGCTTGCGGCCCATGCCGCCGTACGCGTCGACCGCGGTCTCGGTGCCGTCCGCGCCGTCCGCCTCCGGACGCCACCGCGTGACCTGGACGATGCCGGGCTCCACCGGTTCCAGCCCCTCGAAGAAGCCCGCGATCTCCTCGACAGCGCGCACGTAGTACGGGACCGCCCCGCTGGCGTTGTACGCCTCCGACGCCGCGATCATGCCCTCGCTGGTGGCGGTGCTGTCGCTGATCACCAGATAACTGCCGGACGGCAGGCCCGCCATGAGACGGGACACCAGCGCCCGGGCCTGGTCGTAGTCGGCGACATGGCCGAGCGTGTTGAGAATCATCAGCGCGACAGGCCGGGAGAGGTCCAGCGTCCCGGCGGCGGCCTTGAGGATCGACTCGGGGTCGAACAGATCCGCGTCGAGATAGTCGGTACGGCCCTCGGGGGTGCTGGTGAGCAGGGCACGGGCGTGGGCCAGCACCAGGGGATCGTTGTCGACATAGACGATCCGCGCGTCCGGGGCCACGCGCTGGGCGACCTCATGCGTGTTGTCGGCGGTCGGCAGACCGGTGCCGATGTCCAGGAACTGACGGACCCCCCGCTCCACCGCCAGCTCCCGGACCGCCCGCCCCAGGAAGTGGCGGCTCGTCAGGGCCACATCGACGAGGCCGGGGAAGATCTGCTTGATCTGCTCCCCGACCTCCCGGTCGACCTCGTAATTGTCTTTTCCGCCGACGAAATAGTTCCAGAACCGCGCGGAGTGCGGTGTGCTGGTGTCGATCCGCGCCCGGATCGCATCGGCGGACTCCGTACCAGACTGACGATCGGACACGGAAGCGCCTCCTTGGGGCGGTCGGGGACTCACATCATCGGCCGAGCCTCCAACCTAAGCGAGCGGGCGCGGAAGGGGAACGCTCCCCCGACCATCCGTCAGCTCGCCGCGCCCCCGGCCGGTTCGCGCTCCGGCGGTCCCGGCGGCCACGGGATCTCGCTCAGGGCGGGGAGGAGCGACTCCTCCTCGTAGTCGAGATGCGCCACCAGTTCCTCCGACAGCCGGGCCAGCTCCGCGCGGAAGCGTTCGGGGTCGGCGGTGGTGATGTCGGCGAGCAGCGCGAGCAGGGCGTCCTTGACGCGCGCGAGCGTACGGTGCTCCTCGCCGAGCCGGTCGAGGGCGTCGCGCAGCCGCGGGTGACGGTCCGCCAGCGCGGGGAAGGTATAGGCGTCCTCGCTGGTGTGATGGAACGTCAGGAACTGGCAGAAGGCCAGACAGTGCTGCCTGAGCTGAAGACCGATCCCCGGCGCCGGCGGTTCGCCGGAGCCGCCGTGGGCCGCTCGCGCGGCGAAGTGGGCCTCGGTCTCGGCCCGTATGTGGCGCAGCTGGGCGCGCAGCCAGCCATGGATCTGCACCAGCTTGTCAGCGAAACTGCCGATCTCGCCGGGCCCCTCCGCCGCCTCGGCCCCCGAGGGCTCAAGTACCACGACGGGCAGCGTCCTGGTGGTGGCGGCCCGGTAGTCGGCATATCCGGGCGCCACGCTCACGACCCGCTCGAACAGCCGGTCGCGCCGCTCCCCCTCGGCGGGGACGGCGATCAGTTCGAGCGTCTCGGTGCCGATCTCCACCCGTACCTGGGGATGGGCGAGCAGATTGTGATACCAGGCGGGATGACGCGGCGCGCCCCCCGCGGATCCGACGATCAGCAGCAGCTCGCCGTCGCGGACATAGCCGAGCGGAACGGTGTGCTCCGCCCCCGACTTGGCGCCGGTGGTGGTGAGCAGCAGGAGGTCGCCGCCCTCGAAGGGGCCGCCGACCTTCCCGCCGTTGGCCCGGAACTCGTCGATGATCGCCTGGTTGAAGGATGCGGGCATACGGTGTCGTCTCTCCAGAGAAGTGTGAGGTCCCGCGACCACGGTGAACGCGGTGAAGCGGTGAACGCGGTGATGGTGAATGACCGTGATGTGCGCGCGATACGGCGCACAGCGCGCGATGACCGCGCGCGGACCCTCGTCCGGAGAAGAACATCGATGTCGTACGACGGTGCCCGGCACCGCGAAGGACAAGGGACGACGCGCGGAGGCGCTGCGTCGGATGCGTCAGGCGCGGAGTGCTGAGTAAGAACTCATGGCATCGTCCCTCGGTGAAGGTGCCTCCATGGCGACCGGCCCGCCCACTGCTCTTCGGCCGGTACCACGCGACACGCGGACCATTACAGTCACCGGGTCCGGGATCTGTCAACGCGTCAACCGAGGGCGCCGTATTCGTACAGGAGGACGGATCCCCGGCCGCACCCTGAGAAGGCGTCAGACGCCTTCCGGCGGCTCGTCCGCGCGGCGGTCCTCCGCCGATCGGCCTCCGGGATCTGCGCCATGTGGCTGCAACCTTGATCCATGCGGGTGGAGGTGACCTCCATGTGATCAAGGAAACGCCGCGGCACGGAACTATTCAGCTAGCGTCCGACACGTACACCCGTCTTCCGCCCAGGCCGACAAGGAGGTAGCGAGGAATGCCGAAGCCGTCGTCACCCGCGCCCGCCGTGCACGGCCGTCCGGCACAACCGCTCACGCACCGCTCACGCACGACGCTGTAAACGACTGAGCGCCCCATGTGGTCTAGGCCACGTGGGGCGCTCGGATGCCAGGTGGGAACGATTCATCAGACAGATGTTCCGGTGGGGCGGGTGGGACTCGAACCCACGGCCGACGGATTATGAGTCCTTATGGGATCTTCCAATCGCTCCCGGATCTTGCCTTGATCGTCCCATAATCGCAGGTCAGAGCACTGATGGTCTCCGCGTTCCTCCGCCAGCTTCCTGATCCTTACGGGTCCTTCCGTCCACTGCATGTCCACTGCGGGGCCGCTCGTGCCCGTCCTCACACACCGCAGGCTCGGCGCGTTCAGTCGTCTGCGCAGGTCAAGGTCTGCGAGTGGGAGGGGAGTTGAACTCCGGCGCAGCGGAGTGCCTTACCGGCGTAGCGGGCTCTCGCCCCCTGTACCCGGGGGTGGAGCGGAACGGCTTCTTGCAGGTCAGCCGCCATTCCTCAGCGTAGCGCGAGTCGCCGCGTTCACGCTGCCTTCGTGCCGCCGAGGTCGGGGAGCGGCAGTACGTCGGCAACCGCTACCACGGGGGCGGTCTTCTTGGGCAGCTGGACGGCGAGGTCGTAGCCGCCGCCGGGCGCCGCGCCGGGTTTGTGCTGCTTCTCGATGCCGGTACGAACGGTGCGGATGGGGCCGCCCCGGTCGAACCAGCTGTCCGGGTAGAGGCGTTGGATGTGCGTGAGCCAGTGGCGACCTCGGCGTTCGGGTATCGCAGGCAGGTCGCGCCAGCCGGGGTGGGTGTGGTCGTGGGCGTCTTCGACGGCTTCGTCCGTACGACGTCGGTCGGGGCCTTCCCAGGTGCAGCCGAGGCAGGCGCCTCTGTGGAGATAGGGCCAGGTCTCGCCGGAACCGTCTGGAGCCGACTGAGCCCAGGAGCGGATGAGGACTGTCGGCCGGTGGTCGGCAGTGGGCTCGGGCGGGGTGCGGTGGGCGAAGCCGGGGTGCCCCCGGTCGATGCGCCAGTTCGGCCGGGAGTTCGTGGTCTTGTCCCAGAACTGGGGCAGGTAGGCGGTGTGACGGGCGACGGCACCGCGGGGTTCGTCAGCGGGGGTGGTCATGGGGGTGGTCTCCGGGCTGGGGTGGCCCCGGCGAGGTTGCCGGGGCCACCGTGGCGGTCAGAGGGTGTCGAGATCCGCGCGGCTGGCTGCGAATTGCGCTGCGACCTCGCGGAGTATCTTCAGTAGCGGGGCCGGGTCGGCCTCGCTGCGGATGCCGTCGAGGAGGGTCGTGGCGAGCCCGTAGTGGGGGTCGATGTCGACGGCATCCGACAAGGCGTGGGCGGCGGTGACGGTGTCGTCTTGTCGCCATGCGACCCAGCCGAGGAGGGTGAGGAGCGCCGCGGCCTTGCCAGTGTGCGGCGGTACGCAGCGCCGGGCGAGGTCGCCCCAGAGCTGACGTTCGTAGGGGAGGTTGCTCTCCTCGCCGCTGGAGAGCGCGGCGTCACGGGCTTCCCGGTCTTGAAGGCCGAGGATGATGCGGGCGGCGACTTCGTCCACGAGAGGACGTCCGTTGCGGATGTCGGCCAGGGCTCCATTGATGATGTCGACGGTGCTGTGGCGGGCGAGCATCAACTGTTCGTCGGTGAAGGTCTGGGGGATGTTGCTGATGGTGACTGAGTCGAGGGCTTCGCAGTAGCGCGCCGCGTTAGTGTCGGTGGGGATGTACTCACTGGCAACCTGGACAGCGTGCTGGAGGTGCGCCTCGCACTCGGCTTGGCCCTCGCGGACGGCGGTGAGGTATTCTCGGGGGTCTTCGCCGTCGATCGTGGCGAGGTGTATGCCGACGGCCAGTTCGTAGTCGGGGTCGGTGGTGATGGCGTCGCGCAGGGCGAGGCGGGCCGCGATGAGGTCGCCTTGGCGCCAGGCGACGAAGGCGTACAGCGTCAGGATGGGGGCGGCCTCCTTTGTGAATGGTTCGGCGCAGTTCCGGGCGAGGTAGGACCAGAGGCGTCGGGCGTGAGGAAGGTCGTTGTCGTCCGTGTGCGCCATGCCGGCCTCTACGGCAACGTCGTCTTGCAGGCCGGCGATGAGCTGTGTGGTCAGGGCGCGGGTGAGGGCGGTCGCACCTTCGCGGAACTGATTCATGGCGGCGTCGATCTGGGTGCACGTTGTCGCGAGCGTCGCGTTGCGTCCGGCCTTGGTTGCGCAGCGCGTGTTGAAGCGGCGCGCGGCGGTGTGGAGGTCCTTGAGGAAGTCGGGGTCGGCCGTGGCCCGGAATTCCTTGACGATGTCGCGGGTACGGGGGCCGGGGGTACGGCCAAGTCGGGCCATCTGCGCGGTGACGCTGGCGGGGTCGTCGGCTGACGGGAGCGGTTCGCCTTCGCAGCAGCCTTCGATGTGGCACTCGTAGCACCACCACCGGTTCGAGACGAGGCCGATCGTCTGGAGAACGGTGGCGCGGTGCTCTGTGAGTTCGGTCGTGAGCCAGTCGGCGACGGGGGCAAGGAGCGCGGCGGTGTCCCAGGGAGTCTGGCCGGGGCTCGGTTCACGGCAGAGGTAGATGACGATGCCCTGGTCGGGGTTGTGCCCCTGGTCGTGGGCGTAGGCCACGAACTGGCGGGCGGCGGTCTCGGCCGTGGCCTGCCACTCGGCGGGGTCCTCGGGCAGGGGGCACGTCATGCGCGGCCCGTCATGGAAGTTCGCGCCGGGAGCGTGGAGGGCGATGCTGTCGTCCGGGTAGTGGCCAAGGAGGTACGGCAGCATCTGGGCCAGGTTGGCCAGATTGGTGACCTGGATGGTGTTGTCGGGCGTGTTCATGTCTGGGTTCCTTCTTTCTACGGTGTGGTGTCGTGCTGGTCGGTGCCGGCGTCTGGGGCCTGCGTGGTCTTCGGGTCCGTGGTGGGGATGTGCCGCGGCTTGGCTGTAAGGGCGGGGAGCAGCCGTTCGCGGACGAGTACGCCGAGATCGGCGGCCAGGGCCTTGCTGGTGCGAGTGCTGAGTGCGATGTGCCAAGTGCGGCCGGGCTGGAGCCGGGCGTCGTTGGCGGCCTGTGCTTCGGCTTGTTCGATGTCCGTGCCGTCAGGGATCGGAGGCAGGTCGGGTCCGGCGGTGATCCAGGTCTGGATGGTGTGGCCGCCGGGCTGGATGCGCAGGCCGATGCGGTGGCTCTGGGGGTGGTTGTAGGCGGCGGTGCTCTCGGGGGTTTCGGTGTCCTCCTTGTGCCAGGGGAGTTCGAGTGCGGGGGCGAGTTGGTCGAGGGGCGGGACGTCGCCGGTGTCCGGTGCGGCGAAGGCGGGCTTGCGCCGACGGGCGGTTCGTGTGGTGCGGGGGCGGACGAAGTCGTGCTCGTCGGTCATGCCGGGACGTGTTCCTTGTCCGCCATGAGTTCGTCCAGAAGGCGGACGGCGCGGCGGGAGGCGACGATCGAGGTCGCGGTGTCCATGCAGCGGTCGCGTTCCTCGAAGGCGTCTTTGGCCTCTGCGATGGTCTTGGCGTAGTCGTCGTCCGGGGCGAGGGAGTCGGCGCAGCCGATGAGGCAGCGCGGGCCGAGGTCCCAGACGATGGCGTTGATCGCGGCGCACCCGGCGGACAACGCGTCGATGTCGTTGCCGTACCAGTGGAAGTCGTGCGGGTTGAGGCCGAGGTCGCGCAGTCGCTGGGCGACAGAGCGGAACATCGTGCCGGAGCCGATGGCGGGTTCGCGGAAGGACATGCCCGGCACGATGTCCTTGTCCACGGTCATGTTGGCCATCAGGTCCGTCATGCACGCCGGCGTGTGGTGATCGCCCCGCCACTTCTTGTCGCTCTTGTGCCGTAGGCCGGTGAGCAGGGGGCTGAGGACGTCGGCTTCAGAGCGTTGCCAGGGTCGTTCGTGGCCGGTGAGGTCGAGGAGACCGGTGTTAATGGCGGCGCGGGTGACGGCGTGGACAGCGCGGAGTTGCTGCTTGTCGGGGTCAGGGTTCCAGGCCCAGTCGTGCAGGCGTACCGCGCGGTTGATCAGGTCGGGGCGCTTGATCCAGTGGCCGAGGTAGATCTCCTTGAACAGCTGCGGGAGTTCCTCGGGCTGGAGGTTGAGTATCCAGTCGGCCAGACCGGACACGTTGCGCACCAAGGAGAGCGCGGCGACGGTGCCGAGGGGCACGTCGATGCGGCTGCCGCCGAAGTTCCGGTACCAGGCGTCGAGTACATTCTCTGCGACCTTGCGGGCGTGATCGTAAGGGTCGCGCGGGGCGAAGTACCTGTGTGCGGTGATCTTGCCGGTAGCGCGGGTGGTGGCCTTGGACTTGGGCGGGGGCTTCTTCGCCCACGACGGAACGGGCCGCTCGGCGGCCGGGGCCGCGGCGCGGGGCATGAAGTCGTCTGGCATGACTGCGGATTCCTTTCTGCGGGCGCGCATGGGGCCGCCCCGGTGCGCGGGTGCGCGGCCGGGGCGGCGGTTGCGTGGTGAAGGTGGGTCAGCTGCTGGTCAGCTGGCGTGCTGAAGGGACTGAAGGGCGGCGGCGAGGCCGCGGACCTCGATGACGTAGGCGGCTTCGGGAAGTCCCGCCTGGCGCAGACCGCTGACGAGGAACATCAGGGCCGCCTCATCGACGCCCATGCCGCTGGTGAGCTCGTCGAAGGACTTGTCGCGCAGCTCGTCGGGCCGGTGCTCGTAGCCGACGCGCAGGGTCTGCTCGATCTCGGCAAGGGTCGCCGCGCTCTCCTCTTCAGTGAGACCGAGGAGTACGGACCAGGCGGTCAGGGTGGCGTCGTCCACGGGGAGCTTCATGGGCTGGTGCCTTTCGGGAAGGCCGTGTCCGGCCGCGCCGTGCGGCCGGGCACGGGCGGGTGTCAGGAGGTCGAGCAGGTAGGGAAGGGGTCGTCCCGGTGGTCGGGGTGGCAGGCGGCGTACAAGCCGTCTGCCAGGCGTTCGGGGATGACGCCCCATCCGGCCCAGTTCATGACGGCGAGATAGCCGAGGTCTCCGCCCGCGAAGCCGGTACGGGCCTTGGCGTCGGGGTCGGGGGCGATGAATACCCAGCCGGGCAGGGAGCCGGTGTCGTCGGGCACGACCTGGAAGCCGGGGCGGAGTTCGCTGATGCCGTCGGTGTGGATGGGCGGGAATCCGGCGGCGGTGAGGATGCGCACGGCCTCTTGGACGTGCTGGTCGCCATGGCATTCGGGCAGGGTGCCGACGCCGGTGTGGATGGGGTGCTGGTAGGGGGCGATTCCGACGCTGGCCTTGTAGATGTCCATGAGGAGCTGGGCGTCGTCGCGTCGGCCGGCGTGGCGCATCGCCAGGTTCGCGACGATGACGATGGAGTGCCGGTCATGGGCGAACAGACGGCGGAACTGGTCGAGGGTCATGCCGGTGGTCACCTGGATGCGCGCGAAGGTACGGGAAGCGATGCGGGCGGCGTGGGCGACGTGTTCGGGTTCGAGTCCTATCTGTTCTGCGAGGTGCTGAACTCCGGACGAGTAATCGGTCATGCTGGTCTCCAAGAGGACGCTTGCTCGTATGGGTGCGCCCCCGGCGGCTGGCCGGGGGCGCGGGGTATGTCCTGGGGATTGGTCGTGCTCAGCGGCGGCGGCCACCGCAGCCGGCGTGACCGCAGCCGCCGCAGAAGCCGCCGCTGTTGCACGCGCAGCCGCATCCGTCGTGGTTGTGGATTTCCACTTCAAATTCCCCTTTCGATTCGAGCATTTCCCGAATCGCTTACTTATATCTTAATGGCAAATACCCCAGAAGCAAGGTCTGCCCGACCGAATGCGAATTAACTTTCCGCAATTCAATTCCTTAATTCGCGGCTGGAATGAGGTCGGGCCACCTCACCGACTCCAGCGCCCGCCGGTGGGTATCCGGCACCGGCACCGTCGGGTAGCCGAGCCAGTCGAGTCCCATCGCCGCGAGGATCGTGGCGTCGGCCTGGTCGTAGCGGCCGGGCCCCTCGCACTCGACGCCGTACCGCTCGACGGCCACCGCGCGCACCATTCCCTTGGCGACCCGGGACCGGTCCTGCCGGGGCCACTCCTGGGCGGGGTTCGCCCTGCCGGTCGCGTAGATCGTGCGCCCGTGCGGGGTCACGACTGCGTACGGGATGCGGTTGCGCCACAGGTACTGGGTGACCAGCCACCACAGCCCGGCCAGCTCGTGGTGCCCGGCCTGCGCGCCATGGGCGTACGCGGCGCCCTCGACCACCACTAGGTCCGCGCTGTCCCTCACACTCAGAGCGATGGCCGCCAGCAGCCAGTCCAGGCGCTCATGGCTGCGGCGGCGTCCGGGCCGGTGGGCGTACGCCCAGTCCGTACCGGCGACACCGGTCGAGGACAGCGACAGGTCAAGACCGACGACGCGCGGCTGCCACTCCCCCTTCTCCTGCACGCTGGGCAGGGTTACGGGGGCGCTCTGGAGCTCGGCGGTCACGCTGCGCCCCCCACCCGTCGGATGACCTCGGCCATCGGCAGCTCGCGCCGGAACGGGACGCCCATCTCCTCCTCCAGGTCGGCGTATTCACGCGCCAGCTCGGGCCGGAGTCCAGCCGCGCACATCAGGTCCGGGGCCGAGGCCAGGACGCATAGGCTGCACGAGTTGCCGGGACATGCCGGCGTCGTACGCCCAGTGGTACGGCAGCCCGCGGTCCCGGATGCGCTGCCACACCTCAGCGGTGCTCCAGCGCAGCACCGGGTACCACTGGGTCACCGTGCGACGCCCGTTGCTGGCCCGGCGATCGACTTCGACAGCAGGCCGCCTGGCGCGGGCGTGGGACTCTTCCGCCCGGAACCCCATGACGTGCACAATCCGCGCCGGGCGACCGGTGACGCCGAGGGCGTTCACCTGCTCGGTCATGAACCGGTGTGCCACGCCCCTCTTCTCCGACGTGCAGAACCGGGTCATGAGGTGTGGGAACTGGCCGCGCGCCCGGATGCGGTGGAACAGGGACGGCCACTTCGCCATGCGGCGGACCTCGAACGGGAGCCCGTAGTAATCGGCCTGGCGACGCGCCAGATCCACGGTGCCTGGCCACTCCACCGTGTGGCCGCGCGGGGTGAGGCCAAGGTCGATGTGCAGGACAACGATGCGGTCGCGGACCCCGGCGTCGTCAGCCAGTCGTACGCTCTCGTCCATGGCCGCGATGCTGTCCTCGCCGCCACTGTTGCTCATGATGATGCGGTCGGCGGAGGCGAGGTCAGGAACCGCTTCAGGGCCGTGAACGGCGCGGGCGCTGACCAGTTCGATCTGGGCGCTCATCGGCCGTCCCCGCGGGTCGCGACCAGATGCTTGGTGATCAGCCGCTCCGCCTCGGCCATCGCCGGGCCTTTGTGGCTGTCGAGCCACTCGCCGTCGTAGCTGCCGACCGGGCCCCACAGGTACCAGCCGGTGTCGTGGTAGCCGTCGCGTGTGTCTTTGCGGCGGTGGCCCAGCTCCCACCAGCCGTCGCGCCAGCGCCACAGGTGCTTCGCGTCGGCGTCGCTCACCCAGCCGGCACGCTCGGCCAGAGCCTGGAGGCGGGCGACATCGGTGCGCAGCATCGCCGCTTCGACGGCGGCGTCCAGGTTTCGCGGGGCGGTGTGCTCGGCGCCTGTCTGGTACGCGGGTGAGGCGGGCCGCATGCCGAGTTGCTGCACGGCCTCGTCCCTCTGGCGGGCGACGCGCCGCAGCAGGACCGCCGCGCCGCGTATGCCCCGCCCCTCCAGCCACTTCGCGGTGGCTTCGATCTCGACTCCCACAGAACGGTCGTTCATCTGTCGAACTCCTTCGACGGGGCCGCCCCGGCGCACGCCGGGGCGGCCCCTGGTGCGGCGGTTACGGGCGAGCGGCCTGGGGCGTCTTCGGGTCCTTCTGGATGCAGTTGCCGGACTCCGGCATCGAGCGGCGGCCCGCGACGAGGGCCTTGAACCGGGCGCCAGTGCGGAACTTCACGACGCGGCTCGCGCCGAGGTGCATCGGCTCGCCCGTCTGCGGGTTCCGCGCGGCGCGGGCCTGGCGCTTCTCGGGGGTGAGGCTGCCGAAGCCGGTGACGGAGAAGACCTCACCGGCCACGACGGCGCGGACGATCGCGTCGAGCGCGGTCTCCACAGCGAGGGTCGCCTGAGTGCGGTCGCCGATCGCGTCGGCCACGACCTTGATGAGCTGAGCCTTGTTCACTGGGGTGTTCCTTTGGGATCTCTGGCTGTGGCACAGGAGTTGAGGGGCGGGCGCGCCACGCGGCGGGGAGGGGACTGAGCCCGAACCCCGGATCCATGTCGGCGCACGCCGCAACATGAGAGTGCGATACGTGATTCATGAATGTCATCTATCTTTTGTCAGTCGGGAAGGCGGATCAGGAACTTCCCGCCCGCGAGCACCTGGGAGATCGGCAGGGTGACTGCCGCGTGGTCGGCAGAGACCAGCGTCGGCTCCTCGCCGGGGCCGGGTCGGGCGGGCACCACCCACGCCGTTCGCGTGCCGTCCTCGTACCGCGCCCCGACCTCAAGGAGGGTCCCGGCGAAGAGGAACAGGCGGGTGCGCAGCGAGGTGGACCACCCCGCGCCCGGCGTCGGGCCGTCCCAGGCGTGCGGGGTCTGGAGGCCGAGGAAGTCGGGTCCGGCCGTCACCAGCGTCCCCACGGGCCCCAGGGAACGGAACTCGATTGCCTCGCCGTCCCCGCCGGCGTTGCCCCACAGCGCGAGGTCGTCAGCGTTGAGCTGCACGGGACGGCCGATGGCCAAGGGGTGGTCGTGGACATTGAGCACGAGGCGCAGCAGTGCGCGCCAGGGCAGGCGGCCTAGGTGGGAGGCAGCGGGGACCGTGATCTGCGCGGGGCCTTCGGTGAAGCGGAGCTGCTGGTGGCCGCTACCAGTGACGTGCTCGACGGTGATGTACTCGGAGGACTCCAGCCAGGCGCGCAGCGCGGCGGCGTCGTCGTAGCCAACAGGAGCCGTCCACACGTCGCCTGCGACGGAAGTGCGGGCGACGGCGAGCGTCCGGTCGCTGCACGCGACGACGTGGAGGTGGCCGGGGGTGCAGTCGAGGATCAGGGCGTCGAGGTCGTGGGCGTCGCCGTCCGCCCGAAAGCGGTGCGGGGCAACTCGGTCGAGGATAGCCGCCAGGTTGAGGGCCTTGATGGTGAACATGTTCTTTCTCCACAGGAGTTGTAGGGGTGGTGATCAGATGTCGGAGTCGCGCTTGCGGGCCCGGCGGGCCTGCTGGGCGAGCCGTCCGGCTTCCCGGCACAGGGAGCAGGCGCGCTCCCCGCGCCGGTTGTGGGCACGGGCTCCGGCTTCGGTGCCGTGGGTAATCGGGTGCCGCCTGCGCTCGCGCAGCTCGGCGGGCCGTGCGTCCTCGCAGGTCGCCAGGACCTGCCCGTTCCTCCAGAGCCGCCCGCCACACACGCCGTCGAACAGGCTCGCGCTCGGCATGACCAGGTCGACACACTGCGCCCGGAACGGGCAGTCATGACAGGCAGCGAGGAGGGCGAGAACCAGCGGCTCCGTCGGGGCTCCGGCCTCCGCCTCCTCGGACGTGAACCGGAAGTCCCCGGCGCAGGGGGCCTGGGCGACCCACCCGTTGCCGCTCATCTGCTCCTCCTCTGGCGTGTCAGGCAGTCGGCGGCAACGGCATCAGGCGCACCTGATCGCTGGTGCTGACGCCGTACGGGTGGAGGTAATCGCCGGGCAGGGGGATCAGGTGCCGGTCGGCCAGGGCCGGGAGGGCGGCAATCTGGCCGAGGAGCCTGGTGAGGACGGTGTCAGAGGTGGACGACCACCGCGGGCGTGTCGTGCGCGCCGGGGTGCCGTCGTCGGCGACGCCTTCCTGGATCGCAATGACCCGCCCGGCAGCGCGGCCGTCGACCACGACCGCGGTCGCCTCCGGGTGATACTCGCGGACCAGCTCGGCCACGCTGGCGGCACGGTCGGCTGGGGGCAGCTCCAGCAGCCACGAGTTACCGTCGGACGCCGAGTTGCGGTGGACCGACGCCCACGCCGGGGAGGTGTAGGGGGCGAGCGCGGTCTCCACATCGTTCTCGATCTGGTCCGCGATGTGGTCGAGCGGGTGCTCGTCCTCCCCTCCGCGGTTGTCCCACAGTTCAAGGCACGTCTCCAGCGGGCTGGGCTGTGCGCCGCGTACGCCGTGCAGGTCGAGGGTGCGGGAGCTGTAGTAGGCGAAGGTCACGTAGACCGCCTCCGGGCAGGCGGCCCGGATCTTCGCGGTGATGTGGTCGAGGACCGCGAGGCTGTACGCCTTCTCGATCCGCAGGCGCTCGGCCTCCAGTCCCTCGCGCTGCTCGCAGAGGATGGCCAACTGCTCGTGTGCTGCCGGTTTCATGGCAGGGGTGTCCCTTCTTCTCTTCTTGTGGGGAGGGGTCAGACGAGGACGGGCATGAGGCGTTCACCGATCCAGTGGGCGACATTCACCGACACGGCGTTGCCGGCCTGCCGGGTCCGCGCGGCCTTGCTGCCGACGGCCTTGAAGGTCTCGGGGAACCGCTGGGCTTCGAGCTGTTCCTCGGGCTCCAACATCCGGAAGTAGCACTCCTCGATGGCGGGCGCGCTGCGCAGGACGGCCGCCGAGTCGCGGGTGGACAGGGTGTGCAGGGGCTCGTCCGCCGTCTTCGGCCTGGCCTCGCGGTACGGGATGATCAACGTGTTGCGCGCCCGGGAGCGGGCAACGCCGTCGGGCACGACCAGGCCGTGGTGACGGGCCGTTGCGATGGTGCTGAGCGGGGCGTCGATCGGCGCGGCGTCGCAGTTGTTGCGGTACTCCACGATGAACGGATCCACGGTGACGAGGGCTTCGCTCTCGCGGGTGGTGCGAGTGCGCATCGGCTCGGCCGTCGAGGAAGCAGCATCGTTCCACGAGCCGCCGACCGGAACGAGCAAGGCCTCGCCGAGCTTGGCCGTGCGCGTCGGCAGCGGCCGGGTGTGCGGGACGAAGGCCCTGTCGGTGCCATCCCTGCCGTGAGTGAGGGTGACGACGGACGGGTCGTGGGGGAACTTGCGCAGACCGGCTTCAATCCGCCGCATCGTGTTCGGCACCAGCGGGCGGGCCCGATCACCGATGCGCTGGCCGATGTTGTCCCACGTGATCACGTCGGAGGCGGGACGGACGTACGGCTCCACCAGGGCGTGCCCGCAACGGCGATGCGGGCACCGGTAGTCGTACTGCTGCTGGTATTTACCGACCTTCACCTTCGCGTTGCGCCAGCTCTGGCGGGCCTTGACGTCCCGCCCGCACTCGAAGCAGTACGCCAGTGGGCGGGGCGCGAGGTCGGGACGGCGGATCCCGGTGAGGGTGAACACCAGGTACACGCGGTCGCGCCACTGCGGGGCGTACAGGTTGGTCTCCGAGCCGATGTGCGCGGAGGACACGGAGACGATCTGGACGCGGTAGCCGAGCTTCTTCATGGCGCGGATCCACTCGGGGAACAGCAGCCAATCCGTGATGAACTCAACGACGTTCTCAACAACCACGCACGGGAACCGCTTCGCCTCGGCGGCGCGCAGCACGCACCACGCGGTCACACGGGTCATCTCGAATGCCTCGGGCGGAAGTTCTCGCCACTGCTCTTCTTCTTCGAACAGGGCGTCCTGCGCGGGGTCGGGGCGCTTCTTCCCGCCGGCGGGGCTGATCTCGGTGCAGATGACCGAGGCCCACAGCACGAGGGCCTTCGGGAGCCACCTCATGGGGTAGTTCTGGATGTCGGCGCAGCGCGCCGCCGCGTTCGGGTGGTTGAGCCCGAAGGTGTCGACGGCGGTCTGCCAGTGGTTGATGCCGAGGATGGGGTCGAATCCGGCTTCCATGAGGCCGGTGGCGTCTCCGCCCGCTCCGCAGAGCAGGTGGATGGATCGGGGCACAGCGATGGTCTCCAAGAGACGGGGCCGCCCGGCCCGCCGGGCCGGGCGGCCGTGGTCAGGAATGGCCAGAGGCGCGAAATGCGCGGTGGTGGCGGCTGTCCTCGATGCCGAGGGCGGTGAACGCCCCCAGTCCGAAGGCGCACCACACGATCAGCAGCCAGATCACCGCTCCGCGCCGCCGGTGAGGCGCGGAGCGCGGCGCGGCCGGTCAGCCATCACGGCGGGCGACGAGAAGGTGATCTAGGTCGTCGCTGTGGTGAGCACGGGCGACGGCGCGGTGGTCGACATCGTCGACGCGGGTGACGCGGGCTACGACGACGCGGCCGACTCGTTCAAAGAGGGACAGCGGGTAGCCGTCCTCCTCCCCGCGCTCCCACACCTGCCGGTAGCCGTCGCTGGCAGCCAGCTGTCGCGTCCACTCGAAATAGCGGGCAACGGCCGTGCCCGGAGCCTCGACGGGGCCGCACTGATTGTGGTTCGCCCCATAGGGCGCGCTGTACGTACCCGAGAGCATGAGCCGCGTCGTGGCCTTCGGGACGTCCAATTCGTCGATGCGCGTGAACATCTGGACGAGGCTGTTGCCGTGGTGTGCCTGCGCGCGGTCCGGGGTGGAGTCGTACACCACGCTGTGCCGGGACGGGGTTTCGATGTCCTGACGCAGGACCATCCAACCGGTCACCTCGGCCGGGTCGGTGGGAAGGGAGTACACGGAGGCGATGATCAGTTCGGTGCCGTCTCCGAGGTTGGCGCGGAGGTGGTACTCGTCGCCGCAGGTGTCGATGTCGGTCACCCAGCCGTTGTGGCGCAGCGGGGCTATGACGTGGCGGTAGCCGTGGAACAGCTTGAGCCATAGCGGGTCGTTCAGGTGATTGTGGTCGGGCAGAGCCGCGATGGTGGTGGTCATGTGCTGGTCTCCAAGAGGGTGTGCATGGCGGGCGCGCAAGGCACACGCCCGCCATTGAAAAATGTCACCTACATCGGGGGGCGCGAACGTCAGATGGCGGGCAGTTCGCCGTGGGCGAGGATCTGCACCGACCACATGCGACGGCTGGGCGTGACGACGCAGCCGATCATGCGGCCCCGATGGGGCAGAACGAAGCCGCTACCGCCCTCCTCCTCACGGAGGTCGCCCACGAGTTCACGAACGCCGTGCTCGGCACACTCGGCCGAGCAGTACACGCCGCCACCGACGCGGGGTGCGAGGTGGGGGCCGTGGATCACTTCGGCGACGACGAAGAACGCGTCGGACGCCGGGGTGAGGGTTTCGGTCACGATTGATCTCCAAGAGGTTGGGGTGTTCGGCCAGTTCCGAACCCTTGCTTATATCTTAATGGCATACATCGAGGCGTCAATGTTGCCGATCTTGCTAACGGTGCTGCTTATGCCGGGAGTTGGAACCCCTCTCGCGCCCCATGCGGGCCAACTCCCGCGTCCGCTGGCGGGCCATCTCCAGGGCCTGCGGGTCGGTCTGCGCCACACGGCGCTCTTGCTCGGCGAAGAACTCCTGTAGCCAGTCCTGCTGGCTGCGGTGCTCGCGGTCGACAGCCTCGCGCCTTGCCTCTTCACGCCCGGCACGCGGGTTCGTGCCGCAGCCCCGGCAGTTGTTCACCAGAGCGGCGTGCTTCGGGCACCCCGCCCGCTGCTGCACACCGCGCCCCGCCCCCGGCTCCCTTGCGGCGTCAGCCGTGGGGGTAGGGGGCTCAGGAAGAGAAGAGGAAGAAGGTGGAAGAGAAGGGGTTTCCCCAGGGGAACCTGCCCGGTTTCCCTGCGGCAACCCACTGGGTTTCCCCGCAGCAACCCTGTCCGGAGCCGAATCAGGGTTCCCCTGGGGCAACCCTGCCTCCGCAGCGGCCTCGGCAGCGGACCGTGCCTCTTCCCGCGCGGCGACGTCCTCCTGAGTACGGGCCGCCGACGACGGCTTGCGGCGCTCGGTCTTCCGGGCCAGCCGGGGGTTCTTCGGGGCACACTGCGCCGCGCGGCGACGCTCGATCAGCTCCTCCGTCGAGGGAATGGGCGGCACACCGTATGGGAACACCCGGTACTCGGCGCGGAGGCCGACACGGCCGATCGTGACCCGCTCGACCAGGCCGAGGCCAACGAGCTGCGTCACCACCGTGATGACCTGCTTCTCCCCCACACCGGCCCAGGCCATCATCCGCTCCAGACCTGGCCGGCCCAGTCGCGTCTGATCGTCGGCCGAGTCCGCGATCTTCATGAGGACAGCCTTCTGCGTCTGGTTGATCACCTCCTTCGGCAGGTAGGCGGCCACCACCATCAGATGGATGCTCACCGGCACCTCTCCGTCGTTCTGTCCTGTTCCGGCCGGGCTGAGGCAGAGGCTGGGCACACGTCGCCGGCGCCCACACCGTTGCCACGTTCAGGACTTCTTGCTGACGGTGACGTTGATGCTCATCGCGGTCCGCCGGTCATGGTCAAGGCGCGTGGGCACTGGGATGCCCACTTCCTTGAGCGTCGCCTTCATGGCCGCCGCGTCCGGTGCCATCGGCACCTCCAGTCCCGCGCGCCGGTACAGCGCGACCATCGCCTCGACGTCATCGACCTTGGTCGGGTTACCGCCGCTCCACTTCAGGACGTTGTCGCCGTACGTACCCGGCTCGGAGCCGTCGAGCTTGGCGCGGGCGAGCTTCTGCTGCTCCTTGAGCGGCTTCATCTGCTCGCCCGCCTCGACATACTCGGCCAGCGCCTTGGCGCGGTCCTCGTCGTTATGGATGAGCTGGCTCTGCGGGGAGCGCCCGGCGACGAGCAGACCCCAGCACGCGGTGCGGAACGGGCAGTGGTCGCAGATCGCGCTGATTCCCGGCCCTTGGAAGGTGCGCGGCAGCTGCTCCGGGTTGGATGCGGCACGTACCTGTTGGACCCACCAGCGGGCGCGCCGGGCGCGGTCGGCCTCGTAGGCGATCTCCTGTACGTAATCGTCTCCGTTGTCGCGGTTGATGAACCGGAAACGGATCCGAGCAACCGGCACCGGCCCGAGGCGGGCGAGTTGGCGCTGCCCCTTGACGCTGGCGAACCCCTCACTACCAAGGAGATCGGCGTACAGGTACACCTGCCGCAACTCGGCCTCGCTCGCGCCGTACCGCAGGACGTTGTCCCACTGGTACGTGCCCTTCGTCTTCACGTCCTCGACCGTTGTCTCCTCGGCGGGGAGCATGGGACGCAGCCGCTTCGGGAGCCGGGCGGCGGTCGCGGCGTCGAGCTGGACAGCGTCGATGTGGCCCCGGACGGTCGCATCTTCGACGCGGCGCTCGATGAGCCAGCCGTACTCCTCGCGGGCGGCGTCGAGTATCCCGGCGTGCAGCCAGGTACCCAAGATCGCCTTGCGCTTCTCGCCGCCGTCAGTCGGGGTACGGCCGTGCAGGAGGTACCCCGCTCGGCGCGCGCATACGGTGTCGCTGGCGCCGAGCTTGGTCTGCTGCGAGCGGGGACGGCGCGCGTCCGCCGCGTGCGCGGCAGGCCACAGACTGAGGGGCCGCTCGGCCACGATGGCCATGGTGGTCACGATGGTCTCCAAGAGGATGAGAGGTGCCGCCCGACGACGGGCGGCACCTGGTGTCGGCAAGGTCAGGAAGCGGCACGGCCGGGCTCGGCCCGCTTGCGGGGCTTACGCTTCGGCTGGGCCTGGTCCTGCTCGACCTGCGCATCAGGCGCAGCGGCCGGGGCCGCCTTCTTCGCGGGGCGCGCCCGCTTCTTCGGCGCGGGCTTCTCCGTGCTCGTGTTCGCGGCGTCGTCAGCGGACCCGTTCTTCGTGTCGTCGCCGGAGAGTTTTCCGGCTTCGAGCCCGGCAGCCTGCCGCAGGCGGCGGGTGGCCTCCTCGGCTTCGCGGACGACAGCTTCGGAGTCCGCCCGCGCCATCTCCTCGTCCACGTACACACCGGACAGGTCCTGCGGCGCGGCCATGCGCAGCGAGCCGGCCTCGGCGCACTTGCGCAGCATGTGAGCGGGCATCTGCTGCCACATCTTCGCCACGACGTACGCGCTCGACTTCCGGTCGTAGTACGTCGGGGCGAACTCGTCCCAGCGGGCGATGAACGGGAAGCGCGCGGTGCCGCGCACGACGGTGACCTTCACCGCGGACGGGTACGCCTTGGACAGCCAGACCTCGTGGGCGTTGCCCTCGGAGTCGTAGTAGACAGTGTCCTCGTAGGAGATGGACTCCCCGGCTTTCGCTGCCGCCCGGTGGGCGACGGTACGGAAGCCGTCGATCCCGGTCTGGATCGTCCACGTCTTCTCGGGCTCGTCGGGGTTGTCGGCGGCCTTCCAGTTGGTGCGGCCGATCATGTAGATCTGCCGTGCGAACGGATCGAGCCCGGTCCGGACGCAGTAGTGGAAGAACATGGCCAGGTGGCCGCGCGGGGCGTTGGCCAGGCCGGGACTGATCAGGGCCAGCGTCGAGAGCTGCTTGTGGTCGAACTCGTCCTGGTCGGCACGCAGGACGATGGCGCTCGGCCGGATGCCCGGGGTGGCAGTCGGGGCTGCTTCGATCACCGCGCCCTCCACGACGGCGGGCCCTGCGGGTTGTTCCTCGGTCACGATCTCTCCAAGAGGTCAGTCGGTCCGCAGGCTGCGGACCTCGAATACGCGCGCCCAATCGGGGTGGTGCTCGATGAGGAGCCGGACATACCGGCTGCGGAAGTTGTTGTTGAGGCGGAACTCGTCGCCTTCGGTCGCCATGACGTAGCGCCAGCGCAGGACCTCGAAGAGCATCCCGATGCCGACACGGCGCGCCCCGCGCTTCAAGTAGTCGGCGGTCAGGGCTTCCAGAGCGCGGAGCACCCAGGGGTTGAGTTGATGAAACGTCTCGAACTGGGCCTGAATCGAAGGTGCGTTGCCCTCGGGCTGCCGCACGGTGTGGAAGACCAGGCCCGGTATCTCGTCCTGGACGGTTGCCATACCCACCCCCTGATGACCGATTTCAAGAATGTCACCTATCTTGAGGGCTAGTGGCCGTACGATCAACCCCACCGCGATCAGGCCCGACTTCACTCCCACCTCAGGTCAAGCGGAAGCCCGTTCGGCCGCGTCATCCATGCGCGCCTCGCGCGCCTCGTTGACCTCCGAGACATCCCGCAGAACCCGGACGGCAATATTGGAATCGGGATTCTTGAGGACAAAGAGCAACAGGGCACTCTCAACGATCAAAGTCTCGCTGGGCTCCATGACGGCGACGTCGCCGCCACCCGGTGCGGTCAGGAACTGCACTGATGTCTCCTTGGTGAATTGCGGCCCCCACGAAGGGAATTACCTATATCTTAATGGCAATTCAGGGCAAAGTACAGGTTTGCCCAGGTCAGACGGCCTTTCGGGCGTGACGACCTCGAGTGAAGACGCGGCTGCCGGGCCCGACGTAGGTGCCGTCCCTCAGAGCGGTGACGACCGCCTCGTCCACATCCCACGGCAGACTCCGCGCGCTCTCGCGCAGCGCAGGGACTGCCATGAGAACGGTGTCCAGCATCCAGAGCATCGACCCGGACAGCAGCCAGTCGCTCGCGGGGAACCGTCCCGTCGCGATCGTCGTGGCGAGCGTCCCCTGCGAGGGCAGATGGAACATCTCGATGATCTCCTGCTGCCCCAGGAGCGGAGGCAGTTCGTCGCCCAGGTCTGCTTCCCAGCCTGCTCCCTGCTCGGCAATGATCCGGGACTTGGCGTCGAAGTCAACCTGCCGGAACCGCTTGGTGGTCGCCCCGAAGCGGGCGGCGAAGCCGAGCGGCCAGTACCGCACCCCGCTGACGACGATCGCGGTCGACGGGTCCAGCACCCGGCGGCTCGGCGCCAGCCACTGCGAGATCATCGTGGGATCCACGCGATACAGCGCGGCGAACTCCTGGTGCCCGACCAGATACGGCTTACGCCAGCTCATTCCCCGTCCTCCACTGTCCGTCCCGAGTGCAGTGGGCAGCGTAGCCGCGCACTCCGCACCACATGCACGGCGCTCGCTGCTACGGTGGACGCGGTCTTTCCAAGAGGACCTAACGGCCCCCGCTTTGGCGGGGGCCGTGTCCGTTCCGCGCGGCCTACGCGACCCATCTGCCACATGTGAGCTAGATCTCACGTCCCCCCTAGAGGGTCGCGCGAAGGCACTATTCACTGGCAATGACGCAGATCCCCAGAATCCCTCTAAGGTGACAGGGTTAAATTTCCTTACGATCAAACGCCGTAAGGTTCCTTACGGAACCTTTGACTACCGAACTTGGGGAAGCGCCCACAGAATCCCAGGTAGGTTCAACGCAGAAAGCCACCGCCGGACCTCAGCGGCTGGACACCTTCGAGGTCTGGGGGTGGCTTTCTTTTCTCGTCACCTCCGGTAGATAAGGAAGCGACATGTCTGAGAGTACAGGGCTAGAGGTTCGCAGCGCCCGCCGAATGCGCCGCATGGTCAGGGTATTGGTGTGGCGGGCAGCCCTCGGAGCTGCCTACGCAGCAGGCGCAGGCATGGTGACGCTCGCCGCCCGCTGGATCATCGCCACCACCTGAGTTCAGAGCCAGAGGAGCGAGAGGGCCCGCCTCGTGACTGGGTCCTCTTTCCTCGGTTCGGAGCCGACAAGACGTACAGCTCGCCTTACCCTATTCCTCTGAAAACGCCGAGCACGGTGAGTGCGACGGCAGTAATGCTCGCGAGCACAGCGATCGTCGGCAGCGGCCACCGCGTCTTCTCCAGCGCCGCCACCCGTTCCTCCAGCTCCTCCATGGCCTTGTCCGTCTGGTCACTGCGCTGGACGAGCAGTGCCAACTGGCCGTCGATACGGGCCAACCCGACCTCCAGCGCCCCTCGGAGCTCGGCCAGAGCGAGAGCGATCTGTCCCTCGGGCATGGCTTCCTCCTCTCCTCTCGTCACTGGGCGGTCAGTATTTGGGGGTAGCCGGGTCGCGCTTCGCCGTCAGCCACGAAGCCGTTCCAGGCCTGCCCAGCGCGGTGCCCAGCGTCGACTTCAGCGCACTGAACGCGGCAGGTATCGCGGAGACCGCCGCGGCCTGCCACACCGACAGGGAAACCATGTCCGTCGTACTGGACGCGGCCATCAGGCCCAGCAGCGACTGGAGGTAGGTGGCAAGTGTGCGCTCGGCAACATCAGCAAGGGCCTGCGGCGTCAAGTCGTGCTCCGGGTTCGGGGTGGTCGGGGTCGGCTCGGCGGTGCCGGCCTGGTGCGGGACGTGCAGATCCGCCCAGGTCTCGGGCCCGGGGATACCGTCTGCGTCGGCGCCGTGGAAGCCGTGCTTGATCTGGTAGGCGGCGTACGAGCGGCGGTGCGCGTCGTTCCAGACCTGGCCGGGGGCCGTGTCGTAGGAGTCGCAGCCTTCGGCGATCAGACGCTTGGCCATCGCGGTGATCAGCGGCGAGGAGCGCCCCTCCCGGAAGAACTGGGCACCGGGGTAGGCCGCGTACTTCGGCTTCGGCTTCGGTTTCGGATCCGGTTTGGGCTTGGGATCTGGCTTCGGGTCCGGCTTCGGCTTCGGGTCGGGCTTGCCGCCGTCCTTAATGTGACGGGCGACCCGCGCGCGGAAGTCGTCCATGTCGATACCGCCTGGGTCAGGTTTGCCCGGCTGCCATTCCTTGTGGCCAAGGACGGAGTGCTCGTTCCAGCCGTGCGCGTGGCAGATCGCGGCTGCCGCCCGCGCCATGGCGTCGACCTGGGCCGCTGGCCATGGCTGGCTCCCGGTGTTGATGCACTCGAAGCCATAGAAATGCCTGTTCCCGTCCGTGTCCGCTTCGTTGTCGCGCGGGAGGGTTTTCTTCTCCGCGATGACGGCGAGCAGCACGTCGGTATCCCCCATTCCGGCGTGATTGCAGCGCCCGTACCCGACGAGGTGGACGGTTCCGGATCGGTCGATCACGCCATGGCACAACGGACCGGGGAGATCCTGGTAGCCGGTCCGGCACAGCTCCACCATGTCCTTCTCGGAGCTGTACGGCCCGGTGTGGTGGATCATGATCCCGTTCAAGGGACCCCAGTTGCCGTGAGTGTTGCGGTTATGAGTGCGCCATTTGCCGTGCTCGACCACGCCGAGCCCGGCGCTCTTCAGCGCGGACAGGAACCTGTCCGCGCTCAGCGGTGTAGCCACGCGCTTCGTCCATCTCCCCTGCGCCGGATGGCAGTCGGCCGTGGCCGCCGCAGCGGTCCGGTCCCTCGGGAGTGCGAAAGCGGGTGGAGGGTCACCCGGGCGTCATGTTACTGGGGCCGCACCGGCGGGCGGCTGGCGCGCATGGCCAGCCAGGCGTCGTCGTGGTCGGTTCGGAACGATGTGCTGTCGAGGCTGATCCAGGACGCCCGGACGCTGCCGCCGCCCTGAACGCGCAGCCGCGCCAGGCCCCTCGCGTCGATATCGAGCTGGAGGTTTCGGCGTGCCGCGTCGGAGGCAACGTCGACCGTGCGCGGTGCTGCGGGCCAGTAGCCCTCGGGCAGCAATGCGACCAGCTGCTCGTCGACGGCCCGTCCGCCAGTGAGTCCGATACGGCCGCTGAACTCTGTCGTGTCCCAGGGGTTGGCGCGGAACTGCGGCGGTTGCTCCTCATCAGGGATGGTGGTGTCGCCGGTCAGCGGAAGGTCGCGCCACTCCGGGTACGGTGCGCGGCGGGCGCGTTCCAGGGTCGTGACCCGCTTCTCCAGCCGGGCCAGTCGGCGGCCGAGGGCGGCAATGGTGTCCGGCATCTACTCTTCTCCTCCCTCGCCCGTCTCTTCCTCGGGCTTATTGGTGCGCTCCAACTTCAAGGTCACGCGTTCGGCGGTCTCGCCTTCGCCAGGCCGTACAGTCCAGCCGATGATCCGGCACCATGCGTCGTAGGCGGTGTGCGGCTCAAACAGGCGGATGCGCACGTCGTCCCCGACACGCAGCGCGTGCACTGGAGCGGCGGGGTGGTCGATGATCTCCAGCTCGGTCAGCGAGGGCAGGACCTGGCGGACCAGCCGTTCGCGGCGGGCCCGCTGCTTCAGCTTCGCCTCGTCTTTTTCACTCGTCTCCAGACGATGTTCCAGGCGCAGGCGGCCGTTGCGCTCGCCGTCCACGACGACCTTGCGCTTCTTGCCCTCGCCCGCGCCGAGCCCGATGACCCACTGGGCGTAGGAGTCGGCGTCCTTGATGACGTGCGGAGTGCCGACGACGTTCGCACCCGTGGTGAACGTCAGGTCGTCCCTGCGCCGGCCGAGGCGTGGTGCGCCGAGAAGGATGCGGCGCTCGGCGCGGCGCCCGCGCCAGGCCACGGTCTCCGACCATTCCAGGCCGTCATCGATCTCGGCCATCTCGTCCACCATCTCGCCGAGGCTGCGCGGGTCGGTCTTCGACGTGGTGTACGGGTCCTTCGCGGTGCCGGTCTTCGCCTTCGACTTCGTGTCGTCCACGATCACGCCGACATCACCGTCCGGCTGCGCCTGCGCGTAGGCCCACACGTCGCGGATCACCTGGCACGGGTCCGCTTCGACGTACGGCCCGCGGCCGTCGAGATTGCCGTGCAGGTCGAATCGGCGGTGCAGGTAGCTGCCGAACCCGGCTGCCTCGACGGGCAGCGTGTTGCCCTCGGGCTCGGCGCGCCACAACACCCCGCCCCAGTCGAGGCGGGCCTCGCGCTCGACCAGGAGCACGGTGTCGCCAGCGTCGAGCATGTCACTGAGCGAACGCCGGAACGCGGTCGGCAGGGTCGCCTTCAGCGAGCCGGGCCCGGATATCTCCGGACCGTACTCCACCTCGCCCAGCGGCAGATTCCAGTGCAGGACCTCGCCGGTCGCGGCCCGCGCGACGATGTATCGGTAGTCGGCCATCGTCAAGCCGGTCCTTCCGTGAACGCGACTTCGAGCGTGGCCGTGGTGCCCTTGGCTACGGTCAATTTGCCGTCCCCGTACTTGTCGTTCTGGTTGATCTCGACAGCCAGGTGCTGGCGGGTGCCCCGGTAGGCGGGCGGCACGGCGAGCGTGTCGGCCAGGGTCACGCTGGAGCGACGGGTCGTCGTCCCGTCGTCATCCACGACGGTCGGCGTCGCGGCGCGCTCCCCAAGCCGGGTACGCAGTTCGGCGTACACGGAGCCCGCCTCGGCGCGCAGGCCGGACAAGTTGATGACGATGGTGGCCGTGGTCGCCCAGGCCGGAACGTCGAGGTCCCAGGCGGCCTCCTTGGGCCAGGCCGCCCACTGGCCATACTTGCCGGGCACCTCCTCCGTCTTCGTCGGGTGCACGGTGCGCAGGATGCGATCAGTGCGCGGGTTCGCGATCTGCCGCAGGTCAGTGATCATCTCGGCGCTGATCGCCGCGGTGTTGCGCGGCAGGGTGATGCGGGCCAGAGCGATCCCGGTCATGCCCTCGGGCACGGCGGCGGCATCGCCGGGCACGCCCTTGACGACATGGAAGTACCCGATCTCCTCACGGCGGGGGTCGCGTTCGCCCTCCCACTCAGGGTCCTCGATCCGCAGAACGATCAGGTCGGTGCGGGCTACGGGGCCGGTCGGCTCAACGTCGACCCGGGCGTCACCGATGTTGCTCTGGGTGTAGGCCCCTTGCCACGAACGGGCGCCGTGGATGAGGGCAGAGCCGTCGCCGACGCGGACACCGGGACCGGGCGTCTCCAATGGCCGGACCCTCAGGTCCTCGCTCTCCGCGACGCCCTGCCGGCCTCGGGCAAGGTCGCGGATCATCAGGCGCATCGCGCGGGCTGAGTGGTCGGCCCCGCGCACCATCATCGGGGGTTGCAGCGTCACGAATGTTCTCCGTTCACAGGGTTGTGTACGCCGACCGCCACGCCACCTCAAGGCGCGCAGTGCCGGACGGGTCGACCGCGCTCCAGGCGATCTCGGACCGGCCGGGCGGGAGGGTGAACAGGTCGAGGCGGGATACAGGGCTGAGGTCGTTGGCGACGTTGACGCTGCCGTTGCGCAGGGCCCAGCAGGTGCGGGGCCGGGTTTCGATCTCCACCCACTCGCCCCCGCGCAGCGATAGGTCGAGTTCGAGGAGGCGGCGGGTGACGGTATTCCAGATCCGTGGGCCTGCGACGGGGCCGTGCACACGCAGGCTCGGGTAGGTCGGCACGTCGCCCCAGTTGGTGACCCAGCCGGGCCGGTCGTCGGCGGGACGGTGCTCCGGGTCGGCAGTTCGGCGGCACGTTGCGGGGCGGCCCAGCGCCTCATCCACGGTGCGGTCCATGTCGGTGGTGCGGGCAGCCTGGTCAAGGCCGAGTGTCAGCTCCGACAGCTCGTCGTCGTACCAGCGCGGGTTGTCCAGACCCACGAACTCGACGTCGAGAGGTATCCACCCATGTATCGCGGTGGCCGTGCTGGTCGTCTCCACACGGCGGAGTCGCCCGTACATACGGCGCGTTGAGTGTCCGGGCCACCGGCCGCGCAGAACATGACGGCCGTCCGGAGCAGTTCGCGCGTCGGGGGCGTCCAGGGCCCGTTCGAGCCGAGCGAGGATGTCGGCGCCCTTCACCGGGTCGCCGGGTGTCTTGATGCCCGCCTCGAAGCGCAGGGGGCGCGGGCCGTAGAAGTCCCGGCCCGGTGACGAGCCCTCGCCGTTCGGGTTGTCGGTGTCCTGCGACCGGGTGGCCGGTGCGCCGAGTCCTTCGATGTCGCCGACTGGGACGTAGCTCCCGGTGCCTAGGACGACGCCGCCGATCTCGTACTGCCACGGGGCCAGCGGCGGCGGGTTCTGCTTCTTCGCTGTGCTCATCTCAAACTCTCCCGCCGCGTTGGGCGTTGCGCAGGTTGCGCATCATTTCGCTGCCGATCTGCTCGGGGGTTGCCGAGCTATCGCTGACGGTGACCGGCATGGTGCCGATCAGCGGCTGCTGCTCGCGCACGACGACGACCTGGACGCGGCCGCCGGTGCGGGCGTCGACCACCCGGGTGCGAGCGCGGTCGCTGCCTGTGCGCAGGTCGAAGGAACGGACGACGCCCGCGATCGCCGCGACGCTGCGAGCCTGCTTGAAGGAGCTGGCGAGCATCGGGCTGTAGTCGCGACCTCGGGCTCCCCGGACGCCGCCGTCGGCGTACCACTCGACCTGGCCGCCGAACCGGGCGACGACGTCCTCCACGATCGCCTTGCTGCGCTCGCGCTTGGCAGCCCCCATGGGCACATAAGCCTCGCCACCTGTCTCCCGCTCCGCCCATATGCGGTAGCTCCCGGCCGGTGCGATCTGCGCGACGTGCCGCTCGCGGCTCGGTCCGTCGGTGACGCCACCGTCCGCGTAGTAGTCGACGACCGCGCCGTCGGCGTGCCCGTTCGCCTGCTTGCGCAGGTTCTCCGCCTGCCGCCTCACCGCGTCCGCCGTATCGCGGTTGGACTGCTGAAGCTGATCGAAGATTGTGACGTGCCGGGTGGTGACGGTCACGGACTTCCCGTGCAGAGCGTTGATGCGTTGCTGGATGGAGTCGGCGGCCTTGCGCGGGCCGCCGGTCGGCACGGTGACCTTGACATTCTTCGAGCCGGGCACCTTCTCGATCCGGAAGCCCAGCGCCTCCAGTTCCTTGCGAGCCTGCGCCGTGGGTACACGCACGATGACCGACTTCGCTCCCGGAGTGGCGCGGATCTTGCTTTGCACGGCCTCCAAGCTCTTGATCGCCGCGGCGGTCGGCGCGGACACCTCCACGTTCTTGCTGTTCGGGGTCCGGCCGAGCGTGTCGATCAAGGTGTCGAGGTTCTTCTTCGCCCCTGCGGTCGGCGCGGTGATCTTGATCTGCCTGGTGCCAGGCACCGTCTTGACGGTGAATCCCAGGCTCCGGAGCTTCTCCTGCGCCCCGTCGGACAGGGAATCAACCTTGATCGTCTTCGCGTTCGGCAGCCGCTGGAACTCGGCCTGGACGGCGATGAGGTTCGCCAGGGTGGAGTCCATGCCCTTGGTCTGGAGCAGCAGCGAAACCTTCGACGGCAGCAGGCCGAGGCTGTCCGCGACTCCCTCGGCCTGGGCCTTGGTCAGTCCGTAGCCGCGGGCGGCCTGGATCGCCTCGGTCCGGGCCCGGCTCATCTGCTCGCGAGCCTTCGCAAGCCCGGCCGGCAGGTCCTCTCCGTTGCGCTGGGCCAGGTCGAAGGTGGCCACGGAGGCATCGGCCGCCGCGTCGGAGAGCGCGGTGAGCTGGGTGTAGAGGCCCTGTCCGTTCCGGGTAGTCGTGTTGAGGGTCTTGTCCTCGTTGACGAGCTGATTGCCGCCGTACCCCTGCCTGCGGTCGACGTCCTTGCTGCCGTCTTGCAGGTCGAGGACGGCTGAGTTCACCTTGGCCTCGGCCGCCTGGAGGGAGATCTGGCCTCCTGACAGCAGGTCAAGCGCGGACTTCAAGGACCGGGTCCGGGTATCGGCGTCGGCAGTCTGGTCGGCCAGGCCGCCGACGGCCTGCTTCAGTCGGTCATACGCCGAGGTGCCGTCACCGGCGCCGTTGGTGGCCTTGGCCAGGTCCTTGGCGTTCTTCAGCGCCCCGGCCATCTCGCCCTTGACCGACCCCAGCGCGTCGGCGGCGTCCTTGTACTGCTGGCCGACCTCGGAGTAGTCCTGGACGGTGGATTTGCCCCCGGCGACGTCCTTCCACGCCTTGTGCTTGTCGGCCGTGGTCTGGAGCTGCTTCTGCAGCGCGTCCAGCGACGTGCCCTGCCCGAGGTAAGCGTCGGTGAGAGAGGCGAGCGGTACTCCGGCCTGCTCCATGACCTTGGTGAGCTGGCCCTGCTCCGTCTTCGCGTCCAGCAGGGACTGGGCCGCCGCGTTGCGGACGTTGCTGTCGATCTGCCCACCGGACTCGCGCAGCGCGGACGTGAGCGTGGAAACGCGCTGCTGGTGCTCGGCCGCGGCCTGGGCCGCCTTCTGCTGGCGTGCAGCAAGGAGCCCCAGGCCCACCGACACGCCAGCCATGACGACGCCGAACGGCCCGCCGAGCGCGTTGGTCACACCGCCGAGCGCCGAGCGCAGTCCCGATCCGGCAGCCCTCCCGATGCCGTTGAGTGTGCCGGTGAACGTGACTCCGGCGCCGTTCGCGCTGCGGAACGCGCTGGTCATGTTGCCGAGGAACCCGACTCGGGCCTGGACCACGGCCCACGCCGCGCCGTACCGGGACAGGGCGACGCCGGACGCGGCGGCCAAGGACTGCTGCACGCGCATCTGCTGGTTGAACGAGATAACGCCCGAGCGGACGGGCCCGGTCATGGTGGTCGCCATGTTCGTCAGCGCCGGCTGGGCGCGGCGGAACAGCAACATCGCCAGGGCGGCCGACTGGATCGGTCCGGGCAGCGCGCCGAACGCGCTGACCAGGCCGCCGACGGCGTGACCGATCGGGACGAGTACCAGGGACAAGCCCGAGACCGCGTCCATAGCAAGGTTGCCGACGGTGGCGATAATGTCGAGCGTCCCGGCCGCCGCGCCGCCTTCCTCCCCGAGCCCGGAGATGGCCTCCAGGATCGGCTCCGCGCCGTCGGCGGCGTTCGACAGGACGTCTCCGAGCGTGCGGCCCGCGTTGATCAACAAGTTGAGACCGGTCGCGAGGGAGTGCTCACCGACGTCCTTGAGTGGACCGACGAGTTGCCGGGCCTCCTCGATGAGGCCGCTGAACCCGTCCGCCGTCTGCTCCTTCAGCTCCGGACCGTACAGCGTGGCGATGTTCCGCCCGTACTCCAGCGCCGTGGTCAGGTACGGCGTCGCTCCGGACATCCCACGGGTGAGCAGGCGGGTCACCCATTCCAGGCCAGGGGCCATGCCCTCGTACAGGGCGATGCCGGTCTGCCGCGCCTGCGTGCGCAGTTGCGTCATCGCACCGGCCAGGCCCTCACCGCGCGAGGCGGTAATGGACGCGGCGGAGCCGGTCTGCTCGACTGCCATTGACAGAGCGTCGAAGCTCTCAGTTCCCTGATGCGCCAGGGCCACCGCGCCACTGAGCGCAGGCTTGCCGAAGGCCCGGGTGGCACCGGCCACGAAGTCCTGCTGGTTCATACTGTGTTCGGCCTCGGACAGACCGTCAATCACCGTGCGCAGGCCCTTGAAGCGCCCCTCGGCGTCCCAGGCTTCGATCCCGAGATCACGCAGGGCGTTCTTCATGATCGGCGTCGGTGCGGCGAGGTTCGCGAAGATCCCACGCAGGCTCGTGCCTGCCGTCTGCCCGAGGATGCCGCTCTTGCCGAGCATGCCGACTGCGGCGGCGGTGTCCTGGAGGGTGATGCCGAGGGCGTTCGCCACCGGGCCGGCATACCGCATCGAATAGTAGATGTCGGTGATCGAGCCCGACGCGTTGTTGGCCGTGGCCGCAAGGGTGTCGGCCGCGCGGGACGCCTGATCAGCACCAAGGCCGAACTGATCCATGATGTCGCCGAGGTACTTCGCCGACGTGGCGGCGTTGACGTCGGCAGCCGCCGCGAGCTGGAGCGAGGCGCGTACAGAGTCGATCGACTGGTCCGCGAGAAAGCCCGCCTTTGACAGCTCGACCATGCCCTCGGCAGCGTCCGCCGACGTCGAGGTGGGCAGCGTCAGGTCGTTGCCGAGTTCGCGGGCGACATCGGCGGCCCGCTGCATCTGTCCGGCGGTCGCGTCGGTCACCGCGCGGAAGAGGTTCATCTGCCGCTGGTAACGGTTGCCCTCCTCGATCACCTCGCCGGTGCCGAGGATGAGGGCGCCACCGGCGAGCACGTTCGTCGCGGACACGCCGCTCCTCCCGGCCCCGGCGGTCGCCCGCTGGAGCCGGGACATCGACCGCGCGCCGTCGTCCCCGGCCGAGCGCAGCGCCGCACGGGCGGCCCCGGCGCGGGCGGTGATCCGGTTCAGCTCACCGACGGCACTGCGGGCGGAACGACCCAGCGCGGCGAACTGCAAAGCGAGGTGGGCCCCGTTGGCGTCCAGTCGGGCCAGAGACCGGTTCGCGGCATCGGTCCGGTCCCCCAGGGTCCGCATCTGTGCGGAAGCAGCACGGGTTCCCGCGATCAGGTCGCGGACCTCGGCGCGCATCGCGACCGTGAGGGTGAACCCGGCCACTGCTGGCGGCCTCCTTACTTACGTACGGGGTGGATCAGGGGCGCGGCTCGTACCGATCGCGCGGGAGGAGCTGGATCTTCACGCCGTAGCCGGACCGGTCCTGCGGGACGTGATCGCGCTCCTGCTCGATCAGCTCGCAGCCGGGGCAGCGCAGGGTGTCGGTGACGTAGGCGTGGGGGTCACCACCGCGGGTGCGGTCCCACTCCTCCAGCCGCGTACGGCACTCCGGGCACACCGACCGCTGCCAGTCCGCCCAGGCCAACGCCTTCGCCCGGTCGAGGTCGGACCAGCGGCCGTCGCCGCCGAGGAACTGGGAGTGCGGGATCTGGAACCGCTCGCACAGCTCCAGTTCGGCTCGCAGGCCGGCGTCACGGCTCAGCCTTTTCCCAGCTCGACCCGGCTCTCCTGCTGGATCTGCCAGGCCGCGTCCCACAACGCGTTCGCGTCCGGCGCCGACCAGCCGTTCAGTAGCTCCTCGGCCTCCACACGGCTCATGCCGTCCACGGAGGCCACCGAGACCAGATCGGCGGGGAAGGTATCAGCGTTGAAGATCGCCCCCTCCTCGGCCTGCTGTTCCGTGGGCGGGTGCTCGGAGATCAGCTCCTCCAGCACCGGGCGCGGCAGTGCGCGGAAGGTCAGGAACTCCGACGCGGCATCCAGCGCCTGGAGAGCCTGGTCGCGCGCCGAGTCGGCGTCTGCGGCCTTCTGCTCGGCAAACTCGTCACCGTGGTTGGCCTCAGCAACGAACCGAGCACGTCGGGCGGCCTGCTCGGCCTCTTCGTACCGCTGGCGCAGCTCGTCGTCGTCGCAGACGCGGAGCCGGTTCTGCGGCCGGGCCCGGCGGCGAAGGCGATCCATCTTGGCCGACCACGCCCCCTCCACCGGGCTGGCAGAGGGGGACGGACGCTTGGCCTGTGCGGGGCGCGTTGACACGATCAGCCCTCTTCAGCATCGTGCTCGCGGACCGTCGCCTCGGTCTTGGTCTTGGTCGTGCTGACCACGGTCACGTCGACGTGGTCACCGTCGTGGTCGTGGTGGTCGTCGTCGCCGTCCTCGGGCGGTACCGGAAGCGTATGGAACTCCTCAGGTACCACGGCGTCCAGCGACGGCTCGTCGACGATCGTAAAGTCGACCTTGAACTTGGCCGCCTCATTGCCCGTCGAGTACGTCGCAGCGCGGGTGGCGACCTGTACTGGGAAGACGTCGACCGAGCGGGAGCCAGGAATGTCGCCCTTACGCAGCAGAACGACGTAGCCCTTCGCCCCCTTGGGCAGGCGCAGCTCGACATCGTCGGAGAATCGGTCCTCGTAGAAGGTCAGGCTGGAGCTGTCCGCCTTGTCGTTGCCCGGGATGGACGAGTTGAAGGTGGAACCCATGTCGGGCGTCTCGATCGGCTCGTTCGCCAGCGCCCAGCCCTCGATGTCCGAGACGGCGTTGGTCAGATCGAACCGGTTGGGCGCGGAGATCTCCTTGCGGGACGGCCACCGCGGGTCGTTGACCGTGTTGAGCCAGTAGATCTTCGAGATGCCGCGCCGCAGGAATCGGTTCTGGGTGGCAGGCTTTTTCGTGGACACAGGTCCGCTCCCACTTCTGGGGCAGCGTCCCTCACCGAGGCCCTGCCCCTTGAATTTCAAAGGGGTTCGCCTGGCCTGGGGCCCAGCGTCCGCGCGGACCTCCGCGGTGAGGAAGAGCTTACGCAGCCGGTGTCACTGTGATCGTGAACCGCTGTACGTAGGACACGATAACGCCTGCCGCCGACACCGAGGGTTCCCCTCCGGCGTCGTAGGTCAACTCCCGGTCGATGACGCGGACTTCGGGAACACTCAGGTCGTGGACCCAGCCTCCATCGGCCCGGCCGACGACGCCAGCGCGTACGCGGTCGGCCAGCCACTCGACCTGATCGCCCCGTTCACCGACCGAAGTGACTTGGTAGGACCAGGCCGCGTCCGCGTGCCAGTCCCACAGGGGCGGTCCGCCGAATTCCGCCGGCAGCGAGTCGAGGATCGCGTACGGGGCGGACGCTGGCTCCCACCCGGACTTCCCCTCAACGCGCGGGAGTTCGCCGGTCCCGCACGGGCGGCCGGTGGCCTTCTCCACGAGGGCGGCGAGCGCGCGGGTCACCGGCAGTCGGGCGGTCACCGCAGCACCCCGTCCGCCAGGGCCTGGATGAATCCGGGCTGCGTTTGCCGGAAAGCGGGCTCGACATGCGGGAACGGCGGCTGCCGGTAGTGCCGACCGATCGAATCGGCGCCGACAAACCCGTACTCCAATCTGCGCGACTGTGGCGCGTCGGAGAACACCTCCGCCGTCACCTGCCCTCCGCTGCTATGCACGCGTACATCCCAGGAGGCCCGGTACTGGCCTGTGATCACCCTTGGCCCCGGTCTGCCGGACGCGTTGCGCTGAATACGGACACGCAGCAGCATCGTGTGGTGTCGGGTGATGGTGCGTGTACGGGCCCGGGCAGCTGGCCCCATCCGGGCCAGAGCGGCGGCGAGCGCGATCGGGTCGCGGAACGCTGTCGCGTCAGGATGGGCGTTGGGATGTGGGTTCACTACCGCCATCAGTCGATCACCTGTACCCGGATGATGCGCACCACGCTGTAGGTGCCGACGTTCTTGTCGGACACTCGAAAGCGGCGGCCGACCAGCTGCGGGTCACGCGGCCCACCGGGCCGTACCGATCCGGCAACACGGATCACATCGTCGGGCCGCAGTTCCGGGGCTTGAACCGGCAGTACAACCTGGTAGTCGGTAGTCGAAGGCGCCTGCGCCACCGCGCCGCTCAGCGGCTTGGTGATCGCCGGACGGCCCAGCGGCAACACCGCACCGAGCCCGTCCCAGACCAAGACCTCATCGGGTGCTGGCGACACCAGCCTCCCGGTCGCCTCATCCAGGTAGTCGTCAACTCGGCCACCGCTGTCGCGCCATACCTCCAACTTGTCATCCAGGACGCGGCCGACGACACGTCGCGCCCCCTCCACGTCAAACGCCACGGGCCCACTCGCCGAGCTGGGTGAGCATAGCCTGCGTCAACGAGTGCTTGCCTGTACCGAGATCGGGCCGGGCCAGCGCCGCATGCTCCAGTTCCTCCGCGTCAATGGCGCCCAGAAAAACGGCGGCCGCCGGGCCCGGGTCCGGGACGTCGGCGACAGAGACGCGGGCGTAGCCGTCAAAGCGGGTATCCTCTCGGTTCGCCAGGTGCAAGACGACGTGCGCGGCCTCGCCTGGGAGCTGGCTAACGGAGTACGCGCCGATAGCGTCGAAGTCCAGCTTGTCCCCGTCGATCTCAACCGCAGTATTCGGGCCGTGAGCGGTAATCCGGACGCTACGTCCGGTCTTGTCGTGGTGATCCATTCGCACCACGCTAGGTCGGCTGTCGGACATGAGCGCCAGACCGTCGTGGGCCGACATAACGGTCAACGATGTAGCCACACAGGGTTCCGGACAAGACGTGAAGTACAGGTAGTTACGGCGCCGTGCGTTGCAACCCTGTAGTCGTTCTCTCCCAAGTCCCCGACTACGCAGCTGAGCCGGACACCGCGTGCTCGATTCGGCTGCGCATATCGGCGATCGCTGAGTTGCTGACGAATGGTTCGGCTTCGTCGTGGAGTTCGATGAGGCGGTCGGCGACGCGTTTTGAGCTAATCGCGCCGAACAGCTCCAGCGCAGTGTCGGTCTCCTCCTGAGCTCCGTCGACCTCTCCTATCGCCAGATGAGTGCGGGCGAGGCCCAGGTGATCGAAGGCTTTGGAGCGTACGCGGTGCTCGGGCCGCAGGCTGAGGGCGTGGCCCATCAGGCTCAGGGATTTTTCGGCCCGGCGGGTGCGGTGTGTGCCCTGGCTCTTATTGGCGGCGATCTGGTGGGCGACTCCGACGGTGGCGGACAGTTCGGCGGCGTCGAAGAAGGCCATGTGGACTGGTTCTTCGGCCGGGTTGATACGGTCGAAGATTTCCTCGGCTTGTCCGGCTGCGCGCTCGCTCTCATCCAGGTTTCCGAGGATGGCGTGGAACCGTGCTTCGAGGCTGGCCAGCATGGAGCTGGTCGCCGGTGAGATCTGGCGGCGTGCTCCGTACTGGGCGAGGGCGACCAGGTCGAGGGCGTCTTCGTAGTGGTCGAGGTGGGACATCTGACGGGCCATGCACTGGAGGATGTGCGCACCCACTGCCCGGTCTCCGCCTTCGGCCGCCGCGTGGAGTGCCGTAATGAACAGTCGCTGGGCGCTCTTGTGCATGCCCGCGTCGAAGCTCATCCAGCCGGCCACGCTGCCGAGGTCGGCGACGGCGGAGAACAGGGCGCGGCCAGTAACTTCGGTGTAGGAGCAGGAGTCGAGCATGGCGTTCGCGTCGGACATCTGGGCGATGACGGCGGTCCGGGAGAGGGCGCCGCCGTGGCGGTTGTCCGCATCGCGGAACATCGCAGTGATGGCCCGGATATCCTCGACCTGCCTCATGCCCACCCGGCCGGATAGGGCGTGGTCGGTCGGGCGCTCGGCCAGCGGTGACGGTTTTGACGTGACCCATTGCTGAAGCGGGCTGAGGAGGCGTTCGGCGCGGTGGACGTGCGCGGCTTCCGCGCTGTGTCGGGTGTGCGGCAGCATGATTTCACTCCGGGTGAGATGCGCGATGGCGTCGATGGTGCTCCCTGATTGCCAGGGCAGATCCGGGCTGTCCACGGACGCGGGACGCCGGGGGCCGGGTAACCCGAGGTCGGCGCACGTCAGGGGGAGGCCCAGGCGCTCGCTGATGATGTCGGTGATCAGGGCGGGCACCGGGGCCCGGGGTGTCTCGCCGGCGAGCCATCGCCT
Source organism: Streptomyces scopuliridis (assembly GCF_042790125.1). Classification (GTDB taxonomy): domain Bacteria; phylum Actinomycetota; class Actinomycetes; order Streptomycetales; family Streptomycetaceae; genus Streptomyces; species Streptomyces scopuliridis_A. Next base: position 182,575 of record NZ_JBHTZS010000006.1, read on the forward strand.
GACGCGGCTCTCGTCCGGGTTGATGTTCCTCTCCCCGCTCGCGACGGCGCGTGCGGTGACCTTACGGGCGAACTCCACGTTCGACATGTCCGCTCGGGTGAGCCAGTGCGCCAGCATTTCATTGGGCCGCCGGTCGATCGGGGGCCTTCCCATGGACGCCTCCATACGCCGCCGAATACCCCAGCGTAGAAGCGTTCGGGCAGGGCGGGAACGGGGCCGGGTTTTTCGCCGTAAACCGCCGAGGCACGCGCCGGTTTCGCACCCACCGTGCCGCCGGGGAGCGCCGTACTTCACCGAGTTCCGGTCAGCTCCGGACTCTGGTGATCTGGTGATGCCCCGGCGGAGCGCAACCCGACCGGGGGCAAGTCCCCATCCCAACAAGGAGGTTGGCATGCCCGGTTCCACCGCGAGCACACCTGAGCGGACAGCGCCGGTGTTCGCACCGGTGATGACCAGTGCCGTGGTCGCTGAGGTCACCCTCGGCCAACGAGCCCAGACCAACAAGGACGAGAGCAACTGGTACGAGGGCTACTAGAAACCGGTCGGGCTCTGCCTCGGCAGCCGCTGGGGCCGTACCGCCAAGTTCCGCGCCGGGCCCGTTCCGGGCCCGGTTCCCATCTGACTGCTGTGGAGGCAGACATGTACGAGACCACTACCTCTCCCGTCACCGCCATCGAGCACGACGGTCTGCTGTTCGTCCCGGCCATGACCACGGCGCCCGTCGCCGACGTCACCCTCGGCCGGCAGAACGCCAACGACTCCGACAAGAGCAACTACTTCGAGGGCAGCTGACCCTCCAGCGGGTGAGCTAACGGCGGCGCAGCGCACCTTCCGGTGGGCTGCGCCGCCTTCCTTGTGGATATCGATCAGGGCGGAGGAAACCTGTGGAAGACGTGTGGGTGGCGGGTGGAGCGGGCCTGGTGCCGGTGCCGGGTGCGGTCGCGGTGGAAGCCAGCCAGGCCGTGTGGCACGGCGCCGGTACGCCGGTGCGGGTGGTGGCCGATGCCGGGGTGTTTCTGGCGGTGGCCGGGGACTGCCGGGTCTCGCAGGGAGAGCTGAGGGCTGGTCTGGAGGCGGTGAGGGCCGGGCGGTGGACGGATCTGACGCGCTGGCCCGGCTCGTACTGGGTGGTCGCACAAAGCGCGGACCGTACGTTCGTGGCCGGTGATCTGGCCGGAGTACGTGGCCTGTTCGTCGCGCAGACCAGCCGCGGTCTGGCGTGGGCATCAAGGGCTCAGACACTGGCGGGCGCTCTGGGGACGGGCCCGGATCTGGGGCTGCTGGCCGCGCAGATCGTTGCCGGGGATGACCACTGGCCGGAGCGGTCGCTGTTCGAGCGGGTGCGTGTGGTGCCGGGCGGCTACGGGCTGCTGGTGACCGCGGGCGCGTACGAGCTGGTCGACGTGCGTGGCCTGGGCGGCGAGCGGACATTCCGAGAAGGCGCGGAGCCGGTGGGCGCGGCACTGTGGGAGGCGATCGAGGGCTACGCGGCGGCGGATGAGCAGGTGAGCGCGGATCTGTCGGGCGGTCTCGATTCCTCCACGGTCGTCCTGACGGCCGCCGAGCGGCGGCCGGTACGGGCGGTGACCTACGGCGGTCCGCTCTCTGACCAGGAGGACCTGCTGTTCGCCGCGCGGGTCGCGGAGCTGGCCGGCGCCGAGCACATCGTCTCCGAGGGCGGGCCGCAGACGTGGCATTTCTCGGCGCGTCCGCAGGCGGCGACGTACGGGCCGGTGCTGTCGGCCGCGACGGCGGGCCTGGACGCCGACTACCTGGCGCCGGCGGCGGGCTTCTCGTCGGTGCATCTGACCGGGCACGGTGGCGATGTGGTGCTGGAGTCCTCCAGCGCAGCGTTCGTGGCGCTGGTGCAGCGCGGGGAGCACAGGCGTGCCAAGGAGCAGGTGACCGCGTGGGCGAGGCGCAGGAACTGCGCGCCGGGCCCGGTCTGGCGGGCGGTGAGGGAAGCTGCCCGGCCGGGCTGGCGCGGTGTCGCGCTCGACTGCGCGGCCACGTCCGTACGGGCGGGGCGGGCCGCGGTGGCGCCGCAGGTGTGGGGCTGGTGCCGGATAGGCCCGGCTGTCTCGTGGCTGACGCCCCGTGGCCGTGCGACAGTGGCCAGGCTCCTCGCCGAATCCGCCGACGCGCATCCAGCGGTTGATGCCGGAGAGTGGGAGGACTGGGCGGCGCTGCGGTTCAACGGGCAGACAGCCCGGGACGAGATGCCGCTGTACACGGCGCTGAGGGTGCGGCCGGTTCATCCGTTCCTGGACAGCACAGTCGTCCGGGCATGCCTGTCGATTCCGGCCCATGAGCGGCGCAAGACCGGCATGTACAAACCGCTGCTGGCTGCTGCCCGGCCGGACCTACCGCTGTGGCTGACCGGCCGACGTTCGAAGGGCAACTTCACGCCACTGCTGATCGCCGGGATGCGGACCAACCGCCACATGCTGGCGCAGATGATCCTGTCCAGTCCGCTCACCGAGTCGGGGCTGATCGATCCCGGCGAGGTGACGGGGGCGCTGAACACGGCTGCCTCCGGGGACGCCAGGGCCCCGCTCGCGGCCTTGGACCAGTTCTTCGCGGCCAGCTGGTGGCTGTCCGATCACCACGCCGAAATCACCGGAGGTGCACGGTGCTGAGCGTGCCGGACGGCGTGCACCGCCGGAGCATCGGCCACGACACCACCGCGGTCCTCGTGGAAGTGACGGGCTGCTGGACGTGGCTTGACCAGGACACCCGCCGGATCTGGGAGGCGGCCCTGAACGGACAACTTGCGCAGCTCGTCGACGAACTGTGTGTACGCGGTTACCAGCGCGAACAGGTCGAGAACGCCGTGTCGCAGACCGTGGACCGGCTGACCGGTGAGGGGATGCTCGCCACCCACCACCGCGCCGTGAAGCGCGCCGGACGGTCCGGCGGTACCGTTCCCCGGCCCGGAGCCGGCTGGACACGCCCCATCCCACCGGGAAACGCCCGGCCTCCTCTGTATATCCGGGCCGTGGCCGTGGTGGGGCTGGCCGCCTCGCTGGCCGCGCTCCGGCTGCCGCTGCGTCATCTTCTGCGCGCCCTGACCCCGCTCCGGCGCCTTCCGGCAGCACGCGGCGCTCACGCCGAGTTGCTGTACCGGGCGGTGGTCGAGGTGCGTCCCGCATGGTGGCCGGGCCGGATCGCCTGCATGGAAGTCTCCCTGGCGACCGTCCTCGCCGCCGCGCTGTGCGGGCGCCGGGTCCACTGGGTCCTCGGTGCCCGGCCCCTGCCCAACGAGGCGCACGCCTGGGTGAGCGTTGAGGGCGGCGGCGCGCTCGGGCTGGACGGCCCGGACCAGAACAACCCCGTACGCCCCTGGGTCCCCGTCATCACGACACCACCACCCGTACGAGTGAACCGATAAGGCGCCACGTTGACGCTCCGGTCGTTCTGCCTGGCCTTTTGTGTGAGGGCGGCGGGTAATCCGATGCGCGCCGCCCCACCAGGCCCGTACACCAGACCGGGTGACAGCACACGCTCCCGCTCCCGGCGCCGCCCCGGAGATGCGCCTCAAGATAGGCCAGCACGACACCGCGAGCACCACCGTGAGCACGCTCGCGATGGCCCGCCGACTGCCCGCGACACTGCGGGCCACCGTACGGCTCGGCTGGCGGGCCGACCGCCGCGCCCTGGTAGGCATGCTGACCGCACAGACCCTGACAGCCGTTCTCGCAGCCGTCGCCCTGGCGATGACCACCCGCGTGATCGGCGCCCTCCTGAACATCCTCGCCGCCTACACCGGCGGCCACAACGTCCGCCCCCTGCTCGCCGGAGCAGTGCCCGCGACGGTGGTAGTCGTCGTCTGCCTCATCGGCGCCGCGCTCACGGAGGCCGGATCCCGCGCGGCTGCCGCGCGGCTCGGGCCACGCTGCGCCCGCGAAGCCGACCTCGAAGTCCTGCGCGCCGCCGCGGCGGTCGAACTGTCCGCCTACGAACACCCCGGATTCGAAGACAACCTCGAAGCCGCCGGCAAAGGCGCGGAACTGACCCGCGACCTCGTCACCGACGCGCAGGCCCTCATCTCCTGCCTCGCACAGATGACCGCGGCCATCGCCGTGCTCAGCGCCCTCCACCCGCTGCTCCTGGGCCTGCTGTTCCTCGCCGCCCTCCCCCGAGGCTGGGCCGCAGTGAAAGCCGCGCGGATCCAGCACGCCACCGCGCACGCCACCCTCGCCGACAGCCGGCTGCGGACACTGCTGCGCGGCTACTGCACCGACCGCAATACCGCCGCGGAGATCCGGGCCTGCGGAATGGGCGGCTTCCTCACCCACCGCTACGGACAGGTCTCCGACCGGCTGGAAAAGGAGGGCCTGACCTCCGCACTGCGCGCGCTGCGTACCCAGCTCACCGGAGACGCCGTATCGGCCCTGGCGATGACCGCCGCGTGGGCGGCGCTGGCCGGACTCGTCGCCGCGGGCCGGATCGATCTCGCCGCAGCCGGCACGGCCCTGTTCGCGCTGCGCACCTCCAACGGGGCTCTAGCCGGTATGACCCAGGCCGGAGCCCGGCTCTTCCGCACGAGCCTCTACCTGGAGGACTGGACCATATTCCTCACCGAGGCACGCGCCCACCGCACCCACCGAGGCACCGTGGCCATCCCGGACAGCGGACCTGACGTCATCTCCGCCCGAGGCCTGACCTTCACCTACCCGGGCACCACCACACCGGCCGTGGACGGTGTCGACCTGGAGATCAAACGCGGTGAAGTCATCGCCCTGGTAGGAGAGAACGGATCCGGCAAGACCACCCTCGCCCATCTCCTCACCGGCCTCTACCTCCCCGACTCCGGCACCGTCGCCTGGGACCGCGTCGACCTGGCCAACGCCGACCCCGCCACCGTGTGGGCACGACTCGCCATGGTCCCGCAGGACTACACCCGATGGCCACTCACCTGCCGCGAGAACATCACCCTCGGCTCACCGAACAACAGCGACACCGCCGTCCGCGCAGCGGCCGAAGCCGCCGGAGCCATGACAGCAATCAACAAGCTCCCCGCCGGCCTGGACACCTCTCTCGCCCGCTCGTGGTGGGGAGGCCATGACCTCTCCGGAGGACAGTGGCAGCGCATCGCGATCGCCCGCGCCTTCCACCGCGACGCCCCCGTACACATCCTGGACGAACCCACCGCCGCCCTCGACGCACGCGCCGAACACCGCATCTTCAGCCGCCTCAAGACACTCACGGAAGGCGCCACGGCGCTATTCATCACGCACCGGCTCGCCAACGCCCGCGTCGCCGACCGCATCATCGTCATGCACCAAGGCCGTATCGCGGAGTCCGGTACCTACCGCGACCTGCTCGAACGCCCCGGCTCCCTCTTCGGCGAACTCCACCGCCTTCAGGACGGCCAGGACGATGCCTGATACTCGGGCGCGCCGAGCGCGGGACGGCCATGTTGAAGGACCGTGGTCGTGTTGTCCCGCCACGCCCTCCACATCGCCTCGAACACCCGGAGGGAGGCCGGGGGCATGTCCTGGCGTGCCTCGCCCAGCGTGAGCCACCCGATCGCCCACGGGTGGGACTGCCGCGTGGCCGTGTCCGGCGGGCAGACCAGGGCGCACGGACTGACGGCGCGGCAGAGGTACACAAAGCTCTGGCTCACCTCCGCCCCCGGCAGTTCCTCCCAGTTGATTCCGAGCAGACGGACCGGAGTAACGGACAGGCCCGTGTCTTGCGAGACGTGACCAAGCACGGCCGCCACGTCCGACTGACGGTCCCGGACCGGTCCGCCGGGAAGCCGCGGGCCCTGCTCCCCCAGCACGGTGAGAACCCGGCCACGTGAATTGGAGATCCAGGCCAGTCCGCTGACACGGCTGACGAGCTGTGAACGCACTTCCTGGGCCATGTCGACGTCCTTCCGCTCAAACCACTCGTCCAGGGACAACCAATCGCGAGAGGGGCCCGGGAATCCCCTGCTGCGGGTTCACGTCGGGTTCGGGACTATCCGAAGACCAACCTTTCCTCCACCCCTGGCTACCGCGCTGTCCACGACCAGACCCGGCGGACTGGCGATCAACGCCCTCAGCCCGTCCATCTGCTTCGGCTCCCGCTGGATGAGATGGACCCGTGCATGGGCCGCGTCCCGCACTTCCCGCACTTCCCGCCAACCGTCCCGGTCGCGGGCCAGCTTCAGCAGAGCGGGGCTGCGCACGGTGCTGCGAATCCATTCGACATCCGCGTACCGGCGCGCCACGTAGTCGGCCACCCACCACGTCATCAACTGCCCCAGACGATCCTGGCGGTATCGGGGTGCGGGATGGCTGTAGGTCCGCTGCATGGCCATGGCGCGCACCCTGCGCTCGGCCGGTTCCCATCCTTTCGCGGTGACTGCGTGCGTCAGCGCCGTACATCCCAGCAGCACCGCTTCCTGCCCCGGCTCGTCCCCCGGCTCCTCCAGGACCATGACCTCCGCGCCGGCCGAAGACGAGACGGACGAGAGCACATGGATCAGCTCGCGATGCCCCGAGAACCCGCTCGCGCGCATCCACATCTCCCGCGTTTGAATGAGGCGTCCCAACTGGGGGTTGTCGTCGAGGGTGGCGGGCCGCATCGTGAACTGCGGTCGTCCGGTGGCGTGCATAGTCTCTTCCGTCGGTCGATATGATCAGTAGGGCAAAAGGGACCCGGCCGCCACCACACGGGTGGCAACGGCCGGACGGCCCGCCACAGGACTCAGCCGTTTCCCATGGCGGGCGCCTCCTGTAGACCACCCATGAGCCCCAGCTCTGTAGGCGTTCCATCCCGCGGGCAGGAGTCCCGGGGCCAGCCGCTTGCTCCCCACAGAGCGCGGCCGGGGCGCGGTCAGCTTTCTGTGTTCTCCCCCGCTAAGCGCGAGCTGCCATTCCCATCCCGCTGCGGGGCGGGTCGCCTGGCTCGCTCTCGTGGGAATCACACAACACGCTCACCGGCCGATCAGTTCGTGTCGAGGCCCGCGGGCGGGTGACCACTCGTCTGCTCGCCCTCCCGTACTCGGGCGACTGCCTTGTCGGAGTAGCCGTAGAACCGCCACCGGGCCAGGGCATCGGACTCGGGCGGGTCCTCGCCCCAGATGATCGTCCGGCGCGAGTCGCGAGGAGCCACGGTTTCTCTCACTCGTACGTGGGGAAAACCGGATCGGCCGTCCAGCATCGTGAGCACAGTCAGCGCCTCGGCATAGTCCTCGACGGTGAGGTATCCGGCGAGACGACCGCCCCCCACTGGTACTGCGAGCCGGCACCGGACAACGCCGTCCGTCTCACCCACGGGCACGACGACCGCGGCGTCCAGGAGGGTGGGATCCGCCAGCCGATCGAGCATCGACGCACGATCCGTCTCCATCGTGTGTTTCATGAGACTTCTTTCTGAGAGGTCCGGTGCGGAGAAAGTCGGGTCCGGCCGCCGCGCGAGGACTCGCGGCGGCGGCCGGGGCACCTGCCACGCCGTCGTACCGACGGCAGGTGCCGCCCTCCGGCCCGGGGCAGAACGCCGCTCTGCCAGCGGCTGTTCCGACCGGAGGCCCGGGGAGGGTCACCCCTTACGGGGGAAGAGGTGACCGTGGTCTGGCCTAGGGCCTGTATTCATGGGCCGGATGCCCGAGCACGAGGTCCGCGGTGGTGCCGGCGGCCAGCGCCGCCAGCGCGGCGCGCGTGCGCCGCGCGCTGTGGGCCGTCAGGTGGACGTCCAGCGCCTCGGGGGCGATGAACGCGTATTCCAGCAGCTCGTCCGGCAGGACAATCTCGGTGTCCGGCGCGATGGTGCCCCCGCCGTCGTAGAGGTAGTTGAACCCCTCGGCGCCGGTTTCTGTCGCGGGGACGTAGTCGACGACCAGCAACCGCCCCGGGCTCAGGTACAGGCCGGTTTCCCTGGCGACCTCACGCCGCCACGCCACCATCGGCAGCTCGCCCGCCTCCGCCGACCCTCCCACCAGCCCCCAGGAAAGCGGGGCCCGATCCTGCCTGTACGACTTATTCACCACGAGCACGCCGCCGCTCGGCTCCCGTATCAGCGCCAGCACGCCAATCCGACGTCGCGGCGGGGTCTGAAAGTATTCGCCACTATGGGACATACCGGGTTTTCTCTTTTCTGGTCTGGTGTATGTACACCCAGCCACTGAGCCGGGGATCTTGTACCGCCCGCCGACGGTTCGGGCGCGAGTCCGATCCGCCGGACGGTCCTCTACGTGGGGGCTCCAACACGAGATGCCGTGCTCCGCTCAGGGGAGGCTGCGGGCCGCCTGTCCCGGGGTGGAGCCCCCACGTGCGCCGTCAGGTGAGTTCGGCCCTATGTCGGCCGGGCCCACCTGACGGCTGTCTCTGACACCGGCGGGCGGGAGCGCAGCAGTCGGTGAATGCCACGCAGCGCCTCTGCCTGCGGGTGGGGACTTTTGCCCCTTTATATGGGCTCGTCGGTGATGGCAAAAACCAGGTGAACCGAATAGTCCGGTGTGCGCACTTCATGCTTTACACCTCGCGGAAGGAGTAGCACGTCCCCAGTCTCGATCACTTTTTCCTGTGGAGCACTATTCTCGTTCGGCCAGATTCTCCACCGTTTCGCGCCTCGCATTTGCACGATCACGCCGAACCACTGATCCACATGTGGGATGAGATTCTGATCCCCAGCATTCGATTCATACATGGTGCATACGACCTGACACCGAACGAGCCTGGAGAAATGGAGGGTGGCAAAACTGAACCAGCCGTCACTCCGCGCACTTATGCTTTCGTAGACCCGCGTCCGCGGCCGCTCCTCATAGGCGTCCCTGATCGCCCTTTCGGAAACCTCCCGGTGAAATTCCGAGCCATCGACGAGAGCCACTGTCTGCCCATGTGATCGCCCATCCCCAAGGGGAAGTGGGAGGTCCGTCAGCCACGAGGCGTCGAGTGCCCGAGGGACCTGCACAGCCTGGACGCCCGAGGACCTGTAGTGCGGTAAGACTATCGCCGACAGCCGCGCGAGGAATTGAAAACCGATTTGCTCAGGACTGCAAAATTTCACAGATGCCCTACACTACGTAGTAGTGGCGCCCATCGACCATTATGCACGATCGGTCATGCGGCCCCCTAGCGGCGTAAAACGCCGCATCCCCAGGATCGACCGACTGAGTGGCATGGATAATGTCGTCAGGTCCAAGCTCAGCGATTTTGCGTGGACGCAGTTCCACGACGCCTTCCGGACTGACGGTCTGGACGAAGATCTCGTCGTCGGCGACCCTCAGCTCTACGGGAGCGAACAGCAGCCGGAAAGAGCTGCCCGCCTCGTGCCGTGAAATCACATGATTAACCTCCTTGATCAGATCGATCAGGCCGCTCTGGTCAACCATCGTTTCCGGAACAGTTGCAGTCATCGATTTTCCCTTTCCGTTAGTGGGTGTTGTGGACCCGTGCCCACCCGCGGGAGTGTGGGACGGCATCCCACAGGCGGGCACGGAGATCAGGGGGAGGGCGCCGCGAGCACGTTCACGACGAGTCCTCCAGGAGCAGATCCAGGAGGTCAGAGGTGGCCAGGGCCAGTAGGCGCACCCGAGCCCGTGCCTGGATGAAGCAGTCGGGCAGTTCCTCCGTACTCGTACAGAGGCGCCGACTCCGGGTCACGGGCGCTGCTGCTACGTAGCCCTGGCGGACCGCGATGTCACCGAGACGACTCAGCAGTCCCGTGAGCCGATGGGCCAACGGCCCAAGGTCCCAGGGCCCGGGGGCTGCCCGCTCGCCGAGTACGACTTCGAGATCTTCGAAGCCAGCGCCCAGAGCGAAGGGCAGCTCGTACCAATCCCACGTCTGGGTGCCGGCGAACGTGAGGGCCACCCGGTCCTGCCGGTGCGCGGCCACCGCGCTTGCAGCCCGGTCGGGTGCTGCCCGCCGAGGCGGTACTTCGGCGACAACGGTCATCAGAGCCGATCCCCCACCAGCTCGCTCACCGGTTCCAGCAGGGTGTGGCACGCACCTGCGAGCCGCACGGCCATGCGGAAGCTCGCCCCGGCTTGCTCGCACTCCTTGAGCAAGTCCTGCGCGCTGCGGACGAGCTCGAACGCGCACGCCCAGCCCACAACGTAGGGCGACTGGACATGGGGAATCAGGTACTTCACGTAGCGACAGAGGGTCAGACACAGGGTCTCGGCTTCCTCTCCGTCCTCGGCAAGGAAGGCACGACCGGACAGCACGAACCCTGCGGTGTTCCGGACCGCAGCGACGGTCGGGCGCTCCGGTGAACCGTCAAGCAGATCCCGTCGCAGTGCGACCAGAAGACGCTGAAGCAGCTCTGAGTCGTTCGACATGGCACTGGCGGGTGGAGGCGACCAAGACCCACCCGTGCCGGTTCCGCGAGGGGTGGGGGCGAGAACCACGGGCGGCATTACGCAGCCACCAGTTCCGGCCGGACGGGGATCTGACACCACGTCGCCGTCGTGTCTGCGGTCCTACCCCATGCCCCGCAGCACTCACGCACGACATAGTCCACGATCCACAGTCCCCTGCCCGATGTGGCGTCACCACCAGGGTCACGTCGCTGGAGCGATGCCGAGGAGCCAGCCCAAACCTCCAGCCACAAGTCGTCCGTGGTGAGCCATATCCGCAGCCGGACGTATGGGCTCACTCCGTAAGTGAAGGCGTTCGTCATCAGCTCGCTGACCAAGAGGCCGATGCTCTCCTCCAGATAGGACAGTCCCCACTGGGTGGCCATCTGCGTGCATGCTTGCCGCGCGTCGCGAAGCTGACGGGCATCCTCCGCTGTGATTCCGTGGTCCTGACGCGCCGTTCTGTAGAGCAGCTCGCACCCGCGCAGCACCACCCGTGCCGCCTGCTCCCGCAGGTGGTCTTCGTAGTGGTCAATGAGGGACATCCGATATCTCCTCCGGAGGTGCACGAGCGGTTCAGGCACGCGAAACAGCGGCGTTAAGCGACCCTGCGCTTACGCTCTGCTGTGGCTCAACCACCGTGCCTCATGGGACAGTTATGCAGCAACGGATACTCCGGAGAATATTCTCCAGAGTAGAAAACGGCATATGCTGAGACCAAGGCATCGCCTGAATCCGCGATGGCATGGCGTGCCGGGCCACGCGCATCGGCGCGATCAGCAAAAGCATGGGCGTGTTCGACAAGGGCATGGGATGGGGAGGGGTACCGCATGGCACAGAAGCCCAGACCGACGGTGCGGCGCATCGAACTCGGCTACGAGCTGCGGGCGTTGCGCGAGCGGGCGGGGATGACGCTGGAAGAAGTGATCGAGTCGAAGGCCGTGACGGGCCTCTACTTCGCCAAGCTGCAACGCGTGGAAACAGGTCTTCAAGATCTCGTCACCGCCGGAGCTCTCCGCGCGCTCCTGGAGCTGTATGGAGTGACTGACGACCACGACGTGGATCAGCTGCTGGAGATCCAGCGCCAGAGTGCCAGTCAAGACTGGTGGACCCCGTACCGGTCGGCGATGCCTTCGGGTATGCCGCGCTTCATCGGGATCGAGAGCGCGGCTCGGGAGACATGGGCGTTCCATCCGGCCCTGGTGCTCGGACTGTTGCAGACAGAGAAGTACATGCGCACGCTGTACGAGCTGTCTCAGCCGATCGAGGAAACCACAAGCGAGTTCATCCAGCGGAACGTGGAAGTACGCCTGCGGCGAAAAGAGGCCCTCGTACGCTCCGAGGATCCGCTCATCCTGCGCGCCGTACTGTGGGAGCCCGCACTCCGCTATCTCATCGGAAGCCCCGAGGTAATGCGCGAGCAGTACGAAGAGATCGCCACTCTGACCACCCTGCCGAACGTCACCATTCAGGTGCTGCCGATATTCCCGCCGAAGATCAGGGGGTATCTGCCGGTCCACGACTTCAGCGTTCTGCATCTGAACGGGGCTCTGCCGACCTCAGTGCAGGTTGACAACGCATGGAGCGCCACGTCGGTCACCGACAAGCCTCGTGAGGTTGGGCGCTTCACGCGCAAGTTCAACGCCATCACAGCTTCGGCGCTCGCGCCGGAGGACACACCATCATTTCTGGAATCTCTGAGCCGAGAGTTGAAGCAATGACCACAAGTGGCACTTACTCAGCATCCAAACTCACTGAGGCTGGCGCCTCGTGGCGCAAATCGTCGTACTCCGACGGTGCCGGCAACAACTGTGTCGAAATCGCGGACCTCGACGCCGAGGTCGGAATCCGCGACTCAAAGAACACGACCGGTCCTGCCCTTGTGGTCCCCGCGACCGCCTGGGCCTCGTTCGTGGCCTTGGTCGCCACCACCTGATCAGCACGAGGCGGACGGGACCCTCCTCACCCATAGAGAGGAGGGGCCCGTTCCGTCATTTCTGCCTCAACAGCCTCGCGCATAATCAGCCGGAGGGGCCAGTGCCGAGGTGGAAACGATGCGGTCCGTCCCCATAGTGGGGCGCGGGCCGTCACCAGGGCGTAGATCGGCCCCTCCTGACCTACCGGTAGCAACGTGCCGCCACCATGCGGGTTGTTGCCAGCTCCTCGCTTCCTTCGTCCACGCCTCCGGGATCATCCGGGGCCGGGCCTTGCCGTACGCCGTCGATCTGGCGCTCGATGCCGCGCAGGTTCTCCTGTAGGTCCATGGTCACGACGCCATCCACGGTGACCTTGAGGGGGTCGGCGAGCAACTTCGCGCGACGCTCGCCCAGCACTTCCAGGGCGACTGTCCGCACCGACCGCAGCCGGAAGAATCGGCGTTCCAGGTCAGCCGGGTCTGTGTCCGGGCCGAGCTGCGCCAACAGCCACGACCGTTGAAACTCGTTCACCAGGCACTCCTTCTCCACACGAGATACGGCCCGGCGCCGGGGGGTCTCCCTGGCGACGGGCGAAACGCGCGATCACGACGCCGCGGGCGTGCGAGCCCGCCGCGGCGGCGGCTTCCTCGCAACGCTCTTTCCGTCGGCCTCCTTCTGCTCGGGATCCTGCTCGCCCTCTCCCACAGCGGGCCCCACCGCGTCCGGCTCGGGGTCCGGCTCGCAGTCCTTGGGCGGAACCTCCCAGGCATCCGGGTTCGTCACCAACGCGGCGACCTCCGAATCAGGGCACTCGCCGGGCAGGAGGATCAGTTCCTCCCGTGTCGACGGATGCTGTACGTACACGGCAGCAATCAGACGAGGCACCGGCATCACAGCACCTTCGCGACGATGTGCGCGTCCGGGGTGTGCATGACCGGCATGCCGACTGCGGCGCCCTTGGTGTAGATCTGCACGGGGTCATCCTGGACACCGCGGGTGATGATCAGGCCGGGGGCGTCCTCGCGGATGATCTCCGGGTTCGTCCCGCGCGCCAGCACCAGGGCCTCTGCCGTGACCCCGTACATGGTCTGCGCCCACTTCTCCCGCTCCGGCGGCACCAGAATCCACAGATCCTCCGGCAGCACCTTGCGGGGCTTGCCGTCCACCCGCACCTGGGCCTTGTAGAACTGGATCGGCGGCAGCGAGTAGTTGCCGCGCACCACATTGATCTGCTGCGGGGTAAGCGTCGCCGTCGGCGTGGTCGACGGGCTCACCGACCCGTAGTACGCGGCCCTGTAGGCGTTGTTCGCCGCCAGATACGAGAACGCCTTCCGGCTGGTGATCACCAGCTCCGGTTCCGGAGCGCCGATGTCGTCCAGTTGCTGGATCCATCGCTGTTCGTCCGCGATGGGGTCGGAGGCCGGGTCCGACCACGGCCGCGGGGCGACCGGCCGGTTCTCAACCGGAACGTTCCAATCCACCTCCAGCGTCAGCCCGTTCTCCTGCTCCAGCGTGAACTTGCCGTCGCTGAGCACGTCGCCGGCGGCCATCTCCAGCCGGGAGCGGATGGCCTCGACGTGGCGTTCCACATCGTCGTACAGCAGCTCGATCAGCCGGTCTTGATCACTGCCGTGCGACGCCTCCAGCAGGATCTGTTCCTGCTCGGAGACGATGAGCTTCTGCCCCAGCGGGGGCAGCGCGCCCTCGCGGGAGGTCTGCCACGCCTCACGGGTCGCGAACGGCACGCTCGCGTTGAAGGCGCGGTACTTGGCGACGTTGACGTACCGGCCGGAGTCCTTCGTACGCCACTTCACTTCCCGCATCTCGACGGTCGGGAAGATCGTCTGGGTGAGGAGGAAGTCCTTCGGGGACGGGATCGCCCTGGCGAACGTCGTCAGGTCCATGACCGAGACGTCCTTGAGCAGGTCCTGAATCGTCACAGCTCAGACTCCCGCTCAGACGAAGCGGATCTGCGCGGCACGCGGGTGCCACACGAGCTGGGACACATCGATGCCGCCCGGCACCTTCGACGCCTTCACCGCGCCGTGCCACAGCAGCGCGGCCGGAACCCGGGTCTGCCCCGGCACGAACGGTGCCTCCGCGATCACGAACCCGCGTAGGATCTGACGCCCGCAGTGGGCCTCCGGGTCGTACGGCCCGTACAGGCCGGACTCTGCGACCCTGCCGACCGGCACACCGGAGTGCACCCGGCCGTACGGCTCGCAGCCGTCGCCGCACACGTAGTGGGTGCCCTCGCAGAACAGGTTCAGGTCGAGGGTGATCGTGTCGACGGAGTCGGTGCCGTGCAGGGACGCCAGCCACTCGCGGTTGGCGGTGGTGCACTCGGACTTGGAAACGGGCTGGATGGACATGTGGGTGTCTCCATGGACGCTGCGGTCATTGTCCGCGCACCGCCCACGGAGGCGATGCCGTCCACGACGTTGAGGGGGCGTGGTCCCCCAAGGTCTGAGCCCGGATTACGGGGCTGCTGTATCGCTGAACTGCGGGATCAGGCCCCGACGCTTGGCCATCTCCAGCCCGGCCGAGCCCGGCTTGGACACCGGGGCCGTACGAGTGGGGCCGCGCCCGGCCGGTGCGCCCGCAGGTGCCGCCGGCACCGGGGTTCGCACCTCACCGAACAGCTCCGGACGCCTTGCGCGCAGGGACTCGGCCGCCGACTGGATCTGCGCCTCGTCCGCGTCCTCGTCATCAACGGCCAGCAGACGTTCCGCGTCCACCAGGTCGTCTCCCTCGGCGCCGAGCGCCACGAGCGCGCCCCGCCGGAGCGCAGCCCGCTCACGTTCGGCAGCCAGCTCCTCCCGGCGCGCTGCCTGCAACTCCCGCTCTTGGGCTACCTGTTCGCGGCGCTCTACCTCTGACAGCGCGGCCTGCTCGGCCTCTCTCTGCGTGGAGACGAACTCCGCCAAAGCCTTCGGGTTGTCGAAACCGAGCGTCGACAACAGCCGCTTGATCGCGGCTCGTTCGCCCTGCGCCTTCTCCCGGGTGAGCATCTTCCCCAACCGGTCCTGGGTGACCGTGACCTGCTGATCCTGTCCATCACTCTCGGTGGCGTCTTCGAGCAGGTCGTTCGTCTCGTCCTCCGACGAGGCACCGAGAATCGGGAAGATCGACCGCCCGTCACGGCGGGAACCCACAGGACGGAGAGGCGAAAGGGGCCGGACCATACATTCCTCCAGTGCGCGCCCCCGCGCTGTCGATCAGTCTAGTCAGACCGTCCGACCCTTCGCTCTGTCGCCGGGGCGCGATTTCCACGAACCGGCCACGTCGCGTGTGTAGCGCGCGTAATCTTGCTCGTGCCAGAAAGGCGTGCCACTTCCACCACCCTGTCCCCGGACAACGGGTCCGGGGCGATGAGGAGGTGGCAAGCGTTGAGGCGCTTACGGGAACTGGCCCGCAGACTCGGTCGGCGCGATCTGGCCCTGATCGTCCTTGCTGCGTTCGTATCGGCATTCGCCACCAAGGCGGTGGACATCGTCGAGGAAGCAGCGATCTGGGTGTTCGACGCGTTGGCCTAGCCGACGACCACGACGGTCGTAACGTCGTGGTCGCCGGCCGTTGAAGGGCCACGTCCCAGCGAGCCCTGCTCCGCGCTGCGGAGCAGGGCTCCGCTATGCGCGTTGAGGCGTCCTAATCTGCTGGGCGACGAGAACCGGAGCTCGTGGCGGGCGAGGCTCCAGTGAGTCAGCCGTTGGCGGGCGGATGACCCTTATAGTTTGCACCATGAGCTTAAATGATCCGCGTGGATCAGGGTGTGTTTTGTGTGTCATTGGGCCCGCAATCCTTTAACGCGACCGGCCTTCGTTAAAGGATCGGAGACCGGCTGTCCCGGTCCGCAGCTGGCTGGCCCCCACCACGCCGAGTACCGCGAGCACGTCACCGGGCTCCTACTCCCTCGCACCAGCCACGCCCGGCCCGTCGTCTTGCTCCTTGTCGTCATCCTCACGCCCGCGCCGGGCAGCGGCCTCCGCCATCCGCGCGGATGCCTCCTGCTCCGCCTTCGCCCGGATCCGCGCCACCTCCTGCGAGGCGTCCTTGCCCGGGTATCCGGCCTCCAGCAGCATCGCCACCGCAGTCTCCAGGGACAGCACCCCGGCCCCGTACGCCTTGACGACCTCTTCCAGCACCGCGCCCCGGTCGGTCGGCGTGTGCGGCGCCCACGACAGCCGCGCGGGCAGCGTCTCCCCAGCTGTCCAGCCCTCCGCCCGGCCGGCCTGGTACAGCCGCTGCACCATCTTGAACAGCAGCCGGTACTTGTGCTCCCTGGCGAGCCGCATCATGCCGATCAACGCATCCAGCGGCCCCAGCGCCAGCTTCAGCGCGTACCCGGACGGCACCTCCGTGGCGTCCAGCGTCCCCAGTCCAGCCGCCGTCACTCGGCTGTTCGCCGCGATCCGCTCCAGCAGGTGATCGACCCGGGCACGCAGCTCGGCCAACTGCGGCGACGTGTCCAACGCGTCCATCCGCCCTGTCTCACCCAGTTGCCACACCGCCCCGGCCTTCACCTGGAGCTCCTGCGGCTTGCCCGTCGCGCGGTCCACCGGCAGCCGCGCCCCCGCGAGCCCGATGATCGGCGTGCCCGTCGTCGCGGACGCCGCCGAACTGTCGGAGTCCGTGGCCGCAAGTTCGTCGAGCGCCTGCAAAACCCGCGCGAGCACCGACCGGCCCCAGTACTCACCGCCGTCCGGGATCGTGTTCGCGATGTGCACCACCGGCAGGAAGTCGATCATCAGGTCCAACCGGTTCAGCTCCGTACCGTCCCGCCGTACCCGGAAACTCGCCTTGCTCATCGGCAGCCGGTCCAGCGTCTCGCCGTTCTTCAGGTCTTCCAGCAGCCACTCGCCGTCCGTGAGGTAGCACGTCGTGTTGGACGCCCGGCCCGGCTCCCACGGATACGTCCGCGCCCCCATCGAGCCGTCGCCATCCGCATCGTCCTCGCCGCTCACGGAGATCGGCCCCAGTTCGTACGTGACCCGGCGCACCCGAGCCTTCAACCCGGCATCGTCGTCCGCCGGCAGCTCCCACGCCAAGTGCACCCTGGCCGGGAAGTCCTCGTCCTCGGCGTCGTCCCATTGCGGAAAGAAGAAACCTGGATCGTAGACCCGGAGCGTGGGCCGCTGCTTCTCCGGATTCCACGCCAGGACCATCACGCTGTCCCCGAGCAACACCGCCGCCCGCTCGGCCTGCTGGACCCGGAACGTCAGCAGCTCCTTGTCCGCCCACTTCCGCAGCCGTTCCTGCACGGCGGCGGCCTCCGCTGCACCGGGCGTCGGCGTTTCCTCGTCGGCGTTCTCCGCGCCCTCGACCGCGACCTTCTGCTCCGAGCCCAGCAGATAGCCGAGCGCGGTGTCCACCAGGTTCGCCGCGTCGCCCAGCTCTCGACGCTCCAGCGCCCCCGCGTCACCCCCGGCCGCCGCGAGCTGTCCGGCTTGGTTGTTGTCGTACGACGCCAGCACCTTGTACGCGGCCAGTCGCCTCAACTCATGCGGCGGCATCCACGTCTTGGCCAGCTCCGGGAACGCGCGACTGCCCGGACGGCCGGCATCGGCCATCACCGGCTTGTAGTTCAACCACGACCAGGCGTCGATAACGAATTGGCGCAGGCCCACGTCCACTCCAGGAAGCTCGACCCCGCGCCAGGTGATCAGGGTAACTATCCCGACGAAACTCCAGACCGACTACCCGATGTCCTCCCACTGCGTGTGCAGGTTGGAGGCGACCCCTCTCAGCCGCGCTACCAGCTCCGCCCCGTCCGCGCCATGCGTCTTGTTACGGTGACAGTTCGGGCACAGGGCGATCATCGCCGCTGGATGGTCCCGACCGCCGCTGGCGTGGTCATCGATGTGGTCTACCTCCAGCAGCGGCTGCCCGGCCTTCGTCCGGTACGGCAAGTCGGGCAACAAGCACTCCGGATTCTCACACCGACCCCCGCTTCGGATGATCACCGCACGACGTGCAGCTGAACTCCGGACGCGCCGGTCTCCCGCCACCTCCCACCGCTTCTGATCCCGCCCGGACTCCTCCCACTCGACCACTCTCTTGCACAACGCCCTGTACTCAGCCGATGGGGAGACACGAGCACGCCACCTCCTCGGCGCGTACGGCTGGGGAACCAGGCGAAGAACGTCCGGCGCGGTGGTATTGGCCGCCGCCTCGTCAAGCCCCGCTAATACGGCTTCCAGCTCTGCCCTGAACCCTGCAACCGCATGATTGTCCTTGACTACGACCGTCAGCCTCTGGCCCTGCCTGACAGCCTCGATCGCCACCGCCATAGCGGTCGCGGTCTTGCCCGTCCCCGTGGGCAGGCTCATCGCGCTCTTGAGACCCATGCCGAACTGGCCGATCATGCCCTCACGGCGAGAGCTCATCCTGTCGGCGTCCAGGGCGTATGCCGTTGCCGGAGCACCAAAGGTTCGCCCCCTTCCCAGCGATTCCGGTGTGACCCGAGCATCCCCCGCCATCCGTAACTCCCTGTCTCTCTCCATCGCCGCTCAACTCGCCACGCTGCCATAACCCACTGACAACGGCGCTGGCCCAACTACCGTCGACCGGAGAGGCGCTGGTCATCCCCTCCACGTGGAGGCGGCATTGTCGGATCCAGGAACAGGTCCCACAAAGCCCACACCGCCGAGTCCAGCAGGTCCGGGGAATCCTCCGTCTCGCCCTGGCCGACGAACGTCGTCATCTGCTCTTCCAACTCCGCGAACACCCGCGCCGGACCGACGTGCGACACCCGCACCTGCTCGTACAGCTGCGCCGCCGGAGCTGCCCGCGCCCGCTTCCCGCGCGTGGCATGAACGATTCGCCAGGTCACCGTCGGGTCCACCTGCTCCAGCAACGCGGGCAAGTAGTCTCCGCCGTTGTTCGCCTCGATGACCACGCAGTCCGCACGGTGCTCGTGGTACAGCTTCGCCGCCCGCTTCATCGCCTGCGTCGGCGTGTACCGGTCCTGCTCCGCATGCAGCAGATACCCGCGCGGGCGGTCGTCACCGAACATGCTCTCCACCGGGAACCCGCGCCCGGCCACAGTGAAGGCCGTCATGTCGGCGTTCTCGTGGCTCTTGGTCGCCGGGTCGACGGCCACCACCACCCGCTGCAAGTCCGGCAGATGCTCAGGACGAGGCCGGAATCCCTCGACCTCCAGCATCCAGCCCTTCCACAGCGCGCCCTCCACGTCCTCCAGCAGTTCGCCCGACAACTCCTGCCGCCCCAAGCGGGTGCCGGCGTAGTCCTCTTCCAGCTCCGCCCGCGCCGCCGCAGACAGGTTCGCGTCGTTCTCCCGCATGTGCCCGCGCGTCAGCACCACCCGCGGCTGCTCTCCGCCCTGCCGATGCCGCGCTTCCTGCATGCGGCCACGCTCGACCAGCCGCTTCACATGCGGCAGCGGCTTCGGCGTCGTCGAGATCACAACCTGCGGCAACTCCGCCTCACGCAGACAGAACCAGACCATGTCGTAGACCTCTTGCGCGGTGTGCCGCGACCAGGCCGCGTACTCATCCAGCCACGCCTTGTCGAACGCCCAGCCACGCAGGTTGTCCGGCGTCTCCGCACCGAACCCACGGATCAACGTCCCGTTCTTCAACAGCAGCGTCGTCTCCCCCAACGACGACTTGTACTTCACGACCTCTTCCGGCGGGATCACCGATAGCAGACCAGACTTCGGGGAGTCGAAACAGATGTCCCGCACCAGCGTTGCGTTCCTCGCCACTACCGCAATCTGCGACCCCGGCGTCTTCGCCCACTCCCACACCGCTTCCGCCGCAGTACGTGACTTCCCCCACCCACGGCCGGTGAGCAGCATCCACACCGTCCACAGCCACAGGGGCCGCCGCTGCGCCGCACGGGCATGATGGTGCCGCCACCCCGCGTGAGGCAGCCCGTCGCACTCCGGAATCTCGCACGCCCACCGCCGCGCCGACAGCTCATCGGCCCGGACCAGGGCCGCAACCTCGGCCTTCAGCTGCTCCTCGCTCATCACCGACGGGTCCGCGAACCGCTCGACCATCCGGCGCTTGGCCCGCCCCCGGCTCACTGCGCGCCCCCCGACAACCGGCGTTCCAGCTCCCGGCGCAGCTGGTCCATCCGGGCCCGCCGCTCCTCGTCCGACAGTGCAGCCACGTCCGCGCCCTGGTCCCGGTCTTCGACCGACCCGGCCACGGGTGCCTCGCCCACCGCACGCCGCTCGATCTCCGCCGCGACCTGGATGTACCGCAGCAGCTCCGACGGCGACAGCTCTCGCGGGTCCAGCGCCTGGAGTCGGGCCACGGCCTTGCTCTGCACCGCCTGCGCCAACTTCGCGTGCCTGCGGGCAATGTCCCGCCGCGCCTGCGCCTGCTCAGCGAGGAACAGCCGGTCCTGCTCCCGGTCGTACGCCGTCGCCCGCATCACCCATGCGAACTGCCGCGACCACCGGCCCACCAGCGCCCGGGATTTATCCAACTGTCGTGCCACCTTCGTGACACTGCGCGCTGGGCCGAGATCGCGGTACGCGGCGAACGCCTCGAACGCCTGGACCGACTCCCCACCCTGCCGCTCCCAGGACTCCACGGTGCCCTCGGCCACCGCTCACCTCCTGGCCGAAGGCCGTCTAGTTGCTCTGTGCAGCCAGGACTTCGAGCGCCCGCCATGGCGCGTCGGCAGGCACGGTGCCGTCCTGCACCATCCGGTCGACGGCCGCCCGTACGACCGCCGCCGTCTCCACTGGCACGTCCCGCACACCGAACAACGTCTCCAGCGGCGCCGTCCCCGCCCGGATCGGTTCACCGGACGCCGCGTCGAACCAGCCCTCTGCCAGCTCGGACAGATGCCGCTCGAACACCGCCAGGATCACGCCGAGCGCCGTCGCACTGTTCCCGATCTTGTACGCGGCCCGGGATGTCTCCAGCGCATCAAGCACCGGCTCGTACTGCTCCAGCCCGGCCACCCACCGCTCATCTGCCACTGCCGCCGAACGCGCCGCATCGAACGCGGCCTCGGCCCGCTCCAGCTCATCGGGCAGGAACATGAACTGCACAGACGCGAAGTCGAGATTCGCCTCACCCAGCGAAGCGACGTCCACCTTCTCCAGCAGATCCAGGGCCTTGTCGTCCAGGCCCGTGTACTGCCGCCACTCCACGTTCTCCAGCTCGTCGTACAGCTCCTTCAGGATCGCCGGATCGTCCTGGCCCGCGATGGCGTTGTGCGAGAGCTGGAGCGCGATCTGCCGTTGGCGGGGCAGCGGCTCATCTATCTGCATCCACCAGATCGTCGGCAGGCCGGCCTCGATCGCGGCGAGCGTGCGGTGATTCCCGGACAGGACGACCAGCCGCCCCGATTCCCGGTCGTTCCACACCAGCGGCGTCGAGGTCAGATGCCCGTCCCGCTCGATGTTCGACACGAGCTGCCGGAACTGCTCGTGCGGCAGGAACCGCGCGTTCACATCCAGCAGCGTCAGCGTGCGCGGATCGCCCTCCACCATCTGCGGCGGAGCGAGCCGAGTGGTCTCCTCCATGGTCAGACTCCCGTCTTCGTCATCGGGCGCCCCACCGCTTCACCCACATCTTCAGAGCCTCGGTCAGCGTGTGCTGGCCCATGGCCCCCTGGTATTGGAGCTGGTACCGCCAGCCCCCGTCGTTCGACGGACTGCGCTTGTTCAGCCGCAGCAGCCCGCGGTACTTCATCGACACCGGGTTGTTGCTGAACGCCGTCGTCGCCACCCGCCGGATCCGCCGCGAGAACGACCGCTGACACAGCAACTGCGCCTCGGTGCTCGTGGCCGCGAGCACGATCAGCTTCGACAACCTCGGGTAGTCGGTCGGCGCGACCGCGAAGTCACTGAGCACGTAGACCTCGTCCGGCGTGAACGTGCTCGGAGCCATGGCGAAGACGCCGAGCACCCGCCCGCCGCCGTCCTTCACCGCCACCGCCAGGTTCGCCGCGCCCGGTGCGATCTTCGGGTTCAGGTAGCGGCTCCTGAGCGCGTTGAACTGTCCGGGCTTGAGCAGCGACAGCCTGAGCGGGCCGACCAGTTCGTCACCCTGGCGCAGACGGGGAGCCTTCACCGGCTCGATCGCCTGGCGCGGGGCCACGATCCTCGTCCGGGCCTCGCTGGCGTACACGTAGAAGGGAGCGGCGCGCGGGGTCGCCTTGATCACGCCGCGCAGGTACTGGTGCAGTTCGGGGACGTGGTGGTTGGAGGCGGTCAGCCAGTACGGCCGGTCCGTGATCGCACCGAGCACGCTGACCACGTCGTCGTCGGACAGCGGTTCGTACTGCGGCGCGTCCCAGGTGAAGTGAGCTTCCAGCGGCTCGTACAGCTTCTCGTAGCCGCCGCCGTAGAAGGGAGGGAAGGAGCACACCGGAGCATCGCCAGGGACCTTCTGGAGCCAGGAGCGCACGTCCTCCACCTGGTACGAGGCCAGTTCGACGTCCGAGCCGGACAGCCGCTCGACGGTCTCCGCGTGCTTGGCCGTCCACTGCTCCCGGTAGGAGCGCACCACCCTCTCGTGCCACAGCCCTTCGCGCCCCACGCTGGCAAGGAACCGGGTGCCGAGCATCATCGCCGCGACCGTGCCGACACCGTCGTCCAAGGAGTCCGCGAGCCAGCCGAGTTCGTCTCTGCTCTCCTCGCGGAGCTGGATGCCGACCGGTTGCCGGGTGAGCCACCGGCCGACCGCGCTGGTGTAGATGGACACGTCGGAGGAGTGGAGAGCGAAGCCCATGCCCGCGATGCTGCGCTCGATGGTGAAGTTGCCGCAGCACGGGACGTACACCTCCGCGCCGCTCGGCCACTGGCTGGAGGTCTCGCGCACGATGGAGCGCATGGGGCCCGGGATGGTGCCCTGGAACATCCGTCCTCCTGGAAACGGCAGCGCCCGGCCTCAGCGGGATGCCGGGCCGGGCGCTGCACTGAAAACTGACACAAGGAGCGCAGCGCCCCTTGAAATCATGTCATCTATCTTTTGAGAGCGGCTCCGACGCTCACATCAAGGTGCCCTGCCGGTAGTGGTCACCCTCCCCCGGGGACAGTTCCCGCACCTCATCCCCGGTGCGGTCCTTCCACCATGAGGCGAACACCGTGCGGTGGCACCACAGATTCGGCTTGGTCAGATCCTCGAAGCAGAGCAGCACGAGACGGTAATCACCCTCGGCCTCCGCTATCTGCTTGAGCCGCGCCGCGATCCGCTCGGGGCCAAGCTGGTCGAGGTCGGCCCGGTATGCCGCGGTGAACTCGGGCTCCGGCGCGGAGAGATAGTCCCGACGCGGCGCGAGCTCCCGCACCGAGCGAGTGAGGGAGTAGGGAAGCTTGAAGCGGACACCGCCCAGGGTGATCCGTACCGGTACCCCTTGCGGGGGCTGGAACGCCTGGATGCGGTTGGTGAACAGGGTTATCACGCAGCTGTTCCTTTCGTGCTGCTCGGCCGCCGGGCGCGCTCGTCTGCGCCGCCGCCGGCGGGCCCGGGTTCCTTCGGCGCCACCCGCTCAGGCCCTCGTGGACCTGAGCGGCACCGGGCCCGCAGGGAGTCAGCTCCCTGCGGGCCCGGCCCCGGGTCAGCCCTGGCCCTGGTCGCCCGTCCAGTAGCCCCGGAACACGCTGCGAGCAGTGGTGGACTGCGTGACCCACTTGCGGTGCAGGCCCTCGAACTCCTGGAGCGCCGTCCGGTACGTCTCCTGATGGTCTCCGATGCGCTTAAAGGACTGCCCCTCACCGATGGCCAGGGCCAAGTCCTGGACTGCTTCGGTGAGCTTCCGACTGGCCTCGCTCAGGCACCGCGAGGTCTCCCGGCTGTTGCCTGCGAATTCCAGTGCTATCTGAGTGCTACTGTCCTTGGGGCCGTGGATGGTGGGCTCGTAGACCGTCTCGTGAAATTCGTAGGTGTAACCCATGACGCCTTCTCTTTTCTTTTCACTGTCGAGTTGACAATATCGGCCGGGCTCTTATTTTCCGTCCGCTTCTTGCTCTTTAATCTTAATTAAATTACCGAACCGCGTACACATTCACTCGGGAATTGTTTTAAGGATTCTGCGCAATACCCGTACTGGAACAACGGGCGCGGTTGGAGACTCAAGCCGCGCCCGCTGTTCCACCGGAGGGGAGGGGCCCGGTCCCGCCGGGCCCCCTTGCCTCACTTCGCCGCCGCGGCCTCCTCCTTCTTGGCCGCCTGCGCAGTGGGCTCCGCCTTCTTCTGTGCGGGAACCTTGCGAGCCGTGCTCTTGGCCGCCGCGCCGGTCCGCCGCTGCACCGGGGTCGCGGGCTTGGCTACCGCCTTCTTCGTCACCGGCTTCGGCTTGCCCTCACCCTCCGGCTTAACCTCGGCCTTGGCCTCCCGCTTCTCCTTGGCCGCCTCCTGCTGGACCTCGACGGCGGCCTTGTTGAACTCCGCCTCCATGGCCCGCTGGATGCCCTGGGCCTTGCTCAGCATGTTCTTCACCATCTGCACCTTGGCGTGCAGGCGGGTGACGACTCGCAGGTGGCGGGCGAGGTCGTCACCGAGGATGACGGCCAGGTCCTCGGGCTTCTTCTTGGCCAGGTCCTCCAGCAGCGGGATCAGGACGTCCTCCGCCTTGCCGAGGCCGTCCTTCGCCTTGGCCTTGGCTGCCTTGCGCTTCTCCGCCTCCTCCTCCGTGGGCGGCTGCTCGTTGGTGAGAGAGGTCTGCTGTTCGACCTTCTTGAGGCCGTTGGCGAAGTGCTGGGCGTCGGCCTCGCTATCGAAGTCGCCGCGCACGTAGCGCGAGGCCGCGATCATCTGGTTGCCCGGGTTCAGCTGGGCGATGTGCCAGGCCAGGTTGTTCTTGATCAAGCCCTTGTCGACCATATCGGCCACCTCGGGGCGCAGGGTGAGCAGGCCCAGCCGCCAGGTGATGTGGGTCTCGGTCTTGCCGAACTGCTTGGCGATCTTCACCGGGTCCCACCCGGCGGCCTTGAGGTCGGCGTACGCACCGGCCTCCTCCATGATCGTCATGTCCGCCCGGTTCACGTTTTCCGCGATGCTGAGGACGTAAGCCTGCTCATCGGAGGCTCCCTCCATGACCTTGGCGGGGATGACCTCCAGGCCGGCCGCCTGGCAGGCCCTCCAGCGCCGCTCGCCCGCGATCAGCATGTAGGGGACCTTGCCGCCCTCGATCGGGCGGACCACGACCGGCTGGAGGAGGCCGTTCTCCTTGATGCTGCCGGTCAGTTCCTCATGCGCCTGCTCGGAGAAGAACTTTCGGGGCTGCTCCGGGTTGGGGGCGACCTCGCCGATCTTGATGTTGATGAAAGCTACCTTGTTGGTGTCGGTCATTTTCCCGCGCCTTTCGTGAATTCCGTTAAGGTGTTTCCCTTTGTCCTTACACTTATATCTTAATGGCAAATACCGCCAAATCAAGTGAGGGAGCCCTTTTGACTAAAAGGAATTCAGAAAGGGGAATTGCGCCCCATTCTCTGAATTGAAATGCGGCGAGTGCGGATACAAGAGAGCCCGCCACGACCAAGCGGTCACGGCGGGCCGACTCCCGTCACGCACCCCCGATGGCCGCACCCGGCGGCCGACTCCTCGCCGGGCGGGGCGCGGGGGGTCGGCCACCCGGCGAGGAGTAGGGAAGGTGCCGCCAAAGCGACACCACCAGGCAGGCACTCACCCGGCACTCGCAACGTACACGACGCTTCTAACAATGTCACCTATCTCACCGCGTTGCCCACCTACTTGCGCCCACCCTTCGACCCATCCGCCTGCCGCCCCATGCTCACCTGCTCCTTGAGCACCGAGCGCCCCTCCTTCGCCGCACACCCAGGCGCCGCACCGGACGGCAGTACGTGCGGCGGCTCTTTCGCCAGAGCAGCGACCCGCTCTGGATCTACATCCGCCATCCCAATCCTCCCCTGATGAGCGGAACACGTGTCCGCCCACCGTCTACGCGCAGCCACTCGCACCTGACGGCGCGTCACTGCAAGCTCAAAGGTGTAGCCGAACCCGGCGACCGGAAGGCAACTCAGCCCGCCGCCGCCGCCCCTTCTTTCCAAGATCCACACACCTCGTCAATCAGCCCGTCGCTAGACCCGGTCCGCTTTGCCAACCAGTGCAACTTTTAGGGGTGTTGAGCACTCCGTTCCGCCACCTCGATGTTGCAGCATGATGCTACCGTGTGCACTTCGATGCACCAGGGGGAGTGTGAGTTGATGAGATCGCAGGAACCAGACGGTGGCGGGAAAAGACAGGTCAGCGAGCGCGATTCGCTGAACGACCGGATTCAGTTGACGAAAGCGGCGATCGCCCGACGGCTTCGCTATGTCCGGCAGCACCATCCGGAGGGCCCCTTCACCCTTGCCGGGCTGGCAGAGCGTGCCGGCGTGGCCAAGCGCACCCTGAGCCAGGCGGAGTCCGCCGAGGGTTCCAACTTGACGATTGAAACATTGGTGAAGGTGGCCCACAGTCTCGGAATCTCGCGGGATGGCTACTTTCTCGATGACCAGGTCTTCGAGGAGGTCAATATCCAACTAGCGACCCTTGTGGAGATGCGCGACCGCGGTGTGGATCGCGTGGCTCTACGAACGTCAGCTCCCGCCACTTCCGGCGACCTGCCAACTGGGTCCCTCCAGGCTCTGGTTCAACTGCTCGACGGGGTAGCCAAATCCGTCACAGAAGTTCAGGGGACTCTGTCGGAGCTCTCACAATCCGCCGAACCGCCGTCTTCTAGCGGCGAGATCGTGCCGTGATGGTAATGCGTTGGCGCCGAACACAAATGAGTGAGAACGCCGAGAGCTGCCGAAGGAAATGCGAAGAACGCATCCGCGCGATTGGCCTCCCCAACAGGGTCTTATCACTGGAGGACCTGTGCGCACATCTCGGAAACTTACATGGTCGCCCCATCCACATGGTGTCGCTCCCCCTACCTTCCGGCAGCCCTGACGGCCTGCTCGTATCGGCCGAGGAGCATGACTTCATCGTCCTGGAGCAGCGTTTGGCTCCTGTGCACAAGCGGCAAGTCGGGCTCCACGAGGTGGGCCACTTCATCTGCGACCACGAGGCGGCGCCGGTCATGAGCCCCGAAGCGTCAAGAATGCTGCTCCCCGGACTCGATCCGGCCCTGGTCCACCGCGTCCTAGGCAGAGACCACTCCCAGTCGCAGGCGGAGCAGGAGGCCGAGTACGTGGGCTCGATCATCGGCCAGCGGATCAGCGCCTGGACGGAACCCCGCACTTGGTCAGTACCGCCCGAGGCCCGGGAACTTGCGGAGCGTCTGTCCGCACTCGAACACCCCACACGTAGAGGCTCCAATGAATAGCGTTCTGTACCCGATATGCGCGATAGTAAGCCTGCTTGCCCTGGTCTTCAAGCTTCGAATCCTGCGCACCGACCGGTCTCCGACTCAGATTGCCCTGAGCGGCAACTTCTTCTTTCTGTTCGTGACGTTCACCATCTCCACGCCGGCGGTGTGGGTGGCTGTCAGCGCAGAGGCGGGGATCGTGAACCTCTCAGGGCTCCTTTCACAGAGCACGGTGATCCTTTCTGCCGCTTCCCAGCAGTTGGTCCTGCTTCACCTGTCACATGACCGACGCACAGCCTGGCGTAAAGCGGTGCCGCGTATCGTGGCACTTGCCGTGATCCTGGCCACCATGGTCGTTCTCTTCTCCGCAGCGACGAGCCTTCACGAGAACCCCGATGACTTCGCCGTCAACCATGCCCAGTACTACCCTGCTTATCTCGGCGTGTATCTCCTCGGCTATAGCGTGAACCAGATCGACGTCGGGATTCTCGGCTGGCGCTACGCGAAGGTCGCGCCGACACCTTGGCTTCGTCGCGGACTTGTCATGATCGCGGCAACCATGCCTTTTGCGATGATATACGCCCTGTGTCGCGTCGCCGACATCGTCGCAGGACGCCTGGGTTCGAGTGGCCAGGCTTGGGAGCCTGTAGCTCAGATCGCGGTGTCTCTCGCGGTAATCACGAAGACGATCGGCTGGACCCTGCCCGACTGGGGCCACCACCTGAGCCGTATCTGGCTACGCGTCCAACATGAGATCGCCATCCGGCAGCTGAAGCCGCTACACCAGGAGGTGACTGCGCAGACCGATTGCATGATCTTGGAACTCGGGCCAGAAGCCGACGTACGAACCCGGCTGTACCGCCTGATGGTTGAGATTCGTGACGCGCAATGGGTGCTCCGTAAGTCCATGCACCCTCATATCGCGGAGCGCGCGGAGAGGCTCGCCAGAACAGCCGGGCTGGAAGGCTCCGACCTGAGCGCCACCATCGAGGCGTCCCAGCTGAAAGTCGCTCTCCGGGCCAGGGCCGGAGGGCAGCGGCTACCTCAGAACGCTCCCTCGCCCCTTGCCGAGGAGCCGCAGGATCTCACCGCAGAGTTGGACTTCCAACGCAGGCTGGCGCGCGCCTACTACCGGTCACCGATCGTGAGGGAAGTCCTCGCCGTCAGCGGCTTCGCCCGGCCCAGTTCAAAGGAAAACGCATGACCGCACAGTCCTCTGCCCAGCTCCTCGTTCAGCCCTTTGACGCTGTGTCGGCCACCAATCCGTACCCGGTGTATGCGCGGCTACGAAACGAGGCACCAGTCCATCGGATTGCGCTCCCGGACGGTTCGCCTGTATGGCTCGTCTTGAGGGACGCCGATGTACGAGCCGGACTGGCTGATCCCCGGCTGTCGGTGAACAAGGCGGCCTCCGGCACGGGATACAAGGGCTTCTCGCTTCCGCCGGCCCTGGACGCCAATCTCCTGAACATCGATGCGGATGACCATCTGCGCCTGCGCCGCCTGGTCTCCAAAGCGTTCACCGCCCGCCATATAGAAACCCTACGGCGCCGAGTGCAGGCCGCAGTCGATCAGCTCCTCGACAGCCTGCCCGAACAAGGGGAAGCCGACCTCGCCGCCGACTTCGCGGGCCGTCTTCCGATCACGGTCATCGGCGATCTCTTCGCCGTACCGGAACCCGACCGCGCCCCTTTCGCTCGCTGGGCATCCACCATGTTCGGCGCGGGGGGCTCGGGCCAGATCGCTCAAGCGATAGACGCCATCCACGTCTACCTCTTGGATCTCATCGCGGCGCGCCGCTCGGCCCCAGGTGAAGATCTGCTGTCAGCCCTGATCGCGGCGCGCGACGACGGAGACAAGCTCAGCGAAAACGAACTCGTGTCAATGGCCTTCCTGATCCTCATGGCGGGCAGCGAGAACGTCCAGCACCTCATCACCAACGGGGTACTCACGCTGCTCTGCCACCCCGACCAGCTCGCTGCCATGCGAGGAGACCTTTCGCTCCTCCCCACGGCAGTCGAGGAGCTGCTGCGCTACGCACACCCCAACCAGATGGCCATCCGCCGGTTTCCCACCGAGCCTGTCGAGTTCAGCGGTATCGCCATACCCCCTGGCGATACGGTCATGCTCTGCCTGGCCTCAGCGAACCGGGACCCCGACCGCTACCCCGATCCGGACCAGTTCGATATTCGCCGCAAGGACACCGCGCATCTCGCCCTTGGACAAGGGATGCACTACTGCCTTGGTGCTCCTCTGGCACGCCTTCAGATCCGTACAGCCATCAAGACCCTGGTCCGGCGCTTCCCAGACCTCGGCCTCGCGGTCGACGTGGAACAGCTTCGCTGGCGCTCGTCCTGGCGGTCTCACGCACTCAGAGAACTGCCTGTCACGCTGGCCCCGTCAGCCTCGCGGCAGGGCGTCAAGCGGCCTTCTCAGCCGTCGGCAACGATCCCCACTTCTTCCATCTGAGGGAGACCCGGGCGCTGTCCACGGTGCGCGAGCCTCGGGACGCCGCCGGGTATACCGTGACCTTCTCCAGCAGGAGGACCACGACTCCCCGTTGCCCTGCCAGAGGGGCGTGCTTCCACCACTTCACCAAGTCCGGCACGCCCCCGAGGGGAGCGTGCCGAACCTGCTCCAAGCGCCGTGCCTCCGCCGAGGTTTCACGAATGCGCTTCGACAGGTTCTTGTCGGCACTCTTGAAAGCCGCCAACGACATACCGGAGGACTCGGCGTACTGCTCGCCCAGCTCCTGCTGTTTCTTCCGGTCCTCCGTGGCTTGCTTCCGCAGCTCCGCCGCTTCCGACAGCATCTGCTCCCGCGCCACGAGGAGCTGCGCCTTGACCTCCGGCTTGGCCAACTCCGCCAGGACGTGTTCGCCAACGTATGCCTCAAGCGCATCGGCGTTGATCCGGATCTTTCCGCACCCCCCAGGGTGCTGAGCCGTGTGCTTGGCGCAGCGGTAGCCCCGGCTCCCGCTGTTCGACGGAGCCGCCGTGAGAAGAATCCCACAGAGGCCGCAGTCCGCCGCGTCTGTGCCTGTGAAGAGGTGGTCACGCTGTTCTTGCCTGCTGCGGCCTTCCTGCTTGGCCTTTCGCATGGCGCGGATCTGCTTGAACTCGTCGGGCGTGATGATCTGCGGCCCGCCCGTCTCGTACAGGTTGCCTTGCTCGTCCTCGGCCAGACCGGCAATCGCCGGGTTGTCCAGGATCCCCGCCACCGTGGCCGGACGGAACTTTCCCCCGCGAGTGGTGCGGTGCCCTTCGTCGTTCAGCCACTCAGTGATGCCGGGAAACGACTGCTGGACGAGAAAGCGGCTGGCCGCCTGGCGTATGGCAGCCGCCTCCGTCTCGCGCAGCCGCCTGTGGGCCGTGTCCTCGAACCCGAAGAGCCGTGGCACTCGACTGTCTCCCTCTTCTCGAACCGACCCCTTGGCAACAGCAATTCCATCCAAGATAGGTCACATTGCTGAAGCAATCACAGACACCTCAGTGGCGCACAAACACGCCTTCTACGCTCCACTCCTATCGGCCTTGTCGACACCAAGCACCTTCCACAGGGCGACTGTCGGCACTCGCACCGTGCTCCCCAAGGGCAACGTCGCCACAGGGAACTCGTCTGCCTTGATGAGCTGGTACGCCTTGTCCCGCCCGATACCCAAGGCCCGAGCGGCGGTTGCAACATTCACGGTGGCCGGGAGAGCCAACAGCTCTTCCAGGCCCATCGCTCCTGCCGTACCCGAAGCTTCCCCAGCCGCTTCCTGAGCAGTCATGTTGTTGGTCGCATCCTCCCCCACGCCAACTTGGAAACGACTTTACAGCAGTGTCCGACAGCCCCAGCAAGATCGAAGGAGATCACGCCAGACGCGTACAGATACAGACAACACCGAGGACTGGCTGTGAGCAAAGCAACAGACCAGGGGGTCAAATGTTCGAGCCGAGCTACTACCGGCGATGCCAGTGCAAGGGACCGCTGAAGGACAAGGAGGGCAAGCCGGTCCTCGACGCCGACGGCAATCCGAAGATCGGCTCTATCGAGACGACGTGCCCCAAGCTGGGCAAGGGACACGGCACCTGGGCCTTCTACTTCGAGGCCGAACCCGGCGAGGGCGGCAAGCGCGCACGCGTGCGCCGTGGCGGCTTCACCAAGCTGGACGATGCCAAGAAGAAGGCGAAGGAGCTGTACGACGCCGCCGCGGCCGGCACCGACGTACTGTCCGACGAGAAGTGCGGAGACTTCTTCCTCCGGTGGATCAAAGCGAAGAAGTCGCTGGCCCGCACAACCCGCCACGGCTACGAGGAGCACATCAACAACTACCTGCTCCCCCACCTCGGGCACATCAAGCGACGCGACCTCAAGGTGCGTCACCTCGACAAGCTGTACGACGCGATCGAGAAAGAGAACGCCGAGCGGATTCTCCACCGCCTCCGCGTCGATCAGCTCCAGAAGGACCGCGACGAGGCACACCAAGTCTGGGTGAGGACGGCGGGTTACGCCAAGAAGGAGGAGCGCCGCACCGCCCGTCGAGCCTTCCTCGACTCGAACGCAGCACTCCGCGAGGGCAAAAAGGGGCTGCGGAAGACCACATCCGCCGCCACCATGCACCGCATCAACGACACCCTCAGCTCAGCTCTGTCCTGGGGAATCAAGCGCGAGCAAGCGTTCAGCAGGAACTGGGCACAGCTCGTGGAGCTGCCGCCGGTCACTCGACCGAAGCCGCTGGTGTGGACGCCCGAGCGCGTCGAGCACTGGAAGCGCGCCGGCGAGAAACCCGGCCCGGTCATGGTCTGGACACCACAGCTCACCGGCGAGTTCCTGGACTTCGTCATGGAGGACTGGCTCTACGAGCTGTGGCACAGCTTCATCTTCCTCGGCCCCCGCCGCGGCGAGATGGCCGCACTGCCCTGGACCGAGGTCAGCACGGACGCCCTCTGGCTGCGGATCTCCCAACAGATCGTGGAGGTCGCCTACAAGCTGTACGGCGAAGCGCCAAAAGCCGACAGCGTCCGCACCCTGTCTCTCAGCCTAGAGTCCGGCGACAACCTCGTCAGCTTCCGCGCTAAGCAGGACCAGAAGCGCCAGGAGTGGGGCACGGCCTACGTCGAGAGCGGCCGGGTGTGGACGCACGAGAACGGTGAGGGGCTGCACCCCGACTGGATATCCCGACGCTTCACGCGCCTCGTGGAGTTGTCCGGCCTACCTCCGGTCCGCCTGCACGACCTGCGACACCTCGCCGCCACCCTGTCCCTGCTCGCAGGCCACGACATCAAGGTGGTCCAGGAGAAGTTGGGGCACTCCTCGCGCCAGATCACCTCCGACACCTACACCAGCGTGCTGCCCGAGATGATGCGGGCCGAGGCCGAGTCGGTTATGGCCGTCGTTCCCCGCGACATCCCCTTCATCGTGCGCACCTCGCTGTTGATCCCCGAGACAGCCTGGCGGAACGACATCGCCGTCTTCTTCGCCCACGGGGCACGACAGTCAGGTAACACCTGGGCCGTCGGAGCACAGGCCCAACCCGACTCTGCTCTCCTCGGCATGATCACCCTGGCCGGGCGGGGCCAGGATGACGCTGCCAACGCGGCCGTGAAGTGGATACGGGATCACTGCACCACCAACGACCTGGAACTGGTACGGGTGGAGAACTTCAACGACCGCTACCCGGAGGAGCAGCGGTCGGACTTCTCGCTCACACGCTTCACGGTCGCCCGCTCGGAGTCCCCGGGCGTGGACGGCTGGGCGCTGCCCACGGGCCTGCCGCCCGCAGCCTCCCGGGCCGCCCGCCGGGCTCCGAACACCCGCCGGAAGGCTGCGTAAGGGCGCTCCTGTCCACTGAGTCGTCCCCGCGTCCACTGCGTGTCCACTGGATCTTGGTCTGAACGAATGAACGGGGGTCGCCACGCGGGAGTGGCGACCTACGTTCACCCGTTTCCCCAGTGTAGAAACGGTTCTCCTGGGAGAAGCATGCGTGGGGCGGGTGGGACTCGAACCCACGGCCGACGGATTATGAGTCCGCTGCTCTAACCGGCTGAGCTACCGCCCCTAACGGCGCGTCGCGCACATTTGTGCGCGCCGTCTGCCGCAGCATAGCCGCTCATACGATCTCCTGCCTCGGATGGTCGGCATCCTCTGACCATGAGGACTTCGCCATGCGCCGCCCGGTTCCAGGAACCGCGGAGTAGATCCGTAAGAGGTACCCGAAAAGGGGCGGGAAGCCCGGTCGGCGGAGCGCCGGGGGTGACAACGGGGGTGACAACGGGCACACGAAAAAGGACCCCGAAGGGTCCTCTTCGTGTTACCGCTCCCCCGGCTGGACTCGAACCAGCAACCCTCCGGTTAACAGCCGAATGCTCTGCCAATTGAGCTACAGGGGATCGCGCTCCCCCGACTGGACTCGAACCAGTAACCTGCCGGTTAACAGCCGGCTGCTCTGCCAATTGAGCTACAGGGGATTGCTGCGTCTGCACCGAACGTACCTACCCCGGTCCTCCCGGGCGGCGCGCGTTCGCTGCGACACATACATTAGCGCAAGCAGGGGGGTGCTTTGCCAATCGGTATCGTCCCGGGGCACGCCGGGTGATCCCGGGCCCGGACGGGGTAGGCGCAGAGCACAGACCTGTGGTCCGACGCTGATGCCGGGGACTCCGACGCCAAGAGGGAAGGGTGGCAGCCATGCGGTACCGCCTCACATTCATCGCGGGACTGGCTTGCGGATATGTCCTGGGGACCCGCGCCGGCCGTGAGCGTTACGAGCAGCTCAAGAAATCGGCCCGGCAGGTGGCGCAGAACCCGGCGGTGCGCAACGCGGCCGAGTCCGCCGCGCAGACCGGCCGCGAGGTCGCGGGCAAGGCGTACCACTCGGTGAACGGCCTGGTCGGTGACAAACTGCCCGACTCCGTGGCCCACCGTGTGCGCTCCCTGCGTGAGCGGAGCCAGAACGGCCAGGACGACTGGGGTACGAGCAATACCTGACCCTGATCAGGACACCCGGGCGTCCCGGCAGCGCGCCTTGTGCCGCGCGTGCGGCAGAATCGGGTGGCATGGGAATAGTCGCCGGGTTGGACAGTTCGTCCGGGTTCACACGCGTCGTCGTCTGCGACGCGGACACAGGTGCCGTACTGCGGCAGGGGTACGCGGCCCATCCGGTCGAGCCCAAAGCCACCGAGGTCGATCCGCAGGCCTGGCTGCTCTCCCTCGGCGAGGCCGCGTCCGGCGGGCTGCTGGAGGGTGTGCAGGCCATCGGGGTCGCGGCGCAGCAGCACGGCATGGTGGCGCTGGACCGGCAGGGCAGCCCCGTACGGCCCGCGCTGGTCGGCAATGACAAGCGCGCGCAGGTCGCCGCCGCCGATCTGGTCGACGCGCTGGGCGGGCGGCACGCCTGGGCCGAGGCCGTCGGGTCCGTACCGCAGTCGAGTCAGGTCGTGGCCAAGCTGCGCTGGCTGGCGCGGACCGAGCCCGAGGCGGCGCAGCGCACCGCGCTGGTGCTCCAGCCGCACGACTGGCTGGTCTGGCAGCTGCTGGGGCGCCCGGCGCGCAGGACGACCGACCGGGGCGGGGCCTCCGGGACCGGCTACTGGTGCGCGCGTACGGGGACGTACCGGCCGGATCTGGTGGAGCTGGCGCTCGGGCACCAGGCCGCGCTGCCCGAGGTGCTCGGTCCCGCGGACGCCGCCGGGACCACGCCCGAGGGGCTGCTGATCTCGGCGGGGACGGGCGAGACGATGGCCGCCGCGTTCGGGCTCGGTGTCGCGGTCGGGGACGCCGTGGTGTCGCTGGGGGCGTCGGGGTCGGTGATGGCCGTCCATCACGAGGCGGCGGCCGACCCGTCCGGAATGATCACTTCCTTCGCGGACGCCACCGGGATGCATCTGCCCGTCGTGCACACGCTGAACGCCGTCAGGGCGCTGCGCGGTACGGCCGAGCTGCTGGGCACGGCGGAGCTGGCCGAGCTGTCCGAGCTCGCGCTGAAGTCCACGCCGGGCTCCTCGGGGCTGGTGTTCCTGCCGTATCTGGAGGGCGAGCGGACCCCGCAGCTGCCGCACACGGCGGGCACGCTGACCGGGCTGCGGCGCGAGTCGATGAAGCCGGAGCATCTGGCGCGGGCCGCGTTCGAGGGGATGCTCTGCTCGCTCGCCGACGCGATGGACGTGCTGCGCGGTCGGGGGGTGGAGGTACGGCGGGTGTTCCTGCTGGGCGCCGCCGCCGAGCTGCCCGCCGTACAGGCCCTGGCTCCGGCGATCTTCGGGGCGCAGGTCGTCGTACCGCAGCCCGCCGACTACACGGCGATCGGCGCGGCGCGGCAGGCTGCCTGGGCGCTCGGGGTCTCGCAGGGGTCGCTCTCCCCGCACAACCCGCCCGCCTGGCAGGGCGCGGCGGCGCAGGTCTTCGAGCCGGGTGAGGACGCGGCCGTGGGCTCGGCGGTGCGGCAGCAGTACACGGCGACGCGGGAGCAGATCCACCCCGGGGCGTTCGGGCACGGGGGCTGAGCGGGCCGGAGGCCGGGGGCCGGGCGGGACGCACCGGCGGGCCGGCGGGGGTCCGGGCCGGTGGGGTGGAGAGCGACGCGGCGCTCCGGGGCGGCCGTGGCGCGCTCCCGTTCTTGACCCGTCCTTGGACATAAACCCGTGGGGCTCCGCGGGGGCTGTACCGCAAGATGGGGGCTGATCCCCGTTCTCGCGACCTTCCTGCCGAGCCGACCCCGAGAGACTGCGCGTGCTGCTACGACTTCTGCGAGCCCATCTCGCCCCCTACAAGAGACCCATAGCCCTGCTGGTGGCGCTCCAGCTGTTGCAGACGTGCGCCACCCTCTATCTGCCCACCCTCAACGCCGACATCATCGACAACGGTGTCGTGAAGGGGGACTCGGGCTACATCCTGGAGTTCGGCGGCATCATGATCGCCGTCAGCGTCGTCCAGGTGCTCTGCAACATCGGCGCCGTGTACTACGGCGCGCGGACCGCCTCCGCCCTCGGCCGGGATGTGCGGGCCGCCATCTTCGGGCGGGTGCAGAGCTTCTCCGCCCGTGAGGTGGGTCACTTCGGCGCCCCGTCGCTGATCACCCGCACCACCAATGACGTCCAGCAGGTCCAGATGCTGGTCCTGATGTCGTTCACGCTGATGGTGTCCGCGCCGATCATGTGTATCGGCGGCATCGTCCTGGCGCTCGGCCAGGACATCCCGCTGTCGTCCGTGCTGCTGGCGGTCGTGCCGCTGCTCGGGATCTCCGTGGGCCTCATCGTCAGGAAGATGCGGCCGCTCTTCCGGACCATGCAGACCCGGCTGGACACGGTGAACCGGGTGCTGCGCGAGCAGATCACCGGTAACCGCGTGATCAGGGCCTTCGTACGGGACGACTACGAGAAGGGGCGCTTCAAGGGCGCCAACACCGAGCTGACCGATGTCGCGCTGTCGACCGGCCGGCTGATGGCGCTGATGTTCCCGACCGTGATGACGGTCGTGAATCTGTCGTCCGTCGCCGTCGTCTGGTTCGGCGCGCACCGGATCGACAGCGGCGGGATGGAGATCGGCGCGCTGACCGCGTTCCTCGCCTATCTGATGCAGATCGTGATGGCGGTGATGATGGCCACCTTCATGTTCATGATGGTGCCGCGCGCCGAGGTGTGCGCCGAGCGCATAGAGGAAGTGCTCGACACGAGTTCGAGCGTCGTACCGCCGGAGAACCCCGTGCGGGAGCTGCGTCGGCACGGGCATCTGGAGGTGCGTGGCGCGGAGTTCCGTTTCCCCGGCGCCGAGGAGCCCGTCCTGCGCGAGGTGTCGCTGGTGGCGCGGCCCGGTGAGACGACCGCGGTCATCGGGTCGACGGGCAGCGGGAAGTCGACGCTGCTCGGGCTCATACCGCGGCTGTTCGACGCGACCGGCGGGGAGGTGCTGGTCGACGGCCAGGATGTGCGCGAGCTGGATCCGGTGCTGCTGGCGAAGACCGTGAGTCTCGTACCGCAGAAGCCGTATCTCTTCTCCGGGACGGTGGCGACGAATCTGCGGTACGGCAATCCGGACGCCACCGACGAGGAGTTGTGGCACGCGCTGGGGGTCGCTCAGGCGAGGGAGTTCGTCGCCGCCCTGGAGGGCGGGCTCAACGCGCCGATCGCGCAGGGCGGTACGAATGTCTCCGGCGGGCAGCGGCAGCGGCTCGCGATCGCGCGGACGCTGGTGCAGCGGCCGGAGATCTATCTGTTCGACGACTCCTTCTCGGCGCTGGACTACGCGACGGACGCGGCGCTGCGCGGCGCGCTGGCGCGGGAGACCGCGGAGGCGACCGTCGTGATCGTCGCCCAGCGGGTCTCCACCATCCGGGACGCCGACCGCATAGTGGTGCTCGACGAGGGGCGGATCGTGGGGTCGGGCCGGCATCACGAACTGATGGCGGAGAACGAGACATACCGGGAGATCGTGCTCTCCCAGCTGACCGAGGCGGAGGCTGCCTGATGAGCGGTCCAGGCGGACGCATGATGATGGCGGGCCCGACGCAGCGGTCCCTGGACTTCAAGGGGTCGGGCAAGCGGCTGCTGAGGCTGCTGGCCGTGGAGCGGGTCACCCTGTGGTGGATGTTCGCGGCCGGTGTGGTGAGCGTGGCGCTGTCGGTCGTGGGACCGAAGATCCTCGGCCAGGCGACGGACCTCATCTTCGCGGGGGTCGTCGGCCGGCAGACCCCCGGCGGGGTCAGCAAGGCGCAGACCATCGAGGGGCTGCGCGCCAAGGGCGACGACGGACTGGCCGATCTGCTCTCCGGAGTGGACTTCGTCCCGGGCCAGGGCATCGACTTCGGCGCCGTGGGCGAGGTCCTGCTGATCGTGCTGGTGGTCTATGTCGCCGCCGGGCTGCTGATGCTGGTGTCGACGCGGCTGTCCATCCGGGTCATCAACCACACGGTGTACCGGATGCGGGAGGACATCCAGGCGAAGCTGTCGCGGCTGCCGCTGTCGTACTTCGACCAGCAGCCGCGCGGTGAGGTGCTGAGCCGGGCGACGAACGACATCGACAACATCTCGCAGACCATGCAGCAGACGATGGGGCAGCTGATCAACTCGCTGCTGACGATCATCGGTGTGCTGGTGATGATGTTCTGGATCTCGCCGCTGCTGGCGCTGGTCGCGCTGGTGACGGTCCCGCTGTCGGTACTGGTGGCGGCGAAGGTCGGCAAGCGGTCGCAGCCGCAGTTCGTCCAGCAGTGGAAGGTCACCGGCACGCTGAACGCGCATATCGAGGAGATGTACACCGGGCACGCCCTGGTGAAGGTCTTCGGGCGGCAGAACGAGTCGGCCGAGGCGTTCCGCGAGCAGAACGACCAGCTCTACGAGGCGGGTTTCAAGGCGCAGTTCAACAGCGGGATCATGCAGCCGCTGATGCTCTTCGTCTCCAATCTGAACTATGTGCTGGTCGCGGTCGTCGGCGGGCTGCGGGTCGCCTCGGGCACGCTCTCGATCGGTGATGTGCAGGCGTTCATCCAGTACTCGCGGCAGTTCTCGATGCCGCTGACGCAGGTCGCGTCGATGGCCAATCTGGTGCAGTCGGGTGTCGCCTCCGCCGAGCGCATCTTCGAACTGCTGGACGCGGAGGAGCAGGAGGCCGACGCCCCGGCGGTCGAGCGGCTGCGTGAGCCGCAGGGCCGGGTCGCGCTGGAGCATGTGTCGTTCCGGTACGAGCCCGAGAAGCCGCTGATCGACGATCTGTCGCTCTCGGTGGACCCGGGACAGACGGTCGCGATCGTCGGACCGACGGGCGCCGGCAAGACCACGCTGGTCAATCTGCTGATGCGGTTCTACGAGGTCACGGGCGGCCGGATCACGCTGGACGGTACGGAC
Source organism: Streptomyces scopuliridis (assembly GCF_042790125.1). GTDB lineage: Bacteria > Actinomycetota > Actinomycetes > Streptomycetales > Streptomycetaceae > Streptomyces > Streptomyces scopuliridis_A. The sequence continues at coordinate 221,850 of NZ_JBHTZS010000006.1, forward strand.
GTGGCGCGGATGTCACGTGCGGAACTGCGGTCCGGGATAGGCATGGTCCTCCAGGACACCTGGCTGTTCGGTGGCACGATCGCGGACAACATCGCGTACGGCGCGTCGCGCGAGGTGACCCGCGAGGAGATCGAGGAGGCGGCGCGGGCGGCCCACGCCGACCGGTTCATCCGTACGCTCCCCGAGGGTTACGACACCGTGATCGACGACGAGGGGTCGGGGGTCAGCGCGGGCGAGAAGCAACTGATCACCATCGCGCGGGCGTTCCTGTCCGATCCGGTGATCCTGGTGCTGGACGAGGCGACCAGTTCGGTGGACACCCGGACCGAGGTGCTGATCCAGAAGGCGATGGCGCGGCTGGCCCACGGTCGTACGAGCTTTGTGATCGCGCACCGGCTCTCCACGATCCGGGACGCGGACGTGATCCTGGTGATGGAGAACGGCGCGATCGTCGAACAGGGCACGCACGACGAGCTGCTGGCCGCGGAGGGGGCGTACGCGCGGCTGTACGCGGCCCAGTTCGCCCAGGCGGTCGCCGAAGTGGACTGACCGGCAGGGCCGGTGGGTCCCGGTCATGGGCCCCGGTCGCGGGCGCCGCGTCCGTATCCGCCGTCGGGTGGGTACGGGCGCGGCGCCCTTGGCTCAGTCCAGGTAGCCGCGGAGCTGGTCGGCGTAGGCGTGGTCGCGGAGTTTGCCGAGCGTCTTGGACTCGATCTGGCGGATGCGTTCGCGGGTCACGCCGAAGATCCGGCCGATCTCCTCCAGGGTGCGGGGCCGGCCGTCGGCCAGTCCGTACCGCAGCTGGACAACCTTGCGTTCACGCTCGCCGAGGGTGGAGAGAACGGCGTCCAGATGCTGGCGCAGCAGCAGGAAGGCGGCCGATTCGACGGGGGACGCGGCGTCGCCGTCCTCGATCAGATCGCCGAGCGCGACATCGTCCTCCTCCCCCACCGGCGCGTGCAGGGAGACCGGCTCCAGCGAGAGCCGGAGCACCTCCCTGACCCGGTCGGGGGCCAGCTCCAGCTGGGCGCCCACCTCTTCGGGGGTCGGCTCGTAGCCGCGCTCCTGGAGCAGTCTGCGCTGGACGCGTACGACGCGGTTGATCAGCTCGACCACATGGACCGGGACGCGAATGGTGCGGGCCTGGTCGGCGAGGGCCCGGGACATCGCCTGGCGGATCCACCAGGTCGCGTACGTCGAGAACTTGTAGCCGCGGGCGTAGTCGAACTTCTCGACTGCCCTGATCAGGCCGAGATTTCCCTCCTGGACGAGATCGAGCATGGTCAGTCCGCGGCCGACGTAGCGCTTGGCCACGGAGACGACCAGCCGCAGATTGGCCTCGATGAGACGGCGTTTGGCCATCCGCCCCAGCACGACCAGCCGGTCGAGGTCCAGGGCCAGCTGGGAGTCCAGATCGGGGGTGGTGCCGAGCTTCTCCTCGGCGAAGAGGCCGGCTTCGACCCGGCGGGCCAGGTCCACCTCGTCGAGTGCGGTGAGCAGCGGTATCCGCCCGATCTCGCGCAGATACTGGCGGAAGAGATCGGAGGAGGGTCCGCCGGTGTCGGCACGGCTGCCCGGCCGGCCCGTGGGCTCGGGCACGAGGGGCACCTCCACGGGGTGCTCGGTCAGCGGCTCCTCGACGGTCTCCGGAGGTCCTGCCTCCGCTTCCGGTGCGGCCGCCGTCTCGGGGTGGTGCGCGGCGCGGCTCTGCGCGGGGACGCCGGGCGCGAGGCCGGCCGGGGGCGCGGCGGCCGGGGCGTGCGCTGGCGCTGGCGCTGGCGCTGGCGGGGGCGCGGCTAACGTCTCGGTGAGGGTCTGGATCTGGGTCTGCACGGGGGGCGACCTCCAGGTGATCGCTGCCGGTTCGGGGCGGGGGCGTACGGCAGCGGGACGAGGACGGCCGGGCCGCCTTCCGTCCCGTACACACGATGAGCGGATCCGCGGGGGTGAGGCGCCCACCGTCGGTAGGCCGGCCGCGCTCCGGTGAACTCAGGCACCGCACCCCAGTGTGGGGTACGACATATCGCTGCCACGAGGGGCGTGCGGTGACTTTTTGCGCCCTGTACGTAACCGGGCCGTTACCGCACGGAGCCCGGAGGGCGTCGCCGGGCAGGCGGGACTACTTTGAAGACAGGCCTTAGAGGGCGGCGGCGCCGTCGTTGCGCAGCGACTGGCCGTACTGCTGAAGCACCCACAGTTCCTTCTGGACGGCCGCGTAATGGTCCGGATCGGACTGCGTGCCCAGCCGGGTCAACGTGCTGGTCACATCGCGGACGCGGCGGTCGACGGCGCGCAGTCTGACCTGGACGAGCTGCTGGCCCGCGTAGACCTCGTCGATCGTCTTCCCGTGGAAGACCTCCACCGCCAGCTCGGTGACCATGGCGCGCACCGCGTCGTCCGGCGCGGCCTCGCGAACCCTGGCCAGATACTCGGGGGCGGACTCCAGGCCCTGTTCCGCGCCGCCCGCGTCCTCTATGGCGCGGCGTACGGCGGCGTACGGCGGGGCCGTGAACTCGTCCTCGCCGTAGGCGTCGAAGGCCGGGGAGACCAGCTCGGGCCGCTGGAGAGCGAGCTTCAGCAGCTCGCGCTCGGTGCGGTGGGCGGGGCTGCGGAGGTTGAGCGCGGGGCCGGTGGGGCCCTGCGGGGCCGGCGCGCCGTACGACTGCGACTGCTGCGAGCGGCGCTCCGGGGCGGACGCCGGGCCCCGGCCGCCGCGGTCGCGCGCCCAGCGCGCCATCTGCGCCACGCGCTTGACCACGAACTGGGTGTCGAGGATGCCGAGGATCCCGGCGAGCTGGACCGCGACCTCGTGCTGCGAGGAGCCGTTCTTGATCCGCGCGACGATCGGCGCCGCCTCGTCCAGCGCCGCCGCCCGGCCCGCCGGAGTCTCCAGGTCGTACCGGGAGACGATCTGGCGGATCGCGAACTCGAAGAGCGGCGTGCGCGGCTGGACCAGGTCCTGGACGGCCTCGTCGCCCTTGGCGAGCCGCAGCTCGCACGGGTCCATCCCCTCGGGGGCGATGGCGATATAGGTCTCGGCGGCGAACTTCTGGTCGTCCTCGAAGGCGCGCAGCGCGGCCTTCTGGCCCGCCGCGTCCCCGTCGAAGGTGAAGATCACGCGCGCGCTGCCGTTGTCCATCAGCAGCCGCCGGAGGATCTTGATGTGGTCGCCGCCGAACGCCGTACCGCATGTGGCGATGGCGGTGGTGACCCCGGCCAGATGACAGGCCATCACATCGGTGTACCCCTCGACGACCACGGCCCGGCTGGCCTTGGCGATGTCCTTCTTCGCCAGGTCGACGCCGTACAGCACCTGGGACTTCTTGTAGATCGACGTCTCGGGGGTGTTGAGGTACTTCGGGCCGTTGTCGTCCTCGCGCAGCTTGCGCGCGCCGAAGCCGACCACCTCGCCGGAGATGTCGCGGATGGGCCACATCAGCCGGCCGCGGAAGCGGTCGATGGGACCGCGGCGGCCGTCCTGGGAGAGGCCGGAGAGCAGCAGCTCCTTGTCGGTGAAGCCCTTGCCGCGCAGAAAACGGGTGAGATGGTCCCAGCCGGCAGGGCTGTAACCGACCCCGAAATGCTCAGCGGCGGCCTGGTCGAAGCCGCGCTCCGCCAGGAACTTCCGGCCGGTCTCGGCCTCGGGGCCGGACAGCTGGTCGACATAGAACTCGGCGGCGATCTTGTGCGCCTCCACCAGGCGGGTGCGCTCGCCGCGCTGGCTCGCCGGGTTGTATCCGCCCTCTTCGTAGCGGAGGGTGATGCCCGCCTTGGCGGCGAGCCGCTCGACCGTCTCGGAGAAGGAGAGATGGTCGATCTTCATCACGAAGGCGATGGTGTCCCCGCCCTCCTGGCAGCCGAAGCAGTGGAAGAGACCCTTGCTCGGACTGACCTGGAAGGAGGGGGACTTCTCGTCGTGGAACGGGCAGAGCCCCTTGAGGTTGCCACCGCCCGCGCTGCGCAGCTGGAGGTAGTCGGACACGACGGCGTCGATCGGGACCGCGTCCCGAACCGCCTTCACGTCGTCATCGTTGATCCTGCCGGCCACGCGTGAATTCTACGGGGGCGTACTGACACCCACGGACCGTCCAGTACGCGGCGGGGGTCACCGCGGGGGTCCGGACCAGGTCAGACGGGCAGCGAGCCGAGCGGGACACCCGGGTCGGCGAGGGCGTCCAGATCCTGCCGGGCACCAGAACGGATGAGGCGCTGGATGTCCTCGGTGACGTCCCACACGTTGACGTTCATGCCGGCGAGCACCCTGCGGTCCTTCAGCCAGAACGCGCAGAACTCCCTCTTTCCGGCGTCGCCCCGCACGACCACCTGGTCGTACGAGCCGGGCGGGGCCCAGCCGGAGTACTCCATGCCGAGGTCGTACTGATCGGAGAAGAAGTACGGGATCCGGTCGTAGACGACGTCCTCGCCGAGCATGGCGCGGGCGGCGGCCGGGCCGCCGTTGAGGGCGTTGGCCCAGTGCTCGACGCGTACCCGGTCGGTGGCGAGCATGGCGCCCCAGCCGGAGACGGGGAAGGCGGCCACGTCGCCGGCCGCGAAGATATCGGGGTCGGAGGTGCGCAGCGCCGCGTCCACGGCGATGCCGCCGCCGTCCGCGCGGTCGGCGAGAGCGAGCCCGGCGGCCTCGGCGAGGGCCGTGCGCGGGGCGGCGCCGATCGCGGCGAGCACGTCATGGGCGGGGTGTTCCTCGCCGTCGTCCGTGCGGGCCGAGAGGACCATGCCGTCCTGTCCGGTGATTTCGGTGAGCCGGACGCCGAAGCGGAACCGTACGCCGTGCTCCTGGTGCAGATCGGTGAAGAGCTGGCCCAGCTCGGGGCCGATGACCCGCAGGAGCGGGGTCTCCTCGTTCTCGATGATGGTGACCTCGGCGCCGTAACCGCGGGCCGCCGCCGCGACCTCCAGGCCGATCCAGCCCGCGCCGGCGATCACCAGCTGGCCGTTGTCCCGGCCGAGGGCGGCGAGCACCTGGCGCAGCCGGTCGGAGTGCGCGAGGCGGCGCAGATGGTGGACGCCCGCCAGGTCCGTGCCGGGGATGTCGAGGCGGCGCGGTTCCGCGCCGGTGGCCAGGAGCAGCTTGTCGTACCGTACGGAGGCGCCGTCGCCGAGATGTACGCACCGGGTGTCCCGGTCGATGGAGGTGACGGTCTGGCCGAGATGCAGCTCCACCTGGGCCTGGGCGTACCAGGCGGGCTCGTGCACGAAGACGCTGTCCCGCTCCTCGGAACCGGTCAGATAGCCCTTGGACAGCGGCGGGCGTTCATAGGGATGGTCGCGCTCGTCACCGATGAGGATCACCCGGCCGGTGAACCCTTCCGCACGGAGGGTTTCCGCCGCCTTGGCCCCGGCGAGTCCACCGCCGACGATGACAAATGTCCGATGTGCGTCGACCACTTGATGCCTCCTCTTCGCGCTGCCGCCATCTGCGAGCGTCCCGCACGGAGCGTGATGGCGAAAGAGGGAGCGCTCCATGGGCATGTCTCACTGCTGTGATCCGGCTACTCTCCTGCAACCGATGATCAGGAGCCGTGAGGCATGAGGGGCGCATGTCACCCCTTCATCGCACCACCTTCATCGGAGCACCACCCATTGGATCATCCGCGGGTGCGCGTGGGCCGCACATGTGCGCGGTGGTCGCTCGGCGATGTCAGGGGCGCCGGGCGGTGTCAAGGGCGCCGTGCGGTGTCAGAGGCGTTCGGCGGTGTCAGGGCGGTGAGGGGCGGCGGCCGGTGAGTCCGGCGTGCAGGGAGCGGGCCGCCGCGTCGGTGAGTGACGCGATCTGGTCGACGATGACGCGTTTACGGGCCCGGTCGTCGCGGGCGGCCTCGAACAGCGCGCGGAACTGCGGATCGAGCCCCTCGGGGGCGCGGGCCGTGAGCGCGCCCGCCAGTTCGGCCAGCAGGATCCGCTGGTCGGCGCGGAGAACTTCCTGTTCGGCGCGTTGCATGACATAGCGGTCGGCGACGGCCTTGAGGACCGCGCACTCGTGCCGGGCCTCGCGCGGGACGACCAGCTGGGCGGCGTACCGGGTGAGCGGGCCCGTACCGTACGCCCGGCGAGTGGCGCCCTCGGCGGCTTCGCAGAACCGGCCGATGAGCTGGCTGGTGGCGTCTTTCAGCCAGGACTGCGCGACGGCGGATCCGTCGTACGAGTGCGGCCACCACTCCTGCGCCATCAGCCGGTCGAGCGCGGCGGCCAGCTCCTGCGGGTCCGTGCCGGCGGGTACGTAGCGGCCGATGGCCACCGTCCAGATCGCGTTCCGCTCGGAGACGGAGGTGAGCGCGGCGGGGTCGACGTACCCCGCGTGCAGCCCGTCCTCGAAGTCATGGACGCTGTAGGCCACATCGTCGGACCAGTCCATGACCTGTGCCTCGAAGCAGATACGGTCCGTCGGCGCGCCCTCGCGGACCCAGCTGAACACCGGCAGATCGTCCTCGTACACACCGAATTTCGCCGAGCCCGGCTCGGTGGGGTGTGCGCCGCGCGGCCAGGGGTATTTGGTGGCGGCGTCCAGGGCGGCCCGGGTGAGGTTGAGGCCGACGCTGACCAGGGTGCCACTGCCCGGGTCACCTGACGCCGGCGCGTGGGTGGCCGGGGTCACCGTTTCGTACCGTACGAAACGTTTGGGCTCGATACGCGTCAGAAGGCGCAGCGACTGGGCGTTGCCCTCGAAACCGCCGCAGTCGGCGGCGAAGTCGTTGAGCGCCTGCTCGCCGTTGTGGCCGAAGGGCGGGTGGCCCATGTCATGGGAGAGACACGCGGCCTCGACGAGATCCGGGTCACAGCCGAGCGCCGCGCCGAGCTCGCGGCCTACCTGGGCGCACTCCAGGGAGTGGGTCAGCCGCGTACGGGGGCTGGCGTCCCACTCCTGGCTGCGGGATCCGGGGGTCACCACCTGGGTCTTGCCCGCGAGCCTGCGCAACGCGGAGGAGTGCAGCACGCGCGCGCGGTCGCGCTGGAACGCGGTGCGGCCCGGCCGTTTGTCGGGTTCGCGTGCCCAGCGTTCGGTGGCCGCGCCGTCGTACCCGTGCGCCGGTTCCGGGGGGTGCGGGGTGGTGCTGTCGGTGGTGCCTGCCATGCACCGAAGGTAACCGGCGCGGGTGACAGGCGCGGGCTCCCGGCGCGGCTCCCGAGGCGGGCGTCGCCGACTCGCCGGAACCGCTGGGCGATACCTCGCATCTTTACCAGGAAGATCGAAAGTGTGACCACGTGCGCATGCGTGGAGGTGACCGCGTGGGTGCGCGGGAGAGGAGAGCTCGATGAACAAGCCACTGAGGCGTATCGCCATCTTCTGCGGGGTGCTCGTACTCGCCCTGCTGGTGCGGGCCAACTGGCTCCAGTTCATCGAGAGCGAGAGCCTCGCCAACCACGAGAACAACCGCCGGGTGAAGATCGCCCAGTTCTCGCAGCCGCGCGGGGACATCATCGTGGGAGACCGGCCGGTCACCGGGTCGAAGAAGGTCACCGACGCGGAGTTCGCCTACCGCCGGACCTTCACCGACGGACCGATGTACGCCCCGGTCACCGGCTACGCCTCGCAGTCCCAGGGCATGTCCCTGCTGGAAAATACGTACGACAAGGTGCTGAGCGGACAGGACGACCGGTTCGCCATCGGGCGCGCCCTGGATGTCCTGACCGGCGAGAAACCGCGCGGCGGTGATGTGATCACCACCATCGACCCGAAGGCGCAGAAGGCCGCCTACAAGGGGCTGACCGACCTCGACGCCCGGGGCGCGGTCGTGGCCCTCGATCCACGGACCGGCAGAGTCCTCTCGCTCGTCTCCACGCCCTCCTACGACCCGTCCGTCTTCGCGGGGCTGTCCTTCAAGGAGGGCGACAAGTTCAAGGCGCTCGACGACGACAAGAGCAAGCCGCTGGCCAACCGGGCGCTGCGGGAGACGTATCCGCCCGGCTCCACGTTCAAGATCCTCACGGCCGCCGCGGCTCTGGAGCACGGCGTGATCTCGGACATCGACGCCCCGTCCGACGCGGAATCCCCGTATCCCCTGCCGCTCTCCACCAACAAGATCGGCAGTGAGGCGGGCGACGAGGTGTGCGACAAGGCCTCGCTGAAGACCGCCATGCAGTACTCCTGCAACAACGTCTTCCTCGACGCGGCGTCCAAGGTCGGCGCGGACAAGATGCGGGAGACGGCCGAGAAGTTCGGGTTCAACGCCGATGTGTACGCGGAGGACTTCGGGGACATGCTGGCCACCAAGAGCCTCTACCCCGACAAGCTGGACCGGCCCGGGACCGCGCTGACGGGCATGGGGCAGGGCAGTCTCACCAGCACGCCGATGCAGATGGCCATGGTGACCGCCGCCCTCGCCAACGGCGGCAAGCTGATGCAGCCCTACATCGTCGAGGAGCTGCGCGGCCCCGATCTCTCCACCCTGGAGAAGCGCGAGCCCGCGGTCAAGAGCCAGGCCGTCTCCGAGGAAACCGCGGAACAGGTGCGGGAGATGATGGAGTTCACTGCCGAGGAGGGCAGCGCGAAGAGGGCGCTGATCGACGGTGTCACGGTCGGCGGGAAGACCGGCACCGCGCAGCGCGGGGTCGATGTGAGCCAGGAGGTGCCGTACGGCTGGTTCGTCTCCTACGGCCAGAAGGGCGATGCCTCCGTGGCGGTCGCGGTCTTCATCGACCCCACGGACATGGACATCTCCCGGGAGGACATCTCCGGCGGCAGGCTCGGCGCTCCCATCGCGAAGAGCGTCATGAAGGCCGTACTCGACGGCTGAACCCCGCTCTCCTCCGGGCTCCCCGGGCGCGGTGCCGTCCGGGGAGCCGCCAGGGCCTCGTCGTAGCGGTGGAGCAGCAGCCGGGCCATCGCCGGGTGCGCGCCGAGCGGGGCGGCGGCGATCCGGGGCGCGGCGATCCGGGGCGCGGCGACGATCCCGGAACCGGCGGCGGCGCGGGTGGCGAAGTAGCCGGGCGCGGTGAAGTACGAGGCGATCGCGGTGCGGTGGCGGCCCCGGGCGGCGAGGGCGCGCAAAGCCTCGGGGACGGTGGGCGAGGCGGCGGACGCGTACGCGGGGACGACGGGCACCCCGCCGAGACGCTCGCTGAGCATCACGGCCGTACGGCGGGTGTCCGCCGCTGATTCGGGGTCGCGCGATCCGGCGGCGGCCAGGACGATCCCGGCGTTGTGGCCGGTCGGGTCGGTGCCCCGGCCCGGGTGTCCCCCGGCTCCCCGGCGCGTCCGGTCCCCCAGGTCCGTGGGCCAGCCGGCCTCGACGAGCCGCGCGTACAGCGCCTCGACCAGCAGCGGGTGCGGTCCGAGCGGGGCGGCGACGCGGGTGCGCAGACGGGGCGCGGCGGCGGCGAACGCGGGCAGATCGCGCTTGATGTGCACACCACGGGCCAGGAGAAGCGGTACGAGGACGGCCCGGCCGGCGCCGAGGGCGGCGAGGGTGTCGGGCAGCCGCGGTTCGTTGAGCTCGATGTGGCCGAGCCGTACGTCGAGACCGGGGCGCAGCGCGCGGACGCGGTCCAGGAGCGCCGTGATGGTGCGCAGGGCGCGCGGGTCGCGGCTGCCGTGGGCGACGACGACGAGGGTGGGCGTGTGCGGGGGTGACACGCGGTGGTGTGCCGGCTCCGTCATGAACCGATCGTGGCCGGTCCTGGTTGCCGGGTCGTTGCGCGGTGATGTCGGTGGTTTTCCACCACCTCACCAGCGGCGCGGGGGCGTTGTCAGACCCCTCACTTACGGTGATGGCAGTTCGGAACCAGAAGGTCGGGAAGGGGTCCTGCCATGGGCTGGGTCGAGACAACGGGCGGGTATGCCGTCGCGCTGGACGGTACGCGCGTGCTGTGCCGGAACGCCGCGGGGCGGACGCTGAAACAGGTGCCGTCGAAGCTCAGGGACGACCCGGAAGTCGTGCGGCTTCGCCAGTTGGCGGAGTGGCTTGAGCGGCACGAGCGGGAGTGCCGGGAACAGGTGGACACCTGGCTGGTGCGTTCGCTGCCGGTGCCGGTGGCGCTGCTGGCGCGGGTGTGGCCGGACGCCGCCTGGCAGTCGACGCTGCGGGATCTCGTCGTGGCCCCGGTGGGGGCGGACGGTTCGGCGGACACCGATCGTGCGGGCTTTCTGCGGGACGCCGATCCGGCGCGGGGGCTGGGAATCGTCGATCTGGACGGGGACTCGGTGTGGCTGGAGCCGGCCGGGGTGGAGACGGTGCTGATTCCGCATCCGGTGCTGCTCGAAGAGCTGGCGGAGCTGCGGGAGTTCGCGGCGGAGCTGGGGGTCGAGCAGGGCGCGGAGCAGCTGTTCCGCGAGGTGTGGCGGCGGCCGGAGGCGACCAGGGGCGCCGTGGCAGGCGGTACGGCGCAGGAGTGGCGGGCCTACGCCGACGGGAAGTTCGCGGAGCTGCGGCACGCCTCGGCCCGCGCGGTCTCGCTCGGCTACCGGGTGCGCGGCGGCCAGGCGGTCTGCCCGCTGGTGGAGGACGGCCGGCAGTTGGAGGCGGCGTACTGGCTGGGGGACGACTACCCCGAGTCGGAGACGCTGACCGGTTCGCTGGAGTGGCGTGACAGGGCGGGGCGGCGGCTGCCGCTCGCCGAAGTGGGGCCGGTCGCCTGGTCGGAGGGCGAGCGGATGGCCGCGCTGGTGTACGCGGACCGTGTGATCGAGAGCGACGAGGAGAAGGCGCTGTGAGCGACGTGCGACCGCTGAGCGGGACACCGGTGGACGGGCAGCAGGCGGACAGTCGGTCCGCGGGCGCGGGCCTTCCGGAGAAGGAGCAGTTCGGGAAAGAGCGGTTCGAGAAGGACCTGCTGGAGGCGGGCGCGGTGCTGCCGCCCGGCGGTGCCGGGGGCGATGTGCTGACGGCGCGTTCGTACGGCCATCCCGCGCTGGGCGAGCGCGCGGTGGTACGGCTGGTGCCCGGCGCGATCGGCGCCGCCGAGGATCTCTCCCTGGAGTATCTGGGGTTCGGCGCGGCCGAGGTGGCCGACGTCGGGCGGGTGAAGCGGCAGTCGCTGGGTTTCCCGGCCTGGGCGCTGGTGAACGACCCGGCCAACGGCCATCACGCGCTGGCCGTCGTCAAGGAGATGGAGCGGCTCACGCGGCTCGTCGGCACTAAGCCCGGACTGGCGAAGGAGGGGTTCGACGAGATCGGCACGCGGCTCGACCGGTCCGTCCCGCATTTCCTGCCCACCTACTACGAGCAGGTGGCACGGCTCTTCCTGGCCGTCGAATCCCGGCAGCAGGCCTCGGTGTTCTTCGGCAAGGCGCGGGCGGCCGAGCAGCGGCACGGGCTGGAGGTGGACGAGGAGCGGCTGCGCGAGGTCTTCCTGGAGTTCGCCGGAGCGGGCGCGCTGACCGGCAAGGCGCTGCGTGAGCACGCGAAGGCGCTGACGGCCCGGCTGTCGGCGGCCGAGGCGTACGGACAGTTCAGGTCGGTGTCGCTGGAGCGGTGCGCGGCCGGGCTCGCCCCGTACGCGGGCATGCTGGAGGATCTGCGGCGGCTCGCGAAGGGCGCGGGGCTGGACGCGGGCGCCGAGGAGCGGTCGCTGCTCGCCGAGATCATCCACACCGGCCCGATGAACCGCGCGGCGGGAGGCTTCTGGAAGGCCGCGCTGCCCTCCCTGGCCGCCCTCGCGGCCGAGGACCGCTCGGTACCGGAGCGGCTGCTGACGCTGCTGCCCACCACGGGCGGTGACAGCCCCGAGGAGTTCGACGCGTCCTGGCTGGCGCTGCTCGACCGGTGCGGGGCCGTCGAGTTGCTGGTGGACGGGACGGTCCCGGCCGCCGAGTGGCTGTCGTCCTGGGCCGGGCACCGGCGGCGCGGCTGGCGGACGACCGTACGCCTCGAAGCCGAACTGACCCTGGTGGAACGGCTGGTGGAGCGGCTGGTGGCCGACGGCACGCCGGTACGGCTGCTCGGCGGTTACGGACAGCATGTGACGGCGGATCTGGATCTGCTCGATGCCTGTCTGGCATGGGGCGTGCCGGTCGCCGGCCCCTCTGAGGACGCCTCGAACCTCCATCTGGCCGACTGGCTGGCGGATGACCGCGAGGGACGCAGGGATCTCGTCGCGCTGACCACTGATCCCCGGTTCACGCATCTGCTGCGCACGGACGTGGAGCAGTTGGCCGATAGCCGTGATTCCACGGAGCGGCTCGGCCGCATCGTGGACCATCCCGCTCTGCGGACCGTACTCGTGGGGTGGCTGGCCGACCGTGCCGACGATCTGTCGCGGCCCTTCGGACTGCCCGGCCTGGACGACCTGTTGCGGCGGCTCAACCGATTCTCCTCGCCGTCCGTGCTGGCGACGGCTCCGGAGGCGGTGCGGCGCATCACGGCGGTCTCGCCCGCCCCCGCCCTGGCGAGGACCTTGCGGGCGGGCATTCTCGACGAGCTGGGCTGGCCCGCCCTGGAGGAGGCGCTGCCGGGGCTCGGCACGGTCGACCCGGAGCCGTTGCACCAGTATTACGGCTCCCACGCCAATAGGTGGTACAAGACGCGGGACTCCTGGCCCGCGTTGCTCGTCAGGGTCGACACGCGGGTCGCGGCGGTCGGGCCGACGGCCGTGCTCGACCAGCGGTCGCTGACTCCCCCGGCCACCTCGCCCCGCTCCTGGGCCGCGATGACGATCCGTTACGCCGGGGGCCAGTGGCTGATCGCCAACGGGCGCGGCGACGAGCGACGGGCCGTGTGGTCGGGCCGTCCCGCCGAGGAGTTCACGCCCAAGGGCCAGCTGGAAGACCACTGGGCGGACGTCCAGACGCCGTCGTTCGAGCTGCCCGACGGGGGGCGCTGCTACGGCGGGCGGCCGGTGTACGCGGGCGACACCTCGTTCGCGGCGGAGCGCCGCCCGGTCGCCTCGGACGGGATCTCCGTATGGGTGCTGCACGAGAACGAGTGGTGGGAGTACGACCCGGGGTCGGCCCGCAGGGGCCGGGTGTCGGTGCCCGCCTTCTTCGACTCGGCGCCGGTGGGGGGCGGCGTACAACTGCTGGAGCGGGCCTGCCGGCTGCTGCCCGTACAGCCCGGTCTGGAGTCCTCGCCGTTCGGCACGAAGGACGGGCTGCTGGGCTGGTGGGTGACATACGACCCCAAGGAGCGGACGCTCACCGCCTGTTCGGTGGACGGCAACCGCGGCCCCGCCGTGCCGGTCCCGGCCGGCGCCCGCGTCGAGCATCTCACCGACGGCATTCCCGTGCCGCCGCTGCGGCTGCCCGGCGGCGCCTCGCTGCATCCGCGTGAGACCGGGGGTTACCGCGCGTCGGTCTCCCTGCACGACGCCGACGGCATCCAGCTCGCGCGGGTCGAGGACGGATGTCGGGGTGGCGCGTACGCGGCGGGCACCCCGCTGGTGCCGCCGTTGTCGTACTGGCACGCGCTGCGGCCGCGTGACGAACGGGGTTCGGCCGCGCTGCGCGCGGTGACGGAGGAGGACGCGCGAGCGCTGCTGGCAGCTGTCGCCGACGGCACGAAGGCGGAGGCGGCGGTACGCCGACTGCTGCCGGACGTCACGCACCCCGGGCTGGTGGCGGGCGTGGCAGGGCTGGTGGACGAGGCGGCCCGGCACAGCGGGCGTATCGCCACGCTCGCCGAGCACGCGGCGCGGGTGCCGGCCTCCGAGAAACCGAGGGAGAAGGTCCGGCACGCCTTCGACGCCGTTCTGGGCAACGCGTTCCACGGCTTCGCCATCGGGACGTACCAGTCCTACGGCGGCCCATTGCCGAAGCACGCGACGATCCTCGAACAGATCCGGCTGCTGCCGAAGGCGCTGGCGCCGGACGCGATCCCGGGACACACCCCGATCAAGTGGACGGGCCAGGGGTGGGTGACGCTGGCCGGAGCCGGAATGGCAGCGCTCACGCTGCGCATCGCCTCGCCCGCCACCTCCGACGAACACCGGGCCGCGCTGCTGGAGTTCTTCGACGCGGCGCTGACCGTCGAGGCGGACGGTGACGCGCTGCTCATCGACCCGCGCGGGCGGCTGCGCGTCGTGGAGCTTCGGATCCCCGGCAGCGACGGGAGCAAGCTCGCCGGTGAGGTACGGCACGCGGGGGCACGGCGGCTGGTGATCCTCGGCCGGCTGCGGTCCGACGACAAGGACGCGTACTGGCACGGCGTGGAGTACGACCCGGCCGGTGCCTTCGGTGGCTGGGACGGATGCGTGCTCATCGAGTCCGAGGTGCTGGGCGCGGCGGACGATCCGGTACGGGCGCCACTGGTGCGCCGGATCATGGAGCTGGTACGGGAGCGCGGCCCGCTGCCGTACCGCCCCGAACAGGCCGTGGACTTCGCCGAGCGGGTCGGGGTCGCGGCGGCCGTGGGCGGCCTGCTCCAGCTCGGCTCCCCGGACACGGGCGGCCCGGGCCAGGGGGCGTTGCCCGCCGCGTATCTGAAGTCGCTGGGTGCGAAGAACGCCGAGGTGGAGGCGGCGACCGCCACGCTCGGCGCGCTGAGCGTCAGGGAGCGGCGAACCTTCAGTGAGCTGCTGCTGCCGACCGGTCCGGAGCGGGTGGCGGAGCTGTGGACCACCGGTTTCGCGCTGGAACCGCTGACGGAGGCGTGGATCGCGGCGCGTGGCAGGCGACGGCCCGTGCCACCCACGCTGATCAGACAGCTGGTGGCCGAGATGGGCGGCGACACTTCGGCACAGAACGCGCTCAACCCCGAGTGCTGGCAGGTACTGACCGGCCGCACCGAACACCGGATGGCCAACCGCGGGCTGGAGCCGGCGGAGCCGCGGTCGCTGACCGGACTCACCCTCCGTACCACGGTCGACGCGCTGCGCTGGCTCGCGTACCGGCTGCCGTACGGCGACCCGCTGCGCGTGGTCCTGCCGGTCACCGTCCGCATGATGCGGGAGCGGCTGGCCGACCCCGGTCTGCTGCTGCGTCTCGGGGTCGACAAGGACACCACCAATAAAGCCGTGTCCCGGCGACTGCGCGAGGCCCGCGGCCTGCCGCCGGAGCGCGACGCCGGCGACAAGGAGATATTCGAGCTGTCACCGGCGCTGGTGCTGACGCCATCGGGATACGGGAGCCACTGGGAGCAGGTGTGGGTGCGGCCCTCGGCCGTGCTGCCCGCGGAAGGGACGGACAATCCGGACCGGGGCGAGGGCGGCCCCGACCATCCGGATCTGACGCTGCTGGCGGCGACGGCGGGCGAGGCTCCGCAGCTGAAGGCGCTGCGGACGCTGCTCAGCGCGGAGTTCATGGAGCTGATCACGGCGGACGGCCCGCCGGGCCCCCCGCAGGACCCGCGGCTCGGTGCGCCGGAGCTGGTGGTCGAGGCGGCGGAGCGGTTCGGACTCTCCGAGGACGCCGCCGTGCTCTATCTGATGCTGCTGGCGCTGCCCGATCCGACCGACCGCCACCAGGCCGAGTGGACGGGGTGGAAGCCGGCCCGGCTGAAGAAGGCGCGGGCCGAACTGGCCGCCACGGACCTGGTGGTGGAGGCCAAGCGCGCGAGGGCGGGCCGCTCGCTGTTCCTGCCCGGCGCCTGGCTGGAGCAGCCCGCGCCGCGGTTGCCCGCGGAGAGCTGGAAGACGGCACTGCTGCCGCGGGACCAGCCGCTCCCGGGGAACCTGCCCCTCTATGTGGTGCCCGACCGGACGGTGCCGGAGCTGTACAGGGCCGCGTGGCGCCGGGTCGTCGAAGGCGATGTGCCGGGGTTCGAGGAGTTCCAGGGCCGGAGCGGCCGGGGAGGCACACGATGACGGAGACGACGGCGACGGAGACGGAGACGGAGCGGGAGCCGGGGCGGCAGCTGGAGCTGCCGGAGGACCGGTACGCGGCGGAGCTGGCGTTCCTCGCGTCGTACGACGAGGGCCCGCGCCCGCCGAGGTGGCGGCTGACGCCGCGCGCGGTGGTGCTGTTCGTCTGTGGTTCGGACGGCGAGGCGCTGCGGTCGGCCGACGGTGAACAGCTGGTCGTGTCACGGAAGTTCGTGGGTGACCGGGCGCTGGTGGAGCGGTGTGTGGTGACACTGGCGGGCGAGCGCGGACTGCTGCTCGTCGGTGAGCCGGGCACCGCCAAGTCGATGCTCTCCGAGCTGCTGTCCGCCGCGGTGTGCGGCAGCAGCACGCTCACGGTGCAGGGCACCGCGGGCACCACCGAGGACCAGCTCCGCTACGGCTGGAACTACGCGCTGCTGCTGGCCAAGGGGCCGAGCCGGGAGGCTCTGGTGCCTTCTCCCGTCCTCACGGCCATGACGCGTGGCGCGGTGGCCCGGGTCGAGGAGGTCACGCGCTGTCTGCCCGAGGTGCAGGACGCGCTGGTCTCGATCCTGTCGGAGCGCCGGATGTCCGTGCCCGAACTGGCGGGCGAGGAGGGCGGGGACAGCACGGTGCACGCCGTTCCCGGCTTCACGCTGATCGCCACCGCCAACCTCCGCGACAAGGGCGTCTCCGAGATGTCCGCCGCCCTGAAGCGCCGGTTCAACTTCGAGACGGTCGGCCCCATCGGCGATCTCGACGCGGAGACCGAGCTGGTGCGCTGTCAGGCGACGGCGGCGCTGGTGCGGAGCGGGGCCACGTTCTCCGTGGACGACACGGTGCTGGAGGCGCTGGTCACCGCGTTCCGGGATCTGCGGACGGGACGGAGCGCGGAGGGCTGGGAGATCGAGCGCCCCTCGACGGTCATGTCGACGGCCGAGGCGGTGCATGTCGCCACGTCGATGGGGCTCGGCGCGGCGTATCTCGGCGACGGCCGCGATGTTCTGCGTACGCTGCCGGGCCATCTGCTCGGGACGGTACGCAAGGACGATCCGGCGGACCACGCACGGCTGTTGGGGTACTGGGACGGCCCGGTGCGCCGCCGGGCGGAGGCGGGCGCTCCGCTGTGGCGGACGCTGTGGGGGCTGCGCGATGAGCTGGGATGAGCCGGAGCGCGGTGTGGTGGGTGCGCCGACGGCCGGCGACAGGGGGCCTTCGGAGGCGCTGGCCGGGCTCGCCGGGTGCCGGGAGCCGTATCTGATCGGGGTACGGCACCACTCCCCGGCGCTGGCCGCGGCCGTACCGGCGATGCTCGCGGAGGCGGCGCCGGAGGTGCTGTTCGTCGAGCTGCCCGAGGAGTTCGCGCCCTGGCTGCCGTATCTCGCCGATCCGGCGACGGTGCCCCCGGTCGCCCTGGCCGGCGGCGGGGACGGGGCGGCGGGCGGCGGGCTGGTGTTCCTGCCGTTCGCGGAGTTCTCGCCGGAGCTGGCGGCGATCCGCTGGGCACGGGAGGCGGGGGTGGAGGTCGTTCCGTTCGACCTGCCGCTGTCGGCGCGCGCGTCCGGTCGAGGCGCGGATGCCGAGTCGGACGCGGCAGGGGCCGAGTCGGACGGGTCCGGTGAGTCCGGTGGATCGGCCTGGGCCGGTGGGGCGTTGGCCGCCGCGCTGCGGGCGCGGGCCGGGGGTCGGCCCGGGGACGATCTGTGGGACCGGCTGGTCGAGGCGGCGGCGCCCGGTTCCGGCCCGGAGGCGCTGCGGCGGGCCGCGCTGCTGGTCGGCTGGGCCCTGCGGGCGGACGCGGGCGCGGTCGATCCGTACGATCTGCGGCGCGAGGCGCATATGCGGCGTCGGCTGGCCGAGCACGGGGGCCGCCGGGCGGCGGCCGTGATCGGCGCCTTCCACGCGCCCGCGTTGCTGCGGGGCGCTCTCGCACCCGGCACCGGTTCTGGCACCGGTTCAGGCCATGGTCCTGGTCCTGGCACCGGTCCCGGTCCCGGTCCCGGGAAGGCATCGGCGGAGGTGACGGACGTGCGCGCCGCCGGGGCCGTCGTCACCTCGCTCGTGCCGTACTCGTACGCGCTGCTGGACGAGCGGTCCGGCTATCCGGCCGGGATCCGCGACCCCGAGTGGCAGCGCGGGGTGCATCTCGCGGCGGGCGATCCCGCGCTGCTGGACGATCTGCTGACGTCGACGGCGGTACGGATCTGCGCGGCCGTACGGGACGCCGGGCATCCGAGCGGGCCGGCCGACGCCCGTGAGGTGGTGCGGGTCGCGCGCGACCTGGCGGCGCTGCGCGGTCTGCCCGCCGCCGGGCGCGGTGAGCTGGCCGAAGCGGCGCAGACCGTGCTCACGCAGGGGCGGTTGTTCGGGCGGGGCCGGGTGGTGGCCGCCGCGATGGAGCGGGTGCTGGTGGGGACGCGGCAGGGCAGGCTCGCGCCGGGCACGCCGCGTTCGGGCCTGGGGCCGGCCGTGGAGGCGCTGCTCGGCGGCCTGTCGCTGCCCACACCGGCCGCGCCCGGCCGCCGGGAGCTGCGTCTCGACGCGCACCGCGGCGATCTGGACCGACGCCGTGAGCTGTGTCTGCGCCGGCTCGCCGCCTGCCGTGTCCCGTACGGGGAGGAGGGCGCGGTGGCGGGCGTGGGCGACGCCGCCCCGCTGACCACGCGCTGGGTCGTGGCCTGGTCGCCGTCGACCGCCGCGATGCTCGATGTGGCGGGCGTTCACGGGGTGACGCTCGAACAGGCGGCGGCCGGGATGCTGCGCCGACGGCGTGCGGCGGAGCACGAGCGCGGCGGGCCGACCGCGGCCGAGGTGCTGTCCGGTCTGGAGGAAGCGGCGCGTTGCGGACTGCCCGCGCTCGCCGCGGAGCGGCTCTCCGAGGCCGCCGGACTGCTGCCCGCCTCCGGCACCCTGCCCGAACTGCTCGCCGGTCTCGCCCTGTTGGACAGGCTCGGCTCGGGCCATCTGCCGGGGCTGCGCGCCGGGTGGGAAGGGGACGCGCTCGGCGCGGCGTACGAAGAACTGGCCGCGGCCGGGGTCCGGGCGCTGGACGGGCTCGCCGGCTCCACCGAGCCCGCCGACGCGCGCGCCCTGGTCTCGCTGGCCCACAGGGCGGCGGCGGAGGGTCGGCCTCGTACTGGACGTACCTGGACGAGTCCCGCAACGCGGCGAGGCGCCGTACCGGACGCCGCGGGCCCGCGCGGCTCGACCGGGCAGGACCTCGGCGGCGGGTTCCGGCTCGACGCCGCGCTGAAGCGCCTCGACGCCGGGGCGACTCCGCTGATCCGGGGTGCGGCCGGGGCGGCCCGGGTGCTGCTGGGGCTGCGGGACGCGGCGGAGTTCGGCACGCGTCTGGCGTCCCGAGCGGACAGCGCGACGACCCCAGAACTCCGCGCCGACCTGGCCGGATTCCTGCGCGGGACGCTGCTCGCGGCGGGCCCGCTGCTGGAGACCGGCCGCGCGCTCGATCCGTTGCTGGAACGGATCGAGGCCCTGCCCGACCGGGGGTTCCTGGACCGGCTCCCTTCGCTGCGCGCGGGATTCGACACGCTCTCCCCGGCCGCCCGCTCCCGGCTGCTCGCCACGGTGGAGGACCGTACGGGCCTCGCCGCGGGCGTCCTCCCCGGGGCGCTGTCGGATCCGGCGGCGCTGGCGCTGCTTGCGGCGGCCGATCTGGCGGGCCGCGAGGCGCTGGCGGCGCGGGGATGGGGGGCGGAGGTCTTGGCGGAGGTGGTCCGTAACGGTTCCGGCGACTCCGAGAGCAGCAACAGGTCCGACAGCAACGACAGTTCCGGTAGCGGCGACAGTTCCAGTAACTCCGGCATGTTGGGCCACCGCTCCCCCGGTGGGAGCGACGACCCGCCCGGAGCCATCGCCCTCACCCCCGGTGAGCGGTGGCGACTGCTGCTCGGGCGGGGGCGGGAGCTCACGGGCGGAGCCGCCCGGATCGCCGGCGCGCTCGACGAGTTGTACGGGTACGGGCGGGGCGAGGGCGCGCGCGGTGAGGAGCGTGACGCGGGTGGTTCCCGGGGCGGGCACGAAGAGTCGTATCCCGATGTCCGTTCCTGGTCCGAGGAGTTGGCGGCGCTGTTCGGGCCCGGCATACGGGAAGAGGTGCTGGCCGCCGCTGCCGATACGGGACGGCTCGACGCCGCCCTGGAGCTGGACCCGGCCGCGGCTCGGCCGTCGGTGGAGCTGCTGCGTACCGTCCTCTCGTACGCCGGCGGCCTCCCCGAGCATCAGCTCGCCCGGCTGCGGCCCCTGGTGGCCCGGCTGGTGGCCGAGTTGACCGAGGCGCTGGCCAGCCGGCTGCGCCCCGCCCTCACCGGCGTCTCCCATCCGCGCCCGACCCGCCGCCCCGGCGGGCCGCTGGATCTCGCCCGTACGCTGCGCGCGAATCTGGCGACCGCCCGCCGCGATCCGGACACCGGCGCGGTGACGGTCCTGCCCGAACGGCCCGTCTTCCGTACGCGCGCCCATAAGGCGGCCGACTGGCGGCTGGTGCTGGTCGTGGATGTCTCGGGCTCGATGGAGGCGTCGACGGTCTGGGCCGCGCTCACCGCCTCCGTACTGGCCGGTGTCCCCACGGTGAGTACGCACTTCGTCGCGTTCTCCACCGAGGTGCTCGACCTCACCGACCAGGTCGACGACCCGCTCGGCCTGCTGCTTGAGGTCCGGGTCGGCGGCGGTACGAACATCGCGCGCGGGCTGCGCCACGCCCGTGAGCTGGTGACGGTGCCGTCCCGCACGCTGGTCGTGCTGATCAGCGACTTCGAGGAGGGCGGCCCGGTCTCCCCGCTGCTCACGGAGGTACGGGCGCTGGTCGACGCGGGCTGTCATGTCCTGGGCTGCGCCTCGCTGGACGACGAGGGACGGCCCCGGTATTCGGCCGGGGTGGCGGGGCAGTTGGTGGGGGCGGGGATGCCGGTCGCGGCGCTCAGCCCTCTGGAGCTGGCCCGCTGGGTCGGCGAACGCGTAGGAGGTGCGCACCGATGACGGAATCCGCCGCGGTACTGCCGCCGGTGACCGCCGAAGTGGCGGCCGGGGCACTCGATCTGCTGCCCGCGCGGCTGCGCAAACGCGTGGACGGTGCGGTGGCGAAGGCCGCCGGCTGGCCGGTGGAGGCGACGCCGGACGGTGTCGTGGTGCGGGTCGCCGAGGACACGGCCGTGACGTTGCGGGTCACGGCCGGGATCGTGGCCGACGCGGAGGACGCGGTGTGCGGCTGTCTGCTGGCTCCGGCCTGTCTGCACCGCGCTGCGGTCCTGTCCGTCGCCCCTCTCGCGGTCGGGAAAGCGGAGGAAGCGGAGGGAGCGAGGGAAGAGCAGGCGGAGGAGGACACGGAGGAGGGGACGGAGAGCGGACAGGATGAGCCTGCGGTACCGGCGCCCGCGATGGCCGGCGAACCCGCCCTCACCCCGGCCCAGTCCACGGCTCTCGACGCTCTCCGGGGCGCCGTGACCGCCGTCCTGGTCGCGGGTGCGTCCGGCTCCGGCGCGGTCCACCGCGCCGAGTTGCTCCATGCCGCCCACTCGGCGCGGCTGGCCGGGCTGCACCGGCCGGCCGGCACGGCGGTCCGGATCGCGCGGCTGCTGAGCGAGGCCCGTTCCGACGACCCGGCGTTCCGGCTGGCCGGACTGTCGGGCGAGCTGGCGGAGCTGCTGGATCTGGTGCGCCGCCCCGCCGCCGCCCTCTCCCCGGCCCGCCGCGACTACCGGCCCGAAGGGCCGCTGCGGCTGCACGGGCTGTTCACCGAGCCGGTGGTGACCGCGTCCGGATACGCGGGCGCCACGGTCTACGCGCTCGCGCCCGACGGCACGCTCCGTACGCTCTCGGACGTCGCTCCCGGCGGACCGGAGCGCGCGCTCCAGGCGTCGGGGACGCCGGTGCCCGGTGGCTGCGCGCTCGGGCTGCGGGAGTTGGGCGACGGCGGCGGGGTGATCCTCACGGCGCCCACCGTCTCGCCGGACGGCCGGATCGGTGGTGGTGGAGCGGTACGTTCCGTACGGGCCGCCGGCGCGGGCTGGCGGGAAGCACCGCTCGCCGCTCTCTGGGAGCGGCCACCCGCCGAGCAACTGGCTTCGGTGCTCGGCTGGTTGTCCGAGCCCGTCGACGCCCGTACGGCGGGCGGCGATCTGCTCTTTCTCGACGGCGTCGTCACCGGCACGGGCTTCGCCGTGACCGCGGGCCCCACGCTGCGGCTCGCGGCGCCCGACGAGCGGCCGGAACTCCCCTACGCCGAGAACCTGTCGCTGCTCGCGAGCCGCCGCGGGCTCGCGCTGCGGCTGATCGCCCGGGTGGTACCCGACCGGCCCGACCGGGTGCGGGTGCTCGCCGCGTCCTGGACCGGCCATGACGGGGAGCCCGTCCGCGCGGATCTGGGACTGCGCCTGCTCAACCGCTCGCACATCCCGGCCGTACCGCCCGTACCGGCGGGACTCGCGGCACCGGTGGAGGAAGGGGCGCCTCCCGCGTTCCCCGCCGAGCTGGACCTGCTGCGCAGGACCGTGGACCGCGCGGTCGCGGGCGGCCGGGCGGTGTCGGCCGCGTCGGCGGACGGCGAACTGCCGCGCCGACTGCGGGCGGTGGGCCTCACCACCGGCGCGCGGCGGGTCGAGGCGCTGACGGACGCGGCGGCGGACCGCCGCCATGACGTCCTGGGCCGGCTGCTGCCCGCCGACCCCGGGGGCTTCGCCCTGGCCTGGCTGGCCGCGTCGGTCTATGTGTCCGCGGCGACCGCGTCGCTGCTGCTGGCGGCCTGGACACCACCGGACATATCCGCGAACTGATCGACGCCGTCGATCGTCGTACAGAGCAGAGCGGGGTGAACGGGGAATCCAGGACCACTCAGGGGGGACCATGCCACTGCCGAAGCCGTCACGCCTGCGCGGGCTACGGCTGCCTGCGCCACGGTCGCGCGGGCTATGGCCGCGCGCGCTACGGCTGACACGCCGGCCACGGCTGCCGGGAGAGCGGGCGGAGGCGCGCGGGCCGCGTTTCCGGCTGACCCGACGCCGCCGGAGACATCTCGTGCAGGCCGTCATGCTCGGGTGCGCGCTCGCGCTGGCGCCCGCGACGTGGATGCACGCGGTCGCGGACAGCCGGATCCGTACGGTCGCGGAGGTCCCCGCGCGGGACGTCGCCGTGGTGTTCGGCGCCGGGCTGTGGTCCGGCCGGCCGACGCCTTATCTCGCCCATCGCCTCGACGCGGCGGCGGAGTTGTACCGCGCGGGGAAGGTGAAGGTCGTGCTGGTGACCGGGGACAACAGCCGGGAGGAGTACGACGAGCCGGACGCGATGCGGACGTATCTCGTCGGACGCGGGGTGCCGGACGACCGGATCGTCAGCGACTACGCGGGGTTCGACACCTGGGACTCATGCGTACGGGCCAAGAAGATATTCGGGGTCGACCGGGCGGTGCTGGTGACTCAGGGATTCCATGTCCGGCGCGCGGTGGCGCTCTGCGGGGCGGCGGGGGTCGAGTCGTACGGCGTCGGTGTCGCGGAGCCGCATGACGCGACCTGGTACTACGGCGGGATACGGGAGGTGTTCGCCTCGGGGAAGGCGGCGGCGGAGGCGCTGGTACGGCCCGATCCCATGTTCCTCGGACCGGCCGAGACGGGGGTGGCCGAGGCGCTGGCGGCGGGAGGTGGCGGCGGCGCCCGCTGACGCCCGCCGCACCGTCCGCCGTCCCCGCCGTCCTCGCCGTCCCCGCCACCGCCGCCGTCCCCGCCGTCCTCGCCATCGCCGCCAACCCCGTCATCCCCGCCCATCGCGTCCGGTCAGCTCAGCGCCCGCGGATGTGGGCGAGCCAGTCGCCGTCCGCGATCAGCCGCCCGCGCGCCCGTAGCGCGTGGGCGACGTGTGGCGCCGCGAAGTACACCCATGCCCTGGCCGGGGTGGCATCGGCCCGCAGGACGTCGCGGGCCACCCGTACATACAGGTTGCGCGGATCGCCGGGGGCCGCGTACTCCTCCAACTCGTCGAGTACGGCGAGCAGTTCGTCGTACTCCTCCGGCTTCGCCGTGACGAGTTCGCCCATGACCGCTCCGGAGGCGACCGTGCCAGGGGCGGCCGTACCGGCGGCCTCGATCGCGTACGGGTAGCCGGGGCCGTCGTACAGCAGCGCTCCCGCCAGCCTGGCCGGTTCCTCCACGGCTACGCGTCCGCGCAGGAACAGGTCGTGATTGTGCTCGCCCGGCCGCAACGTGCCATAGACGAAGAACGGAAGCCCGCCCTCGGGCCCGTCGTCACGCCCCTCGCCGGGCCCGTCGTCACGCCCCTCGCCGGGCCCGTCGTCACGCCCCTCGCCAGCCCCGGCGCCGCCCCCGGCTCCGGTCCCGAACCCGGCCCTCATCGCGCGACGGTCTCCTCGGCGATCCACGTCAGATACTCCGCGCTCCCCCGCACCACCGGCGTGGCGATGATCTCCGGAGTCTCGTAGTCGTGGGCCTCCTTCAGATGGGCCTCCAGCGCGCCATAGCGGGCAGCGGTGGTCTTGAAGAGGATCTGCCACTCCTCGCTGGTCTCGATCGCGCTCCGCCAGCGGTACACGGAGGTGACCGGCGCGGAGATCTGCGCACAGGCGGCGAGCCGGGCCTCGATCACGCCCCGGGCAAGGTCCTCCGCCTTGTCGGCGCTGTCGGTCGTGGTCAGCACGGTCAGGCACTCGGCGAGCGGCACGAGCGGACTCCTTCGGGTTCCGGATGATCGATGCGGGGCCGGGGGACCTTACACCGCGAGGGCGGCGGACCGCGAGGCGTACAGCCACGCGTACGCCCGGTAACCCGGCTGCCCGTCACCCGGGCCCTGTCCGGCTTCCCGTAACCGGGGCCGGGCGGCCCGCCGCCGTCAACCGGCGTACGGGCGGGCGGACTTCGCCTCGCGCAGCGCCAGCCCCCACCACGCCAGCCGGTCGAGCATCGTCCGCGCGGCGGCGTCGCACTCGGCGGGGTCGCGGTGCCGGCCCTCGGCGTCGAAGTGTGCGTGCGCGTTGTGGAAGGAGACCGTGTCCCGGACGGTGACGGCGTGCATCTCGGCGAAGATCTGGCGCAGTTGCTCGACGGCGCGCAGCCCGCCGGACAGCCCGCCGTACGAGACGAAGCCGACGGGCTTGGCCTGCCATTCGACGAAGTGCCAGTCGATCAGCGCCTTGATGGCGGCGGGGAAGGAGTGGTTGTACTCGGGGGTGAGGACGACGAAGGCGTCGGCGGCGGCCAGCGTCGGGGTGACCTTGTCGAGTTCGGCCCGTACGGCGGGTCCCGGGCGGGAGGAGAGGGGGGCCGACAGGTCCGTGTCGGCGAGATCGATGAAGGTCGTGGTGAAGTCCTGGTGCTCGGCGGCGTGGGAGAGGAACCAGTCCGAGACGACGGGACCGAAGCGGCCTTCGCGGTTGCTGCCCAGGATGACGGCGAGCCGCAGTTTCCGCTCCTTCCCGGTGTGTCCGTCGGTGTGTCCGTCGGTGTGTCCGGGCACGGCTGTGATCGCGGCTTCCCGCGTGGTGAGGTCCATGGGAAGAGCGTCATACTTCAACCTTGGTTCAGGTCAAGTTACGCTGACCCGCATGACGCATCTCGCCTGGAACGCCAAGGAAGCCACCGTCGGTGAACTGGCAGAACGCAGCGGCGTCGCGCCCTCGGCACTGCGCTTCTACGAACGCGAGGGGCTGATCAGCAGCCGCCGTACGACCGGGAACCAGCGCCGCTACAGCCGGGACACGCTCCGCCGCGTCGCCTTCATCCGTACCTCGCAGCGCCTCGGGATCCCGCTCGCCACGATCCGTGAGGTCCTGTCGCTGCTGCCGGAGGACCGTACGCCCACCCAGGAGGACTGGGCGCGGATCTCCGAGTGCTGGCGCGACGACCTCGACCGGCGCATCCGGACGCTGCGACGGCTGCGCGACAACCTCGCGGACTGCATCGGCTGCGGCTGTCTGTCGCTGGACCGCTGCGTGCTCTCCAACCCGGGCGACGAACTGGCCGCGCACGGGCCGGGACCGCGCCGGCTGATAGAGGACTGACCGATCGGCGATCGCGGACCGGCATACCGTGAGGCGCATGACGACTACCGCCACCGCACCACAGCTGCTGATAGAGGTCGACGGCCGGCCCGCCACCGAGGCCGACCTGCGGCTCCGCGCGCTCGACACGTACGGGCACTTCACCGCCATGCAGATCAGGGACGGCCGGGTACGCGGTCTGGACCTCCATCTCGCCCGGCTGGACGCCTCGACCCGGGAGTTGTTCGGCGCCGGCCTGGACGGCGAGCGGGTACGTGCCCTGCTCCGGCACGCGCTGGGTGAGGTGCGGGACGCCTCGGGGCGGGTCTATGTGCACTGGCCCGACGGGGCGGACGAGGCGAGCGTGATGGTCACGGTACGGCCGCCCGCGGCTCCGGACGGGCGGGCGCGGAGCCTGATGTCGGTCCCGTATCTGCGCCCGGTCCCGCACATCAAGCATCTGGGCGGCTTCGCCCAGATCCACTACGGGCGGCTGGCCAGGGAGGCGGGCTTCGACGACGCGCTGCTGACCGGCGAGCGCGGGGTGGTGGCCGAGTCCGCGATCGCCAATATCGCGTTCTGGGACGGCGATTCGGTGGTCTGGCCGGACGGACCGTTTCTGACGGGCATCACCATGGCGCTGGTGGAGCCCCGGCTCCCGGCCGCCGGTCTGCCTTCGGTACGCCGTGAGGTCACCCTGGCGGACCTGCCCCGGTACCGGGCGGCCCTGGTCACCAACTCGCACGGGATCGCCCCGGTGAGCCGGATCGACGACACGGTCTTCCCGGGGGACGCGGCGCTGCTGAAGACGGTGACCGAGCTGTACGACGGGGTGGAGTGGGACCGCGTCTGAGCGGACGGGACCGCCGCCCGCACCGCGCCCGGGGTCACCCGTTCAGCGCGCCACGGGCGGCGACGCCGACAGATCGCCACCGCTCCGCCGTGACCTGCGACGACACCGGCGCGCGGGCCCGGCACACGGCGTGCGGCCGGTGAATCTGATCGCCCATCAGCAGGCGTGCGCGCCGTGGGGCGCCTTATCTCGGAGGTGACGAGTACCGCGCTGTCGCCAGCCTCGGAGGATGCCACCATGCCCATCACCGCCCCCCTGCTGACCCGGACCGCGCTGGCAGCCGCCGCGATAGCCCTGACCGTCGCGGGCAACACGGCGGCCTTCGCCGAGGACCGCGACGGTAGCTGGGACGCCGGCCGTGGCAACGGCCCGGAGGGCAGTTGGGACGCCGGCGGTGCCCGCGGCCCGGAAGGCGGTTGGGACGCCGGCGGTGGCAACGGCCCGGAAGGCAGTGGGGAGAGTGGACGTGACCGCGGGAGACCGGGCCGGCTGGAGCTGTCCCCCAAGCATGTGCGCCCCGGCACCACCGTCACCGCGAAGACCACCGCCTGCGGACGCGACGGCCGCGCCCGGGGCTTCGCCGCGTCCGCCGGCGCCGGGGAGTTCAGACTCGACCGCGTCGCCGGCAAGGAGGCCGTGGCCGGAAAATTCCGGGTGGCGCACCACGCCAGAACCGGAAACCACAGGATCCGTGTGCGCTGTGACAACGGCAGGGAGGCCCACGGCGACCTCTTCGTGGAGCACGGCGGGCCGACCGGTCATGTGAGAACGGGGGTCGGCGGCAGCGTCACCACCGACACCACCCAGATCGCGGCGGGCGTGGCCGTTCTGGCCTCAGCCGCCGTCGGCGGGACCTGGCTCCTGCGTCGCCGGGCGAGCGGCACGCAGGCGAGCTGACGGGCCGGCCTCCACCGCCCCGGTCCCGCCCCGCGTCCCCGTCCCCGTCACGCTCATCGCTGACGGGGGCGGGGAACCTCTCCTCTCGGAAATCGGAACGCGGAACTCGAACTCGGACAACGGAACTCGGACAACGAAAAACAGGAGATCAGGACTGATGACCGCCAGGGCCAGGCGCAGAGGCAGAAGCAGAGGCATGTACGGGGCCGGTGACGGTGCCGGATGCGGGTGCGGCGCCATATGCGGAGGGGGCGGCGGCAGAGGCGGACGCGCGTGCGGAGCCGCCGGCCGGACCAGGGGCGGAGGTTCGGGCTGGCTGATAGCCATCCCCGTCTGTATCGGGATCTGGCTCGTCCAGAACGGCTCCGAGCCCGTGACCCCGCCCATGCCGACCGCCGCCGAGGCCTTCGCCGCGGGCCCCGGCAGCCACACCGGGCCCGCCGCCGCCCCGATGGATTCCTCGGCCCCGGTGCGGCTGAGCATCCCCGAGATCAATGTGAACGCGCAGGTCCTCGGCCTGGGACTGGGGCGCGACGGCAGTCTCGACGTACCGCCGCCCGGCATCCGCAACATCGTGGGCTGGTACAAGGACGGCGCCGCCCCGGGCGCCAAGGGGACCGCGATCGTCGCCGGTCATGTCGACAACGCGCAAGGACCCGCCGTCTTCTACGAGCTGGGCACGCTCAAGAAGGGCCACCACATCGAGGTGACACGCGCGGACGGCCGTACCGCCGTCTTCACGGTCGACGCCCTTGAGGTCTACGACAACGCCGAGTTCCCCGACCGCAAGGTGTACGGGGCCACGAACCAGGCGGAGCTACGGGTGATCACCTGTGGGGGCGGTTTCGCCAAGAAGGGCGGCTACCAGGGCAATGTCGTGGCGTACGCCCATCTCACCGGGTCGAAATAGCACGGAGGCAGGCCACACCAACCGCGCCGCGCTGCCCCCGCCCGACCTCGCACGACCGCGCGCCCCGCCCACCCCGACCACGCGCCCCGCCCGCCCCGACCACGCCCGCGCGCTCACGCCGTCCACTGATCGAACGCGAGCTTCGCGATCAGCGAGAACACCACCACCAGCAGCACCCCGCGCACGAACTCGCTCCCCTTCCGGAGCGCCATCCGCGCTCCGGCCATCCCGCCCGCCAGATTGAACACCGCCATCAGCGCGGCCAGTTGCCACAGCACGGTGCCCTGGTAGGCGAACATCGCGAGCGCGCCGCCGTTGGTGCAGACGTTCACGATCTTCGCGGTGGCGGAGGCCGTCACCAGATCGAGGTGGAGTACGGCGGTGAGCGCGAGCACCAGAAACGTTCCTGTGCCGGGTCCGAACAGCCCGTCGTAGAAGCCGATCCCGCCGCCGACCAGCACGATCGCGGTGACCGTACGCGCCCTGGTGACCGGGCCGCCCGCCCGCGTCCCGCCGAACGACGGCCGCAGCAGGACGAAGGCCGCCACCCCCAGCAGCACCACCATGATCACGGGCCGGAGCGTCTCGCTGCTGATCCCGGCCGCGAAGAAGGCACCGGTCATCGAGCCGGCGAGGGCCGCGAGCCCGATCCGTACGGCCGTCCTCACCTCGACCGGCGCCTTGCGCACATAGGTCACCGCCGCGCCCGAGGTACCGACGATGGCGACCGCCTTGTTGGTGCCCAGGATGTGCGCGGCGGGTACGTGCGGCAGCCCGAGGAGCATCGCGGGCAGGAGCAGCAGCCCGCCGCCGCCCACCACGGCGTCGATCCAGCCGGCCGCCCCGGCGGCGAGGCAGAGCACAACGAGCATGGTCAGCGAGATGTCGGGCATGATCGCGACCCTATGGAGGGGATGTGTGCCCCGTCCATGGATCCCGGAAGAGTGTGAGATTGGCGGCTCGGGCCGAAGAATGAGCGGCTCGGGCCGGAGGACTGGCGGCTCGCGCCGAAGAGCTGGGCGGCGCCGACCCCTCACACCTCCACCGTCGCCGCGCTGAGCGCAGCGTTCCGCCCGCGAAATCGCGGCGATCCGGCCGGGTAACAGCCGCCGCGCAGGCTCCTGTGCATGACCCAGCGATGCCGGCCCCCGGCGGAGGTTTCCGAGATGTCCACCCCCACGATCGTGGTCGTCGGCCACGGCATGGTCGGCCAGCGGTTCCTGGAGGCTCTCGCCGAGCGGGGGGTGACCGAGCGGGCCCGGGTCGTGGTCCTCTGCGAGGAGCCGCGCCCCGCCTATGACCGGGTGCGGCTGACCTCGTACTTCGACGGCCGTACGCCCGAGGACCTCAGCCTCGTGGAGCCGGACTTCATGGCGCGGCACGCCATCGAGCTGCGTCTCGACGACCCGGCGGAGACCGTCGACCGCGCGGCCCGTACGGTCACCTCGCGGTCCGGTCACACCGTCCGTTACGACACGCTCGTCCTGGCGACCGGCTCGTACCCCTTCGTGCCGCCCGTGCCGGGCAAGGACGCGACCGGCTGTTTCGTCTACCGCACGATCGAGGATCTGCTCGCGATCGAGGAGTACGCGATGACGGCCCGCACCGGCGCGGTCGTCGGCGGCGGGCTGCTCGGGCTGGAGGCGGCGGGCGCGCTCAAGGGGCTCGGGCTCGACACGCACATCGTGGAGTTCGCCCCCCGGCTGATGCCCGCGCAGGTCGACGAGGGCGGCGGCGCGGCCCTGCTGCGGACGATCGAGTCGATGGGACTGACCGTCCACACGGGTGTGGGGACGCGGGAGGTGACCACGGACGCCGACGGGACCGTCACCGGGATGGCGCTGTCGGACGGCTCCTCGCTCGACACCGATCTCGTCGTCTTCTCGGCGGGTGTGCGCCCGCGCGACCAGCTCGCCCGCGACGTGGGGCTGACGGTCGGGGAGCGCGGCGGCATCGTGGTGGACGAGCGGTGCCGTACGTCCGACCCCGCCGTCTTCGCGATAGGCGAGTGCGCGCTGGCGTCGGACGGCCGGGTGTACGGGCTGGTGGCGCCCGGGTACGAGATGGCGACGACGGTCGCCGACCTCCTCGCGGCGGACGGGGGCCGGCCGGCCGGCACCGGCTTCACCGGCGCCGATCTGTCGACGAAGCTGAAGCTGCTGGGGGTGGACGTGGCGTCGTTCGGTGACGCGCACGGCGCCGCGCCCGGCTGCCTGGACGTCGTCTACTCCGACCCGCGGGCCGGTGTCTACAAGAAGCTGGTGGTGGACGGCGCGGGCACCCTGCTCGGCGGTGTGCTCGTCGGGGACGCCGACGCGTACGGCATGCTGCGCCCGCTCACCGGGAGCGTACCGCCGGTCCCCGCCGCCCAGTTGGTGCTGCCTGCCGGGCTCGGCGCGCCGGCGGCGATGGGCCCGGAGTCCCTGCCGGACGAGGCGGTGATCTGTAGCTGCCACAACGTCAGCAAGGGCGCCATCAGCGCCTGCTCGTCCCTCCCCGAAGTGAAGAAGTGCACCAAGGCCGGCACAGGCTGCGGAAGCTGTGTCAAGGTGATCGGCCAGTTGCTGGCCGCGAGCGGCAACGGCCCCGCCGACCAGGGGCTGTGCGGCTGCTTCCCGTACACCCGGGCCGAGTTGTACGAGATCGTCCGTACCCTGCGCGTCACCTCGTACGCCACGCTGCTCGACTCGCACGGCCGGGAGAGGGCGCGCGGCGGTGACGGCTGTGAGATCTGCAAGCCCGTCGTGGCCTCGGTCATCGCCTCGCTCGCGCCCACGCTGGGCGTCAGCGGCTATGTCCTGGACGGCGAGCAGGCGGCGCTCCAGGACACCAACGACCACTTCCTCGCCAATATCCAGCGCAACGGCTCGTACTCGATCGTGCCGCGCATCCCCGGTGGTGAGATCACTCCCGAGAAGCTGATCGTGATCGGTGAGGTGGCCCGGGACTTCGGCCTTTACACCAAGATCACGGGAGGCCAGCGGATCGATCTGTTCGGCGCCCGGGTGGAGCAGCTGCCGCTGATCTGGACGCGGCTCGTGGACGCGGGATTCGAGTCGGGGCACGCGTACGGAAAGTCGCTGCGTACGGTCAAGTCCTGTGTGGGGCAGACGTGGTGCCGCTACGGCGTCCAGGACTCGGTCAGGATGGCCATCGGTCTGGAGCTGCGCTACCGGGGCCTGCGCTCGCCGCACAAGCTGAAGTCGGCGGTGTCGGGGTGCGCGCGGGAGTGCGCGGAGGCGCGCGGCAAGGATTTCGGGGTGATCGCCACGGCGAACGGCTGGAACCTGTACGTCGGCGGCAACGGCGGTGCCGATCCGCGCCACGCTGACCTCCTCGCGCAGGATCTCGGCGACACCGAACTGGTACGGCTGATCGACCGGTTCCTGATGTTCTACATCCGTACCGCCGACCGGCTGGAGCGGACGGCGGCCTGGCTGGAGCGGATCGAGGGCGGGCTCGGCCATGTGCGGGACGTGGTGGTCCATGACTCGCTCGGGCTCTGCGCGGAGCTGGAGCGGCTGATGGCGGCGCATGTGGACGGCTACCGCGACGAGTGGGCGGATACGGTCAACGACCCGGAGCGGCTGCGCCGGTTCGTCTCGTTCGTCAACGCGCCGGACACCCCTGACCCGTCCGTGAAGTTCGTACCGGAACGCGATCAGGTCAAGCCGGATCTGACGTTTCTCACCCTGACGACGCGTGAAGGAGCCAACGTCTGATGAGCCGACCCCTTTCCTCCTCACCGACGACCCTCGAACTGCTTCTGGACGACGGATGGTTCGCGGTCTGCGATCTGTCCGCGCTCACCCCCGGGCGCGGAGTCGCCGCGCTGCTCCCGGACGGAGATCAGGTGGCGGTCTTCCTGGACCGCGCGGGCCGCCCGTACGCGATCGGCAACCGCGACCCGTTCTCGGGCGCGCAGGTCCTGTCGCGCGGGCTGACCGGTACGCACGAGGGACGGCCCTTCGTCGCCTCCCCGCTGCTCAAACAGCGCTTCGACCTGCTCACGGGCCGCTGCCTGGACGACGACGAGGCCGCCGTCCGCGCGTACGAGGCCCGGATACGGACGCCCGCACCCGTGCCCGCGTAGGGCGTACGGATCCGCCGGTCGTGCGCCGTCGTGTCCGGTCGTACGCTGGGAGGCGGGCCCCATGCGTACACCAGGAGCCACGAGGAGCCGCCGCATGCCGACCCTCATGCCGACCCCCGGAGCGACCGGAGCGACCGGCTGGAGCACGCGCGACATCCCCGACCAGAGCGGACGCGTCGCCGTGGTCACCGGCGCCAACAGCGGCATCGGTCTCGTCACCGCCCGCGAGCTGGCCCGCGGGGGCGCCCGGGTGATCCTCGCGTGCCGAAGCGAGACCCGGGGCAGGGCGGCCGAGGCACTGATCCGCGAGGAAGTGCCGGGCGCCCGGGTGGAGTTCGGGCGGCTCGATCTGGCGGACCTCTCCTCCGTACGGGGCTTCGCCGCCGCGTATCCGGCCGAACGGCTCGATCTGCTCATCAACAACGCGGGCGTGATGGCGCTGCCGTACGGCACGACCGCCGATGGCTTCGAGACCCAGTTCGGCGTCAACCACCTCGGCCATTTCGTCCTCACCGGGCTGCTCCTCCCCCGGCTGCTGGACACCCCGGAGGCCCGGGTGGTGTCCGTCTCCAGCGGTTTGCACGCGGTGGCCAATATCGATATCCGCGATCTCAACAGCGAGCGCCGCTACCGCCGCTGGGTGGCCTACGGCCGCTCCAAGTCGGCGAATCTGCTCTTCATCCACGAGCTGGCGAGGCGGCTGGCCACGGCGGGCTCGGACATCGTGGCCGCCGCCGCGCAGCCCGGGTACGCGGCCACCAATCTCCAGACGGCGGGCGTCCGGCTGGAGGGCCGCAGGACCGCGGAACGGATCGTCACCCTCGCCAACCGGATCATCGCCCAGCCCGCCGAGGCGGGCGCCCTGCCGACGCTGTACGCGGCGACCGCGCCCGGCGTGCGGCCCGACTCCTTCACCGGCCCCAGGATCCAGGGCTGGCGTGGCCCGCCCGCCCCCTCGTTCCGCGCGTCCTGGACCCTGGAGGACCGCGCGGGAAAGCTGCTGTGGGCGGAGTCGGAGCGGCTCACGGGTGTGCGGTACGCGAGCCTCCCCACGTAAACACCCCTGGACGAACGATTCCGAAGCCCCCGGCCGGTCCGAAGTCCCGCCGGAATGACGACTTCTCACCGCTCGTTCAGCCCGCGGCCATGCGCGTCCCCTAGGCTCCTGCGACGCGCGACCCCGTGACGTCGGCCGGCGCCGCGGGGCGGTCACGACACCACCCTGGAGCGACCAGTGGAACGTCGCAGTTTCCTGCGCGGAGCGGTCATCGGCACCTCGGCCGCGGCCTTCGGCGGCACCTTGTGGCGCGGCGCCGCCTACGCCGCGCCCGCCCAGCCGGGCGCGGGCCCCTATGGAGCACTCGGCACGGCGGACGCCAACAACATCCGGCTCCCCGCCGGCTTCACCAGCCGGGTCATCGCCCGGTCGGGACAGCAGGTCACCGGCACGTCGTACAGCTGGCACAACGCCCCGGACGGCGGCGCCTGTTACGCAGACGGCTCCGGCTGGATCTATGTCTCCAACTCGGAGATCGACCCGTCGGGCGGCGCGAGCGCGGTCCGCTTCTCCTCGACGGGCGCGATCACCGCCGCGTACCGGATCCTCTCCGGCACCCGGCAGAACTGCGCGGGCGGCACGACGCCGTGGAACACCTGGCTGTCCTGCGAGGAGGTGGACCGCGGCTATGTCTACGAGACCGACCCGTGGGGCGTGAAGGCGCCGGTGCGGCGGGACGCGATCGGCCGCTTCAAGCACGAGGCCGCCGCCGCGGACCCCGTACGCAGGACCATCTATCTCACCGAGGACACCACCGACGGCTGCTTCTACCGCTTCACGCCCACCACCTGGGGCGATCTCTCGGCGGGCCGGCTGGAGGTCCTGGTCGCCGGTACGGGTACGAGCGGCCCGGTGAGCTGGGCGGCGGTCCCCGACCCGAGCGGCGCCTCGACGGCCACCCGTAACCAGGTCTCCGGCGCCAAGCGCTTCAACGGCGGCGAGGGCTGCTACTACGCCGACGACACCTGCTGGTTCACCACCAAGGGCGACAACCGGGTCTGGCAGTACAACGCGGCCGCCGGGACCATCGAGCTGGCCTACGACGACTCGCTCGTCTCCGGTACGGCGCCGCTGACCGGTGTCGACAATGTCACCGGCTCCTCCTCCGGCGATCTCTTCGTCGCGGAGGACGGCGGGAACATGGAGATCTGTGTGATCACCCCTGACGATGTCGTCGCGCCGTTCCTGCGGATCGGCGGCCAGTCCGGCTCGGAGATCACCGGACCGGCCTTCTCGCCCGACGGCAAGCGGCTCTACTTCTCCAGCCAGCGCGGTACCAGCGGGAGTTCGTCGGGCGGTATCACCTACGAGGTCACCGGGCCGTTCCGGGCGTAGAGCCCGGCCGAGGGCCCGCCGCCCCGCAGCAGGGCGGCGCCCAGCGGGGTGAGGGTGTGCAGCACGGCGTTGCCGTGCCGCAGGGTGACGATGAGCCCCGCCTCGCGCAGGACGCAGGCGTGCTGGCTGGCGGAGGCGAGCGACACGCCGGTTCTGCGAGCCAGCTCGCTCGTCGTCGATCCGTGCTCGATGGCGCGCAGAACGGCCGAACGCGTATGCCCGACGAGCCGGCCGAGCGTGGGGCCGCCACGCTCCGTGACGGCGGGCGCGTCGGAGTGCGTGACGGGATAGACCAGGACGGGCGGCAGCGTAGGGTCGCGGTGGACGACCGGCGTGGAGCGGCAGAAGAACGACGGCTGGAGCAGCAGCCCCCGCCCGTCCAGGCGCAGTTCGCGGTCGACCGGGTAGTCGGCCTCCAGCACCGGCGAGCGCCAGCGCAGCATCGGCGGCAGCGTGGAGAGCAGTTCGTCCGCGCCGCCGTCGAGCAGCGCCCGGCCGCGCAGCGCCCGGTCCGCCTCGACCCTGGCCCGGATATGGGGCCAGTACGGCTCGACGGCGGCGCGGTGGTACGTACGCAACGCCTCGACCAGCCCGCCGAGTCCGCCGAGTCCGCCGAGCCCGCCCAGGCAGCCGGGTCCGCCGTCGGCGAGCGAGGCCAGCCGTCCGCCCGGGTCCCTGCCGCGCTTATTGTCGACGGCGAGCAGGGCGAGTTCGGCGCGGATTCTTTCCCGCGGGGTGGCGCGCAGCGCCTCAAGGCCCGCCTCCAGCCCCACGTCAAAGCCGAGCCGTCCCTGAGCCGGCGTCAGGAAATCGGGGAAATAGCCGCGCCGCGGAACGAGCGCGGAGAGCAGACTTGTTTCACCATTCAACCGGGTCCGCGTTTCCCTGCGCCATTGCCCGTAGGCGAGCGGACCGCGCCGGTCTCTTATTCGGTGAAAGCTGAGAATCGTTTCCCACAGCGGGTCGGGCCCGGCGGCCATCCGGACCCCGCCGAGGTCCTTCCCGGTGAAATGAATACGCAGCATCAAATCTCCACTTGTTGCATCCACTATCTCCCCAGCAGCCCCCAGCACTGAGTATGCAGGCCATCACGGGCTGTTACCACGGTGTTTCGGCCACAGTTGAAACGCTTCGCGGTGGTGCCCGCGAAGCGAAAGGCTGTACCTCGTCGGGCATGAAACCTGGACGACCGAATAGGCGTGGCGAGGGCCGTGGGGGACTTTGCCCGCCCGGCGGCGGTCGGTCGAGGTTGCGGCTCCGTGTCCGGCCCGCGTAAAAGGGGGGCGCGACCGGTGGGTGGGGATCCACTGGTCGCGCCCTACTGTTGCCCAGCGTTACCCGGCGGGCAATTCAACACAGCACTCACCATCCGCACATGACGAAGGGGCAGACGCCTCCGCACAAGGCGCCCGCCCCTTCTCTGTGCCCCGGAGCCACCCCGCCGGCCGGGCGAGGGTCAGGGATCAACCGGCAATGCGGCTCCGGTGTTCAGAGGAAATCCCCCACTTTCTCTCGGGATTCATGCTCGGGAGTCACCAGAAGTCATCGGGAATCACCGGATGTCCTCGGCGGCGCCGTCGGGAGTCACCGGGAATCGCTGCCGGCCGACGACGCCGCCGCGCGGCCCGCCTCCAGCCGCGCCACCGGGATCCGGAACGGCGAGCAGGAGACATAGTCCAGACCCACCTCGTGGAAGAACCGCACCGACTCCGGGTCGCCGCCGTGCTCGCCGCAGACGCCGAGCTTGAGCCCAGGCCGGGTGGCCCGGCCCGCCTCGGCCGCGCTCCGCACGAGCGCGCCGACGCCGTCCTGGTCGATCGTCTCGAACGGGGAGACCCCGAAGATGCCCTTCTCCAGGTACGCCGTGAAGAAGCTCGCCTCCACGTCGTCGCGCGAGAAGCCCCAGACGGTCTGGGTGAGGTCGTTCGTACCGAACGAGAAGAACTCCGCCGCCTCCGCGATCTGTCCGGCGGTCAGCGCGGCGCGCGGCAGCTCGATCATCGTGCCGAGCGCCAGCTTGAGTTCGACGCCGGTGGCCCGCTCGACCTCCGCGATGACCTGCTCGGCCTCGTCCCTGACGATCTCCAGCTCCTGGACGGTGCCGACGAGCGGGATCATGATCTCCGGACGCGGGTCGCCCTTGGCGTTCTTGCGCTCGGCCGCCGCCTCCGCGATGGCGCGTACCTGCATGGCGAACAGCCCGGGGATGACCAGCCCGAGCCGTACCCCGCGCAGACCGAGCATCGGGTTCTGCTCATGGAGCTTGTGCACGGCCTGGAGGAGGCGCAGATCGTTCTCGTTGTGGTCCTTGCGGGCCTCGGCGAGGGCGACCCGTACCGACAGTTCGGTGATGTCGGGCAGGAACTCGTGCAGCGGCGGGTCGAGCAGCCGGACGGTCACCGGCAGGCCGTCCATCGCCTCGAACAGCTCGATGAAGTCCTTCTTCTGGAGCGGCAGCAGCGCCCCCAGCGCCGCTTCCCGCTCGTCGTCGGTGTCGGCGAGGATCAGCTTCTCGACCATCCCGCGGCGCTCGCCCAGGAACATGTGCTCCGTACGGCACAGTCCGATGCCCTGCGCGCCGAAGCGGCGGGCGCGCAGCGCGTCCTCGGCGTTGTCGGCGTTGGCGCGCACCCGCAGCCTGCGGCGGCGGTCGGCGTACGCCATCATCCGGTGGACGGCCTCGACCAGTTCGTCGGCGTCGTCGGCGCCCGCGTGCATCCGTCCCTCGAAGTACTCGACGACGGGCGACGGGACGACCGGGACCTCACCGAGGTAGACCTTGCCGGTCGAGCCGTCGATGGAGACGACGTCGCCCTCCTCGATGACGGTCCCGTCGGCCGTCAGCCGGCGGGACTTGGTGTCGACCTCCAGGTCCTCGGCGCCGCAGACACAGGTCTTGCCCATGCCCCGGGCGACGACGGCCGCGTGCGAGGTCTTGCCGCCGCGCGAGGTGAGGATGCCCTCGGCGGCGATCATCCCGTCCAGGTCGTCGGGGTTGGTCTCGCGGCGGATGAGGATGACCTTCTCGCCGGACCGGGACCACTTGATGGCGGTGTACGAGTCGAAGACCGCCTTGCCGACCGCCGCGCCCGGCGACGCGGCGATCCCGCGCCCGAGCAGCTGCCGCTTCGCGCTCTCGTCGAAGCGCGGGAACATCAGCTGGGCGAGCTGGGCGCCGTTGACGCGCTGGAGCGCCTCGGCCTCGTCGATCAGTCCCTGGTCGACGAGTTGGGTGGCGATCCGGAACGCGGCGCCGGCGGTGCGCTTGCCGACACGGGTCTGGAGCATCCACAACTGGCCGCGCTCGATGGTGAATTCGATGTCGCACAGATCCCGGTAGTGCGTCTCCAGGGTCTCCATGATGCCCATGAGCTGGTCGTACGACGTCTTGTCGATGTGCTCCAGCTCGGCGAGCGCCACGGTGTTGCGGATGCCCGCGACGACATCCTCGCCCTGCGCGTTCTGGAGGTAGTCGCCGTACACGCCCTGGTGGCCGCTGGCGGGGTCACGCGTGAAGGCGACGCCCGTACCCGAGTCCGGGCCGAGGTTGCCGAAGACCATGGAACAGATCGTGACGGCGGTGCCGAGGTCGCCGGGGATGCGCTCCTGACGGCGGTAGAGCTTGGCCCGGTCGGTGTTCCAGGACTCGAAGACCGCGCGGATCGCCAGATCCATCTGCTCGCGCGGGTCCTGCGGGAAGTCGCGGCCCGCCTCCCGGGAGACGATCTTCTTGAACCGCTCGACCAGCTTCTTGAGGTCGGAGGTCGCCAGATCCACGTCGGTGGCGGCGTTCTCGGCCCGCTTGGCCTCCTCCAGCGCCTCTTCGAAGAGGTCGCCGTCCACCCCGAGCACGGTCTTGCCGAACATCTGGATCAGCCGGCGGTACGAGTCCCAGGCGAAGCGCTCGTCGCCCGCCTGGGCGGCGAGTCCGGCGACGGAGGCGTCGGAGAGCCCGACGTTCAGGACGGTGTCCATCATGCCGGGCATGGAGAACTTGGCGCCGGAGCGTACGGAGACGAGCAGCGGGTCGTCGGCCTGGCCGAGCCTCTTCGCCATCTTCTGTTCGAGGGCGTCGAGATGCGCGCTCACCTCGTCGCGCAGCGCGGCCGGTTCGGCACCGCTGTCGAGATAGATGTTGCACGCCTCGGTGGTGATGGTGAAGCCCGGCGGAACAGGCAGCCCGAGGTTGGTCATCTCGGCGAGGTTGGCACCCTTGCCGCCGAGGA
Source organism: Streptomyces scopuliridis (assembly GCF_042790125.1). Taxonomy (GTDB): domain Bacteria; phylum Actinomycetota; class Actinomycetes; order Streptomycetales; family Streptomycetaceae; genus Streptomyces; species Streptomyces scopuliridis_A. The sequence goes on from NZ_JBHTZS010000006.1 coordinate 260,908, forward strand.
GGTGCTTCAGATCCTTGTTGCCCTCGGTGAAGTCATAGACGAACTTCTCGCCCCGGAGCGTGGGGGTGGCTACCTGGGGATCGCTGTTTTCCGACACGGGTCCGACTCCTCAAGGACGCGGTGGCTGCCCTGACGGCGAGGAACATACCCAGATCGAAGGTGCCTGGGTACGGCCACTTGCCTGTCATACGGCCTTAACCACCCGTCCGCCAGCAGATCGAAAGTGAGCGTGGCGCGGCAGGGCGGGCCGGTCTCTTTCACGCCTCGAAGCGGCCATGACCCGCCCATGACCGGATGCGCTCATATGAGTGATGACATCGTCGTCTGAGTTCAAGTGATGAACGCAGAAAGGGTGGCACTGCGTGCCACCCTTTCTGTTTCGCATGCACCCAAGATCCGCTCATCTGAGCCTTGCCCACATCAAACGTGGCGAGAATCACGCTCTCGGATGGCCTAACCGGCGCCCGCGCAACCCCTCAGCACCGCCAGGTCCACGTCCTCCAGACTGCGGGCGAAGTACCGCCCCGCCGCCGGATCCACCGGCAGCAGCGAGGGCACCACCAGCACCGCGCACCCGGCCGCCTGGGCCGAGGCGCTGCCGTCCGGCGAGTCCTCCACGGCGACACACACGGCGGGCCCGACCCCGAGCCGCTCGGCCGCCGCCCGGTAGGGATCGGGGTGCGGCTTGGTCCGTACGGTGTCGTCGGCGGAGAGCGTGAACGCGAACGGCACATCCGCCAGCGAGCCCGCGACCACCGAGTCCACGACGACCCGGGGAGACGCGCTCACCAGCGCGAAGGGCACCTCGGCGCGCGCCAGTTCGGCCAGCAGCCGCCGGGCGCCCGGCCGCAGCGGCGCCCCCGCCTCCACGCGCCGGAAGAAGGAACCGGTCAGCTCCGAGGCGACCGTATCGGCGCATCCGCCGCCGGTGACCCGCACCAGATGAGCGGCGGTGTCGGCGACCGCCCGGCCGACCACCTCCGGGGCGTCCGCGCCGGTGAGCCGGTGGCCGAGGCTCCCGGCGATCTCGTCCGCCGTCTCCCACCACAGCACCTCGGTGTCCACGAGGGTGCCGTCCATGTCGAAGAGGACGGCCGCGGGCGTCGTCACCGTCCTCACGCGCCGCTGCCCGGGGCCGGCACCACGAGGACCGGGCGCCGCGCGGGCTCGACCGTCGCCCGCACCCCGGGGACCAGTTCGCCCGCGTCCCGGGACGGCACATCGGACTTCACCGAACCGCCGCCGGGCAGATCGAGCAGCACGCGCGTGACCGAGCCGAAGAAGGACGCGGAGACGACCGTCGCCGTACCGGCCGGATCGGCGGTGGCGGTGATGTTCTCGGGGCGGATCAGCACCTCCACCTCCCGGCCCGCCGGACGTTCGCCGTCCACGGGCAGGGTGACGCCCGCGACCTCGACCTCCCCGCTGTCGGTGAGCCGCCCGGCCAGCCGGTTCATCGTGCCGACGAACTCGGCGACGAACGCCGTGGCGGGCCGCTCGTACAGCTCCGCGGGCGGCGCGCACTGCTCCAGCCGGCCCGCGTTGAGCACCGCCACCCGGTCGGCCATGGAGAGCGCCTCCTCCTGGTCGTGGGTGACGAAGATGGTGGTGATGCCCAGCGACAGCTGGAGCCGCCGGATCTCCTCGCGCAGCGTCAGCCGGACCTTGGCATCGAGTGCCGAGAGCGGTTCGTCCAGCAGCAGGACGCGCGGGCGCAGCGCCAGCGCGCGGGCCAGCGCGACCCGCTGCTGCTGACCGCCGGACATCTGGTGCGGATAGCGGTCGCCGTGCTCGGGAAGGCCGACCAGGTCGAGGAGTTCGGCCGCGCGGGCGCGCCGTTCGGCGGCGGACACCTTGCGCACCCGCAGCCCGAAGGCCACGTTGTCGCGGGCGTTGAGATGCGGGAAGAGGCTGTACGACTGGAAGACCATGCCCGCGTCACGCCGGTTGGCCGGTACGCGCGTGATGTCCTCGCCGTCCACCAGCACCTCGCCCGAGTCCGGCTGCTCGAAGCCTGCCAGAACCCGCAGCGCCGTGGTCTTGCCGCAGCCCGAGGGGCCCAGCAGGGCGAGGAGTTCGCCGGGGCGCGCGGTCAGATCGAGCCCGTCGAGGGCGACGGTCGGGCCGAACGCCCTGCGCAGACCGCGGAATTCGACCAGCGCGCCCGTCGTGGACGTGGTCTCCTCCGCCGGACGGTCTTCGGTTGCTGTCGAGGTGAGTGACATGGGAGGTCTACTCCTTGCCGGAGGCGGGAGAGGTGAGAGATGCGGAAGAGCCGGAAGGGGCGGGCGGCGCGGGAGTCGCCGAGGCGGCGCGGGTCCCCGCACGCGACAGGAGCAGCAGCAGCGCCCAGGTGATCAGCAGGCTGAGCAGCGACACCGCCACCGACATCCGCGCCTGCGCGCCGGAGACGGAGACGATCCACACCGCGAACGGCCGGAAGCCGAGCAGCGAGGCGATCGTGTACTCGCCGAGCACCAGCGCCAGGGTGAGGAAGGAGGCACCGGCCAGCGAGGAGCGGAGGTTGGGCAGGATGACCCGCAGGATCACATACGGCCTGCTCGCCCCGCAGTTGCGCGCGGCCTCCACCAGGGTCGGTACATCCACGGCGCGCAGCCCGGCGTCCAGCGAGCGGTAGACGAACGGCAGCGCGAGCACGGTGTAGGCGAGCACCAGCACGACCGGGAACGACTCGTTCTGCACGGCCAGGAAGGTCTGGTAGAGCGGGGTACGGGAGAGATGGTCCGGTCCCCAGCGCAGCACGGTCGTGACGCCGGTGACCAGCGCGATCGGCGGCACCACCAGCGGCAGCATGCAGACGATCTCGACGAGCGGCCGCAGCCGCGGCGCGCCCAGCCGTACCGCGATCAGCGCCGGCACGGCCAGCAGCAGCGCGAGCAGGATGGTGGCGGCGGCCAGCCCGAGGGAGAGCAGCAGGCTCTGGGTGAAGCCCTCGGCGGCGAGGATCCCGGTGTACGCGGCGAAGGAGACGCCCTGTCCCGGCGTGTGCACCGTGAAGACGAACGAGGACAGCAGCGGTACGAGGAAGTAGAGCCCGGCGAGGGTCAGCACCGCGCCACGCCAGACGCGGGGGCGGCGGCGCGCCCGTACCCGTACGGCCTTGCCGTCCCGGGCCTGCCGCGGGCTCTGCCCGGGGGCGGTGGCGGTCGGTGTCAGTGCAGCCATCGGGTGCTCCGTCGCTGGAGGGGCAGATAGACCGCCATGACCAGACCGGCGATCACGATCATGTCGAGGCTCAGCGCGAGCGCCACGTTCTCCTGTCCGACCAGGACGTTGCCGGAGAGCGCGTCCGCGATCTTCAGCGTGACCAGCGGGACGGAACCGCCCACCAGCGCGGCGGCGGTGGCGTGCGCGGCGAAGGCGCTGCCGAAGAGCAGCACGAACCCGCCGAGCAGCGAGGGCGCGAGGACCGGCAGTCCGACATGGCGCCAGAACTGCCAGGTGGTGGCCCCGGCGTTCTGCGCGGCCTCGCGCCACCGCGGGCGCAGACCGTCCAGCGCCGGAACGCTGACCAGCACCATCAACGGCACCAGGAAGTAGAGGTAGATGACGGCGAGTCCGGTGAAGGAGTACAGGTTCCAGCCCGCGCTGTCGAGATGGCCGAGCCGGGTGACCACGCCGGAGATGCCGAGGGTGGCGACGAACGCGAACGCCAGTGGGATACCGCCGAAGTTGGCGAGCACGCCGGAGGCGGTGAGCACGGCGTTGCGCAGCGCCCCGCCGCGTGAGGTGACGACGGCCTGGGCGATCAGCGTGCCGAGCAGGGTGGCGATCACGGCGGTCAGCGCGGAGAGTTCGACGCTGCCGGCCAGCGAGGTCAGATACGGGCCCTGGAGCGAACGCTGGAGGTGTTCACCGGTCAGCGCGGTGGCGCCGGTGGCCGGATCGTCGCGGGTGACGGCCCCGTACAGCAGCGCGCCGACCGGCAGTCCGAAGCAGAGCGCGGCGAAGACGAGCAGCGGGAGGGCGCCGAGCCAGGCGCGCGGCGCCCGCCGCCGACGGCGTGTTCCGTCGGCGGCGCCCGGTGCGGACGAGGAGGGGGTGGGCATCAGGAGACGGCCTTGTCCCAGTTCTCGGCGAGGGTGGCGTTGGCCGCGTCCAGTTCGGCGGACTCGGGGAAGCTCGGGGTGCCCTCGACCTTGGGGAGCTTGGCGACGAAGGTCTTGTCGGCGGTGCCTTCGGTGGTCATCGAGGGCAGCAGCACGGGGCGCGCGTACCCCTTCAGCCACAGGTTCTGGCCCTCGGTGCTGTACAGGAACTCCATCCACAGCCGGGCGGCGGCCGGGTGGGGCGCGTCCTTGTTGATGGCCTGCGAGTAGTACTGCGCGTACACGCCGTCGGCCGGGATGGCGACCTTCCAGTCGACGCCCTTGCCGCGGAACTGGTCGGCGTAACCGGCGTTGAGGTAGTCCCAGTCGATGCTGATGGGCGTCTCGCCCTTCTCGACCGTGGCCGGGGTGGACTCGACGGGGATGAAGTTGCCGTTCTTCTTCAGCTTGCCGAAGAAGTCGATACCGGGCTGGATGTCGCCGAAGGAGCCCTTGTTGGCGAGCGACGCCGCGTACACCCCGCCGAAGGCCGAACCGGACTTGGTGGGGTTGCCGTTGAGCGCCACCTTGCCCTTGTACTCGGGCTTGAGGAGATCGGCGAAGGTCTGGGGGCAGTTCTTGATCCGGGCCGCGTCGCAGCCGATCGAGACATAGCCGCCGTAGTCGTTGAACCAGCGGCCGTCCTTCTCCTTCTGGGCCTCCGGGATCTTGTCCCACGCCTCGACCTTGTACGGCGCGAAGAGGTTCTCGGCGGCGCCGCTGCGGGCGAAGGCGATCCCGAGGTCGAGGACGTCGGGCGCGCGCTTCTGGCCTTTGCGGGACTTGACGGCGGCGATCTCGTCGGAGCTGGAGGCGTCCGGGTTCTCGCTGCTGACCTTGATCTTGTACTTGGCCTCGAACGCCTTGATGACCTCACCGTAGTTGGCCCAGTCCGGCGGGAGGGCGATCACATTGAGCGTGCCCTCCTTCTCGGCGGCGGTGACGAGGGCGTCGATCCCGCCGAAGTCGGCGGCGGAGGCGGCGGTTCCGGCGGCCGTGCCGGTCTCCTCGGTCGCCGCGCCGCAGGCGGTGAGCACGGTGAGCGCGGCGGTGCTGAGCGCCGCGGCGGCGATGAGCCGGCCGTGGGCGCGAGGACGGAATCGGGTCACGCTGTGTCTCCCGGAGCGAAGTGTGTTTCATCGGGGGGTGTGCAACTTGTTCATACAAGCTGGCATCAGTTCGCCCGGCCGAGATGTCCCGGAAGTGAACGCCACATGACCGTATCCGCAAGGTACGGCCGCCGATCCCGAGTGGTTACAGTGAGGGGCGTGTGTCCCGACTGATCGGGGTACCTGTACACAGTTCAGAAGGGGGACAGGGCGTGGGTTCGGACACGGGCGGTTCGCGCTATCTGGAGATCGCCGAGGCGCTGCGGCAGTCGATACTGAGCGGCGAGCACCCCGTCGGCGCCCGGCTGCCCTCGGAGAGCGATCTGGCGGCCCACTGGTCGGTCTCGCGCGGCACGGTACGGCAGGCGGTCGGGCTGCTCGCCTCGGAAGGGCTGATCGGCTCCCGGCAGGGCGCGCGCCGTGTCGTACTGCGCCAGGAGCGCCGCCACAGCTTCCAACAGCTCAACAGCTTCGCGCAGTGGGCCCAGGCCATGGGCTGCGAGGTCTCCAGCCTGATCCTCAGCCGTACGACCCGCCCCGCCACCGCCGAGGAGGCGTCCCGGCTGGGCGTCGCGCCGGGCAGCGAGGTGCTGTACGTCGTGCGCGTACGGCGGCTGGACGGGGAGCCGGTGATGGTCGAGCGCACGGCCTATACGGAGTGGGTCGCGCCGGTCGTGCGCGCGCTGCCCGACGATGTCGTCTCGATCATGAACAGCATCGCGGAGAACGCCGGCATCGTCGCCCACTACGGCGAGCACCTGATCGACGCCGTCGCGGCGGGCAGCGAGGACGCCCGGCTGCTCCGGGTCCGCCGGGCCAGCCCGCTGCTGAGGCAGCGTCATCTGACGAACACGGCGGCGGGCCGGCCCATCGAGTGGACCGACGACCGCTATCGCGCGGGCAGCGTGGCGTTCAGCGTCAGCAACTCGGCGGCGGCGGCGCCGCTGGAGCGGCAGGCCGGTCCCGAGGTGACCAGGGGCCCGTCCGGGGAGTGAACGGCTGGGCTCGCCCCTGCCCTGCCCTGCCCGGTCCGGTCCGGTCCGGTCCGGTCCCCCGAGGGGGTTTCAGCCGCCCGACGTGTCCAGCTCCGCGTCCGCGCCGATGCCCGCGCAGTCGTACGGGTCCTTCAGCCAGCCGTCCGGCAGGACGACCCGGTTGTTCCCCGACGTGCGCCCGCGCGGCCCGTCCGCGCCGTCCGGCCACGGCTGGTCCAGATCGAGTCCTGCCATCAGCTCGTCCAGCTCGGCGAGCGACGAGGTGATCGCCAGCTGCTTGCGCAGCTGCGAGCCGACCGAGAAACCCTTCAGGTACCAGGCCACATGCTTACGGAAGTCGATCACGCCCCGGGCCTCGTCCCCGATCCACTCCCCCAGCAGCTCGGCGTGGCGCCGCATGACGCCCGCGACCTCGCGCAGCGTGGGCCGCGCGGCCTCGCCCCGGCCCTCGAAGGCCGCGACCAGGTCCGCGAAGAGCCAGGGCCGGCCCAGACAGCCGCGCCCCACGACCACGCCGTCACAGCCCGTCTCGCGCACCATCCGCAGCGCGTCGTCCGCGGACCAGATGTCGCCGTTGCCGAGCACGGGGATCTCCGGGACATGCTCCTTGAGCCGCGCGATGGCGTCCCAGTCCGCGGTGCCGCCGTAGTGCTGGGCGGCGGTCCTGCCGTGCAGCGCGATCGCGGTGACGCCGGCCTCGACCGCGATACGCCCCGCGTCGAGATAGGTGAGGTGGTCGTCGTCGATGCCCTTGCGCATCTTCATCGTGACCGGCAGATCCCCGGCGTTGGACACGGCCTCGCGCAGGATCGCCCGCAGCAGGGGCCGCTTGTACGGGAGGGCCGAGCCGCCGCCCCTGCGGGTGACCTTGGGCACCGGGCAGCCGAAGTTGAGGTCGATGTGGTCGGCCAGATCCTCGTCCACGATCATGCGGACCGCCTTGCCGACGGTGACCGGGTCCACGCCGTACAGCTGGATCGAGCGCGGGGTCTCGGTCGCGTCGAAGTGAATGAGCTGCATGGTCTTCTCATTGCGCTCCACCAGCGCCCGGGTGGTGATCATCTCGCTGACGAACAGCCCCTTGCCCCCACTGGCGGCGTCCACCGGGGGGCGGCCCCCGAACCCCCGCACGCCTTCGGCGAACTCCCGGCAGAGCGTCCGGAACGGGGCGTTGGTGATCCCGGCCATGGGGGCGAGCACCACCGGCGGCTGGACGGTGTGGGGGCCGATGGCCAGCGGGGCGGCCGGAGGTGCCGTGAGCGTGGAGAGTGGAGCGGTCATCCGCCCATTGTCGCGCACGACACGAGTCATTAGTTAGTCGTACTATCAATGGATGCCCGAGCTGAGCCATCGACGGCGCGTGCTGGTGCTGGCGATCTGCTGTATGAGTCTCCTGATCGTCAGTCTCGACAACACCGTCCTCAATGTCGCCCTGCCCTCCATGCAGAAGGAACTGCATGCCTCGGTCGCCGGGCTCCAGTGGACGATCGACGCCTACACCCTCGTCCTCGCCTCGCTGCTGATGCTCGCGGGCTCCACCGCCGACCGGATCGGCCGACGGCGGGTCTTCCAGGCCGGGCTGGTCCTGTTCACGCTCGGCTCGCTGCTCTGCTCCCTCGCGCCGAACCTCGAATCGCTGATCGCCTTCCGGATGGTTCAGGCGGTCGGCGGCTCGATGCTCAATCCGGTGGCGATGTCGATCATCACCAACACCTTCACGGCCCCGCGCGAGCGCGCCCGCGCCATCGGGGTCTGGGGCGGTGTCGTCCGTATCTCGATGGCGGCGGGCCCGCTGGTCGGCGGCCTGCTGGTGGACTCGGTCGGCTGGCGGTCGATCTTCTGGATCAACCTCCCGATCGGGATCGCCGCGCTGATCCTGACCTGGCGCTACGTCCCCGAGTCGCGCGCCCCGAAGCCGCGCCGCCCCGATCCCGTAGGACAGCTGCTGGTCATCGGCGTACTCGGCGCGCTCACCTACGCGATCATCGAGGCGCCCTCGGCGGGGCTGACCTCACCGCTGATCGTGTCCTTCGCCGCCGTCGCGGTCCTCTCCCTCGCCGGGCTGCTGCTGTACGAGCCGAGGCGCGCCGAACCACTGATCGACCTGCGGTTCTTCCGCAGCGCGCCGTTCAGCGGCGCGACGGTCATAGCCATCTGCGCCTTCGCCGCGCTCGGCGGGTTCCTCTTCCTCAACACGCTCTATCTGCAGAACGTACGGGGTCTGTCCGCGCTGCACGCCGGGCTGTACATGCTGCCGATGGCCGCCATGACCTTCCTCTGCGCCCCGCTCTCGGGCCGGCTCGTCGGCAGCCGGGGGCCACGCCTCTCGCTGCTGGTCGCGGGGGCGGCGATGACGGCGAGCGGTGTGCTGTTCGCCGCGTTCGACGCGGAGGCGACCACGGCGCTGATGTTCACCGGCTATGTGCTCTTCGGTCTCGGCTTCGGCATGGTCAACGCGCCGATCACCAACACCGCCGTCTCCGGAATGCCCCGCTCCCAGGCGGGCGTCGCCGCCGCCGTGGCCTCCACCAGCCGCCAGATCGGCCAGACGCTGGGCGTGGCCGTGATCGGCGCGGTGCTGGCGGGCGGCACGGTCGGCGCGGTGGCCTCCGCCTCGTACGAGACGGGGTTCATGGAGGCGAGCCGTCCGGCCTGGTGGATCATCACCGCGTGCGGGCTCTGTGTCCTGCTGGTGGGCGCGCTGACCAGCGGCGCCTGGGCGCGGGAGTCGGCACTGCGTACGGCGAAGCGCCTGGAGCCGGCCGGCGCCGGCGGCGGGACCTCCCCGGACGCGCTCGACCGGAGATCGGCTCAGAGATCGGCGGGAACCGGCCCGGACGCCTGAGCGAACGCCTGGAGCTTCTCCAGCCGGAGCGCGGTCTCGTCGTCCACCGGGACATAGCTGACCAGCCGGGGCCCCGCGGACGGCCCGAGCCAGAGGTTGGTGTGCTCCAGATTGAGCAGCCCCACCTGGGCGTTGACGAACCGCTTGGTCCTGTCCCCGACCGGGGCGACCACCTCATGCCGCTCCCAGACCTCACGGAACTCGGGCGAGGCCGCGCGCAACCGTCCGAGCAGCGTCTTCCAGGGCGGCTCCGAGAGATGCTCCGCCATGGCGGCCCGGAACTTGGCCGCCATGATCCGGCTCGTCTCCTCGGGATTGCCGAGGGCGGCGCGGAATGCCTCGTTGGTGAAGGCGAGCCAGAGGCAGTTGCGGTCCTGCGGCGGCAGCGCGTCCATGTCGCACATCATCACGCCGTACGTGCGGTTGTACGCGAGGATGTCGTACCGGCTGTTCTGCACACACGCCGGGAACGGCTCAAGCCGCTCCAGCATCCGCCGGATCGCGGGCGTGATGGTGGGGCACGGCGTCCCGGGCGCGGGATCCAGCGCCCCGGCCAGCGCGAAGAGATGCGCGCGTTCGCTGGGGTCGAGGAGAAGGGCGCGGGCGAGCGCGTCGAGGACCTGCGCGGAGACCTGAATGGGCCGCGCCTGCTCAAGCCAGGTGTACCAGGTGACACCGACGGCGGAGAGCTGGGCGACCTCCTCGCGCCGCAGCCCCGGGGTACGCCGACGGCTCCCCCGGTCGAGCCCGACCTGCTCGGGCATGATCCGCTCACGGCGGCTGCGCAGGAACCCCGCGAGCTCATGCCGCCGGATATCGCTCTCCCGCCCGGCCTGTGCCGTGTGCCCGGCCCGCGCGATGGTGGAGGTCATGTGTCCAGGGTGCCGCATGCCCCAGCCCCGTGCCAGGTAGCCCCGGTACCGGGATAAGAACTCCCCGCTACCAGGCTGGCGTGCTGACGGGCGCGGGGTTCCGGCCGATACCGTTCGGCTGGGCATCTCGCCGTGCCACCCGCGCCTCGTCACCCGGGCTTCGTCACCACCCGGGCTTCGTCACCCGCGTCTCACTTGTGCCTCGAGTGCGGCTCCACGGCGGTGTCCGGGCCCGGCGACACGATCGATTCGTGACCGTTCTTGGCGCGTACCTTGAACGGAGGCGAGCCGTCCGGCCCCAGCACCTCCACGACTTCCACGATCCGGTCGTGCTCGCCGACCACTCGGCCGTGCATCACGAGACGGTCGCCCTTGCTTGCTTTCATCATCACTCCAATGTCACTCGACGTAACCGAGAGTGTACGAAGCGGCCAGTGCGGTCGCCCTCGGTGAAGGAGGGTGTCGCACCTCAGCCTCTTGCCGGGTAGTGCGAGTACCGGGATAAAGAGACTCTGGTACCAGGGTGAGCGATGGACGATTCTCGATGGAGTGAGCAGAGCATTCGCGTCCCTCCAGAAGACATCCACCGCCAAGGCCCCGTCCGGCGGACCGCCCGTCATCCATGACCACGGGTCCGTGCTCGGCACTCTCGGCCTGTTCACCGTGCTCCTCGGTGCGGCGCTCCCTCTGATCGACTTCTTCATCGTCAATGTAGCTCTGCCGACCATCGATCACGATCTGGCCGCGGGCCCCGCCCTGCTGGAGCTGGTGGTGGCCGGGTACGGGCTCTCGTACGCGGTGCTGCTCGTGCTCGGCGGACGGCTCGGGGACATGCTCGGCCGGAGACGGCTCTTCCTCATCGGCATGGCGGCCTTCGGCATCACCTCGCTCGCCTGCGGCCTCGCGCCGAACGCCTGGACGCTGGTCGGCGCGCGGGTGGCGCAGGGTGCCGCGGCGGCGCTGATGCTGCCGCAGGTGCTGGCCACCATCCACTCCGCCACCAGTGGACCGCGCCGCGCCAAGGCGCTGAGCCTGTACGGCGCGACGGCCGGCCTCGCGATGGTGGCGGGCCAGATCCTGGGCGGGGTGCTGGTCGCGGCCGATATCGCGGGGAGCGGCTGGCGGGCGATCTTCCTGGTGAACGTGCCGGTGGCGCTGGCGGGCCTGCTCTTCGCGGTCCGTTCGGTGCCGGAGACCCGCTCGCAGCGGCCCGCGCCCATCGACACACCGGGGACGGTCCTGCTGGCCGCCGCGCTGGTGACGCTCCTGGCGCCCCTCACGGAGGGCCGGGCGGCCGGATGGCCCGTGTGGACCTGGGTCTCGCTCGCGGCCTTCCCGGTCGTGTCGTACGCCTTCGTACGGGTGGAGCGCCGGGCCGACCGGCGGGGCAGGACCCCTCTGGTGCCGCCGAGTCTGCTCGCGCTGGTCACGCTGCGGCGAGGGCTGGCGCTGATCGTGCCGTTCGGAATCGGCTTCGGCGGCTTCATGTTCGTGATCGCCGTCGCCCTTCAGCAGGGTCTGCGCTTCGGCGCGATCGACGCGGGACTGACGCTGGTGCCCATGGCGGTGGCGTTCTTCGGGGCGTCGCTGGCCGGACCGCGGCTGATCCGGCGGTACGGCAGCCGGGTGGTCACGGCCGGTGCGGCGATCCAGACGGCCGGGGTGGCGCTGCTGGCGCTCGCCGTATGGGTCGGCTGGCCCTCGGTCGGCGGGCTCGATCTGCTGCCGGGCATCGCGCTGGCCGGTCTCGGCCAGGGCCTCCAGCTGCCCGTCATCATCCGCATCGTGCTCTCCGACATACCGGCCGAGCGGTCCGGGGTGGGCAGCGGTGTGATGGTGACGGCCCAGCAGTCCGCGCTGGCGCTGGGGGTGGCGACACTGGGCTCGCTGTTCCTGACCCTGACCACCACGGCCGGGATGCGGGACGCGCTGGTGGTCACGCTGCTCGCACAACTCGGGCTGGTCGTCCTGACGGCGCTGCTGAGTCTGCGACTGCCCCGGAAGATCGCCTGAGCGGGAGAGCGGGCGCGGAACGCGGGAGAGCGGGCGCGGGACGCGCTCATGGCCGTGGGCCCGGATCACGTCGGTGATCCGGGCCCACGGCGTATGACTGGGGTTACGTCAGCCCTGCGCGGCGGTGCCCTCGGCCGCGTCGTTCCGCTGCGTGCTGTCGCTCTGCTCGCTGTCGCCCTTGCCGGCGGCGCGCTCACGCATCTTGCGCAGCAGCTCCTGCTTGTGGTCGGCGGAGGCCTTGCGGTTGGCGTCGCGGGCGGGGGCGCTCGCCTGCGGGTCGGTGCGGGACAGCTTCTTGCGCTGTCCGCCGACGCCCAGAAGGTTGTTGCGGCTTTTTGCCATGGGGTTCTCCCGAAGCGATGAGAAGTGATCTGCGGATTCGTCGGTGGGGGGCGGGTCGTCGCCGCCGCGCTCTCACTCGTAGATCTGGAAGAACATGCCCGTGACGCTACCACCGGGCGGGGCCGGGACGTAACGCGTTTTTGGCGGACACCAGACACATCCACGGATGGGTAATGACAGATATTGAAATCTGTCATCGCTCATGCCATGGTTGTTCAGTAGCTCCTCGTTCTCCGCTCCGTCGCTTCTCGTTCTCAGATCCCGATCCGCATGGAGGAACCCCTCATGAACGCCATCCCCACGCGCTCCCTCGGCGCCTCCGGTCCCCGCACCGCCGCCCTCGGCCTCGGCTGCATGGGCATGTCCGCCCTGTACGGGGAAGAGGTGGACCGCGCCGAGTCCATCGCCACCATCCACGCCGCGCTGGACGCGGGCGTCACCCTGCTCGACACGGGCGACTTCTACGGCATGGGCCATAACGAGCTGTTGATCGGCGAAGCCCTGCGCACCGCCCCGGCCGGCGCCCGCGAACGGGCCCTCACCAGCGTCAAGTTCGGCGCCCTGCGCGATCCGGACAACGGGTGGAGCGGTTATGACGGCCGTCCGGCCGCCGTGAAGAACTTCGCCGCGTACTCCCTGCGGCGGCTCGGCACCGACCACATCGACATCTACCGGATCGCCAGGGTCGACCCGGACGTCCCGATCGAGGAGACGGTCGGCGCCATCGCCGAGCTGATCCAGTCCGGGCATGTGCGCCACGTCGGACTCTCCGAGGTTGGCGCCGGGACCATCCGCCGGGCCGCCGCCGTCACCCCGGTCGCGGACCTCCAGATCGAGTACTCCCTGATCTCGCGCGGCATCGAGGACGAGATCCTGTCGACCGTCCGCGAGCTGGGCATCGGTGTCACGGCGTACGGAGTGCTCTCACGCGGACTGATCAGCGGCCACTTCACCCGCGACCGCCGGCTGTCCCCCACCGACTTCCGGTCCATGAGTCCCCGGTTCCAGGGCGAGAACCTTCAGCACAATCTCGGGCTGGTCGAGTCGCTGCGGAAGATCGCCGAGCAGAAGGGCGTCTCGGTCGCCCAGCTCGCCATCGCCTGGGTGCTCTCCCGGGGTGAGGACATCGTGCCGCTCGTCGGCGCCCGCCGCCGTGACCGGCTGACCGAGGCCCTGGGCGCACTGGACGTCACGCTGGACGCCGATGATCTGGCCGCCATCGAGCGCGCCGTACCGTCCGGCGCCGCCGCCGGGGACCGGTATCCGGCCGGGCAGATGGCGCATCTGGACAGCGAGCGCTGACCGGTGCGGGCCGCCGGACCTGACAGGTAGTGTCATCTGTCGCATCCGCCGTACGAGCCATGACATGAAAGGCCGGGCGCCCCATGGCCACCGAGCCCCTGACCGCAGAGCGCATCCTCGAAGCCACCGAGGAGGTGCTGCGCCGCTACGGACCGGCGAAGGCGACGGTGGTCGATGTGGCACGGGTGCTCGGCGTCAGCCATGGCAGTGTCTACCGGCACTTCCGTACGAAGGCGGCGCTGCGGGAGGCGGTCACCTCGCGCTGGCTGAGCCGTACGGAGACCGTGCTGGCCGAGATCATGGAGGGCGAGGCCGGGCCGGGCCCGGAGAAGCTGCGCGGCTGGCTGCTGGCGCTGTTCGACACCAAGCGGCACAAGGCGGGGGACGACCCGGAGCTGTTCGCCACGTTCTCCGTGCTCATCGACGAGAGCAGCGATGTGGTCGACGCGCATCTGACGGAGCTGGCCCATCAGCTCACCCGGATCGTCGAAGAGGGCGTGCGCGAGGGCGAGTTCGTGGCGGCGGACCCGGCGAGCACGGCCGGGGCGGTCTTCGCCGCCACGGCCCGCTTCCATGACCCCGCCTATGCGCCGGAGTGGCAAAAGCCCACGATCGACGCCGAGTTCACCGCCGTGTGCGATCTGCTGCTGCGCGGTCTGCGGGCCTGACCGGGCGGCGGTCCGGGCGCGCTCACTCGGCCGCCGGGTCCACCGTCGCCTGGTGGGCCTCGGTGAGATGCTCCTCGGCCTTGAGCCAGGGCAGGAACTGCGCCCCCTTGCGCCAGCCGCAGGTGTCGCAGCTCAACGACCGCTGCACACCCGCCTTCTGGACGCGTACGACATGCTCGCGCCCATGCTGGTCCCATCTCCTGACCGTGCTGGTGGTCGTGGCCGGCATGATCCGTGCCTCCCTGGTAGGTCAGCGCCCAGTCTGCAACGGAGCCCCCGGTTCCGTGGAGGAACCGGGGGCTTCGAGCTACGAACGTGACCCGCCGTTCACTGTGGGCCGTCGGCAGCCGCCGTCAGCAGCCGAGGAGCCGGGCGCCGAGGTAGCTCTGGATCTGGTCCAGCGAGACACGCTCCTGCTGCATCGTGTCGCGCTCGCGCACGGTCACCGCGTTGTCGTCCAGGGTGTCGAAGTCGACGGTCACACAGAACGGCGTGCCGATCTCGTCCTGGCGGCGGTAGCGGCGGCCGATGGCGCCCGCGTCATCGAACTCGATGTTCCAGTTGCGCCGCAGATCCGTCGCGAGGCCCTTGGCCTTCGGCGACAGCTGCGGGTTGCGGGAGAGCGGCAGCACGGCCACCTTGACCGGCGCCAGGCGCGGGTCAAGACGCATCACGGTGCGCTTCTCCATGACGCCCTTGGCATTGGGCGCCTCGTCCTCGTTGTACGCGTCGAGGAGGAAGGCCAGCATCGAGCGGCCGACACCGGCGGCGGGCTCGATGACATACGGGGTCCAGCGCTCGCCGGCCTCCTGGTCGAAGTACGACAGGTCGTGGCCGGACGCCTTGGAGTGCGCGGAGAGGTCGTAGTCCGTACGGTTGGCGACACCCTCCAGCTCGCCCCACTCGCTGCCGCCGAACTGGAAGCGGTACTCGATGTCGGCGGTGCGCTTGGAGTAGTGCGAGAGCTTCTCGGCCGGGTGCTCGTACCACCGCATGTTCTCCTCACGGAGACCCAGGCCGGTGTACCAGTTCCAGCGCTGCTCCATCCAGTATTCCTGCCACTGCTCGTCCTCGCCCGGCTTGACGAAGAACTCCATCTCCATCTGCTCGAACTCGCGCGTGCGGAAAATGAAGTTGCCCGGAGTGATCTCGTTCCGGAAGGACTTGCCCATCTGCGCGATGCCGAACGGCGGCTTCTTGCGCGAAGTCTGCTGCACCTGGGCGAAGTTGGTGAAAATGCCCTGCGCGGTCTCGGGCCGCAGATAGGCGATCGAGCCGGAGTCCTGCGTCGGGCCGAGATGAGTGGAGAGCAGGCCGGAGAACTGCTTGGGGTCGGTGAACGTTCCCTTGTTGCCGCAGTTGGGGCAGTTGATGTCGGCGAGGCCGTTCTCGGGCGCCTTGCCGTGCTTCGCCTCGTACGCCTCCTCCAGGTGGTCGGCGCGGAAGCGCTTGTGACAGGAGGTGCACTCGGTGAGCGGGTCACTGAAGGTCGCGACGTGGCCGGACGCCTCCCAGACCTCCGTGGCGAGGATCACCGAGGAGTCGATACCGACAACGTCCTCGCGCGAGGTGACCATGTACCGCCACCACTGACGCTTGAGGTTTTCCTTCAGCTCGACTCCGAGCGGCCCGTAGTCCCAGGCGGCGCGCTGACCACCGTAGATCTCACTGCACGGGTAGACGAAGCCACGGCGCTTGCTCAGGTTGACGATGCTGTCGATCTTGTCGGCGGCCACGGTGCTCTCTTCATTACGACGACGACGAACGGCGAATGCTTCAGATTAGCGGCGGCCGCACCCCTTGGATCAAATCGGTGCGGGGTAAGAGACCTCTCCGCCCCTTGTTGACAATCGTTTCCAGTTTTGTTGAAAATGACAGTCATGAACGCACGACGCCTGATACCCACCGCCACCCTCGCCGGAGCAGTCACCCTCGGTCTGGTCGCGCTGTCCGCCTGCTCCTCCTCCGACGCCGCCACCAAGAAGAGCGGCGACAAGCTCGCGGTGACCGCGTCGTTCTACCCCATGCAGTTCCTGGCCGAGCGAATAGGCGGCGACCACGTCTCCGTCACCACGCTCACCAAGCCCGGCGTCGAGCCGCACGACCTGGAGCTCAGCCCCCGGCAGGCCGCCCAGCTCGGCGAAGCCGATGTCATCCTCTACCTCAAGGGTATTCAGCCCGCCGTGGACGAGGCCATCACGCAGTCCGGTGTGCAGAACACCGTCGACGCGACTTCGCTCACCACGCTGGAGAAGCACGGCACCGAGGTCGGCCACTCCCACGACGACGGCCACGCGGACGGCGCGGACGGCCATGCGGACGAGGAGAGCCACGCCGGCGAAGAAAGTTCCCTGGACGGCAAGGACCCGCACATCTGGCTGGACCCGGTGAAGTACGCCGAGGTCGCCAAGGGTGTCGGCGCTTCCCTGGAGAAGGCCGACCCGGACAACTCCGCCACGTACCGGAAGAACACCGACGCGCTGGTGAAGCAGCTCGGCGGCCTGGACACCGCGTTCAAGCAGGGCCTCGCCGACACCACCACCAAGACCTTCATCACCACCCACGCCGCCTTCGGCTATCTCGCCGAGCGCTACGGTCTGACGCAGGAGGCCATCGCGGGCCTCGACCCCGAGTCGGAGCCCACCCCCGCCCGGGTGAAGGAACTGGAGACCATCGCGGAGCACGACAAGGTCGGCACCGTATTCTTCGAGACGCTCGCCAGCGACAAGACCGCCAAGACCATCGCCGCGGACTCCGGACTGAAGACCGACGTCCTGGACCCGCTGGAGGGAATTACGGACAAGTCCAAGGGCGATGACTACATCGAGGTCATGAACTCCAACCTCGCCGCGCTGCGGAAGGCACTCGGCGCGAAGTGAGGCCCGCGAAGTGAAACAGCCGGCAGCAGGATCGGAGGCGCCCGACATGGCGACGGTGGAGAGCGGCCAGACCGCTGAGGCGGCACAGCGGACACCGGAGCGGCGCTCCGCCCCGGTCGTCACCGTCCGGGGCGCCAGGGCCACGCTCGGTTCGCGCCCCGTGCTGCGCGGTATCGACCTCGCCGTGCACAGCGGTGAGGTCGTCGCCCTGCTCGGCGCCAACGGCTCCGGCAAGTCCACCGCCGTGCGCTCGGTGATCGGGCAGGTACCGCTGGCCGAGGGTGAGATCACGCTCTTCTCGACGCCGCTGCGCCGCTTCCGCGACTGGGCGCGCGTCGGTTACGTACCGCAGCGCACCACCGCCGCGAGCGGGGTGCCCGCGACCGTCCGTGAGGTCGTCGCCTCCGGTCGGCTGTCCCGTACGAGGTTCGGCCTGCCCCGCAAGGCCGACCGGGCCGCCGTCGAGCGGGCCATCGAGCTGGTCGGGCTCACCGACCGCGCCAAGGACTCCGTGGAGGCGCTCTCCGGCGGCCAGCACCAGCGCGTGCTGATAGCCAGGGCGCTCGCCGCCGGGCCCGAACTGCTGATCATGGACGAGCCGATGGCGGGCGTCGACCTGGCCAGCCAGGACATCCTCGCCGCCACCCTGCGCGAACAGGTCGCGGCCGGTACGACCGTTCTGCTCGTCCTGCATGAACTCGGCCCACTGGAGCCGCTGATCGACCGCGCGGTGGTGCTGCGCGACGGCTGCGTGGTGCACGACGGGCCACCGCCCCGGGCGGTCGGCCAGCATGCCCTGCCCGGCCACGATCACGTTCATCCGCACGCGGCCGGCGAGCCGCTCCGCACAGGACTGCTGACCTGACCATGGAAATACTCCAGACCGCCTTTATGCAGCGCGCGCTGATCGCGGCCGTCCTGGTCGGCATCACCGCCCCCGCCGTCGGCATCTATCTCGTACAGCGCCGTCAGGCCCTGATGGGCGACGGCATCGGCCATGTCGCGATGACCGGGGTCGGTCTGGGCTTCCTGCTCTCCACCAGCGCGATCTGGATGGCGACGCTGGTCTCGGTGGCCGGTGCCGTCACGATGGAGCTGATCAGGGCGTACGGCCGCACGCGCGGCGATATCGCGCTGGCGATGCTCTTCTACGGCGGGATGGCGGGCGGTGTCCTGCTGATCAATCTCGCGCCGAACGGCTCCAACGGCAGCCTCAGTACGTATCTCTTCGGCTCCCTCTCGACGGTCTCGCCGGCGGACGTGACCGCGATCTCGCTGCTCGCCGCGTTTGTGGTGCTGGTCACCGTGGGGCTGCGGCGGCAGCTCTTCGCGGTCAGCCAGGACGAGGAGTTCGCCCGCGTCACCGGACTGCCGGTACGGGCGCTGAATCTGCTGATCGCGGTGACGGCCGCGGTGACGGTCACCGTCGCCATGCGGGTGGTGGGTCTGCTGCTGGTCAGCGCGCTGATGGTGGTGCCGGTCGCGGCGGCCCAGCAGATCACCCGGTCCTTCGTGGTCACCTTCGTCCTGGCCGTCGTGATCGGTACGGCGGTGACGCTGGCCGGCACGGTCACCTCGTACTACCAGGACGTGCCGCCCGGCGCGACGATCGTGCTGATCGCGATCGGTGTCTTCGTGGTGCTGACCGCTCTCGCGACCCCCCTCGCGAGACGCAGGGCCCGCGCCCTGCGCACCGCCGAGGCCTCGGCCGTACCGGACGGGGAAGCGCCGGAGGTACACGTACCCGCCGCGCGCCGGAGCACGGGCGATGTCACGGTCTGATCGCCTGCGATGTCACGGTCCGACCAAGAGCCGGTCACGAACTGGCAGAATGGCCCGTGGGAAGCGGGCAACGCCCGAGGGATACGGGCAGAGGCAAGGAGGCACCTGTGACGACTGCGCCCAGCGGTGGATCGAGCGCGGCCCCCGTGCGCGGCCGATCGACCCGCCAGCGCGCCGCGGTGGCGGCGGCGCTCGACGAGGTGGACGAGTTCCGTAGCGCGCAGGAGCTCCACGACATGCTCAAACACCGTGGTGACTCGGTCGGTCTGACCACCGTCTATCGCACCCTGCAGTCCCTCGCCGACGCGGGCGAGGTCGATGTACTGCGGACGAACGACGGCGAGTCGGTCTACCGGCGCTGCTCGACCGGCGACCACCACCACCATCTCGTCTGCCGGGTCTGCGGAAAGGCCGTCGAGGTCGAGGGACCCGCGGTGGAGCAGTGGGCCGAGACGATCGCCGCGCAGCACGGCTATGTCGGCGTGGCGCACACGGTGGAGATCTTCGGCACCTGCGCGGAGTGCGCGGCGGCGGTCGCGAAGAACTAGGCCCTGTCCGGCCGTTGTTCGAGGCGCCTCGGGGTCGCCGTACGGGCTCGTCATGCGGCCCGTACGGCGACCCCGCCGCGTTTCAGCCCTGCCGCTCCGCCGGTTCGGCCTGCTCCGGCTGCTCCTCGTTCGGCAGCGCGCCGCCGAAGCGCCGGTCCCTGGACGCGTACTCCAGACAGGCCCGCCACAGATCACGCCGGTCGAAGTCCGGCCACAGCACGTCCTGGAAGACCATCTCGGCGTAACTGCTCTGCCAGATCAGATAGTTGGACGTGCGCTGCTCACCGCTGGGGCGCAGGAAGAGATCCACGTCCGGCATGTCCGGGTAGTACAGATACTTGGCGAACGTCTTCTCGTTGACCTTGGACGGGTCGAGCTTGCCGGACGCCACATCGGCGGCGAGCGCCTGCGCGGCGTCCGCGATCTCCGCACGGCCGCCGTAGTTGACGCAGAAGTAGAGCGTCATGGCGTCGTTGTCCTTCGTCTGCTCCTGGGCGACCTGGAGCTCCTGGACGACCGACTTCCACATCTTGGGCATCCGGCCCACCCAGCGGATCCGGATCCCCAGTTCGTCCATCTCGTCGCGGCGGCGCCGGATGACATCGCGGTTGAAGTTCATGAGGAAGCGCACCTCGTCGGGGGTGCGCTTCCAGTTCTCGGTGGAGAAGGCGTACAGGGAGAGGTTCTTGACACCCATCTCCAGACAGCCCTTGAGCACATCGAGCACAACGCCCTCGCCGACCTTGTGGCCCTCGGTACGCGGCAGACCGCGCTCCTTGGCCCAGCGGCCGTTGCCGTCCATGACACAGGCCACGTGCTTCGGCACCAGCTCGCCGGGGATCTTCGGCGGGCGCGCACCGGAGGGGTGCGGTTCCGGCGTCTTGTACTCGCGGCGGGGACGCCCCAGGATTCCGCGTCGTGCCATGCGCTCTCGTCTCCTAGTTTTCCTAGTTCTTCTCTACGTATCTGAGCGAGCGCAGCCCGCGCTCCAGGTGCCAGTGCAGATAGGCGGACACCAGTCCGCTGCCCTCCCTGACATGCCGTGCCTCGCACGCGTCCGCCGTGTCCCAGTCACCGGTCAGCAGCGCGCTGAGCAGTCCGACGGCCTCAGCCGAGGGTACGACGCTGCCGGGCACCCGGCAGTCGCCGCAGATGACGCCACCCGCCGCGACCGAAAAGAAACGATTCGGCCCGTGGAGTCCGCACTTCGCGCAGTCGTCGAAGCTCGGCGCGTAGCCGTTGACGGCGAGGGAGCGCAGCAGGAAGGCGTCCAGGATCAGATGCGGCGCGTGCTCCCCGCGCGCGAGCGTACGCAGCCCGCCGACCAGGAGCAGATACTGCTGGACGGCCGGCTCGCCCTCGTGGTCGGTGAACCGCTCGGCGGTCTCCAGCATGGCGGTGCCCGCGGTGTAGCGGGCGTAGTCGGTGACGATGCCGCCACCGTACGGAGCGATGGTCTCGCTCTGGGTGCACAGCGGCAGCCCGCGTCCGACGAGATCGCTGCCGCGCGCGAAGAACTGCACATCGACATGGGAGAACGGCTCCAGCCGCGCCCCGAACTTCGACTTGGTCCGCCGTACCCCCCGGGCGACCGCGCGGACACGGCCGTGGCCGCGGGTCAGAAGCGTGATGATCCGGTCGGCCTCACCGAGCTTCTGGGTGCGCAGCACAACGCCGTCGTCCCGGAACAGACTCATGGGGCCCATTCTCCCGCATGCGCGGACGCCCCTCCGCCCGCCGGGCCCCCTCGCCCTCGGGAGCCGGGCTCAGGAGGGCGTGCCGGACGCCGCCAGCAGCAGCCGCTCCGTATCGTCCGAGCAGAGCTGGAGCGCGCCGCCGACGATGCTCAGCACCTCGCGCTCCGGCAGGCTGTACGGCCCGTCCGCCACCGCGATCCGCGCGCCCTGGAGCACGATCGACTCCCGGCCGGCCGGGGCCAGATGCGGGGCCAGCGGCTCCAGCGCCTCATGCAGCTCGATGGCGAGCGCCGCGCCGCACGGGCCCGGCTCCAGGAGGAACCGGCCGGTGTCCTCGGCCAGCGCGTCGACCAGATCCGTCAGCCGGTCCTCCGTGCAGTCCTCGAACCCGGCCGCCCTGACCGTGTGGACAGCGGTCTCCCTGACCGTACGCGAGGACGTGCCACCCGCCGCGAGGACCGCCAGCGCGACCGTGTGCACGGCGTCGCGCAGCATCGCGGAGAAGCGGACGGTGGTGGGGTGGTCGAGCACATCCATCCCGAAGTGGGCGTGGCAGGCGGCGCATTCGACGACGGGCCCGGCACAGCCGCGGGAGAGCAGCGGGACTCCGAGCACCGTGAAACGGCGACGGCCGGTACGACGGCGGTAGTTGCGGTCGCCCCCGCAGTCGGGGCAGAAGAACTCCCCGTCACCGACGGTGTTCCAGGACGTACGAATGCCGCAGACACGTACTTTCCGCCCGCCGGGTCTCTGAGCTGGCAGCACGTCGCGCACCTCCGTCACGCTCCGGCAACGCTTCGTTGCGTTGCACGCCACTTCGCCTCTGCGTCCTGTCGGGGAATCCGGATGCAGAGCCGCCGCGTTGACGTGATGTTAGCCACATCGCATGCGTGCCGTCAGTACCGCGGCGAGAGATCGCCACGACATGGCTGAACCCCGACCACCGTGTCCGGTGGCCGGGGTCCGTGAACGCTCAGGTCAGGCCGGGGGCGACGGCCGGATCAGCGGGTCGCGCGGTTCACCGCGGAAATGACCGCCTTGAGTGAAGCGCGGGTGGTGTTCGCGTCGATTCCGATGCCCCACAGCACCTTTCCGTCGATCGCGCACTCGATGTACGAGGCCGCCTGCGCGCTCGCGCCCTCACTCATGGTGTGCTCCTGGTAGTCCAGCAGCCGGGCGTCCACCCCCACCGTGGCCAGCGCCTCGAAGAAGGCCGAAATCGGACCGTTTCCGGTACCGGTCAGCACGGTGTCCGTACCGTCCACGACGGCCTGGACGGTCAGTGTGTCCTTGCCGTCGGTGTCGGTCGTGGTCTGGCCGGAGCGGAGCTGGATCCGGCCCCAGGCGTTGTCCGGGTTGGGCAGGTACTCGTCCTGGAAGACCGACCAGATCTGGCCGGGGGTGACCTCGCCGCCCTCGGCGTCGGTCTTGGCCTGGATGATCCGGGAGAACTCGATCTGCATCCGGCGCGGCAGGTCCAGCTTGTGGTCGTTCTTCAGTACGTACGCGATCCCGCCCTTGCCGGACTGCGAGTTGACCCGGATGACCGCCTCGTACGAACGGCCCACGTCCTTCGGGTCGATCGGCAGATACGGCACGGCCCACTCGATCTCGTCGACCGGCTTGCCCTGCGCTGCCGCGTCGGCCTCACGCGCGTCGAAGCCCTTCTTGATGGCGTCCTGGTGGGAGCCGGAGAAGGACGTGTAGACCAGATCGCCCGCGTAGGGGTGGCGCGGGTGGATCTCCATCTGGTTGCAGTACTCGCTGGTACGGCGGATCTCGTCGATCTGCGAGAAGTCGATCTGCGGGTCGACACCCTGCGAGAAGAGGTTCATGCCCAGCGTCACCAGGTCGACATTGCCGGTGCGCTCGCCCTGCCCGAACAGACAGCCCTCGATACGGTCCGCCCCGGCCATGAGCGCCAGTTCGGCGGCGGCGACGGCCGTACCGCGGTCGTTGTGCGGGTGCACGGACAGGCACACGTTCTCGCGGCGGGAGAGATGGCGCGACATCCACTCGAAGCGGTCCGCGTGCGTGGACGGGGTCGAACGCTCCACCGTGGCGGGCAGATTGAGAATGATCTCGCGGCCGGCCTCGGGCTGCCAGACGTCCATGACGCCCTCGCAGACCTCCAGCGCGAAGTCCAGCTCGGTGTCGGTGAAGATCTCCGGGCTGTACTGGTAGCCGAAGACGGTCTCGGGGCCCAGGATCTTCTCGGCGTACTCCATCACCAGCCGGGTGCCGTCCACGGCGATCTGCTTTACCTGCTCCTTCGTACCGCGGAAGACGACCCGGCGGAACGTGGGAGCGGTGGCGTTGTACAGATGGACGGTCGCGCGGTGGGCGCCGCGCAGCGCCTCGATGGTGCGCTCGATCAGTTCCTCGCGGGACTGGGTCAGGACGGAGATCGTCACGTCCTCGGGGATCGCGCCCTCTTCGATGATCGACCGTACGAACGCGAAGTCGGTCTCACCGGAGGACGGGAAGCCGACCTCGATCTCCTTGTAGCCCATGCGGACCAGCAGATCGAACATCTCGCGCTTGCGGGCCGGCGACATGGGGTCGATCAGCGCCTGGTTGCCGTCGCGCAGATCGGTGGAGAGCCAGCGGGGAGCGACGGTGATCCGGTTGTCCGGCCAGGTGCGGTCGGGGATCTCCACCGCCTCGTAGCGGCCGTACTTGTGGATCGGCATCCCGGACGGCCGCTGGGTGTGGGTCGCGTTGGTGATGGGCGTGGCGCGACCGACGGAAGATTCAGACATTGCGCAGGGCTCCTCGTGTGTCCGCTGGGACGGCCGACGGGCGTGATCACCGCAACGCCAGACTCCGCGGGGAGGGGGTCGGCCTACGACTACAGACCCTCGCCGCGGCAGCTAAGGAGAAGCAGCCCGAAACGCATGATGTGAGGCAGCCTAGCCGAGCGGTGCCGGACGCGCGGGTCCGTATCAGAATGCGGGACGGGCAGAGCGTCCGGCGAGACGGCGGGACATAGCGGACGCCGTAAAGATCCAGCGTGCGGGAATCACTCCATCTCAGCAATTCCTGTCGCGATGAGTGACAGGAGAGTCACACACTGCCACCGTGCTGGTATGAACACCATCGCTCCCGTCTTCTGCGCCATCGTCCCGCCCCATGTCCTCGACAAGCTGGCCCAGGCCGAGGACCCCCGGCTCTCCGGGCCCGCCCGCCGCACCCTGGAGGTGGACTCCGCCCACCGCACCCAGCGCCGGATCACCGGCCTGCGCGCCGTCGCCTCCCCCACGGCCGCCGCCACCGGAAACCCGCACCGCGCCATCCACGACTGCGAGCACCGCACCACCCTGCCGGGCAGGAAGGTGCGCGACGAGGGCGACGGGCCCGGCCGCGACGCCACCGTCAACCGCGCGTACAGCGGTCTCGGCGCCACGTTCGAGCTGCTGAAGTCGGTGTACGGACGTGACTCGCTCGACGGCGCCGGGCTCCCGCTGGTCGCCAGCGTCCACTACGACGAGGGGTACGCGAACGCCTTCTGGAACGGCGATCAGATGGTCTTCGGCGACGGTGACGGCGAGGTCTTCCTCGACTTCACGCTGCCCGTCGACGTGATCGGCCACGAGCTGGCCCACGGCCTCACGCAGTACACCGCCAACCTCGACTACCAGGGGCAGTCGGGCGCCCTCAACGAGTCCGTGTCGGACGTCCTCGGCTCGCTGGTCAAGCAGTACGCCCTGGGCCAGAGCGCCGAGCAGGCCGACTGGCTGATCGGCGCGGGCCTGCTCGCGCCCGGTGTCCGCGGGGAGGCGCTGCGCTCCATGAAGGCGCCGGGCACGGCGTACGACGACGATGTCCTCGGCAAGGATCCGCAGCCGGCGACCATGGACGACTTCGTGCGGACGAGCCAGGACAACGGCGGGGTCCACATCAACTCCGGAATCCCCAATCACGCGTTCTATCTGCTGGCCGTGGCGCTCGGCGGCATGGCGTGGGAGCGGGCGGGACAGCTCTGGTTCGACGTGCTGACCGGCGGCGAGCTGGCCGCCGACGCGGACTTCGCGGACTTCGCCCGGCTGACCGTCGCGGCGGCGCGGGCCCGCTTCGGGGAGGGCGCGGAGCTGGAGGCGGTGACCAAGGCGTGGTCCCAGGTCGGGGTCCCCACGGCGTGAAGCACCGGGTAGGGCGCGAGCGGCGGCTACCGTCGCCGCCCGTCACGTACTAGACAGGACCCATGCGTATCCAAGTACGGCGCACAGGCGGCTTCGCGGGCATCGAGCGCAGGGCCGAGATCGAGACCTCGGGCCTGCGCGATGCCGGTGACTGGCGGGAACTGGCCGAGCGGGCGATGGCGGACGGCGCGGACACACCGTCCGCCGGCGTACCGGACGGCTACCACTATGTGATCACCCTCGATGACGACCGCACGGTCCACTGCGCGGACCCGGGACTGACCGAGGCCCAGCGCGCGCTGATCTCGCGCGTGCTCAAGGAAGGCGCCTAGACGAGTACGTCCGGCGGTCCGGTCAGAACCCGAGCTTGCGCAGCTGCTTCGGGTCGCGCTGCCAGTCCTTGGCGACCTTGACATGCAGATCGAGGAAGACCGGGGTGCCGAGCAGCGCCTCGATGTGCTTGCGGGACTTCGTCCCGACCTCCTTGAGCCGCTTCCCCTTCGGGCCGATGATGATGCCCTTCTGGCTGGGGCGCTCGATATAGACGTTCGCGTGGATGTCCAGCAGCGGCTTGTCCGCCGGGCGGTCCTCGCGCGGCAGCATCTCCTCGACGACGACCGCGATGGAGTGCGGGAGCTCGTCCCGTACACCTTCCAGCGCGGCCTCGCGGATCAGCTCGGCGACCATGACCTGCTCGGGCTCGTCGGTGAGGTCGCCCTCCGGGTAGAGCGCCGGGCTCTCCGGGAGGAGCGGGACGAGCAGATCGGCGAGCAGACCGACCTGCTGGTCGCCGACCGCCGAGACCGGGACGATCTCGGCCCATTCCAGGCCGAGTTCCTTGCCGAGCTGGTCGATCGCGATGAGCTGTTCGGCCAGCGTCTGGGAGTCGACGAGGTCCGTCTTGGTGACGACGGCGACCTTCGGCGTCTTCTTGATCGCGGCCAGTTCCTTGGCGATGTACCGGTCGCCGGGGCCGAGCTTCTGGTCGGCGGGCAGACAGAAGCCGATGACGTCGACCTCGGCCCAGGTCGTCCGTACGACATCGTTGAGGCGCTCACCGAGCAGCGTGCGCGGCTTGTGGAGGCCCGGGGTGTCGACCAGGATCAGCTGCGCCTCGGGCCGGTGCACGATGCCGCGCACGGTGTGGCGCGTGGTCTGCGGCCGGTTGGACGTGATGGCCACCTTCTGACCGACCAGAGCGTTCGTGAGGGTGGACTTGCCCGCGTTGGGGCGGCCGACGAAGCAGGCGAAGCCCGCCCGGTGGGGGGCTTCGGTTGCCGCGGGAGAAGTCTCGGGCGAAGAGGTACGAGCGCTCATGGCGCCTATTGTCCCCGATCGTTTACGCCACGCCGACCAGACAGCCCCGCATGGCCGCCGCGCCCTTCACGTTCCGCGCACCGATGAGGCCGGTCAGCCCGCCGTGACGGTCCCCCGGAGCGTGCCGTCCGGCCCCGCCACCAGGACCGGTGTCGCGGGCCCGCCGAGGTCGCGCACGGCCGCACGGTCCTCGTCCGACACGCCCTCCTCCGCCGTGACGACGGCCGCCGCCTCCAGCGAGCCGGCACCACTGGCCACGGCCATGGCGACCGCCGTACGCAGCGCGCTGAGCCGGAGCGAGTCCAGCTCCACGGTGCCCGCGACATACGTACGCCCGGTCTCGTCCCGCACCGCGGCCCCCTCCGGCACGCCATTACGCGCACGGGCGCTGCGGGCCAGCGTGATGATCTTGCGGTCCTCGGCGGAGACGCCGGTGCCGGGTTCGGTGCTCTCAGTCATACGCCGAGCATAGGCAGCCCGCTCCGCACGGCCCTCAACGGGCCGACCCAGAACGGCCACCGCGGTTCTCAGGGCCTGTCCAGTCTGAGGCGTTCCCGCTTCGGGAGGCCGGCCACGACCAGGTCGTAGGAGTCCTCGATCAGCTCCCGCACCATCCGGGCCGGCAGGGGGGCGACCGTCACCGTGTTCCAGTGGCGCTTGTTGAGGTGCCAGCCCGGGACGATCTCCGGGTGGGTCTCGCGGAGGCGGAGCGCTTCTTCCGGGTCGCACTTGAGCGAGACCTTCAGCGGGCGGTCCTCCAGGGCGCAGATCGCGAAGATCTTCGTGGCGACTCTGAAGACCGTGACATCCGGGCTGCGCGGGAACGGGACGTCCGAGGAGGTTCCGTTCAGTGCCAGGCAGCACGCCTTCAGCTGCGCCGGGGTCACGACGTCTGGGCTTCCTTCCGGACCGGTTCGGCGAGGACCGTGACGATCTTGTTGCGGCGGCCGGCCGGGGATTCCGCCGTCAGCCGGAGCGTGCGGCCGTCCGGCAGGTCCACGCTGGCGGTGGCGCCGGCGATCGGGACGCGGCCCAGGGCCTTCGCCAGGAGGCCGCCGACCGTCTCCACGTCCTCGTCGTCGTATTCGTCGAGCCCGAACAGCTCCCCGAGGTCCCCGATGTCCAGCCGGGCCGTGACGCGGTACGAGCCGTCGCCCAGCTCCTCGACCGGCGGGAGCTCGCGGTCGTACTCGTCGGTGATCTCGCCGACGATCTCCTCCAGGATGTCCTCGATCGTGACGATGCCGGCCGTGCCGCCGTACTCGTCGATGACGACCGCGACATGGCTGCGCTCCTGCTGCATCTCGCGCAGCAGATCGCCCGCGTTCTTCGTGTCGGGCACGAAGGAGGCGGGGCGCATCGCCGTCGAGACCAGATCCGCCTCGGAGTCCCGGTTGATATGGGTCTTCCGGACCAGGTCCTTGAGGTAAACGATGCCGACGATGTCGTCCTCGTTCTCGCCCGTCACCGGGATACGGGAGAAGCCGGAGCGCAGCGCCAGCGTGAGCGCCTGACGGATCGTCTTGTACCGCTCGATACAGACCAGGTCCGTGCGCGGGACCATGACCTCCCGTACGAGGGTGTCGCCCAGCTCGAAGACGGAGTGCACCATCCGGCGCTCGTCGTCCTCGATCAGGGACTCCGACTCGGCGAGGTCGACCATCGCCCGCAGCTCGGCCTCGCTGGCGAACGGTCCCTTGCGGAAGCCCTTGCCGGGGGTGAGCGCGTTGCCCAGCAGGATCAGCAGCTGGGGGATCGGGCCCATGATCCTGGCGAGCGGCAGCAGGACATACGCCGAGGCCGTCGCCGTGTTCAGCGGGTGCTGGCGGCCGATCGTACGGGGCGAGACACCCACCGCGACATACGAGACGAGCACCATCACGCCTATGGCGACGACCAGCGCCGCCCAGGTCTCCTCGAACTCCTTCAGGCAGACGTACGTGACGAGCACCCCGGCCGCCATCTCACAGGCGACCCGCACCAGCAGGGCCACATTCAGATAGCGCGTCGGGTCGGCGGCGACCTGGGCCAGCTTGGCCGCGCCCCGGCGCCCGGAGCGGACGGCCTCGGCCGCCCGGAAGCTGGAGATCCGGGCGAGGCCCGCCTCGGCGGAGGCCGCCAGCCAGGCCACGACGACCAGGGCGACCGCTCCGACGATCAGTTGCGCGGTCATGAGAGGGTCGGCGCGGGCGACGGACCCGTGAGCCCCTGCTCGGACCGCCAGCCGTCGACGATGGCCGCCTGGAGGCCGAACATCTCGGCCCGCTCGTCCGGCACTTCGTGGTCGTAGCCGAGGAGATGCAGCACACCGTGGACGGTGAGCAGCTGGAGCTCCTCGTCCATGGTGTGCTGCGTCGGGGCCTCCTCGCCCTGCTTCTTCGCCACCTCGGGGCAGAGCACGATGTCACCGAGGAGACCCTGCGGCGGCTCCTCGTCGTCCTTGACCGGCGGACGCAGCTCATCCATCGGGAAGGACATGACATCCGTCGGGCCCGGCAGATCCATCCACTGGATGTGCAACTGCTCCATGGCGGCCTCGTCCACCACGATCACCGACAGTTCGGAGAGCGGGTGGATACGCATCCTCGTGAGCGCGTAGCGGGCGACGTCGAGGATCGCCTGCTCGTCGACCTCGGTGCCTGACTCGTTGTTGACGTCGATCGACATGGTGCGCTCTTGGTCTCCCGCTCCTGAAATCCCGCAGCCCGTGTCAGCCGCCGGCCGTGGCTGTCGTCAACCGCGGCTGTCGTTCTGTTCGTACTGCTCGTACGCGTCGACGATACGGCCGACGAGCTTGTGCCGGACAACATCCTGCGACGTGAGACGGGAGAAGTGCACATCCTCGACGCCCTCCAGGATGTCCTGGACCTGGCGCAGACCGCTCTTCGTGCCCCCCGGCAGGTCGACCTGGGTGACGTCGCCGGTGATGACGATCTTCGAATCGAAGCCGAGCCTCGTCAGGAACATCTTCATCTGCTCGGGGCTGGTGTTCTGCGCCTCGTCGAGGATGATGAACGCGTCATTGAGCGTACGGCCGCGCATATACGCCAGCGGCGCCACCTCGATCGTGCCCGCCGCCATCAGACGGGGGATCGAGTCGGGGTCGAGCATGTCGTGCAGCGCGTCGTAGAGCGGCCGCAGATACGGGTCGATCTTCTCGTAGAGCGTGCCGGGCAGGAAGCCGAGCCGCTCGCCCGCCTCGACGGCGGGCCTGGTCAGGATGATCCGCGTGACCTGCTTGGACTGCAGGGCCTGGACCGCCTTGGCCATGGCGAGATAGGTCTTGCCCGTACCGGCGGGGCCGATGCCGAAGACGACCGTGTGCTTGTCGATCGCGTCGACATACCGCTTCTGGTTGAGGGTCTTGGGGCGGATCGTCCGGCCGCGGCTGGACAGGATGTTCTGCGTGAGCACCTCGGCGGGCGTCTCGGGACCGTCCGCTCCGCCGTTCTCGCTCGCCCTGAGCATGGCGATCGAACGTTCCACTGCGTCCTCCGTCATCGGCTGACCGGTGCGGAGCACCAGCATCATTTCGTCGAACAGGCGCTGGACCATCGCGACATCCGCCGCGCTGCCGGTCGCACTGATCTCGTTTCCCCGGACATGGATGTCCGCTGCCGGGAACGCCTTCTCGATCGCACGCAGGAGGGTGTCTCCGGATCCCAGGACCGTCACCATGGGGTGCTTGGCGGGGACGGTCCACTGGGCACGTGCCTGCCCCGACGCGGGGGTCTTGACTGTGGGTGTCTGAGTCATGAGCCGGCACTGTGGCCTGCGCATACCTCCCGTTGCAGGGTTCTCGCTGCTCGACAACCTCTGGGCTACCAGCGTACGACCCCGCACTGACAAGGCCCTAGGGCTTTTCGATGTGCCGTGGGCAAAGCCCGCCGGGTGCCGGGCACAGCCCGCCGGGTGCCGTCGGCTACCGCCCGGCCGCTCGGCCCGCGGCCCGCTCAGCCCGAGCGGCCGAAGCCGATGGTCGGTACGGCCCTGCGCAGCGGCCACGGCCTGCTCGGCGCGGGCAGCAGCTCCTCCAGGAAGGCGTAGCGCCGCAGCGCCGCCGGGTCCTGGTCCGGGGAGGTCCGTACGTACTGCCACCAGGTCGCGACCTCCGACCAGCCGGGCGCGGAGAGCGAGCCGCCGAACTCCTGGACCGAGAGCGCGGCGGTCAGCCCCGCGAAGGCCAGCCGGTCCGCGAGCGGCCAGCCGGCGAGCGTGCCGGTGACGAAACCGGCCACGAACACATCGCCCGCGCCCGTCGGGTCGAGGGCCTCCACCGCGATCGCCGGGACCTCGGCGGTCGTGCCGGTGGCGCCGTCCACCGCGTACGCGCCGTCCCCGCCCAGCGTGACGACGGCCACCGGCACCCGCTCGGCGAGCGCCCGTGCGGCGGCCCTGGGGCAGTCGGTGCGGGTGTAGCGCATCGCCTCCTCGGCGTTGGGCAGGAACGCCTCGCAGTGCTCCAGATCGGCCAGCCCCGCCAGATCCCAGCGGCCGGTCTCGTCCCAGCCGACATCGGCGAAGATCCGCGCTCCATGGCGGGCGGCGCGGGCGATCCACTCGTCGCGGCGGCCGGGGGTGAGCGCCGCCACGGCGGCGCGGGCGCGCGGCGGGCACTCGGGCAGGGCCCCTTCGGGCGGCGGGGCCTCGTGGCCGTGCGAGACCATCGTGCGCTCGTCGTCGTACGCCATGGAGACGGTGACCGGCGAGTGCCAGCCGGGGACCGTGCGTGACCGGGACAGATCGATGCCCTCGCCCTGCTCCAGCGCGTCCCAGCAGTATTCGCCGTAGTGGTCGTCGCCGAAGGCCGCCGCGAGCGAGGTGTGCAGACCGAGGCGGGCCAGGGCGGTGGCCATGTTGGCGATCCCTCCGGGGCTCGACCCCATCCCCCGCGCCCAGGACTCCGTGCCGCGTACGGGTGCGCTGTCCAGCCCGGTGAAGATGATGTCGAGGAAGACCGTGCCCGTCAGATACACATCGCAGTCCGGATCGTCCGGAGCGCGCACCGCGCGCAGCGGGTCGACATGAGCGGAGTGTTCCTGCGGGTCTCCGTTGGCTGTGATCACGGCGGGCTCCCGGTCGCGTGCTGATCCGGACAGTCTGCCCGATCGGCCGGGCTCGGGCGGCCGGTCCGACCGCGGCGGAGCGGCTCTCAGCGGGAACGCTTGGGCAGCGGTACCCGTACGAGATCGGCGGCGACCGTCAGTTCGCCCTCGAAGCCCGCCGCGCGTGCCTGCCGTTCGAACTCGTCCGGGTCGCTGTAGCGCTGCGAGAAGTGCGTGAGCACCAGATGCCCCACGCCCGCGTCCCGCGCGGCCCGCGCCGCCTGGCCGGCGGTGAGATGGCCGTGGTCGGTGGCCAGCCGCTCGTCCCCGTCGAGGAACGTCGACTCGATGACCAGCAGATCGCACCCCTCGGCCAGGGCGTGCACGCCGTCGCAGAGCCGCGTGTCCATGACGAAGGCGAACCGCTGTCCCCGGCGCGTCTCGCTGACCTCCTCCAGCGTGACACCGTTCAGCACGCCCTCGCGCTGGAGGCGGCCGACGTCCGGGCCCGCGATGCCGTGCGCGGCCAGCCGCGCCGGGTCCATACGCCGCCCGTCGGGCTCGGTGAGGCGGTAACCGAACGACTCGACGGGGTGGGAGAGCCTGCGCGCCTCCAGGGTGTACGCGGGGGTGCGCGCGAGCACGCCGTCCGTGATGACCGGCGCTTCGGTCAGCTGCACGGACTCGCGGTAGGCCGTGGCGTACCGCAGCCGCTCGAAGAAGCGCTGCCCGCTCGCCGGGTAGTGCGCGGTGATCTCGTGCGGCACCTGGTCGAGATTGATGCGCTGGATGACCCCGGCCAGCCCGAGCGAGTGATCGCCGTGGAAGTGCGTGACACAGATGCGGTGGATGTCGTGCGCGGCGACCCCGGCGCGCAGCATCTGGCGCTGGGTTCCCTCGCCCGGATCGAAGAGCAGGCCCTCGCCGTCCCAGCGCAGCAGATAGCCGTTGTGGTTGCGATGGCGGGTGGGCACCTGGCTCGCGGTGCCCAGCACGACCAGTTCCCGTACGGACAAGACGCCTACCCGGGAGGCCAGTTGAAGCCGCGTCCGCCCAGGACATGGGCGTGCGCGTGGAAGACGGTCTGGCCCGCGCCCGCGCCCGTGTTGAAGACGATCCGGTAGCCGCTGCCGTCGGTCCCGTCGGCGACGGCGACCGCGGCGGCCTCGCGCAGCACATCGGCGGCGATGGCGGGCTCGGCCGCGGCGAGGGTGCCCGCGTCCCGGTAGTGCGCCCGCGGGATGACCAGGACATGGGTCGGGGCCTGCGGGTTGATGTCACGGAAGGCGAGGGTGGTCTCGGTCTCGCGGACGACGGTGGCCGGCACGTCCCCCGAGACGATCTTGCAGAACAGGCAGTCGGCCTGTGGTTCTCCCGCCATGATCCGGGCCTCCTCGGCACCACTGGTGATCAGTTGAGTACGTCGCATGCTATCCGGTGCGGTCGGGGCCCGCGGCCGTCGGAACGCCCCCCGCACCGGCGACCGTCGACCGGCGACCGTCAGGACCAGCGGCCGGTGCGGCCGAGCAGGAGCGCCGTGGCCGCCGTGCCCGCGGTGGAGGTGCGCAGTACGCTGCGGCCCAGCCGGTACGGCCGCGCGCCCGCCTCCGCGAAAGCCGTCAACTCCTGCGGGGACACGCCCCCTTCGGGCCCGACGACGAGCACGATCCGGCCCTCCGCCGGCAGCGGCGCGGTGGCCAGCGGCTCGCTCCCCTCCTCGTGCAGTACGGCGGCGAAGTCCGCGTCCGCGAGCAGCGCGGCGACCTGTCCGGCCGACAGCGCGTCCGTGACCTCGGGGAAGCGGAGCCTGCGCGACTGCTTGCCCGCCTCGCGGGCGGTGGCCCGCCACTTGGCGAGCGCCTTGGCGCCCCGCTCGCCCTTCCACTGCGTGATGCAGCGCGCGGCCTGCCACGGCACGATCGCGTCGACACCGGTCTCGGTCATCGTCTCGACGGCCAGTTCCCCGCGGTCGCCCTTGGGCAGCGCCTGGACGACGGTGATCCGGGGCACGGGTTCCGGTTCGGTCCGTACCTCGGTGACGGCGACGTCCAGCCGGTCCTTGCCCTCGACCGCCGCGACCGTCCCGTACGCGCCGGTGCCCGCGCCGTCCGTCAGGACGATCTCCTCGCCGACGCGCAGCCGCCGTACGGAGACCGCGTGCCGCCCCTCGGGGCCGTCCAGCGTGACCGTACCGACCCGCAGTCCGCCGTCCTGGACGAGGAAGACAGGGGCGGTCACGAGGCGTTGCCCAGACCCGGCATCAACGAGGCGCGGGTCGCTTCGAGTTCACCGTTCAGCACCTCGACCAGCTGTCCGGCCGGCAGATCGCGGGCCATGCGGTGGCCCTGTCCCGCCCAGAGCGCCATGCCCTGCGCGTCGCCCACCTTGGCGGCGGCCTTGCGCAGCCCGGAGGTGAGGTGGTGGATTTCGGGATAGGCGGGCGGGGCGTACCGGCCGTGCTCGCGCATGAAGCGGTTCACGAGGCCGCGCGCCGGGCGCCCGGAGAACGCCCGGGTCAGCTCGGTCCGTACGAACAGCGGATTGGTCATGGCCTGCTTGTGCAGCGCGTTCGCGCCGGACTCCGGGCACACCAGGAACGCCGTACCGAGCTGCGCCGCGTCCGCGCCCGCCGCGAGCACCCCGGCGATCTGGCCCCCGCGCATCAGCCCGCCGGCGGCGATGATCGGCAGCTGTACGGTCTCCCTGACCTGGGTCACCAGCGAGAGCAGCCCGATCCCCTGGCCGTCGGTGGCCGGATCGTCGCGGTGCGTGCCCTGGTGGCCGCCGGCCTCGATGCCCTGGACGCAGATGGCGTCGGCGCCGGACCACTGCGCGGTCTGGGCCTCCTCGGGGGTGGTCACCGTGACCACGGTGTACGTCCCGGCCTGGGCGAAGGCGTCGAGCGTCGTCCTGGTCGGGCAGCCGAAGGTGAACGACACGACGGGCACCGGATCGTCGAGCAGTATCGCCAGCTTCGCCTCGTAGCCGTCGTCCCGCCCCGCGTCGGGGTCGCCGAGCGGCGTCTCGTACCAGGTCGCCTCGCCGGCGAGCTGGTTGCGGTAGACCTCGACGGCCGCGCGGTCGGCGTAACGGGGCTGCGGCATGAAGAGATTGATGCCGAAGGGGCGGGCGGTCAGCCCGCGCAACTGTTTGACCTCTTCGTACATGCCGTCCGCCGTTTTGTACCCGGCGGCGAGGAACCCGAGACCGCCGGCCTCGGAGACGGCCGCGGCCAGCTGCGGGCAGGAGGCGCCGCCCGCCATGGGGGCCTGCACGATCGGATACCGGCAGAGATCGGTCAGTGCGGAGGACATGCAGGCATCGTGCCATGCCTTGTATGACAGCTCCGAATCGGTGCCGCGTCCGGCATGTGACAGAGGAAAGCGCGGCGGATCACGGGCACCGGGCCCGCGGGACAACGCCAATGGCCCGGGGAGCGATCCCCGGGCCACCGGTCAAACCCTGTCGGCCTAGCGACCGTTGAAGGCGTCCTTCAGCCGTGAGAACAGCCCCTGCTGGCCGGGCTGGAACTGGCCCGTGGGCCGTTCCTCGCCGCGCAGCTTCGCCAGCTCCCGCAGCAGTCGCTCCTGCTCCGGGTCCAGCTTCGACGGGGTCATCACCTCGACATGCACGATCAGATCGCCCCGGCCGCCGCCCCGCAGATGCGTGATGCCCCGGCCGTGCAGCGGAATCGACTGGCCGGACTGCGTGCCCGGACGTACGTCGATCTCCTCCAGGCCGTCCAGCGTCTCCAGCGGGCACTTCGTGCCCAGCGCGGCCGCGGTCATCGGGATCGTGACCGTGCAGTGCAGATCGTCGCCGCGCCGCTGGAACACCGCGTGCGGCAGCTCGTGGATCTCGACATACAGATCGCCCGCGGGGCCGCCGCCGGGGCCGACCTCGCCCTCGCCCGCGAGCTGGATACGCGTGCCGTTGTCGACCCCGGCCGGGATCTTGACGGTGAGCGTACGGCGCGAGCGGATCCGGCCGTCGCCCGCGCACTCGGGGCACGGCGTCGGCACGACCGTACCGAAGCCCTGGCACTGCGGGCACGGCCGCGAGGTCATGACCTGGCCCAGGAAGGACCGGGTGACCTGCGAGACCTCACCCCGGCCACGGCACATGTCACAGGTCTGCGCCGACGTGCCCGGCGCCGCGCCCTCGCCCGAACAGGTCGTACAGACCACGGCCGTGTCGACCTGGATGTCCTTGGTGGTGCCGAAGGCCGACTCGTTGAGGTCGATCTCCAGCCGGATCATCGCGTCCTGGCCGCGCCGCGTCCGCGACCGCGGGCCGCGCTGCGACGCCGTACCGAAGAACGCGTCCATGATGTCGGAGAAGTTGCCGAAGCCACCGGCTCCGAACCCGCCCGCGCCCCCGCCGCCGCTCTGCGAGAGGGGGTCACCGCCGAGGTCGTAGACCTGTTTCTTCTGCGGGTCCGACAGCACCTCGTAGGCGGCGTTGATCTCCTTGAAGCGCTCTTGCGTCTTGGGATCGGGATTGACATCCGGGTGCAGCTCGCGCGCGAGTCTGCGGAATGCCTTCTTGATCTCGTCCTGAGATGCGTCGCGGCGTACGCCGAGTACGGCGTAGTAGTCCGTGGCCACTTACGACTCCGCCAGGATCTGTCCGACGTAACGTGCCACTGCGCGTACCGCTCCCATCGTTCCGGGGTAGTCCATGCGGGTCGGTCCGACCACGCCGAGTTTGGCGACTGCCTCGTCGCCCGAACCGTAGCCGACCGCGACGACGGACGTGGAGTTGAGGCCCTCATGGGCGTTCTCGTGCCCGATACGTACGGTCATGCCGGGGTCCTTGGCCTCGCCGAGCAGCTTGAGGAGCACCACATGCTCCTCCAGCGCCTCCAGCACCGGCCGGATGGTCAACGGGAAATCGTGTCCGAAGCGGGTGATGTTGGCGGTACCGCCGATCATCAGCCGCTCCTCGGTCTCCTCGACCAGGGTTTCGAGCAGGGTCGCGAGCACCGTGGTGACGGTCCCCCGGTCCTCCTGCTCGAAGGAATCGGGCAGGTCCTGCACCAACTGCGGGACATCCGCGAAGCGGCGCCCGACCACCCGGCTGTTGAGCCGGGCCCTCAGGTCCGCGAGCGAGGTCTCGCCGAAGGGCGCGGAACAGTCGATCATGCGCTGCTCGACCCGTCCGGTGTCCGTGATCAGGACGAGCATCAGCCGCGCGGGCGCCAGCGCCAGCAGCTCCACATGCCGCACCGTCGAGCGGGTCAGCGAGGGGTACTGGACGACGGCGACCTGCCGGGTGAGCTGCGCCAGCAGCCGTACCGTACGGCCCACGACATCGTCGAGGTCGACGGCTCCGTCCAGGAAGTTCTGGATGGCGCGGCGCTCCGGCGAGGACAGGGGTTTGACCCCCGCCAGCTTGTCGACGAAGAGCCGGTACCCCTTGTCCGTCGGGATACGGCCCGCGCTGGTGTGCGGCTGCGCGATGAAGCCCTCGTCCTCCAGCACCGCCATGTCGTTGCGTACGGTCGCCGGGGAGACACCGAGCTTGTGCCGCTCGGTGAGCGCCTTGGAGCCGACGGGCTCCTCCGTCCCGACATAGTCCTGGACGATGGCGCGCAGCACCTCCAGCCTGCGTTCGCTGAGCATCGCGCACACCTCCAGCTCTCGTCCGTCGTTCCGGCCTTGGCACTCGCTCTGGAGGAGTGCCAGCACTCCCCCAGCCAGTGTACGGCCGTGGGGTACACCGCTAGCAAGGGCAGCCGACCACGCTACCCCGCGATCGCGATGGTCGTTGCCGACAGCGTCCCGTAGCGTCCCGGTATGAACATCCCTTGGGAAGAGTCCGGGTGGGAACGACTGGCCCCGGGGGTGGGGCGGCTCCGGCTGCCGGGGTGGGACGCGACGACCGGACTGGCCGTCGGCACCGACGCGGCGCTGCTCTACGACACGGGCTCCACGCTCCGCGAGGGCGCCGGCATCCGGGCCCGGACGCGGTCGCTGCTCGGCGGCCGGCGCGTGACCCATATCGCGCTGAGCCACCCGCACTTCGACCATGTGCTGGGCACGGCCGCGTTCGCGGGGGCGGAGGTGTACGGGGCCGTGGGCATGGCGGAGCTGCTCACGAGGGACGGGGCGGGCCTGTACGAGGACGCCGTACGCCACGGGGTCGCCGCCGCGGAGGCCGCCGAGGCGGTGGACCTCCTGGTGGCGCCCCGGCACGCGGTGTCCGGGGAGATGACGCTGGACCTGGGCGGCCTCCGGGTCCTGCTCGCGAACGCCGGGCCCGGTCACACCGCCCACGATCTCGCGATGCTGGTGCCGGGCTCCCCCGCGGTGGTCTTCTGCGGCGATCTGGTGGAGGAGTCCGGCGAGCCCCAGGCGGGCCCCGACGCGGTCCCCGCGCGCTGGCCGGCGGCCCTGGACCGGCTGCTGGCGCTCGGCGGCGAGGACGCGCGGTATGTGCCGGGGCACGGCGCGGTGGTGGACGCGGCGTTCGTACGGGCGCAGCGCGACGCGCTGGCCGCGCGTTCCGGGGGTCTGTAGCCGCCGCGCCGCGTCCCGGCCTATCGTCTGGCGAATGCGCAGCTACAGCCCTGATCTGACGCCCCCGTGGAAGAAGTCCACGCCCGCGCCCGAGGTTCCC
The DNA here is from genome assembly GCF_042790125.1 of Streptomyces scopuliridis. GTDB lineage: Bacteria > Actinomycetota > Actinomycetes > Streptomycetales > Streptomycetaceae > Streptomyces > Streptomyces scopuliridis_A. The sequence goes on from NZ_JBHTZS010000006.1 coordinate 299,194, forward strand.
GCCGAGCCCGATCTGGTGGTCGAGGAGGTGTCAACGGGCTTCTGCGGGGCAGTGATCCGGTGCGAGAAGACCGCGGAGGGCCCGACGGTCACCCTGGAGGACCGCTTCGGCAAGCACCGGGTCTTCCCGCTGCTGCCCGCCGGCTTCCTCCTGGAGGGCCGCCCGGTCACCCTGGTCCGCCCGTCGACGGCGGGCCCCTCCCGCCCGTCCCGCACCGCCTCCGGCTCGGTCGCGGTCCCCGGGGTCCGCGCGCGCGTGGCCAGGGCGGGCCGTATCTACGTGGAGGGCCGGCACGACGCGGAGCTGGTCGAGAAGGTGTGGGGCGACGATCTGCGCGTCGAGGGCGTGGTCGTGGAGTACCTGGGCGGCATCGACGACCTCCCCGCCATCGTCACCGACTTCGCCCCGGCCCCGGACGCGCGGCTGGGCGTCCTGGTCGACCACCTGGTACCGGGCACGAAGGAGTCCCGCATCGCGTCCGCGGTGACCGGCGCGGACGTCCTGGTGGTGGGCCACCCGTACATCGACGTCTGGGAGGCGGTGAAGCCGTCGTCGGTGGGGATCGCGGCGTGGCCGGCGGTGCCGAGGGGCGAGGACTGGAAGACGGGGGTGTGCCGCGCGCTGGGCTGGCCGGAGAACACGGGCGCGGCGTGGCAGCACATCCTCTCGCGGGTCCGCACGTACCGGGACCTGGAGCCGTCGCTGCTGGGCCGGGTGGAGGAGCTGATCGACTTTGTGACCGCTGGCGGCGACGTCTGACGGTTGCGGTGCGGTGCGCCGTCCGGCGGGGGGTCGTGAGTGCGGTGCGCGGTGCGCCGTCCGGCGGGACGGGGGCGGGCCGTCGCTGGTGCCGGGGGCCGGGGCCTCCGGAGGTCCGTGTCCGGACTGCGCTGCGATCGATGTGCGACTCCGTCGCGTGGTCACCGCGCTTCGCGCGAGCTGCGACGCTTTACGTCCGGACACGCACCTCCTCCGACCCCGACCCCCTCCCCCCGGCGGGCCCGCTCGCCCCCGCGCACGACCCGGGCCGCCTGTGCGGGCGGTAAAGGGGGGCGCGCAGGGGTCGTGTCCGGGACACTAAAGCGTGATTTGTGGCGCGCGACCGCCAGTGTCCAGACCTTGGGCAGCTGCGCGCCGTAAATCATGCCGTCCCGGGCGCGAGCCCCGGAGCGCACCCCGGCAACAACCCGCACCCGACCACCGGCTCGAGCCGAAACGCACCCCGGACCCACGACCCCCAGCCGGGAGGCGGGAGGCGCACGGCCGGATCAGTCCACCAGGTCCCTGACCACCGCGTCCGCCAGCAGCCGCCCCCGCAGCGTCAGCACCGCGCGCCCCTCGTCGTACGGCCGCTGCCGGAGCAGGCCGTCGGCCAGGGCTCGGCGGGAGGCCGTCAGACCCGCCGGCGCCAGCAGTGACAGGTCGCAGCCGCCGGAGAGCCGCAGCTCCAGCAGGATGCGCTCCACCCGGCGGTCCTCCGCCGTCAGGATCTCCCGTCCCGCGCCCGGCGACCGTCCCGACGCCAGCGCCGCCGCGTACGCGCCCGGGTGCTTCACGTTCCACCAGCGCACGCCCCCCACGTGGCTGTGCGCCCCCGGACCCGCGCCCCACCAGTCCGCGCCGCGCCAGTACAACTCGTTGTGCAGACAGCGGGCCGCCTCTGAGGTCGCCCAGTTGGACACCTCGTACCAGGAGAAGCCCGCCGCCGCCAGCACCTCGTCCGCGATCAGATACCGGTCCGCGTGCTCGTCGTCGTCCGTCATCGGGACCTCGCCACGCCGGATGCGCCGGGCCAGCTGGGTGCCCTCCTCCACGATCAGGGCGTACGCGGAGACATGGTCCGGCCCCGCCCCCACCGCCGCCGCGAGCGATTCGCGCCAGTCGTCGTCGGTCTCCCCCGGCGTGCCGTAGATCAGATCGAGGTTCACATGCTCGAAGCCCGCCGCGCGGGCCTCCGCGACGCACGCCTCGGGCCGCCCGGGGGTGTGCGTACGGTCCAGGACCTTCAGTACGTGCTGCTTCGCGCTCTGCATCCCGAAGGAGATCCGGTTGAAGCCGCCTTCCCGCAGGGCCGCCAGATACGCCGGGTCCACGGACTCCGGATTCGCCTCGGTGGTGATCTCGGCGTCGTCCGCGAGCCCGAACTCGTCGCGGATCACCGCGAGCATCCGCACGAGATCGGCCGCCGCGAGCAGCGTCGGCGTACCGCCGCCGACGAACACCGTACGGACCTGCCTCGGGTCGTCGCCCAGCACCTTCCTGGCCAGCCGGACCTCGTCGGCGAGGGTCTCCGCGTAGTTGTCACGGGAGGCCAGGACACCGCCCGAGCCGCGCAGCTCGGTCGCCGTGTACGTGTTGAAGTCGCAGTAGCCGCAGCGGGTCGCGCAGTACGGGACGTGCAGGTAGAAGCCGAGCGGCCGGTCCGCCGCGCCCGCGAGGGCGTGCGGGGGCAGCGCGCCGGTCTCGGGCATGGGGTCACCGTCGGGCAGTGCGGAAGGCATGCCCCCAGTGTCCCGTACGCGACGGGTGGACCGGGCCGGGTGCCGGTCCGGTCCACCCGGTCCGGGCGGCTCAGGTCGCCTGGAGCACCAGCAGCGCCACGTCGTCCTCCGGCGGCGTCTCGTCGAAGCCGTGCACCACCTGCCGTATCCGCTCCGCGACGCCCTGCGCCGTCAGCCCCACGCACCCCGCCAGGGCCCGCGCGAGGCCGTCGCCGTCGTCGAGCATCCGACGGCCGGAGCGGCGCTCCGTGACGCCGTCGGTGACGCAGAGCAGCGTGTCGCCGGGCTCCAGGTCGAACGTGCTGCTCTCGAACGCGACCTGCTCGACGACCCCGAGCAGCAGCTGCGGCTCCGCCGCCGGGCGTACCGTCCCGTCCGGCCGCAGGAGCAGCGGCAGCGGATGGCCGGCGCTGGCGAGGGTGCACCGTACGGCGCCGCCCGCGCCCGGCAGCGGCATCAGCTCGCCGTACAGCAGGGACAGGAAGCGGGGCTGGCCGCTCTCGGACGGTGGCGACGGGGTCGCGGACGGGGAGGACACGCCCGACGCCGCGGACGTGGCAGACGCCGCGACCATCAGGGGCGCGGACTCGGCCGCCTCCGTCGCGTTGTCCAGAAGCAGCCGGTTCAGCCGGTCGAGGACCGCGCCGACGCGATAGCCCTCGCGGGCGAGCAGCCGCAGCCAGGGGCGGGCCAGGCCGGTGACGACGGCGGCCTCGGGACCGCTGCCCTGGACGTCGCCGAGCATGAAGCACCAGCGGTCGCCCGGCGGGCACGGGAAGACGTCGTAGAAGTCGCCGCCCGCCAGCCCGTCGTCGCTCGGCTCGTACACCAGCGAGCTGGCGATGCCCGGGATGCGCGCCACCTGGCTGGGCAGCAGTCCGCGCTGCAGGACCCGGCTGATGGTGACCTGACGGGTGTAGCGGCGGGCCGCTCCGATCGCGAGGGCGACGCGGCGCGCGAAGTCCTCGATGAGCGCGGTCACTTCGTCGGGGACCGGGCCCTGTCCCGGTCTGCCGAGCAGCAGCGTGCCGAGCGCGCGCCCGTTCGCGACCAGCCGGCAGGCGAGCGCCGCCCCGGACGCGCCCCCTGAGTCCGCCCCTGAGCCGGAGTCGGGACCGGAGACCGGGCCGGAGCCGGACCCCGTGCCCGCCCCCTCGCCCGGCCAGGGCATCCGCACCGGACCGCCCCTCGGCGAGACCGGTAACCGTGGCGGCTCCTTCTCCAGGATCCGGCGCAGCGGCTCGATCCTCGCCTCGTCCTCGTGCCAGACCCGCGCCAGCCGGGGCGCCGCGCCGTGCTGTCCGCCCTCGCCGTCCAGCCAGACCGCGCACCACTCCGCGAGCCGTGGCACCAGGAGCTGACCGGCGAGCGCCGCGACGAGATCCTCGTCCAGCTGCCCGGCGAGCAGTTCGGACGCCTCGGCCAGGAACGAGAGGGCGCCCCGGCCGGTCCACTCGGGGTCGTCACGCACCGTACGGCGTGTCGCCGGCGCGAGGATCTCGGCGGCGCGCAGCCCGCGCCGCAGGGCGGGCTCGGTCCCCTGGTCCCGTCCCGGGTCCCGTCCTTCGAGCGGGAGGCGGGCCCAGACGGTCTTGAGCCCGGAGCGATAGGTGATGCCCCAGCGTTCGGCGAGCGCGGCGACCAGTTGCAGCCCGCGGCCGTACTCGGGGGTGCCGGCCGGCGCCTGCCCCGTCGCGTCGCTCTGTATGGCACGCGCGGGGTGGTGGTCGGAGACTTCGAGAACCACGGCGGCGGGCTCCCCGCCCTCCCCTTCCGGGGTCCCGGACGCGTCCTCGCCGGGGTCTTCGAGCCGGCAGAGCAGCTCGACGGTGGTGCCCGCGTGCACCACCGCGTTGGTGACGAGTTCGTCGACGATCAGCACCGCGTCGTCCGCGAGCAGATCGGTGCTGTGCTCCCCCGGCGAACAGCCCTCGTCCCCCTGGCAGAAAGTACAGGTGGCGAGCAGCCCGAGGCTCGTCCAGTCCGCCAGCGCCGCGCGGGTGAAGCGGCGTGCGGCGGACGGGGCGAGCGGGTTGCCCGGCAGGCTGGTACGTGATGTCGACCGCGTGTCCCTCCGTAACGGCACCTGGGGTGCCGGGAGATGAAGGGTCTCGCGCGGGATCGGAATGCGCCCCACTGCGGCTCCTGATCCGGTTCTGGCGTTGTGCCGCTTACGATCCCCGACAGAGTGACAGACGGAGCCCGCTCATATGCGCCGAGTCATGGAAGTGGGGAAGATTTGACCATGAACCGGAAGCACACCCGCCGGATATGCGGTGGTACGGCGGGGAGCGCGGCCGGTGCGGTGGCGACACGGGGCCAAACCACCCGAAGGACGTGCCAAAACGCTTCGCACAGAGCATTCTTGCCTCCCTGGCCCGAACGCGGGGGTCGGACAAGGGGAGCGGGATGAGCAGGACAACAGTCACCACGGACCGCGCGAGCATCCTTCTCGTCGATGATCTGGAGGACAATCTCGTCGCACTGGAAGCGGTCCTCGCCTCGCTGGACGAGCCGCTCGTACGGGCCCGTTCGGGCGAGGAGGCGGTGCGGGCGCTGCTGCGGGAGCCGTTCGCGCTGATTCTGCTGGATGTCCGGATGCCCGGCATGGACGGTTTCGAGACCGCCGGCCGGATCAAGCGGCTGGACCGGGCCAAGGACATCCCGATCATCTTCCTGAACGGACCGGAGTCCGCCAGCGGTTATGCCTTCCGGGGCTACGCCGCGGGCGCGGCGGACTTCCTGACCAAGCCCTTCGACCCGTGGATGCTCCGTGCCAAGGTCAGTGTCTTTCTCGATCTGCACCGCAAGAACCGCCAGTTGGAACGGCTGCTGGCCCGCGAGCAGGAACATCTGGGGGAGATCACGGACCGGCTGGCCTCGATCGAGGACGAGTTGCGCGGGGGCGCACCGGCCGGCCTCGACTCGGTGGGGAAGCAGCTGGCCCGAATAGCGGAGACGCTGGACGAACTGCGGCGCGGCCGGGGCCAGTAGACGGCCGCGCCCGTCCGTTCAGGACTCCCGCGAGCCCTCGTACATCTCCTCGATCAGATCCTTGTACGTCCGCTCCACCACCGGCCTCTTGAGCTTGAGGCTCGGCGTCAGCTCGCCGTGCTCGATGTCCAGATCGCGGGGCAGCAGCCGGAACTTCTTGATGGTCTGCCAGCGCTGGAGGCCCTCGTTGAGCCGCTTCACATAGCCCGCGATGAGCCGCTCGGCCGCCGGGGACGCGACCACCTCGGCGTACGACCTGCCCGCCAGGCCGTTCTCGGCGGCCCAGCCGAGGATGGCCGGCTCGTCGAGCGCGATCAGCGCCGTACAGAAGTTACGGTCCGCGCCGTGCACCAGGATGTTGGAGACGAACGGGCACACCGCCTTGAACTGGCCCTCGACCTCGGCGGGGGCGATGTACTTGCCGCCCGACGTCTTGATCAGGTCCTTCTTGCGGTCGGTGATCCGCAGATAGCCGTCGGGGGACAGCTCGCCGATATCGCCGGTGTGGAACCAGCCGTCGGGCTCCAGTACCTCCGCCGTCTTCTCCGGCAGCCCGTGGTATCCGGCCATGATCCCCGGGCCGCGCAGCAGGATCTCGCCGTCGTCGGCGATCCGTACCTCGGTGCCGGGCAGCGGCTTGCCGACCGTACCGGTGCGGTACGCCTCGCCCGGGTTGACGAAGCTGGCGGCGCTGGACTCCGTCAGTCCGTAGCCCTCCAGGACGTGGATCCCGGCGCCGGAGAAGAAGTAGCCGATGTCGGGCGCGAGCGCGGCCGAGCCGGAGACCGCGGCGCGCAGCCGGCCGCCGAACGCCTCGCGCAGCTTGGCGTAGACGAGCGCGTCCGCGGCCTTGTGCTTGGCGCCGAGGGCGAACGGTACGGAGGCCGTGCCCGTACGCCGGAAGTTGTCCTGGGAGACCTTGGCGTACTCGCGGGCGACCCCGGCCGCCCACTGGAAGATCCTGTACTTGGCGGCGCCGCCGGCCCGTGCCTTGGCCGCGACCCCGTTGTAGACCTTCTCGAAGATCCGTGGCACGGCCGCCATATAGGTCGGCTGGACCACCGGCAGATTCTCGATGATCTTGTCAACACGCCCGTCCACGGCGGTGACATGACCGACCTCGATCTGTCCGGAGGTCAGCACCTTGCCGAAGACATGGGCGAGCGGCAGCCACAGGTACTGGACGTCGTCCTTGGTGATCAGTCCGGTGCCCGCGGTGGCCTTGGCCATGTACGACCAGTTGTCGTGGGGCAGCCGTACACCCTTGGGCCGGCCGGTGGTGCCCGAGGTGTAGATGAGCGTGGCGAGCTGGGTCGCCGTGATGGCCGCGACGCGCTCCTTGACGGCTTCCGGGTGCGTGACCAGATACTCCGTGCCGCGCGCCTCCAGATCGGCCAGCGAGAGCACCCAGCCCTCCGGGTCGCCCTCGGCGGGCAGCGCGTCGGCGGTGTCGATCACGACGACATGGCTGAGATGCGGCAGCCCGGAGCGGCGCTCGCGCGCCTTGGCGAGCTGGGCGGCGTCCTCGGCGATCAGTACCCGGCTCTCGGAGTCGGCCAGGATGTACGCGGACTCCTCGGTGTTGGTCGAGGGGTAGACCGTGGTGGTCGCGGCGCCCGCGCACATCACTCCGAGGTCGGCGAGGATCCACTCGACGCGGGTCGACGAGGCGAGCGCGACACGCTCCTCCGGCAGTACGCCCAGCGTGATCAGGCCGGCGGCGATGGCGTACACCCGCTCGGCCGCCTCGCTCCAGCTCAGCGAGCGCCACGCGTCGGGGCCCTGGCCGGCCGGCGAGGGTACGGGGAAGCGGTAGGCCTCCGCGTCCGGCGTGGCGCTCACGCGCTCAATGAAGAGGGTCGCCACGGAGGGCGGCCGGTTCTCGATCAAGTTCTGTGTGTCGCTCACGACATCCTCCGGGCCCGCGCAGCGCTGCCTGACTGACCTGATTGTGTGACTGGCGAGTAACTAACCGACGAGTAACTAGGCTGGGTGATCAGACTAGAGGCCACCCGCCCGGTACGTAAGGGGCAGCGAGGCGCCGCTTCATAACGAACCCGCCCCAGGGGGCACGGACAACGCGAACGGGCCCCTGCGCCACAGCGCGGGACCCGTCCTGTCCGTGATCATGCCCATGTCTGCGCACATGTCCATGGATCACGCCGTGCCGCTACTTCTTCGCCTTGCCACCGGACTCGTCGCTGGAGAGCACCGCGATGAAGGCCTCCTGCGGGACCTCCACGCTGCCGACCATCTTCATCCGCTTCTTGCCCTCCTTCTGCTTCTCCAGCAGCTTGCGCTTCCGGGAGATGTCGCCGCCGTAGCACTTGGCGAGGACGTCCTTGCGGATCGCGCGGATCGTCTCCCGGGCGATGACCCGGGAGCCGATGGCCGCCTGGATGGGCACCTCGAAGGCCTGCCGCGGGATCAGCTCGCGCAGCTTGGCGACCAGCCGGACACCGTACGCGTACGCCTGGTCCCGGTGGGTGATGGCGGAGAAGGCGTCCACCTTGTCGCCGTGCAGCAGGATGTCGACCTTGACGAGATGGGCGGTCTGCTCGCCGGTGGGCTCGTAGTCGAGCGAGGCGTAGCCCCGGGTCTTGGACTTCAGCTGGTCGAAGAAGTCGAAGACGATCTCGGCGAGCGGCAGCGTGTAGCGGATCTCGACCCGGTCCTCGGAGAGGTAGTCCATGCCGAGCAGGGTGCCGCGACGGGCCTGGCACAGCTCCATGATCGAGCCGATGAACTCGCTCGGGGCGAGGATCGTGGCCCGTACGACCGGCTCGTGCACCGAGTCGATCTTCCCCTCGGGGAACTCGCTCGGGTTGGTGACCGTGTGCTCCTTGCCGTCCTCCATCAGCACGCGGTAGACCACGTTGGGGGCGGTGGCGATCAGATCGAGCCCGAACTCGCGCTCCAGGCGCTCCCGGATCACATCGAGGTGCAGCAGCCCCAGGAAGCCGACGCGGAAGCCGAAGCCGAGGGCCGCGGAGGTCTCCGGCTCGTAGACCAGGGCCGCGTCGTTGAGCTGGAGCTTGTCGAGGGCGTCGCGCAGCTCGGGGTAGTCCGAGCCGTCCAGCGGATAGAGGCCGGAGAACACCATCGGCTTGGGGTCCTTGTAGCCGCCGAGCGCCTCGGTCGCCCCCTTGTTGAGGGTGGTGATCGTGTCACCGACCTTGGACTGCCGTACGTCCTTCACCCCGGTGATGAGGTAGCCCACCTCGCCGACGCCGAGGCCGTCGGACGGGGTCATCTCCGGCGAGGAGACCCCGATCTCCAGCAGCTCGTGGGTGGCGCCGGTGGACATCATCCGGATCCGCTCGCGCTTGTTGAGCTGGCCGTCGATGACACGTACGTACGTGACGACACCGCGGTAGGAGTCATAGACGGAGTCGAAGATCATCGCGCGGGCGGGCGCGTCCGCGACACCGACCGGCGGCGGGACGTCCTTGACCACACGGTCCAGCAGCGCGTCCACGCCGACGCCGGTCTTCGCCGAGACCTTGAGCACGTCCTCCGGCCGGCAGCCGATGAGGTTCGCCAGCTCCTCGGAGAACTTCTCCGGCTGGGCGGCCGGCAGATCGATCTTGTTGAGCACCGGGACGATGGTGAGGTCGTTCTCCATCGCCAGATAGAGGTTGGCGAGGGTCTGCGCCTCGATGCCCTGGGCGGCGTCCACCAGGAGGATCGTGCCCTCACAGGCCGCGAGCGAACGGGACACCTCGTAGGTGAAGTCCACGTGGCCCGGCGTGTCGATCATGTTGAGGACATGCGTCGTGCCCTCGCCCTCACCCGAACGGGGAGCCCAGGGCAGCCGGACCGCCTGGGACTTGATCGTGATACCGCGCTCGCGCTCGATGTCCATCCGGTCGAGGTACTGGGCGCGCATCTGCCGCTGGTCGACCACTCCGGTCAGCTGGAGCATCCGGTCGGCGAGCGTCGACTTGCCGTGGTCGATGTGCGCGATGATGCAGAAGTTGCGGAGCAGGGCCGGGTCCGTACGGCTCGGCTCGGGCACGTGGAGAGGGGTCGCGGGCACGCAGGGTCCTGATTCTTGAGACGCGCGGCGTCTCGTCTCGGGTCGACTCGGATCGATACGTAGGCTCCATGGTCCCACGGGTACGGGACTGCGCCCGGTTTGGGCCGGTCGGAGGGTGACTGGTAGCCTGAACAGCTGTGTCTCGTGCCGTCTCGGCGCGGGACGGCTCAGTCAAGATTCACCGAACCTGAAAAGGCTCTTTCGTGGCGAACATCAAGTCCCAGATCAAGCGGAACAAGACCAACGAGAAGGCACGCCTGCGCAACAAGGCTGTCAAGTCGTCGCTCAAGACCGCGATCCGCAAGGCCCGTGAGGCCGCTGCCGCGGGCGACGTCGAAAAGGCCTCGCTGGCCGCTCGTGAGGCGTCCCGCAAGCTCGACAAGGCCGCCTCGAAGGGTGTCATCCACAAGAACGCCGCCGCCAACAAGAAGTCGGCGCTGGCTGCCAAGGTTGCCTCCCTCCAGGGCTGAGTGCTCTCTTGATTTGACCGCCGGACGGGACTCAGCGGGCCCTCTCTACCGCTCCTGACCGGCGTCCCCGAGCTCGCACGCGACTGCGTTCGCCACGCGGGTGCGAGTTCACCAGGTTTGACGTCGGGGCCCCGGTCCCGTCCTCCCCAGGACGGGTCACCGGGGCCTTCGCCGTACGCGCCCTTCGTACGTGCCTTTCCTGCCGGCTGCCCTTCCCAACGGTTCGAGCGGGCGGTCTAACGGTGCGAACGGGCGGCGCGGGCGATCGCGACGACCGCCTTCTCCAGCGCGTACTCCGGGTCGTCACCGCCGCCCTTGACGCCCGCGTCGGCATCGGCGACCGCCCGCAGCGCCGTCGCCACCCCGTCCGGGGTCCAGCCGCGCATCTGCTGGCGCACGCGGTCGATCTTCCACGGCGGCATCCCCAGCTCACGCGCGAGATCGGCGGGCCGGCCGCCGCGCGCGGAGGAGAGCTTGCCGATCGCCCGGACCCCCTGGGCGAGGGCGCTGGTGATCAGTACGGGCGCCACTCCGGTCGACAGCGACCAGCGCAGCGCTTCCAGGGCCTCGGCGGTCCTGCCCTCCACGGCGCGGTCGGCGACATTGAAGCTGGACGCCTCGGCGCGGCCTGTGTAGTAGCGGCCGACGACCGCGTCGTCGATCGTGCCCTCGACATCCGCCGCGAGCTGGGAGACGGCGCTCGCCAGCTCCCGCAGATCGCTGCCGATCGAGTCGACCAGCGCCTGGCAGGCCTCGGGCGTGGCCGAGCGGCCCAGCGCGCGGAACTCCGAACGTACGAAGGTGAGCCGCTCCGCGGGCTTGGTCGTCTTGGGGCAGGCGACCTCACGGGCCCCCGCCTTGCGCGCGGCGTCCAGCAGGCCCTTGCCCTTGGCTCCTCCGGCGTGCAGCAGGACGAGCGTGATCTCCTCGGCCGGGGCGTCGAGATACGCCTTGACGTCCTTGATCGTGTCGGCGGAGAGGTCCTGCGCGTTCCGTACGACGACGACCTTGCGCTCGGCGAAGAGCGACGGGCTGGTCAGCTCGGCGAGGGTGCCGGGCTGGAGCTGGTCGGAGGTGAGGTCGCGTACGTCCGTGTCGGCGTCGGCGGCGCGGGCCGCCGCCACCACCTGCTGCACGGCGCGGTCGAGCAGCAGGTCCTCCTGGCCCACGGCGAGCGTGAGCGGGGCGAGCGGGTCGTCGGAAGAAGTCTTTCTGGTGGCCATCGTGGTCCAGCATGGCACGGGCCACCGACAGCCGGGACGGCCGGTGACAGCCGGAACGGCCGGTGACGCCGGGCGGCCGGTGACACCGTGCGGACGGTGCTACGGGCGGCCGGTGCTACGGAGTTTCCCGCCAGCCGCCCCAGTCCGCCACGAACGCGTCCAGGGCCTCGGCGTCCATCCGGGCCTCGGGGTCCTCCACGACGACCAGCCACTGGGCGTCCTCGGCGTCGTCCTCGCCGGCCAGGGCGTCCCGTACCAGCCGTGGTTCCTCGGCCACGCCGAACCGCTCGCCGAGTGCCCGCGCCACCTCCTCCGCGGCATCGCGGTCGGGCAGTACGAGCAGGTGTCTCAGATGTCTCACGGACCGTCTCGTCGTCACTTGTACTTCAGCTGCGTGCCCTTGGGCACGATCTGGATATCAAGGTTGATCTTGATGTTGGAGCCGACGACCGCGATGCCACGGGCCAGCATCGTCTGCCAGTTCATGGTGTAGTCCTCACGGTGCAGCTCGGTGGTGGCGACGATGGCCGCCCGGGTCTCACCCTCCATGCCGACGCGCGTACCGCCGTACGTGGCGTCCAGCGTCACCGTGCGGGTGACGCCGTGCAGCGTGAGTCCCCCGGTGATCGCCCAGCTGTTACCGCCGCGGTGCACGAAGCGGTCGCTGTAGAACTCCATCGTCGGGAAATTCTCCACGTCCAGGAAGTCCGCCGACCGCAGATGGTCATCACGCATCCGCACATTGGTGTCGATCGAGGCGGCGTCGATGACGACATGCATCGCCGAGTTCTCGATGGTGTCGCCGATCCGGATCGCGCCCGCGAAATTGGCGAAGCGGCCGAAGACCCGGGCGAGGCCGATATGGCGTGCCTCGAACCCGATCTGGGTGTGGGCCTGTTCGACCTCCCACTCGCCGGTCTCCGGCAGCGGAAGCGAAGGGGCTATCTGGAGCGCGATATTCCCGAGGCCGGTGGGCACTCCTCCCTCAGTGATCGCCACATTGCCCCGGTACGGGCTGAAACTGTCGGCGGATATGGCCATGCGGTACTCCCCGAAGGGAACCATCGCCACGATCGTGCCGAAGGGGTCGGTCTCACCGCTCACCACTTTGCGGCCGTTGCTGTCGTTCACGGTGAACTCGGCCTGACCCACGGGCTCGCCGACAGGATCGAGGACTCTGCAGGTGAGCAGCCCCGCACCGGGCGGCGTGGAGAGTCCGGCGAACGGGTCCCCACTCCGGGCGACGGTTCCTCGGCGGAAAAGGCGGCTGATCATGGTGTACGTACCCCTGTGCGATTCGCGTTCTGCGGGCCGCGTACGGCGCGGCACCCTTGTCGGGACAGCGGCCCATAGCGAAAGCATTCGATCACTCGTGCCTGGCCCGGGGCAAACGTACTGCCAGAGGGGGGCTCCGGCATCAACCGTCTAGGTGGTGGACGCCGGGACTCCGGACTTACTCGGTTAGGGCCTGTCTTCAAAGTAGCGCCGTCCGCCCGAAGGGCGGGCCCGGCGGCGTCCGGTGCGTGCGATCGCAAGGCGGAGGGTCTCCCCAGTACTGGACGTACTGGGGTGATCCCGACAACGCCGCGAGCGTGCGTGCCGGACGCCGCCGGGCAGGCGGGACTTTGAAGACAGGCCCTAGGGCCTGCCCCGGGGCACGGCCCGCAGCCCTGCCCCGGCTCCCACCACCGCGATCGCCCCGTCCGTATCCGTACGGAGCACCGCCGCTCCCCCGGCGCGGAGCGCGTCGAGGGTACGGGGCGAGGGATGCCCGTACGGGTTGTCCCGGCCCGCCGAGACGAGCGCCAGCCGGGGGCGTATGTCACGCAAGAGCCCCGGGTGCTGGAAGGGCGAGCCATGGTGGGCCACCTTCAGCACGTCCACCGGCGGCAGCGTCGGATGGTCACGCAACAGGCCCCGCTGGGCGGATGGTTCGAGATCGCCGGGGAGCAGCAGCGTCGGCCCCCGGGCGACCCGTACGAACAGCGTGACGCTGGAGTCGTTGGGCTCCCCGGCCACCGGAGCCGTCCCGGCCCGTGGCCACAGCACCCGCCAGGTCAGCGGTCCGATCCGCCGCTGCTCGCCGGGCCGCGCGCGGACGACGGGCACGCGCGCCCCGGCCGCCGTTCTCCGTACGAACGCGGCCTGTTCCGGGGGGTCTTCGGAGACCGTCGTCTGGATCGCGCCGATCGCCCGGCCCCGCAGGACGCCGGGCAGCCCCGCGACATGGTCCGCGTGGAAGTGGGTGAGCACCAGCAGCGGGACGCGTGTGATGCCGAGGTCCCGCAGACAGCGGTCGGCGGGCCCGGGGTCGGGTCCCGCGTCCACGACCACGGCCGTGGAGTCGCCCGCCGCGAGCACGGCCGCGTCGCCCTGGCCGACATCGCACATCGCGAACGTCCATCCCGGCGGCGGCCAGCCGGTGACGATCCGGGTGAGCGGCGGCGGCCGCAGGACCGCGAGCAGCAGCAGTACGGCGCAGACGGCGGCCGTCCAGGGATGGCGCGGGACACGCCGTAGGGCGAACAGGACGAGGACCGTCACCACGGCGAGCAGCAGCCCGCCCCACCAGCCGCCGGGCCAGGCGGCCTCAGCGCCCGGCAGGGCCGCGCCGGCGCGCGCGACGGACGCGATCCACCCGGCCGGCCAGCCCGCGCAGCGGGCGAGCACCTCGGCCACCGGCATCGCCACGGGCGCCACGGCGAGCGCGGCGAAGCCGAGGACCGTGGCCGGGGCCACCGCCAGTTCGGCGAAGAGGTTGCAGGGGATCGCCACCAGCCCGACCCTCGCCGCGAACACGGCCACCACCGGCGCGCACACCGCCTGCGCCGCGCCCGCCGCGGCCAGCACCTCCGCGAGCCGTGGCGGCACCCCGCGCCGCGCCAGCGCCGCGCTCCACCTCGGCCCGATGGTGAGCAGGGCGCCGGTGGCCAGTACGGAGAGGAGGAAGCCGTAACTCCGGGCCAGCCAGGGGTCGTAGAGCACCAGCAGCAGTACGGCGGCGGCCAGCGCCGGAAGCAGGGTTCTGCGCCGGCCCGTGCCGATGGCGAGGAGGGTGATCGCCCCGCAGGCGGCGGCCCGCAGCACACTGGGCTCCGGCCGGCAGACGACCACGAACGCGAGCGTGAGCGCGCCACCGAGCAGCGCCGTGGACCGCAGCGAGATCCCCAGACGCGGGGCGAGCCCACGCCGTTCGGCTCTGATGGCCAGCCCGGCCGGCCCGATCAGCAGAGCGAGCACGATCGTCAGATTGCTTCCGGAGACGGCCATCAGATGCAGCAGATCGGTGGCCGCGAACGCGTCGTGCAGCTCGGGCGGGACACGTGAGGTGTCGCCGACGACCAGCCCCGGCAGCAGGGCACGGGCATCGGGCGGCAGCACTTCGGTGGCCTCACGCAGCCCGGCGCGCAGCTCTCCGGCCGTGCGCTGTACGCGGGTTGGCTCGCCGGTGACCAGCGGCGGGCCCGTCCCCTCCACCCGTAACGCCGCGGCGTAGCGGTCGTCCTCGCGCAGGGGAGGCGCGAGTTTCCCGGTCAGCCGCAGCCGGGTGGAGGGCAGCAGGCGCTGCCAGCGGCCGGAGTGCTCACCGGGCGCGACGATCACCAGCACGGGCGTCCGGCCGGTGGTGGTCCCGTCCCGGGACGTCATCACCCGGGTGAGGTCCGCGTCCAGGACGAACCCGCCACCCGCGATCCGGTCCCCGCGGACCCTGGGACGCGTGGGCCGGGGGTCGGAGGTGACCGTCAACTCCGTGGTGACGCGGGCGTACCGCTCCGCGAGGCCCGGTACGGGCCCCCGGTGCGGATCGGCGCCGTGCAGCCCGGCGGACGCCGCTCCGGCGGCGGCGCACAACAGCACTCCCGCGAGGGCCACCCCATTGAGCCTTCGCCCGATGCGTCGCCCGGCCGCTCGCCGTGGCCCGGCCCCTCGCCGTCGCCCGGCACCGGGCCACACCAGCAGCAGACCGGCGGCCAGCAGACAGGCGAGCACACCGAGGGCGGTCCAGCGCCCCGGGCTTCCCAGCGCCAGGGCCGCCGCGCCCCACGCCGCCAGGGCGAGCGGCACCAGCCGGAGGTCGGCGGGCGCCTCCTGGCGGGGGTTGGCGGACCCCAGGCGATGGCCGGCCGTCGCGTGAACCACCGGGCGCGTCATGGCCGTACGAGGGACTGGAGGTCCGCGAACCTGCGCTCCCCGATGCCGTTGACCTCGCGCAGTTCATCGACGGACCGGAAACCGCCGTGTCTGCCCCGGTAGTCGATGATGTGCTGGGCGAGCACCGGACCGACGCCAGGGAGTGTGTCGAGCTGTTCGGGCGTGGCGGCGTTCAGGCTCACCGGCCCCGCCCCGGCCGGGCCGCCGTTGGCCGCGCCCGCGCCGACGCCCGCCCCCGGTGGCGCGGGGCCGCCCACCAGGACCTGTTCCCCGTCCATCAGCACCCGCGCCCGGTTGAGCCCGGTCAGATCCGCGCCGGGCTCCGCTCCCCCGGCGGCACGCAGCGCGTCGGCGACTCGTGACCCCGCGGGCAGCCGCAGAACTCCGGGCCGCCGCACTTTCCCGCTCACATCGACGACGACACGGGCCGACGGTGACAGTGAGAGCGACGCTGACGGCAAGGTCTCCAGCGGTGCCTCGGAGACCGCGGCTTCCGCGCCGACGTTCTCCGGAGCCCTGACGGTCTCCGGAGTCCCGACGGTCTCCGGAGCCTCGACAGTCCCCGGCCGACCGCTCCAGAAGTGCTGACCGGCCAGGATCACACCCACCACCAGAACCACCGCGAGTGCCGCGAGAGTCCGGGGCTCCAGACCGCATCTGAGCTGCACCCACAGGGGCAGCCGCTCACGCAGGGCGGACACCGCCCGCGCGCGTCGGCGCCCCGCGCGGTCCTCGTCCGGCACCACGGCCGCGTCTGCCCCATCTGCCCCACGCGCCACGGTGCCGTTGCCGCCACCCGTCCCCCGCGTCACACCGGCGAAAAGCGCCTCCGCACGGCGGCGCGCGTCCGTCCGATCAGGAGGCGGGTCCGGGGCAGCCGGCGGGACGGTGTCCAGGACCGGGGCCGTACCTCCCGCGCCGCCGACGCGCGACAGCGCCGTACGCGGGCGGGTTCGTAGCCTGCCGGGCCGGCCATGACGCCCATGACGGGCCCGCCCGTCGGAGCCCGGGGCACGGCCGGGGCCACTGCTGACAGAGATTACGGAGCGTGTTCGGAGAGTCATGCCACAAGACGGTAGGCACCTCTGCCCGACCTCGCTGAGCAGGCCGAATTCCCGTGGACAACAAGCGAGTTGTGGATAACTCGACCACTCTTACGAGTGGCACATCTTACGAGTGGCAACAGACCCACCGGCCCGGCGACCGGCCACCCGCCGAGCCGCGTCAGCGCGGAGAGATCACAGCCCCCAGCAGCCCCGGCCCCGTATGCGCCCCGATCACCGCGCCCACCTCGCTGACATGCAGATCCACCAGCCCCGGCACCCGCTCACGCAGTCGCTCGGCCAGCGTCAACGCCCGTTCGGGTGCGGCCAGATGGTGCACGGCGATGTCCACCTCGCCCGTGCCCGCCCGTTCGGCGACGATCTCCTCCAGCCGCGCGATCGCCTTCGAGGCCGTACGCACCTTCTCCAGCAGCTCGATACGCCCGCCGTCCAGCTGGAGCAGCGGCTTCACCGCGAGCGCGGAGCCCAGCAGCGCCTGGGCGGCGCCGATGCGGCCGCCCCGGCGCAGATAGTCCAGCGTGTCCACATAGAAGTACGCGGAGGTACCGGCGGCCCGCTTCTCGGCGGCGGCCACCGCCTCGTCGAGCGTGCCGTCCCCCTCCGCCGCCTCGGCCGCCGCCAGCGCGCAGAACCCGAGCGCCATCGCCACCATGCCGGTGTCCACCACCCGTACCGGCACGGGAGCGTCCTTCGCCGCGAGCACGGCCGCGTCATACGTCCCGGAGAACTCGGCCGACAGATGCAGGGAGACGATCCCGGTCGCGCCGGACTCGGCCGCCTCGCGGTACGCGGCGGCGAAGACATCCGGGCTCGGCCGCGACGTGGTCACGGAGCGTCGCTTCTGGAGCGCCAGGGCGAGCGAACGGGCCGAGATCTCCGTGCCCTCCTCCAGCGCGCGGTCACCGAGCACGACGGTCAGCGGCACCGCGGTGATGCCGTGCCGCTCCATCGCCTGCGGCGGCAAGTAGGCCGTGGAATCGGTGACGATCGCGACATGGCGGGACATGAGCGGGAGGTTACCCGTCGTCGCCCCTGGTCGGCAGCCCGCCCCCATGTCAGTGATCGTTTCCGCCCAGGAACCTCACGTCGTGGTCTCGGGCTTGGTCTGCCCCGGCGCCTTCTGCCACGGGTATGTCTGCTGCCGCCGGTCCGGCGGCTCGATCGCCTCGGGCCTGCCCTGGGCACCGGCCGCGGGACCCGCCCGCTCCGCCCCGGCTGCCCCGGCCCCGGAGCCCTCCGGCTCGGGCCACATCGCAGGCTCACGCTCCGGCTGTACCTCCGCCGACGACCAGTGCCGCAGCGCCCCGGACTCCACGTCGATCTGCGCGCTCAGCGACGACAGATCGTCCTCCGCGAACTTCCGCGCCCGGTCCCGCGCCGCCCACCGCAGTGAGTCCGCCGCGTGCGTGATCTGTTCCGTACGCTCGCGTACGTCCTGAAGCCGCTCCGCGACCCTCACCC
Source organism: Streptomyces scopuliridis (assembly GCF_042790125.1). Classification (GTDB taxonomy): domain Bacteria; phylum Actinomycetota; class Actinomycetes; order Streptomycetales; family Streptomycetaceae; genus Streptomyces; species Streptomyces scopuliridis_A. The sequence goes on from NZ_JBHTZS010000006.1 coordinate 317,098, forward strand.
GGTCCGGATCCCGCTCCAGCTGCCGCAGCTCGTCGTCCAGCTCATGGCCGTGCACGCTCAGCCGCTGGAAGAGCTCGACCGACTCCGCCAGCGAGGCGTCCTCCGCCACACCGGCCTGGAGCGCGTCCTGCGTGGCCCGCATCGAGGTCCGCAGCCTCAGCCGCAGCTGCGCCAGCTCCCCCGCCGCGCCCGTCTGGCCGAGGCTTCTGGCGCGCAGCGTGGTGTCCTCGACGGTCCGGCGGGCCTGCGAGATCGTACGGTCGACGCCCCGCTTGGCCGCACGCACCGCCTTCACGCTCACGAACACTCCCAGTGCGACGAAGGCGACGAAGAGCAGCGCCACGATCAGGATGACGACGTCCATGGGCGCCCCTTCGCGTTCGGTCGTGTCCGTGAGCGGCTTCCCGATTGCCGCTTCTTCCACCGTAAACGGAACAGGCAGGCCAAGGGTTCCGTAGGAACCCCCAACCTGCCCGTAGGGGAAAGCCCTGTGTCCCGCGAACGGGCGGCACTGAGCGGGATCGAACTAAGCGGGAACGATGTTCACCAGCTTCGGCGCCCGCACGATCACCTTCCGGATGCCCCCGCCGCCCAGCGCCGCGACCACCGCCGCGTCACCCAGCGCCAGCGCCTCCAGCTCCTCGTCCGAGATCGACGGCGAGACCTCCAGCCGCGCCTTGACCTTGCCCTTGATCTGCACCACGCAGGTCACGGACTCGTCGACCACATACGCCGGGTCCGCGACCGGGAAGTCCTGGTGGACGACCGAGTCGGAGTGGCCCAGCCTGCGCCACAGCTCCTCGGCGATATGCGGGGCCAGCGGCGCGATCAGCAGCACCAGCCGCTCGGCGACCGACCGCGCGACCGGGCCGCCCGTCTTGGTCAGGTGGTTGTTCAGCTCGGTCACCTTCGCGATGGCCGTGTTGAACCGCAGCCCCGCCATGTCCTGCGAGACCCCGTCGATCGCCTTGTGCAGCGCGCGCAGCGTGTCGGCGTCCGCCTCGGGATCCAACTCCCTGTCCACGACGGTGACCTCACCCGTCGTCTCGTCCACCACATTGCGCCACAGCCGCTGCAGCAGCCGGTACTGGCCGACCACCGCGCGGGTGTCCCACGGCCGCGAGACATCCAGCGGGCCCATGGCCATCTCGTACAGCCGCAGCGTGTCCGCGCCGTACTCGGCGCAGATCTGGTCCGGAGTGATCGCGTTCTTCAGGGACTTGCCCATCTTGCCCAGGACGCGGCTGACCTTCGCGCCCTGGTACCAGTACGTGCCGTCCTCCCGCTCCTCGACCTCGGCGGCCGGCACCGCGATACCGCGGCTGTCCCGGTAGACGAACGCCTGGATCATGCCCTGGTTGTACAGCTTGTGGAACGGCTCGACCGAGGAGATGTGTCCCAGGTCGAACAGCACCTTGGACCAGAAACGCGCGTACAGCAGATGCAGGACGGCGTGCTCCGCGCCGCCCACGTACAGATCGACACCGCCGTGCGGCCGCCCTTCGCGGGGGCCCATCCAGTACTGCTCGATGGCCGGGTCGACCAGCTTCTCGCTGTTGTGCGGGTCCAGGTAGCGCAGTTCGTACCAGCACGAACCGGCCCAGTTCGGCATGGTGTTGGTCTCCCGGCGGTAGCGCTTGACGCCCTCGCCCAGACCCAGGTCCAGCTCCACATCGACCCAGTCCGCGTTCCGGGACAGCGGCGTCTCCGGCTGCGTGTCCGCGTCGTCGGGGTCAAACGTGCGTGGCGAGTAGTCGTCGACCTCCGGCAGCTCCAGGGGCAGCATCGACTCGGGCAGCGCGTGCGCCGTACCGTCCTCGTCGTAGACGATCGGAAACGGCTCGCCCCAGTACCGCTGACGGCTGAACAGCCAGTCGCGCAGCCGGAAGTTGACCGTCCCCTCGCCGATACCGCGCGCGGCCAGCCACTCCGTGATCCGCGCCTTGGCCTCGGTGACCCCCAGGCCGTCCAGCGAGATGTCCTCGCCGGCCGAGTTGATGAGACGCGCGTCGTACGAGGCGAACGCGTCGTCCCACTCCGCGGGGTCGGTGGAGCGGCCGTCCGAGGGCTCGACCACACAGCGCATCGGCAGCTCGAAGGCGCGCGCGAACGCGAAGTCGCGGCTGTCGTGCGCCGGTACGGCCATGATCGCGCCCGTGCCGTACCCCATCAGCACATAGTCGGCGATGAAGACGGGTACGCGGTCGCCGCTGACCGGGTTGATGGCGTACGCGCCGGTGAAGACGCCGGTCTTGTCCTTCGCCTCGGCCTGCCGCTCGACGTCGGACTTCGACGCGGCCTGCTTGCGGTACGCGTCGACGGCCTCGGCGGGGGTCGCGTGGCCGCCCGTCCATACGTCGTGCGTGCCCTCGGGCCAGGCGGCCGGGACGATCTTCTCGACCAGGTCGTGCTCCGGCGCCAGCACCATGTACGTGGCGCCGAACAGCGTGTCCTGACGCGTGGTGAAGACGGTGATGGCGTCCATGTGACCGTCGTCACCGACATGGACCGGGAAGTCGACGCGCGCGCCCTCGCTGCGCCCGATCCAGTTGCGCTGCTGGAGCTTGATGGCCTCGGGCCAGTCCAGCGCGTCCAGATCGTTCAGCAGCCGGTCCGCGTAGGCGGTGATCCGCATGTTCCACTGGCGCAGCTTCGCCTTGAACACAGGGAAGTTGCCGCGCTCGGAGCGGCCGTCCGCGGTGACTTCCTCATTGGCCAGGACCGTGCCCAGTCCGGGGGCCCAGTTGACGGGCGCGTCGGAGGCGTACGCCAGCCGGTACTCGCCCAGGACGTCGGCGCGCTCGGCGGCGTTCAGCGCGCTCCAGGGGCGCCCGTCGGGCGTCGCGCGCTCCCCGCTCTCGAACTGCGCCACCAGCGTCTCGATGGGGCGCGCCTTGTCCGCGTCCTTGTCGTACCAGGAGTTGAAGATCTGTACGAAGATCCACTGGGTCCACTTGTAGTAGTCCGGGTCGATCGTCGCCACGGACCGGCGCTTGTCGTGGCCCAGACCCAGCCGGCGCAGCTGGACCTTCATGTTGTCCATGGCGGCCTCGGTCGACACGCGCGGGTGCGTGCCGGTGGCGACCGCGTGCTGCTCGGCCGGCAGGCCGAAGGCGTCGAAGCCCAGCGTGTGCAGCACGTTGTGCCCGGTCATGCGCTGGTGGCGGGCGAACACATCGGTGGCGATATAGCCCAGGGGATGACCGACGTGCAGTCCCGATCCCGAGGGGTACGGGAACATGTCCATGATGAACTTCTTGGGCTTCGCGACCAGCTCCGGGTCGCCGGCCAGCTCACCCGTCGGGTTCGGCGCCTCGTACGTGCCCTCGGCGTCCCAGAAGTCCTGCCAGCGTGCCTCGATGTCGGCGGCCATGGCCGCCGTGTAGCGGTGCGGCGCCACCGGCTCGGCGGCAGCGGAATTCGTCTCGCTCATGATTCTCTGAAGCTCCATCGATCGTCTCTGCCAGCGGATTCGGCCGTGCCATTCGGCGAATGGCGGCGCCAGGTCGGTGAACGAAAAAACCCCTCACACAGGAGGGGACGCCGCGCCGATTCCGACCGGATCTCTGTCATCCGTCGGGACTGATCAGCGCGGCCCGCTAAGCAGAAGGCGTACGGCACGCATGGCGTCAGGGTACCGCAGCGCCCGGAGGGCCCGCACCGGCGTATCACGCGGGGCGACGTCCGGCCAAGATCACGACCGACACCCACCGCCGGAAGGGGAGAGTCCGGGGAGGCAGCGAGGAGGGGCCGGGGAGGGTCTGCGCAGAGACAGGGTGAGCATGACCCAGAGGGTTGACAGAAAGGCTTGACAGGAAAGCGGCGTTGGGCATGCCGGAGGCCCCCGAGGGAGCGCCTCGGCGATCGCCGCATCCGGCTTACGCCGCGTATCGGCCCCTATCCGGGCAACCGAGGAGTCGGATAACTCACCTTGCCCCGGCTAAACCCGCAAACCGCGTACTGCCCGGTATGGCGCCACCTAGCATGCGGCAGCGGGACCGCTTTCCCGAGCCATTCGGAGTTGCCCCCCATGAACCCTCAACGCAAGCCCAGTTCGTCGCTCAGCCTGGATCCCGCCAAGAGCCGGCAGTTACAGGGCGGAGTCTCCGTGGCCGCGCTCGTACTGGTACCGCTGCTCGCCGTCGCGGGAGGCGACGATTTCCGTGCCTTCCTCGATTTCGGCGCCGGCGTGCTCTCGCTGCTGTCCCTGTCGGGGGCCGTCGTCTGGGGCCTCATAGCCACCGACCGGTTACTGCTCTCCCCACGGCACCGGCTGCTGGCCCAGGCCGTCCACCGAGCGACGGCGGTGGCCTCGCTCGGCTTTCTGCTGCTGCATGTCACCGTCAAGGTCTCGCTCGGGCATGTGGCGCTGATCGGCGCCCTGGTGCCGTTCGGCCTCGGTGTCAACGGCGCCAACGGACTCATCGGCTTCGGTTCGCTCGCCGGACTGCTGATGATCATCGCCGCCACGACCGGTGCGATGCGCAGCGCCTTCGCGCTCCCCGGCCGGTTCGCGGGGCGCTGGCGGGCGGTGCACATGCTGGCCTACCCGGCCTGGTGCTTCGCTCTTGTGCACGGCCTCTTCGCGGGCCGCCCCGCGGCCACGTATGTCACCGCGCTCTACTGCCTCACCCTGGTCGGTGTGGCGGCCGCCGTGTCGGTACGGCTCTTCCCCCGCCCGGTCAAGCGCCGGATCGCCGACAAGATCGTGTCGCTGACCGGCGCGAACGGGGCGACCGGCGCGAACGGGGCCGCCCGCGACGCGGCGGAGACCGAGCCGTCCCGGCGCGATCTCGCCTCGGACCCGCTGCCGGGCGCGACGGGCATTCCGCCGCGGCCCCGGTACGCGGGCCGCCTCCAGCGCGAGCCCGCCGTCCCCGGCCCGCCGCCGGGATCGCCGCTCGACCCGCCCCGTACGCCGCCGCGGCTCGCCGCCCCTTCCCCGCCGCTGTACGAGGCGCCCCGGCCGCCGGCCGATCCCTTCCTGGCGGTCGACCCCCTGGCCGACACTTTCGTCGCCCCCCGCCCCGGCGCGTACCAGGGCCTCGGGGCCGATCCCCTGTCGGACACCGGTACGGGTATCTCCGCCGGCTACCGCGCGGTCTCGCTGGGGACCGAGGCCACCACACGGATGCCGGTGCCGCCTCCTCACCCCGGGCCGCCCCCCGGCGGGGTACCGCTCGCCGAGCGCATACCGATGACCGAGGAGATCCCGGTCGTCCCCGGAGAGCCCGCGGGCAGGCCGGGCGGCTGGCCGGCCCCGTCCCCGCCACGGCCGGCGCGGGCCTTCACTCCGCCCACGCCGCCCCCCTACGGCGCGGGCCCCGCCGCGGCCTACGGCCCGACGGGAGCGTCCCCGTACGGCACCGGCGCCTATGACACCGGATCCGTCCCCGCGTACGGCACGGGCACCGTTCCCCCGTACGACTCCGGCTCCGTCCCCGCGTACGACAGCGGGTCCTACGACGGCGGGTCGTACAACGGGTACGGCGGGTACGACGGGCAGGCGTCGGCCGCCCCCGCTCCGGCCTCCCCAGGTGCCACCGTCCCCGCTCCAGCCTCCCCCGCTGCGGTCCCCGGCCAGGACACGCCCGATCCCGTCGAACCACCGCCCGGTCCCCTCTATCCGCCCCCGGCCGGGGAACCCTGGCACGCACCCGCAGGAGACCGACCGTGAACACCCCGAACACCCCGCTCCCCGATGTCCCCGAAGTCCGCGTCGTCGGCCTCCCCCAGCTGACCCAGGGTTTCGACCTGGTCGAACGCCTCGATCTGCCCATGCATCTCAAGGTGCACGGCCCGCTGGAGCCGATGACCGGCGAGCGGCTGGCGCAGCTCGCCGAGAACATCTCCCTGACCGGCCGGGGCGGCGCCGGCTTCCCGTTCGGCAAGAAGCTGCGGGCGGTCGCCGAGGCCGCGATCCGCCGCGGTGTCCGGCCGGTCGTCGTGATCAACGGCAGCGAGGGCGAGCCCCCCTGCCGCAAGGACACCGTCCTGATCAACCGCGCCCCGCATCTCATACTCGACGGCGCGCTGCTGGCCGCCGAGGCGCTCGGCGCCCGCACGCTGGTCGTCGCCGTCACCCGCAACTCCACCGAGATCTCGATCCGCGCGGCCCTCGCCGAGCGCGGGCTGTCCGACCGGCGCGGCCAGGCGCTGCGCGCGCGGGTGGTCCGTACCCCCGAGCGCATGGTCTCGGGCGAGGCGTCGTCCGTGATCCGGGCCATCGGCGGCGGGCCCGCCCTGCCGCCAGGCCGCCGTGAGCGCGCCGCCGAGTCCGGCGTGGGCGGTCTCCCGACGCTGCTGTCGAACGCCGAGACCTTCGCCCAGCTGGCGGTCGCCGCCCGTATCGGTGCCCGCCGTTACGGCCACACCGGGCTCGACAGCGAGCCGGGGACGGTCATGCTCACCATCTCCGGCGCGGTCGCCCGTCCCATGGTGGTCGAGGCGCCGTCGGGGGTGCCGCTGCGGTACATCCTCCAGATGGCCGGTGCCCCGCCGATGCCCCAGGGCGTGCTGACCGGCGGCTACCACGGCAACTGGATCGACGCGATGGCCGCCCATGAGGCCGTCATCTCCAAGGAGTCCTTCGCGTCCTTCGGCGGCGCGCTGGGCGCCGGCGCGATCCTGCCGATCGGCCCGGAGACCTGCCCGCTGGGTGAGGCGCTACGGGTCGCCAACTGGCTGGCGGCCGAGACGGCGGGGCAGTGCGGCCCCTGCAAGCTCGGGCTGCCCGCGGCGGCAGGCGGGCTCTCCGATGTCATCAACGGCGGCGGCCAGGCCGCGCTGGAGGCGCTGCGCGCGGTGACCCAGGCGGTCAAGGGCCGGGGCGCCTGCAAGCACCCCGACGGCTCCGCGCGGTTCTTCGCCTCCACCCTGTCGGCGTTCACCGACGACCTCGCCGCGCATGTGCTGGACGGCGGCTGCGGGCGCGAGACGACGGGGGTGCTGCCGCTGCCGGGACCGGGCTACCAGGAGGCGGAGGAGTCCATTCCGAGCGGGGAGAAGCTCGCGGTGGACTGGACGCTGTGCCAGGGCCACGGTCTCTGCGCGGACATCGTCCCGGAGCTGATCCGGATGGGACCCGACGGCTATCCGGCGCTCGCGGACGCGTCGGTTCCGATGCATCTGCGCGGGCGTGCGCAGCGCGCGGTGCGCCGTTGTCCCGCGCTCGCGCTCCGTATCGAGCAGCCCGCGCCGACGCGCGCCGACCGTTCCCCGCGCGCGGCCCTGCCACCCAGCGGCGGCCGCAAAGCCCTAGACAAGTAAGTCCGAAGTCCCGTCTGCCTGGGGCTTACTTGTCTGGGCCCCGGGCGCGGTTGAGACATAGAGCCGACGGCATCCACGACACAGAAGCGGGGGGCCCCCCCCCCGCCGGCCCCCACACTCCTGCCCCGGCCTCTCCCCCGCTGGCACCGTAGCCGGGGCACCCCCTA
>NZ_JBHTZS010000006.1:324542-356342 GCF_042790125.1 Streptomyces scopuliridis
GGGCGCGGGGGGTGTTTTATATACCCCGCCGCCCCCACCCCCACCCCCGCGGGGGCCCCCCCCCGGGGGCCCCCCCGCTTCTCGTACTGCTGAATATCACTGCGTCGGCTGCGACAGCCGAAGAGATGTGGAGCTAAGGAGAATTGAACTCCTGACCTCCTGCATGCCATGCAGGCGCTCTACCAACTGAGCTATAGCCCCTTGTGGTGTGCCGTCCTCCGGGTCATCCCCTCGGCGGCATCGCCAACATTACACGGTCCCTCCGGCCCACCACCAAATCGTTTCCCGTCTGAACGGATAAGACCGATACGCCCGGTACTGTCGCCCTTCGTGACTGTCGCCACGCTCCTGCGCAACCCGCTCCGAAACCCCTCCGACCGGCGCCCCCTCCTGCTCGCCGCCTCGGTCTGCCTGCTGTCCTTCGCCCTGTTCTGGGCGGCGCAGCGCGCGGCCGGGGTCTCCATGATCGACCTGCTGGTCTATCGCGCCGAGGGCCGTACGGTGCTGGACGGCCGGGACCTGTACGCGATGCGCGCGACCTCCGTTCAACTCCCGGCGACCTACCCGCCGTTCGCCGCGCTGCTGTTCACCCCGCTCACCCTGCCGGACGTCCCCGGGCTGCGGACGCTCGCCACCGCCGGGAATCTGCTGCTCCTGGCCGTGTTCGCGCATCTCTCCCTGCGGCTGACGCTCCCCCCGGACCGGCTCCCCCGGCCGTGGGTCACCGCGCTCTGGGTGGCCTCGGCCGCCGTCTGGTGCGAGCCGGTCTGGACGACCCTGCGCTACGGGCAGATCAATCTGCTGCTCGCGGTGGCGGTGATGTGGGACCTCACCCGCCGCGAAGGGCACCGCTGGGCGGGCGCGGGCACCGGCTTCGCCGCGGCGGTCAAGCTCACCCCCGCGCTCTTCGCCGTCCTGTTCCTGATCACCGGGCTGGTACGGGCCAGGGAGGACGGCTGGAACCCGTGGCTGCGGCGGGCCACGACGGCCGCGCTGGCCTTCTGCGCGGCAACGCTGGCCGCCGCCGCAGCTCTCCCCCGGGACTCGCTCCGCTTCTGGTCCCTGACCCTCTTCGAGACGCACCGGGCGGGCAGCGCGGAGAGCACCGCCAACCAGTCGCTGCGCGGGGTCCTCGCCCGGCTGCTGCACACCGGCGATCCTGCGCTCTGGTGGACCGCCACGGCCGTCGCGGTGGCGGCGCTCGGCCTCACGACGGCGGTCGCGGCGGCGCGACGCGGGGAGCCCGCCGCCGCCATGGCCGCCTGCGCGGCGACGGCGCTGCTGATCAGCCCGGTCTCCTGGTCGCACCACTGGGTGTGGTGCGTACCGATCACACTGTTCCTCTGGGCGCGCGCCGGTGCCCGGTGGGCGCTCGCCGCGGCGCTCGTCTTCTGCTCGTACGCCCTGTGGTGGGTTCCGCACGGCACCGGCCGCCCCGAACTCGCCCAGGGCGCCGCCGAGATGGCGCTCTCCGCCCTCTATCCGCTGACCGCCGCCGCCCTGATCGGGTACGTGGCCCACTCCGTGGTCAGGCCGTGGCGAACGAGTAGAACCGCTTGAGCGTGCAGTGCTCGTCGAGGAGCCGGCCGTAGATCGGCTCGCCCTCCAGCTCCCGGTACGTCTCGATGGGGTCGCCCTTTATGATCAGCGCCCGCGCGCACTCCTCGCACCAGTACTGGTACTCGGGGTTGAGCGGCTCCATGTCCCGGACGATCGGCGTACCGCTGCCGCACCAGTCGCATTTACGCCTGTGTGCACCCATCACTCAGCTCCAGCTGTGGCCGCAGGCCGTGCACACGTAGGAAATCCCGCCATTGTCACCAAGTACTTGAGCCACATGGGACGAGCCGCACGAAGGGCAGCTGAGGCCGGCGGGCGCCTCCGCCGCGGCGAGCAGCTCATCGGGTTCCTCGACGCTGCTGGCGGACATGTACGCGCTCCCTCCCCATGCGGTCCGTCGCTCCCCTCCGGCGGTCCGATTCTGCCACGCCGAGGACTGGGGAGCAGCCTGAAAAAGCCTGCCTGTTAGGGCTTATACGGGACACGGGACCACGGGACGCGAGTCCGCGGGGCGAGGGAGAGGGCGCCTGCGGGGACGAACGTCCCGAAACCAGAAATCCCGCCCCCTTGTCAGGGACGGGATCCGAAGGATGAAGCGGATTGTGGAGCTAAGGAGAATTGAACTCCTGACCTCCTGCATGCCATGCAGGCGCTCTACCAACTGAGCTATAGCCCCGCGTGTTCCCCGCGCTCAGCGCCGCGAACAAGAAGAACTTTAGCCTGCGACCAGCCGGAAAGTGAAATCCGGCCCCACCGCCGCCGGGGGCGGCTCAGTCGTCGTCACCGAGGACCGGTTCCGGAAGGGTTCCCGCGTTGTGCTCCAGGAGCCGCCAGCCGCGCGCGCCCTCGCCGAGGACGGACCAGCAGCAGTTGGAGAGCCCGCCGAGCCCCTCCCAGTGGTGGGATTCCAGGCCCAGCAGATGGCCGATCGTGGTACGGATCGTGCCGCCGTGGCTGACCACCACGAGCGTGCCGTCGTCGGGCAGCTTGTCTGCGTGGTGGAGCACGACGGGCGCGGCACGCTCCGCCACCTCGGTCTCCAGCTCACCGCCGCCGCGCCGGACGGGCTCGCCGCGCTTCCAGGCCGCGTACTGGCCGCCGTACTGCCCGATGATCTCTTCATGGGTCAGGCCCTGCCAGGCGCCCGCGAAGGTCTCGCGGAGCCCGGCGTCGTACGCGATGTCGTGCCCGGTGATCGCGGCCAGCTCACGGGCCGTGGCCGCGGCCCGCCGCAGGTCGGAGGCGACGATCGCGTCCGGCTTCAGGGAGGCCAGCAGCCGGGCGGCCCGGTGCGCCTGGGCGACACCGGCGTCGGTCAGCTCGATGTCCGTGGTGCCCTGGAAGCGGCGCTCCAGATTCCACGCCGTCTGGCCGTGCCGCCACAGGATGATGCGGCGGCCCCTGCCGCCCTTTCCGCCGTTCAGCTCAGCTCACCGTCCGTGTCGCCGAAGGCTCCGGCACGCTCCCCGCCGTCGCCCGCCGACTCGGCGTGCTCCGCGGCCTTGCCCCGGGTCTTGACGGCGTCCTCGGGAAGCGGCAGCTCCGGGCAGTCCTTCCAGAGCCGCTCCAGGGCGTAGAAGACCCGCTCCTCGCTGTGCTGCACATGCACGACGATGTCGACATAGTCGAGGAGGATCCAGCGCGCGTCGCGGTCGCCCTCACGGCGCACCGGCTTGGCGCCCAGCTCCTTCTGGAGCCTCTCCTCGATCTCGTCGACGATCGACTTGACCTGACGGTCGTTGGGCGCCGAGGCGAGCACGAAGGCATCGGTGATCGACAGCACGTCGCTGACGTCGTACGCGATGATGTCGTGCGCGAGCCGGTCGGCGGCCGCCTGGGCGGCGGCGTTGACGAGCTCGATGGAACGATCAGTAGCGGTCACAAGCAGGCTTCCGTCGGTGGTCATGGAGATACCAAGGATCTCACGGACCACCGACAGCCGGTGCGGCGCGGGAGCGGGGCCGGGCCACGCGAACAGTGTCCGCGCGCCCGGCCCCGTACGTCCGTCCCCCGCCGACTCAGTTGACCTTGTAGTCCTGGCCGAGGACGACGGACACATCCGCGTTCGTGGCGGCCTTGCCCTTCTTCACCGCGCCGGCCGGCAGTCCGAGGGTCTTGGCGACCTCTTCCGCCTCCGGCTTCTTCGCGTCGTCACCGTAGGTGACCTGCGAGGATGTCAGGACCTCCGCCGTGCCCGCGTCCACGAAGCCATAGCCGCCGTTGACCAGCGAGATCCGGGCGGACTCCGCCGCGTCCTGGTCCCCGCTCGCGTTCTTCACCCCGACGCGCACGGCCGAGCCCTTCTCCGGGGCGCTGACCGAGCCGCCCAGGATGTCCTTCACCACACTCTCGGCGGCCTGGTCGCTGAGCAGACCGTTCTGCTGCACGGGCAGCAGCGTCGTCTTGTAGTCGCCGACCTTGGCGTGCTCGGCCAGCTTGGCGAGGGAGGCTCCCAGGTCCTTCTCGGGCAGCGAGGGATCGAGGATCTGCGCCAGGGTCTCGACGGTGATCGTCGCGGCCTGCGGGTCGTCGGACATCTTCCGCAGCACCCCCTGGAGGACCTGGCCGAACCGCTGGAGCTGCTTGGCCTCCGGCTCGCCGGGCGCGGTGTACGTGGCGTAGGCGACGGCCATCCGCCCGCTGAGCGTCTGGTTCTCGCCCTTCTTGACCACCGGGTCGTCGCCCTTCTTCGCCCCGGGCACCTCGACATCGGTGGTCAGGTCGATCGTGCCGACGAGTTCGACGAGGTTCTCCAGATACGGGGTGTCGAGCCGCCAGGTACCGGTGATCTTCGTGCCGAGCAGTGTGCCGATGGCCTCGCGCGTGCCCTCCGAGCCGTCGTCGTCGACGGACTTGCCGAGCGGGGTGGAGACGCCGTCGTCGTCGGCGACGGAGAGGGTGTTGGGCAGCAGGACGGTGGTGCCCTGGCCGGTCGTGGCGTTGTTGACCAGCAGCGCCGTGGAGGTGCCCTTCTCCTTGGTGTTGTGCAGATGCACCACGATCACATCGCGCTTCTGCGGTCCCGTCGCGGTGGTCTTCTTCTCGTCCGCGGAGCCGAGACCGGGCAGCTTGCCCGCGTACCAGAGATAGCCGACACCACCGGTGACGGCGAGGGCGAGAACGACGAGGAGGGCGACGATCCGGCTGCGGCCGCGACGCTTGGCCTCTTCGCGCCGCTCGGAGCGGCTCTCGGTGAACTTCAGCCAGTCGATGACGTCTTCGGAGTCCTCGTCGGGCTCCTCTATGAACGAGAACTGCTCGGTGCGGTAGTCACGGTCCTGGCCGTCGGGGCGCCGCTGCTCCGGTACGGGTACGGACGCGGGCGCCGGGGCGGGCGCGGCGACGGCCGGCTCGGGCGCCGGGGCGGCGGACGCGGCGGCCGGCTGCTGCGGGATGTTCCACTGCTGGGTGGTGTCGACGCTCACGGGCTGCTGCTGCCCGGTGTCATAGCCGTAGCCGTCGTATCCGTATCCCTGCTGCTGCGACGGCTGTTGCTGCTGCGGCGGCGGTGACGGCTGGGCGTAGGGGTCGTACTGCTGCTGAGGCTGCGCGGTCTGCTGGGGCTGGGTGTACGGGTCGTATCCGTACCCCTGCTGCGGCTGCGCCGGCTGTTGCCGCTGCGGCTGCCCGTAGGCGTCGTACTGCTGCTGCGGCTGGGGCTGTTGGTACACCGGCTGCCCGTACTCGTCGTACCCGACGATCCGGGGCCGCGTGTCATACGGGTCGTACGGATCGTACGGCTGCTGCTGGTCGTTCACCGGTGCCCCTCTCCCTGGCTCATGCGCCGCGGTACAACTGCCGCTTGTCGATGTAGCGCACCACACCGTCCGGCACCAGGTACCAGACCGGATCGCCCTTCGCGACCCTCCCCCGACAGTCGGTCGACGAGATCGCCAGCGCGGGCACCTCCACGAGGGAGACGCCGCCCTTGGGCAGCCCGTCGTCCGTCAGATCATGGCCCGGCCGGGTCACTCCGATGAAGTGGGCGAGCGAGAACAGCTCTTCGTGGTCACGCCAGCTCAGGATCTGGGAGAGCGCGTCGGCTCCGGTGATGAAGAAGAGGTCCGCGTCGCCATGGACGGCCCGCAGGTCCCGCAGCGTGTCGATCGTATAGGTCGGACCGCCGCGGTCGATGTCGCTGCGGCTGACCGAGAACTGCGGATTGGACGCGGTGGCGATGACCGTCATCAGATAGCGGTCCTCGGCCGGGGAGACCGCGCGCTGGCTCTTCTGCCACGGCTGCCCGGTCGGCACGAAGATCACCTCGTCGAGGTGGAACAGGGCGGCCACTTCGCTGGCCGCCACCAGGTGTCCATGGTGGATCGGGTCGAATGTCCCGCCCATCACGCCGAGTCGGCGCCTGCCGCGACCGGACCCGGGTTCACGACCGCCGGCCGCTTGCTGCTCTCCCATGCGTGCAGAGCCTACTGGCACAAGATGACGCCCCCGTGTCAGCGGTCGCGGTTGAAGCGGGTGGTGATCCACAGCAGCAGAAGCAGCCCGAACAGGGCGCCGCCGCCGATGAGGAAGGGGCTGAGGCTTTCATGGTTGCCGCCCTGCTCGGCGCCCTCGGCGAGCGTGACCAGGTGGGCGGCGGTACCGGTGAGGCTCATCTTCTACGGGCCCTTTTCTTCGCGGGTGGGAGCGGAGACTTCGCGCACATCGTATGCGGGGGCTCCGGGCACGCTTACGCCGACTCAGTCGTTGTGATCGTTGTCGCGGTACCCGCGCAACAGGAACCAGGCGAGCAGGACGACTCCGACCAACGAGACGACCAGCACGATCCGCAACGTATCGCCCGGTCCCTGCTGGTCCGATGCGGCGGCGAGCAGTGAGACGGTTTCCGGCATGTCGGGTGTGCTCCTCGGTCTCTTCCGGCGGTGCCCGGGGTGACGGCTCCCGGGAAACACGGCCATGGGCCCCCGTCACACGGTAGACCCACCCCCTAGGGTGGGGGCCGTCAGGGGGACGGGCTTTGGACTCGTATGAACAGGGGATATCCATATGACCGAAGACAGTCACGAGGCAGACACGCACGAGAACGTGCCGAGCAGGCAGCGCAAGCGCTTCCCGGGCATCTCCTCACGGGCGTACGAACACCCCGCGGACCGCTCGGCGCTGGTCGCCCTGCGCAAGCTCACCGGCTTCGACACGGTGTTCAAGGCGATGAGCGCGCTGCTGCCCGAGCGCAGCCTGCGGCTGCTCTTCCTCTCCGACTCCGTGCGGGTCGGCGACGCGCAGTTCGCGCATCTGCACGCCATGCTGCGGGACGCCTGTTACATCCTGGACCTGGAGAAGGTTCCCGCGATGTACGTGGCGCAGGATCCCAAGCCGAACGCCATGTGCATCGGTCTGGACGAGCCGATCATCGTGGTCACCACCGGGCTGGTGGAGCTGCTCGACGAGGAGGAGATGCGGGCGGTCGTCGGCCATGAGGTGGGCCACGCGCTCTCCGGTCACTCCGTCTACCGGACGATACTGCTCTTCCTCACCAATCTGGCGCTCAAGGTCGCCTGGATCCCGCTGGGCAATGTCGCGATCATGGCGATCGTGACGGCGCTGCGGGAGTGGTTCCGCAAGTCGGAGCTGTCGGCGGACCGGGCCGGACTGCTGGTCGGCCAGGATCTCCGGGCCTCGATGCGCGGCCTGATGAAGATCGCCGGTGGCAATCATCTGCACGAGATGAATGTGGACGCGTTCCTGGAGCAGGCCGCCGAGTACGAGGCGGGCGGCGATCTGCGGGACTCCGTGCTCAAGATCCTCAACGTGCTGCCGCGTACGCACCCGTTCACGACGGTGCGTGCGGCCGAGCTGAAGAAGTGGGCGGAGAGCCGCGACTTCCAGCGGATCATGGACGGTCACTACCCGCGCCGCGAGGACGACAAGGACACCTCGGTCACGGACTCGTTCCGCGACTCCGCCGCGCACTACGCGGACACGGTCCGCAGCAGCAAGGACCCGCTGATGAAGCTGGTCGGCGACATCGCGGGCGGCGCGGGCGATCTGGGCGGCAAGCTGCGCGACAAGTTCACCGGTGGCGGTGGCAACGGTGGCGGCGGCAGCCGCCCCTCGGACGAGGGCACCGGCGGCGACGGCCGGGACCAGGGCCCCCGCAAGAGCTGACCCGGCACGAGCCGAACCGTACGGAGAGCGGGCCGGGCCCGGTCGTCCTGTTCAGGAGGCCGGGCTCGGTTCCGCCGCGCGGGACAGCGTCCCGCAGAGCGCCGTAGTGGCCGGACCCGTCGCGTACGGGTCCGTGGCGGCCGGTTCCCGGAGCTTCGCCCGCTGGCCGGCCAGCAGGGGCCGCAGCGTCGTCGGCGGCTCCGCCGAGCACGCCTGCGGCCCGGCCTGCACCTCGCTGGTCAGCAGTCGCGCCGTGTGCCGCGGCAGCGCGTCCAGGTCGAAACGGAAGCGCAGCTCGCGCCGGACGGTGAAGAGCGAGGCGTCCTGTACGGGCTGCGCGTCCGAGCTCGCGGGGCGCAGCGCGTAGACGAACACATGGTCCGAGACCACCTCCAGCGTCCCGGGCGAGGTCTCCTGGTAGCGCAGCGTGCCGTGCACCCGCACCTCGCTGTCGGCCTGGGCCACCTTCGCCGGGTCGAAGCGCACCAGCCAGCCGGTCGGGGCGTGCCGGCCGTCGTCGGCGGGGGCGGCGAATCCGGCGTCGAACTGGTCGAGCTGGTCGGGGTCGAGCAGCACCCGTACCGGCCGTTCCGAGCGGCCCTCGATGACGTCGGGGTCGAGCGAGGACGCCACCAGATAGTCCTTGACGGTCGTCAGCGCGGCCATCACCTGGCTCTCCGAGAATCCCCCGGTCTGCCGGACGGCGGGCATCGTGATCCCGGCCGCCCCCACCCGGAACTGCGCGGCCGGGCTGTGTTTGAAGAGATCCGCGGGGGTGCCGCCCGGCACGGGCCCCTGGGGCGCCAGCGGGATGACCGACATCCGCACCTGGTCCACGGAGCGGCCGGTGGCCGGCCGGTAGGGGTTGCGCAGGCCCAGATAGATGGCCGTGCCGAACGCCAGGACCACCACCATGACCAGCAGCAGAAGCTGTCTCGATCCGCGCCAGAAGATCCCCCGGGCCCGCTTTCTGGACGGTGGCGGAGGCTGCGCCGGAGGAACCCTCCGTACGGCGTCGGCGTGATCGGTCATCCGCTCCCGCGCCGAGAACTCCTGAAGGCGGGCCTCCCGGATGAAGGATTCGTCGAAGACGACGGAGCGGTACTCGTCGTCATCGCCGCCGGGCAGCCCCTCAGGTTCCCCCTCGGGTGGGTCTCCACGCCCTGCCATACCTTCAGGGTAGGTCGGCGGGGCCGAACATAAACGCTGGGCGAGCCGGGAAGTTCCGGGAGCCACGCGATCGGCCGTTCAGGTCGCACGCGGCCGTCCGGGACGTGTTTCAGGCGCCGGTCAGGGCGTACGCGGCACCGCGGAAACCGCCGGCGCCGACTGGTTCGCGGTCGCCGAGGGCGTACCCGGAGCCGGCTTGTCGATCCCGGTCGTGGCGGGCTGCGGCACCTTGCCGTCGCGGCTGTTGGAGGCGCCTCGGTAGACGGCGGAGAAGGCCAGCGCGACCATCCCGATCCCCATCAGCAGGGCGAGCAGCCAGGCGACGGGCCGGTGCCAGCGGGCGGCGCCGCGGTACGGCCGCAGCGAACCGCCGTGGCGTCCATAGGGCCCGGAGAGCGCGTCGGGGTCATCGGGGTCGTACTCGCCGTCGTAACCGGGCTCGGGTCCGTACGCGCCGTCGCGGCCGTACAGCTCCTCGTACAGCTCGTCCTCGGGCCGTCCCCCGCCGGACCGCGCGCGGGCCGCCTCGGCCTCGGCGCGCGCCTGGGCGGCGGCCAGCAGCCGTTCCACGGCGGAGGGTTCATGGATGGTGGCGGCCTTGACGAAGTCCTCGTCGAACACCACGGGGGCGAAGTCCTTGTCCGCGCCACCGCGGTCGTCGTCGGGCTCCCAGCCGTCCGGGAACGGCTTGCCCCCCACGTCGTCCGGCACCCCTTCAGGGTAGACCTGGCGGGTCGTTTTGGGCAGGCGGAGTCCGAACTCTCCCGCGTTCGTCTTGGTCACATCGCCACCCCGGCGCCCGCCCGTCACCGCGGGCGCCCCTGCCGTATCAGTGGCCCCACCGCTATCGCGTGTGACCGTCGCCGATCACGATGTACTTCGTCGAGGTCAGCTCCGGCAGCCCCATCGGCCCCCGCGCGTGCAGCTTCTGCGTGGAGATTCCGATCTCGGCGCCGAAGCCGAACTGGCCGCCGTCGGTGAAGCGCGTGGACGCGTTCACAGCGACTGTCGTGGAATCGACCAATTGGGTGAATCGGCGGGCGGCGGCCTGCGAGGTGGTGACGATCGCCTCCGTATGGCCGGACGACCAGAGCCGGATATGGGCGACGGCGGCGTCCAGCGAGTCGACGACCGCGGCGGCGATGTCGTACGAGAGGTACTCGGTCTCCCAGTCCTCCGCGGTGGCCGGCACGATCTCCGCCTTCGACCCCGCGCCGTACGCGAGCACCCGCTCGTCGGCGTGGACCGTGACCCCGGCGTCGGCGAGCGCGTCCAGCGCGCGCGGCAGGAACACGCCCGCGATGTCCTGGTGGACGAGGAGCGTCTCGGCGGCGTTGCAGACGCTGGGCCGCTGCGCCTTGGAGTTGATCAGGATCTCCACGGCCATGTCGAGATCGGTCTCGGCGTCCACATACACATGGCAGTTGCCGGTGCCGGTCTCGATGACGGGGACGGTGGACCCCTCGACGACGGTACGGATCAGGGAGGCGCCGCCGCGCGGGATCAGCACGTCGACCAGGCCGCGGGCCCGCATCAGCTCCTGTACGGCGTCCCGGCCCTCGCCGGGCACGAGCTGTACGGCGTCGGCGGGCAGCCCGGCCCCGCCGACGGCGTCGCGCAGCACCCGCACGAGGGCGGTGTTCGAGGAGATCGCCGAGGAGGAGCCGCGCAGCAGCACCGCGTTGCCCGACTTCAGGCAGAGCGCGGCGGCGTCCACGGTGACATTGGGGCGGGCCTCGTAGATGATCCCGACCACACCGAGCGGCACCCGCACCTGGCGCAGATCGATGCCGTTGGGCAGCGTCGAACCGCGTACGACCTCACCGACCGGGTCGGGCAGCGCCGCCACGTCCCGTACGTCCGCGGCGATGGCCCGCACCCGCTCCGGGGTCAGCGTCAGCCGGTCGATGATCGCCTCGCCGGTCCCGGCCTCCCGGGCCCGCGCGATGTCCTCGGCGTTGGCCGTGACGATCTCGTGGGTACGGACTTCCAGCGCGTCCGCGATCGCCAGCAGCGCGTCGTCCTTGGCCGCGCGCGGCAGTGGCGCGATATCGGCGGCCGCGGCGCGGGACCGGTAAGCGGCCCTGGCGACCGGGGAGAGGTTGTCGTACGGCGAGAGCGAGGTCATGCCCGCAGGGTAATGCGCGCCCTGCGGGCATTCCGCACGTATTCCGGACTCCGAGACACTTCCGGAGGGGGATCAGAACGGATGAACGCCCACCGGGGCCGCCGGTGGCGGGCCGTAGCCCTCCGCGATCCGCTGGTGATACGTCTCGCGGTCGATGACCTCAAGACCGACGATCTTCCACGGCGGCAGCTTGGCGCTCGACCGGTGCTCGCCCCAGAGGCGCAGCGCGACGGCGGCGGCGTCGTGCAGGTCCCGGGCCTCCTCCCAGTACCGGATCTCCGCGTGATCGTTGGCGTACCGGCTGGTCAGCAGGAAGGGATGGTCATGGGCCAGCTGCTCCAGGCCGCGCCGGACCTCCGGCAGCGGAGCCTCGGCGCCCGAGACGCTGAGCGTGATGTGCCAGAGCTTCGACAGCGTACGGCCCTCCGCGCACGCGTCCGTTCTCGATACGACCTCCCGCTGTTGCTCGTCGTCGAAGTCGTCGAAGTCGTCCCCCGCTTCGACGCTGGTCAGGGCTCGTTCCTCGCCCGCGGCCCTCCGGGCGTGGGCGCCGCCCCCGGTCCCTCGGGGCACCGCCCCCGGGCGCGCTCGTCTCACCAGCGGCCTCCTGTTGATGCGTTGTCGTGCTGTACCCCGTCTGTATCCCTGGGACAAAGTTGACCAGTCCCGGGCAGGGCATGGGGCGGTTTTGGTAAAGGTCCCTGTTCAAAGACCGGAGTTTCAGCCGTTTCAGGGGTGGGTCAGGGATGGAGGATGACCAAATCGTCTCTGTGTACGACCTCACGCTCGTAGGCGGGGCCCAGTTCGCGGGCCAGTTCGCGGGTGGAGCGGCCCAGGAGCTGGGGGATCTCCTTGGCGTCGAAGTTGACGAGCCCGCGGGCGACCGGCCGGCCCGCCGTGTCCCGCAGCTCCACCGGGTCACCGGCGCTGAACTCGCCCTCGACGGCGGCGATTCCGGCCGGCAGCAGTGAGGTGCGCCGCTCGACGACGGCCCGTACCGCCCCGTCGTCCAGGGTGAGTGCGCCCTGCGGGGTGGAGGCGTGGGCGAGCCACAGCAGCCGGCCCGCGGAGCGCCGTCCGGTGCGGTGGAAGTACGTACCGGTGTCCCGGCCCGCGAGTCCGTCGGCGGCGTGGCTCGCGGAGGTCAGGACCACCGGGACCCCGGCCGCGGCGGCGATCCTGGCGGCCTCGACCTTGGTGACCATGCCGCCGGTGCCCAGCCCCGCCCGGCCGGCGCTGCCGAGGGAGACGCCCGTCAGATCGGCGGGGCCGCGCACCTCCGCGATCCGGGACGTGCCGGGGGTGCGGGGGTCGCCGTCGTACAGCCCGTCGACATCGGAGAGCAGGACGAGCAGATCGGCCCGTACGAGATGGGCGACGAGGGCGGCCAGCCGGTCGTTGTCGCCGAACCGGATCTCGTCCGTGGCGACGGTGTCGTTCTCGTTGACGACGGGGACGGCGCCCATGCCGAGCAGCTGGTCCAGGGTGCGGTAGGCGTTGCGGTAGTGAGCGCGGCGGCTGGTGTCGTCGGTGGTGAGCAGCACCTGCCCGACGCGTACGCCGTAGCGGGCGAAGGAGGCGGTGTACCGCGCGACCAGCAGCCCCTGCCCGACGCTGGCGGCGGCCTGCTGGCGGGCCAGGTCCCGGGGGCGGCGCTCCAGCCCGAGGGGGGCGAGCCCGGCGGCGATGGCTCCACTGGAGACGAGCAGGATCTCCTTCTCGTCACCGCTCCCGGCACCGCGTCTGACCTGGGCGAGTACATCGACGAGGGCGTCGACCCGGTCGGCGTCGAGCCCGCCGGAGGCGGTGGTGAGCGAGGAGGAGCCGACCTTCACGACGATCCTGCGGGCCTGTGCCACCGCGTCCTGCCGTGCCGTCGCGCTCTGCCGTGCCGCTGCCACGTGCTGTGCCTCTGCTCTCACTGTCGGCCACACCTCACCGGCCGGCCGCTGCCGGCCGGTCGTCCGCCGGTCGCTCAGCGTACGCGGGCGATTCCCCGGCCGACGAGGCATTTCAGTGGGTGGGACGCGGCCGGTGGGCCCGTTTCCGGCCGGCCGGTGAGCCCGTCCCCGCGTCAAACCCGCGCCTCCGGCACAACCCGATGCCGGTGAAGACAGTCTGTCAGGTGTAACAACAGTCGGGAAACGTCCCCGCCCGCGCAGAGATAAGCTGGCCTCCACGGCGCCCGTACGCTCGCCGATGGCGGCGACTCCCCCCACTTGAACCGCCCGCGCAACCACACACGAGATGGGCCATCAGTAATGCCAGTAAAAGTGAGCGTCGTCATTCCGGTGTACAACCCGGGTAAGTACATCGACCCCTGCATCGATTCACTGCTGGCCCAGACGCTGCCGGCCGCCGACTTCGAAGTGCTCTTCGTGAACGACGGGTCGACCGACGACAGCCCGGCCCGCCTGGACAAGCTGGCGGCCGAGCACCCTCATTTCCGCGTGATCCACATCCCCAACTCGGGCTGGCCCGGCAAGCCGAGAAACATCGGTGTCGCCGAGGCCAAGGGGGAGTACGTCCAGTTCGTCGACCAGGACGACCACATGGCGTCCGACGCGCTGCGACGGCTGTATGAGATGGGTCACCGCAACGGCTCCGACATCGTGATCGGCAAGGTCGCTTCCAATTTCCGCGGTGTCCCGCACGGCGTGTTCAAGAAGAATCGCGAGAAGTGCGATCTGAGTACCGCGCCGCTGTACGACAGCCTCACGCCGCACAAGATGTTCCGTACGGAGTTCCTGCGCGAGAACGGCATCGCCTACCCCGAGGGCAAGCGTCGCCTGGAGGACCAGCTGTACATGATGCAGGCGTA
Source organism: Streptomyces scopuliridis (assembly GCF_042790125.1). GTDB lineage: Bacteria > Actinomycetota > Actinomycetes > Streptomycetales > Streptomycetaceae > Streptomyces > Streptomyces scopuliridis_A. The sequence goes on from NZ_JBHTZS010000006.1 coordinate 338,345, forward strand.
TTTCCCCGCCAAGGTCGTATCGATCCTGGGGAGTTACACCTGCTACTACTACTCGAAGCGGGACGACGGCCAGAACGCCGGCTCCGCCAAGATCGTTCCGGCCGGCTACTACGGCAACCTGCGCGAGGTCCTCAAGGTCGTCGTGGAGAACACCGAGCCGGGCGAATTCCGGGACCGGCTGCTGCGCCGCTTCTACCGGGTCGAGATGCTCGGCCGGCTGAGCGAGCCGTCCGTGGTCAACTACACGCCCGAGTTCCTCGACGAGATGTGCGACGCGATCCGTCCGCTCGCCGAGGAGTTCATGCACGACGGCGTGCACGACGGCCTCGGTGCGCTGGTCAGACTCCGCTCCACGCTGCTGCGCGCCGACGACCGCCAGGGACTGGTGAAGATCGCCCGCTTCGCCAAGTCGGTGAAGGGCGCGGCCCGGCTGGAGGACTTCGACTGGCAGCCGGACGGCAAGGCCGCGATCACCGTGACCGGTCGTCTCGTGCACGGCGAGGACCAGGAGCCGCTGCGGCTGGTCCGCCGCGACAAGCGTTATTTCCTGCACCCGGACATCACCGAGGGCCTGCTGCCGGACGGTGAACTCCTCGATGTCACCGACGACATGGACAGCTTCAAGGGCGAGGTCTCGCTGCGTAACCGCGAGACCGCCGTCGAGTGGCCGTGCGCCGCGGAGTTCACCGCCAAGGTCGAGGCGCTGGGCGACGACACGTACGAGGTCGTCCTGCACGGCACCGGCCTGGTCACCAGCGAGGGGGTCAAGGGCCGCGGCCGGGTCTCCCGCGGTTTCTGGGACATCTGGGTGCCGCTGCGCGGACTGGGGCTGGTACGGAAGGCCAGGCTCGGCGCGGACCGCGCGGAGTCGGTCGACGCCAAGTGCCTGCCCGCGCTGCTCGGTTCGCCCGCGCGGCCGGTGATCCCGTACTTCACCGACCCGCACGGCAACCTGACCCTCGATGTCGCGGGCCGCGCCAAGAAGATGGCCACCTATCTGGCGGACCGGCCCGCGCGGCGGATGCCCGGCAGCCGTCCGGAGCTGCGTCTCGATGTGTTCACCGGCGCCAAGTCCGGTTCGAAGGCGGTCGAGTTGGTGCTGACCACGGCGGACGGCAACACCATGACCGCGCCGTCCACCCTCCGTCCCGACCAGGGCCGGGCCCACCTCGGTGTGCCCGCCCGGGTGCCGGACCTGCCGGCCGGGCAGGCGCAGCTGTCGGTGCGGCTGGACGGGCCGAAGGGCCCCGTGCTGCCGCTCTGCGAGGTGCCCGTGGGCCAGGGCGGCCGGATCCAGCTGGACCAGAGCGGTCTGGAGGTCGTCGATCCGCTGCTCGTCCGGGCGGTGACGGTGAAGCGCCGCCGGGCGACGCTGCGCCGGGTGCTCCGCTCGGCCGGCGGTCCGATCGTGCGCCGGCTGCCCTCCTCGGCGCGCAAGAAGGTGCGCCGGCTCGCCGCCCGTCTCTGACCGGCGTCGCCCTCTTCTCCCGAGTCTCCCGAGCAATGAGCGACAAGCACACAGAACAAGGACGTGATCACATGCGGCAGCTCTCGGTCGCGGGCGCCTGGGTACATGAACCGAAGGTCTTCCCCGACAGCCGCGGCAGCTTCCACGAGTGGTTCAAGGCCTCGGACTTCGCCGAGGCGGCCGGCCACCCGCTGAACCTCGCCCAGGCGAACTGCTCGGTGTCCAGCCGCGGCACCCTGCGCGGGATCCACTTCGCCGATGTGCCGCCCAGCCAGGCCAAGTACGTGAAGTGCGTACGCGGCGCGGTCCTCGACGTCATCGTGGACATCCGGGTGGGTTCCCCCACGTACCGGCGGTGGGAGGCGGTGCGGCTGGACGATGTGGATCACCACGCCGTCTATCTCGCCGAGGGCCTCGGTCACGCGTTCATGGCGCTGACGGACGACGCGACGGTCGTCTATCTGTGCTCCGAGGGGTACGCCCCCGGGCGTGAGCACGGCATCAACCCGCTGGACCCGGCGCTCGGTATCGAGTGGCCCGAGGGCATCACCCCGCTGCTCTCCGACAAGGACGCGGCGGCGCCGACCCTCGCGGAGGCCGAGGCCCAGGGCCTGCTCCCGTCGTACGAGGAGTGCACGGCGTACTACGCGGAGCTGGCCGCCCGCGGCTGAGCCGTACAGGCGCATACGAAGGGGCCCGGGCGATCATGAATCGTCCGGGCCCCTTGCGTACGGTCCGGCGGATCAGCCGGTGACCGCCTCGATCTGCCGGCGCAGCGGCGCGAAGGCCGACCGCGAGCGGCGCAGATTGCGGGCGCGGGCCAGAGCGGGCCAGAACCCGGCCCCGAGCAGCGCCTCGGGCCGTACCGCGTTCTTACGGACGAGCACCTCTTCGGGCACGTCCTGCGGGTCCGGTACGACGTACTCCTCGATGATCTTGTCGTACGCGTCCTTCAGCACCGTGCTCTCCGGATTGGCGCCGAAGATGGCCACCACCCCGGTCGGCTCGGTGTCGACGTCGACGACCAGCAGGTCGGGGCGGTACCGCCGCAGGACCGTGGCCACCTTGTAGACGTCTCCGGCCCAGAACTTGGTGTGCCGGTCGCGCGCCGCCTCGTCGACGTCCCGCGGCAGCATGTCGTCCAGGACGATCACGCTGGACCAGCGGGAGTGCTTCTCGACGTTCATGAAGTCGCGCAGCGCGAACTCGAAGAGGTGCATGCCGTCGATGAACGACAGCTCCAGCTTCGGGTCACCGCCGAAGAGATTGACCGGGTCACGCCGGGCGAGCGCGCGGAACGGGTTGCGGCCGTTGCGCAGATGGATCAAGGGATCCTTGCGGGCGAAGAAGTCGTCGCTGGTGGCCTTGACCAGATGGACATCGCAGCTGATGTCCGTGACGACCCGGAACGCCGGGTCGACCGCGACCGACGGAACCCGGGACAGAGCCAGACTGCGGCCGTCATTTACCCCGATCTCCAGATAGGTGCGGGGTTTGTACACACGGTGCAGTTGGCGCAGGAAGCCGTGGCGATCCACGTAAGGGGCCCTTCACTGAGAATCAACAACTAGGGATTGATTCTCAGTGAACTTAGTGGGCCCACAGGTTGTACGTAAACATCTACTGGCCAGTAACACCCATTTGGCGTCAGCCCCGCTCGGCCCGGACCAACGCCGGGAACGCCTCTGCAAGCGCCGTGCGCCAGTCACGGATCGGTTCGATCCCGGCGGCCTTCCACCGGTCGTGTCCCAGCACGCTGTACGCGGGCCGGGGAGCCGGGCGTACGAACGCCTCACTGGTGGTCGGACGGACCCGCTCCGGGTCCGCGCCGAGCAGCCGGAAGATCTCCCTGGTGAAACCGAACCAGGTCGTCTCACCGCCGCTGGTGCCGTGGTAGACCCCGGCCGGGGCCGTCCCCGCGAGGGCCGCCGTCCCCAGCAGGACCAGCCGGTCCGCGAGGTCGCCGGTCCAGGTGGGCTGGCCGAGCTGGTCGTCCACCACGTCCAGGGTGTCCTTGATCCCCTCCAGCTTGATCATCGTCCGGACGAAGTTGCCGCCGCCCGCGCCGTACAGCCAGGCCGTACGAACCACGAACCCGGTCTCCGGAAGGGTCTCCAGGACCGCGCGCTCCCCGGCCAGCTTGGTGCGGCCGTAGGCGCTGCGCGGGGCCGTGGGGTCGTCCTCGCCGTAGGGCGCCCGGGCGTCACCGGCGAAGACGTAGTCCGTGGAGACCTGGATCAGGACGGCGCCGGAGACCTCGCACGCCTCGGCGAGCACCCGGGGTCCCGTGCCGTTGACGGCGAGCGCCTCGGCCTCCTTGGCCTCGGCGTCGTCCACGGCCGTCCAGGCGGCGCAGTTGACCACGACGTCCGGCGTATGGGCCGCCAGCGCGGTGCGCGCCGCGCCGGGGTCGGTGATGTCCAGCGCGGTACGGTCCAGGCCGGCCGCGCTCTCCCCGGCCGCGGCGAGCCGGGCCAGCAGATCCTGGCCGAGCATGCCGCCGGCGCCGGTGACGAGCCAGCGGCTCACAGCGCGGCACGCCCCTTCAGCGGCTCCCACCAGGCGCGGTTCTCGCGGTACCACTCCACGGTCTCCGCGAGGCCCGCCGCGAAGTCCTTGCGGGGCTCGTACCCCAGCTCCGTACGGATCTTGGAGCAGTCCACGGAGTAGCGGCGGTCGTGGCCCTTGCGGTCGGTGACGTACTCGACGCTGGTGTCCCAGTCCGCTCCGCAGGCCTCCAGCAGAAGCCCGGTCAGCTCCTTGTTGGACAGCTCCGTGCCACCGCCGATGTTGTAGACCTCACCGGCCCGGCCCTTCGTACGGACCAGCTCGATGCCCTGCACATGGTCGTCGATGTGCAGCCAGTCGCGGATGTTGCCGCCGTCGCCGTACAGCGGGACCTTCTTGCCGTCCAGCAGGTTCGTGATGAACAGCGGGATGACCTTCTCGGGGAAGTGGTGGTGCCCGTAGTTGTTGGAGCAGCGGGTCACCCGCACATCGAGGCCGTGCGTGCGGTGGTACGAGAGCGCGATCAGATCGCTGGACGCCTTCGCCGAGGAGTAGGGCGAGTTGGGCTCCAGCGGATGGGTCTCCGGCCAGGAGCCCTCGTCGATCGAGCCGTAGACCTCGTCGGTGGAGATGTGCACGAAGGTCTTGACCCCGGCGCGGTGCGCGGCGTCGATCAGCGTGTGCGTGCCCACGACGTTCGTACGGACGAACTCCGCGCCGCCGTCGATGGAGCGGTCCACATGCGACTCCGCGGCGAAGTGCACCACCTGGTCGTGCTCGGCCATCAGCTTGGCGACCAGCTCGGGGTCGCAGATGTCGCCCTGGACGAAGGAGAACCCGGGATGGTCGCGGACCTCGTCGAGGTTGGCCGGGTTGCCCGCGTAGGTGAGCTTGTCGAGCACGGTCAGCGCGACATCGCCGGGGCCCTGGGGGCCCAGGACCGTACGGACGTAGTGCGAGCCGATGAAACCGGCACCGCCGGTCACGAGAATCCTGTCGGTCATGAAGAGATCTGCACCTTGCTGTGGTCACCGAGGACGAGTCGGTGGGCGGACGGGTTACGGGGCGCGGGGGTGATCTCGACATCGCGGCCGATCAGCGATGCCTCCACCCGGCGCACGCCGGTGAGCGAGGAACCCCGCAGAACGATGGAGTACTCGATCTCGCTGTCCTCGATCCTGCATCCTTCGGAGACCGAGGTGAAGGGACCGATATAGGCGTCGCTGACCACCGTGTCCGCGCCGATGATCGCGGGACCGACGATCCGGCTGCCGGTGACCTGCGCGCCCTTCTCGATCCTGACCCGCCCTATGATCTCCGTCGCCTCGTCGACGCTGCCGTCACGGCACGGCTCGACGGTCTCCAGCACCGAGCGGTTGACCTCCAGCATGTCGGCGACGTTGCCGGTGTCCTTCCAGTAACCGGAGATGGTCGTGGAACGGACATCGCGCCGCTGGTCGATCAGCCACTGGATGGCGTGGGTGATCTCCAACTCACCGCGCCAGGAGGGCTCGATCGAGCGCACGGCCTCATGGATGGCCGGGGTGAAGAGATAGACACCGACGAGCGCGAGATCGCTCTTCGGCTCCTTGGGCTTCTCCTCCAGGGCCACCACCCTGCCCGCGCCGTCGAGTTCGGCCACGCCGAAGGAGGTGGGGTTGGGGACCTTCGTGAGCAGGATCTGCGCCTCGGGGCGGTCCGCGCGGAAGCCGTCGACCAGGCCCGTGATGCCACCGACGATGAAGTTGTCACCGAGGTACATCACGAAATCGTCCTCGCCCAGGAACTCACGGGCGATGAGGACGGCGTGCGCCAGCCCGAGAGGGGCGTCCTGCTGGAGGTAGGTGACCTTTATGCCGAACTGCGAGCCGTCACCCACCGCCTCGCGGATCTCGTCCGCGGTGTCGCCGACGATCACGCCGACCTCGGTGATCCCCGCCTCGGCGATGGCTTCGAGCCCGTAGAAGAGCACGGGCTTGTTGGCTACGGGGACCAGCTGTTTCGCGGAGGTGTGCGTGATGGGGCGCAGACGGGTACCCGCCCCGCCGGACAGTACGAGAGCCTTCACTATCCCTATCCCTGCTGAGATGCCGATGCTGTCCGGGCGTCGCCCGACAGTCCGATTTTACCTACGATTTCCTGTGCGGCCCGCCGCTGGTCACCTCGGGAGAGTGAACCGGTGCATACGGGGTGCACGAAAGGGCGCCCGGGTGTGCGCGGACGCGCACTCGCCGGCCCCGCGCGGGCGGACGCGCGGGGCCTCACCGCCGTACCGCGCCGCCGCGTTTCCCGGCGCACCTCCCCGGTACCGCCCAACTCCTCACGGTCCGAACCTGGTTGACGCGGGACCGTGCGCCCTCAGCACGGCCAGGGTCCGTAACTGGGTGCGCACCCTGCGGGCCACCCGGCGCGGCAGCGACTTGCGCCGGCGTACGGCCTTGGGCGCCTCGATGCGCCGCAGTCCCGGCTTGCCGAGCCAGTCGGGCACGGTCACCTCGTACGACGCGTCCTGGAGGCCGCTCCGCCTGTCGCCGAAGTGCGGGAAGACGAGATACGGGGTACGGGCGCGGCCCCGGTGGACGACCTCGGGCACGGTCCCGGCCCTGATGAAGGCCAGCATGTCCGCCAGCAGATCGAGCCGGCCCAGCGCGACACACTCCAGCCGCAGCCGTTCGGAGACCTTGATGCGGGCGGCCACGCCGGGCGTCCAGTACCGCTCCATCAGCGGCGCCGCCAGCTCCAGCTTGTGCTGTGCGGTCCGCCCGGGGTGCTTGAGCGTCCCGTGGCCGAACTGCTGGATCAGTCCGACCGTGAAGGGTCTGACCATCAGCCGGTCGCGCTTCGGACCGGCGGGCACCAGCGCGGTGATGAGCGCCATGAGGGCGCCGGTGGCCTCGAAGCGGAGTGCGTAGCCGCCGGTCTTGGTCACATGCTTGCCGTCGTCGCGGCCGACCAGGTAGTAGCAGGTGTAGTCGGCGATCACCGAGACACCGTTGCCCCGGATGTACGCCTCCATCGTGAACAGGGCGTCCTCACCGGTCTTCAGCGTCTCGTCGAACCGCAGCCCCAGCCGTTCGATCAGTTCGCGGCGGAAGAGCTTCTGCGCGCTCAGCGTGTAGATGACCTGTGAGGTGTAGATGTCGACGCGCTCCGCCGTACGGTTCCACATCGAGCCGGGAGCGCCCCGGTTCACGCCCTCGACCTTGCCGAGCACCACGTCGGTGCCGGCGCGGTCGGCCATGGCGACCATGCGCTCCAGCGATTCGTCGGCGAAGTAGTCATCGGCGTCGAGGAAGAAGACATACCGGCCGCGCGCCATGCCGAGTCCGACGTTGCGCGGCCCGCTGGGGCCGCCCGAGTTGGCCTGGCGCACCACTCTGGTCGGGATCGCCGTCCGCGCGGCGAACGCCTCCAGGTATTCGCCCGTGCCGTCGGTCGAGCCGTCGTCCACGGCGACGATCTCGATGCGGTCGGAGCCCAGCGTCTGGGCCTCGACGGACTCCAGGCAGCGGATCAGATAGGGCATCGCCTCGTACGCGCCGACGATCACACTGACGTCAGGAACAGACTTAATGTTCATCGCAATTCAAGACAAGTGCCATGGAAAGTTGGTTGTCTTGCTTCGATCACCTGTCGGTGTGACGCCCGCCACACTGCAAGCGGGCGGACATGGCAAAGGCCCGGCAGTACGCCCGTAGGCGCCCTGCCGGGCCCGGTCGCCGCTGTGGCCGAGGGCTCAGCCCCCCACGGGCGTGTCCTCGGCGCGGGGCTCGGACGGCGCGGAGTCGTCCGGCGCGGCAGCCGCCTCCGGCTCCGAGAGCCGCTGCTCGACCCCCACGTTGCGGGCCAGCGACTTCGCCGCCAGGGCCCGTGTCGCCGCGTCGAACTGCTCGATCGAGGTCGGCTCGTCCGGACCCAGCAGATAGCGCTTCAGCTCATGACGGGCCTCGGTCAGCGGATCGGCGGACGGGTCCGCGACCGCGGCGAGCAGCTGGTCCAGCTCCTTCGCACTGTTGGAGAGGATCACGGCGGCCCGTACTGCGGTGTTCTGCCGCTTGAACTCCTCCGCGCCCAGCTCCGCCGAGTCGGTGACCGCGTACGGCTTGCCGCTCGCGATGAAGTCCGACACGACGCTGGAGATGTCGGAGACCATCGCGTCCGACTCGTTGAAGCAGTCGTACAGGGCCGGCTCCGAGCCGCTGATGACCCGGTGCTCCCACCAGCCGAAGGAACGCCAGTACGCGGCGTCCCACTCGCGCCGCAGCCGCGTCAGCTCCGCCTGCCTGGCCGGGTCGGCCTTGGAGTCGCGCGACTCCTCCGCCTCGTCCCTGCTCGCGTCGGCCCCGCCGGACAGCTCGGCCAGCCGCGCGCCGATCCGGGCCAGCTCGGTCCGCGCCGCGCCCTGCTCCTCGCGGAGCCCGGCCGCGTCCTGGGCCCAGCGGGCGTCGGTGGCGCGTTCGGCGGCGGCCTTCTCGACCAGCGCGATGATCCGCTCGTGCACGGCCTTCGCCTTGGCGCTGCGCGTACCGGTGAAGGGGTGCGGCTTGTACAGCACCCGGACGGGACGCTCGGCCTTCAGCAGCCGCTTGACGATGTTCTCGCCGGCCAGCAGGAGAGAGGTGTTGCCGGGGCTGTCGTCCCAGCCCTCCCACGTGGGCGCGTACAGCACCGTGGGGATGGGGTTCTTCGTCGAACCGCTCGCCGGCTCGATCGGGGCCAGCTGCGGGCGGCCCACCTCGACGATGTCCTCGTCCCGCACCCCGACATCGGCCAGCGCGTACCGGTCGCGTCCGGCCCGGCCTGCGGTCCACACCTCGTCGTACGCCTTGCTGTACGGGTTGACGCTGGCCAGTTTGTCGCTGTCGCCGTGGCCGATGAAGACGTGCTTCATGGTCGGGACGCGCAGCATATGGATGTTCTTGCCGACGTTGGCCGCGTACAGCGCGACCCGGACCGTCGAGAGATCCAGATTCATCAGATGCACGCCGCCGGGGACGCAGAGCACCGGCACCGCCGTCGGGGCCAGCTGCTGCGCGATGACGCGCTCGCGCAGGACGATCAGCGGCCGTCCGTCGAGCTGCCCCATCGTCTCCAGCCACATGTTGACCTGGTACGCCGACTCCTTGGAGCCGGAGAAGTAGAGCATCACGGTCGGCCGGTAGTCGGCCAGCCAGCCGTCCACCGCCTTCAGCACCTTCTCGGCGTTGGGCACGAGCCGGCTCGGCCGCAGATACGGCAGCAGCGCGACGATGTAGCCGATGGCGAGGAGCACGCTGAGGCCGAGCCCGGCGAAGCCGTAGAGGTTGTCGCGGGTCTGGAGCGTGATGATCACGCCGACCATGGCGAAGACGTCCAGGTGGAGCATCTTCTCGGCGGAGCGGTTGAGCAGCCAGGGCGGCGGGGCGTCGGGGATCCGGATGGCACCGAGGTCGATATTGCGGGTGACCACCGGCAGCCTGCGGCGCAGCCGGAGCAGGGTGACGATCGCGCCGTGCGGCGCCTGGAGCCCGTAGAACATGAGCACGGCGACAACGGTCACATAGAAGATCCGGTCCTCACCGAGGCCCGAGCGCGCGACCAGCAGCACCAGCAGCATCTGCCGGATCAGGAAGCGGATCGACAGACCGGCCCGCACCTTGGCGAGCCGGTTCACCAGATAGCTGCCGCGCTGGTGCAGATACGTGTCCGCGAGATAGCTCACCGCCGCGGCCGCGGCGAAGATCCAGATATCGGGAATTATCGCGGCGAGCATGACGCACGGGAAACTCAGCCCCAGAAGTAGTGCGGCTGCCAGCTCTGATCCGCTGCCCACTCGGGCCAGGCGAATGGCTGTCGAAATCACGGAATACCTGCTCCAGACCGTGCCGGCTAATAGAATCTTGCGACGAAAATGTGAAGGGAGAACTTCACGAACTCGGGCCTCAGTGGTTCGCGCGTCGGCGACCACAGAGGCCCGTGTCAAAGATTGTCAAGAATTATTACACATCTTCCTGACGGTCCAGGACAGCGGCCAGAGCCTGCTCGAAGTCCGAGGCCTCGGAGGCGCCCCGGGTCGGGTCCTGCTGCCGTACGTCGATGACATGGCCGGTCAGCTCGGAGAGCAGGACATCGAGGGAGGTCCTGGCGACCGCCTCGGAGGAGAGCAGTGAGCCCTCCGGCTCCTGGCCGAATGCCTTGGTGCGCATGGGAGTGGCGGTGCGCTCGGGATTCACGCAATTCACGCGGATTCCCTCGCCGGCCCATTCGTCGGAGAGCGCCTGGGTGAGATTCACCATGGCCGCCTTCGTGGACGAGTAGAGGCTGTACTCCGCGCGGCCCCGGGTGTAGCTGCTGGAGGTGTAGAGCAGCAGCTGGCCCTTGGTCTCCACCAGGTACTTGTACGAGGCGCGCGCGATCTGCACCGGCGCCAGGTAGTTGACGTTCAGCGCTTCCTGGATGGTGGTGTTGTCCGTCTCGGCCAGCTTGCCGATGCGCAGCACACCCGCGGTGTTGATCACGTAGTCGATCCGGCCCGTCTCGGCGTAGGCGCGCGAGAGCGCGTCGTCGACATGCTCGGGGTTCTCGACATGCGTACCGGTGGTGGAGCGGCCCAGCGCGTACACCGTGGCGCCGAAGGACTCGGCGAGCTGCGCGATGTCCGCGCCGATGCCGTACGAGCCGCCGAAGACGACCAGGGTCTTGCCGGCCAGCAGCTCACGGTAGGAGTCGTCCGAGGACTGCTGCGGAGCGGCGGCGGAGGCCAGCTGGAAGAGCTTGTCGGCGATGAACACATCGACCGGCTGCGTGACCTTCATGTTGTACTCGTCGCCCGCGACGACATAGATCGGCACGTCCGGCAGGTACTTCAGCACCACCGAACAGTCGTCGGTGGCCTGGAAGTTGGGGTCGCCCGCGGCGACCTCGTACGCCCTGCGGATGGTGGAGAGCTTGAACGCCTGCGGGGTCTGGCCGCGCCGCAGCCGCGACCGGTCGGGGACGTCCGTGATGAACTCGCCGTCGCCGCCGTGCGTACGGGTCACGATGATCGTGTCCGCGGACGGGATGGCGACGTCCACGGCCTCGTAACGCTCCAGCGCGTCCACGCAGTCCTTGATCACGCGCTGCGACAGCAGCGGGCGCACGGCGTCGTGGAACAGGACGTTGCGGTCCTCGCCCGCGGCCAGGCCCTCGCCCAGGGCGGCGATGGCGCGCTCGGTGGTCTCGTTCCGGGTCGCGCCGCCCTCGATGATCCGGGTGACCTTCGCCAGTCCGGCCTTCGCGACGATCTTCTCCACGTCGGGCACATAGCCAGGCGCCATCAGCACGATCACATCGTCGATCGAGTCACTCCGCTCGAAGATCGACAGCGTGTGCTCGATGACCGCCTTCCCCGCGATCTTCAGCAACTGCTTCGGGATCGACAGGCCCACACGCTGACCGGTTCCGCCCGCCAGGACGACAGCGGTGGTGCGGGACTTCGTGGGCGACGCGGATGTTGCAGACACAGAACTGACCTACCTTGCGGGCTCAGAGGATGTAGCGATGGTCCCACCCGCGGCAATCGTCGTGCAAGGTGGACCACAACCCCGCGACACCGGTACGCAACCCCTGATTCACCTGCGAAGACCGGTGCGCCAGTGGTGCGGCGCCGGGAGTCGTACGTGAAGGACACCACATAAGTTTCACGTCGGAGCACGGGGGCTCCCATATGAGAGCCTACGCGACGCGACCCCGCGCTCACCCACCGCGACGACGGCCCGGGTGACCACGGAGAAGAGCCGTGACCACCCGGGCCGTCAGCAGAAGCCCGCGGCTCCGGAAGCAGCCGGACAACAGGGCCTAGAAGGGGTGGAACTCGTCGTACGCGCGCTGCGCCTCGTCCCGTTCGGCGTCCCGGTCCCGGCGCCGCTGCGCCGCCGGACGGGGTGCCTCAAGACGGTGGTCCTCACCGCGGCGGCCGAGCATCTCCGCGCCCGCCATCATCGTCGGCTCCCAGTCGAAGACGACCGCGTCGTCCTCGGGCCCGATGGCCACTCCGTCGCCCGACCGCGCGCCGGCCTTCATCAGCTGCTCCTCGACGCCGAGCCGGCTGAGCCGGTCCGCGAGATAGCCGACGGCCTCGTCGTTGCTGAAGTCGGTCTGGCGGACCCAGCGTTCCGGCTTCTCGCCGCGCACCCGGTAGAGCCCGTCGTCCTCCAGGGAGACGGTGAAGCCCGCGTCGTCGACGGCCTTCGGGCGGATGACGATCCGGGTCGCCTCCTCCTTGGGCTTGTCCGCGCGGGCCTTGGCGATGATCTCGGCGAGCGCGAAGGACAGTTCCCTGAGGCCCAGATGGGCCACGGCCGAGACCTCGAAGACGCGGTAGCCGCGCTTCTCCAGGTCGGGCCTGATCATCTCGGCGAGATCCTTGCCGTCCGGGATGTCGGTCTTGTTGAGGACGACGATCCGCGGCCGGTTGTCGAGACCGCCGTACTGCGTCAGCTCCTCCTCGATCACATCGAGGTCGGTCACCGGGTCGCGGTCGGACTCCAGCGTGGCCGTGTCCAGCACATGCACGAGCACGGAGCAGCGCTCGACATGGCGCAGGAACTCAAGGCCCAGACCGCGGCCCTGGCTGGCGCCCGGGATCAGACCGGGCACGTCCGCGATGGTGTAGACGGTGGAACCCGCCGTCACCACACCCAGGTTGGGGACGAGCGTGGTGAACGGGTAGTCCGCGATCTTGGGCTTGGCCGCCGAGAGGACGGAGATCAGCGAGGACTTGCCGGCGCTCGGGTAGCCGACGAGCGCCACATCGGCGACCGTCTTCAGCTCCAGCACGACATCGCCGCCGCGGCCCGGCTCGCCGAGCAGCGCGAAGCCGGGGGCCTTGCGGCGGGCCGAGGCCAGCGCCGCGTTGCCGAGACCACCGCGACCGCCCTCGGCGGCGACGTAGGTGGTGCCCTCGCCGACCAGGTCGGCCAGGACAGTGCCCTTGCGGTCGAGGACGACCGTCCCGTCGGGCACCGGCAGGACCAGGTCCTGGCCGTCCTTGCCGGAGCGGTTGCCGCCCTCGCCGGGCTTGCCGTTGGTGGCCTTGCGGTGCGGGGAGTGGTGGTAGTCGAGCAGCGTCGTCACCGACTGGTCGACGACGAGGATGACATCGCCGCCACGGCCGCCGTTGCCGCCGTCGGGTCCGCCCAGCGGCTTGAACTTCTCACGGTGTACGGAGGCGCAGCCGTGGCCTCCGTTACCCGCGGCGACATGCAGCTCGACGCGGTCCACGAAGGTGGTCATGGGGGTTGCCTCCAGTACATACGGAAATGTCATACGTCCAACACGCGAAGGGCGGACCCGCTTCCCGTCACCGGGAAGTGAGGTCCGCCCTCGCGAAAAACCGTGCTACAGGCGCCTGATGCTCAGTGCTCAGGCGACCGGAACGATGTTCACGACCTTGCGGCCGCGGCTGGTGCCGAACTCCACCGCGCCCGCGTTCAGCGCGAACAGCGTGTCGTCGCCGCCACGGCCGACGCCGGTGCCCGGGTGGAAGTGCGTGCCGCGCTGGCGGACCAGGATCTCACCGGCGTTGACGACCTGACCGCCGAAGCGCTTCACGCCGAGCCGCTGAGCATTGGAATCGCGCCCGTTCCGAGTGGACGATGCGCCCTTCTTGTGTGCCATGTCTCCTCAGTCCCTTACTTCGCAGCCGCGGGGATACCGGTGACCTTGATCGCCGTGTACTGCTGACGGTGACCCTGGCGACGGCGGTAGCCGGTCTTGTTCTTGTAGCGAAGGATGTCGATCTTCGCGCCCTTGTGGTGGTCCACGACCTCGGCCGTGACCTTGATGCCGTCCAGCACCCACGGGTCGCTGGTGACGGCCTCGCCGTCGACCACGAGCAGGGTCGAGAGCTCGACCGTGTCGCCAACCTTGGCAGTGGGAATCTTGTCAACCTCAACGATGTCGCCGACAGCAACCTTGTGCTGGCGACCACCGCTGCGCACGATGGCGTACACGCGGATCTCACTCTCGCTCGGAACGGAACCTCTGATGCCAGCCGCCCGCACGGGCCGGGGCCCGTGGCGATTCCTGACAGGACGAGCGGCCTCCCCCGGAGATCCGGGAGGTGGGTGCTCAGAGGTGGGCGCGCATAGGAACACACCGAAGGTTTAGAGTACGGGGCCCCTGTACAGGGGGTCAAACCAGCCCCCGCCTCCCCGGTCGCCGTACGGGCTCATGCGCGGCCCGTACGGCGAGCGGGGACGACGGCGTCAGTCCTCCGTGGAGGCGGTGACGCCGGAGGGCGTCGTACGCTCGGCCGCCGCGGTCTTCTTCGTCGTCGACTTGGCCGTCTTCTTGGCCGTCGTCTTCTTCGCCGCGGTCTTCTTCGCCGTCGTCGTCTTCTTGGCGGCCGTCTTCTTGGCCGTGGTGGCCTTCTTGGCGGTCTTGGCGGTCTTGCGGACCGCCTTCTTGGCCGGGGCCGCGGGCTCCTCGGCGGCGGGCTCTCCTGCCTCGGCGGGCTCCTCGACCGTGACCGGCTCCTCCGCCCTGGCCGACTCCACCACGACGATCGCCGCGTCCTCGGCGCCCGAGGGCGACCCCGCCGGAGCGGTGACCTTGCGGGTCACCCTGCGGCGCGCCCGGGGCGGAGCCGCGACCGGCGCCTCTTCGGCGGCGGGCGCCTCAGCCACGGCCGTCGCCACGGCGGCGGTCTCTGCCCCGGTCGGCTCGGGTACGGACTCGGGCTCCCCGGACGCCGGCAGGACCACCTCGGCGGCGGCTTCCGCGTCGGCGGCCTTCGGCGAACCGGCCGGGGCCGTCGCCTTGCGCGTGGCCCGGCGGCGCGTACGCCCCTTGGGGGCCGCCTCCTCGGCGGGCGCCTCCGGTCCGGCGGCCGGAGCCGCGTCCGCTGCCGGCGGCTCCACCGGCGTCTCGACGCGCGTCTCGGCGGCCGGGGCCTCGGTCCTGGCCACCTGCGCCGGCACCTGCTCCGGCTCCGCGCTCCTCGGCGAACCCGCCGGGGCGGACGCCTTGCGGGACGCCCGGCGGCGGGAACGCCCGCGTACGGACGCCTCCGCCTCCGCCACGCTGCTGAACAGCTCCTCGTCCGGCGCGAACGTGTCCGACAGCGGCTCGGCCAGTGCGACCGGGGCCGCTGCCTCCGCCGCCACCTCCGCCTCGGTCTCGATCTCGGTCTCCGCCGCGATCTCGACGTGCTCGTGCTCGTGCTCCGTACCGGCGGCGCCACCGCGACCGCGCTTCTTGGAGCGCTTGCCGTTGCCACCGCCACCGGCCGCCGTGGGCTGCTCCATGTGCACGATCACACCGCGCCCGTTGCAGTGGACACAGGTCTCGGAGAAGGACTCCAGCAGCCCCTGGCCGACCCGCTTCCGGGTCATCTGCACCAGACCCAGCGAGGTGACCTCGGCGACCTGGTGCTTCGTACGGTCCCGGCCCAGGCACTCCAGCAGCCGCCGCAGCACCAGATCCCGGTTGGATTCGAGCACCATGTCGATGAAGTCGATGACGACGATGCCGCCCAGGTCGCGCAGCCGCAGCTGGCGCACGATCTCCTCGGCCGCCTCCAGGTTGTTCCTGGTGACGGTCTCTTCGAGGTTGCCGCCCTGGCCGGTGAACTTCCCGGTGTTGACGTCGACCACGATCATGGCCTCGGTCTTGTCGATCACCAGCGAACCGCCGCTCGGCAGCCAGACCTTGCGGTCCAGCGCCTTCATCAGCTGCTCGTCGATGCGGTACGTCGCGAAGACGTCGACCTCGCTCGTCCAGCGCGAGAGCCGGTCGGAGAGGTCCGGCGCGACATGCGCGACATAGCCGTGGATGGTCTGCCACGCCTCGTCACCGCTGACGATGACCTTCGAGAAGTCCTCGTTGAAGATGTCGCGGACGACCCGGACGGTCATGTCGGGCTCACCGTAGAGAAGCGTCGGGGCGTTGCCGCTCTTCGACTTCTTCTTGATGTCCTCCCACTGCGACTGGAGCCGCTCGACATCGCGGCGCAGCTCGTCCTCGCTGGCGCCCTCGGCGGCCGTACGGACGATGACGCCCGCGTCCTCGGGGACGATCTTCTTGAGGATGGTCTTCAGCCGGGACCGCTCGGTGTCGGGCAGCTTGCGGCTGATGCCGGTCATCGAGCCCTCGGGCACATAGACCAGATAGCGGCCGGGCAGCGACACCTGGCTGGTCAGCCGCGCGCCCTTGTGGCCGATCGGGTCCTTCGTGACCTGCACGAGGACCGACTGGCCGGACTTGAGCGCGGTCTCGATCCGGCGCGGGCCGTTGGCCATGCCCAGCGCCTCGAAGTTGACCTCACCGGCGTACAGGACGGCGTTGCGTCCCTTGCCGATGTCGACGAAGGCGGCCTCCATCGACGGCAGTACGTTCTGGACCTTGCCCAGATACACGTTGCCGACGTAGCTGGTGGCCTGCTCCTTGTTGACGTAGTGCTCGACGAGCACGTTGTCCTCAAGGACCCCGATCTGGGTGCGCTCGCCGTTCTGGCGGACGACCATCACGCGCTCGACGGCCTCGCGGCGCGCCAGGAACTCCGCCTCGGTGATGATCGGCACCCGGCGGCGGCCCTGCTCGCGGCCCTCGCGGCGGCGCTGCTTCTTGGCCTCCAGACGGGTCGAGCCCTTGATGGACTGCACCTCGTCGGAGCTGGTGCTCGGCTCGCGCTCTTCCTTCTTGCGCGGCTCGCGGACCTTGACGACCGTACGCTCCGGGTCGTCCCCGCCGGCCTCGGCCTCGGAACCGCCGTCACCACTGCGACGGCGCCTGCGACGGCGGCGCCGGCTGCTGGAGGAGCCGCCGCCCGAGAGGGCCTCGGCCTCCTCGTGGTCCTCGTCCTCCTCCTCGTGCTCGGCCCGCTCGCCGTCCTTGCCGGTGTCCTCGTCCTCGGCGTGGGCCCCGGACTCGTCCTGCTCGTCCGTGGTGTCCTCGGTGTCCGCGGACTCGCCGCGGCGACGGCGACGGCCGCCCCGGCGACGGCGACGCGAAGGACGGTCCTCGTACTCGTCGGAGTCGTCGCCCTCGGCGGACTGCTCCGTGTCGGCCTCGGCCGCGGTCTCCTCGGCGTGCTCCCGCGGTGCCTCCGCGGCGGCCCTGGGGGCCTCCACGGACTCGGCGGACTCGCCACGACGGCGACGCCGGCGGCGCCCCGAGGGCTCCGCGGCGACGGGCTCGCGCACCGCCTCGGTCCGCGTCTCGTCCTCGGTCTCGTCGAGGTCCTCGGCGTCGTCCAGGTGCGTGCCGGCCGCGGCCGCGGCGGCGGCCGTCTCCGGGGTCTGGAACATCGGCTCGGTGAAGACGGGCGCGCGGAAGACGGCCACGGCGGGCCGGGTGGCGCGGCGGCGCGAGCGCTCGGGCGCCTCGGTCTCCGCGGTCTCGCTCTTCGCGGTCTCGCTCTTCGCGGCCTTCGGCGCGGGCTTCTCCTCCGCGGCGGTCTCCGGAGCGGCGGCGCGGCGGCGCGTACGGCCGCGCGTGGCGGCCTTCTCGGCGGCCTCGACCTCGGCCTCGTCGGCGGTGATCTGTGTGACGGCGCCCTGCGGCAGGCTCTCGCCCGCCGGGGCTCCGTTGCCGTTGCCGTTCGCGCTCGCTTCGGGCGCGGGCGCGCCGGCGGGCGCGGTGGCCCTGCGGGTGGCGCGGCGGCGCGTACGGCCGGCCGGCGCGGTCTCCTCGGCGGGGGTCTCCTCGGAAGCCACGGCCTCCGGAGCCACGACCTCCGGAGCCGCGGCCTCGGGCGCCTCAGCGACGGCGGCCTCGACGACGGGCTCAGCGGCGGGCTCGGGAGCGGCGGTCTTGC
This sequence comes from Streptomyces scopuliridis, assembly GCF_042790125.1. Taxonomy (GTDB): domain Bacteria; phylum Actinomycetota; class Actinomycetes; order Streptomycetales; family Streptomycetaceae; genus Streptomyces; species Streptomyces scopuliridis_A. The sequence continues at coordinate 356,101 of NZ_JBHTZS010000006.1, forward strand.
GGGTGGCACGACGGCGCGCGCGCGGCGGCGCCGCCACCGGCTCCTCCTCCGCCACACCGGCCTCGGGCGCCTCAGCAGCCTCGACGGCCTCGGCGGTCACCTCAGGAGCAGGGGCAGCGGTCTTGCGCGTCGCACGACGGCGCGCACGCGGCGGCGCCGCCACCGGCTCCTCCTCCGCCACACCGGCCTCGGGCGCCTCAGCAGCCTCGACGGCCTCGGCGGTCACCTCAGGAGCAGGGGCA
>NZ_JBHTZS010000006.1:356441-375138 GCF_042790125.1 Streptomyces scopuliridis
AGCGGTCTTGCGCGTCGCACGGCGACGCGCACGCGGCGCGGCCACCGGCTCCTCCGTCACACCCGTACCGTCGCTCGCTGCCGCCCCCGCGGCCTCGGCGGCCGGTACGGCCTGGGCGACGGTCTCCGTGACGCTCGTGGCGTCCCCGGCCCCCGCGGCGGGCGGGCCCGCCGGGCGGGACGCGGCACGGCGCCTGCGGCGCGGCGGCAGCGTATCGCTGGGTGAGTTGTTCTCTTCGTTGGTGTCCCCGGGGGTACCGGGTTCAGTGGGCTCAAGCATGCGGGCGGTTCTCCCGTCACGCTCCCGGGCGCCACGCCTGATTCCGGTCCGGCCGCGGCTCGCGCGCTGCGCGAATGCCGCCGTCCGGGGCGCGGGCGCCGCACGGGAGCTGTTATGTCTGGCTCGCCGGTTCCCTACGCGTTGTACGTACGGCCTGGCGAAAGTCTTCTGGTCAGTGCGCCGCCCGACCCAGGTGGCTCCCGAGTCCCAGGGCTGCGCTGTTACAACGACCGCCCTACGCGGTACCCGCACCTTCCGGCGCCGTCGCGGCGGCGGGTCCGGCGGCCATGGGTGGGGCGGGCCGGGCTGCCTCGCGGTCGGGCGCGAGCGGATCGGTCACCGTTCCGGACTCCTCGTCGAAGAGCCCCTGCGCCAGCCTGGTCACCGCTGCGGGGACCGGCGGCGCCAGGTCGGCCACAGCTCGGAGACCGGAAAGGACGTCGTCGGGTCGCACGGCAGGTGTCACGTGCCGAACAACCAGCCGCAGTATCGCACAGGGCCCGTCCCCCGGCCTATCAGGCCGGGACCGAGCCCCCTCCGTACCCGGCTCCATGACGACGGCCTCCAGCCCGGCCACGGCCCCCCGTGCGTCGAAGGTCCGCAGACCGTTCTTCGTACGGCGTTCCACCTCGACCGACTCGGCGGCCAGGAAGGCGGCCACGGCCTCTTCCGCCGCGCGCGGCTCGACGCCGTCCAGCCGCAGCTCCCATACGGAAGCGGTCAGCCGGTCGGCGAGCCCCGACGTACGTGCCTCGACAGCGTCGATGATGTCCAGGCCGGCCGGCAGCGACTCGTCGAGCAGCTCACGCAGCTTGTCCGGGTCGCACACCTCCACGAGAGCGATCTCCAGGAACTCGGCCTCACTGCCCGTGCCGGTGGGTGCGGCATTGGCGTACGACACCTTCGGATGCGGGGTGAACCCCGCCGAGTACGCCATGGGCACCTCGGCACGGCGCAGCGCCCGCTCGAAAGCGCGCTGGAAGTCACGGTGGCTGGTGAACCGGAGGCGGCCGCGCTTGGTGTAGCGCAGTCGGATGCGCTGCACCGCCGGTGCGGGCGGCGGGCCTTCGGGCTGTCGCTTGCCCAGTGGTTCTTCTCCTCGGTGCGGGCGGTACGCGGTGACGCGCCGCCCTCGGACGTGGGGGTGGCCCCGGATCCCGGTTCTGCCCCGCTTTCACGGGGAGATCTCGGGTGCGGGGTCCGCGCCGGGGACGATCGTTGTACTACCCAGAGTACGCGTACGGCCCTCCCACGGTTCCCCACCCTCGTGCGGGCGGGATCCGCCCCCGCCGGTGCCCGCCCGGGGCCGCGGCGTCTCAGACGTCCGTCCGGATCCAGTAGCGGAGCTTTCCGCCGCGCTGGTCCTCCAGCACCCCGCCGGCCGCCTCGATCACCTTCCGCGACGGAAGGTTGGTGGTGTCGCAGGTGACCAGGACGGATTCGAGGCCGATGGCACGGGCGACGGGCAGCGAGGCGGCGAGCATCGCGGTCGCGTGGCCCTGCCGCCGCGCGGTGGGACGTACGGCATAGCCGATATGACCGCCCAGCTCACGCAGGAACGGGTTGAGCCGGTGGCGGATGGCGAGACGACCCAGAAAGGTTTCGCCCTCGACGTACCAGAGCGTGGTGTTGGGCACCCACCCCTCGATCCGCGGGGTCTCCTCCAGCGGCTCGGCGTTGAGCCGCGCCACATACGCGGCGAAGACCTCGGGCCGGTGCCAGGTCCCGCCGAACTCCTCCATCTCGTGCAGGAGCAACGAGCGCTCGCCCGCGCCCTCTTCGGTGAACTCCTTCATGGCGTCCAGGAAGGAGGAATGGATCCGGATATCGGGCGCGATCAACTGCGGCATCAGCCCATTGTGCAGGCGCGCGGCGCGCCCCGGCCGTGAACGGACCACGGCCGGGCGCGCCCTCGTATTCCGCCGCGTCCGCCGCTACTTGACGACGGTGAGCGGCAGCAGCTTCTTGCCCGTGGGACCGATCTGGATCTCGGTGTCCATCTGCGGGCAGACACCGCAGTCGAAGCACGGCGTCCAGCGGCAGTCCTCGACCTCGGTCTCGTCCAGCGCGTCCTGCCAGTCCTCCCAGAGCCAGTCCTTGTCGAGACCGGAGTCCAGGTGGTCCCAGGGCAGGACCTCCTCGTACGTACGCTCACGCGTCGTGTACCAGGCGACGTCCACGCCGAGCTCCGGCAGCGTCTTCTCCGCGGAGGCCATCCAGCGGTCGTACGAGAAGTGCTCGCGCCAGCCGTCGAACCGGCCGCCGTCCTCGTACACCGCGCGGATGACCGCGCCGACGCGCCGGTCCCCGCGCGAGAGCAGGCCCTCGACGATGCCGGGCTTGCCGTCGTGGTAGCGGAAGCCGATCGAGCGGCCGTACTTCTTGTCGCCCCGGATCTTGTCGCGGAGCTTCTCCAGCCGCGCGTCGGTCTCCTCTGCGCCGAGCTGCGGTGCCCACTGGAACGGGGTGTGCGGCTTGGGCACGAACCCGCCGATCGAGACCGTGCAGCGGATGTCGTTCTGGCCGGAGACCTTGCGGCCCTCGGCGATGACCCTGACCGCCATGTCGCCGATCTGGAGGACGTCCTCATCGGTCTCGGTGGGCAGACCGCACATGAAGTACAGCTTCACCTGCCGCCAGCCGTTGCCGTACGCGGTGGAGACCGTACGGATCAGGTCCTCCTCCGAGACCATCTTGTTGATGACCTTGCGCAGCCGCTCGGAGCCGCCCTCGGGGGCGAAGGTCAGACCCGACCTGCGGCCGTTCCTGGTCAGCTCGTTGGCCAGATCGACATTGAACGCGTCGACGCGGGTGGACGGGAGGGACAGGCCGACCTTGTCCTCCTCGTAGCGGTCCGCGAGCCCCTTGGCGATGTCGCCGATCTCGCTGTGGTCGGCGGAGGAGAGCGAGAGCAGTCCGACCTCCTCGAAGCCGGTCGCCTTCAGCCCCTTCTCGACCATCTCGCCGATTCCGGTGATGCTGCGCTCGCGCACCGGGCGGGTGATCATGCCCGCCTGGCAGAACCGGCAGCCGCGCGTACAGCCGCGGAAGATCTCCACGGACATCCGCTCGTGGACGGTCTCGGCGAGCGGGACGAGCGGCTGCTTGGGGTACGGCCACTCGTCGAGGTCCATCACGGTGTGCTTGGACACCCGCCACGGAACGCCGGACTTGTTCGGTACGACGCGCGCGATACGGCCGTCCGGGAGGTACTCGACGTCGTAGAAGCCGGGGACGTACACGCCGCCGGTCTTCGCGAGCCGGAAGAGGACCTCCTCGCGCCCGCCGGGGCGGCCCTCCGCCTTCCAGGCCCGGATGATCTCGGTGATCTCCAGCACGGCCTGCTCGCCGTCGCCGATGACCGCGCAGTCGATGAACTCCGCGATCGGCTCGGGGTTGAACGCGGCGTGGCCGCCGGCGAGCACGATGGGGTGGTCGACGGTACGGTCCCGGGCCGCGAGCGGGATGCCCGCGAGGTCCAGGGCGGTGAGCATGTTGGTGTAGCCCAGCTCGGTGGAGAAGCTCAGCCCGAAGACGTCGAAGGCGCCGACCGGCCGGTGGCTGTCCACCGTGAACTGCGGGACCTTGTGCTCGCGCATCAGCTCTTCGAGATCCGGCCAGACGCTGTACGTACGCTCGGCGAGCACGCCCTCGCGTTCGTTCAGTACCTCGTAGAGGATCATGACGCCCTGGTTGGGCAGCCCGACCTCGTACGCGTCCGGGTACATCAGCGCCCAGCGGACATCGGTGGAGTCCCACGGCTTCACCGTGGAGTTGAGTTCACCACCGACGTACTGGATCGGCTTCTGCACATGCGGGAGCAGGGCTTCGAGCTGCGGGAAGACCGATTCGGCAGGCATCACGGCGATCTTTCGTGGACTGACAGAGGTGACCATTCAGCCTACCCCGGTGGTCACCCGGTCAGATCCGCCCGCAAGCGGGGGTCGGACGCCTCCTCCCACAGGCCGGGCAGCTCCCGCTCACGGCGCTCGCCCTGGGCCTCCTCCTCGCCGTAGAGCAGTCCCCAGGTGAACGCGGACTCGCCCGCCGCGTGGGCCTGGACCGCGAGATCCCGGAGGGCTTCGCGGGCCACCACGCTGTCCTGGTGGTCGCCGAGCGCGGTCTGGAGGGCCTTCATGCGCTGGGCGAAGCGCTTGGCCGCCTTGCCCAGGGCGGGGCGGGCCGCCTCCGCGGCGTAGCGGGCGCGTTTGGCGGCCTTGCGGGCGTTGTGCATGGCCAGGTCGCGTTCCTCGCCCGGCGGGAGCGACAGCGCCAGGCCGACCCGGCCGGCCAGCCGGTCGTAGTTCTTGAGGATCGCCTTGGGAAGCGCCTTCTCCGGGGGCCGCGCCGCGTCCGGCCGCAGCGGCGGCGCGGTGAGCAGGCCGTCGAGCGTCTCCAGCAGGGCCAGGTACCGCTCGCTGTCCAGTACGGCGACGGTCCTGCTCCGGGACCCGGCCCGCTGGGCGGCGTCCCAGGTCCGGAGCCGGCCGCGCACCGGCCCCAGGAGCAGGGTCACGGGCAGCGCGTCGATGCGGGAGGTCAGGCGTTCGTCGAGGACTTCGTGGTCACGGTCGACGCCCAGCTCCGCCGCGACCCACTGGAGCTCGTCGCCGACGGGGTCGGTGACGGACCGGTCGAGGATGCCGCGGTACGTACGGAAGGCGGAGCGCATCCGGCGGGTGGCGACCCGCAGCTGGTGCACGGAGTCCGGCAGGTCGCGGCGTACGGCGGGGTCCTGGGCGGTGATCGCCTCGGCCTGGTCGCGCAGATAGGCCAGGATGTGGTCCCCGGCGCCGCGCGGCCCGCCCTTCGCCGGCGCGGCGGCCGGACCGGGCTCGCCGGGCGCCGTCTCGGCCAGTGCCCTGGCGAGCTTCGACGCGGCGGACGCCGGGCGCAGACCGGCCTTGCGGAGCTTCTTCTCCACCGCGTCGAGGATCCCGGGGTCGGCGTCGTCGCCCAGCTCCACCTCGACCTCGGTCCAGGCGGCGGTCCCGGCGTCCTCGCCGCCGGTGCCGGTGTCCCCGGTGAGGCGCTGCGCGCGTACGGCGTCCACGCTCACCTCGGCGAGCAGCGTGCCCTTCGCGTCGAGCAGATGGAGGACATCGCGCGAGGTCATCAGCCGTACGACGGGGATCAGCCCGGCGCGCCGTACCCGCGAGCGGACCAGTGCGGCGAGTTCGTCCGGAAGGGTGTCGGCCAGCGGCGCCGTGATCTCGTCACGGATGCCGGCGGAGACCGGGAACTTCAGATGCCAGCCCTCGTCGCCGCCGCCCGTGCGGCGCCGCAGCGTGACACGGCCCTCGGTGAGGCGCAGATCCGCGGTGTCGTAGTAGACGGCGTCCAGCTCCACGACGCCCCGGGCGCGGACGGACGCCACCCCCTTCAAACCGGTGAGATCCGGCAGTCCGGGCGGCTCATCGGCATCGGAGGGCGCGGGAAGTTCGTACTTGCGCTCGATCTCTCGCTTTGTGTCCGCCATGTACCGAATTTAGTCCCAGAGGCTGCCCTTGGGCAGCCCCTGGGAGCTGATCGGGACGTGGCCTCACGCCGTTATCGGCCGCTGCACCCGGATCGACTGGAGCAGTCCGACGGCGATCCACGCGGCGAACATGGCGGTGCCGCCGTACGAGACGAACGGCAGCGGCAGACCCGCCACCGGCATGATCCCGAGCGTCATCCCGATGTTCTCGAAGGACTGGAACGCGAACCAGGCGATGATCCCCGCCGCGACGATCGTGCCGTACAGCTCGGTCGTCTCCCGGGCGATCCGGCAGGCGCGCCACAGGACCACGCCGAGCAGCAGCAGTATCAGGCCCGCCCCGACGAAGCCCAGCTCCTCGCCCGCGACCGTGAAGACGAAGTCGGTCTGCTGCTCGGGCACGAACTGGCCGGTGGTCTGGGAGCCGTGGAAGAGCCCGGTGCCGGTGAGTCCGCCGGAGCCGATGGCGATCCGCGCCTGGTTGGTGTTGTAGCCGACGCCCGCCGGGTCCAGCTCCGGGTTGGCGAAGGCGGCGAAGCGGTTGATCTGGTACTCGTCGAGCACGCCGAGCGCCGCGACCGCGATGGCGCCCGCCGCTCCCGCGCCGACCAGGCCGATGATCCAGCGGTTGGAGGCGCCGGAGGCGAGCAGGACGCCGAGCACGATGACGGCCATGACCATCACCGATCCGAGGTCCGGCATCATCATGACGATGACCATCGGGATGACCGCGAGCCCGAGGGATTTCGCGACGGTGCGATGGTCCGGATGGATCAGGTCCCCGGCGTCCACCCGGGCCGCCAGCATCACCGCCATGGCCAGGATGATCGTGACCTTCACGAACTCGGACGGCTGGAGGGTGAAGCCGCCGCCGATCACGATCCAGGCGTGGGCGCCGTTGATGGTCGCGCCGAGCGGGGTGAGGACCAGCAGGACCAGGACGACGGAGAGCCCGTACAGCGCCGGGACCGCGCCGCGCAGGGTGCGGTGTCCGAGCCAGATCGTGCCGACCATCAGGGCGAACCCGATGCCGGTGTTGAGCAGATGGCGCAGGAGGAAGTAGTACGGATCGCCCTGGTTCAGCTGGGTGCGGTTACGGGTCGCCGACCAGACCAGCAGCGAGCCGATCAGCGACAGGGCCAGCGAGGAGAAGAGCAGCGGCCAGTCGAGTCTGCGCGCCATCGAGTCACGGGCCACGAGCCTGGCCCAGGTCCCGCGCTCCGGACCGTATCCGGAGACCGAGAAGCCACTTGTGCCGGCCATCGCTCAGTCCCTCCGCGTGGACGTGGCGGGCGGGCCCGCCAGCGTCTGCTCGTCCGGGGTTTCCCGCACCGGCTCGTACGGCCTGATCTTCGGCGCGTCGATCGAACCGTCCGGCTGGATCTGGGGCAGTTCCTTGCGCGGCTCGGGCATCAGCGCCTTGCTGAGGTCCTGCTCGCCCTTGGCGTTCAGCCCGTACATCGCCTCGTAGATCTTTCGCACGGCCGGCCCCGAGGCCCCGGAGCCGGTACCACCCTGCGAGATCGTCATGACGATCGTGTAGTCCTCGGTGTACGAGGCGAACCACGAGGTCGTCTGCTTGCCGTAGACCTCGGCCGTACCCGTCTTGGCGTGCATCGGGATCTTGTCCTGCGGCCACCCGCCGAAGCGCCAGGCGGCGGAGCCGGTGGTCGTGACCGCCGCGAGGGCCTCGTTGATCTGCTCCAGTGTCTTGCCCCGCGTCGGCAGCTTGCCGTGCGACGTGGGCGCGATCTCCTCGACCCGCTTGCCGTCGGGGCTGACGATCGCCTTGCCGACGACAGGGTTGTAGAGGGTGCCGCCGTTGGCGATGGCCGAGTAGATGGTGGCCATCTGGATCGGGGTGACGAGCGTGTCGCCCTGGCCGATCGAGTAGTTGACGGAGTCACCGGCGCGCATCCGGTTGCCTTCGAGACATCCCTCGTAGGCGATCCTCTCGACGTAGGTGCCGCCCTTCTTGCCCTGCTGGCACCAGCTGACCTTGTTGGCCTCCCAGAAGCTCTGCTTCCACTGCCGGTCGGGGATACGTCCGGTGACCTCGTTGGGAAGGTCGATACCGGTCTCCTTGCCGAGGCCGAACTGGTGCGCGGTCTTGTAGAACCAGTCGTTGGGGTGCTTCGGCTTCATCCCACCGTCCTTCTGCCACTCCTTGTGCGCGATGCCGTAGAAGACGGTGTCGCAGGAGACTTCGAGGGCTTTGCCGAGGGTGATGCTGCCGTAGCCCCTGGACTCGAAGTTCTGGAAGACCTGGCCGCCGACGCTGTACGAACTGGGGCAGGGGTAGTTGCCGTTGAATTTGTAACCGGCGTTGACCGCGGCGGTCGACGAGACGACCTTGAAGATCGAGCCGGGGGCCGCCTGGCCCTGAATGGCCCGGTTCAGCAGCGGGAAGTTGGACTTCTTGCCGGTGAGCCTGGCGTACTCCTTGGCGGAGATGCCGCCGACCCAGGCGTTGGGGTCGTACGTCGGCAGGGAGGCCATCGCGACGACCCGGCCCGTCTTCGCCTCCATGACCACCGCGGCGCCGGAGTCCGCCTTGTAGTGCTCGCTGGTGTTGCGGTCCATCTCCTTGCGGGCGGCCTTCATGGCCTCGTTCAGCTCGTACTCCGTGACGGCCTGCACGCGTGCGTCTATCGACGTGATGACATTGGCGCCGGGCTCGGCCTCGTCGTTGCGGGCCTGGCCGATGACGCGGCCGAGGTTGTCGACCTCGTACCGGGTGACTCCGGCCTTGCCGCGCAGCTGCTTGTCGTAGGTGCGCTCCAGTCCCGAGCGGCCGACCTGGTCGGAGCGGAGGTACGGCGAGTCGGTGTTCTGGGCCTTGGTGATCTCCTCGTCCGTGACGGGCGAGAGATAGCCGAGCACCTGAGCGGTGTTGGCGAGCCCCGGCGCGGTGTAGCGGCGTACGGCGGTGGGCTCGGCGGTGATGCCGGGGAAGTCCTCGGCGCGCTCACGGATCTGGAGGGCCTGCTGGGTGGTGGCCTCGTCCGTGACCGGGATCGGCTGAAAGGGAGAACCGTTCCAGCAGGGCTTGGGGGTCTTCGAGTCGCAGAGCCTGACCTTGTCCATGACGTCCTTGGGCTTCATGTCGAGGACGTCGGCGAGCCGGGTCAGGACGGCCACGCCCTTGTCCTTCATCTTCATCAGCTCGGTACGGCTGGTGGAGACGACGAGCCGGGTCTCGTTGTCGGCGAGCGGGATCCCCCGGGAGTCGAGGATCGAGCCGCGGACGGCCGGCTGGACAACCTGCTGGACGTGGTTGTTCTTGGCCTCGTCCGTGTACTCCTGGCCGTTGCGGACCTGGAGGTACCAGAGCCGGCCGCCGAGGGTGAGGAGGAGCGAGAAGACGAGGACTTGAATGATGACGAGCCGGATCTGGACCCGCGGTGTCCGCCCGGTCTCCGGAATATTGCTCACTGCGATCCCCCACGGACGGTACGGGCGGTACGGCCGGACGGTGCGTGGCCGGCCGTGTGCGCGGGCCTGCGCGCGACGGCCGGCGGGTGATGCGGAGTCACAGTCGCTTGACCCCCTTGATGCGTCCGGCCCGTGCCGCGCGGTTACGGGCGGCCTTGAGCCGCATCACGCCACGCTGGCTGCCGATCCGCAGCCCGGTGCCGGTGGTGGTCCAGCCGGACGCGACATCGGCGCCGCCGCTGCTCTGGGTCTCGGCGAGCGGATCGTTCTCGGCGTGTCTGGCCAGGAACATGATCAGCGGGACGGTGAACGGCGCCAGCAGCAGATCGTAGACCGCGGCGGTGAACAGCAGTCCGGCCAGACCGACATGGCGGGCGGAGGTGTCGCCGACGAGCGCGCCGACCGCCGCGTACAGCAGCGTCGAGCCGAGCGCCGCGCCGACGACCACGGCCATCGGCACGAACGCCGATCTCATCCGGCCCTTCTCGGGGCGGGCCAGCCCGGCCAGATAGCCGATCACGCAGAGCACCAGCGCGTAGCGGCCGGCGGCGTGGTCGGCGGGCGGCGCCAGATCGGCCAGCAGTCCCGCGCAGAAACCGATGAGCGCGCCGCCCACATGGCCGTACACGAAGGCCAGGGCGAGGACGACGAGGAGCATCAGATCGGGGACGGCGCCGGGGAGCTGGAGTCTGGCCAGTACGGACACCTGGATGACGAGGGCGACCACGACCAGCGTGGCCGAGAGCAGAATCCGGTTGAAGCGCATGGGAATCAGCCCTACTCCTGGTCGTCTGCTTGACCGTTGGCATTGGGATCCGGATTGGCGTTCGGATCCGGATTGGCGTTGGCGTTGGCGTCCGGACGGGCGTTGGGGTCCGGATTGCCGGTGTCGGCCTCGCCGTTCACCTCGGTGTCGGCGTTGGCCGACGGGGTGACCGTGACGGTGACGGTGGGCGTCGGGGTGGGCTGCGACTTGGGCGGCAGGACCGTGTCGCGCGGGTCCTGCCGGGGAGCCTCCACGACGACACCGACCAGGTCGAGCTTGGTGAAGCCGACGAAGGGGCGTACGTACACGGTCCGGGTCAGATCGCCGCCGGACGGATCGACCTGGACCACCTCGCCGACCGGGACGCCCGGCACGAACGGCCGGTCCTTGCTCGACCCGAAGGTGACCAGCCGGTCGCCCTTCTTGATCTTGGCCTTGCCGTTGAGGAGCTGGACGGAGAGCGGACGGTCGCCCTGGCCGGTGGCGAAGCCCAGTTCGTCGCTGCTCTCCATCCGGGTACCGACGGTGAAGTCCGGGTCATTCGCGAGCAGTACGGTCGCGGTGCTCGGACCGACGGTCGTGACACGACCGACAAGTCCGTCACCATTCAGCACGGTCATATCGCGCGTGATGCCGTCGTTGGCACCGATATTGATCGTGACCGTCCAGGAGAATCCCTGGGCCGCTCCTATGGCGATGACCTCGGCGCCCTTGATTCCGTACTGACCGGCTCCGGCCGTCGCGAGCATCTTGTCCAGTTCGCGTACCCGGCTGCGATTGCGGTCGTCACTGCCGAGCCGCTGTTTCAGCTCGGTGTTCTCCTTCTGGAGCACGGCGATGCGATTGTGCCGCGCACCGGAATCCCGTACCGCTCCTATGGCATTGCCCACCGGATTGACCGCGGACGCGACACCGTTCTCCACCGGACCGAGGACCGTCGCCGCGGCGTGCCGCGCGCCCTCGACCGGGGAATCCTCACCACCGCGGATATCCACCGTGATCAGTGCGAACGCGATGGCGATCAGCAGCACCAGGAGCAAACGGCTCTCTCGTGTGTCCCTCACGTGCGGCGGCCGTGCCTTCCTCGTTGGAATGATTCTGGGGGTATATCAACGATCCGCCGCGCGAGAGGTCGAGGCCCCCGCCGGAGGTCCCCCCGGGCCGGAGCGCCAGGGGGACGGGGACTCTTCCGTCACCGGCGGGGCTGCGCGTCCAGCACCTGCTGGAGCGCCTCGAACTCCTCGACACACTTGCCGGATCCGAGCGCCACGGAATCCAGCGGGTCCTCGGCGATGTGGATCGGCATCCCGGTCTCGCGACGCAGCCGCTCGTCGAGACCGCGCAGCAGGGCGCCGCCGCCGGTGAGCACGATCCCGCGGTCCATCACATCACCGGACAGCTCGGGCGGGCACTTGTCGAGCGTGGTCTTGACCGCGTCGACGATCGCGTTGACCGGCTCCTCGATGGCCTTGCGTACCTCGGCGGCCGAGATGACCACGGTCTTCGGCAGCCCGGAGACCAGGTCACGGCCGCGGATCTCGGTGTGCTCGTCCTTGTCGAGGTCGTACGCGGAACCGATGGTGATCTTGATGCTCTCGGCGGTCCGCTCGCCGAGCAGGAGCGAGTACTCCTTCTTGATGTGCTGGATGATCGCGTTGTCCAACTCGTCGCCGGCGACCCGGATGGACTGTGCTGTGACGATTCCGCCGAGCGAGATCACGGCGACCTCGGTCGTGCCGCCGCCGATGTCCACGACCATGTTGCCGGTGGCCTCGTGGACGGGGAGTCCGGAGCCGATGGCCGCGGCCATGGGCTCCTCGATGATGTGCACCTGGCGCGCGCCGGCCTGGGTGGACGCCTCGATCACGGCGCGGCGCTCAACGCCCGTGATACCGGAGGGCACACAGACGACGACCCGCGGACGCGCCAGATAGCGGCGTTTGTGGATCTTCAGGATGAAGTAGCGCAGCATGCGCTCGGTGATTTCGAAGTCGGCGATAACGCCGTCCTTCAGCGGTCGGACGGCAACGATGTTGCCCGGCGTCCGGCCGATCATCTTCTTTGCCTCGGCGCCGACCGCGAGAATACCGCCGGTGTTGGTGTTGATGGCGACGACGGACGGCTCGTTGAGTACGATCCCCCGGCCTCTGACGTACACCAGCGTGTTGGCGGTCCCGAGGTCGACAGCCATGTCACGGCCGATGAACGACATGTTGTTCCCCATGAGGATGCGTCTGGCCTTCCCAAGCGTTGATGGCTTTTCAGGATGGCGAGGTGGGTGCTGTGGCTTGGAGGTTTCCATCGTAGTGCCGTCGGAAGGACGACGGCGCGGTGGCCCACCTCAGTAAGGGTGACGAAGTGTCGGTCCGATGCGTTCCCGAAAGTGGCTTAGATATGCCCAAAGGCGACCGAATTCCTTCGGTCGCCCCAGGCCATCAGCTCCGTTTGGCTGACAAGTGGTCAGGAAAGTCCCGGGAAGAAGATTTTAAGTTCCCGAATGGCGGACTCCTCGGAGTCCGAGGCGTGGATCAGGTTCTCCCGGACGATGGTCCCGAAGTCCCCCCGGATGGACCCCGGCGCTGCGGCGATCGGGTCAGTCGGACCGGAGAGCGCGCGGATGCCCTCGATGACCCGCTCGCCGTCGACGACCAGAGCGACGACCGGACCGGAGGCCATGAACTCGACCAGCGGCTCGTAGAAGGGCTTCCCCTTGTGCTCGCCGTAGTGCTGCTCCAGCGTGTCCTGGTCGAGCGTGCGCAGCTCCATGGCGCTGATGGTCCAGCCTGCCTTGCGCTCGATACGGCCGACGATCTCACCGACCAGGCCGCGGCGTACGGCATCGGGCTTGATCAGGACAAGCGTGCGCTGGCTCACTGTGCGGGCTCCTTCTACTACGGGATGCGGGCCCTCAGAGGCTACAGGGCATACCACACCGTCGATCACGCAGCGTCAGCCTCTGCCGATGTCTGTTCGGCCCAGCGCGCCTTCGCCTCGTCGATCTGCCGCCCGAAGTGGACCGAGGCGCCCCACAGGGCCGCGAAGATCAGGCCGAGGACGAACATCGCGGGCACCACGAAACCGCTGGCGACCAGCGCGATCTGGAGCGCCCAGCCGAGCTGGACACCGCCCGGACGGGTGATCAGCCCGCAGAGCAGAACGGACAGCAGCATCGCGATGCCGCAGACCGTCCAGATCGTCCCCACCGACAGATCGTCCGACTTCATGGCGACGAGACCGGCGAAGCCGATCACGAAGAACTCACCGATCAGTGTGGACGCACAGAGCGTACGCATGGGATTCAGCGCCTCCTCAGCAGCAGCCGGGCCTCGCCGACCGTGATCACCGAGCCGGTGACCAGGACCCCGGCGCCCGCGAACTCGGACTCCTCCTCGGCGAGGGTGATCGCCGCCTCCAGCGCGTCATCGAGACGCACCTCGACCTGGACCCGGTCGTCCCCGAAGACCTCGACGGCGACGGCCGCCAGCTCGTCCGCGCCCATCGCGCGGAAGCTGGAGTTCTGCGTGACGACGATCTCCGAACAGATCGGCTCCAGGGCTTCCAGCACCCCGCGGACGTCCTTGTCGTCGCTGGAACCCACCACCCCGATCAGCCGGCTGAAGCCGAACGACTCGGTGAGGGCCTCGGCCGCGGCACGGGCCCCGGCCGGGTTGTGCGCCGCGTCCAGCACCACCGTCGGCGAGCGCCGTACGACCTCAAGACGGCCGGGCGAGGTGACCGAGGCGAACGCCTTGCGGACCGTGTCCATGTCGAGCCGACGGGCGTGCTGCGCGCCGATCCCGAAGAACGCCTCCACGGCGGCGAGCGCCACCGCCGCGTTCTGCGCCTGATGCGCGCCGTACAGCGGGAGGAAGATCTGCTCGTACTCGCCGCCGAGACCGCGCAGCGTCAGCTGCTGGCCGCCGACCGCGATCTCGCGGGCGACCACACCGAACTCCATGCCCGCGCGGGCGACCGTCGCGTCCACGTCGACGGCCTTCTTCAGCATCACCTGCGCGGCGTCCACCGGCTGCTGCGCCAGGACGACCGTCGCGCCCGGCTTGATGATCCCGGCCTTCTCCACGGCGATCTCGCCGGGTGTGGAGCCGAGCCGGTCCGTGTGGTCCAGATCGATCGGCATGACGACGGCGACGGACGCGTCGATGACATTCGTCGCGTCCCAGGTGCCGCCCATGCCGACCTCGACCACGGCGACGTCCACCGGCGCGTCCGCGAAGGCGGCGTACGCCATGCCCGTCAGCACCTCGAAGAAGGAGAGCCGGTACTCCTGCGAGCCGTCGACCATCTCCACGTACGGCTTGATGTCCTCGTACGTCTCGATGAACCGCTCGGCGGAGACCGGGGCGCCGTCCAGGCTGATCCGCTCGGTGACGGACTGGACGTGCGGGCTCGTGTACCGGCCGGTACGCAGGTCGAACGCGCCGAGCAGCGCCTCGATCATGCGGGCCGTGGAGGTCTTGCCGTTGGTGCCGGTGATGTGGATCGACGGATAGGAGCGCTGGGGATCGCCCAGCACATCCATCAGACCCTTGATCCTGGCGACCGACGGGTCGAGCTTCGTCTCGCCCCAGCGACCCGCCAGCTCCTGCTCGACGGCGCGCAGCGCCTTGTCCACCTCCGGGTCCTCGGGGCGTGCCGGGACGCCGTCGCCCTGCGCGGGCCCGGCCTGGGCGCGCAGCGTACGGCTGCCGGCCTCGATCACCGCGAGGTCGGGGTCTCGGTCGGTCGCGGCGTCGACGATCTCATCGAATTCGTCGTACTCGCCGGGCTGGTCGGAAGGACGGTGCTCGCTCACGCGACCAGTCTACGGAGCGCCACCGACACCGGTCGCCCCGCGCCCCCGGCCCGGTCCCGGCCGGGTACGACAGCGGGGCCCCCGCCGGGTGGCAGGGGCCCCGCTGTCGTGTGCGCGCAGGGGGTCAGCCCTGGGGCAGGCCCGCCAGCTGCGTGGTCAGCCGCTCGATGTCCGCCTCGGACTTGGCGAGCCGGCCGCGGATCTTCTCGACCACGTTGTCGGGGGCCTTGGCGAGGAACGCCTCGTTGCCGAGCTTCGCCGTCGCCTGCGCCTTCTCCTTCTCGGCCGCGCCGAGGTCCTTCGTCAGGCGCTTGCGCTCTGCCTCGATGTCGATCGTGCCCGACAGGTCGAGCGCGACCGTCGCCCCGGCGACCGGCAGCGTCGCGGTGGCGTGGAAGCCCTCGCCCTCGGGCTGGAGGCGCAGCAGCTGCCGGATGGCCGCCTCGTGCGCGGCCAGCGGCGTACCCGTGAGATCCAGTCGCGCCGGGACCTTCTGGCCGGGCTGGAGCCCCTGGTCGGAGCGGAACCGGCGGACCTCGGTGATCACCTGCTGGAGATGCCCGATCTCCCGCTCGGCCGCCGTGTCACGCAACCCGCTGTCGGCCGGCCAGTCGGCGACGACGACCGACTCCTTGCCGGTGAGCGTGGTCCAGAGCGTCTCGGTGACGAAGGGGACGACCGGGTGCAGCAGACGCAGGGTGACATCGAGGACCTCGCCGAGGACCCGTCCGGAGACCTTCGCCGCCTCGCCGCCCTCGATGAACGTGGTCTTGGAGAGCTCCACGTACCAGTCGAAGACCTCGTCCCAGGCGAAGTGGAAGAGCGAGTCCGACAACTTCGCGAACTGGTAGTCCTCGTAGTACGCGTCGACCTCCGCGACGACGGCGTTCAGCCGCGACAGGATCCACCGGTCGGTGGCGGACAGCTCGGCCGCGTCGGGCAGCGGGCCCTCGACGGTCGCGCCGTTCATCATCGCGAAGCGCGTGGCGTTCCAGATCTTGTTGGCGAAGTTGCGGGAGCCCTGGACCCAGTCCTCGCCGATCGGCACGTCGACGCCCGGGTTGGCGCCACGCGCGAGGGTGAACCGGACCGCGTCGGTCCCGTACTTGTCCATCCAGTCCAGCGGATTGACGACATTGCCGAAGGTCTTCGACATCTTCTTGCCGTGCTCGTCACGGACCATGCCGTGCAGCACGATCGTGCTGAACGGCGGCGTGCCGTCCATCGCGTACAGACCGAACATCATCATCCGGGCGACCCAGAAGAAGAGGATGTCGTAGCCGGTGATCAGGATCGAGTTCGGATAGAACTTCTCGACGCTGGGGGTCTGTTCGGGCCAGCCCAGCGTGGAGAACGGCCACAGCCCCGACGAGAACCAGGTGTCCAGGACATCCGTGTCCTGCGTCCAGCCCTCGCCGGCCGGCGCCTCGTCATCGGGACCGACGCACACCATCTCGCCGTTGGGGCCGTACCAGACGGGGATGCGGTGGCCCCACCACAGCTGCCGGGAGATACACCAGTCGTGGAGGTTGTCGACCCAGCCGAAGTAGCGGGACTCCATCTCCTTCGGGTGGATCGTGACGCGGTCGTCGCGGACGGCGTCGCCCGCGGCCTTGGCCAGCGGCCCGACCTTGACCCACCACTGGAGCGACAGCCGCGGCTCGATGGTCGTCTTGCAGCGTGAACAGTGGCCGACGGAGTGGGTGTACGGGCGCTTCTCGGCGACGATCCGGCCGTCGGCGCGCAGTGCGGCGACGATGGCGCTGCGCGCCTCCAACCGGTCGAGCCCCTCGAACGGGCCCGGGACGGTGATCACGGCGCGCTCGTCCATGACCGTGATGTTCGGCAGGCCGTGCCGGCGGCCGATCTCGAAGTCGTTCGGGTCGTGCGCCGGGGTCACCTTGACGGCGCCCGTGCCGAACTCCGGGTCGACGTGCTCGTCCGCGACGACCGGGATCGTACGGTCGGTGAGCGGCAGCTTGATCCGCTTGCCGACGAGATGCGCGTACCGCGCGTCGCCGGGATGGACGGCGACGGCGGTGTCACCGAGCATCGTCTCGGCGCGCGTGGTGGCGACGACGACGGAGTCCTCGCCCTCGCCGTACTTCAGCGAGACCAGCTCGCCGTCGTCGTCCTGGTACTCCACCTCGATGTCGGAGATCGCGGTGAGACAGCGCGGGCACCAGTTGATGATGCGCTCGGCGCGGTAGATCAGCTCGTCGTCGTAGAGCTTCTTGAAGATCGTCTGGACGGCCTTGGACAGCCCCTCGTCCATGGTGAAGCGCTCACGCGACCAGGCGACCCCGTCCCCGAGCCGGCGCATCTGCCCGGAGATCTGCCCGCCGGACTCGCCCTTCCACTTCCAGACACGCTCGACGAACGCCTCGCGCCCCAGGTCGTGGCGGGACTTGCCCTCCTTGGCCAGCTCACGCTCGACGACGTTCTGGGTGGCGATGCCCGCGTGGTCCATGCCGGGCTGCCACAGCGTCTCGTAACCCTGCATGCGCTTGCGGCGGGTGACGGCGTCGATGAGCGTGTGCTCGAAGGCATGCCCGAGGTGGAGGCTGCCGGTGACGTTCGGCGGCGGGATGACGACGGTGAACGGCGGCTTCTCGCTCTTCTCGTCGGCCTCGAAGTAACCGCGCTCTACCCAGCGCTCGTACAGCTTCCCCTCTACCTCGGCCGGAACGTACTGGGTCGGCAGTTCGGGGTTGCTGGCTGGCTGCTGCTGAGTGTTCTCGGTCACGGGGCACAGTTTAGAGGTGTCACCGCCCCGTACTGAAACGGGATAGTTCGGTAACGGTGCGGCCCCGGGTGGCCCCGGTCACCGGCTCTTCCGTCAGGATGTTCGGAACGCGTAAACATCTAACAGGGGACAGCACATGAGTTACAACCAGCCGGGCCCGTACGGCGGGCAGCCCCAGCAGCCCGGACCGTACGGCCAGCCAGGTCCTTACGGCCAGCAGCCCCCGCAGGGGCCGCCGCAGCCCGGTTACGGTTACCCGCAGCAGCCCCCGCAGGGTGTCCCCCCGCAGCCGCCGCAGGGGTACGGCTACCCGCAGCAGCCCGGACCGTACGGCCAGCAGCCCCAGCAGCCCCCGTACGGCCAGCAGCCCCCGTACGGCGGCGGCCAGTACCCGCCCCCTCCCGGCCAGGCGCCCAAGAAGAACACGGGCCTGATAGTCGGCGCGTCCGTACTGGCGCTGGCGGTGATCGCGGGCGGTGCGTACTTCCTGGTGGGCGGCGGCAGCGGCTCGGTCGCGGACGACGGCAAGAGGTACAAGCTGACGACGCCGGAGTCGGTGCTCGACGGCGCCTACACGAAGGCCGGAGGGACCGGGGCGTCGGACAACACCATGACCAAGAGCGACGCCGAGGAGGCCAAGAAGTGGGGAGTCAACAACCCCACGAGCGCCGGCTCCGGCTACAACGCCGGGAAGGGCGCCACGCAGAAGTCCCTCCAGTTCAACGGCGTCTACGGTGAGATCGACGACCCGGAGAAGGTCATCGACGCGATGTTCGCCGAGTCGAAGAAGAACTCCACCTCGTCCGACAGCAGCGGCGAGAGCATCGAACTCGTCGGCGAGCCGCAGGAGTTCACGCCGGACGGCTTCGACAACGGCGTCATGAAGTGCCAGGAAATGAAGTTCAAGATGACCGAGGCCGCCGGTAGCTCGGGTCCTAGCGCCTTCACGATGCCGATGTGCATCTGGGGCGACCACAGCACCGTGGTCTACGTCGTGTCGAGTGACGCGGGAGCGATTCTCACCGGCAAGAGCATGACCCTCGACGATGCCGCCGCGCAGGCGGCGAAGCTGCGCAACGAGGTGCGCGTCGAGATCAAGTAGCCGGGATCAGGCAACGGCCGTCACACGTACGGCGGAGGGGCGGGGCGGCGCGGCCACCCCGCGGGGGCCCCCCCGAG
>NZ_JBHTZS010000007.1:0-203067 GCF_042790125.1 Streptomyces scopuliridis
TGTCCGGACGTAAAGCGTCGCAGCTCGCGCGAAGCGCGGTGACCACGCGACGGAGGCGCACATCGATCACAGCGCAGTCCGGACACGCACCTCCGGAGACCCCGGCCCCCGGCAGCACAACGGCGCACCCGCACCACGACCCCCCGCCGGACGGCGCACCGCACCCGCACCACCGGCCCCAGCCGAACCGCACCCCGCACACCACGGCCCCCTGCCGGGAGGCGCACCGCACACCACGGCCCCCCGCCGGACGGCGCACCGCACCACGACCCCCCGCCGGACGGCGCACCGCACCCGCACCACCGGCCCCAGCCGAACCGCACCCGTCACCCAATATCCGGCGGATCAATCCGCACCCGCACCTGATCCCCCCCACCCCGTGCCAACCTCCCCGCCTGCGCCCCCTTCAGCGCCCCGGCAAGCGCCGCCCCACTCCCCGGCGGCACCCGCACCAACGCCCTCTCCCACCGCTCCCCCACCGGCGCGTCCCCCGCCCGACGCGGTCTGCCCGGATCCGTGACCGGCATCGGCACAGGCCCCAGCACCTCCGCGTCGACCGGCAGTTCCGCGGCCGCCGCCGCCAGGAACGCGGCCACCGCCTCCCCGCGCCCCAGCACCGCCGCCATCCGCGACACCGGCGGAAACCCCAGCTCGGCACGTTCCGCCAGTTCGCGCTGCGCGTGCCCCACGGGATCCCATCGCACCAGCGCCTGCACGGGCCGCAGCGTCGGCTCGGCGACCACCACCACCGTGCCGCCCTCGCCCTGTCCCCGTACCAGCGCCCCTGCCTGTATCCAGCGGCGCAGCGCCTCCTCCCCCGCCCGCAGATCCGGCCGCCCGAGCATCGCCCAGCCGTCGAGGAGCAGCGCCGCCGCGTAACCGCCCTCCGCCACCGGCTCGGCGCCGGGGGTGCTGACCACGAGGGCGGGGCGGCCGGGGACGGAGTCGAGCACATGGTCGCGTCCCGATGTACGGACGGGGACGGCCGGGAACGCCCGTCCCAGCTCCTCCGCCGTACGCCGCGCCCCCACGATCCGCGCGCGCAGCCGGGTGCTCCCGCACGCCACGCAGTGCCAGGCCGGTTCGTCCCGGCCGCACCAGCCGCAGTGCAACTCCCGTTCCCGCGCCGCCTCCAGCGGCCCCGCGCACTGCCGGCAGCGGGCGGGCGTACGACACCGTTCACACGCGAGCCGGGGCACATAGCCGCGCCGGGGCACCTGCACCAGCACCGGCCCGGTCTTGAGCCCTTCCCTGACGGCCTGCCAGGCGAGGCTGGGCAGCCGCGCGGCGCGCGCCGCCTCGTCCCGCGCCAGCTCGCCGTCGCCGATGGTGCGCACGAGCGGCGCGGCCGTACGCACCTGCTCGCGGCCGGCCGCGAGGGGCAACGCCCAGCCGGTGCCGACCAGTTGGGCCGCCTCGACGGTGCAGGACGTACTGCCCAGCAGGAAGCCGCACTTGTCGTGCGCGGCCCGCAGCAGCAGTACCTCGCGGGCGTGCGGCTGCGGTGCGTGCTGCTCGCTGTGGCTGCCGTCGCCGTCGTCCCAGATGACCACCAGCCCCAGGTCCCGCACCGGCGCGAACATGGCCGCGCGGGTCCCGACGACCGCCCGTACCGCTCCGCGCCGTACGGCGAGCCACTCCCGGTACCGCTTCTCGGGCCCCGCCTCGGCCGTGAGCAGTGCGTGCCGCCCTTCGCCCAGCAGCGCCGTCAGCGCCGTGTCGACCCGCGCGGCGGCCCGCCCGTCCGGTACGACGACGAGCGCGCCCCGCCCCGAGGCCAGCGTCGCCACCACGGCGCGCGCCAGCTCATCGGCCCAGTGCGGCCCCGGGAGCGCGGTCCACACGGCCCGCGGCGCCCCGCCCCCGGCGAGCGCGGCCAGGAACGCGGGCCCGTTGACATACCGCTCCCAGGTCCCCGCGTCCGGGGCGGCGGGCGGTGGCAGCGGCTCCGGGGAGGGCTTCGACTCGGCACGCGCGTTCCGCGGCGGGATGGCGAGCTGGAGTACGTCCGCGAGGCTGCCCGCGTACCGGTCGGCGACGGCACGGGCCAGCCCCAGCAGCTCCGCACTGAGCACGGGCTCGGGCGACACCACATCGGCGAGCGCGGCGAGCGGCCCGGAGTAGTCGGACTCGGCCCGCCGCTCGACCACGAACCCGTCGATCAGCCGCCCGCCCTCACGCCGCCCGCCCCGCACCTGATGCGCCCCGGCCCCGAACCGCACCCGCACCCGCACCCCCGGCTGCGCCGCCTCGTCCAGCTCCTCCGGCACGGCGTAGTCGAAGAACTGATCAAGATGCAGCACGCCTTTGTTGACCACCACCCGCGCGACCGGCAGCTCCCCGGCCAGCGCGGCCCCCCGCCACGTCCGCGGCTTCGCGCGCGGCACCTTGGCCTTCCGCACACTCTCCCGAATCAGCGCAAGCTGCTCAGGCCCGCCACCCCCGGCGGGATCGTCGGCCTGCCTGTCGTCCCTGCTCACAGCTTCATACCTACCAGACAGCACCGACACGACGACTTCCGAGCTGTCCGGGGTGGGGCCGGGCACGCGCGAGGCCCCGGACCGTCATGCGGTCCGGGGCCTCGACGTCACGCCTGAAGGGTCAGACCCCCGCGGCCTTGCGCAGGGCGTCCACGCGGTCCGTGCGCTCCCAGGTGAATTCGGGCAGCTCGCGGCCGAAGTGGCCGTACGCCGCCGTCTGGGCGTAGATCGGGCGGAGCAGGTCGAGGTCGCGGATGATCGCGGCCGGGCGGAGGTCGAAGACCTGCGCGATGGCCTGCTCGATCTTCTCCGTGTCGACCGTGGCTGTGCCGAAGGTCTCCACGAAGAGGCCGACCGGCTCGGCCTTGCCGATCGCGTAGGCGACCTGGACCTCGCAGCGGGCGGCCAGGCCCGCGGCGACGACGTTCTTCGCGACCCAGCGCATCGCGTACGCCGCCGAGCGGTCGACCTTGGACGGGTCCTTGCCGGAGAAGGCACCGCCGCCGTGGCGGGCCATGCCGCCGTACGTGTCGATGATGATCTTGCGGCCGGTCAGGCCCGCGTCGCCCATCGGACCGCCGATCTCGAACCGGCCCGTCGGGTTGACCAGCAGACGGTAGCCCTCGGTGTCCAGCTTGATGCCGTCGTCGACCAGCTCCTTGAGGACATGCTCGACGACGAACTCGCGCACGTCGGGGGCGAGCAGCGAGTCCAGGTCGATGTCCGAGGCGTGCTGCGAGGAGACGACGACCGTGTCGAGACGGACGGCCTTGTCGCCGTCGTACTCGATGGTGACCTGCGTCTTGCCGTCCGGGCGCAGGTACGGGATGGTCCCGTTCTTGCGGACCTCGGAGAGGCGGCGCGAGAGCCGGTGCGCGAGGTGGATCGGGAGCGGCATCAGCTCGGGCGTCTCGTCGCAGGCGTAGCCGAACATCAGGCCCTGGTCGCCGGCGCCCTGCTTGTCCAGCTCGTCCTCGTCGCCCTCGACGCGCTTCTCGTACGCCGTGTCGACGCCCTGCGCGATGTCGGGCGACTGCGCGCCGATGGACACCGAGACGCCACAGGAGGCGCCGTCGAAGCCCTTCTTCGAGGAGTCGTAACCGATCTCCAGGATCTTGTTCCGCACCAGCTGGGCGATCGGCGCGTAGGCCTTGGTGGTCACCTCTCCGGCCACGTGCACCAGACCGGTGGTGATCAAGGTTTCCACGGCGACCCGGGAGGACGGGTCCTCCTGCAGGAGCGCGTCAAGAATGGTGTCGCTGATCTGGTCAGCGATCTTGTCGGGGTGACCTTCGGTCACTGACTCCGAGGTGAACAGACGGCGGGACACATCGCTCCCTGTGGTTGCAGCGGCTGCTGGCTGATCATTGGCGGACCGGCGGAGGGCTGCAGCCCCGCGACGGTCCACGACCACTTTATCGGTCGTATCGGGCCACGGGGGCAAGTGTCTCGATCTGTGGGAGTCCCGCCGCCCGCGGCTCTGCATTATGCGATACGCCGATCGACCCTGACCAGGGGGTGCTACGCCGGGATTCTTCGGTTTTCCGCTCTCCGCCGCGGTGATTCCCCGGAAACGGGACGGCGGCGGCGCAACGAAGAATTCACGCGCACCACGGTTGACGTTCAGCTGGAGCCCTCGGAATCGCGCCCCCGCCCCCACGGGCCCCTCAGGTCCCAGGCGTCTCAGGTCACCAGCCGTGGCGCCACCAGGTCCCAGACGACATCCGCCAGCGCCTCCTTCGGCCCGTACGGCACCGCCGTCTCGCCGCCGTCCGCCGCGAGCACGACCGCCTCGTTCTCCTCGGCGCCGAAGGTCTTCCGCTCCCCGACCTCATTGACCACCAGCAGATCGCACCCCTTGCGCCGCAGCTTCTTCCTGCCATTGGCCAGGACGTCGTCCGTCTCCGCCGCGAAGCCCACGATCACCTGTCCGGGGCGGGCCCGCTCCGCCGAGATCTCGGCGAGGATGTCCGGATTACGGACGAGCGCCACCGGCGCGGGCTCCTCGCCGTCCTTCTTCTTGATCTTGCCCTCGGCGTAGGACGCGGGCCGGAAGTCGGCCACGGCCGCCGCCATGACCACGGCGTCGGCCTCCGCGGCCGCCTTCAGCACGGCCTCACGCAGCTGCACGGCGGTCCCGACATGGACCACGTCCACACCCGCGGGGTCCGCGAATCCGGTATTCGCCTCGATCAGGGTGACCCGCGCGCCCCGCGCCGCCGCCGTACGGGCCAGGGCGTATCCCTGCTTCCCGGAGGAGCGGTTCCCCAGGTAGCGGACCGGGTCGAGCGGCTCGCGCGTACCGCCCGCGCTGATCACGACATGGTGTCCCGCCAGGTCGGGCACGGAGTCGGGTACGGACGCGCCGCGCGCCAGCACGCGCTGGCAGAGCTCGAAGATCTCTCCCGGGTCCGGCAGCCGCCCCTTGCCCGTGTCGACGCCGGTGAGGCGGCCCACGGCGGGCTCGATGACGACGGCGCCACGGCGGCGGAGCGTCGCGACGTTCTCCTGGGTGGCGGGGTGCTCCCACATCTCGGTGTGCATGGCCGGCGCGAAGACGACCGGACAGCGGGCGGTCAGGAGCGTATTGGTCAGCAGATCGTCGGCGAGTCCGTGCGCCGCCTTGGCGAGCAGGTCGGCGGTGGCCGGCGCGACGACGACCAGATCGGCGGCCTGCCCGATCCGCACATGCGGCACCTCGTGGACATCGCTCCAGACCTCGGTGGAGACGGGGTGGCCGGAGAGGGCCGACCAGGTGGCGGCCCCGACGAAGTGCAGCGCCGAGTCGGTCGGTACGACCCGTACGTCATGGCCCGATTCGGTCAGCCGTCGCAGCAGCTCGCACGCCTTGTACGCGGCGATCCCGCCCGCGACCCCCAGAACGACCTTCGGCTTGTCCACCGTGTCTCCCCTCTCTCGTCCGTCCCCGGCTCTCACGTCCGTGCCCGGCCCTAGGGACATGACACACCACAGGCCCGGCGGTCGGACCGCCGGGCCTGTGCTGAAAAGCCTGTTACCGAAGAGCGCGTACGCCTACTGGGCGGGGCCGTCGATGGCCTCGGAGGTCAGCAGACCCGCGTTGATCTCACGCAGGGCGATCGAGAGCGGCTTCTCGTGGACGTGGGTGTCCACCAGCGGACCGACGTACTCAAGCAGGCCCTCACCGAGCTGCGAGTAGTACGCGTTGATCTGGCGCGCGCGCTTGGCCGCGTAGATCACGAGGCTGTACTTCGAGTCCGTGGCCTCGAGCAGCTCATCGATCGGCGGGTTGATGATGCCCTCGGGCGTGGTGATGGAAGAGGACACTCTCTAGCCTTCCGAAGAAAATTCAGGGAGAAACCGGTAATTGCGGGATTCACCAGGGAAGGAAAGCCCACAAAAGATCATGCAACTGCCATCAAGGCTAGCAGCTCGCGCGCGACGTCCTCGACCGAGGTGTTGACCAGCGTCGTATCGAACTCCGACTCGGCGGCCAGCTCCACCGTGGCGGCCTCCAGACGGCGCTCGATCACCTCGGGCGATTCCGTGCCCCGGCCGGTGAGCCGGCGCACCAGCTCGTCCCAGCTCGGGGGCGCCAGGAAGACGAGCCGGGAGTCGGGCATCGACTCCTTGACCTGCCGCGCACCCTGGAGATCGATCTCCAGCAGTACGGGCTCGCCCGCTCCCAGCCGGTCGAGGACCGCCTGGCGCGGAGTGCCGTAGCGGTTGCCCGCGAACTCCGCCCATTCCAGCAACTCACCATTGGCGACCAGTTTGTCGAATTCATCGTCGGTGACGAAGAAATACTGGACGCCGTGGCGCTCGCCGGGACGCGGCTTTCTGGTGGTGGCCGACACCGAGAGCCATACCTCGGGGTGGACCTTGCGCATATGCGCGACGACCGTGCTCTTGCCGACCCCGGAGGGGCCGGAGAGCACGGTCAGCCGCGGTCGTACCTCTGCTGCCATGCAGCGATTATCCAGGTTCCCGGGGGTGCCCGGGAACGTCAGGCGGCCTTGCCGCCGAACTCGCGCTCCAGGGAGGCGATCTGGTTGGAGCCAAGACCACGCACTCGGCGGCTCTCGGAGATCCCGAGCCGCTCCATGATCTGCTTGGCGCGGACCTTGCCCACGCCGGGCAGGGACTCAAGCAGTGCGGAGACCTTCATCTTCCCGATGACGTCGTTCTCCTGACCCTGCTTGATGACGTCATGGAGGGAGGCGCCGGAGTGCTTGAGTCGATTCTTGACCTCGGCCCGCTCCCGGCGAGCCGCGGCGGCCTTTTCGAGCGCGGCTGCGCGCTGTTCAGGGGTAAGGGGCGGAAGAGCCACGCCTACGTCACCTCGGATGTCGAACTGTCGGATACGGACCGGTGAGGAACCTAATCGCCCCACACCAGGCGAGCAACGGGCAACGCACTGCTCGTTGGCTCTCGACGGAGACTAGCGGCCATGACCGCCGGAGTCAGCGAGAACAGACGAAAAGTCCTGGTCAACGTCGATCGGGCCGGACATTTCAGGCATATTGCCCAGCTTTTTGGCCAAGAATCTCTTCATCGGCGTCCCAGCGGTGTTCCCCTGGCGTTCAGGGACACCGCTCGAAGGACGCTCGCCGCACCACCTGAAGCCTTCCGACACGCCCCCGGCGCACGCCCTACGCGCCCCCGACAGCCGCCCTCACCTCATCGGCGAAACGCTCCGCCGCCGCCCTCAGCGCGCCGAGGTCCGGACCGTGCCGCAGTACGCCCCGGCTGACGCTCGGGACCACATCGCCGACCGCCGCGCCGAACACACCGGGCAGATCGGCCGGGGTCGCGCCCTGCGCGCCGATACCGGGCGCGAGAAGCGGCCCGTTGATCGCGAGATCGACCCCCGCGTCCCCCAGGGTGGCGCCGACGACCGCGCCCACCGAGCCGAGCGGGGTCGCGCCCGCGTTCTCCGCGGCCATGTGGTCCAGCATCAGCTGCGCGACGGGCCGGCCGCCGGCGGCCGTGGCGCGCTGCACCTCCGCGCCCTCGGGGTTGGACGTCAGGGCGAGTACGAAGACACCCGAGCCGGAGAGCGCCGCCGCGTCCAGGGCGGGACGCAGGGATCCGAAGCCGAGGTACGGGGAGACCGTGACCGCGTCCGAGAAGAGCGGCGAGTCCTTGTCCAGATAGGTCGCCGCGTACGCCCCCATGGTGGAGCCGATGTCGCCGCGCTTGGCGTCCATCAGGACCAGCGCCCCCGCCGCGCGTGCCTCCGCCACGGTCTTCTCCAGGACGGCGGTCCCGCGCGACCCGAAGCGCTCGAAGAACGCCGACTGCGGTTTGAGCACGGCCACCCGGTCCGCCAGCGCCTCCACCGTCGTACGGGCGAAGCGCTCCAGGCCCGCGAGGTCGTCGCCCAGGCCCCAGTCCGTGAGCAGGGAGCCGTGCGGGTCGATACCGACGCAGAGCGGTCCACGGGTGTCCATGGCGCGCCGCAGCCGGGCCCCGAAGGGCTCTTCCGCGGCCGGATCCGGGGCCGGTGCCGTGGGGGCGGGGGTCATGCGGTCACCTTCCGGGTGTCGGCGCCGACGGCCTCGGCGAGCGTGGCGTACGGGCTGACCGCCAGCCGGGCGGCGAGCCCCTTGTGGATCGCGCGGCTCCAGAACGGGCCCTCGTAGATGAAGGCGCTGTAGCCCTGGACGAGCGTGGCGCCCGCGAGGATACGCTGCCAGGCGTCCTCGGCGTTCTCGATGCCGCCGACGCCGACGAGCGTGATCCGGTCGCCCACGCGCGCGTACAGCCGGCGCAGCACCTCCAGGGAGCGTGCCTTGAGCGGCGCGCCGGACAGGCCGCCCGTCTCCGCGACCAGGGCCGGGTCCGAGACCAGGCCGAGCCCCTCGCGCGCGATGGTGGTGTTGGTGGCGATGATGCCGTCGAGGCGCAGTTCCACGGCCAGGTCGGCGACGGCGTCGATGTCCTCGTCGGCGAGATCGGGCGCGATCTTCACCAGCAGCGGCACCCGGCGGTGGGTGACGGTACGGTCGGCGGCCTCCCGTACGGCCGTGAGCAGCGGTCGCAGCTGGTCGACGGCCTGGAGGCTGCGCAGTCCTGGGGTGTTGGGCGAGCTGACATTGACCACGAGATAGTCGGCGTGCCCGGCCAGCCGCTCCGTCGAGAGCACGTAATCGCCGATCGCCTCACTCTCGGGGACGACCTTGGTCTTGCCGATGTTGACGCCGACAGTGGTCCTGAAGACCGGCCTGCGCGCCGCCAGCCGGGCCGCGACGGCGGCCGAGCCCTCGTTGTTGAAGCCCATCCGGTTGATCAGCGCGCGGTCGGCGACGAGCCGGAAGAGCCGTGTCCTCGGGTTGCCGGGCTGCGGCTCCCCGGTGACCGTACCGATCTCGATGTGGTCGAAGCCGAGCATCGTCATGCCGTCGATGGCCACGGCGTTCTTGTCGAAGCCCGCGGCGAGCCCGAAGGGGCCGTGCATCCGCACTCCGAACGCCTCGGTGCGCAGTTCGCGGTGGCGCGGCGCCAGGGCGGCGGCGATGAACGTACGCAGGACGGGGATACGGGCGGCGAGCCGGATCCAGCGGAACGCCAGGTAGTGGGCGCGCTCCGGGTCCATCCGCCGGAAGACCAGCCTGAAGAAGAGTCTGTACATGGAGTGGTTTGTCCTCGAAGAGACCTCATGAAGAGGGGGACACCGGCTTCGGTGTCCCCCGTCCTCGGGCCGGCTAGTTGTCGCGTGCCGCGGTCAGGTGCCCGGCGTGTTCCTGGAGGGAGCGGACGCCGACCTCGCCGTGTTTGAGGGCGTCGATGCCCTGGACGGCGGCGGCCAGCGCCTGGACCGTCGTCAGGCAGGGAACGCCGCGCGCCACGGCCGCTGTGCGGATGTCGTAGCCGTCGAGCCGGCCGCCGGTGCCGTACGGGGTGTTGACGATCAGGTCGACACCTCCGTCGTGGATCAGCTGGACGATGGTCTTCTCGCCGTCCGGGCCCTCGCCCTCGCTCTGCTTGCGCACGACGGTGGCGTTGATGCCGTTGCGCTTGAGCACCTCGGCGGTGCCGGAGGTGGCGAACAGCTCGAAGCCGTGGGCGACCAGCTCACGCGCCGGGAAGATCATCGAGCGCTTGTCGCGGTTGGCGACGGAGATGAAGGCGCGGCCCTTGGTGGGCAGCGGGCCGTACGCGCCTGCCTGCGACTTGGCGTACGCCGTGCCGAAGACGGAGTCGATGCCCATGACCTCACCGGTCGAACGCATCTCCGGGCCGAGGACGGTGTCCACCCCGCGCCCGTGGATGTCGCGGAAGCGCGACCACGGCATCACGGCCTCCTTGACGGAGATCGGCGCGTCGAGCGGCAGCGTGCCGCCGTCGCCGTGCGCCGGCAGCAGCCCCTCGGCGCGCAGTCCGGCGATGGTGGCGCCGAGCGAGATTCGGGCCGCCGCCTTGGCGAGCGGTACCGCCGTCGCCTTGGAGGTGAAGGGGACCGTACGGGAGGCGCGCGGGTTGGCCTCCAGGACGTACAGGATGTCGCCCGCCATCGCGAACTGGATATTGATCAGCCCGCGGACCCCGACCCCCTTGGCGATGGCCTCGGTCGAGGCGCGCAGCCGCTTGATGTCGAAGCCGCCCAGCGTGATGGGGGGCAGCGCGCACGCCGAGTCGCCGGAGTGGATCCCGGCCTCCTCGATGTGCTCCATGACGCCGCCGAGGTACAGCTCCGTACCGTCGTACAGCGCGTCCACGTCGATCTCGATGGCGTCGTCGAGGAACCGGTCCACCAGGACCGGCCGGGTGGGGCTGATCTCGGTGGACTCCGCGATGTACGAGGAGAGCCTGGTCTCGTCGTAGACGATCTCCATGCCGCGCCCGCCGAGCACGTACGACGGTCGGACCAGTACGGGGTAGCCGATCTCGTCGGCGATGGCCTTGGCCTCGGCGAAGGTGGTGGCGGTGCCGTGCTTGGGCGCGGGCAGCCCGGCCTCGGCGAGGACCCGGCCGAAGGCGCCGCGGTCCTCGGCGGCGTGGATCGCCTCGGGGGACGTGCCGACGACCGGTACGCCGTTGTCCTTGAGCGCCTGGGCGAGTCCGAGCGGGGTCTGCCCGCCGAGCTGGACGATGACGCCCGCGATGGGCCCGGCCAGCGTCTCGGCGTGCACGATCTCCAGGACGTCCTCCAGGGTGAGCGGCTCGAAGTAGAGCCGGTCGGAGGTGTCGTAGTCGGTGGAGACGGTCTCCGGGTTGCAGTTGACCATCACGGTCTCGTAGCCGGCGTCGCTGAGCGCGAAGGAGGCGTGGACACAGGAGTAGTCGAACTCGATGCCCTGGCCGATCCGGTTGGGGCCGGAGCCGAGGATGATCACGGCGGGCTTCTCGCGCGGCGCGACCTCGCTCTCCTCGTCGTACGAGGAGTAGAAGTACGGGGTCTTCGCGGCGAACTCGGCGGCGCAGGTGTCGACCGTCTTGTAGACCGGGCGGATCCCGAGCGCGTGCCTGACCTCGCGGACCACATCCTCGCGCAGCCCGCGGACACCGGCGATCTGGGCGTCGGAGAAGCCGTGCCGCTTCGCCTCGGCGAGCAGCCCGGGGTCGAGCTCGGGGGCCGCGGCCAGCTCGTCCGCGTACTCCTTGATCAGGAACAGCTGGTCGACGAACCACGGGTCGATCTTCGTCGCGTCGAAGACCTCCTCGGGGGTGGCACCGGCCCGGATGGCGCGCATGACGGTGTTGATCCGGCCGTCGGTGGGGACCTTCGCGGTCTCCAGCAGGGCGTCCTTCTCGGCGGGACCGCCCGCCTCGCCGGTGAAGTCGAACTGGCTGCCCGCCTTCTCCAGCGAGCGCAGCGCCTTCTGGAGCGCCTCGGTGAAGTTACGGCCGATGGCCATGGCCTCGCCGACCGACTTCATGGTGGTGGTGAGGCTGGCGTCGGCAGCCGGGAACTTCTCGAAGGCGAAGCGCGGCACCTTCACGACGACATAGTCGAGCGTGGGCTCGAAGGACGCCGGGGTCTTCTCGGTGATGTCGTTGGGGATCTCGTCGAGCGTGTAACCGACGGCGAGCCGGGCGGCGATCTTCGCGATCGGGAAGCCGGTGGCCTTGGACGCGAGCGCGGAGGAGCGGGAGACGCGCGGGTTCATCTCGATGACGATGACCCGGCCGTCGTCGGGGTTGATCGCGAACTGGATGTTGCAGCCGCCGGTGTCGACCCCGACCTCGCGGATCACGGCGATACCGATGTCCCGCAGGATCTGGTACTCCCGGTCGGTGAGCGTCATCGCGGGCGCGACCGTGATCGAGTCGCCGGTGTGCACACCCATCGGGTCGAAGTTCTCGATGGAGCAGACGACCACGACGTTGTCGTGCTTGTCGCGCATCAGCTCCAGCTCGTACTCCTTCCAGCCGAGGATGGACTCCTCGAGGAGCACCTCGGTGGTCGGCGAGAGCATCAGGCCCTGTCCGGCGATCCGGCGCAGGTCCTCCTCGGTGTGCGCGAAGCCGGAGCCGGCGCCGCCCATGGTGAAGGAGGGACGTACGACGACGGGGTAGCCGCCGAGTTCGTCGACGCCCTTGAGCACGTCGTCCATGGAGTGGCAGATGACCGAGCGCGCGGACTCGCCATGGCCGATCTTGGCGTGGACGGCGTTGACCACGTCCTTGAAGAGGTCGCGGTCCTCGCCCTTGTTGATCGCCTCGACATTGGCGCCGATCAGCTCGACGCCGTACTTGTCGAGCGTGCCCGCGTCATGGAGCGAGATCGCGGTGTTGAGCGCGGTCTGGCCGCCGAGGGTGGGCAGCAGCGCGTCGGGGCGCTCCTTGGCGATGATCTTCTCGACGAAGTCGGGGGTGATCGGCTCGACATAGGTGGCGTCGGCGATCTCCGGGTCCGTCATGATCGTGGCGGGGTTGGAGTTGACCAGGATGACGCGCAGGCCCTCGGACTTGAGGACGCGGCACGCCTGGGTACCGGAGTAGTCGAACTCAGCGGCCTGGCCGATGACGATCGGTCCTGAACCGATGACCAGGACGGACTGGATATCGGTGCGCTTAGGCACGCTGGCCCTCCATGAGCTCTGTGAAGCGGTCGAACAGGTACGCGGCGTCGTGCGGGCCCGCGGCTGCCTCGGGGTGGTACTGGACGCTGAAGACCGGCCGGTCGAGCAGCCTGAGCCCCTCGACCACGTTGTCGTTGAGACAGACGTGGGAGACCTCGGCGCGGCCGTAGGGGGTGTCGGAGACCCGGTCGAGCGGTGCGTCGACGGCGAATCCATGGTTGTGGGCGGTGACCTCGACCTTGCCCCATGTGCCGTTGGCGTCGCGCTCCTGCACCGGCTGGTTGATGCCGCGGTGCCCGTACTTCAGCTTGTACGTGCCGAACCCGAGCGCGCGGCCGAGGAGCTGGTTGCCGAAGCAGATGCCGAAGAGCGGGGTGCCGCGCTCCAGCACGCCCTTGACGACGGTGAGGTCGGCGGTGGCCGGGTCGCCGGGGCCGTTGGAGAGGAAGACCCCGTCGGGCTCGGTCGCGTACACCTCGTCGAGGGTGGCGGTGGCGGGCAGGACATGCACCTCGATGCCGCGCTCCGCCATCCGCTGCGGGGTCATGCCCTTGATGCCCAGGTCGAGCGCGGCGACGGTGAAGCGCTTCGTCCCCTGCGCGGGCACGATGTACGTCCGCTCGGTGGCGACCTCGGCGGACAGGTCGGCACCCGTCATCTGGGGGGACTCCTGGACGCGGGCGAGCAGCGTCGCCTCGTCGGCCAGGGAGGCGCCGGAGAAGATGCCGACGCGCATCGCGCCGCGCTCGCGCAGATGGCGGGTGAGCGCGCGGGTGTCGATCCCGCTGATGCCGACGACGCCCTGGGCGACCAGTTCGTCGTCGAGGGAGCGCCGGGAGCGCCAGTTGGAGGGGGTGCGCGCGGGGTCGCGTACGACATAGCCGGAGACCCAGATCCGCCGCGATTCGGCGTCCTCGTCGTTGACGCCGGTGTTGCCGATGTGCGGCGCGGTCATCACGACGACCTGGCGGTGGTACGACGGGTCGGTCAGGGTCTCCTGGTAGCCGGTCATGCCGGTGGAGAACACCGCCTCGCCGAAGGTCTCCCCCACGGCCCCGTAGGCGCGACCGCGGAAGCTGCGGCCGTCCTCCAGGACGAGTACGGCGGGAGTCGCCTGGTCGCGGGCGGTTCCCGGGGTGGAGGTGGTCATCGTGCGGGGCCTTCCGTCGTCGTGAACTGATTGGTGAGGTTGATCGCCTCGACCCATGCGGTGTGCTCGGCGGAGCGGTCGGAGCGGAAACCGGAGTCGATCAGCCGGTCGCCGTGCTGCCAGGTGACGATCAGCAGTCCGCCCTCGGCCAGGACCTTGCCGGCGATGCCCTTGTCGAGCCGGGCCTCGCGCAGCTGGGCGGCCGGGATGAAGAAGTCGTTCGCGCCGGGGCGTACGACCTCCAGCCCCGCGTCCGTCAGCGTCAGCTCGACGCGGCTGCGGGCGCCCAGTCCCTGGGCCACGATCCGGTCGAGCCACTGCCCCGCGGTCGTGGAGCCGTGGTAGCGGCCGCTCATGCTCAGCTTGGCCTCACCGGGCGTGTCCGGCGCGGCGGGCAGCTCCGGCAGATCGGACTGGAGGCTGCCGCGCCACTTCCAGCCCTGGCGCATCAGCCAGTACACGAAGGCGATGAAGAGCAGCAGACCGAGGACCCAGCCGATCCGGGCAGCCCAGTCGGTCACCTCCGCCGATTTCTGTTCGGCGGCCAGAGGAAGCAGAAGGTTCGCAGTTGTCACGCCAGATTCCCGTCGACGACCGTGGCACGGCCCCGCAGGAAGGTGTGGGTCACCCGCCCCGGCAGCTCACGCCCCTCGTAGGGGGTGTTACGGCTGCGGGAGGCGAACCCCGCGGGGTCCACGGCACCACGGTATGCCGGATCCACCAGCGTCAGGTTGGCCGGCTCACCCGCCGAGACGGGACGGCCATGGCCGTCGAGCCTGCCGATGCGGGCCGGCCGGAACGACATCCGGTCGGCGACCCCGGCCCAGTCGAGCAGTCCGGTCTCGACCATCGTCTCCTGGACCACCGACAGCGCCGTCTCCAGCCCCACCATGCCCATGGCCGCGGCGGCCCACTCACAGTCCTTGTCCTCGTGCGGATGCGGCGCGTGGTCGGTGGCGACGCAGTCGATCGTGCCGTCCGCGAGCGCCTCGCGCAGGGCCGTCACATCGGCCTCGGTGCGCAGCGGCGGGTTCACCTTGTAGACCGGGTTGTACGACCGTACGAGTTCGTCGGTGAGCAGCAGATGGTGCGGGGTGACCTCGGCGGTGACGTTCCAGCCCTTGGACTTCGCCCAGCGGACCAGCTCCACCGATCCGGCGGTGGAGAGATGGCAGATGTGGACGCGGGAGCCGACATGGGCGGCGAGGAGGACATCGCGGGCGATGATCGACTCCTCGGCCACGGCGGGCCAGCCGCCGAGCCCCAGCTCGGCCGAGACGATGCCCTCGTTCATCTGGGCGCCCTCGGTCAGCCGCGGTTCCTGGGCGTGCTGGGCGATCACGCCGTCGAAGGCCTTCACGTACTCCAGCGCGCGGCGCATGATCACCGCGTCGTCCACGCACTTGCCGTCGTCGGAGAAGACCCGGACGGCGGCGGCCGAGTCGTGCATCGCGCCCAGCTCGGCGAGGTGCTTGCCCTCCAGACCGACCGTGACGGCGCCGACGGGCTGGACATCGCAGTAGCCCGACTCCTTGCCCAGCCGCCAGACCTGCTCGACGACCCCGGCGGTGTCGGCCACCGGGAAGGTGTTCGCCATGGCGTGGACCGCGGTGAAACCGCCCACGGCCGCGGCCTTCGTACCGGTCAGTACGGTCTCGGAGTCCTCGCGGCCGGGCTCGCGCAGATGGGTGTGCAGATCGACCAGACCGGGCAGCAGGATCCGGCC
Organism: Streptomyces scopuliridis; assembly: GCF_042790125.1. GTDB lineage: Bacteria > Actinomycetota > Actinomycetes > Streptomycetales > Streptomycetaceae > Streptomyces > Streptomyces scopuliridis_A. The sequence continues at coordinate 15,364 of NZ_JBHTZS010000007.1, forward strand.
CTCGGCCTCGATGACGGTCGTCGCGCCGTCGGCGGGCAGCTCCGTGCCCACCTGGGCGATGGTCTCGCCGTCGATCAGTACGTCCTGTGCCTCGCCGCCCAGTACCCGCGCGCCCCGGATCAGAATCTTGCTCATGGTTACTTGTTCTCCTCGGCGTTCAGACGGGAATGGGTGACGGCGGGCTCGTTGCCGCCCAGCAGCAGATAGAGCACGGCCATCCGGATCGAGACACCGTTGGCGACCTGCTCGACGGCCGTGCAGCGGTCGGAGTCGGCGACCTCCGCGGTGATCTCCATGCCGCGGTTCATCGGTCCCGGGTGCATCACGATCGACTTCCCGGGCATCCGGCCCATGCGCTCGCCGTCCAGTCCGTAGCGCCGGGAGTACTCCCGCTCGGTGGGGAAGAAGGCGGCGTTCATCCGCTCGCGCTGCACCCGCAGCATCATCACGGCGTCGGATTCCGGCAGCACCCGGTCGAGATCGTACGAGACCTCGCACGGCCACCGCTCGACCCCGATCGGTACGAGCGTGGGCGGGGCGACCACGGTGACCTGGGCGCCGAGCGTGTGCAGCAGCAGGACATTGGAGCGGGCGACCCTGCTGTGCAGCACATCGCCGACGATGGTGACGCGCCGCCCCTCCAGATCACGTCCGATGCCCGCGTCCGCGCCGACCAGCCGGCGGCGCAGGGTGAAGGCGTCGAGCAGCGCCTGGGTGGGGTGTTCATGCGTACCGTCGCCCGCGTTGACGACCACGCCGTCGATCCACCCGGAGGTGGCGAGGCGGTACGGGGCGCCGGAGGAGCCGTGCCGGATGACGACGGCGTCGGCGCCCATCGCCTCCAGGGTCAGCGCGGTGTCCTTGAGCGACTCGCCCTTGGAGACGGACGAGCCCTTGGCGGAGAAGTTGATGACATCGGCCGACAGGCGTTTGGCGGCGGCCTCGAAGGAGATCCGCGTACGGGTCGAGTCCTCGAAGAAGAGATTCACCACGGTGCGGCCGCGCAGGGTCGGCAGCTTCTTGATGGGCCGGTCGGCGACCCGTGCCATCTCCTCGGCGGTGTCGAGGATCAGCACGGCCTCGTCGCGGCTGAGGTCGGCGGCGGAGATGAGATGGCCGGGTGTGCGGGGGCCGGCCCCCGGGAGGCGCAGCATCTGGGGAGTGCTCCGTTGTGTGGGTGTACGGGCGTGCGGGCGCGCGAAGGCATCCGTACGGGATGGGTGGCGTACGGAGGCGTGCTAGCGCTCGCCGGACGCGGCAGGCTGCTTGAGGCCGAGCAGGACGGTGTCCCGGCCGTCTTCCTCGGCGAGCTGGACCTTGACCGTCTCGCGCAGCGAGGTGGGCAGGTTCTTGCCCACGTAATCGGCGCGGATCGGCAGTTCGCGGTGGCCCCGGTCGACGAGGACGGCGAGCTGCACGGCGCGCGGGCGCCCGATGTCGCCGAGCGCGTCGAGGGCGGCCCGGATCGTTCGGCCGGAGAAGAGCACGTCGTCGACGAGGACGACCAGCCGTCCGTCGACGCCGTCGCCGGGGATGTCCGTACGGGCCAGCGCGCGGGCGGGCCGCAGGCGCAGGTCGTCGCGGTACATCGTGATGTCGAGGGAGCCGACGGGGATCGAGCGGCCGGTGATCTCGGCGAGCTTTCCGGCCAGCCGGCGGGCCAGGAAGACTCCGCGGGTCGGAATGCCGAGCAGCACCACGTCGTCGGCGCCCTTGGCGCGTTCGACGATCTCGTGGGCGATACGGGTCAGGGCCCGTGCGATGTCGGGGGCCTCCAGGACGGGGCGTGCCGCCTCGCCGATGCCCTCTGTCCGGCCTGCCCCGCCGACGGGGCCGGTCTCGCTGGTTCCGGTTTCGCTGGTGTCGCTGGTGTCGCTGGTGTCCATATGAAACGGACCTCCTTCTCCGCCTCACGGGACGGATCTTAAAGGACGTCGGAATTACGCCACCCAGGCTAGCAGGAGGCCCGCGCCGTACCTGCTCGCACCCCTGTCGTGGCACGGCGGAAAGCCCGTTGCGGGCCGCGGGGCGACTCCTTCGGCTTGACGCATCCAAGTAACGCTGCGTAACCTCACAGTGAGTTACCAGACTTCGTCCGGGGAGCTATATGTCCAGCGAATACGCAAAGCAGCTCGGGGCCAAACTCCGCGCCATCCGCACCCAGCAGGGCCTCTCGCTCCATGGCGTGGAGGAGAAGTCCCAGGGCCGCTGGAAGGCAGTGGTGGTCGGTTCGTACGAGCGGGGCGACCGCGCCGTCACGGTGCAGCGCCTCGCCGAGCTGGCGGATTTCTACGGGGTCCCCGTGCAGGAGCTTCTTCCCGGCACGACCCCCGGCGGAGCCGCCGAGCCGCCGCCGAAGCTCGTCCTCGACCTGGAGCGGCTGGCCCATGTGCCGCAGGAGAAGGCGGGCCCCCTCCAGCGTTACGCGGCGACGATCCAGAGCCAGCGCGGCGACTACAACGGCAAGGTGCTGTCGATCCGCCAGGACGACCTGCGCACGCTCGCCGTGATCTACGACCAGTCGCCCTCGGTCCTGACCGAGCAGCTGATCAGCTGGGGCGTTCTGGACGCCGACGCGCGGCGCGCGGTCGCCCACGAGGAAGGCTGACAAACCCGCCGCAGACCAGCAGAAACGTCACCTCCGGAGGGCGGTCCCGTATGCCTACGGGCCCGCCCTCCGGTGCGTTGCCACAGGCCGCCCACACCCCCGGAAGAGGCGCGCCGGGAGGCCCCGTCCCGGAACGCGGCAAAGCGCCGGACAGAGCTGGGACAGCCCGTCCGGCGCTTTCGCGGCACGCCGGCCAAGTCCATGATCCGGAGCGTCTCCGTGCCCCGGTGGCCGCTCAGACGCGGCGCAGGCTCGGCTTGAGGTCCTTGAAGCGGCCGAGCAGACCGTTCACGAAGGACGGGGAGTCGTCGGTGGAGAACTCCTTGGCGAGCTGTACCGCCTCGTCGATCACCACCGCGTCCGGGGTCTCGTCCACCCACACCAGCTCGTACGCGCCGAGCCGCACGATGTTCCGGTCGACGACCGGCATCCGGTCGAGCGTCCAGCCCACCGAGTAGGTGGAGATGAGCTCGTCGATGCGGTCCGCGTACTCCGCGTACCCCTCGACCAGCTCCATCGTGTACTCGCCCACCGGCGGCTGGCGGTCATCGGTCCGGGCATGCCGCAGCCAGTCCGCGAGGACGGTCTGCACGGACGCCCCGCGCTGGTCGGCCTCGAAGAGAATCTGGAAGGCGCGCTTACGGGCCTTGTTGCGGGCAGCCACGGTTAGCTGTTCACCCGGCCGAGGTACTCACCGGAGCGCGTGTCGACCTTGATCTTCTCACCGGTGGTGATGAAGAGCGGGACACCGATCTCGTAGCCGGTCTCCAGCCTGGCGGGCTTGGTGCCGCCGGTGGAGCGGTCGCCCTGGACGCCGGGGTCGGTGTGCTCGATCGTCAGCTCGACGGCGGCGGGCAGCTCGACATAGAGCACCTCGCCCTCGTGGGCGGCGACGGTGGCCGTGAAGCCCTCGATCAGATAGTTGGCGGCGTCCCCGACCGCCTTGCGGTCGACCATCAGCTGGTCGTAGGTCTGCATGTCCATGAAGACGAAGTACTCGCCGTCCATGTACGAGAACTGCATGTCGCGGCGGTCAACGGTGGCCGTCTCGACCTTCACGCCGGCGTTGAAGGTCTTGTCGACGACCTTGCCGGAGAGCACGTTCTTCAGCTTGGTGCGCACGAAGGCCGGGCCCTTGCCGGGCTTGACGTGCTGGAACTCGACGACGGACCAGAGCTGGCCCCCGTCGAGCTTGAGCACCAGGCCGTTCTTGAGGTCGTTCGTGGAAGCCACGGTTGCGGAATCTCCTGGACTGAAGCTGGTGGACGACCGAGGGTGCGCGCTAGAGCGCGAGCAGCTCCTTGGTCGTGATGGTGAGTAGCTCGGGTCCGCCGTCCGCCTCGGGGCGGACGACGAGCGTGTCATCGATCCGGACACCGCCCCGGCCCGGGAGGTGGACCCCCGGTCCGACGGTGACCGGCACACAAGCGTCCAGTTTACCCATGGCCGCGGGGGCGAGCTGCGGGTCCTCGTCGATTTCGAGTCCGACACCATGTCCCGTACGGGGTGCGAGCCCCTCGCCGTGCCCCGCGGCCTCCAGCGGGTGCCGGGTGGCGTGGTCGACCTCGCGGTAGCCGGCGCTCGGCACAAGGGCCTCCCGACCTGCCCGTTGTGCCGCGAAGACCAGCTCGTACAGCTCGATCTGCCAGTCGGCCGGGGAGGTCCCGATGACAAACGTGCGGCCGATCAGACACCGGTAGCCGCGGTAGTCGGCACCGAGGCTGACGGAGAGGAAATCTCCCTCCTCGACCCGGCGGTCCGAGGGGTGGTGCCCGCAGCGCCCGGAGTTGGGGCCGGTGGCGACGGCGGTCGGGAAGGCGGGGCCGTCCGCGCCGTGGTCGACGAGGCGCCGCTCCAGCTCCAGCGCGAGATGGCGTTCGGTACGGCCCACCAGGATCGACTCCAGCAGCTCGCCCAGCGCCTGGTCGGCGATCTCGGCCGCGATCCGCAGGCAGGCGATCTCCTCCTCGTCCTTGACGATCCGCTGCTGCTCGACGGCGCCGGCCAGATCGGTCAGCCGCAGCCGTGGCGCCACGGAGCCGATCGCGCGGTGGCGGGCGACGGTCAGATGGTGCTCCTCCACGGCGAGGGTCCCGGCGACCGACGAGCCGAGGGTTCCCGCGGCGGCGATCGCGGGGTCGCCGGTGGTGTGGGACAGGACGGTGAGCCGGAGGTGTTCGTCGATCCGCCGTCCCCCGGCGTCGTCGTCGGAGGGAGGACGCGGGCAGTACAGCATGTCCCCGTCGGGTCCGGGGCCGAGCAGCAGTACGGCGCCGGGGGGCGTCCCGCCCGCGAGGTAGCGGACGTTGGCGGGGCGGGAGACCAGGGCCGCCGCGACGCCCGCGGCCGAGCACCGGTCACGCAGCCGCGCGCGGCGGGCCGCATACACGTCTGACATGACCCGAGCGTATGAGCGAGGACCTCACCCGGCCGGTTCAGCGCGTCCGACCGGGGGGCGCGGCTCACGGCGGCTCACATCAGGGGCGCGGCTCACGGCCGGCGGCGCGGCTCACGGCGGCTCAAGCCGACGGCACGGCTCATGTCGTACGCGCGCCGCCGACAGCCGCCGGCCGTCACCAGCTGGGCGGGCTCGTGAGGGAGCGGGCGAGGAAGTCGTCGAGGACCCGGGCCGTGGTCTCCACGTCGTACTTGGAGTTGTCGATGATCGGCAGCCCCGAGCCGTACCAGCCGGCCATCCGGCCGTGGATGCTGGCCACCTCCTCGTCGGAGAGCCGGCGGTTGCCGCTGCGCTCGGCGTTGCGCTCCAGCACGATCTCCAGCCCCGGCAGCAGGACCACCGGCAGCAGGCCGGGGCCCACATGGCGCTTCCAGCCGCCGAGACCGACGACCGGCCGGTCGGGGAAGACCGCGTCGTCGAGGATGCAGGAGATGCCGTTGGCGAGGAAGTTGCGCGCGGCGAAGCCGCAGGTGCGGCGGGCCAGCCGGTACTGCGCCTCGGAGTGGTCGTTCCAGCCGGACTGCGGATCCGCGAAGCCGGAGCAGACCCATTCGCGGACGTCATCGAGGCTGATGTGCGCGGTGGGCACGCGGCGGCTCATCGCCCAGTGCCTGGCCACGGTCGTCTTGCCCGCGCCGGCCGGGCCGATCAGCAGAACGGCGAGGGTCGCCGCGCCGGTGCCGCCGTCGGGGGCGGGTGGCATGGCGGGTACGGGCACCGGGCCACCGGGCGGCAGCTGGATATGACCGGTGGAGTCCGCGGCGGGCGGCCCGGCGGGCGGCCCCTGCGGCGGTACGGGCGCGCCGTGCGGCGCGTGCGCCGGACGCGGGCCGGGAGGCTGGTGCGGGCCGGGCGGCTGAGGCTGCGCGGGCACATGGTGCGGCCCCGGAGGCTGAGGGGGCACAGGCGGTTGCCCCGGCCCCTGGTGCGCCCATCCGCCGGATCCGTACCCCGGTCCCTGGGGAGGCGGCAACGGAGCCCCCGCTGAGTGCTGCATCCGGTGCCACTCCGTCTCGTGCGACTGCGCTGGTCGGCGACTCCCTGCCCTGTCGGCCGCGCGCTACCGAACGGTACCGCCCCCCGCCGCCACACTGGCAACGGCCGGGGTGCGGCAACAGTGCCCGGTCAGCCGGACACTTCCTCCGCGAGCGCCCGCAGGGCGAGCCGGTACGACCCGATGCCGAAGCCCGCGACCGTACCGCTGGCGATGGCCGCGACCACCGACGTATGGCGGAATTCCTCCCGTGCGTACGGATTCGAGATATGCACCTCGATGAGCGGCGCGGTGCGCTGAGCCGCCGCGTCCCGCATTCCGTACGAGTAGTGCGTGAACGCACCGGGGTTGAGAACGACCGGAATCGAACCGTCCGCGGCCTCGTGCAGCCAGCGGATCATCTCCCCCTCGTCGTTCGTCTCACGGACGTCCACCTCGAAGCCGAGCTCCTTGCCCAGCTCACGGCACGCGTCCACGAGACCCGCGTACGAGGTCGCGCCGTAGACATCGGGCTCGCGCGAGCCGAGCCGGCCGAGGTTGGGGCCGTTGAGGACGAGGACCCGCCGGGTCACGCCGACACCTCCCCGTACGCGGCGAGCAGTACCGCCGGGTCCGGGCCCTCCAGGACGGTCGGCTTGGCGAGCCCGTCCAGCACGATGAAGCGCAGCAGATTGCCTCGGGACTTCTTGTCGACCTTCATCGTCTCCAGCAGCCTGGGCCACTGGTCACCGCGGTAGGTCAGCGGCAGGCCGACGGACTCCAGCACGGAGCGGTGCCGGTCCGCGGTCGCGTCGTCCAGCCGGCCCGCGAGCCGGCCCAGCTCCGCGGCGAAGACCATGCCGACGGAGACGGCGGCGCCGTGCCGCCACTTGTAGCGCTCGTTCTTCTCGATCGCGTGGGCGAGGGTGTGGCCGTAGTTCAGGATCTCGCGCAGCCCGGACTCCTTGAGGTCGTTGGAGACGACCTCGGCCTTGACCCGGATCGAGCGCTCGATCAGCTCGGCGGTGTGCGGGCCGGAGGGCGTACGCGCGCCCTCGGGGTCGGCCTCGACGAGATCGAGGATGGCCGGGTCCGCGATGAAGCCCGCCTTGATGATCTCGGCCATACCGCTGACGTAGTCGTGGACGCCCAGCGAGTCCAGCGCGGCGAGGTCGCAGAGCACCCCGGCGGGCGGATGGAAGGCGCCGACGAGGTTCTTGCCCTCGGCGGTGTTGATACCGGTCTTGCCGCCCACGGCCGCGTCGACCATGGCGAGCACGGTCGTCGGTACGGCGATCCAGCGCACCCCGCGCAGCCAGGTCGCGGCGACGAATCCGGCCAGGTCGGTGGTGGCTCCGCCGCCGACCCCGACGATCACATCGGTACGCGTGAAGCCGGTCTGTCCGAGCGCCTTCCAGCAGTACGCCGCTACCTCGGCGGTCTTGGCCTCCTCCGCGTTGGGCACCTGGATCGCGACGGCCTCGTACCCCTGGTCCGCGAGATCCTGGCGCAGCGCCTCGCCCGTACCCTCCAGCGCCTCCGGGTGCAGGACCGCGACCCGCTTGGCCTTCGGGCCGACGAGCGCGGGCAGTTCCCCCAGCAGCTGCCGGCCGACCAGCACCTCGTACGGGTCGTGCCCGGCGGTGCCGCCGACCTGGATACGGGTGACTGTCTGGTCCGTCATGCGGGGTTCTCCTTGCCGGGGGTCCGGAGTTCTTCTGCCGGGAGGTGCTTGAGCTCCAGCGCGTCGAGGACGGCCTCGGCGACCTCTTCGGGGGTGCGGTCGTCGGTCGGGACCACCACCCGGGCCACATCCGTGTAGTGATGGCGGCGTGCCTCCATCAGCGTCTTCCACTGCTGGCGGGGGTTGACGGCCAGCAGCGGGCGGGCGATGTTCAGCCCGACCCGCTTGACGGCCTCGCCGACCTCCATCGAGAGATAGACGACGGGGAGCCCGGCGAGCAGCGCGCGCGTGGCGGGATCCAGGACGGCGCCGCCGCCGAGGGCCAGTACGCCCCGGTGCTCGGCGACCGCCCGCCGCACCGCCTCGCGCTCCAGCTCGCGGAAGCGCGGCTCACCCTCGTCCACGAAGATGTCCGCGATCGACCGCCCCTGGCCTGCGACGATATCGGCGTCACTGTCGCGGAAGCCGGTGCCCAGACGTTCGGCGAGCAGCTCGCCGACGGTCGACTTACCGACCCCCATCGGCCCGACCAGCACGATGACCGGTGCGCTCACCCGCTCCGTCCCCTCTGTGCCCTCTGTGCCCTTCACCGGATCTGCCTTCTCCACCGGATCCGGCCCGCTCACCGGAACCGCAGATTGTCGAGGTACGAGCGGACATTGCGCCGCGTCTCGGGCACGCTGTCGCCGCCGAACTTCTCGGCGACCGCGTCCGCGAGGGTCAGCGCGACCATGGCCTCGGTGACGATGCCGGCGGCCGGCACGGCACACACGTCGGAGCGCTGGTGGTGCGCCTTCGTGGCCTCGCCGGTGACCACATCGACGGTGGCCAGCGCGCGCGGCACGGTCGCGATGGGCTTCATCGCGGCCCGCACCCGCAGCAGTTCACCGGTCGTCAGCCCGCCCTCGGTGCCGCCGGAGCGGCCGGACGCACGCCTGATGCCGTCGTCGGTCGCCACGATCTCGTCGTGCGCCTGCGAGCCCGGCACCCGCGCCAGGTCGAAGCCGTCGCCGACCTCGACGCCCTTGATCGCCTGAATGCCCATCAGGGCGGCGGCGAGCCGCGCGTCGAGCCTGCGGTCCCAGTGCACGTGCGAGCCGAGCCCGACGGGCACCCCGTACGCCAGTACCTCGACCACTCCGCCGAGGGTGTCGCCGTCCTTGTGGGCCTGGTCGATCTCCGCGACCATCGCCTCGCTCGCGTCCGCGTCGAGGCAGCGCACCGGGTCCGCGTCCAGCTTCGCCACATCGGACGGGACCGGGTACACACCGTACGGAGCCTTGGCCGTGGCCAGCTCGACGACATGGGACACGATCTCGATCCCGGCCGTCTCCTTCAGATACGAACGGGCCACCGCGCCGAGCGCGACCCGCGCGGCGGTCTCCCGCGCGCTGGCCCGCTCCAGGACCGGCCGGGCCTCGTCGAAGCCGTACTTCTGCATCCCGGCGAGATCGGCGTGGCCGGGCCGCGGGCGGGTCAGCGGCTCGTTACGGGCGAGTCCCGCCAGCACGTCGGGGTCGACCGGATCGGCCGCCATGACCTGTTCCCACTTGGGCCACTCGGTATTGCCCACCATGATCGCGACGGGCGATCCCATGGTCAGACCGTGCCGTACACCGCCGAGGAACGTGACCTCGTCGCGCTCGAACTTCATCCGGGCACCGCGCCCATAGCCGAGGCGCCGCCGGGCCAGGTGGTCCGCCACCATCTCCGTGGTGATGGGCACACCGGCGGGAAGTCCCTCCAGCGTCGCCACGAGTGCGGGGCCGTGGGACTCCCCCGCGGTCAGCCAGCGCAACCTGCTCAACGGTGCTCCTCATGCTCGCGCCCTCGACTGCTAGTGGCGCGACCGGTGCGCGGCCCTGGCCCGCCATGTCCGATCCTCCCACGGCCGGGAGTCCGACCGCCGACACGGTCCGATACGCGGACAAAGACGCGCGACGAGGACGCGCGAGGCGGAGCCCGACGCCGCCGTCAGGACGAGAACGAAGACGAGGACGAGGACGGCGACGAGGACGGCAACGCGGACGGCGACGCGGACGAGCCGGCGGCGTCCGCGTTCCCGCCGATCGCGGCGGTCCCCGCCGCCCGCATGACGGCGAGCGGGGCGGGCGAGCGGCCCGTCATCAGCTCCACCTGGAGCACCGCCTGGTGCACCAGCAGATCGAGCCCGCTGATGACCGCCCCGTCGCGCTCCGCCCAGGCCGCCGCCAACGGGGTCGGCCAGGGCTCGTACAGCACGTCGAAGAGTGTCCCGGCCCCGGCGGGAACGGCCGCGGTCAGCTCGTCGGTGGCACCGGCCGGGGTGGTGGCGATCACCAGAGGGGCGCGCAGAGCCCGGTCCGCCTCCGCCCAGTCGGCGATCCGGACGTCGACCGCGAGCCGCTCGGCCCAGCCGCGCATCTCGGCCGCGCGGGTCTCGCTGCGTACGTACGCGGTGACCGGGCCCGTACAGATCAGGGCGAGCGCCGCGACGGCGGACGAGGCGGTCGCGCCCGCGCCGAGGATCGCCGCGGACTCCACCTTCTCCACACCGCGCTCACGCAGCGCGGCGATCATGCCGGGGATATCGGTGTTGTCGCCGGTACGCCGGCCGTCGTCGCCGAAGACGACGGTGTTGACCGCCTCCACGGAGGCGGCGGTACCGGTGATCTCGTCCAGCAGCGGGATGACGGCCCGCTTGAGCGGCATGGTCAGCGAGAGACCGGCCCAGGACGGATCGTCCCGCAGCGTCTCGAAGAATTCGGGCAGCCCAGCCTCTCCGACCTCGAACCGGTCGTACGACCAGCCGTCCAGGCCCAGCGCGTCGTACGCGGCGCGATGCAGCACCGGGGACAGGGAGTGGGCGATGGGCGATCCGAGGACCGCCGCCCGCCGACATCGGGTCACGGTTTCTTGCTTTCCTTCTCGTACTGCTGACGGTTCTCCTCGTGCTCCTCATTCGTGACGGCGAAGAGCGTCTTGTCCGAGGTCACCGAGACGAAGTAGTACCAAGGACCGTCCGCCGGGTTGATCGCCGAATTCAGGGCGTCGGCACCCGGATTCCCGATCGGCCCCGGGGGCAGACCCTTGATGTCGTACGTGTTGTACGGGTCCTTGATCTTACGGAGATTGTCGACCGCACCAATATCCAGTCTGCTCTGGCTCTTGATGTAGTTGATCGTGGAGTCGAATTCAAGGCGTCCGACCGTCTCCGTGTTCTCCGGCTGAAGGCGGTTGTAGACGACTCGCGAGACCTTGTCGAAGTCGTGCTTGTACTTGCCCTCCGCCTGCACGAGGCTCGCGACCGTGATCAATTGGAGCGGTGATTTCAGTCCGAGCTTCGCGGCCTCGGCCTTGAGGTCCTGCTTGCCGTATTCGGCGTTGGCGCGGGCGACCATCTTCTTGAGCACTGCCTCGGGCTTCATGCCCTTGGCGACCGGATAGCTCGCGGGGAAGAGGAAACCCTCCAGCGGGTCCTTGATGTCCTTGTTGTCATTCGCCCAGGCCGGCAGACCGAGATTCTTCGCCTCGGCCTTCGCGACAGCGGCGGTCTCGCCCTTCTTGAGGTCGAGCCGCTTGTCGATCTCCTCGTAGACCCAGACATTGCGCCGGCCCTCGGGAATGACCAGCGCGTTACGGCTGCTCGGGCTCAGCATGGTCTTCACGGCGTTCGCCGCGGACATTTTCTTGCTCAGCCGGTAGACGCCCGCCTGGATGGTATTGCCCTTGGGATTCGCCTGCTGCGCGGAGACAAAGGCGCGCTGGCTCTTCACCACGCCTTTCTTCACCAGGAGTGCGGCGATCTCATAACCGCCCGCGCCCTGCGGGATCTCCACCTCGACCGTGCCCGATCCGGTGCCGACGTAGTCAGGCGGAGGACCGAATTTCGTCTGCCAGTACTGGTATCCGACATAGCCGACGCCACCGACACCGCCGACCAGCACCACGGCCACGACCATGCAGGCGACGCCGTTGCGGCCCTTCTTCTTCGTCTTGCCGCGACGGTCCCGGCCGCCGCCCCGGCGGCCCTCGCCCGGCTCGGCGCCCTCGTCGTCGCCATCGCCGTCACCGGTGAAGAAGGGGTGGGTCTCCTTCTGCTGCTCGTCCTCCCAGCCGTCCCCCTGTTCGGGCGCGGGCTCCGGCTCGGCGCGTCGCTGAGCGGGCGGCTGTGGCGGCGGATACGCGTCGGGGGTGGCGTAGTAATCCTGGTTGTCGCCGTAGCCGGCGGGCTGCTGGGCGTCGTAGGACGTACCGGGCTGTCCGCCGTACGGCATGGTGGCCTGCTGGCCGTTGTCCCAACTGCCGTTGTACTGAGGGTCGTTGTACTGCGGCTGCGGATGCTGCTGATGGGCCTGCCGCGCCTGCTGCTGCGCCTGGGGATGCTGTTGCTGATGAGGGTGCTGCTGCTGACCGCCGTACTGCTGGGTCTGGTGCGCCTGCTGCGGATCGCCGTACTGGGGGTTGTGGTACTGCTGCCCGTCGTACCGCGGCTGCTGCGCCTCGTAGTGCGGCTGCCCACCCTGCTGCGGGTGGTACTGCTGCTGGTACGGGTCCTGACCGCCCCCGTACTGGGCCTGCCCCTGCGGGTGCGGCCGCTGCGCGTACTGCTGCTGGGCCTGCCCGGCATAGGGAGCGCTGCCGTCGGTGGCCTGCTGTGCCGCCCACCCCTGGTCCCCGTACAAGGGGTCCTCGGGGTGCCACGGTTCGGAGCCGGGGCCCCGGCCATAGTCAGTCATCGATCCCCTAGAGCCGCGAGGCGATAGCCGCTGAGCGCTGTGGCGCCGCGTCCGTTTCTCCTCTTTGCTGTGCGGCAGCTGTTCGAACACTGCCGCATCGCGCGGAACGTTACCGTATCGCGATCAGATGACCACTTCGACGCCCTCGCCGGGAGGATTACCTGATACCCGTTCGGCCTCAAGCGCGCTCTGGAGGATGACGACCGCCGCCACTTGGTCGATCACGGAGCGGCCCTTCTTCGCTTTCACGCCGGAGGCCCGCAATCCCTGACTGGCCGTCACTGTGCTCATCCGCTCATCGACCAGTCGTACGGGCAGCGGCGCGATGGAGCGCGCCATCTCCTCGGCGAACGTACGTACCTTCGCCGCGGCCGGTCCCTCGCCCCCGTTGAGGGAGCGCGGGAGCCCGATCAGCACCTCGATCGGTTCGTACTCCTCGACGATCTGGCGCAGCCGCCGGTGGGCGGCCGGGACGTCGCGTCCCGGCACGGTCTCCACCGGCGTGGCGAGGATCCCGTCGGGGTCGCACGAGGCGACCCCGATGCGGGCGTCCCCGACATCGATCGCTAGCCGGCGTCCGCGTCGCATACGGCGTCAGGCCGTTTCGGCGACGAGGCGTTCCACAGCGGCGACGGCGTCCCCGATGGCGTCCGGGTTCTGGCCGCCGCCCTGGGCGACGTCCGGCTTGCCGCCACCGCCGCCGCCGAGGGTCTTGGCGGCGGTACGGACCAGGTCACCGGCCTTGAGACCGCGCCCACGGGCGGCCTCGTTGGTGGCGATGACCGTCAGCGGGCGCCCGTTGGCCGTGGTGAACAGGGCCACGACGACCGGCCGGTCACCCTGGACGCGGCTCCGGACGTCGAGGACCAGCTTGCGCAGATCGTCGGCCGAGGTGCCGTCCGGGACCTGTCCGGTGACCAGCGCCGTGCCCCGTACGTCCTTGGCGCTCCCGGCGAGCCCGGCGGCGGCGGCGAGCACCTTCTCCGCGCGGAACTTCTCGATCTCCTTCTCGGCGTCCTTCAGCTTGGCGAGCATGCCGGAGATCTTCTCGGGCAGCTCCTCGGAACGGCCCTTGACCAGCTCCTGGAGCTGGGCGACGACGGTGTGCTCCTTGGCCAGGAAGTTGTAGGCGTCCACGCCGACCAGCGCCTCGATACGCCGCACCCCGGAGCCGATGGACGACTCGCCGAGCAGCTTCACCAGACCGAGCTGGGCGGTGTTGTGGACATGCGTACCGCCGCAGAGCTCCTTGGAGAAGTCGCCGATGGTGACGACGCGGACCCGCTCGCCGTACTTCTCGCCGAACTCGGCGATGGCGCCCTGCTTCTTGGCCTCGTCGATCGACATGACCTCGGCCTGCACATCCAGCTCGCGGGCCAGGACCTCATTGATCTTCTGCTCGACGTCGAGCAGGACCGTGCCGGGTACGGCGGCGGGCGAGCCGAAGTCGAAGCGGAAGCGGCCCGGCGAGTTCTCCGAGCCGGCCTGGGCGGCCGTGGGACCGAGGGCGTCACGCAGCGCCTGGTGCGTGAGGTGCGTGGCGCTGTGGGCGCGGGCGATGGCGCGGCGGCGGTTGATGTCGATGGCGGCGTAGGCCGAGGAGCCCACGGTCACCTCGCCGACCTGCACGGATCCCTTGTGCACGGAGACCCCGGGGACCGGCTGCTGGACATCGCGGACCTGGATGACGGCGCCGCTGTCGAGCTTGATCCGGCCCTGGTCGGCGAGCTGGCCACCGCCCTCGGCGTAGAAGGGCGTGCGGTCGAGGACGATCTCGACGTCGTCGCCCTCGGTGGCGGCGGGCGACGGCACCCCGTCGACGAGGAGGCCGACAATGGTCGACTCGCCCGCGGTGGAGGTGTAGCCGGTGAACTCGGTGGAGCCGCTGTTGTCGGCGACGGCGCGGTAGGCGGAGAGGTCGGCGTGGCCGGACTTCTTGGCCTTGGCGTCGGCCTTGGCCCGCTCCCGCTGCTCCTTCATCAGCCGCCGGAAGCCGGCCTCGTCCACGGAGAGGCCCTGTTCGGCGGCCATCTCCAGGGTGAGGTCGATCGGGAAGCCCCAGGTGTCGTGGAGCAGGAACGCCTTGTCGCCGGAGAGGACCTGACCGCCGGCGGACTTGGTCTCGGTGACGGCGGTGTCGAGGATGTTCGTGCCGCCCTTGAGGGCCTTGAGGAAGGCGGCCTCCTCGGCGAGGGCCACGGTCTCGATGCGCTTGCGGTCGGTCTCCAGCTCCGGGTACTGCTCGCCCATGGTCTTGATGACCACGTCGATCAGATCGGCGACGACCGGCTGAGTGGCGCCGAGGAGCCGCATATTGCGGATGGCGCGGCGCATGATGCGGCGCAGCACATAACCACGGCCCTCGTTGCCGGGGGTGACACCGTCGCCGATGAGCATGGCGGACGTACGGATGTGGTCGGCCACCACGCGCAGGGAGACGTCCGAACCGCGGTCGGCGCCGTAGCGCACGCCGGTCAGCTCGGTGGCCTTGTCCATGACGACGCGCAGGGTGTCGGTCTCGTACATGTTCTGTACGCCCTGGAGGATCATGGCGAGACGTTCGAGGCCGAGACCGGTGTCGATGTTCTTGGACGGCAGCTCGCCGAGGATCTCGAAGTCCTCCTTGCCGGTGCCCTCACCGCGCTCGAACTCCATGAAGACCAGGTTCCAGATCTCCACATAGCGCTCGTCGTTGACGGCGGGGCCGCCCTCGACGCCGAACTCCGGACCGCGGTCGTAGTTGATCTCCGAGCAGGGGCCGCAGGGACCCGGCACGCCCATCGACCAGTAGTTGTCCTTCTTGCCCAGCCGCTGGATGCGCTCGGCCGGCACGCCGATCTTCTCGCGCCAGATCTGCTCGGCCTCGTCGTCGTCGAGGTAGACGGTGATCCACAGACGCTCCGGGTCGAGCCCGTAACCGCCGTCCGCCACGGAGCTGGTCAGCAGCTCCCAGGCGTAGGTGATGGCGCCTTCCTTGAAGTAGTCGCCGAACGAGAAGTTGCCGCACATCTGGAAGAACGTGCCGTGCCGGGTGGTCTTGCCTACCTCTTCGATGTCCGGTGTGCGCACGCACTTCTGCACGCTGGTGGCGCGCCGGTGCGGAGGCTTGACCTCGCCGAGGAAGTACGGCTTGAAGGGCACCATGCCCGCCGGGACCAGCAGCAGAGTCGGGTCGTCCGCGATGAGCGACGCCGAAGGGACGACGGTGTGACCGCGCTCCTCGAAGAAGCTCAGCCAGCGGCGACGAATTTCAGCCGACTCCATCAGTGGTCCTCATTCCGGTTGTGCGGGTTGTAGTGACGCGGGTGGTGGTTCTGCGGGTGGGCGGAGTACGCGGTCCGGGGCTGTTCGGTGTACTCGATGGCGGCGAGGCGCCGGGGGGCGGGAAGCGCGGGATCGACGGGCGCTTCGAGGCCGAGCGCCTCGCCGAGCTCCGCCTCGCGCCGTACCATCCCCGTCCTCACGTCAACGGCGAATTCCCTGACTTTGTGCCCGGCGTCGATCGCCTTGTTCGCGGCCTGGGCGGCGAGGCTCTCCGGGGTCAGCTGCTTGAGCTTGCGGTGGACCTTGGTGGTGGCCCAGACGCCGGCGGCCGCGCCCGCGGTGAACCAGAACGTACGGCGGAACATCGCTGCGTCAGCCCTTCTTCTTCCTGCGCCGGGCGGACGGCAGCGTACGCCCGGCGATGACCGTGCGCCGGACGGCCGGCTCGGGCGCCGTACCGGCGTCCTGCGCTCCTCGCCGCCCGAGCGCCTGGCGTACGCCGTAGCCGAACGCCGCGACCTTGACCAGTGGTCCGCCGAAGGTCGAGGCGACCGTCGTGGAGAGCGCCGAGGCATTGGAGGTGACTTCCTGGACGTCCGTCGCGATGGCGTCCACCCGGTCGAGCTGGGTCTGTGCGGAACGGACCGTCGCCGACGCGTCCGCCAGCAGCGGCACGGCCTGTTCGGTCACCTCCGCCACCAGTCTGGTGGTCGCCCTGAGCGTCTGGGCCAGCCTCACCAGCACCACGGCCAGGAAGGAGACCAGAATGGCCCAGAACACGGCCACCAGGATCCCGGCAACCTCTCCACCGGTCACGCCGCACCGCTCCCTGATCGTCGACGGTCATCTGGAAAGCGACTGGAAAGTCGTCCTCCGACCCTATCGCGCCGGGGGTGGCGTCCCGTACCGGATTAGCTCCTGTCCGGCCGGGGGCCGGGTGGCGTTCGGCGGGAGAGATTGTACGGAGTGCGGCGGGTTGAGTACTCTGCGTGTCCCATGCGACGCCCCTTTCGCTCCGGCCCTCCGCCGGCCGTACCCGCCCCGGCTCCGGGCAATCTCCCCGCCGAGCTGAACCGCTTCGTGGGGCGCGACGACGAGCTGGCCGCGCTGACGCGGCAGCTCGGGGAATCCCGGCTGGTCACGGTGGTGGGGGTGGGCGGAGTCGGCAAGACCCGGCTGGCCCTGAAAGCCGTGGAGGCCCTGAAGAAACGCTACTGCGATGGCATCTGGCTCGCCGAACTCTCCGCGCTCCGCGACCCCGAACTGCTCGAACACGCGCTGGTGGAGGCGCTCGGACTGACGGACCACAGCGGCAGGCCCACGCGTCAGGTGCTCACCGGCCGGCTCGCCACGCGCCAACTCCTGCTGGTGATCGACGGATTCGAGCAGCTCGTCGACGCCTGCGCCGTGATGGTACGGGAACTGCTGCGCCGGGCACCGGAGTTGCGGGTACTCGCCGTCGGCAGGCGACCGCTCAGGGTGGACGGTGAGCTGGTCTTCTCGCTCGCCCCGATGACGGAGACGGACGCGGTACGCCTCTTCGCCGAACGGGCCGCCGCCGTATCGCCCGGCCCGCCCGTACCCTCCGCCGACGCCCGGTCCGCCGCCGTACAGGAACTGTGCCGCCGCCTCGACGGGATCCCGCTCGCGCTGGAGCTGGCGGCCGGACGGCTCCATGTCCTCTCCGTCGAGCAGATCCTCGACCGCGTCGGGGACCGCTTCCGGGTGCTCACCGACGGCAGACGGGGCGCGCCGCCGCGCCATCAGACGCTCAGGACCGCGATCGGCTGGAGCCATGAGCTGTGCACCCCGGCCGAACGGCTGCTGTGGGCGCGGCTGTCGGTCTTCGCCGGACCGTTCGACCTGGAAGCCGCCGAGTATGTGTGCGGCGGACCCGAACTGCCGGACGAGGAAGTCCTGGACGTGCTCGCCGAGCTGATCTCGCAGTCGCTCGTCGTCCGCGAGGAGACCCCGGCGGGGACGCGCTACCGGATGCTCGACACCGTCAGGGCGTACGGCGCCGAGTGGCTGGAGGCGCTGGAGGACACGGAGCGGATGCGACGCCGGCACCGCGACTGGTACATGGGGCTGGCGACCTGGTACGAGCTGGACTGGTTCAGCCCGCGCCAGGCCGAGGTGGCGGCCGGTACGGAGAGCGCGCTGCCCAATCTGCGCGCCGCGCTCGAACTGTGTCTGGAGAGTCCCGAAGAAGCCCATCTGGGCCAGCATCTGGCGGGCACGCTCTGGTTCTACTGGGCGGGATGCGGCCGGCTGACCGAGGGGCGGCACTGGCTGGGCCGGGCCCTCGCGCTGGACACCCCGTATGACGAGTCACGGCTCAAGGCCCTGTGGGTGCTCGGCTATGTCGCCGTACTCCAGGGGGACAGCACGGCCGCGATGGGCGCCCTGCACGAGTGCCGGGAGGAGGCCGCGCGTACCGGCAACGCGCCGGCGCGCGCGTATGCCGTGCACCGGCTGGGCTGTCAGGCGCTGCTCACCGACGACATGCCGCGCGCCGAGCGGCTGCTGCGCTCGGCGCTCGACATGTACCGGGATCTCGGCGAGCTGAACAGCAATGTGCTGATGGCCCAGGTCGAGCTGGCCATGACCCTGGTCTTCCAGGGCGATCTGGAGGCCGCCGTCGCCCTGTGCGAGGAGGTCCGCGAGATCTGCGAGGACAGCGGCGAGCGCTGGACCAGGGCGTACGCGCTGTATGTGCTGGCCTACGCGGCCTGGACGCGCGACGCGCACGCCGAGGCCCGGGCGCTGGTCGCGGAGTCGATCACCATCCACCATGGGTTCAACGATCTGGTGGGGCTGGTGCTGGCCGTCGAGCTGATGGCGCTGGTGACGGCGAGCGAGGGCGATCACGCGGAGGCCGCGGTGCTCCAGGGCGCCGCGAGCCGGCTGTGGGAGTCGGTCGGGCCGCCGCTGTTCGGCTCCGGTTTCTTCGGTGCGCCGCGCGCGCTGTGCGAACGGCGCGCGAACGAGGCGCTCGGCACGGAGCGGTACGCGGCGTACGAGGACGAGGGGCTCGGGCTGTCGACGAGCGCGGCCGTGGCGCGGGCGCTCGCCGAGCGCAGACCGGCCGCCGCGGTGCCGCACCAGCAGCCGGAGGCGTCCCGGCCGGCCCGGAAGACGCGGAAGCCCGCCGGCTCCCCCACCGTACGAGGCGGGGAAGCGGCGGGCTGAAACGCCCTCTGCTCACGCCCGCGTCAGCGGGCGCTCCACATCAGCGGGCGTAGTACTCGACGACCAGCTGCTCGTCACAGATGACCGGGATCTCCTTGCGCTGCGGGTCACGGTCCAGGCGGAACGCCAGGGCCTTCAGGTTGACCTGCAGGTAGCGCGGGGTCTCGCCGTCCGTGTCGTAGCCGCCCTCGCGCGCGACCTGGAAGGGGACCTTGTCGCGGCTGCGCTCGCGGACCATCACGACGTCGTCGGGACGGACGCGGAACGACGGCTTGTCGACCTTGCCACCGTTGACCTCGATGTGGCCGTGGACGACCATCTGGCGGGCCTGGTAGATGGTGCGGGCAATGCCCGACCGCAGGACCAGGGCGTCGAGGCGGCGCTCCAGCTCGACGACCAGGGCCTCGCCCGTCTTGCCCTCGGCCTTGCGGGCGCGGTCGTAGGCGCGGGCCATCTGGCGCTCGCTGATGTCGTACTGAGCGCGCAGGCGCTGCTTCTCCAGCAGACGGACCTTGTAGTCACTGTTCTGCTTGCGTCCACGGCCGTGCTCGCCCGGCGGGTAGGGACGGGCCTCGAAGTACTTGACAGCCTTCGGCGTCAGCGCGATACCGAGCGCGCGTGACTTCTTGACCTTGGGACGCGACTGGTTAGGCACGTTCTCCAGACCTCCGTTGTAGGTTAGGTTAGGCTCACCTTACTTAAGGAGATCGCATGTCTCGCCCTGGGAACACCACGCGCATCACAGACAGCCTCGGCGCACAGAGCGACGAATCGACGGAGGTCCGATCAGCTCATGGTCAGCCGCGTCCCAGCGGGCTTGAAATCGATCGGATGCCGTCAGCAGCCGAGCGCACACGAACTCTCGTACAGAGTACATGCTCGGCAGTACTGATCATTCCGGGCCTGGACGGTGCCAAGCCCTACCAGCTGATGCCCGACGCGCGGAGCGTCGGACCGGACGGTGAGGTGTTCCTCGCGTTCCCCGCCGACTCCCCCGCCGTACGCGCCGCGGCCCACGCGCAGCACGACGAGCTGAACGCGGTGCTGGAGATCACGGACGTCGCGCCCGTATCCGTACCCCACCGTATCCGGGGCCGCGCCTGGCTCTCCGGCTGGCTCACCCGCGCACCGGGCGGGGCCGGACCCGGGCGGATGACGCTGCGCCTGGAGGTCGGCGAGGCGTCTGTGGACGATCTCTGGGGCGCGGACCCGGTGGAGCCGGAGGACTTCGCCACGGCCGCGGCCGATCCGCTGGTGGAACACGAGGCGGAACTGCTCCAGCATCTGCACTCCGCCCACAGCGCGGAGGTCCAGTCGCTGCGCGCGCTGCTCGGCGAGCGGGCCGCGCTCCTCGGAGGCCGGGACCGCCGCGGGGACCGTCGCCGTACCCGTCGCGCTCGACCGATTCGGACTACGGGTGCGCTTCGCCGGAGTGCGGTGCTTCGACGCCCGCTTCGACTTCCCCGAGCCGGTGCGGAACGTCAACGAGCTGCGGTACGCGATGCACACGCTCTTCGACGCGGCGGCGGGATAACGGGCTCACGGGGCAGCCGGCTCAGACCCCGTCACCGCTCGGCGCCGTCACCGCTCTCCGCCGTCACCGCTCGGCGCCGTCGCCGCGCAGCCGCTCGCGCACCTTGTCGACCACGTCCGCGTACCGCGCCTCCGCGCCGTACCGCGTCGGCTCGTAGTAGCGCCTGCCCCGCACCTCGTCCGGCGCGTACTGCTGGGCCGCGATCCCGCCCGGCACATCGTGCGGATAGATATAGCCCTGGGCATGGCCCAGCTTGGCCGCGCCCTTGTAGTGGCCGTCGCGCAGATGCGCGGGGACCGGCCCCGCCAGCCCCTTCTTCACATCCTCCAGGGCGGCGGAGATGGCGGTCGTGGCCGCGTTCGACTTGGGGGCCAGCGCCAGCGCGATGGTGGCGTGGCTCAGCGTGAGAGCCGCTTCCGGGAAACCGATCATGGCCACGGCCTGGGCGGCGGCGACCGCTATCGGCAGGGCGGTGGGGTCGGCGAGGCCGATGTCCTCGCTCGCCGAGATCATCAGCCGTCTGGCGATGAACCGGGGGTCCTCCCCCGCCTCGATCATCCGGGCCAGATAGTGCAGCGCCGCGTCCACGTCGGAGCCCCGGATGGACTTGATGAGCGCGCTCGCCACGTCGTAGTGCTGATCGCCGTCACGGTCGTAGGCCACCGCCGCCCGGTCGACGGTCTCCTCCAGGGTCCGGAGGCTGATCTCCTTCTCACTCTTGTCGATCGCGGCGCCGGCCGCCGCCTCCAGCGCCGTCAGCGCGCGCCGGGCGTCGCCGCCCGCGATCCGCAGCAGATGCGCCTCGGCGTCGTCGGGGAGCGTGACCGCGCCGCCGAGGCCGCGCTCCTCCGTGAGCGCCCGCCGCAGCAGACCGCGCAGATCGTTGTCGGTGAGCGGCTCCAGCGTGAGCAGCAGGGAGCGGGAGAGCAGCGGGGAGATCACCGAGAAGTACGGATTCTCGGTGGTGGCGGCGATGAGCGTGACCCAGCGGTTCTCGACCGCGGGCAGCAGCGAGTCCTGCTGGGCCTTGCTGAAGCGGTGGATCTCGTCGAGGAAGAGGACGGTCTCCTTGCCGAACCCGCCGGAGGCGCGGCGGGCCCCGTCGATGACGGCCCTGACCTCCTTGACGCCCGCGGTGATCGCGGAGAGCTCCACGAAGCGCTTGTTGGTCGCCTTGGAGACGACATACGCGAGGGTCGTCTTGCCCGTACCCGGCGGGCCCCAGAGGATCACGGACGAAGGACCGGCCGGGCCGCCGTTGCCCTCGCCCACCAGTCTGCGCAGCGGGGATCCGGGCTTCAGCAGATGGCTCTGGCCGACGACTTCGTCGAGGACGCGCGGCCGCATCCGGACGGCCAGGGGGCTGCTGGACGGGTCCTTCTCCTGGCGGTCTTCCGCCGCTGCGGTAAAGAGGTCGGGCTCCACGCGTGAAGCCTATGCCAGACCACTGACAGCGCTGGTCCCGTCGGTCCCGTCAGGGATCCCCGGCCGCCGACACGGTCCTCAGCCGGTCCAGAAGTCCCACCAGCGGGTCAGGATCAGCATCCCGATGATCCCGATGTGCAGCACCGGCAGCACCCAGGTGAACTCGCTCAGGAAACCGCGCAGCCAGGACGGCGCGGGCAGCACGCCCTCACGGATGTTGTGGGACGTGACGTACCAGAACATCAGGATCGTGGCGACCCAGGCCAGGCAGCACCACAGGCAGAGCGAGTTGATGCTGTAGAGCGACTGGTACTGGAGCCAGGTGCAGAATCCGACGCCGAAGAGGGTGCCCGCGTTCAGCCCGAGCCAGAACCAGCGCCGGTAGCGCGCCCCGGCGAGCAGTCCGACCCCGATGGAGATCACCACGGCGTAGGTGACGAGCCCGAGCATCGGGTTCGGGAAACCGAAGACCGACGCCTGGTCGCTCTTCATGATGTTGCCGCAGGAGACCACCGGGTTGAGGCTGCACCCGGGGGTGAAGTTCGGGTCCTCCAGCAGCTTGAACTTGTCGAGGGTGATCACCCAGGCCGCCAGCAGGCCCGCCGCGCCCGTGATGACCAGCAGGAGCGCGAACGCCCGGCCGCCGCCGACCGTGCCCGCAGCCGTCTTCTCCTCCCGGTCGGAGGAGGAGACGTCGTCCACCACAGCTCTCGTCATCATCGCCGTTCCATCACTCAGGGAGTTCCCGCACTCAGGGACCCGCGGGGGCAGGCTCATTGTGCCGCACGGGCCCCGGGGTCCACCGTTCGCCCGGGATAAGGAAAGCGGGGCCCGGACGGTCTCCGTCCAGGCCCCGCACGGTCTCCGCGCGGTCAGCCGAGCCGCTGTGTCAGCTCCGTCACCAGATCATCGAGAGCCACCGCCGACTGCTCGCCGCTCTCCATGTCCTTGAGCTGAGCGACCCCCTCCGCGAGATCGCGCTCGCCCGCGACGATCGTGTAGCGGGCACCGGAGCGGTTCGCGTTCTTCATGGCCCCCTTGAGGCCCTTCGCGCCGTACGAGAAGTCCGCGGCGATCCCGGCCCTGCGCAGCTCGGTGACGACGGCGAACAGCCGACGCCGCGCCTCCTCGCCGAGCGGCACCGCGAAGACGCTGGTGGCGTTCGGGAGGTCGAGCCGGATCCCCTCGGCCTCCAGCGCCAGCACCGTACGGTCCACGCCGAGCGCCCAGCCGACCGACGGGAGCGCCGGGCCGCCGATCATCTCGGAGAGCCCGTCGTAACGGCCGCCACCGCCCACCGCGGACTGCGCGCCGAGCCCGTCGTGCACGAACTCGAAGGTGGTCCTGGTGTAGTAGTCGAGCCCGCGTACGAGCTTCTCGTCGTCCTCGTACGCCACCCCGGCGGCCGTCAGCAGCTCGCGCACCTCCTCGTGGTACGCCTTGCACGCGTCGCACAGATAGTCGCGCAGCATCGGCGCCCCGACGAGCTGCTTCTGTACGTCGGCGCGCTTGTCGTCGAGCACCCGCAGCGGGTTGATCTCGATGCGCCGGCGGGTGTCCTCGTCCAGGTCGAGCCCGCGCAGGAAGCCCTGGAGCGCCTCGCGGTAGACGGGGCGGCACTCCTTGTCACCCAGCGAGTTGAGCAGGATACGGAAGTCGCGCAGCCCCAGTGAGCGGTACGCCTGGTCGGCCAGGATGATCAGTTCGGCGTCGAGAGCGGGGTCCTCCGCGCCGATCGCCTCGGCCCCGACCTGCGAGAAGTGGCGGTAGCGGCCCTTCTGCGGGCGCTCGTAGCGGTAGTACGAGCCGGAGTACCAGAGCTTGACCGGCAGATTCCCGGCCTTGTGCAGATTGGCCTCCAGCGCGGCGCGCAGTACGGAGGCGGTGCCCTCGGGGCGCAGCGCCAGCTTGTCGCCGCCCTTGGTCTCGAAGGCGTACATCTCCTTGGACACGATGTCGGTGGACTCGCCGACACCGCGGGCGAACAGCTCGACGTTCTCGAAACCGGGCGTCTCGATATAGCCGTAGCCGGAGTTCTTCAGCGGCGCGGAGATGGCCTCGCGCACCGCGAGATAGACCGCCGAGGCGGGCGGGATCAGATCGTAGGTGCCCTTGGGGGCCTGGAAGGTGCTCATGAAGATCGGTGCTTCACATTCCTCGTCGCGGAGCGGCGGTGGGGCCGCTTCCGTGGCCGGCGGCCAGCTCCCTGAGATAGGGGTTGGTGGCGCGCTCGCGGCCGATGGTCGTCTGGGGGCCGTGTCCGGACAGCACCACGGTCGAGTCGTCGAGCGGCAGGCACACCCGTGCCAGGGACTCGATCATCTCGGCGTGGTCGCCTCCGGGCATATCGGTGCGTCCGATGGAGCCGGCGAAGAGCAGATCGCCCGAGAAGAGGACCGGCGGAATATCCGCGCCGCCGACCGCCTCGGGTGTTCCGAACGTCACCGACCCCTTGGTATGGCCCGGCGCGTGCGCGACGGTGAACTCCAGCCCCGCCAGCGTCAGTTCGGCGCCGTCGGTCAGTTCCTGGACCTCGTCCGGCTCGCCCACGGTCAGCTCGCCCATCAGCGGCATCCCGATCGAGCGGCCGAGCGCCTTCTCGGGGTCGCTCATCATGTAGCGGTCCGCGGGGTGGATCCACGCCGGGACGTCATGTGCTCCGCACACGGGGACGACCGAGGCGACATGGTCGATATGCCCATGGGTCAGGATGACGGCGACGGGCTTGAGCCGATGCTTGCGGACCGCGTCCTCGACGCCCTGTGCGGCCTGGTGGCCCGGGTCGATGATCACGCACTCCTCGCCTGCGGCGGGGGCGACCAGATAGCAATTGGTCCCCCAGGCCCCGGCGGGGAACCCGGCAATGAGCACGATCGTCCTTATATGTCGTCCGTCGGGAGAATGCAGCAGTTCAGAGACTACCGGCGGTCCTCAATCCACAGCGAACCCATATACCGTACGCGCTAGATCAGGCCGGACAGGAATACACATACGAGGAGTAGGAGTGGACCCGGTGGTCAACAGCGATCAGCGGCGGCGGCAGCTCGCCCGGGAGAAGTTCGAGCGGCAGCAGCAGCGCCGGGCCGAGGCCCGGAAGAAGGCGAAGCGCCGCAATGTCATCATCGCGTCCGTGCTCGCCGTGGTGGTGCTGGCGGGAGCCGCGGCGTACGCCTCGGGCGGTCTGTCGGGCGGCGACAGCAGCGACAAGGCCGCCGCCCCGGAGTCGAGCGACTCCCCCGCGCCCTCGCCGAGCGAGAGCGGCGAGCCCGAGCCGAAGATGACCATCGACAAGAACGCCGCGTACACGATGGCGCTCAAGACGAGCCAGGGCGACATCTCCATCGCCATGGACGCCAAGAAGACACCCCACACGGTGAACTCCTTCAAGGCGCTCGCGGACAAGAAGTACTTCGACAACACGAAGTGTCACCGGCTGACCACCGAGGGGATCTTCGTGCTCCAGTGCGGCGACCCGAAGGGCGACGGCACCGGCGGTCCCGGCTACACGATCGAGGACGAGAATCTGACCGCCCTGGGCAAGGCGGGCGCCGACGGCTCGGTCACGTACCCGGCGGGGACGGTCGCGATGGCCAATACCGGCCAGCCGCACACCGGCGGCAGCCAGTTCTTCCTGGTCTACAAGGACACCAAACTCCCGCCCAGCTACACGCCGTTCGGGACCATGGACGACGCCGGCCTGAAGACCGTGGAAGCCGTGGCGAAGGCCGGAGTGGACGGCGGCACGGGCGATGGCGCGCCCAAGAAGACCGTCACCGTGGAGAAGGGCACGGTCGACAAGGCGTGACCCTGTGAATTTCGGCCGTGCTGAGTGCGGACAGCCGGGCGGCCGGTCGCCTAGATTGGCGTTGTGCAGGGCGGGCGCAGCCCGTCCCAGGAAACTGTGGATGATGCCCGGGGGCCACACCCTCACAGGCATCAGGTGGAGGAGGCGCTGTGAGCAGCGACCCGTGGGGCCGCGTCGATGAGACGGGCACCGTGTACGTGCGTACGGCCGAGGGCGAACAGGTCGTCGGATCGTGGCAGGCTGGCTCTCCGGAGGAGGCTCTGGCCTATTTCGAGCGCAAGTACGAGGGCCTGGTTGTCGAGATCGGCCTCCTCGAACGGCGGGTGAAGACCACCGATCTGTCCGCGAAGGATGCGACGACGGCCATCGAGCATCTGCGCGGCCAGGTCGACGAGCACCACGCCGTGGGCGATCTCGAAGCGCTGCGCAAGCGGCTCGACGCGCTGGTGGCGACGGTCGACTCGCGCCGCGAGGAGCGCAAGGCGCAGCGGGCGAAGCAGGCCGACGAGGCGCGCCATGCCAAGGAGGCGCTGGTCACCGAGGCGGAGGAGCTCGCGCAGAGCGACCAGTGGCGCTCGGCCGGTGAGCGGCTGCGGGCGCTGGTGGACACCTGGAAGGGCCTGCCGAGGCTGGACCGGAAGTCCGACGACGAGTTGTGGCACCGCTTCTCGCACGCCCGCTCGGCGTTCTCCAAGCGCCGCAAGGCCCACTTCGCGGCGCTCGACGCGCAGCGCGAGGAGGCCCGTAAGGCCAAGGAGAAGCTGGTCGCGGAGGCCGAATCACTGTCCGGCTCCACCGACTGGGGCGGTACGGCCGCCCGCTACCGCGAGCTGATGACGGAGTGGAAGGCGGCGGGCCGCGCCCAGCGCGAGGCCGAGGACGATCTGTGGAACCGCTTCCGCGGCGCCCAGGACGTCTTCTTCGCGGCGCGCGGCGAGGTCTTCGCCGAGCGGGACGCGGAGCAGACCGAGAACCTCAAGCTCAAGGAGGAGCTCGCGGTCGAGGCGGAGCGGCTGGTGCCGGTCACGGACCTCAAGGCGGCCAGGGCGGCGTTCCGGGCGCTCAACGAGCGCTGGGAGGCCATCGGCCACGTACCGCGCGACGCCCGGCCCAAGGTCGAGGGCCGGATGCACGCGGTGGAGCGGGCGCTTCAGGAGTCCGAGGAGAACGAGTGGCGCCGGACGAACCCGGAGGCGCGGGCGCGCGCCGCGGGTCTGACGGGTCAGCTCCAGGGCGCGGTCGACAAGCTGCGTACGCAGATCGACGCGGCGCGCGCGGCGGGCAACAACGCGAAGGCGGACAAGCTCGCCAAGGAGCTGGAGGGCCGGCAGGCCCTGCTGGACCAGGCGCTGAAGGGTCTCCAGGAGTTCGGCGGCTGAGCGCGGCCCCGGCGTCGCCGGGCAGCTGATACGCGACGTACACGAAGGGGCTCCCCGCAGCGGATGCGGGGAGCCCCTTCGTTGTCGCCTGCCGCCCTTGACGGCCCGCGCGTTACGGCCTGCGCGCCGAGGTGACCCGGTAGACGTCGTAGACGCCCTCCACGCCCCGTACCGCCTTCAGCACGTGTCCCAGGTGCTTCGGATCGCCCATCTCGAAGGTGAACCGGGACGTGGCGACCCGGTCGCGGGAGGTCTGGACGGCCGCGGACAGGATGTTCACATGCTGGTCGGACAGGACGCGCGTGACGTCCGACAGCAGCCGGGAGCGGTCCAGCGCCTCGACCTGGATGGCCACCAGGAAGACCGACGACTGCGTCGGCGCCCACTCGACTTCGAGGATCCGTTCGGGCTGCTGCGAGAGCGAGTCGACGTTGACGCAGTCGGCGCGGTGCACGGAGACGCCGCTGCCGCGCGTGACGAAGCCGATGATCGGGTCGCCCGGCACCGGCGTACAGCAGCGGGCGAGCTTGACCCAGACATCCTCGACGCCCTTGACGACCACGCCGGGGTCGGCGTTGGCGCGGCGCTTGCCGCGTCCGCGCGAGGGCGGGGCGCTCTCGGCGATGTCCTCGTTGGCGGCCTCCTCGCCGCCGAGGGCCTGCACCAGCTTCTGCACGACGCCCTGCGCGGCCACATGGCCCTCGCCGATCGCCGCGTACAGGGACGAGATGTCGGGGTAGCGCATCTCGTGCGCGAGCGTGACCAGCGAGTCGCCGGTGAGGATGCGCTGGATCGGCAGGTTCTGCTTGCGCATGGCCCGCGCGATGGCGTCCTTGCCCTGCTCGATCGCCTCGTCGCGGCGCTCCTTGGAGAACCAGGCGCGGATCTTGTTCCTGGCCCGCGGCGACTTGACGAAGCCCAGCCAGTCGCGCGAGGGGCCGGCCCCGGACGCCTTGGAGGTGAAGACCTCCACCAGATCGCCGTTGTCCAGCGTCGATTCGAGCGGTACGAGCCGCCCGTTGACCCGGGCCCCTATGGTGCGGTGGCCGACCTCGGTGTGGACGGCGTACGCGAAGTCGACGGGGGTGGCACCGGCCGGCAGCGCTATGACATCGCCCTTGGGCGTGAAGACGAAGACCTCGTTGCGGGAGAGGTCGAAGCGGAGCGACTCCAGGAACTCGCTGGGGTCCTCGGTCTCCTTCTGCCAGTCCAGCAGCTGGCGCAGCCACGCCATGTCGTTGACGGTGTCCTGGCCTGCGCCCTTGCCCGCGTTCCTGGGCACGTCCGTACGTACCTTGGAGGCGCCCGCGACGGCCTCCTGCTTGTACTTCCAGTGCGCGGCGATGCCGTACTCGGCGCGGCGGTGCATGTCGAACGTGCGGATCTGGAGCTCGACGGGCTTGCCGTTGGGTCCGATGACCGTCGTGTGCAGCGACTGGTACATGTTGAACTTGGGCATCGCGATGTAGTCCTTGAACCGGCCGGGGACCGGATTCCACCGCGCGTGGACGGTGCCGAGCGCCGCGTAGCAGTCACGGACGGTGTCGACGAGGACGCGAATGCCCACCAGGTCGTAGATCTCGGCGAAGTCCCGGCCGCGGACGATCATCTTCTGGTAGACGCTGTAGTAGTGCTTCGGCCGGCCGGTGACGGTGGCCTTGATCCGGGCGGCGCGCAGATCCGACTGGACCTCGTCGGTCACTATGGCCAGATACTCGTCCCGCTTGGGGGCGCGCTCCGCGACGAGCCGGACGATCTCGTCGTACATCTTCGGGTAGAGGATCGCGAAGGCGAGGTCCTCCAGTTCCCACTTGATGGTGTTCATGCCCAGCCGGTGGGCCAGGGGCGCGTAGATCTCCAGCGTCTCGCGGGCCTTCTTCTCCTGCTTCTCCCGCTTGAGATAGCGCATGGTGCGCATGTTGTGCAGCCGGTCGGCGAGCTTGATGACCAGGACCCGCGGGTCCTTGGCCATGGCGACGACCATCTTGCGTACGGTCTCGGCCTGCGCCGCCTCGCCGAACTTGACCTTGTCCAGCTTGGTGACGCCGTCGACGAGCAGCGCGACCTGGTCGCCGAAGTCGCGGCGCAGGGTGTCGAGCCCGTACTCGGTGTCCTCGACAGTGTCGTGCAGCAGACCCGCCATCAGAGTGGCCGGGTCCATGCCCAGCTCCGCGAGGATCGTCGTCACCGCGAGCGGATGGGTGATGTACGGGTCGCCGCTCTTGCGCTTCTGACCGCGGTGCCAGCGCTCGGCGACCTGGTAGGCGCGCTCGATCTGGCGGAGCGTGGCGGTCTCGATCTTGGGGTCGTTGCCCCGCACGGTCCGCAGGAGCGGTTCGAGCACGGGGTTGTACGGCGACGAGCGCTGCACCCCGAGCCGGGCGAGCCGGGCCCGTACGCGGTTGGAGGACCCGCCGGAGCGCGGCGCGGCCGTGGCGCCGGGCTTGGGGGCGCTGACGGGCGTGGAGGGGCGCTCCGGGGGCGCGGGAGGCAGCGGCGCCGGGCCGGGCGCCGGGGGCGCCTCCACGGGGCGCGCGTCCGAGGTCTCCGCGGACGCGCGGGCGGCCTTCTCCTCCGCCGCGACCGCGGCCTTGTGCCGCGACACGGCCGATGCCGCCGCGGCCTGCTCAGCGGAGTGATCGGGCGTTGCGGCGGCCAGTGGCTGGACCTCTTCTGGCAAGAGCGCTCCTCGTGCGGATCCAGGTCCCCCGGTCAGGCCCGGAGGTTCCATGGTATCGACCTCGGGCGTCCCTCTCGCCCCAGGATCCGGGTCCCTCGTCCGGACCCCGCAGAACGACGGACGGGCACCCGGTTGTTCCCGGGTGCCCGTCCGTGTGCCTCGAAGGGCCGCTCAGAGCGTGATCAGAGCCTCCAGCGGGGCCCCGCGCAGGGCGGGCTCCAGCCGGGCCCGGCCGCCCAGGAAACCCAGCTCCATCAGGACCGCGACGCCCACGACCTCGGCGCCGGCCCGCCGGACCAGCTCCAGCGAGGCTTCGGCCGTACCGCCGGTGGCCAGCACGTCGTCGATGACGAGGACCCGGTCGTCCTGGTCCAGGTCCTCCGCGTGGACCTCGATCTCCGCGGAGCCGTACTCCAGCTCGTACGCC
Source organism: Streptomyces scopuliridis (assembly GCF_042790125.1). Classification (GTDB taxonomy): domain Bacteria; phylum Actinomycetota; class Actinomycetes; order Streptomycetales; family Streptomycetaceae; genus Streptomyces; species Streptomyces scopuliridis_A. The sequence goes on from NZ_JBHTZS010000007.1 coordinate 45,511, forward strand.
TGCGAGAGCGTCGCGCCGGGGAGCTTGCCCGCCTTGCGTACGGGGATGAAGCCGACGCCCGCCCGGACCGCCACGGGGGCCGCCAGGATGAAGCCGCGCGCCTCCAGGCCGACGATCTTCGTCGCGCCGTACCTCGCGCACAGCTCCGCGAGCGTGTCGGTCAGCGCCGTGAAGGCCTTCGGGTCGGCCAGCAGCGGTGTGATGTCCTTGAAGACCACGCCCGGCTTGGGGTAGTCCGCGACATCACGGATACGGCTGAGCAGCAGCTCCCGCGTACTGGTGTCGGTCACCGGCGCCTCCCCGAACCCGACGGACGGCCACGCCCGCCCCGGCCGCGCTGACCGGCCACCGCGGCCGCCGGCGCTCCGGGAACCATGTCCGCCGGACCGTCCTCGACGGCGTCGTCGCTGTCCGAGGAGCCGTCGGCCGGCTCGCCCTTGGCGGCAGCGGCGGCCCGCTTGGCGAGCACCCGCTTCTTCAGCGCCTTGATCTGCGGGTCGCGTTCCTTCAGGTCGGCGACGAGCGGTGTGGCGATGAAGATCGAGGAGTACGCACCGGCGGCGAGGCCGACGAAGAGCGAGAGCGAGATGTCGTTCAGCATGCCGGCGCCGAGGAAACCGCCGCCGATGAAGAGCAGACCGGCGACCGGCAGCAGCGCGACCACGGTGGTGTTGATGGAACGCACCAGCGTGCTGTTGATCGAGCGGTTGGCGACCTCGCTGTAGGTCCAGCGGGTCTGCTTGGTGATGCCGTTCGACCCCTCCTTGAGACTGTCGAAGACGACGACGGTGTCGTAGAGGGAGTAACCGAGGATGGTGAGCAGACCGATCACCGTACCGGGGGTGACCTCGAAGCCGACCAGCGCGTACACACCGACGGTGATGGTGAGGTCATGGATCAGGGCGACCAGTGCCGCGACCGCCATGCGCCATTCGAAGGCGATCGCCAGATAGATCACCACCAGGACCATGAAGATCCCCAGGCCCATCCATGCCTTGTTGGCGATGGTCGCGCCCCAGCTCGGACCGACGAGTTCGGCGTTGATCTTCGCCTCGTCGACCTTCAGGTCCTTGGCGAGCTGCGTCCGCACGCCGTCGGCCTGCTTGGTGTCCAGTTCGGTGACCTGGATCCGCATGCCGCCGTTGCCGAGCTTCTGGACGATCGCGTCGTGGCCCGAGGCCTCTTGGGCGTCCGTCCGGGCCTGCGTCACGGAGACGCTGGTGCTCGGGATGGTGAAGACGGCACCGCCCTTGAACTCGATGCCCATGTTGAGTCCGCGCACCGCCACGCCCGCGATGGCCGTGATGGTGATCAGGATCGAGAGCGCGTACCAGAACTTGCGCTTCCCGATGAAGTCGTAGCCGACTTCGCCGCGGTAGAGCCGGGCGCCGAGTGCGCCGAGTCGCGACATCTCACGCCTCCTTCGGGTCGGTGGGAGCGCTGACACGGCGGGAGCGGCGCAGCGGGGGCTTGGCGCCGAGCCGCTTCGGGTCCAGTCCGGACCAGGGATGACCGCTGGCGAAGAACTTCGTGCGGGCCAGGAGCGTCATCACCGGCTTGGTGAAGAAGAACACCACGACCACGTCGAGGAGCGTGGTCAGACCGAGAGTGAACGCGAAGCCCTGGACCTTGCCGACCGTGACGAGGAACAGCACGGCGGCGGCGAGGAACGACACGAAGTCGGAGACCAGGATCGTGCGCCGGGCACGCGGCCAGGCACGTTCGACGGCGGGCCTGAGCGTGCGGCCCTCGCGGATCTCGTCGCGGATGCGCTCGAAGTAGACGATGAACGAGTCCGCGGTGATACCGATGGCGACGATCGCGCCGCACACCGCGGGCAGGTTCAGCGCGAAGCCGATACCCGGGCCGAGCAGTGACATGATCGTGTACGTCATGACGCCCGACGCGCCGAGGCTGACGATGGCGATGCCGGCGAGGCCCCGGTAGTAGGCGACCAGGTAGATGACCACGAGTCCGAGGCCGATCGCGCCGGCGATCAGACCCGCCTCCAGCTGCTCACCGCCGAGCGCGGCGGTGACCGTCGTGACGCTCTGCTCCTGGAAGGAGAGCGGCAGCGCGCCGTACGACAGGATGTTGGCCAGGTCCTGGGCGGACTGCTGGGTGAAGCTGCCGGAGATCTCGGCGCTGCCGCCGAGCGTCTGGCTCACCGAGGGCGCCGAGACGACATTGCCGTCGAGCACGATGGCGAACTGGTTCATCGGCGGCTGCTGCTGGGAGAGCTTGCCGGTGATGGACTGGAACTTCTTCGTGCCGCCGCTGGTGAAGTCCATCGTGACGATCCACATGCCACGCTGCGGGTCGAGAACGCCCTTGGCGTCGTCGACGTCCGTGCCCTCCAGCTCGGCGGGGCCGAGGATGTACTTCTCCCACTCGCCGCCGGAGTTCGTGCCACAGGCCACGATCGTGTCCTTGGGCGCGGCGCCCTGGTTGGCCTTGGTGCGCGCGGCCTGGTCGGTGCAGTCCAGGTCCGTGAACTTCTTCTCCAGCGCGGCCGTGGCCGGGTCGGTGGAGGGCGAGGAGGAGGGGTCGGGGCTCGGCGAGGAGCCGGGCTTGTCCGAGGAGGACGTGCCCGGAGAGGGCGTCGTGTCCTTCTTCAGGGCGTCCGTGACGGCACGGCCCTGAGCGGTGGAGCTCGCCGACGGATCGGGGCTGCCGGCCGACGTGTCGCTCGACGGAGCGCCCGCGGAGGGAGAGGAGGAGCTGCTCGGAGAGCTGCTCGGCGAACCGCTCGGGGAGCCGCTGGTGGAGGGCTGCGGGGCGGCCGGGCCGCCCGCGGCGACCGTCAGTACCGGCCGGAAGTACAGCTGGGCCGTGGTGCCGACCTGATCACGGGCCTGCTTCTCGTTCGTCCCCTTGGGGATGTTGACGATGATGTTGCTGCTGCCCTGGGTCTGGACCTCGGCCTCCGAAACACCAAGACCATTGACACGCCGCTCGATGATGCTGACGGCGGTGTCCATGTTGGTCTTGTTGATCGCGTTCGGCTTGCCCGGCGTGTTCTTCGCCTGGAGCGTGATGCTCGTGCCGCCGGCCAGGTCGATTCCCAGGCGTGGCGTGACATGACCGGACCAGAACATCCCGCCCGTGAGGGCGACCATGGCAATCAGGAACAGTGCCAGGGTGCGCCCTGGCCTGCCTGGGGACCCCGCTTGCCTGCGGCCCTTATTAGGTGCTGCCACCTTCTCGTTTCTCCCTGTCCAACCGCCCCACGCCGGGTGTGCGCCGGAGCGGCCACGAAGTGTAGTGGGGACCTGCCCCCGCAGAATTCCAGCGCGACCTTACGCCGCGACGGGCCGCGGAGCGGCCCGTCGGCACGGTCGGGACTACTTCGCGCCGGCCTCGCCGTCGGCCTTGCCGTCCTTGGGCTCGGCGTCGTCGGCCTCGGGCTTCTTGCCCAGGTCGATCTTGGCGTCGTCCGGGGTGCTGTCGGTCTCGGTCAGCGAGGAGGCGTCGTCCGGGACGACCGGAGCGTCGAGGTCGCTCTTGAGGTCGTCCTCGCCGTGCACGATGCGGTTGTACTCGTCGTCGTCCAGGACGGCGCCGATGGCGTTCTTGGCGTACACGGCGTGGACACCCGGAGCGACCTCCAGAAGAACCATGTCGTCGTGCACCTCCTTGACGGTGGCGTACATGCCCCCGATGGTGCGGATGCCGGTGCCCGGCTGCATTTCGTCGCGCATCTGCGCGGCGGCCTGCTGCTTCTTCTTGGCGGACCGGGTCATCAGGAACATGGCCCCGATGAGCACGATGAAGGGGAGGAGGGTCACGAGACTCACGGGAGGGAACTTCCTTCGCACGACCGCGCTGTCGAGCGGCCTGGTATACGGGGGTGGGCATGCCGACCCGGAAGGGCGGCATCGGCGGAGTCTAAGCGAGTCCGCTTCGTTGGAACAACGCCCAGCATCGCACCGGGGTTCCTGACCGTACGGGTGTCGTTGCCCTCACGCCCCGAACAGACCCTGTTGTCCGCTTGCGCCGGGGGCCTGCTGAGGGGGTACGAGCCCCAGGTGGGCCCAGGCGGCGGGGGTGGCGACCCGGCCGCGCGGAGTGCGGGCGAGCAGCCCCTCCCGTACCAGAAAGGGCTCCGCGACCTCCTCCACCGTCTCACGCTCCTCCCCCACGGCCACCGCCAGGGTCGACAGCCCGACGGGGCCGCCGCCGAAGAGCTTGAGCAGGGCTTTCAGTACGGCGCGGTCGAGCCGGTCCAGGCCACGGGCGTCGACCTCGTAGACCCCGAGGGCCACGGCCGCCACCTCGCGGTTGATGACGCCGTCCGCCTTGACCTGCGCGTAGTCGCGTACGCGGCGCAGCAGCCGGTTGGCGATACGGGGCGTGCCCCGCGAGCGTCCCGCGATCTCCGCGGCGCCCTCGGCGTCGATCTCCAGGTCGAGGAGGTGGGCGGAGCGGTGGATCACGCGCTCCAGCTCGGTGCTCTCGTAGAACTCCATATGGCCCGTGAAACCGAAGCGGTCGCGCAGCGGGGGCGGCAGCAGCCCGGCCCGGGTGGTGGCGCCCACCAGGGTGAACGGCGGCAGCTCCAGCGGGATGGCGGTGGCGCCAGGACCCTTGCCGACGATGACGTCGACCCGGAAGTCCTCCATCGCCATGTAGAGCATCTCTTCGGCGGGCCGGGACATCCGGTGGATCTCGTCCAGGAAGAGCACCTCGCCCTCCTGGAGCGAGGAGAGGATCGCCGCGAGATCGCCGGCGTGCTGGATGGCGGGGCCCGAGGTGATCCGGATCGGGGCGTTCATCTCGGCCGCGATGATCATGGAGAGGGTGGTCTTGCCGAGCCCCGGGGCGCCGGAGAGCAGGACGTGGTCGGCGGTCGCGCCACGCGCCAGGGCCGCCTTCAGCACCAGGTCGAGCTGCTCGCGGACGCGCTCCTGGCCCACGAACTCACCCAGCGACTTGGGCCGCAGCGCCGCCTCGACGGCCTGGTCCTCGCCGTCGGCGGAGGAGCCGACAAGCCGCTCGGCGATGTCGTCCGGCGGCGTCCCGCCGCTGGTGTCGTCCCAGTTCACTCTGTTTCACCTCGGGAAAGGGGCGCGTCGCTGGACGGCGCCTCGGAGTACGGCACGGAGGAGCAGCCTGCGCCGGCTCAACGCGTTCTGTTCAGGCTCTGGAGAGCGGCCCGCAGCAGCCTCGGCACGGGCGGCTGCGCCCCCTCGGCGAGCGCCGCCTCGGCCTGCGGGGTGACCAGGGCGACCGCGTCGTCGGCCTCGCGGGTGGCGTAGCCGAGACCGATCAGGGCGGCGTGCAGCTGGTCGCTCCAGGAGGAGGACACGGCGGAGCCGACGCCCGGCCGTCCGGCCGCGCCGACCGGCTCGCCGAGCCGGTCCTTCAGTTCGAGCAGCAGCTTCTGGGCGCCCTTCTTGCCGATGCCGGGGACCGCGGTCAGCGCCTTCTCGTCGCCCGTGGAGACGGCGATACGCAGCGCGTCCGGGCTGTGCACGGCGAGCATGGCCTGCGCCAGCCGCGGGCCCACCCCGCTCGCGGTCTGCAACAGCTCGAAGACCTGGCGTTCGTCGTCGTCCGCGAAGCCGTACAGGGTCAGGGAGTCCTCCCGTACGACCAGGGAGGTGGCGAGCCTCGCCTCCTGGCCAACGCGCAGCCCGGCGAGCGTGCCGGGCGTGCACTGGACGGCCATGCCGACGCCGCCGACCTCGATCACGGCCGTGGTCGGGGCGAGGGCGGCGACCGGGCCGCTGACGAAGGCGATCATCGCGTGACCTTCCGTACGGACGCTGTGGTGGGGATACGGGAGGCACGGGCCGCGGCCTGTGCCTGCTGGAGCCGGTTCAGCGCGGGGGCACGCCAGATATGGCAGATGGCGAGCGCGAGGGCGTCGGCGGCGTCGGCCGGCTTCGGCGGGGCGTCCAGCCGCAGCAGCCGGGTCACCATCGCGCCGACCTGGGCCTTGTCCGCACGGCCGCTGCCGGTGATGGCCGCCTTGACCTCGCTGGGGGTGTGCAGCGCCACGGGGATGCCGCGTCGTGAGGCACAGAGCATGGCGACCGCGCTGGCCTGTGCGGTGCCCATGACCGTACGCACATTGTGCTGGGCGAACACCCGCTCCACCGCGACGAGTTCGGGCCGGTGCTCGTCCAGCCAGGCGTCGATGCCCTGCTCGATGGCGACCAGCCGCTGTCCGGTCTCCTCGTCCGCGGGCGTACGGACCACGCCGACGCCGAGCATGGCCAGCGGACGGCCCGCGACGCCCTCGACGACGCCCACACCGCACCGGGTCAGCCCGGGGTCAACTCCCAGCACCCGCATGGCGCCCCCTCCCTCGGTCAAATGTTCCCGCTGATCAGCACAGTATCGGTCGTCACCGACAACGCGACGGGCCGACGGGATGGCGTGTCCCGTCGGCCCGTCAGGTGAAGCCGTGTCAGCCGTGACCGTCAGGCGTCGACCTTCTCCATCACATCGTCCGAGACGTCGAAGTTGGCGAAGACGTTCTGTACGTCGTCGCTGTCCTCCAGGGCGTCGATCAGCTTGAAGATCTTGCGCGCGCCCTCCTCGTCCAGCTCGACCTGCATGGTCGGGACGAAGTTGGCGTCGGCGGAGTCGTAGTCGATACCCGCCTCCTGGAGCGCGCTGCGGACCGCGACCAGGTCGGTCGCCTCGCTCAGCACCTCGAAGGACTCACCGAGGTCGTTGACCTCCTCGGCGCCCGCGTCGAGCACCGCGCCCAGGACGTCGTCCTCGCCCAGCTCGCCCTTGGGGACGATCACAACGCCCTTGCGGTTGAAGAGATACGAGACGGAGCCCGGGTCGGCCATCGAGCCGCCGTTACGGGTCATGGCCACGCGGACGTCGGAGGCGGCGCGGTTGCGGTTGTCGGTCAGGCACTCGATGAGCACCGCGACACCGTTCGGGCCGTATCCCTCGTACATGATCGTCTCGTAGTCGGCGCCACCGGCCTCCAGGCCGGCGCCGCGCTTGACGGCCGAGTCGATGTTCTTGTTCGGCACCGAGCTCTTCTTCGCCTTCTGGATGGCGTCGAAGAGGGTCGGGTTACCGTCGACATCGGCACCGCCGGTGCGGGCCGCGACCTCGATGTTCTTGATCAGCTTCGCGAAGAGCTTGCCGCGCTTGGCATCGATCACGGCCTTCTTGTGCTTCGTCGTAGCCCATTTAGAGTGGCCGGACATCTGCCTGTCTCCTTCGCGTAACCCATCCTGCTCCGTTCGGCAGCGATCCTACCGGGATCCGGTCACCGTGCGGAGCGCACCATGTCAGTGAAGAACCGGTGCAGCCTGTGGTCGCCCGTCAGCTCCGGATGGAACGACGTCGCGAGGGCGTTGCCCTGCCGTACGGCGACGACATGGCCCCCGTACTCCGCGAGCACCCGCACCTCGGCGCCGACCGACTCGACCCAGGGGGCCCGGATGAAGACGCCCTCCACGGGACCGCCGTCGACACCGCTGACCTCGACCGCCGCCTCGAAGGACTCGTTCTGCCGGCCGAAGGCGTTCCGGCGGACGATCATGTCGATCCCGCCCACCGTCTCCTGGCCGGAGCGCGGATCGAGGATCTTCTCGGCGAGCATGATCATCCCGGCGCAGGTGCCGTATACGGGCATCCCGGCCCGTACGCGCTCCCGCAGCGGCTCCAGCATGCCGAAGAGCGCGGCGAGCTTGGACATCGTGGTGGACTCGCCGCCCGGGATCACCAGCCCCTCGACGCCGTCGAGCTCCGCCGGGCGCCTGACGGTCCTGGCCCCGGCTCCCGCCGCCGCCAGGGCCGTCAGATGTTCCCGGACGTCGCCCTGGAGCGCCAGGACGCCGATCACAGGGGTGTTCATCGCCGGTTACCAGCCACGGTTCGCGTAGCGCTCGGCCTCGGGAAGGGTGTCGCAGTTGATGCCGACCATGGCCTCGCCCAGATTGCGGGACGCCTCCGCGATGACCTTCGGGTCGTCGTAGAAGGTGGTGGCCTTCACGATCGCCGCGGCGCGCTTGGCCGGGTCACCGGACTTGAAGATGCCGGACCCGACGAACACGCCCTCCGCGCCGAGCTGGCGCATCAGCGCGGCGTCGGCGGGGGTGGCGACACCGCCCGCGGAGAACAGCACCACCGGCAGCTTGCCGAGCGCCGCGACCTCCTTGACGATCTCGTACGGCGCGCGCAGCTCCTTGGCGGCGGCGTACAGCTCGTTGTTGTCGAACCCGCGCAGCCTGGCGATCTCGTTCTTGATCTGCCGCAGATGCCGGACGGCCTCGACGACATTGCCGGTGCCCGCCTCGCCCTTGGAGCGGATCATCGCCGCGCCCTCGCCGATCCGGCGCAGCGCCTCACCGAGGTTGGTGGCGCCACAGACGAACGGCGTGGTGAACGCCCACTTGTCGGAGTGGTTGACCTCGTCGGCCGGGGTCAGCACCTCGGACTCGTCGATGTAGTCCACACCGAGCGACTGCAGGACCTGGGCCTCCACGAAGTGACCGATCCGGGACTTGGCCATCACCGGGATCGAGACCGCGTCGATGATGCCCTCGATCATGTCCGGGTCGGACATCCGGGCGACGCCGCCGTCCTTACGGATATCGGCGGGCACCCGCTCCAGCGCCATCACGGCGACCGCGCCGGCGTCCTCGGCGATCTTCGCCTGCTCCGGGGTGACGACGTCCATGATCACACCCCCCTTGAGCTGCTCGGCCATGCCGCGCTTCACGCGCGCGGTGCCGGTCTCGGGGGACTGGGGGACGGTGGGAAGCGTGGTGGACACGGAGCGACCTCACTGGCTGAAAACGATGGGGAAGTGACACCCCAGAAAACGCCCCGGAACCAGTCCACAGCAAGGGCCAATGAGGAGGCGGTGGCTCGTTTCCCGTGCTCAGGAACCCGGCCGGTCGGCCAGCGCGACCGGCGGCTCGTCGTCCATCTCGAACGCGAGCGGAAACGGCGCGTGGCCGGCGAGCCGGAACCAGCGGACCTTGCGGTGCCGCCGCAGCGCGCGGGCCGCGCGTACGGAGTCGTTGTGGAACCGCCGCGCCATGGGTACGCGCCGCACCGCCGCGGCCAGCTCCCCGGCGGCCTCCTCGCCCCCGGGGGCGGCCCGCACCGCCTCGACCTGCGCGGCCTCCCCGAAGACGGCCCGCAGCGCCTGGCTCAACTCGCTCTCCGCGACCTCGCGTTGCTCCTCCTCGGCCTGCCGGGCGGCGTGGGCGGCCTGATACAGGACGATCGACGCGGCGGGATCGAGCACGCCGGAAGAGGCCAGCTCCTGAGTGACCGAGGCGCGCCGCAGCAACTGGGCGTCGAGGGCGGCGCGGGCGGCGTCGATGCGGGCGTGGAGGCGGTCGAGGCGGCCGGCGGTCCAGCTGAGGTAGAGGCCGATCGCGACGACGGCGACGACGATCCAGATAAGGGTCTCGATCACGGGCGCCACGGTATCGCCTCCCGGCGGGGGGCCGTTGTGCGGTGCGGTGCGCCTCCCGGCGGGGGGCCGTGGTGCGGGGTGCGTTCGTCTTCGGCCGGGACCGGTTTCCGGGTACGGGTTGTCGCCAGGGTGCGGTGCGCCGTCCGGCGGGGGGTCGTGGTGCGGGGTGCGGTGCGCCGTCCGGCGGGGGTGCGTTGTGGTGCGGGGCGCGGTGGGTGGTGCCGGGTGCCGGGGCCTCCGGAGGTACGTGTCCGGACTGCTTTCCTCACCGCGCTTCGCGCGAGCTGCGACGCTTTACGTCCGGACACGCACCTCCTCCGACCCCGACCCCCTCCCCCCGGTGGGCCCCAACCAGCCGCCATCCGGCCGGGGTTGGGGGTCGGTGCGGGACGGTTCGTAAGCCCTGCGCACGACCCAGGCCGCTTGTGCGGGCGGCGAAGGGGGGCGCGCAGGGGTCGTGTCCGGGACACTAAAGCGTGATTTGTGGCGCGCGACCGCCCGCCTTCCAACTGTGGCCCGGTACGCGCCGTAAATCATGCCGTCCCGGGCGCGAGCCCCGGAGCGCACCCCGGCAACAACCCGCACCGCACCACCGGCCCCAGGCCAAAGACAACCGGCCCACGCCCCCCGCCGGAAGGCGCACCGCACCGGCCCCAGCCGAAACGGACCCCTACCCGCCCGAGAAAAGCGTCTCGCCACCGCTCTCGCCCCGCCGCCAGAGGCGGCCCCTCAGTCCCGTTCGTTCGTCCGTCGCCACCGACGCCGCCCCGTCCGTCACCGTCTCGTACACCGCCAGAATGTCCGCCCCCACCGTCGACCAGTCGAAGCGCCGCACATGCGCACTCCCCCGCTCCCGCAGCTCCGCTCGCCTTCCCGCGTCGCCCAGCAGCCGTACCGCCGCCCCCGCCAGCGCGTCCGCGTCCTCGTTGGTGAACAGTTCGCCGGCCGCACCCTGGTCCAGGACCTGCGCGAACGCGTCCAGGTCGCTCGCCAGCACCGCCGCGCCCGCCGACAGCGCCTCGACGAGGATGATGCCGAAGCTCTCGCCGCCCGTGTTGGGCGCGACGTACAGGTCGACGCTGCGCAGCAGCCGCGCCTTGTCCTCGTCGCTGACCATGCCGAGGAACTCGACGCGCTCCCGCATCTCCTTGGGCAGCGACTCCACCGCCTCCTTCTCGTCGCCGCGCCCCGCGACCAGCAGCCGCGTCTCCGGGTAGACGGCGAGGATCCTCGGGAGGGCGTTCATCAGCACCGGCAGGCCCTTGCGCGGCTCGTCGATCCGGCCGATGAAGCCGATGGTGCGCCCCTGCCAGGCCGGATTGACCTCGGCCTTGGCGAAGAAGTCGACGTCGACGCCGTTCGGGATGACCACGGCGTCGCCGCCCAGATGCTCGACCAGCGTCCGCCGCGCGTACTCGCTCACCGCGATCCGCGCGCTGATCTTCTCCAGTGCCGGCTGGAGGATCGGGTACGCCGCGATCATCGCCCGCGACCGCGGGTTCGAGGTGTGGAACGTCGCGACGATCGGGCCCTGCGCGGCCCAGCAGGTGAGCAGCCCCAGTGAGGGCGCGGTCGGCTCGTGGATGTGGATCACGTCGAAGGCGCCGTCGTGCAGCCAGCGCCGCACCCGCGCGGCCGAGAGGAGGCCGAAGTTCAGCCGGGCGACCGAGCCGTTGTACGGGACGGGCACGGCGCGGCCGGCCGAGACGACGTACGGCGGGAGCGGGGTCTCGTCGTCCGCGGGGGCCAGTACGGACACCTCGTGTCCGAGCCGGATCAGATGTTCCGCCAGGTCCCTGATGTGGAACTGGACGCCGCCCGGTACGTCCCAGGAGTACGGGCAGACGATGCCGATCCTCACTCGGGCCCCCGCTCCAGGTCCTTGAGCCACAGCCGTTGCAGCATGTGCCAGTCCTCCGGGTGCTCGGCGATTCCGTCGGCGAAGGCGTCGGCCATCGCCTGTGTCATCACAGACGTCTTCTCGGCGCGGGTACCTGTCTCCGGCACCTCGATCGCCGGGTACACACGTCCCCGCATGACCGTCGAATCGTCGAACCAGAGCGCCGCCGGCATCAGCAGCGCGCCGGTCTGCTGGGCGAGCAGCGCGGGTCCGGCCGGCATCCGCGTGGCGTCCCCGAAGAAATCGACCTCGACACCGGACGACGACAGATCACGGTCGGCGACCAGACAGACCAGGCCACCGCCGCGCAGCCGTCGCGCGAGCAGGCCGAAGGCGGAGCCGCCGGTGTGCGGCAGGACCTCCATGCCCAGGCTCTCGCGGTAGGCGACGAACCGGTCGTACAGCGTTTCCGGCTTGAGCCGCTCGGCGACCGTGGTGAACGGAACCCCCTGCCCCCGGGTGAGCCACGCGCCGGCGAGGTCCCAGTTGGCCATGTGCGGCAGGGCCAGCACGACGCCGCGTCCGGAGGCGAGTCCGTCCATCAGCAGGTCGATGTCCTTGATCTCGACGCCCGCGCGCACCCGCTCCTTGCTCCAGGCGGGCAGCCGGAAGGACTCCATCCAGTAGCGCATGTACGAGCGCATCCCGGCCTTGGAGAGCGCGGCGAGCCGCTCGGGCCCGGCGTCGGGGACCACGCGCGCGAGATTGGATTCGAGGCGCAGCACGCTCGGCCCGCGCCGCTTCCACACGGTGTCCGCGATGGTCCGGCCGAGGGCCGTGGCCACGGGCTCCGGGAGCTTCTTGACCGTGCTCCAGCCGAGCCCGTACAGCGCGTCGGTCACGCGGTCGCGCGCCCCGCTCATGAGGTGGCCCCGCTGCCCCGTGAGCCGGCCGCGGCGTCGGCCTCTGCGGACTCGCGGCGTACCGTCACGACGCGCTGGCCGAGTGTGACGAGACTGCCCACGGCGACGATCCACAGGGCGATCGGCAGCAGGATGTCGATGCCCGGGACCCCGAAGCCGTGCAGCCCGGCGAGACCGGCCGCGACCAGCGAGATGACCAGCCGCTCCGCGCGCTCGACCAGTCCGTTGACGGCCACCGGCAGCCCGATGGACTCGCCCCTGGCCTTGGTGTACGAGACGACCTGGCCGCTGGCCAGACAGAAGATCGCGACGGCGCACAGCGTGTTGTTGTCGCCCGTGCCCGCGTACCACAGCGCGAAACCGGCGAAGATCGCGCCGTCCGCGACCCGGTCGAGGGTCGAGTCCAGGAAAGCGCCCCAGCGGCTGGAGATCCCGGCCTGCCTGGCCATATTGCCGTCGATGAGATCGGAGAAGACGAAGACGGTGATGACGATGGTGCCCCAGAAGAACTCCCCGCGAGGGAAGAAGACCAGCGCACCCACCATCACTCCGGCCGTACCGATGAGCGTGACCGCATCCGGACTGACTCCGCGGCGGAGCAGAAATGCGGCGAACGGTGTGAGGACACGCGTGAAGAATGCACGCGCGTACTTGTTCAGCATGGCCTTCCCGAGGTTCGGTGGGCCGAGTGGCCCCGACGGCCACCGGCTGGGCCCTGCCCGGTGGGTCTCCGTGGGCCTTCGGACAGGACCTGGCCCATCGTAGCCAGGACCCCGGCACCGTACTCCCGGGCACCCGCACCATGGGGCCGGGTACGACGTATGGACGCACCATGGCCGGAGTGCGAAGCTCGAAGGACCACCGCGGGCCTCGCCGGAGCTGCCGCGCGGCTCACCCGGCCCGCTCCTCTCTCCATCCCCTCACCGTGGACGATCGGGAGGCAGGAATCATGGGCGACAAAGCGCATATACACCCCGGAGCCGCCGGAAGGGCGCCGACGGCCGACCGGCCCGCGTCCGTACGGAACGTGGTGCTGGTGGGCCACAGCGGTTCGGGAAAGACCACCCTGGTCGAGGCTCTGGCGCTCACCGCGGGTGCGGTGAACCGGGCGGGCCGGGTCGAGGACGGCGCGACGGTCTCGGACTACGACGAGATCGAGCACCGCCAGCAGCGCTCCGTACAGCTCTCTCTCGTACCCCTGGAATGGGGTGGATACAAGATCAATCTGCTGGACACCCCCGGCTACGCGGATTTCGTCGGGGAGCTGAGGGCCGGTCTGCGCGCCGCGGACGCGGCCCTCTTCGTTGTGTCGGCCGCGCAGGAGGCGGAGGCTGTGGCGGGGGCGACCCGTACGGTCTGGGACGAGTGCGCGGCGGTCGGGATGCCGCGCGCCATCGTCGTCACGCATCTGGACACGGCACGCACCGATTTCGACGAGATGACCCGGATCTGCGCGCGGATCTTCGGCGGGGACGACCCGGACGCCGTGCTGCCGCTGTATCTGCCGGTGTACGGCGCGGAGGGGCCCGACGGACACGCTCCGGCCACCGGGCTCGTGGGGCTGCTGTCGCGGAAGATCATCGACTACGCCTCCGGGGAACGCCGGGAGAATCCGCCCGGCCCCGGCGAGCTGCCGCGGATCGAGGAGGCCCGCGACCGGCTGATCGAGGGGATCATCGCGGAGAGCGAGGACGAGACCCTCATGGACCGCTACCTCGGCGGCGCGGACATCGACGTCAAGACGCTGATCGAGGATCTGGAGAAGGCCGTGGCGCGCGGCGTCTTCCATCCCGTGCTCGCGGCGGCCCCCGCACCGCCCGGCGCCCGGCAGGGCCTGGGTACGGTCGAGATGCTCGATCTGATCGCCAGCGGCTTCCCGACCCCGCTGGAGCGGCCGGCCCCCGCCGTGACCACCCCGCAGGGCGCCCCGCGTCCGGAGATCCACTGCGATCCACAGGGCCCGCTGGTCGCCGAGGTGGTCAAGACCGCCTCGGACCCGTATGTCGGCCGGATCTCTCTCGTACGGGTCTTCTCGGGCACTCTGCGGCCGGACGAGATGGTCCATGTCTCGGGCCACGGCCTCACCGACCGGGGGCACGAGGATCACGACGTCGACGAGCGGATCGGCTCGCTCTCCTCGCCCTTCGGCAAGCAGCAGCGCGTGCTGGCCCACTGCGTCGCCGGCGATCTGGCCTGTGTCGGGAAGCTGTCCCGCGCCGAGACCGGCGACACGCTCTCCGCCAAGGACGATCCGCTCCTGATGGAGCCCTGGACCATGCCCGATCCGCTGCTGCCGCTGGCCGTGGAGGCGCACAGCAAGGCCGACGAGGACAAGCTGTCGCAGGGGCTCGCGCGGCTGGTCGCGGAGGACCCGACGATGCGGCTCGAACAGAACCAGGACACCCATCAGGTGGTGCTCTGGTGCCTGGGCGAGGCCCATCGGGAGGTCGCGCTGGACCGGCTGCGCAGCCGGTACGGGGTGCAGGTGGACGCCGTACCGTACCGGGTCGCGCTGCGGGAGACCTTCGGCGGGAGCTCCGCGGGGCGCGGCCGGCATGTGAAGCAGTCCGGTGGCCACGGCCAGTTCGCGATCTGCGAGATCGAGGTGGAGCCGCTCCCTCCGGGGTCCGGGATCGAGTTCGTGGACAAGGTCGTGGGCGGCGCCGTGCCGCGACAGTTCATTCCCTCCGTCGAGAAGGGCATCCGCCTCCAGGCGGCGCGCGGGGTCGCGGCGGGTCATCCGCTCGTCGACGTCCGGATCACGCTGCTGGACGGCAAGGCCCACTCGGTGGACTCCTCCGACGCCGCCTTCCAGACGGCGGGTGCCCTGGCGCTGCGCGAGGCGGCGGGCGACGCGTCCATCCATCTGCTGGAGCCGGTCGCCGAGTTGGCGGTCCTGGTCCCCGACGAGTACGTAGGCCCGGTGATGAGCGATCTGTCCGGCCGGCGTGGCCGGGTGGTCGGCACCGAACAGGCGGGTCCGGGAAGGACGTTGGTGAAGGCCGAGGTCCCGGAGCTGGAGATCGGGCGGTACGCGGTGGACCTGCGGTCGGTCTCGCACGGCACGGGCCGTTTCAGCCGCTCGTACGCGCGCCACGAACCCATGCCGCCCGCGGTCGCGGACCGGCTGCGCGCGCAGGAGGAGGCGAGCGTCTGAGTCCGTTCGGGTAAGTCCGTTCCGGCGCCGGAGAGTTGCCGTGGTGCGCCTTCCGGCGTCCTCGGGTGGCGAAAGAGCGCCAGGTCTCCTGACGCGGAGGGTGCGACCCGGTTACGCTGAGGTGCCCAGCTCCAGCAGGTGTGCGGGGTACGCGCGCCGGGAGGCCGGCCGCGGCAGCGGATCCTTGTGGCGGAGGGGCGCCAGTGGCGGACGACGTATTCGACTTCAGCCCGGGGGCACAGGTCCCGCTCCTGGGTTCTGATGGACAGACCGCGGCGACGCATGCCCTCGCCTCGGCCGCGTACCGGGACAGCCCGGTCGAGGAGATCCTCAAGGCCGACAACGAATGGCACAAGTCCAAGGTCTCGAAGGGCAAGTTCTCGCTCTTCGAGCCGAATCTGGGCGAGGCGTTCGCCCGTGCCGTACAGCTCCGGATGCTCGGCGGCGGCCGTGGCGCACTGATCCAGTCCTTCGGCATGGAGCCGCAGACGGTGGTGGAGCACGCCCTGGCGGCGACGCGTATCCGCAAGGAGCGTGACTCCAAACTCACCGCCGTGACCGTGGTGTTCGGGGTGCTGTTCCTGCCCGGACTGCTGCTCTGGCTCGGGGTGTTCCAGCTGCGCCGCACGCTGGCGGGGTCCAAGGACAAGCGGGCCGGCATGGTGGGCGGCGCGCTGCTGCTCGCGGTGGCGGTGCTGGCCGTGATCGTTCTGGTCGCGCTGCCGTTCAACGGCGTGCTCGGCTGGTATCTGCGCGGCGTGATCCTCGCGCCCGTCGTCGGCTGGCTGGTGGCCAGGCGGATCTGCGAGGCGACCGCGAAGGATCTGCGCACCCGCTGGGACGATCTCCTCTCGGGCGGCGGTGTGGGAGCCAAGATCCCCGAAGCCGTGCCGGGGAACCCGGGCGACGCCACGCGCGAGGCGCTGCGCCAGGGGCTGCAGAAGCTCACCGCCGAGCAGCGGTCCAATGTGGTCTTCTACGCGGGGCCCAAGGGCATATTGGGGATGGGCACCCGCTGGGGCAGCTGGCAGCTCGCCGAGGCCCTGGTCCCCAAGGACGCGGGCAAGGAGATCCACCAGTTCCGCGCCTATGACGTGATACGGGCGATCCACGACCAGATGAAGCTGCTGGAGCGCGGCCCGCTCAACTCCGGTGGTTTCCCGACCCCTTCGGTGAAGCACTGGATCGTGTCGCCGGTCGGCGAGGGCGCCGGCTCGGTCTCCAGGCCCGAGGGCCAGGACATCGAGGCGTTCCAGGTCAAGAGCCACGAGATACAGCGCATCTGCAACCACCAGCAGTTCGGCAAGGGCAACCGGCACTATCTCGGGGTCCAGTTCACCCTGTGGGAAGGCCAGTTGGTGATCACGATGATGATCTCGGTCACCGTGCTCCACGAGACCCTGCGTATCGAGGTCACGGGCCATGCCCTGGGCCCGGTGCACTCCCTGTTCACCACGAAGTCCTCGCCCAAGACCGTCACGGTCGCCAAGACGGTCCGGTTCTGGGAGACCACTTCGCGGACGCTTCCCCTGGTCGAGCCGCGCGAGGTGGTGCGGCTCGCGGTCCGCGCGCCCCTCAGCTGGTATCCGCCGGTCCTGGACTTCCTCGGCGGCAAGCTGTCGCTGCCCGAGCCCTTCGGCCTGCGGCACGCCTGGGCCGATCAGCCCTGGCGCCACCGCTTCATGGCCGACGACGCGATGCGCGCCGCCACGCCCGTGCTGCGCGTGGCGCACAACGCGGCGATGCGGGTCCTTGAGGAACACGGCGTGGACATCGAGCGCTTCAGCAGCCGCGCGTCCTCGCTCCTCGGCGCGGTGCAGGACCCGTCACCCAAGAAGGTCGACGCGTACGACGCGTAGGCCCGGCTACGGGCGGTGCGGCCAGGCGTCGGCCAGCATCGCCCGGGTGTCGGCGAGCAGCTGCGGAAGCACCTTCGTATGGCCGACGACGGGCATGAAGTTGGTGTCGCCGCCCCAGCGCGGCACCACATGCTGGTGCAGATGGGCGGCGATCCCGGCGCCGGCCACCGTGCCCTGGTTCATCCCGATGTTGAAGCCGTGCGCCCCGGAGGCCGTACGGAGCGCGGTCATCGCCCGCTTGGTGAACAGGCCGAGCTCGGCGGTCTCCGCCTCGTCCAGCTCCGTGTAGTCGGCGACATGACGGAACGGCACGACCATCAGATGCCCGCCGTTGTACGGGTAGAGGTTGAGCACGGCGTACACCCGCTCGCCGCGCGCGATCACCAGCCCGTCCTCGTCGGACTTGGACGGGATGGAGCAGAAGGGACAGCCGTCCTCGGCGCCCGGCCCGGTGGGCTTGTTCTCGCCCTGGATGTAGGCCATCCGATGGGGCGTCCACAGGCGCTGGAACGCGTCCTGGGTCCCCACTCCGATCTGCTGCTCCGGCTCACTCGTCATGCTGTGCAGCATATGACTTCGGCCCCGCCGAGCGTGTCGCCGGGCCCGTGCCCTACGGGCCCCCGCGATGCTGGGGCGATGCATGTCCGAAATGGTCCCGACCGGCTGCTCGGCTGGGAGCGGCGTACGGAGTTGCCGCTGCTCGCGGCCTCGGTGCTGTTCCTGGTCTGCTACGCGGTACGCGTCCTGAACCGCAGCCCCGACCCGTTCTGGCGCGACCTCGCGCTGGCCCTGGCCCTGCTGATGTGGCTGCTCTTCGTGGTGGACTACGCGGTGCGGCTGGTGCTCAGCGACGAGGGTCTCCGGTTCGTCCGTACGCACTGGCTGGACACCGTCGTGCTGGTACTCCCGCTGCTGCGTCCCCTGCGGATCGTGAACACGTACGAGACGCTCCAGCGGCGCCGGGATCGCCCCCGGCTCAGCCTGTACGGGCGGGTGATGGCGTACGCCGGGATCACGTCCGTCCTGCTGAGCTTCGCCGCGGCCCTCGCCGTCTATCAGCAGGAGCGTGACGCTCCCGGGGCCACGATCACCACGTTCGGCGACTCGGTCTGGTGGGCCTGCTCCGCGATCACCACGGTCGGCTACGGCGATGTGACGCCCGTGACGCCGCTCGGCCGGGTGTACGCGGTGTTCCTGATGATCTGCGGGCTGGCGCTGCTCGGCGCGGTGACCGGTTCGTTCTCGTCCTGGCTGATCCAGGTCTTCGGCAGGGAGGACAAGGAGGGGCCCCCGGGGAGTGGTCGCTCCCCGGGGGCCCCTTCCTGATGTCCCGGACCTGCCCGCTCCCCGGACCCGCCCGCGGCCTCGGCCCTGACCGCGGCCCCGGATCCGGGCGCTGCCTCAGATCTGGGCGCGCTCGTCCACGACCTTGGCGATCTTCGCGATGGCCTCGTCGACGGGGATCCCGTTCTCCTGCGATCCGTCGCGGTAGCGGAAGGAGACGGCACCGTTGGCCATGTCCTCGTCACCCGCGATGATCATGAACGGAACCTTCTGCTTCTGCGCGTTCCTGATCTTCTTCTGCATACGGTCGGACGACGAGTCCACCTCGACCCGCAGCCCCCTGGCCCGCGCCGCCTTGGCGAACTCCTGGAGGTACGGGATGTGCGCGTCGCCGATCGGGATGCCCGTCGCCTGCACCGGCGCCAGCCACGCCGGGAACGCGCCCGCGTAGTGCTCAAGGAGGACCGCGAAGAAGCGCTCGATCGAGCCGAACAGCGCGCGGTGGATCATGACCGGACGCTGCTTGGACCCGTCCGGCGAGGTGTACTCCAGGTTGAAGCGCTCGGGCAGGTTGAAGTCGAGCTGCACGGTCGACATCTGCCACGTACGGCCGATGGCGTCCCGCGCCTGCACCGAGATCTTCGGACCGTAGAACGCGGCGCCGCCCGGGTCGGGGGTCAGCGGCAGGCCCTGCTTCTCGGCCACCGCGCGCAGCACCTCGGTGGCCTCTTCCCACGCCTCGTCGGTGCCGACGAACTTCTCCGGGTCCTTGGTGGACAGCTCCAGATAGAAGTCGGTCAGACCGTAGTCGCGCAGCAGGTTCAGCACGAAGGTGAGCGTCGAGTCCAGCTCGTCCGCCATCTGCTCCTTGGTGCAGTAGATGTGCGCGTCGTCCTGGGTGAAGCCGCGGGCCCGGGTGAGCCCGTGCACGACGCCCGACTTCTCGTAGCGGTAGACCGTCCCGAACTCGAACAGCCGCAGCGGCAGCTCACGGTAGGACCGGCCCCGCGCGTCGAAGATCAGGTTGTGCATCGGGCAGTTCATGGGCTTGAGGTAGTAGTCCACGCCCTCGTCGAGCTGCATGGGCGGGTACATGCCGTCGGCGTACCAGTCCAGGTGCCCGGACTTCTCGAAGAGCTTCCCCTTGGTGGCGTGGGGCGAGTAGACGAACTCGTACCCCTCCTCCTCGTGCCGGCGGCGCGAGTAGTCCTCCATCGCCCGGCGGATGACGCCGCCCTTGGGGTGGAAGACCGCGAGGCCCGAGCCGACCTCGTCGGGGAAGGAGAACAGATCCAGCTCGCTGCCGAGCTTGCGGTGGTCGCGCTTCTCGGCCTCGGCGAGGAACTCCAGATGCGCCTTCAGCTCTTCCTTCGACGGCCACGCGGTGCCGTAGATGCGCTGGAGCATCGGGTTCTTCTCGCTGCCCCGCCAGTACGCGGCGGCGTTCCGCATCAGCTTGAACGCCGGGATGTTGCGGGTGGTGGGCAGGTGGGGGCCGCGGCAGAGGTCCTTCCAGCACAGCTCGCCGGTCTTGGCGTCCAGGTTGTCGTAGATGGTCAGCTCGCCGCCGCCCACCTCGACATCGGCGCCGTCGTCGGTGGAGGCCGCGCCCTTGATGCCGATGAGCTCCAGCTTGTACGGCTCGGCCGCCAGCTCCTCGCGGGCCGCCTCGTCGGTGACGACACGGCGCGAGAAGCGCTGCCCGCGCTTCTGGATCTCCTGCATCTTCTTCTCGATGGCCTTGAGGTCATCGGGGGTGAAGGGGGTCGCCACATCGAAGTCGTAGTAGAAGCCGTCCTTGACCGGCGGGCCGATGCCCAGCTTGGCCTCGGGGTGCAGCTCCTGAACCGCCTGCGCCATGACATGCGCGGTGGAGTGGCGGAGGATGGCGAGGCCGTCCTCGGAGGAGATCTCGACGGGCTCGACGACCTCGCCCTCACCGATCTCGTACGCGAGGTCCTTCAGCTCGCCGCCCACGCGCGCGGCGATCACGGTGCGCTCACCGGGGAAGAGCTCGGCCGCCGTAGTGCCCGTCGTCACCACGCGCTCTTCCCGCTCGGAATCGCGTTGGATGATCACACGGACGTCTGACACCGGTCTCTCCTGACTCACGGGGCGCGACAGCGGATACTGCGCGTTCTGAATCGTACCGAGCCCGGAGGACCGCGCGCGAAACGGTTTGCCGGGAGGCCGGCGGACGGCGCGGGCGGCCCCGGCAACGGTCCGGTCACCGTCCGGCGCCCACTGGACACGGCGCGTACCGGACGGCCTGTCCGGGTATCCCCTTTTCGGGCAGAGCTGGAACATCTGCCGCTCATGCGCGAGGAGTTCGGGAATGACGTGTTGGTACGAAGGGCCGCTGGCCGCATTCGACACCGAGACGACGGGGGTGGACGCCGAGGAGGACCGGATCGTGTCGGCCGCTCTGGTCGTCCAGGACATGGCGGGCGCCCGGCCTCGGGTGACGCGTTGGCTGATCGATCCCGGTGTGCCCGTGCCTCCGGCCGCCACCGAGGTGCACGGGCTCACCGATGACTTTCTGCACCGCAACGGCCGCTGGCCGGCGCCGGCGCTGGACGAGATGGCGCGGGCGCTGGCCGGGCAGTGCGCGTCGGGCCGGCCGCTCGTGGTGATGGACGCGCCATTCGATCTGACGGTCCTCGACCGCGAACTGCGCCGCCACCGCGCCTCGTCCCTCGCCGAGTGTCTGCGGAACGTACCGCTGTGTGTGCTGGACCCCCTGGTCCTCGACAACCATCTGGACCGTTACCGCAAGGGCGGTCGTACGCTCGCGGATCTCTGCGCCCATTACGAGATCGAGCTGGACGGGGTACGGGATGCGACCGGTGGTGAACTGGCCGCGCAGGCGGCCCTCGACGTCGTGCGCGCGGTCGGACGGCGCTTCTCCGCGCGGATGGAGCGGCTGAGCGCCCCGGAGCTGCATACGCTCCAGGCCGTCTGGCACGCGGCGCAGACCCGGGGCCAGCAGACCTGGTTCTCGCGCGGGGGCGAGGATCCGGCGGATCCGTCCTGGCCCCTTCGGCCCGAACTCCCCGCCGAGGCGGCCTGATCCGGAAAGCCCCCCTGCGGAAGCCGGAACGCGCGAAGGCCGGTCCGTCATCGACGGACCGGCCTTTCCCGGTGGGCGATACTGGGTTCGAACCAGTGACCTCTTCGGTGTGAACGAAGCGCTCTCCCACTGAGCTAATCGCCCGGGAACGGTCTGAACCATACAGGCCCTCGCGGGCTTCCTTCAAACCGAATGCGGCGTACTCACCCGCGTATCTGAGTACGCGCACCGATGGCGGACCGTGTGGCGCCGGACACACTCCCTGTCCATGGAGAACATTCCGCCGCCCGCCCAGGAGCTGGCGATGATCGACCAGGAGCTGGTCCGACTCGACGCGCGCAGAGGCCAGTTGCTGGCACGCAGGGCGCAGCTGCTGAGTCTTCTGGCGCGGTCCGCGCCACCGCCGTGGGCGCCCGCGCCGCCGGTCCCGCCCGGCCCGGGGCGGGCGTCCGCCCCGCTCCCCGCCGGGGAGATGCCCCCGCCGAGTGCGCAGAATGTGCTGCTCGCGCTGGGCGGGACGCTGCTGACGGTCGCCGCGATCGCGTTCACCCTGGTCAGCTGGGGTCAGCTGAGCGTGGGCGGCCGGGCGGCGGTGCTGACGGTCATCACGGTCGCGGCGCTGGCGGTTCCGGCGGCGCTGCTGCGCCGGGGGCTCGCCTCGACCGCGGAGGCGGTGGCCGCGTTCGGGCTGGCGCTGACGGTGCTCGACGCGTACGCGCTCCATGAGGTGGCGCTGCCCTGGACGGACGGCCTCCGCTACACGGCGGGCGCCACCACCGTACTCGCCGCGCTCTGGGCCGGGTACGGATCGGCGCTCGGCCGGCTCCGGCTGCCGCTGCCCGTAGCGGTGGTGACGGCCCAACTCCCGCTGTTACTCGGCTCGCTGGCCATCGAGGCGTCCGCGCTGACGACGGCCTGGGCGCTGCTGATCACAGCCGCGCTGGACACGGCGCTCGCGCTGCGGCTGAAGCCGGGCGCCGTACGGACCGTCGCGGTCGTCGCCGCCAGTGGGACAGCGGGCGCGGCGCTGCTGACGGGTGGTTCGCTGTCGCTGACGGCCGGGACACCGCTCGCCGCGGCCGGGCCCGGCGGGCTGCTGCTCGCGGCGTCGGGGCTCGGGCTGTTCGCGGCATGGCGCGCGAGCCGTGTCGCGAGCCGTATCGCGAGCCGCATGGCGCCCGCGTGCGGGGTGGTGGCGGGTCTGGCGGCGGTCGCGGCGGCCGGCGGTGTGATCCGTGCGGCCGTGCCGGACGGCTGGGCCGTGCTCGGGTATCTGCTGTGCGGGCTCGCGCTGTTGACGGTCGTACGGACCCGGCTGCCGCGCGCGGTGGTACATGGCCTGGCCGGCGCCTCGGGGGCGGTGACGGCGGCCTCGGTCCTGTGGACGCTGCCGGCGTTCGCCGTGGTGCCGCTGGGCGCGCTGAGCCGGATCACCGCGATCTGGACGGGCGCTCCGGGCGGCGCGCGGGCGGCGCTCGGGGTGGATCTTCCCTGGCCGGAGCAGCCGACGGCGCCGCTGGTGCTGCTGATCGCGGCCGGGGTGACGGCGAGCGCGTACCGCCTGCTGCCGGGGGCGCGGGAGTCCGGCGGGCGGGAGTCCGGCGGGCGGCAGTGGCGCGTTCCGGCGCTCTGCGGCGCTGTCGTGTTCGGCTGGGCCGCCGTTCTGGTGGCGCCGCCCGCGCTGGACCTGGGATATCCGGCGGCGGTGGCGGTGCCCCTGGTGCTGACGGCGGTCCTGCTGGCAATCGTCGTACGCCCGCGTGCCGCGGTGGGTACGGCGGTAACGGTCGCCGCGCTGGTCTGCGCCCTGACGGGTTCGGTCTCCGTGGCGCTGCTGTCCCTCGCCACCCGGACCGCGACGGTGACGGCGCTCGCGGCGCTCTGCGCGCTGTTCACGGGGGCGGCCGTAGCGGTGGAGAGCGTACGCGCGCGAGGCGCCGCAGCGGGCGTCCAGAGGGCTCCACGGCCCGTGCGCGCGCTCCTCGCCTGTGTGGCCGTCGGAGACGCGACGGCGCTGGTGGCCGCTGCCTGCCCGGCGGCCGGTCTGCCCGCCGAGCACACCGCCCTGGCGCTTCTCGCCGTACCCGCCGCCGTGGCGCTGCTGGGCGCCCGGCTGCGCCGTCATCCAGTGGCGCCGCCGATCGAGCTGACCGCCGCCGGCGCCGGAGTCCTCGCCGTGGTCCTCGCCGCAGGCCGGGCGCCCGTGCTGGCGCTGGTGCTCGCGCTGTGCGGGGTGATCGCGGCGGGCACGGCGGTACGGGCCGAGCGGCGGCCGGTGGCCGGGTACGCCGCGACCGCGCTCTTCGTCCTCGCCACATGGGTACGGCTGGCCTCGTCCGGTGTGTCGGCGCCCGAGGCGTACACGCTGCCGGTGACGGTGCCCGCGCTCGCCGTGGGGCTGCTGCGGCGCCGGCGCGACCCGGCAGCCTCGTCATGGACGGCGTACGGCCCGGGGCTGGCGGCGACGCTGCTGCCGAGCCTGCTGGCGGCCTGGGGCGACCCGGGCTGGCCGAGGCCGCTGCTGCTGGGCCTGGCGGCGCTGGCGCTCACCCTCGCCGGAGCCCGGCTGCGGCTCCAGGCGCCGCTGGTCCTCGGCGGTGCCGTGCTCGCCCTGGACGCGCTGCACGAGCTGGCCCCGTACGTCGCGCAGATGGTGGGCGTACTGCCGCGCTGGCTGCCGCCCGCCCTCGCCGGGCTGCTGCTCCTCGCGGTGGGAGCCACGTACGAGCAGCGTCTGCGGGAGGCCCGCCGGCTGCGCAGAACACTGGGCCGGATGCGGTGAGCGGCGGAAACGGCCGAGGCTCCGAAGACCTTGCCGGTCTTCGGAGCCTCGGTTCCGGGTGGGCGATACTGGGTTCGAACCAGTGACCTCTTCGGTGTGAACGAAGCGCTCTCCCACTGAGCTAATCGCCCGGACGCACCGCACACATTACCCCATGTCAGCGGCGTCCCCGGACGCGTTCCGGGTCACTGGTCGATCTTCCAGGGCATGACGATCCCGAACTTCCAGAGGTAGATCCCGACCAGCACGGCGATGATCACCAGGCCGACGGTGGTGAGGATGATGTTGCGCCGCCGGACCCTCGGGTCCAGGGCCTTCTGGGCCGCCTCGGTGACCTTGCGCCGGGTCCAGCGCAGCACCAGCTGCGCCCAGACGAACTCGGTCGCCCAGATCGCCATACCGCCGAAGATCACCAGCCAGCCCGGACCCGGCAGCACGAGCATGAAGACGCCCGCGATCACCACCGCGAGGCCGACGACGAACACGCCGACCTGCCAGCTCAGATGCAGCGTCCGCGACGCCTTGATGAATCGGGGCGCACGGGACCCGAGCTCACGCTCCGAGTCCCCCGGCACACCCTCCGCCACGTCCCCCGGCACGGGGCGTTCAGCCGTCGGCACCACGACATGCCCCCGCTCGTCACTCTGCGCATGCATGGGCCCCAACTTACCGGAATCGCCCGCATCACTGGAATGGCCGTATAACCCGAAGTCACACACCGCCGTACGAGCTACCCGAAGAATCACAAAACAGACAGAGGGGTTTACAACGGCACCGTAGGTGGCATGTCGATTTCGCCGACGTGCGAATCCCCGAGCGCACACTGAGCGAAAGGCCCTGGCGCTTATGAACACCACGGTCAGCTGCGAGCTGCACCTGCGCCTCGTTGTATCGAGCGAGTCCTCACTGCCTGTACCCGCGGGCCTCCGGTATGACACGGCCGATCCCTATGCCGTGCACGCCACCTTCCACACTGGAGCCGAAGAGACGGTCGAGTGGGTCTTCGCCCGCGACCTTCTCGCCGAGGGGCTGCACCGGCCCACCGGCACCGGCGACGTCCGAGTCTGGCCATCCCGCAGCCACGGTCAGGGCGTCGTCTGCATCGCACTGAGCTCCCCAGAGGGCGAAGCCCTGCTCGAGGCCCCGGCGCGGGCCCTGGAGTCGTTCCTCAAGCGGACCGACGCCGCGGTGCCACCGGGCACCGAGCATCGTCACTTCGATCTCGACACGGAGCTCTCACACATCCTGGCCGAGAGCTGAGCCAGGCGGAGAGCTGCACGGCGCCGTCCGACTCGGGGAGACGGCGCCGCGCGGACAACCGCATACGGAGGACACCGGCGCCGTCGCCGCGGAACCCACCGCGACGACGGCGCCGGTGCGTCCCGACCATGCCCCGTCCGGCGCGAGCAGGGACTAAAGTCGGCGGGATTCGGCGGGCACCGGCCCGCGGCAGGCCAGGGAGCGGATCGTGCTGATTCCACACGACACCCGGATCGCACTCGACACGGTCGTCGATCTGGTGAACACCGCACCGCAGGAGGATTCGGGCGGCGTCGGCGGTACGGACGGGCTCGGGGACGTCGAGGCGCTGTACGGCTTCGTACGGAGCCATGACATCAGCGGGGTGGGAGATCTCGGCGACCGCGATCTGCGGGCCGTACTGAACGTACGGGCCCGGTTCGCGGAGGTCTTCGCGGCGCCGGACGCGCGCTCCGCCGCCGATCTGATCAATCAGCTGGTCGCCGGTGCGGGGACGACGCCGCAGCTGACCGATCACGACGGCTACGACTGGCATGTGCACTACTTCGCGCCGGGCGCCTCCGTGGCCGATCATCTCGCCGCCGACTGCGGCATGGCACTGGCGTTCATGGTCGTGGCCGGGGAACAGGAACGGCTGCGCCGCTGCGAGGCCCCGGACTGCGGGCACGCGTTCGTCGACCTGTCGCGGAACCGCTCGCGCCGTTACTGCGACAGCCGCACCTGCGGCAACCGACTGCATGTGGCCGCGTACCGGGCACGCCGCAAGGAAGCGGCGGCCGGCTGACGGCGCTCACAGCAGAAAGAGATCGTGCACCGCCGCCATCAGCAGCAGCGAGCCGATCACCGCCAGGAAGATCATCAACGGCGGCTGGGAGAGCGCGAAAAGACAACCGCGCTGCTCATCGGTGGGTGCGGGGGGTTCACCCCGTGAGGTATCGAGCATCTCGGGGCGATCATGACGTACCCCGAACCGGGCCGTTGACCAACACGCGTCCTCGGGGCGGGAGTTCATCATATTCCGTGGAAAACATCCCCGAAATTCCGCCGAATCCCGTCTCACCTGCGATGCTGCCCCGCACTCGCGGAAACGGGGAGCGCGCTCCGGTCTGCGGCCAGGGTCTGCCGTGAGCCCCTAGATGCCGTGCTTCTTGAGGATGGCCTCGATGTCACTGAAGTCGTCGGCCGGCTTCGCCGCGGGCTGGGCGGCCTTGGGCTGGGCGGCCGGCCGGGCGCCGGGGCCCAGTGAGGGCGCGGACGCGGCGGGTTCGACCGCGGCTCCCTGGCGCGCCGCCTTCGCCGCGGCTCTGCGCTCCTTGCGCGTGCCGCCGCGCCTGCGCTCGATGGCCCGGGTGGTCATGAAGAGCAGCCACGCCACCGCGAGGACCCCGAAGCCCGCCCACGCGACCGGGCTGAACGCCGTGTTGGCGGCCCACTTCACGATGCCCGTCATCGCCAGCGCCACCGGCACCAGCGAGTAGGCGGCGATACGCGCCGCCGTGAGGAAGCGCTTCCGGTACGCCGTGATCGCGGCGATGCCCAGGCCCGCTGCTGACACCGCGGAGCAAATGGTCTCGGCAATCATCAGGTCCTCCAGGCAGGGCGCGTCATCGGCCGAACACTTCTCGCTCTCTATCGTGCACCTCGTGACCGGGTCGGGGCCACGGTGCGGGGCGGGGCCGGGCGGATCTGGGGGAGATCTCGGGGACGGAGTCCTCCCCAGGTCCCGGTCGGCCGGGGGTACGGCGGGCTGGAAGACTGGCCCCATGAACGACTCCACCGCCACCCGCCCCGTCGTCCTCGACGTCTGGTGCGAGCTCGAGTGCCCCGACTGCCACCGGGCCCTGGACGATCTGCGCGCGCTGCGCGCCCGCTACGGGGACCGGCTGGAGCCGCGGCTGCGGCACTTCCCCCTGGAGAAGCACAAGCACGCGTACGCCGCCGCGCAGGCCGCCGAGGAAGCCGCCGAGCAGGGGCGCGGCTGGCCGTACGTCGAAGCCGTACTGGCCAGGTCGGCGGAGCTGTCCGCCAGGGGGGAGCCCGTCCTGCTGGAGGTGGCACGCGAGCTGGGGCTGGACGCCGAGGAGTTCGACACCGCGCTGATCGACGGCCGGCATCTCCTGGCCGTCGACGCCGACCAGGCCGAGGGCAAGGCGATCGGGGTCACCGGCACCCCGACGTATGTCATCGGTGACGAGCGGCTGGACGGCGGCAAGAGCCAGGAGGGGCTGCGGGGGCGCATCGAGGAGATCGCGGACCGGCTGCTGGCCGGCTCCTAGCGGCGGCCGGCGGTCCGGGGTGCTCGGATCGGCTGTTCCGCTCAGAGCAGCTGTTTGAAGAAGTTGCGGCTCGTGGTGGCGTACTGGAGCGATTCGTACAGCCGGAGCGCCGGGGTGTTGTTCGCGAACACATGCAGCCCCAGCAGGCTGTCCCCGGTCTCCAGCGCCACCCGCTCGGCGAGCAGCATCAACGCGCGGCCGTAGCCCTTGCCGCGCCGGTCCTCGGCCACCGCCACGTCGTACACCCACGAACCCCATTCGCCGGGCCGCACCTCGCGCGGGGCGACCCACACATGGCCGACGACCGTTCCCGCGTGCACGAGGACGGTGATGGAGACGCCGGGGGTGGCCAGGCCGTCGGGGAGGCTCTCGCGGTGGCCCGCCTCCGCCTTGGCGCGGGCCTGCTCGGGCGGCACGCCCCGGGCCGTCCAGTTGCGCGCGTAGTCGTCGAGGGCGTGTGCCTCCCAGACCTCGTACTCCGCCTCGTTCATGGGACGGGCCTCGACATCCGCCGGGAGCTCCGGCGCACGGGGCGGCACCGCCTTGACCATGTTGCGGCTGCGCTCGGTGTAGCCGAGGGACTCCAGCAGACGGAGCGCGGGCACCGCGTCGGGCGGTACGGGGGCCAGCACCTGGCCGCAGCCCCAGCCGCGCAGCACTTCCTCGGCGGCGAGCGCGGCGACCGTGCCCCGGCCGCGCCGGCGGTCGGGTTCATCGATGCGCAGCGCCTCGATGATCCCGGCTCTGTGCCCGAAACCGGGGTCCGTGGCGAGCTCGATCGTGCCGACGCGGCGGCTGTTCACGCAGACCTCGTAGGAGCGTGACTTCCCGCCGTCGTCGGCCTGCTGGAGCGGCCCGGTCGGCCGCAGAGTGGTGGTCATCAGGGGAGTTGTACCCGTCGTACGGCGCGCAGTCATCCGGTTTTCGGACCGGCTTCGCCGCCCACCCGGGCCTCAGGGATCCAGGTCGGCCCCGGCCCGCTCCTCGAAGACACGCATCGCCTTGGTGGTCACCGGCCCCGGGGCGGCGGGCAGTTGACGGTCGTCGAGACGGTGGACGGCCTGTACGTCGCGCAGCGTGGAGGTCAGGAAGATCTCGTCCGCGCGCTCCAGCACGTCCATCGGCAGATCCGTCTCATGGGCACCGCACCACTCGACCGTGAGGGCCCGGGTGATGCCGGCGAGGCAGCCGGACGCGAGCGGCGGGGTGTGCAACTCGCCGTCGAGGACGACGAAGACATTGGAGCCCGTGCCCTCGCAGAGCGCGCCGACCGTATTGGCGAAGAGGGCCTCGCTCGCGCCGTGCTCGCGTGCCCGCGCGAGGGCGACGACATTCTCCGCGTACGAGGTGGTCTTGAGGCCGGTGACCGCGCCGCGCTCGTTGCGCGCCCAGGGAACGGTGATGGCGGCGGTGGTGTCGGGGCGGCGCTGCGTCCCGCCGACGGCGACCACCAGGGTCGGCCCCGCCTCGCCCCGGTCGGAGCCGAGCGGGGAGAGTCCGCCGGTGTAGGTGATCCGCAGCCGACCGAGGTCCACGGGGTTGGCGTCGAGAACGGCCGCGCAGGCGCGGCGTACCTCGTCGTGATCCGGTTCCGGCAGCCCGAGTCCGCGGGCCGAGCGGCTCAGCCGGTCGAGATGGCGGGTGAGGGCGAAGGGCCGGCCGTGGACGGTCTTGACCGTCTCGAAGATGCCGTCCCCGACGGTCAGTCCATGATCGAGCACGGACACAAGGGCGCCTTCGGCCGTGTGCAGTCCGCCGTTGACCCAGATCTTCATCTACCCGGTCCTTCCGCTCGCTTCGTACGCGCCCGACGCTATCGCGAGCAGCCGGGCGGCCTTCAGTTCGGTCTCCGCCCACTCCCCCTCCGGGTCGGATCCCCAGGTGATGCCCGCCCCGGCGCCGAAGCGCAGGACGGGTCCGGGGGCCGCGTCGCGGTCGATCCAGAAGGTACGGATCCCGACGGCCAGCGCGGACGTGCCGCGGTCGGCGTCGACCCAGCCGACGCCGCCGCAGTAGGGGCCGCGCGGTGCGGTCTCCAGCTCCTCGATGATCCGCAGGGCACTGGACTTGGGGGCGCCGCTGACCGAGCCGGGCGGGAACGTGGCGGGCAGCAGCTCCGGCCAGCCGGCCTTCTCCGCGAGCTCGCCCCGTACGGTCGAGACGAGATGGACGAGGCCGGGGTGCGGCTCGACCGCGCAGAGCGCGGGGACCGTCACGGATCCGGTGGCGCAGACGCGGCCCAGGTCATTGCGGACGAGGTCCACGATCATCACGTTCTCGGCGTGGTCCTTCTCCAGCAGCTCGTCCTCGGTGCGGGCGGTGCCCTTGATCGGACCGGACTCGACGGTCCGGCCGGCCGTGCTCAGAAACAGCTCG
This sequence comes from Streptomyces scopuliridis, assembly GCF_042790125.1. GTDB lineage: Bacteria > Actinomycetota > Actinomycetes > Streptomycetales > Streptomycetaceae > Streptomyces > Streptomyces scopuliridis_A. Next base: position 75,747 of record NZ_JBHTZS010000007.1, read on the forward strand.
GGCGAGGCGGTCGCGATCTCCACGCCATGCTCCGGCAGCCGGATCGTCCCGGCGTACGGGGCGGGGTTGTCGCGCGCGAGCAGCGCCGTCAGGGCGTCGACGTCGGCCGCGTCGGGATCGGGCAGCGGCGCGGAGAGCACCCGGCAGAGGTTGACCTGGTACACATCGCCCGCCGCGATGTACTCGCGGATCCGGCGGACACCCTTGGTGTACGCCTCGCGGTCGAGCGACGACGTCCAGTCACCGGCCGCGGGCCCGCGCCACTGTCCCGGGACCGGTACGGGCACCGGCTCGGCGCGTACGTCGTCGAAGCGCGCGCAGGTGAGACGGCCCTCGAAGTCGGCGGCGACGGCCCAGAACCCGGCGGAGTCGAGCGCTTCCGGATCATGGGTGACATCCCGCAGACCGGAGGCGACAAGGCCGCCGAAGCGGGCCAAAGGAGCGAGGTCGTGCACGCTTGCGAGTTTAGTGCCCCTCCCGGCAACGTTTGCCCCGTCGCGGCGTCCAGCACGCGCGCTCGCGGCGTTGGCCAAAAGCCCAGGTAGCTCCGCTACAAGGACTTCCGGCCGCCTTGCGATCACACGCACTGGACGCCGCTCCTCGACGGGCGAACATTGCCGGTCGCGGCACTTGAACAGCCGCCGTTGGGCCGCCCCGTGCTGAACGTACGGCGAACGCACGCCAGCACGCTGCGGAAACGCGTTTTTGTGCTGGCCCCGGAATCCGCTAGAGTTCAACACGTCGCCGGGCCGTACGGATGGGCCCGGAAACGATACGCGGACGTAGCTCAGTTGGTAGAGCGCAACCTTGCCAAGGTTGAGGTCGCCAGTTCGAACCTGGTCGTCCGCTCGAATATGGGGGATCCTTCCCGAGCCCCCCGTACTCCTGGTGGAGTGGCCGAGAGGCGAGGCAACGGCCTGCAAAGCCGTCTACACGGGTTCAAATCCCGTCTCCACCTCCAAGGACGATTAGCTCAGCGGGAGAGCGCTTCCCTGACACGGAAGAGGTCACTGGTTCAATCCCAGTATCGTCCACTGGATCCATCCGGATTCCCGCGCGATTAGCTCAGCGGGAGAGCGCTTCCCTGACACGGAAGAGGTCACTGGTTCAATCCCAGTATCGCGCACGCAGTACACGCGGGTCCCACCCGCGCGATTAGCTCAGCGGGAGAGCGCTTCCCTGACACGGAAGAGGTCACTGGTTCAATCCCAGTATCGCGCACCGTCCGAAGCCCCCGGCCGTCTCCATGGCCGGGGGCTTCGTCGTGTGTGTCAGCGGTCGTGTGCCCGAGCCAGGACTCAGGAGGAGAAGAGCATCCGTCCGAAGCTCTTCTGGCGGTGGTGTCCGCCGTGGTGACCTCCGTAATGGCCGCCGCCGTGCTGCGGCGCGCCCCAGGCGGGGGCGGGGGCGGCGGGGTACGCCTGCGGGGGCGGTGCCTGCTGTACGGGCGGCGCCTGCTGCGTCCACTGCGACTCCAGGCGGGTCAGGGACTCCAGCTCGCCGTAGTCGAGGAAGATCCCCCGGCAGCCGCTGCACTGCTCTATCTGGACACCGTTGCGGTTGTATGTGTGCATCGCCGCGTGGCACTTGGGACACTGCATGGTCGGCTCGCTCCTCGCCATTCGTCCGGCACGCCGTAACACGCTCCCGGCGGCCGTGGGTTCGTCTGTGGCCCCACCCTACGACGACGCCCCGGGCGCCAACTCGGTTGCGAGGGCGGCGATACGGGCGCAGGCGTCGATCATCAGCGTCTCCACGTCATCCGGATTCCGGCCCTCCGCGGTCGACTTGGCGAGCGCCAGCGCGGCGGTCTGCACGGTGAGGGCGCGGGCCGGGACATCCAGCCGGGGCCAGGGATCCGCGTCGGGAGCGGCGGGCACGGCCGGTCCGCGCGCGGACCGGTAGGCGCCGAGGAAGCGCAACCAGGGCTCCGGGGGCAGCAGTCCGGCGGCGTACCAGGCGGCGGGGCGCCCCAAGTCCCAGGCCGGGTCGCCGAGTCCGAGGTCGTCGATGTCGATGAGCAGCCAGGGGCCGTCGGGGGCCGGGTGGCGTACGAGCTGGCCCAGATGCAGATCGCCGTGGCACAGGGCGTACGGTCCCGGCGGGCGCGTCTCACCACGGGCCCAGGCGGGCAGGCGGCGCCAGGCGCGCTCCACCGGAACGGCGGCGGGGTGCGGTCCGGCGGCACGCATCCGGGCGACGGCGCGGGCGGCCTTGGCGGGTCCCCGCATGTCCGGCAGCCCGGGGCCGCTGCCCGCTCCGGCCGGGGCCCCGACGGCGTCGGACAGGGCCGCGGGCGGCAGGGCGTGCAGCCGGGCCAGGAGCGTGCCGGCCTGCTCCCAGGGGGCGGCGTCGGGGTCGGTGGGGTCGACGGGGGTGCCGTACGGCCACGCGGTCACCGGCCGGCCGCTTACCTCCTCGGCGGCGGCCGGAAGCGGCGGCAGCAGAACCCCGGCGAGCAGGGGATGCGCGGCGACGGCGAGCCTGGCACGGTGCCCGGCCGGGTCCGTACCGTCGGCATGGGCCTTGGCCACGACCTCGCCGTGCCGTACGACCGTCCCGTCCGGCCGGTCGGCGAGCACGGTGCTCCCCCGGCCGCACGCCCGGCAGTCCGCCGGATGTTCCGCGCGCACCGCCGGATGGGCGGTGTCACGGGCCACGCGGCCCAGCGCGCGTACGACGGATGCGGTCACAGAGGCCCCCCGGATGCGTGGTGTTCCGCGCCGAGCGTACGGCGGCAAAGACGGCCCCGGACAGCGCGATGGCCGGTCAGCTCCCCAGCTGACCGGCCAAACGCTGCCGTCCGCCGCACCCCCGTCCCCACGGGGTTGTTGGCCGGATGTCCCCGACCCGGGCCGCTCTCCCGGATCCGAAGCGCCGCTCAGCGCCCCAGCATCACGCCCACGGACGACGCTTGTGTCACCACTGCTTCCCAGCCGCCGAAGACGACCACCAGCAGGGCTGCCAGAGGAAGGACCATGGCGGTCGCCACCAGGGGGTGGCGGGTACCGGACCGGCGCCCGCCGAACGCGGCGAACGCCTTGCGTCCCTGCGTGCGGATCATCGCCCGCGATGCCGTGTCCGCCATGGTCCTTCTCCTGTCCTGTTCCGAGAGCGGCGAGTGTCCGACCTCGGGGGACGAGTGCTGCACCCGCCGCTTGACCTCAACATTAGGGATCCGCCGCACCCCGGTCGTCATGCCCGCGTACCGATTGCCGGGCCTCCCGGAGGATGAGCCTGACGCCCGTCACGTACTCCCCTGGGTGGAGAGGGGGGCCTACGCCCCCGGGTCATCCCGGAAGGGACGCTCCGCGGGCCGCTCGGCGGTGTGCTCCGAGGAGTCCTCCCGGGGCACCGGCTGCTCGACCAGCGCGAGGACCCGCGTGGCCATGAACCGCGCCGTTCTGACCACCCCTCCACTGCGGGTGACTTCGCTCACTTCCACCACTCCCCGGCGCACCGCGGTCTCCACCCTGCGGCCCGCCCGGCTCGCCACCACTTCGTAGGTCCGTGTCGTGTCCCCCGCGTCCACGACTATCTCCACCCGGTCACCCTTCACGATCCAATCCCCCTTCTGCGTCAGACCTTTGAGATCACGCACGGGCCGGAGGACCTGGGCTGCGCCACTCCCCTGACCACCACTCAAGTTTCCCACCCGGCACTGACAATCGGTCCGTGCGCGAGGGCGCGGCCTATGAGCGCGCCGAGGCGCGGGTACGTAAGCTGTGCCACGTCACACGGACGACCGGGCAGCGGGGATGGACATGGCGATGATGCGGCTCCGGCGCGAGGACCCGCGTGTCGTCGGTTCGTTCAGGATCCACCGGCGGCTGGGCGCCGGCGGGATGGGGGTCGTGTATCTGGGCTCCGACCGACGGGGTCAGCGGGTCGCGCTGAAGGTGATCCGGCCGGATCTGGCCGAGGATCAGGAGTTCCGGTCGCGGTTCGCCCGCGAGGTCTCCGCCGCGCGGCGGATCCGGGGCGGCTGTACGGCACGGCTGGTGGCCGCGGATCTCGACGCGGACCGCCCGTGGTTCGCCACCCAGTACGTGCCGGGCCCCTCGCTGCACGACAAGGTCAACGAGGAGGGGCCGCTCTCGGCCGCCGAGGTCGCCTCGGTGGGGGCCGCGCTCTCCGAGGGGCTGGTGGCCGTGCACGAGGCGGGCGTCGTGCACCGCGATCTCAAGCCGTCGAACATCCTGCTCTCGCCCAAGGGCCCGCGCATCATCGACTTCGGCATCGCCTGGGCGACGGGCGCGAGCACGCTGACGCATGTCGGTACGGCGGTCGGGTCGCCCGGCTTCCTCGCCCCGGAGCAGGTACGCGGCGCGGCGGTCACCCCGGCCACGGACGTGTTCTCGCTGGGCGCCACGCTGGCCTACGCGGCGACCGCCGATTCCCCGTTCGGGCACGGCAGTTCCGAGGTCATGCTCTACCGGGTGGTCCATGAGGAGGCGCATCTCCACGGGATGCCGGACGCCCTCGCGCCGCTGGTGCGGGCCTGTCTGGCCAAGGACCCCGAGGAGCGTCCCAGCACGCTCCAGCTGTCGATGCGGCTCAAGGAGATCGCGGCGCGCGAGGCCCAGGGGCTCTCGGACAGCCGGCCGCCCGTACAGCGGACCCGGAACGGACAGGAGCTGCCGACCGGCCGGCTGACCGAGCGTTATACGGAACGGACCGCCGACCACGGCGCGCCGAGCCGTGCACCGGGCGGCCCGGCGTCGCGTCCCGGGCCCTCCCGGGGCACGGGGTCCTCTCCCCGTACCGGCGGGTCCTCCCCGCGCAACGGCTCGGCGCGTCCCCCGCAGGCCCGTGGCGCCTCCCGTACGGGCAGCGGCCGCCCGAAGCCCGGTCCCCGCACGAAGTCGGGCAAGCTGCGCCCCGCCAACCCGCGCCTGCTGCGGCAGCGGCTGATCGTCTTCGTCGTCGTGACCCTGATCGTCGCGCTGGGCATCGCGGCGGCCCAGCAGCTCTGACGGTGCCCCGCGACCGCCCGGTCAGCTCTCCGGGCGCCCCGTCGTGACCGCGTAGAAGGCGACGGCCGCCGCCGCGCCGACGTTCAGCGAGTCCACGCCGTGCGCCATGGGGATACGGACCCAGGTGTCGGCGGCGCCGAGCGCCCGCCCGGAGAGCCCCGCGCCCTCCGCGCCCAGCATCAGCGCGACCCGCTCCAGCCGGTGCGGAGCGGCCTCGTCCATCGGGACCGCCCGCTCGTCGGGGGTGAGCGCCAGCAGCCGGAAGCCCGCTTCCCGTACGGAGTCCAGCGCCCGGGGCCAGCCGTCGAGCCGGGCGTACGGCACGGAGAACACCGCGCCCATCGAGACCTTCACCGAGCGGCGGTAGAGCGGATCCGCGCAGTCCGGGGAGAGCAGGACGGCATCCATACCGAGGGCAGCGGCGCTGCGGAAGATCGCGCCGATGTTGGTGTGGTCGTTGACCGCCTCCATGACGGCGACGCGGCGGGCCGTACGCAGCACCTCGTCCACCGTGGGCAGCGGCTTACGGGCCATGGAGGCGAGGGCGCCGCGGTGCACGTGGTAGCCGGTGACCCGTTCAGCCAGCTCGGGGCTGACCGCGTACACCGGGGCCGTGACCTCGTCGATGATGTCCCGCATGGTGTCGACCCACTTGGCCGAGAGCAGCATCGACCGCATCGCATAGCCGGCCTGCCCGGCCCGGCGGATGACCTTCTCGCCCTCGGCGATGAACAGCCCTTCCGCGGGCTCGCGCCTGCGGCGCAGCTCGACATCGGTCAGACCGGTGTAGTCGCGCAGACGCGGGTCGTCGGGGTCGTCGACGGTGATGAGTTCAGCCACGGGGTGACACTGCCTTGTCGGGTGGTGGGTGTGCGGGACGGCGGCGATCAGCTGCCGTCCCCCAGGGCGACGACATCGCCGATGACGATGACGGCCGGGGGCCGGACCTCCTCGGTCCGTACGACCTCCGCGACCGTCGCGAGCGTGGCGTCCACGCGTCGCTGGGTCGCCGTGGTGCCCTCCTGTACCAGGGCGACCGGGGTCTCGGGGGCCTTGCCGTGCTCCACGAGCGCCTGGGCGATCGCGCCGATCTTGTCCACGGCCATCAGCAGGACGAGCGTGCCACGGAGCCGGGCGAGCGCCGCCCAGTCGACGAGCGAGCGGTCGTCGTCGGGGGCGACATGGCCGCTGACCACGGTGAACTCATGGGCGACGCCCCGGTGTGTGACGGGGATTCCGACCGCGCCCGGCACGCTGATGGAGCTGGAGATACCGGGCACGACGGTGCACGGGATACCGGCTGCGGCGAGCGCGTGCGCCTCCTCCATGCCCCGCCCGAACACGAACGGGTCGCCTCCCTTCAGCCGCACCACGGCCTTGCCCGCCTTCGCGTGCTCGATCAGCGCGTCGTTGATCGCCTCCTGGGCCATGGCGCGGCCGTACGGGATCTTCGCGGCGTCGATCACCTCGACGTGCGGCGGCAGTTCGTCCAGCAGATCGCGCGGACCGAGCCGGTCGGCGATCACGACATCCGCCTCGGCGAGGAGCCTGCGGCCGCGCACGGTGATCAGGTCGGGGTCGCCGGGGCCGCCGCCGACGAGGGCGACGCCGGGGGTACGGGTCCGACGGTGCGGGGCGGCGAGCGTGCCGTCGCGCAGCCCCTCGACGATGGCGTCCCGCACGGCGGCGGAGCGGCGCGGGTCGCGCCCGGAGAGCACGGCGACGGTGAGGCCCTCACTACGGCCGGTGGCGGGCGTCCAGGCGGTGGCGGCGTCCGCGTCGTCGCTGCGTACGCACCAGACGCGGAGGCGCTCGGCCTCGGCGGACGCGGTGCGGTTGGCGTCCTCGTCGCTGGACGCGATGAGGACGTACCAGGCGTCGGTGAGGTCGCCCTCTTCGTAACGGCGGCGCTCCCAGCGGATCTCGCCGGCCGCCGCCATGGCCTCGACGGAGGGTTTCGCGGAGGGCGACACCAGCACGATGTCCGCGCCGGCCGCGATGAGCGCGGGCAGCCGGCGCTGCGCGACCTGCCCGCCGCCGAGGACGACAACGCGGCGCCCGGCGAGGCGGAGTCCGACGGGGTAGGCGGGGTGCGGGTGCGCGGCGTGCTCGGCGTGCTCGGGCATGGGGGCGGGGGCTCCTTGGGCGGGGCGGGGGTGAAGTGGCTGGTGGGGTGCGGTGGGATGGGGCGTCCAGCTTACGGCGGAGCGGGGCGCCTCCCGGCGGGGGATCGTGATGCGGGTGCGCCGTCCGGCGGGGGGTCGTGGTGCGGTGCGCCGTCCGGCGGGGGTGCGTTGTGGTGCGGGGCGCGGTGGGTGGTGCCGGGGGCCGGGGCCTCCGGAGGTACGTGTCCGGACTGCTTTCCTCACCGCGCTTCGCGCGAGCTGCGACGCTTTACGTCCGGACACGCACCTCCTCCGACCCCTGCCCCCTCCCCCCGGTGGGCCCCACCAGCGCGCGCCCCGGCCGGGGTTGGGGGCGGGTGCGGGACGGTTCGTAAGCCCTGCGCACGACCCAGGCCGCTTGTGCGGGCGGCGAAGGGGGGCGCGCAGGGGTCGTGTCCGGGACACTAAAGCGTGATTTGTGGCGCGCGACCGCCCGCCTTCCAACTGTGGCCAGAGCCGCGCCGTAAATCATGCCGTCCCGGGCGCGAGCCCCGGAGCGCCACCCGGCAACAACCCGCACCCGGAAACCGGCCCCAGCCGAAACGCACCGGTACAACGGCCCCGCCGGGAGAACCTACTTCTCCGTGACGCCCGCCGCGTCGAACGTCGCCACCTCATGCATCGCCCGCGCCGCGCTCTGTACCACCGGAAGCGCCAGCAGCGCCCCCGTGCCCTCGCCCAGGCGGAGGTCCAGGTCGACCAAGGGGCGCAGGCCGAGTTTGTTGAGGGCCGCCACGTGGCCCGGCTCCGCGCTGCGGTGGCCCGCGATGCAGGCCGCCAGGGCCTCCGGGGCGATCGCCCGGGCGACCAGCGCCGCCGCGCCGGCGCTCACGCCGTCCAGGATGACCGGCGTACGCAGCGACGCGCCGCCCAGCAGGAATCCGACCAGCGCCGCGTGCTCCAGGCCGCCGATCGCCGCGAGGACGCCGACCGGGTCGGACGGGTCGGGCTGGTGGAGTTCGAGACCCCGGCGGACGACGTCCACCTTGCGGGCGTGCATCTCGTCGTTGATGCCGGTGCCCCGGCCGGTGACCTCCGCCGGGTCCTGGCCTGTGTAGACGCAGATCAGCGCGGCCGACACGGTGGTGTTGGCGATGCCCATCTCTCCGGTGAGCAGGGCCTTGTTGCCCGCGGCCACCAGATCGCGGGCCGTCTCGATGCCGACCTCGATCGCCGCGAGAACGTCCTCGCGGCTCAGCGCGGGCCCCGTCGTGAAGTCGGCCGTACCGGCGCGGACCTTGCGGGGCAGCAGGCCCGGCGTCGCCTGGAGGTCGGCGGCGACGCCCACGTCGATGACGCAGACCTCCGCGCCCACCTGGGTCGCGAACGCGTTGCAGACCGCGCCGCCGCCCAGGAAGTTGGCGACCATCTGGCCGGTCACCTCCTGCGGCCATGGGGTCACCCCCTGCGCGTGCACGCCGTGGTCGCCCGCGAAGATCGCGACGGCGGCCGGTTCCGGGATCGGCGGCGGGCAGAGCCGGGACAATCCGCTCAGCTGGGCGGAGATGATCTCCAGCATGCCGAGCGCGCCGGCGGGCTTCGTCATCCGCTTCTGCCGCTCCCACGCCTCGCCCAGTGCCTTGGCGTCCAGCGGGCGGATTGCGGCGATGGTCTCCTGGAGCAGGTCGTGCGGCTCCTCGCCCGGCAGGGCGCGGCGGCCGTACGTCTCCTCGTGGACGACCCAGGAGAGCGGCCGGCGCTTGGACCAGCCGGCCTGCATCAGCTCGGGCTCGACGGGGAACTCGTCCACGTATCCGACGCAGAGGTACGCCACGACTTCGAGATGCTCGGGCAGCCCCAGCGCGCGCACCATCTCGCGCTCGTCGAAGAAGCTGACCCAGCCGACGCCGAGGCCCTCGGCGCGGGCGGCGAGCCACAGGTTCTCCACGGCGAGCGCCGAGGAGTACGGGGCCATCTGCGGCTGGGTGTGCCGGCCGAGGGTGTGCCGGCCGCCGCGTGTGGGGTCCGCGGTGACGACGATGTTCACCGGGGTGTCGAGGATGGCCTCGATCTTCAGTTCCTTGAACTGCTTGGCCCGGCCCTTGGGCAGCGCCTTGGCGTACGCGTCACGCTGACGCTGTGCCAGCTCGTGCATGGACCGCCGGGTCTCGGCGGAGCGGATGACGACGAAGTCCCAGGGCTGGGAGTGGCCCACGCTGGGCGCGGTGTGCGCGGCTTCCAGGACGCGCAGCAGGACCTCATGCGGGATGGGGTCGGAGCGGAAGCCGTTACGGATGTCCCGGCGCTCGCGCATCACGCGGAGCACGGCGTCGCGTTCGGCATCGTCGTAGCCGGACGGGGCCGCGGTGCCTTCCTGGGCCACAGGCGCGGGCTCGGCCTGGGGCGCGATCCCAGGCGCGGGCTCGGGTTCCGGCGCGGGCGCGGTCTCAGCCTCGGCCTCGGGCTGCGGATCGGCCTCCGGTACGGCGACGGGCTCCGGTGCGGCCGTGGCCTCCGCGACAGGTTCCAGCGTGGCTTCGGGCTCCGGGGCAGGCTCCGGTGCCGGTTCGGGCGCGGGCTCGGGTTCCGGCGCGGGCTCGGGGGCGGTCTCCTGGACCGGCGCGGGCTCAGGGGCGGTCTCCTGGACCGGCTCCGGTTCCGGCGCCGCCTCGGGAGCGGACTCCTGGACCGGCTCGGGCTCGGGGGCGGGTGCGGGTTCGGGCTCTTCCGCCGGCTGCTCGATCTGCTCGGCGGGAGCCGGTGCCTCCTGCGCCTCCGTCGGCTCGACCGCCTCCGGAGCAGGTTCCGGCAGTTGCTCCGCGGCGGGCGGTTCGGGGGCGATCGGCTCGGGCCGCGGTTCCGGCTCGACGACGGCGGCCACCTCGGGCTCCGGCCCGGCCGGCTCCGGCTCGGCCGCCACGGGTGCGGGTGCGGGTGCGGGGACCGGCTCGGCCTGGGCTTCCGGCTCGGGGACGACCGTTTCCGCCGGCGCCACGGCCACCGGCTCGGGCTCGGCGGGCGGCGGCTCGGCCGACCACGGCGCCCCCGCCTGCGGCGGGATCTCGCTCAGCTGCGGCCCCGCGAGGACGGCGGCCTCCTCGCGCGGGACGTCCAGATACTCCGGGCCCGTGGTGGCGGGTCCCTGGGCCTGGGCGCGTACCCGGACGGCCTGCGTCGGCGTGCCCGCGGGCCCTCGGTCGGCGAGCGAACGCACGACGCCGCCCGTCGGGTCGGGCACCGGCGGGCCCATGTGCAACGGGCGGCGCGCCGGCGTCGGGACCGGGGCGGGCGCGGGGGCTGCCGCGGGGGCCGGTACGGGGGCGGGCATACGTACGCCGGTGAGATCCACCGAGCCGGTGTCCCGGCCGCCGGCCTCGTGCGCGCCCGGCTGGTGCGGGGCCTGTCCGGGCTGCGGCAGGTCCGTCATCTCTTCGGCAGCGACCGGGGCTTCGGGCGCCACGGCGGCGGCCGGCTGCTCGGGCTCCGCCTCCGCGACGGGGGCCTGCCGGGCCGGCTCGGCGGTGAACTCCGGCCCCGGCTCGTACCCGTCCGGCGTCGCGGCCTGGACCTGGGCCACCGGCTCCTGGACCGGTGCCGGCTGTTCTATGGGCGGCATCTGCTGCTGGATCAGGGCCTGCTCGGGAGCGGCGTAGGCCTGGGGTGCCACCGGGGCATAGCTCTCCGGCGCGGTGGCGTACGCGTCCGGCGTGGCGTACCCCTCGGGCGCGGCATAGGCGACGGGCGCCTCACCGGGCACCACTTGGGGGTCGTTCCAGCCGCCCTGGGCGCTCGGCATGAGCAGGAGGTCTTCGTCCTCGGTGACGGGTGCGGAGGGATCGAGGTAGGTGTACGCGCCGGGAGTGGGGATGCCCGGCTGTTCCACCATGCCTGCGTTCTCCGGCAGTCCCTCGACCGGGACCTGGCCGGTGTCAGTCATGTGCGTACCCCTCGCCCATTGGTTCTGCTCCTTCAGCCCTTCCACCGGGGCGCCCGATCCGCGGCGCTTCCGGCGCCCGTCATGAACAACGAGCGTGGGCGCCGGGCGGCACGAAAGACCCCCGGTTCTCGCCGTACCACATCAGGGCTCAAAACGGGCCCCTTTTCCGGACATTGACGAACGAACTGACGAACGCCCGGCTGCTGTACAACGATCGGCCAGCCTACCCCGCGCGGCGCGGAAGCAGGGTCAGGGGCCGCTCTCCGGACGCTGTCCGGAGACGAGGAAGACGACGGAGCGCTCGCGCTCGGACCAGTCGCCGGTGTCGAGGCCGACGGACTGGAGCAGGGCGCACTCCACCTCATATCCGCCTGCCGCCAAGGCCGTTCCCACCGCCTCGGCCTCGTCCCGGGTGGCCGCGTGGGTGACGATGCGCTCGGGCCTGCGGTCGGCGCAGGCGGTGACCACATCGAGACCGCCGCCGCCGATCCGTACGACATCGGGCTCGGGCAGCCGCTCCAGTACGTGGGGCGCCCGCCCCTGGACGACCTGGAGCTGTACGCCGGCGCGGCGGGCGGCGGCGGCCGTGCTGGCGCAGGCTCCCGGCTCGTCGTCCACCGCGATGACGGCCGCGCCGAAGCGGGCCGCCTCGGCGGCGAGTGCTCCGCTGCCGCAGCCGATGTCCCAGACGAGATCGCCGGTACGGGCGCCGAGCCGGGCCAGCTGGGCGGCGCGCAGCCAGGTGGACTCGCCCTCGTCCAGCTCGATGCCGTACTCCTCGGTGGGCAGCGCCCAGCCGCGTTCGGCCGGCGGGTATCCGGGGTCGCGGCCGGCGATCCAGCCGCTGCCCGGGGAGACCGCGGTGCCGACCCCGCCGATGACGATCACCACGTTCGGATCGCGCCAGACATGGTCGGCGGCCTTGTCGGAGGTGAGGACGGTGACCTGTTCCCGGTCGGTGCCCAGTTCCTCGCAGATGACGAAGGTGCGGTGGATCCCGTCGAGGAGGAGCGCGAGTTCGGCCGGTCCCGCGCCCGGGGAGGTGAGGACGGCGACCTTGGTGTGCGCCCGGCAGACATTGACGGCGCGGCGGAGCGTACGGCGTTGGGCGACGACGACCTGGGCGTCGTCCCAGGCCATCCCGGCCCGCGCGAAGGCACTGGCCACGGCGGAGACGGCGGGGACGACCTCGACCTCCAGGCCGTGCTCCGGGGCGCGCAGGGTGCGTACGACGCCGAAGAAGCCGGGGTCGCCGTCGGCGAGGACCACGGCGCTGCCGCGGTGCCCGGCGATCCTGCGGGCCGCGAGGTCTATCGAGCCGAGGCGGATGCGCTCGGCGCCTGGCGGCACCTCGGGGAGCGCCAGATGGTGGGCGGCTCCGGCCACCAGAGTGGCGGCGGAGAGCGCGGATTTGGCCGCGGCGGTGAGGGGCGAGCCGTCCCAGCCGATCACCGTGACGCGGTCGGCCATCGTCGTCAGTCTCCGTAAGTCGTCTCAAGTGGGGCGGAAGCGCGGCAGCGGTGGGTGATCGCTGCCGGTGGTCATGGATCGCGGCCGCCGCGCGGTGCACTGCCCGTACGGTCGTGAGCGCACGGTGAGAGTACCTGGCCGGGTCGGGAGGCGGCCGGGCGGTGGGGGTGGCCGTCAGTTCCAGTCGGTGAAGGACGCGTAGCCCGACGCGTCCGCCATCTGTTCGGCGACGCCTTCGAGATCCTCGGGCAGCAGGCTCCAGACGATCAGGTCGGTGCGGATGTCGGTCCAGCCGCCGTCCTCGGTCTGGGTGCGCGCTATCCAGGCGTTGCGCAGGACGCCCTCGCTGATACAGCCGATCTTCTGCGCGACCTGCTGGGAGGCGGTGTTGCCGGCGGGGGTGCGCACCTCGATGCGTTCGAACTTCTGGTCGCGGAAGAGCCACTGGGCGACCGCGAGCACCGATTCGGTGGCGTATCCCTCTCCGCGCGCCCAGGGGGCGGTCACATACGCGGCCTCGGTGGCGAGTGCGTGCCAGTTGGTGTTCCGCAGCCGTACGACCCCGACGAGCCGCTGGGTGAGGAACTCGGTGACGGCGAACGCGATCCCCCGCCCTTCGAGGCGTTCGGCGGGGGCGATTCTGCCGATCCACTCCTCGGCGTCTCGTCTCGTATACGGATGGGGGACGGAGGTCCAGGCCGTGACCAGCTCGTCATTCATCATCTCGATGTGCGCCGGGGTGTCCGCAGGCTCGAAGGGGCGCAGCACCAACCGCTCCGTGCTGATGGAAACGTCCGGAAAGGTGGTAGTCATGCACAGCTCCATGCCTCAGTCCGTCGTAAATGCACAGCATGCAGCATCGGGTGGGGTATGCGCATGACCGGGTCCGTACGGATGGGGAAGCCCCGTACACGACGTGCGTGTACGGGGCTCTCGCCGACAAGAACGTTACTGCGGTGACTACTTGGCCGCGCCGAAAGCGGGTACGACCGAGCCCTCGTAGGTGTCCTCGATGTACTTCTTCACCTCGGGCGAGTTCAGGAGCTTCGCGAGCTTCTCCACCCGCGGGTCCTTCTCGTTGCCGCGCTTGACGGCGAGGAAGTTGGCGTACGGGTTGCCCTCGGCCTTCTCCAGGGCCAGGGCGTCCTTGGCGGGCTTGAGGTCGGCCTCGATGGCGTAGTTGCCGTTGATGACGGCGGCGTCGACGTCGTTCAGGGCACGGGGCAGCGTGGCGGCCTCCAGTTCCTTGAACTTCAGGCCCTTGGCGTCCTTGATGTCGGCGAGGTTGGCGTCGGTGCCCGCGCCGTCCTTGAGCGTGATCACACCGTTGTCCGCGAGCAGCTTGAGCGCGCGGCCCTCGTTGGTGGTGTCGTTGGGGACGGCGACGCTCTGGCCGGCCTTGAGTTCCCTGAGGTCCTTGACCTTCTTGGAGTAGAGGCCGAGGGGCTCCAGCTCGACATCGACGACGGGCACGATGTCGGTGCCCTTCTTCTTGTTGAAGTCGTCCAGGTACGGCTTGTGCTGGAAGAAGTTGGCGTCGACCTCGCCGCTCTGGGTGGCGGTGTTCGGCAGGACGTAGTCCGTGAACTCCTTGACCTCCAGCTTGAGACCTTCCTTGTCCGCCAGGTTCTTCTTGACGAAGTTCAGGATGTCGGCGTGCGGCGTCGGGGACGCGGCGACGACGAGCGGCTTGGAGGTGTCGGCGGAGGCTCCGGCGGCGGACGAGGAGCCCGGGTCGGAGGAGGTGCCGCAGGCGCTGAGACCGAGGGCGAGAGCGGCGGTGGCGGCGGCTGCCGCGCTGAACTTGACGGTGGTACGCACGAAGAGTGCCTCTTTCCGGTGGTGCGGGTGACGTGGCCCGGACAAGGAGTGCGGGCCCGAGGGGGGAATCGGGTCAGGCGGCGGTACGGCCGCGGCGCGCCAGCAGCCGTACGACCCCGTCGCCGAGCAGCTGGACCACGGTGACGATGGCGATCAGGACGACGACCGTGGCGATCATGAAGCCGTTCTCGAAGCGCTGGAATCCATAGGTGACGGCCTTGGATCCGAGCCCCTCGCCGCCGACCGCGCCGGCCATGGCCGAGTAGCCGATGAGCACGATGACGGTGGTGGTGACGGCGGACACCAGGGACGGCAGGGCCTGCGGCAGCAGCACCTTGCGGACGATGGTGGGGATGGAGCCGCCCATCGCCTGGACCGCTTCGACCAGTCCGTGGTCGACCTCGCGGATGGCCGTCTCGACGAGCCGCGCGAAGAACGGGATGGCGCCGACCGCCAGCGGCACGATCATGGCGGTGGGGCCGATGAAGGTGCCGACGATCAGGGTGGTGAACGGGATCAGCGCGATCAGCAGGATCATGAACGGCAGCGAGCGGCCGATGTTCACGATCACCCCGACGGCCTTGTTGACCACGGCGTTCTGGAGCAGTCCGCCCTTGTCGGTGAGGACCAGCAGAATGCCGAGGGGCAGTCCGCCGGCGAGGGTGACGAGCGCGGACCACAGCACCATGTAGAGGGTGTCGATGGTCCCCTGGGACAGCAGTGGCTGCATCTGCGACCAGGTCACTTGGCATCTTCCTTCACCGGGGTCGGGCTCTGCGCGGGGACGGTCGCTGTTGCGGCCGTGCCGATCTCTGTGTCCGCGTCGTCCACGATCTCGGCCTGGAGACCCTGCTCGCGCAGGAAGCCGATCGGTACGACGTTGTCCTCGTAGGCGCCGGGCAGCTCGATCCGCATCCGGCCGATCTGCCGGCCGCCGACGGTGTCCATCGCGGCGCCCAGGATCGATATGTCGATGTTGTAGGTCCTGGCGAGCTGGGAGATCACCGGCTGGGTCGCGGCGGCGCCGTGGAAGGTGACGTCGAGGACCGTACGGCCGGGGCCCGAGGCCGTACCGCCCACCGGGAACAGCTCCTGCGCCAGCTGCGATCCGGGGGTGGCGAGCAGTTCGCCGACCGTGCCCGACTCGACGATCCGGCCCTTGCGCATCAGCGCCGCCGAGTCGCAGATCGTCTTCACGACCTCCATCTCGTGCGTGATGAGCAGCACCGTCAGACCGAGCTGCCGGTTGAGGTCGCGCAGCAGCTGGAGGATCGAGCGGGTGGTCTCCGGGTCCAGGGCGCTCGTCGCCTCGTCGGAGAGCAGCACCTTGGGGTTGCCCGCCAGCGCGCGGGCGATCCCGACGCGCTGCTTCTGGCCGCCGGAGAGCTGGGCCGGATACGCCTTGGCCTTGTCGGCGAGGCCGACCAGATCCAGCAGCTCCAGGGCGCGGCGCGTACGTTCCTGGCCCGCCACGCCCAGGATCTCCAGCGGCAGTTCGACGTTGTCCCTGACCGTGCGGGAGGACAGCAGATTGAAGTGCTGGAAGACCATGCCGATCGAACTGCGCGCCCGGCGCAGCTCCTTGCCCGCCCGCCGCCCTCGGCCGGCGAGTGCGGTGAGGTCCCGGCCGTCGACGGTGACCGTGCCGGCGGTGGGGCGTTCGAGGAGATTGACGCAGCGGATGAGCGACGACTTCCCGGCGCCGCTCTGTCCCACGACCCCGAAGACCTCGCCCTCGCGGACGTGCAGGTCGACGCCGTCGAGTGCGGTGACTTCACGGCCGCGCGACTGGGCGGACCGGTAGATCTTCGTCAGGCCCGTAGTGGTGATCACAGGGGTTTCCATCACTGTCGAGTGCGCGGCGAGGGGTCCGCCGGGCACGGGGCATTCGTCATTCCGGCATGGCGCGCTGGAGCGGTGGGTGACCGGGAGGCGGCGCACGCGGGGGCCAGGCACGCCGCGCCCACCGGCCTTCGGACCATGGCTCTCATGGCCTTCACGGGGTACGGACGCGGCTCGGCCGTCAGGTCTCGCTTCGGGGCGCGAGGCTCAGGCAGGGGCCCTCAGTTGGCGCACATTCGACACAGACAACGAGCACCGGGCGTGTGGTTCGCCTCGGTCGCGGGGGCGCGGTAGCTCGTTGTGGTCATGCCGTAAGTAAAACAGACGTGAGGACGGACGCCCGGGGGCCGTCCGTATAGCGGACAGTTTCGTCGTGCCATACGGACACCCCGCCGAGGTCCACGACGGTCGGCGGTGGCCCCCATCGGGCGGCCCGCATCCCCGCCGCACCTGCTGTGACCTGCGCGGATGCCGCGGAGCGGGGAGGGATCGCGTCAGCCGGCGACCGCTGCGAGCGGTCGCGCGCTGTGGTCAAGGCCACGGTCTCCGGGGCCCGGAGGCACCGGGCGCGGAGGCACCGGCCGCGCAGGGGCACCGGCCTCGCGGACCCGGCGGCCTCGCGGGGGCGCGCGCGGCGGGCCTTTCGCCCCGTAATACGCTCGGGCCCATGCTTGTCGCCCTGACGGTCACGGTCTCCGTGGCCGCGCTCGCCCTCGCCGCCTGGTGCGGCTTCGCCGCCTACCGCGACCAGCCCACCAAGGACTGGCACTTCATCGGCATGGCCGTGGTGTCGGTGCTCGCGCTGGCCCAGCTGGTCGTCGGGATCGTGCAGCTGGCGCGCGGTGAGCGGGCCGACGAGGGCTCGGTGATCTTCGTCTCGTATCTGCTCGGCGCGCTGTTCGCGGTCCCCGCGGCCGGCTTCCTGTCGCTGAGCGAGCGGACCCGCTGGGGCTCGGTCACGGTCGCCGCCGGAGCGGTCGTCCTGGCCGTACTGGAAGTGCGGCTCCATGACATCTGGGGAGGCTGACGCCATGACCACCGAAGGAGCCGACGGGGCACCGGTCAGACTGGTCCGGGGTCCCGGGCTGCTGCTGGTCTGGCTGTACGGCGTGATGTCGGTCGGCGCGGTCTCCCGGTCCGCCTACCAGATCGCCACGGAATTCGACCGCGCCCCGCTGGCCTACGCGCTCTCCGCCGTCGCCGCCGTGGTCTACGCGTTCATCACCTACACGCTGGTACGCGGCGGGGAGACGGCGCGGAAGGCCGCTCTGCTCTGCTGCGCCGCGGAGCTGGTGGGCGTGCTGACCGTCGGGACGTGGGCGCTGGCCGATCCGTCGGCCTTCCCGGACGCCACGGTCTGGTCGGACTACGGGAGGGGCTATCTCTTCATTCCGGTGCTGCTGCCGGTCACCGGCATCCTGTGGCTGCGCAAGAGCCGTCGGCGGGGCGCGTCGCCCGTCTCCGCCGGGTGACCGGGAAGCGGAACCCCCTTCGTACCCCTGAGGCCCTGCCACTGGGGTCGTGCCGCCGGGGATTCCGCCCTCACGTCAGGCGCTGGCGACGTACGCGCCGGCGGCCGCCGCTTCCTTCGAGGCTTCCTTCTCCAGGGTGACGAGCCTCAGCCGGGGGCCCGCCTGCTCCGTCGACACCGGGGCGTAGCCGCGGCTGCGGTAGAGCCGCAGATTGCCCTCGCTGCGGTGGCCGGTGAAGAGCTGGAAGCGCTGGGCCGCCGGCTGTCCCGCGAAGTGCGTCTCGATGGCGTCGAGCAGCCGTCCGCCGAGGCCGTGGCGCCGCATCCGGGGATGGACGATGAGCTTGGCGATCCGGGCGGTGCCCGTCGCGTCGACGCTGCCGCGCACCGACGCCACCACTTCGTCGCCGAGCCTGGCCACCAGGCCGTGGCCCTGGGCGAGTTCGGCCCGCAGATCGTCCAGCGTCTGGGTCAGGGGCTCGATGGTGTAGTCGCCGTACAGCTCGGCCTCGTTCTGGTAGCACAGGTACTGCAGCTTCAGGATCTGTTCCGCGTCCTGCGCGCTCGCCGCTGAGATGGTCACGCTCATGCCCATGTGTGCATGCCTCCCGCTCACTTGGTCCGCCGGTGGTCTACCGCTCCTTTCCCCCGAGTTCAGGAGCCGCAACCTCGGCCGCCAGCATTCTGCGCAGGCATCCCAGACATCTGGAACGTAACGGTCCAAGACTGCCCTGTGACATACCCAACTCACCCGCGATCTCACGGTAGGTGAGGTCCTCCGGCGACAGCATCGCGGTCAGGACCAGCGGACAGCGGCCGGGGGTACGGCCGACCGCCGCGCGGAGCATCTGACTCCGGTCGGTGCGCAGCGCGGCACGCTCGGGGTCGGACTCGGGCCCGGCGGCGGGTTCCTCGTAGCGGTACGGGAGTTCGCGGGCGGCGGTGCGCCGGGCGCGGCGGGCCTCGGCCCGTACGACGTCCCGTACCCAGCGCGCGGTGTCGCCGGGCCAGGGCTCGGCGGCCGGCCGTTCCAGCAGCCGTACCCAGGCGGCCTGTTCGAGATCTCCGGGCTCGGCCCCGGCCCCCGGCGCCTCCGCCGCCGCCTCCGCGCGCACCAGCGGAAGGAGCGCGTGGACGAGAGCCGACGACCGCGCGGACTGCGCCAGCCGCGCGGCCTCCGACGGGCGGACGGCCGCCGGCGGGCGGTGCGCCACGGTCTGGGGCGGTCGGGAAGCGGGGAGGGGCCGGGTCGGCCGGACTGACGTCATGCCCGCCGTGACGTCCGGGCGACGACGGGCGGTTGCTCCCCGGCCGGGCCGTCACCCGACCGGGGCACGCGCCGTCAGCGGCTGACGAAGTCCGCCCGCGCCAGCAGACCGGTGTCCGGGTTGTCGGTGAAGATGCCGTCGATGCCCTGCTCGAAGTAGACCCGGAAGGCGCCGAAGGCGTCGCCGTAGGCGTTCGGGTCCGTACCGCGCCGGAAGTCCGCCGGCAGGAAGGCGTTCTCGTCGCGCAGCGTGTACGGGTGGAGGACCAGGCCCTCCGCGTGCGCGTCCCGTACCAGCGTGGTGGGCGTGCCGAGCTTGCCCGTGGCGTCCTTCGGGATGACCAGGTCGAGCGTCGGGCCGATGCCCTGCGCGTAGGACGCGATCCACTTCAGGCCCTCGGGCTTGACCAGATCGGCGACCGTACGCGGGTCGTTCGCGACCTTGAAGTCCCACGGGCGGGTGCCGGCGGCGTCGAGCAGGACGACGCGCGGCGAGGAGACCAGCTTCGCCATCCGCTGCATGCTGCTCGGCTCGAAGGACTGGAGGAAGATGGCGGAGTCCTTGCGGTCACGCCCGTAGCGGCGCAGCAGCTTCGCGAGGGGCTCCTCCAGGCCGAGGCCGAGACCGCGGAAGTAGGTGGGGTGCTTGGTCTCGGTGTACAGCCAGATCTTGCGGCCGAGGCGGCGGCCCTGCTCGTCCGCCCAGCGCAGCACCTCTTCGAAGGTGGGGACGTCCCAGCGGCCGTCGTAGAGCGTGTTGCGCTGCCGGACGCCGGGGATGCGCTCCTTGGCGCGCAGCGTCTTCAGCTCGGCGAGCGTGAAGTCCTCGGTGAACCAGCCGGTGAGGCTGACGCCGTCGACGCTCTTGGTGGTCTTGCGGCCCGCGAACTCCGGGTGGTCCGCGACATCGGTCGTGGCCGTGATGTCGTTCTCGTGACGGCACACCAGATGGCCGTCCTTGGTGGGCACCAGGTCCTGCTCGATCACATGCGCGCCGAGGTCAAGGGCGAGCTGGTACGAGCCGAGAGTGTGCTCGGGACGGTAGCCGCTGGCTCCGCGGTGGCCGATGATCGTGGGTACGGGCAGGGCCGGCTTCGCCGGTCCGTGGCCGCCCCGCCCCGCTTCGGCCGCGCGCTCCGCCGCCTGCGCCGGGGCGGGCAGCGCCACGGCCGCCGAGCCGAGCACCGCCGCTCCGAGTACGGTCCGCCGTCCGGGCGTATTCCGCGCACCCTGTGTCATGAACGCTCCTCGATGTGATGTCCCGCACCTGTCAACGACTGCCAAACGAGGGCTGAGCGTAGGCGGCCACGCCTTCCGTACGGGAGACCCTGGGCGAACGTGGCGGAAACTCACGTCAACAGCGCGTATCCGGTTCGTGAACTCGATGTGCGCTCGTGTGGAGTTGCGAGTACCGTCCTCACCTGCAGAGATTTAGTCGGCCGTCCCACAGCTTCACACGACACCGGAGGAACCGTTGTCCCGCTTCGCGCTCATCAAGGCAGCGCTCGGACCGATCATGCGCCTGATGTTCCGCACCCGTGTGGAAGGCGCCGAGAACATTCCGGGGAGCGGGCCGGTGATCCTCGCCGGCAACCATCTCACCTTCATCGACTCGATGATCCTGCCGCTGGTCTGTGACCGTCAGGTCTTCTTCATCGGCAAGGACGAGTACGTCACCGGCAAGGGCCTCAAGGGCAGGCTGATGGCCTGGTTCTTCACCGGCGTGGGCATGATCCCGGTGGACCGCGACGGCGGCCGGGGCGGGGTCGCGGCGCTGATGACGGGCCGCCGGATCCTGGACCAGGGCAATATCTTCGGGATCTATCCCGAGGGCACCCGCTCCCCCGACGGACGGCTGTACCGGGGCCGTACGGGCATCGCGCGGCTGACGCTGATGACGGGCGCCCCGGTGGTGCCGTTCGCGATGATCGGTACGGACAAGCTCCAGCCGAACGGCTCGGGCATGCCCAGGACCGGCAAGGTGACCGTGCGCTTCGGCAAGCCGATGGAGTTCTCGCGGTACGAGGGCATGGACCGCGACCGGTATGTGCTGCGGGCGGTGACGGACTCGGTGATGGCCGAGGTCATGGAGCTGTCGGGGCAGGAGTACGTGGACATGTACGCCACGAAGGCGAAGGCGGCGTAACGCGGCCGGGCGCCGAGGGCTGTCACGCTCCCGGCGCCCGGCGCTCGTGAGGGCTCGACACCCGTCCGTGCTCACGCCGCGTCCGTGCTCACGCCCGCGTCAGTGCTCCACGCCTCGTCAGTGCTCCACGCCGCCCTCCAGCTTCTGGCCGCGCAGCAGGAACCAGGCCACCACCGCCGTGGCCAGCAGCACCGCCGCGCCCGCCCCCGCCGCGAGGCGCAGACCGTCCACGAACGCCTCCTGAGCCGCCGCCACCAGCGCGGCCCCCGCGTGCCCGGGGAGTCCGGCGGCGGCCTCCACCGCGCCGCCCAGGGACTCGTGCGCGGCCGAGGCCGCGTCGGCCGGGGTCCCCGACGGGGTGGGGAAGCCCCGGTAGACACCGGTGACGATCGAGCCGAGCAGCGCGATACCGAGCGCCGCGCCCAGTTCGTACGCGGTCTCCGACACCGCGGAGGCGGAACCGGCGTGCTCCTTGGGGACGCTGGAGAGAATCACATCGGCGGTGACGGTGAAGGAGAACCCCGCGCCCACGCCGACCATCAGCAGCACAGCCCCCAGGAGCGGATAGCCGGTGGACTGGCTGATCGTGACGAGCGCCGCGAGGGACAGACCGATCGCCGCGAGCCCGCCGGCCACCACGGACCGTACGGAGTAACGGCGGGCGATGGTTCCGGCGAGGAGTCCCGCCGCCACCGCGCCGACGGCGGCGGGCAGTTCGGCCAGCCCCGCCTCCAGCGGCCGGCGTCCCTGCACCAGCTGCAGATACTGCGACAGGAAGAAGACCAGCCCGGAGAGGCCGAGGATGGTCAGCAGATCGGCCAGGACCGCGGCGGAGAAGCCCCGGTGGTGGAAGAGCCGCATGTCGAGCAGCGGGGCGGGCAGCGTGAGCTGGCGCCGTACGAACCCGTAGAGCGCGCCCGCTCCCAGCAGGCCCACGACGACGACATTCCAGCCGGGGCCGTGCGAGGCCCCTTCCTTGATCGCGTAGACGACGCCGACGATGCCGACCAGGGAGAGCACCACGCTGATCAGGTCCCAGGGACCCGGCGCGGGGTTCTTCGACTCGGGCAGCGTCCTGAGGCCGACGATCACCAGAACGGCCATCACGGGCAGGTTGATCAGGAAGACCGAGCCCCACCAGAAGTGCTCCAGCAGGAAGCCGCCGACGACCGGGCCGACCGCCGCGCCCGCGGAGGCCATCGCGCCCCAGATCCCGATGGCGAGGCTGCGCTCCCTGGGATCGTGGAAGAGGTTGCGGATCAGGGCGAGGGTGGCGGGCATCAGGGTCGCGCCCGCGACGCCGAGCAGCGCCCTGGCCACGATCATCATTTCCGGGGTGGTCGCGTAGGCGTTGAGTACGGAGACCCCGCCGAAGGCCACCGCGCCCGTCAGCAGCAGCTTCTTGCGGCCGATCCGGTCGCCGAGGCTGCCCATGGAGACCAGCAGACCGGCGATGACGAAGGAGTAGATGTCCCCGATCCAGAGGAGCTGGGCGCCGGTCGGCTTGAGGTCCTCGCTGAGGAACGGTGTGGCCAGGCCCAGCACGGTGGCGTCGACGGCCACCAGCAGCACGGCCAGGACGAGTACGGCCAGCGCGATCCAGCGCCCGGGACGGGGCGTCTGTTCGCTCTCCGTCGCGGTGAGGTGGGTGCTGGTCATTGCTTCACGCTCCGTCGTGCTCCGCCGAGCAGCAGCTCGGCGATCATGTAGGGGAAATCCTTGGGGGCGGCGCGGCCGTCGTGGACGGTCCAGGCGCCGGCGCTGATCAGTCCGTAGAAGGCGTCCGTCAGCCAGGCGTGGCTGAGGTCGATACGGAACACGCCCTCCTCCTGTCCGCGCCGGAAGAGCGCGGAGATCCGGGCGTCGGTGCGGTTCCAGCCGTCGGAGACCTCGCCCTCGAAGAGCTGGTTCTCGGTGAGGAGAAAGGCGAGCAGCCCGGCGGAGGGTTCGACGCACGCGATCAGCCGGCGCAGCGCCTCGTCCGCCGGGCCCTCGTCGAGCCGGGCGTCGTCGAGGGCCGACTCCAGTTCCTTGAGACCCAGCTCCTCCAGCGCCTTGATCAGCGCGTCCCGCCCGGCGAAGTGCCGGTGCAGCGTCGCTCGCCCTATCCCCACGGACCGGGCGACCTCGTCCATGGTGGCGGTGGCCCTGCGGGTGAGAAGGGCGGCGGCGGTGCGCAGCACCTGTTCACGATCGACGGTCATGAGACAACCATAACCCACATGAGACATCAATGTCTCATTCGATACAACGCTGAACCATTATTCGGAGCGTTCAGGGGCGCTCCGGGACACTCCGGGGCACTACCGAGAAGGAACGAACCCGCGTATGAAGTCGCGTATGGACTCGCGTAGGGACTCGCGTACGAAGCCACTGCTGCTGATCGATGTCGACGGTCCGCTGAATCCGTATCTCGCCCTCGCGGCCGAGCCACCCCCGGAGGGATACGCCAGGCACTGGACGCGGCCCTCGGGCTGGCCCGGGGATCAGCCGCTGCCCGTGCTGCTCAACCCGGAGCACGGAGTGGAGCTGCGGGCGCTCGCCGACCGCTACGAGCTGGTCTGGGCCACCACCTGGGAGGACGACGCCAATGAGTGGATCGGGCCGGTCCTCGGGCTGCCGGAGCTGCCGTACGTCGAGTGGACCGTCCCGGAGCCGAGGGCGCCGCTCGGGACTCTCTGGAAGACGCCGTACGTACTGGAGTACGCGGCCGGCCGGCCCTTCGCCTGGGTCGACGACGAGATCACCTCGTACGACCGCGCGTGGACGGACCAACGCCACCACGCCGCCGCCCTGTTGATGCGTATCGATCCCGGGGTCGGGCTGACCCGTACGGACTTCGACACGCTCGCGGAGTGGGCGGCGGCGCTGTAGCGGCTGGCCGCTGGTCACTTCTTGGCGTGGGCCCAGGCGTGCTGTATCACCAGATCGGCCTTGACCTCGGAGAGCTGGACGGCGACGGCCGACGGGGCCGTACCGCCGCGGCCGTTGCGGGAGGCCAGCGAGCCCGCCACATTGAGCACCGTCCGCACCTCGGGGGTGAGGTGCTCGGAGATCTTCGCGAACTGCTCGTCCGTCAGATCGGCCAGCTCGATACCGAGCGTCTCGCACTCCTTGACGCACTCCCCCGCGACCTCGTGCGCCACCCGGAACGGCACACCCTGCCTGACCAGCCACTCGGCGATGTCCGTCGCGAGCGAGAAGCCGGCCGGTGCCAGCTCGGCCATCCGCTCCCGGTTGACGGTCAGCGTCGCCATCATGCCGGTGAAGGCCGGCAGCAGGACCTCCAGCTGGTCGCAGGAGTCGAAGACCGGCTCCTTGTCCTCCTGGAGGTCACGGTTGTACGCGAGCGGCAGCGCCTTCAGCGTGGCCAGCAGCCCGGTCAGATTGCCGATGAGCCGGCCGGACTTGCCGCGCGCAAGCTCGGCGATGTCCGGGTTCTTCTTCTGCGGCATGATCGAGGAGCCGGTGGAGAAGGCGTCGTGCAGGGTGACGAAGGAGAACTCCTTCGTGTTCCAGAGAATGATCTCCTCGGCGATCCGCGACAGATTGACGCCGATCATCGCGGTGACGAAGGCGAACTCGGCGACGAAGTCACGGGAGGCCGTGCCGTCGATCGAGTTCCCGGCCGAGCCGCGCTCGAAGCCGAGGTCGGCGGCGACCGCCTCCGGGTCGAGCCCGAGCGAGGATCCCGCCAGCGCGCCGGAGCCGTATGGGGAGACCGCCGTGCGCTTGTCCCACTGCCGCAGCCGCTCCGCGTCCCGGGACAGCGCCTGCGCGTGCGCCAGCACATGGTGGGCGAAGAGGACGGGCTGGGCGTGCTGGAGGTGCGTACGGCCCGGCATCGCGACGTCCGGGTGCGCCTCGGCGAGCCCGACCAGCGCGTCCTGGAGCTCCGCGATCAGGCCGCCGATGATCCGGGCGTGGTCGCGGAGGTACATCCGGAAGAGCGTGGCGATCTGGTCGTTACGGGACCGCCCGGCGCGCAGCTTGCCGCCGAGGTCGGCGCCGAGCCGCTCCAGCAGACCGCGCTCCAGCGCGGTGTGGACGTCCTCGTCGGCGACGGTGCCGGTGAACGAGCCGTCGGCGACATCGGCCTCCAGCTGGTCGAGACCGGCCAGCATGCGGGTCAGCTCATCGGCGGTGAGCAGACCGGCCTTGTGCAGCACGCGGGCGTGGGCGCGGGAGCCGGCGATGTCGTACGGCGCGAGCCGCCAGTCGAAGTGGACCGACGCGGACAAGGCGGCCAGCGCCTCCGCCGGACCGTCGGCGAACCGGCCGCCCCAGAGCCGGACATCACCGTTGCTGCTGCTCACTGCTGCTCCTCAGAAGGGATCGGGAAGTACGACCGCCTCCCCGCCGCGGAGGAACGGGGAGGCGGACTGTCAAACGGTTGGGATCAGGCGAGGTCACGCCGGGCGGCGATCTTCGACGAGAGGCCGAAGATCTCGATGAAGCCCTGCGCCTTGGACTGGTCGAAGGTGTCGCCCGAGTCGTACGTGGCGAGGTTGAAGTCGTACAGCGACTCGTCCGACCTCCGGCCGGTGACAACGGCCCGGCCGCCGTGCAGGGTCATCCGGATGTCGCCGGTGACATGCTGGTTGGCCTCGTTGATGAAGCCGTCCAAGGCGCGCTTGAGCGGGGAGAACCACAGGCCGTCGTAGACGATCTCGCCCCAGCGCTGCTCGACCTGCCGCTTGTAACGGGCCAGCTCGCGCTCGACGGTGACGTTCTCCAGCTCCTGGTGGGCGGTGATCAGCGCGATGGCGCCGGGGGCCTCGTAGATCTCCCGGGACTTGATGCCGACGAGCCGGTCCTCGACCATGTCGATCCGGCCGATGCCCTGGGCGCCGGCCCGCTCGTTGAGCTGCTGGATCGCCTGGAGGACGGTGACGGGCTTGCCGTCGATGGCGACGGGCACGCCCTCCTTGAAGGAGATGATGACCTCGTCGGCCTCGCGGGGCGTGGCCGGGTTCGAGGTGTACTCGTACACGTCCTCGATCGGACCGTTCCAGATGTCCTCCAGGAAGCCCGTCTCGACGGCCCGTCCGAAGACGTTCTGGTCGATGGAGTACGGGGACTTCTTGGTGGTCGCGATCGGGAGGTTCTTCTGCTCGCAGAAGGCGATCGCCTTGTCGCGGGTCATCGCGTAGTCGCGGACCGGGGCGATGCACTTCAGATCCGGGCCGAGGGCGGTGATCCCGGCCTCGAAGCGCACCTGGTCGTTGCCCTTGCCGGTGCAGCCGTGGGCGACGGTGCCGGCGTTGTGCTTCTTCGCGGCGGCGACGAGGTGCTTGACGATCGTCGGCCGGGAGAGGGCGGAGACCAGCGGGTAGCGGTCCATGTAGAGGGCGTTGGCCTTGATCGCCGGGAGGCAGTACTCCTCGGCGAACTCGTCCTTCGCGTCCGCGACCTCGGCCTCGACGGCACCGCAGGCGAGCGCGCGCTTGCGGATGACGTCCAGGTCCTCGCCGCCCTGGCCGACGTCCACGGCGACGGCGATGACCTCGGCGCCCGTCTCCTCGGCGATCCAGCCGATGGCGACGGAGGTGTCCAGGCCGCCCGAGTAGGCGAGTACGACGCGCTCGGTCACGGGTTTCTCCTTACGGTGCATTCACTGACAGGTATAACTATGCGATGCACCGTATGGTTTTGTCAACGTGCTTCCCCGCGGACCTCCGCGGCGAGCAGCGGGGCATGGCTGTAGCGCAGGTCCTTGGTGGCCGTGAGCAGGGTGAGCGTGTCCTCAACGGCCAGTTCCCGCAGCCGGACGAGCGCCCGCTCAGGGCCGGGTCCGGCGAGTTCGGCGGCGTACCGGCCGGCGAATTCCTCGAACCGCGCCGGATCGTGTCCGTACCAGGTGCGCAGCTCCGCCGAGGGCGCGGCGTCCTTCAGCCACTCGTCCAGCGCGGCCTCGCTCTTGGCCAGCCCGCGCGGCCACAGCCGGTCCACCAGCACCCGGGTCCCGTCGCCGGGCTCCGGCGCCTCGTACACCCGGCGCACCCGTACCTCGTGCCCGCCGGTGCCGCTCTTCGTCTTCCGCGCCTTCGTCATCGTTCCATCGTGCGACCGTCCGGGCCGTCCCACCCGTTGAAAACGGCCTGCCCGCCGGGCGCCCGGCGCCGATAATCAGGAACATGGGTAAGCGATACGAACGGATCGACGGCAGGATCAGAACCTTCATCGAGGAACAGCCCGTCTTCTTCACCGCCACCGCACCGCTGGCGGCCGACGGCCATGTCAATCTCTCGCCCAAGGGGCGGGCCGGGACCCTCGTCGTGATCGACGAGCTGACCCTCGCCTATCTGGACTTCGGGGGCAGTGGCGCCGAGACCATCGCGCATCTGCGGGAGAACGGCCGCATCACCCTGATGTGGTGCGCGTTCACCGGACCGCCCAAGGTGCTGCGGGTGCACGGACGCGGAGAGCCGGTCTTCCGGGACGATCCGCGCTGGGGCGAGTACATCCGCCTCTTCGCGGACGCCGACGGGCCCGGCGCCCGCGCGATCATCGTGATCCACGCCGAGCGCGTCGGCGACGCCTGCGGTTTCGCCGTCCCCTTCATGGACTACCGGGAGGAGCGCACCCAGCACGCCGAGCACTTCGGCCGGAAGTCGGACGAGGAGTTCGCCGCGTACTGCGAGAAGAAGGACCATGTCGGGGTGAGCCTGGACGGGCTGCCGGCGCTGCCGCTGCCGCTGCCCGCGCGCGCGGACTGACCGAGGGGGCCGGCCGTACGTCCGGCGCACCGCCGTTCGGGGCGCCGCCGTTCGGAGCAGCGGAGAGGCCGTCGCCGGCCCGGCGGCATACGGTCCGGGCATGCGCATCGCTCTCGTACTCGGCTCCGTCCTGCTCACCGTCGCCACGCTCACGGCCGCGTCCCCCGGGGCGCCGTCGGCCAAGGTGCCGCTTCCCGAGCGGATGGCGGACACCGGCGGCGGCAGCCAGCTGATCACCGCCGAGGCCCCGGAGCCCGGGGCCACCACCGGCCGGGTGACCTGGTGGGACCGGCGTGGCGCGCGGTGGGTGGCGGCCGGTTCCGCCACGGCGCGTTTCGGGGCCGGCGGGCTGACCGAGGGCCGGTCGCGTCAGCAGGGCACCTCGACCACCCCGACCGGGCTCTACGGTCTGCCGTTCGGATTCGGCCTCGCGCCCGCGCCGGGCGGGACGCGCGTCGGCTACCGCCCGGTGACGGAGCGGTCCTGGTGGTGCCAGGACAATGAGTCGCGGGCGTACAACCGCTGGGCGGAGGGGCTGCCGTCGGACTGCCGGGCGACGGAGTCCGAGCATCTGGCCGACTACCCGTCCCAGTACGACCTCGCTCTGGTGATCGGCTTCAACTACGACCGGCCGGTGCGCGGCCGGGGCGCCGGGATCTTCCTGCACGTCAACGGCGAGGGCGCGACCGCCGGCTGTGTCTCCGTACCGGCCGACGCGATGAGAGCCGTCCTGGCCTGGGCCGATCCCGGCCGCCGTCCGCATATCGCGATCGGTACGTCCTCGGGACCGACGGCGATCACCTCCGTGCGGGCCGCCGAGAGCGCCACCTGACCGGCCCCCGCGCTCTTCTCCGCGACCGGATCCCGAACTCCCCCGCCTTCAGCGGTCGTTCTGGGCCAGCTTCAGCAGATGGTCCGCGAGCGCCTGGCCGCCCGCCGGATCGCGGCTGATCAGCATCAGGGTGTCGTCCCCGGCGATCGTGCCCAGAATGTCGCTCAACTCCGCCTGGTCGATGGCCGAGGCGAGGAACTGCGCCGCGCCCGGCGGCGTACGCAGGACGACGAGATTGGCCGACGCCTCGGCGGAGATGAGCAGTTCACCGGCGAGCCGCCGCATCCGCTCCTCCTTCGCCGACTCCCCGAGCGGGGCGTGCGGGGTACGGAAGCCACCCTCGCTCGGGACCGCGTAGATCAACTCGCCGCCGGTGTTGCGGATCTTGACCGCGCCCAGTTCGTCCAGATCCCGGGAGAGCGTCGCCTGTGTGACGCTCAGCCCGTCGTCCGCGAGCACCTTCGCCAGCTGGCTCTGGGAGCGCACCGGCTGCCGGTTGAGGATGTCGACGATCCTGCGGTGGCGGGCGGTTCTGGTCTGCGGTACGGACTGCCCGCCGTGCTCGGTGTCCTGGGCCTCGGTCATCGTCGTCTCATTCTCCGTGTCGTCCATCCCCGTTGGCCGCGTCGAGAATGCCGGGCAACGCCCCCAGAAGCGCGTCCACTTCGGTGTCGCCGATGATCAGCGGCGGCATCAGCCGCACGACATCCGGAGCGGGCACGTTCACGAGGAACCCGGCACCCTGAGCCGCCTGATGCACCTGGGGCGCGTGTGGCTCGGTGAGCACGATACCCAGGAGCAGTCCCGAGCCGCGGACGTGGGAGACCAGCGGATGGCCGAGACCCTCGATACCGTCCCGCAGTTTCTCGCCGAGCCGCTTCACCTGGTCCAGGAGTCCGCCCGCGGCGAGCGTGTCGAGAACGGCGAGTCCGGCGGCGCAGGCGACCGGGTTGCCGCCGAACGTCGTACCGTGCTGGCCGGGCCTGAGCAGTTCGGCCGCCTCCCCGAAGGCGACGGCCGCGCCGAGCGGCAGACCGCCGCCGAGCCCCTTGGCGAGAGTGACGACATCGGGCTCGACGCCCTGGTGCGCCTGGTGCTCGAACCAGTGGCCCGTCCTGCCGACGCCCGTCTGGACCTCGTCCAGGACCAGCAGCGTGCCGGTGGCGCGGGTGATCTCCCTGGCGGCCTCCAGATAGCCCTTGGGCGGGACGACCACGCCGTTCTCGCCCTGGATCGGCTCGATGATCACGAGAGCCGTCTCCTCGGTGACGGCGGCGCGCAGCGCCTCGGCGTCCCCGTACGGGACGTGGGTGACATCACCGGGCAGCGGCCGGAAGGGCTCCTGCTTCGCGGGCTGGCCGGTGAGGGCCAGCGCGCCCATCGTGCGGCCGTGGAAGCCGCCGTCGGTGGCGACCATGTGCGGACGGCCCGTCAGCCGGCCGATCTTGAAGGCCGCTTCGTTCGCCTCGGCGCCGGAGTTGCAGAAGAAGACCCGGCCGGGGCGGCCGAAGAGCTGGATCAGCCGCTCGGCGAGCGCGACCGGCGGCTCGGCGATGAAGAGGTTGGAGACATGGCCGAGGGACGCGATCTGCCGCGAGACGGCCTCGACGACGGCGGGGTGCGCGTGGCCGAGGGCGTTGACCGCGATGCCACCGACGAAGTCGGTGTACTCGACGCCGTCCGCGTCGCGCACCCTGGCGCCCTCTCCGTGGACGAGGGACAGCTTCGGCGTGCCGTAGTTGTCCGCCATGACGCTCCGCCAGCGCTGCGCGAGCTTCTCGTTGCCGGTCACTTCGTGGCCCCTTCCTGTCCGTCGGGCACGACCATCGTGCCGATGCCCGAGTCGGTGAAGATCTCCAGCAGGATCGAGTGCGGCACCCGGCCGTCCAGGACGCGTGCGGTCCTGACCCCGTTGCGTACGGCGAACAGGCAGCCCTCCATCTTCGGCACCATGCCGCTGGAGAGCTCGGGCAGCAGCTTCTCCAGCTCGGTGGCGGTGAGCCGGCTGATCACGTCGTCGCTGTTCGGCCAGTCCTCGTACAGCCCCTCGACATCGGTGAGGACCATGAGCGTCTCGGCGCCCAGCGCGGCGGCGAGCGCGGCGGCGGCGGTGTCGGCGTTGACGTTGTAGACATGGCCGTCGTCGGCGCTGCGCGCGATGGAGGAGATGACCGGGATCCGGCCGTCCGCCAGCAGCGCCTCGATGGCGCCCGTCTCGATCGCGGTGATCTCGCCGACCCGGCCGATGTCGACCAGCTCTCCGTCGATCCGCGGCCGGTGCCGGGTCGCGGAGATGGTGTGCGCGTCCTCGCCGGTCATCCCGACGGCGAGCGGGCCGTGCTGGTTGAGCAGTCCGACCAGCTCGCGCTGGACCTGTCCGGCCAGCACCATCCGTACGACGTCCATCGCCTCGGGCGTGGTGACCCGCAGTCCGGCCTTGAACTCGCTGGCCAGGCCGTGCCGGTCGAGCTGGGCGCTGATCTGCGGGCCGCCGCCGTGCACGACGACCGGCTTGAGACCGGCCTGCCGCAGGAAGACGACGTCCTGCGCGAAGGCGGCCTTCAGGTCCTCGTCGATCATGGCGTTGCCGCCGAATTTGATGACGACGGTCTTCCCGTTGTGCCGGGTGAGCCAGGGCAGCGCCTCGATGAGGATCTGTGCCTTGGGCAGCGCGGTGTGCTTACGGGCGGTCATGAGCTGTACGCGCTGTTCTCGTGGACGTACTCGGCGGTGAGGTCGTTGGCCCAGATGACCGCGGAGTCCGTGCCCGCGGCCAGATCGGCGGTGATCCGTACCTCGCGGTACCGCATGTCCACGAGGTCGCGGTCCTCGCCGACGGAGCCGTTCTTACAGACCCAGACGTCGTTGATGGCGACATTGAGCCGGTCGGGCTCGAAGACCGCGCCGGTGGTGCCGATGGCGGAGAGCACCCGGCCCCAGTTCGGGTCCTCGCCGTGGATGGCGCACTTGAGGAGGTTGTTACGGGCGATGGAGCGGCCCACCTCGACGGCGTCGTCCTCGGTCGCGGCGTTGATCACCTCGATCCGGATGTCCTTGGAGGCGCCCTCGGCGTCACCGATCAGCTGGCGCGCCAGATCGGCGCAGACCGCACGGACCGCCTCGGCGAACTCGTCGTCACCGGGCGTCACCCCCGACGCGCCGGAGGCGAGCAGCAGCACGGTGTCGTTGGTGGACATGCAGCCGTCGGAGTCGACACGGTCGAACGTCGTACGGGTGGCGGCGCGCAGCGCGGTGTCCAGGGCCGGCGCCTCGATGTCGGCGTCGGTGGTGAGGACGACGAGCATCGTGGCGAGGCCGGGGGCGAGCATGCCCGCGCCCTTGGCCATGCCGCCGACCGTCCAGCCGTCGCCCTGGACCACCGCGGTCTTGTGCACCGTGTCGGTGGTCTTGATGGCGATGGCGGCCTTCTCGCCGCCGTGCGCGGAGAGCTCGGCGGCGGCCTTCTCGATGCCCGGGAGGAGCTTGTCCATGGGGAGGGGCAGGCCGATGAGCCCGGTGGACGCGACGGCGATCTCCCCGGCGCTGTGGCCGTCCGTGCCCTGGCTGTCCGCGCCGTGGCCGCTGAGGACCTCGGCGGCCTTCTCGGCGGTGGCATGGGTGTCCTGGAAGCCCTTCGGCCCCGTACAGGCGTTGGCGCCACCGGAGTTGAGGACGACCGCGGTCACCGCGCCGCCCTTGAGGACCTGCTCGGACCAGAGGACGGGGGCGGCCTTGACACGGTTGGAGGTGAAGACGCCCGCGGCGGCGCGGCGCGGACCGTTGTTGACCACGAGGGCCAGGTCCGGGCCGCCGTTCTCCTTGATTCCGGCGGCGATGCCCGCTGCCGTGAATCCCTTCGCTGCGGTGACGCTCAAGGTGCCACTCCGATCGTGGAAAGTCCGGTGTCCTCGGGGAGTCCGAGGGCGATGTTCATGCTCTGTACCGCGCCGCCGGCGGTGCCCTTGGTGAGGTTGTCGATGGCGCTGATCGCGATGATGCGGCCCGCGGCCTCGTCGTACGTGACCTGGATCTGTACGGCGTTGGAACCGTAGACGGACGCCGTGGCGGGCCACTGCCCCTCGGGGAGCAGATGGACGAAGGGCTCGTCCGCGAAGGCCTTCTCGTACGCGGCCCTGACCTCCTGCGCCGTGACGCCGGGCCTCGCCTTGGCGGAGCAGGTGGCGAGGATGCCACGGGGCATGGGGGCGAGGGTGGGCGTGAAGGAGACGGTGACCCGCTCCCCGGCGGCCTCGCTCAGGTTCTGGATCATCTCGGGGGTGTGCCGGTGTCCGCCGCCGACGCCGTACGGGCTCATGGAGCCCATGACCTCGGAGCCGAGCAGATGCGGCTTGGCCGCCTTGCCCGCGCCCGAGGTGCCGGACGCGGCGGTGATCACGGCCTCGGGCTCGGCCAGCCCCACCGCGTACGCCGGGAAGAGCGCGAGCGAGACGGCGGTGGGATAGCAGCCGGGCACCGCGATACGCCTGGACCCCTCCAGCGCGGCGCGGGCGCCCGGCAGTTCGGGAAGACCGTACGGCCAGGTCCCGGCGTGGGCGGACCCGTAGAACCGCTCCCAGTCCGCCGCGTCCTTCAGCCGGAAGTCGGCGCCCATGTCGACCACGAGCACCTCGTCGCCGAGCTGCTCGGCGACGGCCGCGGACTGGCCGTGCGGCAGCGCCAGGAAGACGACCTCATGCCCGGCGAGCACCTCGGGCGTGGTCTCCGCCAGCACCCGGTCCGCGAGCGGCAGCAGATGCGGCTGAAGCCCACCGAGCGGCAGGCCCGCGTTGGAGTTGCCGGTGAGGGCTCCGATCTCGATCCCGGGGTGGCCGAGCAGCAGCCGGAGCAGCTCCCCGCCCGCGTACCCGCTGGCTCCCGCCACCGCGGCGCGCACCGTACGTACAGCCATCGACAAACCCTCCTCAGTAATGGCATGACTATACGTTTCTACGCAGCTTTATGCAATGACGAAGGGGTGAGCTGAGCGCGCGTACCCTCGTCCCCGTGCCCGTCCCCTCCGCGCATCGCGTCGCCGTCCTCGTGCTTGAAGGTGCGAAGCCGCTCGATGTCGGGATTCCCGCGCAGGTTTTCACGACGCGCGCGAGCATGCCCTACGAGGTGCGGGTGTGCGGGGCGGGACCCGGTCTCGTGACCGGCGGCGACGGCCTGTCGTACTACGTCGCCCACGGCCTCGACGCGCTCGCGTGGGCCGACATCGTGTTCGTCCCCGGTTACCGGTTCCCGGGCCGCGACGACCCGCCGGGGGCCGTCGTCGACGCGCTGATCGCCGCCCACGGTCGGGGCGCGCGGCTCGCCGCCATCTCGACGGGCGCCTTCGCGCTCGCCGCCACGGGCCTGCTCGACGGCAAGCGCGCCACGACGCACTGGCATTACGCGCGGGCGCTCGCGGCGAAGCATCCGCGCGTCCAGGTCGACGAGAACGTGCTGTTCGTCGACGAGGGCAGCGTGCTGACGTCGGCCGGAGCGGCATCGGGCATCGACCTGTGCCTGCACATCCTGCGCGGCGACCTCGGAGTGGCCGCGTCGAACCACGCGGCCCGGCGTCTGGTCGCGGCCCCCTACCGCAGCGGCGGCCAGGCGCAGTACGTGCCGCGCAGCCTGCCCGAGCCGCTGGGCGAGCGGTTCGCCGCCACCCGCGAGTGGGCGCTGCACCGGCTGGGCGAGCACCTCACCCTCGAACTGCTCGCCCGGCATGCCGCGGTGTCGCCGCGCACCTTCTCGCGGCGCTTCGTCGAGGACACGGGCTACACGCCGATGGAGTGGGTCATGCGCGCCCGCATCGACCTGGCCCGTGAACTGCTCGAACGATCGGAGCGGCACGTCGAGCAGATCGCCGCCGACGTCGGTCTCGGCACCGGTGCCAATCTGCGGTCGCACTTCCATCGCGTCCTCGGCACGACGCCGAGCGAATACCGGCGCACCTTCACCCAGGGCGAGTAGCCCCACCGCCACCTGGCGCGATCCCTTGGCGCGATCCTTTTGAACCATGGCGATCACGCCGCTGTCGCGGGCGGAGGCGGCACGCGACATTGAGGGGGAACCGAAGGGACACCATTCATGACGCGCATCGCCATCAACGGATTCGGCCGCATCGGACGCAATGTGCTGCGTGCGCTGCTGGAACGTGACAGCGGCCTGGAGATCATCGCGGTCAACGACCTCACGGAGCCCGCCACCCTCGCGCGGCTGCTCGCCTACGACACGACGGCCGGCCGGCTCGGTCGCCCGGTGACCGCCGACGGGGACGCCCTCGTTGTGGACGGCCGTCGCATCACCGTGCTCGCCGAGCGTGAACCGGAGCGGCTGCCCTGGGCCGAGCTCGGCGTCGACATCGTGGTCGAGGCGACCGGCCGCTTCACGTCGGCCACGGCCGCCCGCGCCCACCTCGCCGCCGGCGCGAGGAAGGTACTGGTCAGCGCACCGTCCGACGGTGCCGATGTCACGCTGGCGTTCGGGGTCAACACGGACGCCTACGACCCGGACGCGCACACGATCGTCTCGAACGCCTCCTGCACGACCAACGCCCTCGCGCCGCTGGCCGCGGTGCTCGACGGCCTCGCCGGCATCGAGCACGGCTTCATGACGACGGTGCACGCCTACACGCAGGAGCAGAACCTGCAGGACGGTCCGCACCGCGACGCCCGCCGCGCCCGTGCCGCCGCCGTCAACATCGTGCCGACCACGACGGGCGCCGCCAAGGCGATCGGCCTCGTGCTGCCGGGCCTTGACGGCAAGCTGTCGGGCGATTCGATCCGCGTGCCGGTTCCGGTGGGCTCGATCGTCGAACTCAATACGACTGTCAGCCGCGACGTGACGCGCGACGAGGTGCTCGCCGCGTACCGCGCCGCGGCGGAGGGGCCGCTCGCGGGCGTCCTCGAGTACTCGGACGACCCGCTCGTGTCGTCCGACATCACGGGCAATCCGGCCTCGTCGATCTTCGACTCGGCCCTCACCCGCGTCGACGGCCGTCACATCAAGGTGGTCGCGTGGTACGACAACGAGTGGGGCTTCTCGCACCGCGTGATCGACACACTCGAACTCCTCGCCGCCCGCTGACCGGCACCGGGGCGGGTGCGTAGGATCGCCGGCATGGCGCTGCGACCCGTTCAGGTGAACATCAAGGCCCTTGACGCCTCGGCGGTCGGCCGGTTCTGGGCGGAGGCCCTCGGCTGGAGTGCTTACAGCGCCGGCGTGACCA
The DNA here is from genome assembly GCF_042790125.1 of Streptomyces scopuliridis. GTDB lineage: Bacteria > Actinomycetota > Actinomycetes > Streptomycetales > Streptomycetaceae > Streptomyces > Streptomyces scopuliridis_A. The sequence continues at coordinate 111,552 of NZ_JBHTZS010000007.1, forward strand.
CCTGTGTGGGACCCGCCGGCGGCCTCGTCTGGCCGGACCCGGTCGCCGTCTGCGTCGACGTCGTTCCCGTCCCGGAACCCAAGACCACGACCAAGAACCGTGTACACCTCGATCTCGCCACCACCTCCGCGGCCCATCAGGCGGAGCTGGTCGCGCGCCTGAGGGATCTCGGCGCGGCGCCCGCCCACGTCGGCCAGGGCGAGGTGCCGTGGACGGTCCTCGCCGACCCGGAGGGCAACGAGTTCTGCGTGCTGGAGCCCCGGGAGATCTACCGGGACACCGGGCCGGTCGCCGCGGTGGTGGTCGACTGCGCGGATCCGCGCGCCATGGCCCGGTTCTGGGACGGGGCGGTGGACTGGACCCTGCACGAGGTGACGGACGATCAGGCGGTGCTCCGCTCGGCCAAGGGCGTCGGCCCGTACCTGGAGTTCCTCCGCACGCCCGATGCGAAGACCGTGCCGGACCGCGTCCACCTCGACCTGCTGCCGTATCCCGGTGACGACAAGGCGGCGGAGGTGGCCCGGCTGCGGGCCCTCGGCGCCACCGATCTCGACCTCGGCCAGGGCGACGTCCCGTGGACGTGCCTGGCCGACCCCGAGGACCACGAGTTCTGCGTCCTCGCTCTGCCCTGACGCCCAGGGCGTGTTGCGAAAGTCCCGGCGTTCAGCGTTCGGTGATCTCGCCGTCGCTCAGCTCCACCACACGGTCGGCCAGATCGAGCAGCTGGGGGTCGTGCGTGGCGACGAGCGCGGCGACGCCCTCGCTGTGCACCACGGTGCGCAGGAGTTCCATCACCGCGAGGCCGGTCTGGGCGTCCAGCTGTCCGGTCGGTTCGTCCGCGATCAGCAGCGCCGGCCGGTTGGCGAGGGCGCGGGCGATGGCGACGCGCTGCTGCTGGCCGCCGGAGAGTTCGCCGGGACGCTGCGCCGCGTGATCGCCGAGGCCCACGAGAGAGAGCAGCAGCGCCACCCGCTCCTCGCGCTCACGCGGATCGGCCCCGCGCAGCCGCAGTGGTACGCCCACGTTCTCCGCCGCGCTGAGGATGGGGATCAGACCGAAGGACTGGAAGATGAAGCCGATGCGGTCGCGGCGAAGCTCCAGGAGCCCGTTCTCACCGAGCTCGGCGAGGTCGGTGCCGTCGATGACGACGCGGCCCCGGTCCGGGGAGTCCAGACCGCCGACCAGATTGAGCAGAGTGGTCTTTCCGGCGCCGGAGCGCCCCTTGAGGGCGACCAGTTCGCCGCGCGCGACATCGAGGGAGGCACCGCGCAGCGCGTGGACGGCGGCGGGACCGGTGCCGTACGAACGGTGCAGATCCTCCGCCCTGACCATGGGCCCGCCGGACCGCTCGCCCAGGACGGCGGCGCCGGCCCGGGTGCTGTTGTGCTGCGTCATTGGTGCGCCCCCCGTGCGTGATCGGTCCGGCCACAGTATGTGCGGACGTCCTGCGAACGGGCAATAAGGGCGAACTTCTTTTCGACTGCACGCGGTTTCCTGATAGAAAGCCATTTCAACAGGCGTTGACGTAAACCGGGCGGGGGAACGGGTGGCGGGGTTTATTTTTCTGCGCGCGGTCGGGCACCGGCTGCTCCTGGCGGCCGCGTTGCTCGCGGTGGTGCTGACCACCTGTGTGCTCGCCGCCCTCACCGCGTTCTCCGGTTCGCTCGCGGACACCGCGCTGCGGGAGACGCTGCGCGGCCGGGGCGCCGCGTCCGCCGTGCTCGTCATCAACGCGGACGTTCCACTGGAACGGAGCGACGCCGCCCAGGAGGCGGCGGCCCGGGGCGCGGGGCGGGCCTTCGACGGACTGCCCGTGACGCTGCGGAAGCTGGAGAGCTCGGGAACGTATGCGCTGCCCACGTCCCTCCAGGCGTCCGGCGCCCCCGAGGACAAGCCCGACCTGACCCACTTCGCCGCGCTGGACCGGTCCCGGATCACCCTGGTGTCGGGCGAGTGGCCGGGCTCCGGACGGGAAGCCGGCGGCGCCATACCCGTCGCGCTGCCCGAAGTCGCCGCCACGCAGCTGAAGTTGCGCGCGGGAGCGAGCGTCACGCTCACCGACCGGCTGGCCGGCACCCGGCTGACCGTCCGGGTCACCGGCGTGTACAAGGCCACCAACCCCGTCGATCCGTACTGGCAGCTGGACACGCTGGGCGGGCGCGGGGTCCGTGACGTCGACTTCACCACGTACGGTCCGCTGCTCACGGACCCGGCCGTGCTCGCCGCCGGCCAGGTCTCCCGGGGCAACAGCGCCTGGCTGGCCACCGCCGACTACCGGAGCATCACCACCGACCGGATCGGCGCGCTGCGCACCGCGTCCACGCGCGCCCCCGCGCTGCTGCGCGAGGAACCGGCTCTCGGGCAGAACACGACGGTGACCACCGCGCTGCCGTCCCTGCTGGACCGGACCGAGCGGGCGCTGCTCGTGTCCCGGTCCACGCTGCTGATCGTGGCCCTGCAACTGCTCCTGCTGGCCGGGTACGCGCTGCTGCTGGTGGCCCGGGTCCTCGGCGCGGAACGGGCGGGCGAGACCGCTCTGCTGCGGGCGCGCGGTGCCTCGCGCGGCCGGCTCGCCGCTCTCGCCGTGCTGGAGGCGCTGCTGCTCGCGGCTCCGGCCGCGCTCTGCGCCCCGCTGCTGTCGGGTCCGCTGACCGGCCTGTTCGTACGGCGGTCCGCGCTCGGCGAGGGCGCCGGGGGGCGGTGGGGCGAGCTCGCGGCCGGGCCGGTGTGGCTGGTCTCGGCGGCGGTCGCCGTCTGCTGTGCGGCGGCGGTCGTCTCGCCCGCGCTGGCCGCGACGGCCGGCCCGGCCTCCGGGACGCGGCGTGGCCGCGCCGCCGCGCTGCCCGGCCCCGTACGCGCGGGGGCGGACGTCGCGCTGCTGCTGATCGCGGCGGTGGCCTACTGGCAGCTGGACCAGCAGACCCGGACGTCCGGCGGTGGAGCGCTCAGCGGCGACCGCCAGGGCGTTCTGGGCGTGGACCCGCTGATGGTCATGGCGCCCGCGCTGGCACTGCTCGCCGGAACCGTGCTCACGCTGCGGCTGCTGCCTCCCGCAGCGCGGCTCGCGGAGCGGCGGGCCGCCGGAGGCCGCGGACTGACGGCCGCGCTGGCAGGCTGGCATTTCAGCCGCGGGACGGTGCGCGGCGCCGGGCCCGTCCTGCTGCTGGTGCTGGCCGTGGCGATGGGGATGCTCGCGATCGGCCAGAGCGCGTCATGGGACCGGTCCCAGCGCGACCAGGCCGACTTCGGTACGGGTGCCTCGGTACGGGTGCTGGACAACAGGCCCGCCGGGCCCGGTCAGGCCGGGCTGTACGCGTCGCTGCCGGGGGTACGGCAGGCTGCGCCCGCCCACCGTACGGTCACGGATCTGTCCGGCGCCCGTACGGCGACGGTCCTCGCGCTGGACACGGCGCATGCCGACGAGCGGATGCTGATGCGCGGGGATCTCGCCGACGAGCCGGTGGCGGGGCTGCTGCGGGCGGCCGGGCCGCGGAAGGCCCCCGCGCGGGCGGTGGTGCCGTTGCCCGACGGCACCCGCCGGCTCGCCCTCGACCTGCGGATCGAGAATCTCGACGCGCGGAGCGAGAAGAGCGAGAAGGAGGAAGCGGCGAAGGCGGGAGCGGCGCCGGGCCGGGCCGCCTCCGGGTTCGCGCCCCAGCTCCAGATCACGGTCGAGGACCGCTACGGCATTTCCTACCGGCTGAGCGGCGGGCAGGTGCCCGTCGACGGCCGTGTCCACCGGGTCGTCGTCGATCTCGACACCACCACGTCGGGCACGCGCGGCGCCCCCGCCGGACCGCTGGGCGTGACCGGGTTCCAGCTCGGCGGTGAGGTCCCGGCCCAGGGGTCCGAGCGGCACCGGCTGAGTGTCGAGCGGCTGCTGGCCACGGGCGCCGACGGCGCCGAACGCCCGGTGTCCGTACCCGGCGAGGTGCGCTGGCGGGGCAGCCTGAGCGTGACGGCGAACGAGGAGGAGGGCACAGCGATGGCGCTGAGCCCGGCCGCGTCGCGGACCGCGCCGCTGACCGTCCCGTACACCACGGGGAGCGCGGGCGAGAGCGGCGGCCATCTCTCCGTACAGCTCGATGTCGCGCGCGCCGCCGCCCGCGAGGGGATCTCGGCCGTCGCCACGGACGGCTTTCTGCGCGCGTCCGGGGCCGGGCTCGGGGACAGCGTCGATCTGAATCTCGCCGGGGAGCAGCTCCGGGTGACGATCGTCAAGGCGGTACGGGAACTGCCCACGACCGGGAGCGCGGTGGCCTCCGGTGGCGGCGCCGCCCCGGTGACCGCCGCGGGTGAGGGCGACGACGCGGCGGCCGGCGGCGCGCTGCTGGTGGATCTGCGGGCCGTCAACGCGGTGCTGGCGGACCGCGCGGGCGCGGCTCTCGCGCCCAACGAGTGGTGGCTGAGCACCGCCCCCGGCGCCGCCGCGGACGTCGCGTCCGCGCTGCGCGACCGCCCGGACAGCACGCCCGGACAGGTGCTCGTACGCGACGAAGTGGCGGCCGGTCTGGCCGGCGACCCGCTCGGCAGCGGGCCGCGCTCGGCGCTGATGGCCGTCGCGGTGGCCGCCGCCGCGCTCGCGGCGGTGGGGTTCGCGGTGAGCGCCGTGGGTTCCCTGCGGGAGCAGTCCGCCGAACTCTCCGTCCTGCGTGCCCTCGGGGCATCGCGCCGGAGCCTCGCCCGACTGGTCGCGACGAAGCAGGGGCTGCTGATCGGTATCGGTCTGCTCGCCGGCGCGGTGCTCGGAACGCTCCTGACCCGGGCCGTGGTGCCGCTGGTCGTCCTGACCGCGCAGGCGGCCCAGCCGGTGCCCCGGGTGCTCGTGGAACTTCCGGTGTCCCAGGTCGCCCTGTTCCTCGCGGGCGTCGCCGCCGTGCCCCTGCTGATCACCGCGGCCATCGCCGTCCGGCGCGCCGATCCCGTCGGCTCGCTTCGCCACCAGGGGGACAACTGAGATGACACGCGGGCCAGTCGATGTACGTACGAAGGGCGCGAAAGGCACGGGGCGCGCGGAGCGCCCGGGGCGCCCGGTCGCGCCATGGGTCCGGACGCGGTTGCGGACAGCTCCCGGGGCGACCGTGGCCTTCGGTCTGCTCGTGCTGATCACGGCGTTCCTCGCCGCCGCGCTCCCGCGGGCCGTGGACTCCTACGAGACCGGAGGACTGCGGCGGGAGATCGCCGGCGCTCCCCCGAGCGCGACCGCGCTCCAGCTGACCACACCCCAGCCCGGACTGGAGATTCCGCTGCCCTCCCGTGAGGAGGAGATGCGGCCCGCCGCGCTCTCGGCAGTCCACCGCGAGGTGCTGGCGAGTCTGCCGGCACCGCTGCGGGCGGACGCGGCGCAGTCGGCGTACGGGGTACGGACCTCCGAGGCCCTCAGCGGCCAGGACCGCTGGCTGCCGCGTCCCGACGGGGTTCCTCCCGCGTTCACGCTGGCCGCGCAGTCGGACCTGGCCGACCACGCCGCCGTGCGCGAGGGGCGGCTGCCCGCCACCGACGGGCCGGTCACGGCGCGGACGAAGGAGCTGGAGGCGGCCGTGACCTCGGCGACCGCCCGTGATCTGCGTCTGCGGGTCGGCTCGGTGATCCGGCTGAGTGACTCCACCGGGTCCACGGATCTGGCCGTACGGATCACCGGGATCGTCGAGCCCCGTGATCCGCGGGGCAGTTACTGGTCCGTCGAGCCGGTCCTGCGCACCCCTGGTCTGACGGTCCTGCCGAGCAGCCCGCCGCTGTACCACTGGAGGGCGGGCCTCCTGCTGGCGCCGGACGCCGCGCCCGCCCTCCTCGGCACCCAGTCGATGCCGGAGAGGTACTGGCGCGTCGCGCCCGCGACCGAAGGGCTCACCGCGCAGGACACGCCCGGACTCCTCCAGCGGATCGCGTCCCTCGAAGGCGGACCCGAACTGCTGAAGATGCGTGAGATCGCGGGCGGCACCGCGGTCCTGAGCACCGACCTGGAGACGGTGGTCGGCTCCCATGTCGCGACGCGTGAGGCGATCACCCGCATCGTCGTCGTCGCGGCCTTCGGGGTCGGGTCGGTCGCCGCCGTCGTGCTCGCGATGGCCGGTGGTCTGATCGCCGCGCGCCGTACCGACGAACTCGCCCTCCTGCGCTCGCGTGGCGCCTCCCTGCGCGGCATCGGCGGACGGCTCCTCGCCGAAACCGCCGTGATCGCGCTGCCCGCGTCCGGGGCCGGTCTGCTGCTGGCCCTGGTCGCGGTGGACGAGGCGCGTCCGCTGCCCGCCGTGTACGGCGCGAGCGCCGTGGCGCTGCTCGCCTGCGCCGCCCTGCCGGTGCGGGCCGTCTTCCTGCACCGGCGGCCCCGGGCGCACGGCGACCGCGACGACCTGGCCCTCGCCAGGCCCGGCAGACAGCGGACCGTCGCCGAACTGACCCTCCTGTTCCTCGCCGTCGCCTCCGTGGTGACGCTGCGCCGTCGCGGCACGTCCGGCGCCGGTGACCTGCTGGTGAGCGCGGCTCCGGTGCTCGTCGCGCTGATCGCCGCGCTCGTGCTCGTACGGCTGTATCCGCTGCCCCTGCGCTGGGCGGCCCGTCCGGCGGCGCGGCTGCGCGGAGCGATCGGTTTCCTGTCGCTGGCCCGCGCGGGGCGGTCGTCGGCGACGGGTGCGCTGCCGCTGCTGGCGCTGCTCATCGCGCTGACGACGGCGGCGTTCGGCGGCTCGGTGCTGTCCGGGGTCACGGAGGCACGGGACCGGGCCGCGCTGCTGGCGGTCGGCGCCGACGCCCGCGTCTCGACCCCGCGCGACGCCACCCCACTCCCGGCGGAGGCGGAACGGACGGCGCGGAACGTGGCGGGCGTACGGGACACGACGGCCGTACGCGTCGAGTCGACGGCGGAGCTCGCGCCCGGCGAGGGCGCCGGCACCGCGTCGCAGAAGCCGCTCACGCTCATCGGGGTCGAGCCGGAGTCGTACACGCGGCTGGCCCGGCAGCTGGACCTCGGGGCCTTCCCCGCCGACGCGTTGAAGAGCACGGGCGGGGTGTTCGACGCGGTCGCCTCACCCGGTCTCGCCGAGCGGCTCGGTACCGCGCCGCGCCGGATCAGCTCGCCGGCCGGTGAGATCACCGTACGGATCGTCGCCGTACGGCCCGTTACGCCGGTCGCTCCCCGTTCCGAATTCCTGCTGGTCGACCGCGCGGGCCTGGAGCACGCCGAGCCGACGACGCTGCTGGCCACGGGCGCGGGGATGGACGCGCGGGCGCTGCGGGCCGCGCTCGGCGCCGGAGCCGGGCAGGAGGCCGAGGTGTCGCTCCGCAGCGAGGAGCGGGCGGCGCTCACCGGTTCACCGCTCCAGTCGGGCGCCGAGCGGATCTATGCCACCGCCGTGGCCGCGGGCGCGGTCTACGCCGTCGCCGCCCTTCTGCTGTCGCTGCTGCACTCGGCGCCGGAACGGGCCGCGCTGCTGGCCAGGCTGCGCACCATGGGGCTGAAGCCCCGTCAGAGCCGGCAGTTGCTGGGTCTTGAGGCGCTGCCGCAGGCGCTGCTCGCCGCCGGGGGCGGCGTCCTCGTCGCCTGGGCCACCATCCGGCTGCTCGCTCCGGGCGTCGACCTGGCCCGGCTCGCCCTGACCGCCGCGTCCGGTCTCACGCCGGTGGGCGGCGTCTCACTGCGTACCGATGTGTGGACCCTCGCGCTGCCCGCGGCCGGCGTGGTCGCGCTGACGGGGGCCGTGGCCCTCGGCCAGTCCTGGTGGACGGCGCGGCGCGGATCGATCACCGAACTCAGAGCAGGAGACACGCGATGACCGACACGACGACCGATCCGGCGGCCGGAACGCCGAGCGCGCGGCCGACTCTCGCGGAGCTGGAGCGGCGCGCGGCAGCGCGCGGGGGCCGTCCCTCGTACGGTCATGACGCGCTGATCGCCTGCGACCGGCTGGTGCGGATCTTCACCACGGACGGGGTGGAGGTGCAGGCCCTCCAGGGGCTGGATCTCACGGTCCAGGAGGGCGAGCTGATGGCCCTCGTCGGCGCCTCCGGCAGCGGCAAGTCGACGCTGATGAACATCCTCGCCGGCCTGGACGTCCCCACGGCGGGCGCGGCCAAGGTCGCGGGCCGCGATCTGCTCGCGATGGACGCCAAGTCCCGGCTGGACTACCGCCGTCACGTGGTCGGTTTCGTCTGGCAGCAGACGGCCCGCAATCTCCTCCCCTATCTGACGGCGTCCCAGAACGTGGCGCTTCCCATGCAGTTGCGCGGACGCGCGGGCCGGGGCGGGTCGAAGCGGAAGGCCGAGCGGGCGGCGGAGCTCCTGGCGATGCTGGGGGTGGCCGACTGCGGCGACCGCCGGCCGCACCAGCTGTCCGGCGGGCAGCAGCAGCGCGTCGCGATCGCCGTCGCCCTCGCCAACTCCCCCTCCGTACTGCTCGCCGACGAACCGACCGGAGAGCTGGACTCGGCGACGGGCGAACAGGTCTTCGCGGCGTTCCGGCGGGCCAACGAGGAGCTGGGCACGACGATCGTGATCGTCACCCACGACCAGGCCGTCGCGGACGAGGTCCGCCGTACCGTCGCGATCCGTGACGGCCGCACCGCGTCGGAGGTGCTGCGCCGCACGGAGGTCGACGCGGAGGGCCGGGAGTCGGTGGTGGCCCGGGAGTACGCAATGCTGGACCGGGCCGGACGGCTTCAGCTGCCCGCGGAGTACGCCGCGGCGCTGGGCATGGAGGACCGCGTGATGCTGGAGCTGGAGCAGGACCACATCGGGGTCTGGCCCGACGACGCGGGCGGGAACGAGAAGGAGACGCGTCAGTCCGAGCCGGGCTCCAGGCCCTCGGGGAGTGGTGGGCACACCCACGGGTGAGGTTCGGCCGAACCTCCTCATGACGCCCGTGGCCGGGTCCGGAAAAATCTTGGAAGATTTCCGGAGGAGCTGTCGATCCGGCCGTGTCCCGTTCGACGCAAGGGTGTGAGAGGCGGGGAAGGCCCCCGTCCTCCCGACCGAGGAGTCACCATGCCGCGTTTTCTGACGATGGTCCGCGTCGACGAGCGGAATCTCCCCGCCGAGGGCCCCGACCCCGAGTTCGAGGCGCGCATGGGCGCGCTGTTCGAGGAGATCACCAAGGCCGGGGTGATGCTGGAGACCGCCGGGCTCACCCCGACGTCCGAGGGCACCCGGATCACCTGGTCCGACGGCAAGCTCAGCTACACCGACGGGCCCTTCACCGAGAGCAAGGAAGTCATCGGCGGCTACTCCCTCACCCGCTGCGAGACCAAGGCGGAGGCCCTGGAGTGGGCGAAGCGGTTCCTTGAGGTCCACCCGGAGAACTGGACCGTCAGCGTCGAGGTTCGCGAGATCGCCGAGGGCTGACCGGGCCGCGCTTGCCCCACCCCCACCCGGCTGCTCTGATGGGTGGTCGTGACATCAGCAAGCCCGACCGACACGGTCGAAGCGGTATTCAGGATCGAGTCCGCGCGGATCATCGCGGGTGTCGCCCGCATCGTGCGGGACGTGGGCATCGCGGAGGAACTCGCGCAGGACGCTCTGGTCGCCGCGCTGGAGCAGTGGCCGGAGTCGGGCGTCCCGGACAAGCCGGGCGCCTGGCTCATGGCCACCGCGAAGCACCGCGCCATCGATCTCGTACGCCGTAAGGAGACGTACGCGCGCAAGCTGGCGGAGGTCGGCCGGGAGCTGGAGGATGTGGCGCCGCCGCCCGAGCCCATGGGCGATGACGACATCGACGACGATCTGCTGCGGCTGATCTTCACCGCGTGCCATCCCGTGCTGTCGACGGAGGCCCGGGTCGCGCTCACACTGCGGCTGCTGGGCGGGCTGACGACGGAGGAGATCGCCCGCGCGTTCCTGGCCCCGGAGCCGACGGTCGCCCAGCGCATCGTCCGCGCGAAACGGGCACTCGCCAAGGCCGGGGTCCCCTTCGAGGTCCCGGGCGCCGCCGACCGGGCCGCCCGCGTCGCGTCGGTCCTCGAAGTCATCTACCTCATCTTCAACGAGGGCTACTCGGCGACGGCCGGGGACGATCTGGTGCGCCCGGCCCTGTGCGAGGACGCGCTGCGGCTGGCGCGTGTCCTGGCGGGCCTGATGCCCGAGGAGCCCGAAGTCCACGGCCTGGCCGCTCTCCTGGAGCTCCAGTCCTCGCGCATCGCCGCCCGCACGGGCCCCGACGGCGAACCGGTGCTGCTCGCCGACCAGAACCGGCACCGGTGGAACCGCATGCTCATCCTGCGTGGCGTCGAGTCGCTCCAGCGCGCGGGCCACGGCCCGTACTCCGTCCAGGCCGCGATCGCCGCCTGCCACGCGCGGGCGGTCCGCTACGAGGACACGGACTGGACGGCGATCGCGGCGCTGTACGGCCGGCTGATGGCGCTGACCCCGTCCCCGGTGGTGGAGCTGAACCGGGCGGTCGCCGTCTCCGTGGCGGAGGGTCCCGCGGCCGGGCTGAAGCTGGTGGACGCCCTGGCGGAAGGACCGGCCCTCAAGGGCTATCACCTGCTGCCGAGCGTCCGGGGAGATCTGCTGGAGCGCCTGGGGCGGAGGGACGAGGCGCGCGCGGAGTTCGAGCGGGCGGCGTCCCTGACCCGTAACGCACGGGAGCGTGGACTTCTCCTGGAACGGGCCGCTCGCTGTGTGTAGCCGTACCCGGCATTCCATATGGCCACAAACGGTGCAAAAAGGAGGAAACTGGGACGAGGAGGTGCGTCATGCGCAAGGTAGCCGACTGCCGGGACTTCCCGAGCGAGACGAATTGCACCCTCGCCATCTCCGGCGAGGAGGAAGAAGTGGTCCGCGCCGCCAGCGAGCACGCTGTGTCCATGCACGGCCACAAGAGCAGCCCGGAACTGCGTGAACAGATCCGAGCCGCGCTCAAGGACGAGATGCCCCAGCACGCCTGAGGCCCGGCCGACCCGGCCCTACAGAGTACCGACGAGCCGGGAGCCCACCTCGAAGGTGGTGCCGAAGGGATCGGTGATCTTCACCATCCGCGCATAGATCGTGTCCGAGGGGACGCCCGCGGTACCGCCGGCCGCCCGGGTCCGTTCCGCGGCCGCGTCGGCGTCGGCGACCTCGAAGAGTGTCTGCCACGCGGCGGACGGCGCCTCCGGGACCCCCAGGATGCCCCCGATCTCATGACCGTCGGGTCGGCGCAGGAAGCTGAAGTCCACGCCCGGCAGATCGTCGTTGCCGTCCAGCGTGAAGTCGAAGACCGCCGGGTAGAACGCGCGCGCCGGTACCGGGTCCGGGGTGGTCAGGTCGTTACGGAGGAGAGCGTCCGGCTCGTTCACGATCTCGCAGCCGAGGAGCGCGCGCCCCTGCCAGAGGCCGAACCGGGCGCCCGACGGGTCGGCGGCGAGCGCCAGCGTCCCCTGGTCCCCGATCTCCAGCGGGCCCCGCGTCAGGGTGCCGCCCGCGTCGGCGATCCGCTTCGCGGTGGCGTCGCAGTCGTCGGTCGCGAAGTACACACACCACAGCGGCGAGGGGGCGGTATCGGTGGAATCCGGGGCGGGGACCTGCCGGAATCCGGCGACCGCCCGGCCGCGCAGCCGGCACACCGTGTAGGCGGCGGCTCCCGCCTCGTACTCCCAGCCGAACAGCGCGCCGTAGAACTCCTTCGCGCGCTCGACATCGGGCACGTCGAGGTCGATCCAGGTGGGGGTGCCGACCGGCTGATTGCGGGTGACATGGCTCATCGTTCGCTCCTGATCGCTTCGCGCCCGGAGGTTTCCTCCGTGCCGGGTCTCCGACGCTAGAGGCGATGCAGGTCAGAACATGTCCTACAGCGTCTGTCCCGCGGCGGAGATCGCGATCGGCCTGATCGATGTCGGCGGTCCCTCATAGAATCGGCGGATGAGCTCCCCGGAAACCGGCACCCCTCCCGAGACGCGCACCGAAGCAGAACCTGAAGCGGGTTCCGAAGCGGCTTTTCCCGAAGCGGGTCCCGAAGCGGGGGCCGAGGCGAGTGAGGCGCTTGAGGTCCTGCGTCGCGTCTTCGGATACGACTCCTTCCGCGGGAGCCAGCAGGAGATCATCGAGCATGTGGTCGCGGGCGGCGACGCGCTCGTGCTCATGCCGACGGGCGGCGGCAAGTCGCTCTGCTACCAGATTCCCTCCCTGGTCCGTAAGGGTGTCGGGGTCGTCGTCTCACCGCTCATCGCGCTCATGCAGGACCAGGTCGACGCCCTGAGGGCGCTCGGCGTACGGGCCGGATTCCTCAACTCCACCCAGGATCTCGACGAACGGCGCCTCGTCGAGGCCGAGTTCCTCGCCGGTGAGCTGGATCTGCTCTATCTGGCGCCGGAACGGCTGCGCGTCGAGTCGACCGTACGGCTGCTGGAGCGCGGCACGATCTCGCTGTTCGCCATCGACGAGGCGCACTGCGTGGCCCAGTGGGGACACGACTTCCGCCCCGACTATCTCGCCCTCTCCTCGCTGCACGAGCGCTGGCCCGAGGTGCCGCGTATCGCGCTGACCGCGACCGCCACCGAGGCCACGCACGCGGAGATCGCGTCCCGGCTCGGCCTCCAGGACGCGCGGCATTTCGTGGCCAGCTTCGACCGGCCCAACATCCAGTACCGCATCGCGCCGAAGAACGACCCGAAGCGTCAGCTGCTCCAGCTGCTGCGCGCCGAGCACCCCGGCGACGCGGGCATCGTCTACTGCCTCTCCCGGGCATCGGTGGAGAAGACCGCCGAGTTCCTGGTGAAGAACGGCGTCGACGCGCTGCCGTACCACGCCGGCCTCGACACCCGTACGCGCGCCGCGAACCAGGCGCGCTTCCTGCGGGAGGACGGGATGGTGATGGTCGCGACGATCGCGTTCGGCATGGGCATCGACAAGCCGGACGTACGGTTCGTCGCCCATCTCGATCTGCCGAAGTCCGTGGAGGGCTACTACCAGGAGACCGGACGCGCGGGGCGTGACGGGCTGCCGTCCACGGCCTGGCTGGCGTACGGACTCCAGGACGTCGTGCAGCAGCGGAAGATGATCGACACCTCCGAGGGCGACGACGCGCACCGCCGGCGGCTGAGCGCCCATGTCGACGCCATGCTCGCGCTGTGCGAGACCGTCGAATGCCGGCGCGTCCAGCTGCTCGCGTACTTCGGGCAGCGGAGCACGGCGTGCGGCAACTGCGACACGTGTCTGACGCCCGCGGAGTCCTGGGACGGTACGGTCCCCGCGCAGAAGCTGCTGTCGACCGTGGTCAGGCTGAAGCGCGAGCGCAACCAGAAGTTCGGCGCGGGACAGATCACCGACATCCTGCTGGGCAGGAAGACGGCCAAGGTCATCCAGTTCGACCATGACGCGCTGAGCGTCTTCGGTATCGGTACGGAGCTGCGCGAGGCCGAGTGGCGGAGCGTGGCGCGGCAGTTGCTGGCGCAGGGGCTGATCGCCGTGGAGGGCGACTACGGGACGCTGGTCCTCACGGACGAGAGCGGAGAGGTGCTGGGCGGGCGGCGCCCGGTCGTCCTGCGGCGCGAGCCCGAGAAGGCGGCCAGGCCGGCGCGCGCGGAGAAGTCGTCCAGGCAGCGTTCCGCACCGGTCGATCTGCCGGCGGAGGCCATGCCGGTGTTCGAGACGCTGCGCGCCTGGCGGGCGGCGTCGGCGAAGGAGCAGGGCGTACCGGCGTATGTGATCTTCCATGACGCGACGCTGCGCGAGATCGCGACGCTGGCCCCGTCGACGCTGGCGGAGCTGGGCACGGTCACCGGGGTCGGCGAGAACAAGCTGGCGAAGTACGGGCAGCAGATCCTGGAGACGCTCGGTACGGCCGCGGTCGGTACCGCGGAATGACCCGGCCGCAGCCGCCGTCGCACGCGCTGCCCCAGGTGCTCTGGATCGGCGGACCGCCGGGCGGCCGGCAAGACGACCGTGGCCCGGCTGATCGCCCGGCGGTACGGACTGCGCTGGTACAACGCCGACGCCCACACCTGGGAGCACCGCGACCGCGCGATCGCCGCCGGGCACCCGGCCGCTATCCGGTTCGAGGCGCTGCCGCGCGCGGAGCGCTGGTCCGTGCCCCGGGCGGAGCTGATCGCGATGTCCCTGCATCATGAGCGCGGGCAGATGATCGTCGACGACCTCAGCGCGCTGCCGCCGGCCCCGCTGATCATCGCCGAGGGCACCCCGATCACCCCGGCGGTCGTCGCCACGGTCCCCGGCGGTCCGGCCGCGTCCGTCTGGCTCCAGCCGTCGGCCGGGGTCCAGCGGGCCCGGCTGCGGGAACGCGGGCTCTCCGCCGGGCAGCTCACGCTCTACCGGTCGTTGGCCGGCGAGATCGAGACCGAGGTGGCGGAGTACGGCGCCCGGCGGCTGGTGATCGACGGGGAGAACGGGGTCGAGGAGACCGTGGCGGCGGTCGAGACGATCTTCGCCGAGGTCCTGAGCGGGGGACCGGTGGCGGCGACGGGCGACGAGCGCGCGCGGCTGCTGCGGTCCGCCAACCGGGCCACGGTCGCCCAGTACGAGGCGTTCTTCGCGCGCCCGTGGTCCCCGGGGGACGCGCGGACGACCGCCCATGCCTTCGCCTGCGAGTGCGGAAGGACGGACTGCCAGGACGACATCGACCTCGCCGTCGCGGACTTCCCGGCCCCGCCCGACGATGCCGCGTCCCCACCGGTCCTGGCCCCGGGGCACCACCGCACTCGCTAGCGCCCACGTTCGGCCGGACCGTTCAGGCCGGGCCGCTCAGGCTCCGCCGTCCAGCCGCAGACTCCACCTGCCCGGGGTGCCCGTCAGCGTGATGGTCGACAGCGGCTGGACATCCACGTACCAGTACGTGCGCGGCGGCGCCTTGAGCGCGTATACCAGCGCCGCCCGTACGACGGCCGGTTCGGCGACCGCCACGATCGCGGCGATGTCCTCGGCGGGCCGGGTGTCCAGCCAGCCCCCTATCCGGGAGATGAAGGCCAGCAGTGTCTCGCCGCCGTGCGGGGCGAAGCGCGGGTCCGCGATCCAGGCGTCGACGGCGGCCGGTTCGCGGGCGATCACCTCGGCGAGGGTGAAGCCGCGCCAGCGGCCCATGTCGCAGTCGCGCAGGGCGGGTTGCGCGAGCGGCGCGTAGCCGAGGGCGTCGCCGGTGGTACGGCTGCGCAGCGTCGGCGAGCAGTAGCGGAGGTCGGCGGCGGACAGCGGGACAAGGGCGTGGGCGACGCGCTGCATCTCGTGCCAGCCGGCCCGGTCGACGGGACGGTCGTCGTCGAAGCGCTCGTCGTACAGGTCCGAGCCGCGCGCGGCGGCGACCAAAGTGACCCGAACACTCATGGCCGTGATCGTGGAGCCGAAAGCCGGACCGGTCAAGAGGCAGCGGGTGGCGCGGAGGACACGATTCCGGATATTCACCGGGCATGTGCCCCGTCCGTACGGGACGCTCGGCCCTACCGTGCCCGTTCAGCCGGGCGTCTCGTCCCAGGCCGTACGGAGCCGTCGCACGCCCTCGGTGATCTCCGCGGGCCCCGCCACCGCGGCGAAGCTCAGCCGCAGATGGGCGGCGGGCGGTTCGGCGCTGAAGTACGGGCGGCCCGGGGCGACCGCGACGCCCGCGCGCAGCGCGGCCGAGACGACGGCCTGTTCGTCGGTGCCGTCCGGGAGGCGGAGCCAGAGGTGGTAGCCGCCGGAGGGGATGTGCGGGAGGGCCGGTTCGGGCAGTTCGGTGCGCAGCGCGGTGGTCAGGGTGTCCCTGCGGGTCTTCAGCGCGGCGGAGACGGAGCGCAGATGGCGGTTCCAGGCGGCGGAGCCGACCAGTTCCAGGGCGGCTTCCTGGAACGGGCGCGGTACGAAGAAGGTGTCGACGACATGGATGGCGCGCAGCCGTTCGAGGACCGGGCCCCGGGCGGCCAGTACGCCGACCCGCAGGCTCGGGGAGGTCGCCTTGGTGAGGGAGCAGACATGGACGACGACACCGTCGGGGTCGTCGGCGGCGAGCGGTCCGGGCAGCGGGCCCGCGTCCTCGTGCACCAGCCGCCGTACGAAGTCGTCCTCCACGATGAACGCCCCGGCCTCCCGCGCGATCCGCAGCACTTCGGGTCTGCGGGCCGGGGAGAGCACGGCTCCGGTGGGGTTCTGGAAGAGCGGCTGGCAGACGAAGACCCGGGCGCCGCTGGCCCGGAAGGCGGCGGCGAGCAGCTCGGGCCGTACGCCGTCGGGGTCCACCGGCACCGGTACGGGGCGCAGCCCGGCGGCGCGGGCGATCGCCAGCATCCCCGGGTAAGTGGGCGATTCGACCAGGACCGGAGCGCCGGGCGGGGCGAGTGCGCGCAGCGCGGTGGTCAGCGCGCTCTGGCCGCCGGCCGTGACCAGGACTTCGGCGGCCGTCCAGGTGTCACCGATCCCCCGCGCGAACCAGTCGCGCAGTTCGGGCAGGCCGTCGGTGGGCGGTCGGCCCCAGGCGCCCGGCCGTCTGCCCGCCCGCGCCAGCGCGGCGGCCATCGCCTGCTCGGGCTGGAGCGAGGGGTGCAGATAGCCGCCGTTGAACTCGATGACGCCGGGCGGTGGCGCGGCGAGGGTGACCAGCACCCCGGTGGCGTCGACCGAGCGCGGTACGAGCTCGGTGGCGGCGTCGGCACTGAGGGCGACCTCCTGCCAGGAGGTGTCCCCCGACGGCGCGGTCTCCGTTCTGGCCGGTGCGCGGAAGGCACCGGCGCCGGGGCGGGTGACGACGAGCCCTTCGGCGGCGAGCCTGGCGAGGGCCCGGGA
This sequence comes from Streptomyces scopuliridis, assembly GCF_042790125.1. Lineage (GTDB taxonomy): Bacteria > Actinomycetota > Actinomycetes > Streptomycetales > Streptomycetaceae > Streptomyces > Streptomyces scopuliridis_A. Next base: position 128,227 of record NZ_JBHTZS010000007.1, read on the forward strand.
GACGGTCACCGGCGAGACGCGGTAACGGTCGACCAGCGCCCTGCTGGACGGCAGCTTTCCCCCAGGTGAGTAGCGGTTCAACTCCTGCCGCAGCGAATTCGCCAGCTCCGCCACGCTGCTACGCTCATACATGACAGCACAGGATAGCGCTACTCCCCCGACCTCGATAGCGGTCAGCGGCGCCGCGACCGCGCCCGGCATACGCGGCTCACACAACACGCACGGCACGCACGGCACGCACGGCGCGCACGGCGGCACGCTCCTCGCCGTGCTGGGCGTCGTCGCCTTCTCGCTCACCTTCCCGTCCACCGTGTGGGGCCTGGAGAGCTTCGGCCCCTGGTCCCTCGTCGCCGTACGCAGCGCGCTCGCCGCCCTCATCGCGGGCGGCTTTCTGCTGGCCCTCCGCGTCCCGGTCCCCGAGCGCCGGCACTGGGCCGGGCTCGCGGTCGTCGGCGGCGGGGTCGTGGTGGGCTTCCCGCTGCTGACGACGCTCGCGCTGGAGACCTCCACCACCTCGCACGCCGCCGTGGTGGTCGGGCTGCTGCCGCTCACCACGGCCGCGTTCGCCGCTGTCCGTACGGGCAGGCGCCCCTCCAGGGCCTTCTGGCTGGCCGCTCTCGCCGGCGCGGCCGTGGTGATCACGTTCGCGGTGCAGCAGAGCGGCGGGGCCCTCTCCTCCGGGGATCTCTATCTCTTCGGCGCCCTGCTGGTGTGCGCGGCGGGCTATACGGAGGGCGGCAGGCTGGCCGGTGTGATGCCCGGCTGGCAGGTGGTGGGCTGGGCGCTGATCGGCTGTCTGCCGCTCGCGGTGGCGGGCGCGGCGGTGGCGCTGTCCTTCGAACCGGTCCGGCTGACGGCCCACGGCGTGATCGGACTCGCCTGGGTCGCCGCGGGCTCGACGTTCTTCGGCCTCTACGTCTGGTACCGGGGCATGGCGTCGATCGGCATCGCCAGGGCGAGCCAGCTCCAGCTCGCCCAGCCGGTCCTCACCCTCGTCTGGTCCGTACTGCTGCTCGGCGAGCACCTGACCCCCGCCGCGCCGGTGGCGGCCGTGGCGGTGCTCGTCTGTATCGCGGTCACCCAGCGGGCGGGTACCTGACGATCACCCAGCGGGCGGGCACCCGACCGGCCCCCGGGGGAGCCGATCAGGAAGTCCGGACAGGAAGTCCGGTCAGCACGTCCGGCACGGCTGGGGTCACTGGGTCACTTCCCGGCGCGCTTCCCGTAGTGGTCGGCCACCACCCTCGACATCGCCCCGATCGGATCCGCGCCGACCTCCTTCGCCGAGAAGAAGCAGTGCCCCCGCGCCCCCGCGTACTCCTTGGCGAGGCTCAGATGACGGGACAGCTCGGACGGGTCCTGCCAGGCGGCAGGCTGGGCCGGATCGCCCACCTTGTAGAGGGCCTCGCCGATGTACAGATCGACGCCCGTCCCCCGGACGACGCCGTCCCACCAGCTCAGCAGCTTCGCGTAGTCGGCGGCGGCGAAACCGATGTTCCAGTACAGCTGCGGGACGATGTAGTCGATCCAGCCCTTCTTGACCCACCCCCGGGTGTCGGCGTGCAGATCGTCGTACGTCTGCACCCCGGCCCGGGTGTCGGAGCCGAGCGGGTCCGTGGCGGCGTTGCGCCACACCCCGAACGGGCTGATCCCGAACCGCACATGCTTCTTGATCTTCTTGATCCGCTCGGCCGTCTCCCGCACCAGCCGGTCGGTGTTGTCCCGCCGCCAGGCCGCCTTGTCCGGGAAGCCCGCGCCGTGGCGCGCGTACGCCTCGTCGTCCTCGAAGACCTGTCCGGCGACGGGATACGGATAGAAGTAGTCGTCCCAGTGCACGGCGTCGATGTCGTAGCGCTTCACCGCGTCCAGCATCGCGTCCTGGACGAACGTCCTGACCTCGGGCAGACCGGGGTTGTAGTAGAGCTTCCCGCCGTACGGCAGCACCCAGTCCGGATGGACCCGGGCCGGATGTGTCGCGATGAGCCGCGAGGGGTCGGTGTGGTTGGCGACCCGGTACGGGTTGAACCAGGCGTGCAGCTCCAGTCCGCGCGCGTGTGCCTCCCGTACCGCCGTGCCCAGCGGGTCCCAGCCGGGGTCCTTGCCCTGGGTGCCGGTGAGGTACTGCGACCAGGGCTCGTACGGCGAGGGCCACAGCGCGTCCGCCGTGGGCCGTACCTGGAAGACCACGGCGTTCAGCCCGCGGGCGACCGCCGTGTCCAGGTGCCGGAGCAGCTCGGCCTTCTGCTGTGCGGCGGTGAGCCCGGGCACGGAGGGCCAGTCACGGTTGACGACGGTCGCGATCCACATCCCGCGCAGCTCCCTGCGCGGGGCGCGCCGGTGCGGTACGGACGCGGCGACGGCCGCCACGTCCCCGGCGGCCACCAGCGAGGTCACGACCCCTGTCGCCGCCGCCACGAACCGTCTTCTGCCGATCTGCCCCATGCGCCGTCCTCCGCGTCCGGTCCGCGCGGACGGGTCACCGGAACCCGCCCCGCCGTACGGGCTGAGCATGCCCGCCCCGGCACCCCGTCCACACACCCTGGCGGAGTAACGTCCTTTCTCGCGGCGGGCGCCGGAATCACACGGGGGACCTGCCGGGACACCGGACCAGCGAAAGGCACGATGTGACCGACACCCTGACCGATATCGCCCGCGTCGGAGTGGTGGGCTGCGGCCAGATGGGCGCAGGCATCGCGGAGGTCGCCGCACGCAGCGGCCTGGAGGTCAAGGTCGCCGAGACCACCGGCGAGGCCCTGGAGATCGGCCGTACCCGGCTGCAGAACTCCCTCGCGAAGGCCGCCGAACGCGGCAAGATCACCGAGGCGGAGCGGGACGAGGCGCTGGGCCGGCTCAGCTTCACCACGGACCTCGGGGAGTTCGCCGACCGCGATCTCGTCATCGAGGCCGTCGTGGAGAACGAGCAGGTCAAGACGGAGATCTTCCAGGTGCTCGATCAGGTCGTGACGCGTCCGGACGCGATCCTGGCCTCCAACACCTCCTCCATTCCGCTGGTCAAGCTGGCCGTCGCGACCTCACGTCCCGACCAGGTCATCGGCATCCACTTCTTCAACCCGGCCCCGGTGCAGAAGCTGGTCGAGCTGATCCCCGCGCTCACGACCTCCGACGAGACGGTCAAGCGTGCCGAGGCCGTGGTCCAGGGGGTGCTGGGCAAGCACGCGATCCGGGCCCAGGACCGCTCGGGGTTCGTGGTGAACGCGCTGCTGATTCCGTATCTGCTCGCCGCGATCCGGATGTTCGAGTCGGGGATCGCCAGCCGCGAGGACATCGACAACGGGATGGAGCTGGGCTGTGCCCATCCGATGGGCCCGCTCAAGCTCTCGGATCTGATCGGTCTCGACACCGTCGCGTCGGTCGCCGATTCGATGTACGCGGAGTTCAAGGAGCCGCTGTACGCGGCGTCCCCGCTGCTCCAGCGGATGGTCGACGCGGGCAGGCTGGGCCGTAAGACGGGCGCGGGTTTCTACTCCTACGGGTGATAATTACGGAGGGTCACAAAATTCGCACGGCGTGTGCGAAGGGTGCTCGAATATGCCATTCACACACCCTGCTGCCCCGCGCGCAAGGGGAGTTGACTCGGTTCCGCTTGGTCCCGGCACCCGCCGGGGCCGGGCGGAGAACCGTTGGACGACTTTCCCGAACAGGAGCGGATTCGTGACCACCCCCTCTGACCATTCTCTGGTCGGCGAAGAGTGCGCCGAGTTACGGCGCGGCCTCGACGTCGGTCTCGCCAGGACCGACGGCAGGCTGGCGTTACTGGCCCAGCGCAACGACCAGACCGACAAGGATGTGACCGATCTGGCCGCGCGCGTCGCGGCCCTGGAGCACGCCAGGTGGCCGCTGCCCGCCGTGGCGGCGCTCTGCTCGCTCGGAGCGCTGGCGGTGGCGGTCTGGCAGTCCCTGGGCCGGTAAGTGAGCCAGGACTCGGGCGTGTTGTTGTGCTAGCCCAGCCTCAGGTGATGGAGCATCAGCAGCCCGGCCGTCATATTGGCGGCCGGGATCTCACCCCGGGCGATCATGTCCGGCACCAGCTTGAGCGGGACCCACTCCCGGCGCGAGGACTCGAAGTCGTCCTCGGGATGGCCGATGTACGTGGCGTCCTCCGCCCAGTAGAGATGGTGTCGGGCGTCGGTCAGGCCGTTGGACGGCTCGACCGTGAGCAGATGCCGGAGCGGTCCCGGGCGCCACCCGGTCTCCTCCTCCATCTCCCTGGCGGCCGCCGTCTCGATGTCCTCGCCGTCCTCGACGACCCCGGCGGCCAGCTCCCAGCCCCAGCTGTCGGTGATGAAGCGGTGCCGCCAGAGCATCAGCACCTCGTTGGCGGAGTTGACCGCCGTCGCCACGGCGACGGGGCGGAGCCGGATGAGGAAGTGGTCCAGATGCCGGCCGTCGGGGAGCTTGACGTCCGCGAGATTGACCCGGAACCAGCGGTTCTCGTACACGGTCTGTTCGTTAAGTTTCGTCCACTGCACGTTTCTGCCACCTTCCGACAAGTTGATGGCAATATCGCAGCAGCAGTCTGGGCGGACGGGAACGTGCGGGGGCTCATAAAGGGGCTCACAGAGGAACGCGCAGCGCGCCTTCGATGAGTTCCGCCGTCTCCTCGGCGTCCGTGGATCCGCTGGCCACCAGCTGTTCCCGTACGGCGCGCAACCGGTCTCGCAGGCGCTGGGACTCCATCCCCCGCGCGCGTTCGGCCATTTCGGCCGCTGTTCTGGCGGCGCGGTCGGCCTCGCCCTGCCGCAACTCGATATGGCTGAGCATCGCGAGCCGGTGGACCCGGCCGCGGTCGTGCGCCGGGGTGTCCACGGCCGCCGCCGCGTGCGCCCGTGCGGCGGCCAGATCACCGAGGCTGAGCAGCGCCTCCGCCACCTGTACATTCACCAGGCCCGGCTGTACGTAGCCCGTCTCGTCCGGTTCGTGACCCGGGCGGATGCGCTCCGCCTCCGTCTCCGCGCGCCGGATACAGCCGAGCGCCCCGCTGCCGTCGCCGAGATGCGCATACGACTTGGCCTGCATCGCGTACAGATCCGCGGCGAGCGCCGGGGTGATCTGGCGCCCGGCCGTCCGCAGCGCCGCCTCGGCGAAGGCGACGGCCTGGCGGTACTCCCCCATGTGCAGCGACTGGTTGACCAGCAGCGCGATCACATACGCGCCGAGCCCCCGGTCCCCGCTCGCCTTGGCCAGCCGCAGCGCCTGGTGGAAGTAGCGCTGGGCGAGGCCGTGGGCGTCGGAGTCGTACGCGCAGATACCGGCCACCGCGACCAGACCGCCCGTGGCGCGGTGCAGTTGGCGGCCCAGCGCGTCGCTGTACCCGCCGCGCAGCAGCGGGGCGGTCTCCGCGTTGAGGAAGCGGACGATCCTGGCGCGGGTGGCGACTCCGCCCGCCCGCCGGTACATCAGCTCGTAGTGCGCCCTGGCCGAGCGCAGCAACTTGATGTCGGCCGGGCCGACCTTGTTGCGTCCGCTGCGCGAGACATCGGCGTCCTCGGGAGGGTTCTCCCACTCCCAGACGGGCATCACGGCGGGCGTGCCGGTGACGGTGGGGGCGCCCACTATGTGCGGACGCTGCTGTTCGTCGCAGCGCCACAGCGCGGTGGCCCGTTCCACGAAACCGGAGAGCGGGGTGCCGTGCGGTACGAGCGACTCCCCCATCACCCCGAGGCCGATGTCGTCCAGCGTGAGCGAGCGGTGCAGCCGCTCGCTCAGCACCGCGCAGATCAGGTCGGGCACTTGGCCGCGCGGACGCTGCCCCTTCAGCCACCGTGAGACGGCGGTGTGTTCGTAGCGCAGGGCGAGACCTCTGGCCCGGCCCGCCTGGTTGACCCGCGCGGCGAGACCGGCATGGGAGATACCCGCCTCGTCGAGCAGGGAATCGAGCAGAGAATTGGGGTGCATGAGTGCCCCTCCGGTGGCTCGGCCGAACCAGCGTAGTGGAACGGGAAACGCACGGGGTGTGAACGTAATGCCCGGAAACAGGCCCCGTGCACCCTGCCGCCGGGGTCGCGGGACCGGTTGACTGAATCGCCTCGCAAAAGAGGCGCCGGGCCGCCGGCTCCCCCTCGTACAGTGCGGTGGCCCGCAACCGCGCCGTCCGCCCCGCCGACCTGCCCGACACTCCGCGGCGGAGCGGACGGCGCGCGTACGGGGCGGGGAGGCCGGGGCGGTGGTACGGGGCAGCGCGTACGAGGCAGGGAGGCCGGGGCGGCCGTGGGGCGTTCCAGCGGGCCGTCCGGCAGCGGTCGCCGGACGCGGAGCGCAGGGGGTGTTCGACGGGAGAACGCGCCGGGTCATCCCGGGCCGGGCGCGTGGGTGGTGGCTTCCCGCGCGGAAACCCACGTACGGCACAGGCCCGGTGCGCCGGGCTGCGCGGGCACGCGTGAGGAATCGCCCACCGGTGGGCGGTCGTTGCGCAGCACGAGCAGCGCCATGTCGTCGGTGATCCGTCCGCCGGTGTGCCGCAGCAGCGCCGCGTGCACCTGGCGCACGACGACGGCGGGCGCCAGGGGCGGGCCCGCCGCGGCCTCCGCGAGCGCTTCCTCCAGAGCGAAGAACCGCCCCGCGGAGTCCCGGGCGTCCTCGGCCCCGTCGGTGTGCAGGAACAGCGCCTCACCGGGCAGCAACGGACCGCACTGGTACGGCAGCAGATCGGCGGGCAGCGGAAAGGCCCCCAGCGGCGGCAGCGGCTCGCCGGAGGCCAGCCGCGCGGCGCCCTGGCCGAGCCGATAGGGCCAGGGATGGCCGCAGTTGAGGGCCCGTACCTCCGCGTCGGCCCCGATCTCCAGCAGCAGTACGGTGACGAACTCCTCCGCCGACAGGGAGTCCAGTTCCTGGCCCGCGGCGGCGGGCGGCTCCTGACGCGCCAGCTCCCGCAGATGGCGCTGATGGGCCCGGTCGAGCCGGCGCAGGACACCGTCGAGCCCGGCCTCGTCATGGGCTGCCTCCCGGAAACTGCCGAGGACGGCGGCCACCGCCCCGATCGCGGGCAGTCCATGGCCGCGCACATCCCCGATGACGACCCGCACCCCGTAGGCCGTGGCCACCACCTCGTACAGATCGCCGCCGACATCGGCGCCGCGCGAGGCGGAGAGCTGGCGGGCGGAGAGCGCGAGACCGTCCAGCCGGGGCGGCAGGGTCCTGATCAGCGCCTCCTGGGCGGCCCGCGCCACGGCCTTGACCTCCCGCAGCTCCCGCGCCGCCCGCCGCCGTACGCGCATCAGCAGATACGCCACCACCAGCACGAAGACGACGCAGTTCACGATGCGCGAGAGCAGGTCGTCGCGGTCCGCCGCCGGGCGGGTCAGCTCCCAGGTGATCACCGCTGTGAGCAGACCGCCCGGGAGCGCGCATTCGACAAGGCCCCAGGAGGCCGGCGCTTCCTCCTGCGCGTCCTCTGTTGCCTTGGTCCGGTTCATCCGTCGGCCTCCCTCGGCCGCCCGGCCGCTAAGCCGTGGGGCGTACGTCGACCGTCTCGGCCGGATCGATTGTGTCGATCACGGAAGCCCCATGACGTGACACGCCAGGACTTCTCACCCGAATGAGTGAGGGGCGCATCCGGTGATCCGGATGCGCCCCTCAGGGGCCGAGAGCCAGTACAACGACGGCGCGCGGCCGTTTCGTCACGCGCCGCGCAGGACCGCCCCGGTCCGTTCGGCGGCGAGCGCGACGGCCGCGTCACGGGCCGCCGTGGCCTCGTCGACCGTCAGTGTGCGGTCCGCCGCCCGGAAACGCAGGGCGTAGGCAAGCGACTTGTGCTCCTCGCCGATCTGCTCGCCGGTGAAGACGTCGAACAGCCGCAGGGATTCGAGGAGTTCCCCGGCGCCCTCGCGCAGCGCCCGCTCCACCTCGGCGGCCGGGACCTCGCTCGGTACGACAAGCGCAACATCCTGCGTGGCCACCGGATAGGTGGAAATCCGCGGCGCCTTGATCACGCCGGCGCCCGCGCGCTCCAGCAGATCGAGATCGATCTCCATGGCGCAGGTGCGGTCCGGCAGCCCGAGCGCCTTCACGACGCGCGGATGCAGCTCTCCGGCGTGGCCGAGGAGCGTCTCCTCGCCGTCCACGGCGGCGAACAGCGCGGCGCAGCGGCCGGGGTGCCACGGCTCGTACCGAGCGGCCCGTACGGTCAGTTCCGCCCCGGCCTCGCGGGCGACGGTACGGGCCGCCTCGACGGCGTCCGCCCACTCCGCGGGGCGTCCCTTGCCCCACCAGCCGGCCTGCTCGCGCGCGCCGGCCAGCACGACGGCTGCGTACCGCGGCTGGTCCGGCAGCGCGGCGTCGAGCGCGGCCACTTCCTCCTCGGTCGGCCGCCGGTCGACGGGCAGTCGTACCGGCACGGTCTCGTGGCCGGTGGGCCGGAAGACCAGCCCGGTCTCGAAGAGCGCCGGATCGTGCGACCCGCGGCCGTCGTTGCGGCGCAGCGCCGTGAGCAGACCCGGCAGCAGCGTGGTCCGCAGCGCGGGCTCCTCGTCGGAGAGCGGGTTGACGAGCCTGACCGTACGGCGCCGGTCGTCGTCGGCCGGCAGTCCGAGTGCGTCGAGCGCCGCGTCGCCGAGGAACGGGTAGTTCAGCGCCTCGACATAACCGGCGCCGGCCAGGGCGCGGCCGACGCGGCGGTGCAGCCGCTGGCGCTCGGTGAGCCCGCGGCCGGACGGCGGGGTGGGCAGCGTCGAGGGGAGGTTCTCGTACCCCTCCAGCCGGATGACCTCCTCGGCGAGGTCATTGGGCTCGCCGAGGTCGGGCCGCCAGGACGGGACGGTGACGACCAGCTCGTCCTGGCCGTACACGTCGCAGCCGATCTGCTGGAGCCGCCGTACGACGGTCTCGCGGCCGTACGTGACACCGGCGACCCGGTCGGGGTGGTCGGCGGGCATGGCGATGGTGTGCGGCGCGGAGGGCGCGATGATCTCGGTGACGCCGGCCCCGGCGGAGCCGCCGGCCAGCAGCACCAGCAGGTCGACGGTCCGCTGCGCGGCGGCGGCCGCGGCCTGCGGGTCGACCCCGCGCTCGAAGCGCTTGGACGCCTCGGAGGCCAGCTTGTGGCGGCGCGCGGTACGGGCGATGGAGATCGCGTCGAAGTGCGCGGCCTCGATCACCACATCGGTGGTCCCCTGCGCCTCGCCCGTCACCGGGTGAGCCGTGGTGTCGGCGATCTCGGTGTTCGCGCCGCCCATCACACCCGCGAGGCCGATGGGCCCGCGGTCGTCGGTGATGACCAGGTCCTGGGCGTCCAGCACCCGCTGGACACCGTCGAGCGTGGTGATCTTCTCGCCCGCGGTGGCACGGCGGACGCCGATCGCACCCTCCAGCCGGGAGCGGTCGTACGCGTGCAGCGGCTGGCCCAGCTCCAGCATCACGTAGTTGGTGATGTCGACCGCGAGCGAGATCGGCCGCATCCCGGCCTTCTGGAGCCGGCGGCGCAGCCAGATGGGGCTGTGCGCCTCCGGGTCGAGGCCGGTGACCGTACGGGCCGTGAAGCGGTCGCAGCCCCTCGGGTCGGCGATCTTCACCGCGTGGCCGTACGAGTTCGGCGCGGGCACGTCGAGCAGTGCCGGGTCGCGCAGGGTCAGCCCGTACGCGATGGCGGTCTCGCGGGCGACTCCGCGCAGCGAGAGGCAGTAGCCGCGGTCCGGGGTGACGGCGATGTCCAGGACCTCGTCCACCAGCTCCAGGAGCGCGATGGCGTCGGTGCCGGCCTCGTGCTCGGGCGGCAGCACGATGATGCCGCCCGATCCGTCATCGCCCATGCCCAGCTCGTCGCCGGAGCAGATCATTCCGTGCGAGGTCCTGCCGTACGTCTTGCGCGCGGAGATCGCGAAGTCGCCCGGGAGGACGGCACCGGGCAGGACCACGACGACCTTGTCGCCGACGGAGAAGTTCCGGGCGCCGCAGACGATCTCCTGCGGCTCGCCGGTGCCGTTGGCCGTGCCGACGTCGACCGTGCAGAAGCGGATGGGCTTCTTGAAGCCCTCCAGCTCCTCGATCGTGAGCACCTTGCCGACGACGAGGGGGCCCTTGAGGCCCGCGCCGAGCTGCTCGACGGTCTCGACCTCCAGACCGGCGGAGACGAGCTTGGCCTGGACGTCACGGCCGGTCTCCGTCGCCGGCAGGTCAACGTACTCCCGCAGCCAGGAAAGCGGGACGCGCATCAGATCTCCATCCCGAACGGCCGGGTGAACCGGACGTCACCCTCGACCATGTCTCGCATGTCTTCGACGTTGTGGCGGAACATCAGCATCCGTTCGATCCCGAACCCGAAGGCGAATCCGCTGTACTTCCCGGGGTCGACACCACAGGCGATGAGCACCTTGGGGTTGACCATGCCGCAGCCGCCCAGCTCGATCCAGCCCTCGCTGCCGCAGGTGCGGCAGGGCCGGTCGGGGTTGCCGACCGAGGCGCCCCGGCACACGTAACAGACCATGTCCATCTCGGCGGACGGCTCGGTGAAGGGGAAGAAGTTCGGCCGGAGCCGGGTCTTCATGTCCGCGCCGAAGAGCGCCTGGACCATGTGGTCCAGGGTCCCCTTGAGGTCGGCCATGGTCAGGCCCTCGTCGACGGCGAGCAGCTCGATCTGGTGGAAGACCGGGGTGTGCGTGGCGTCCAGCTCGTCGGTGCGGTAGACCCGCCCCGGGCAGACGATGTACACGGGCGGCTCGCGGTCGAGCAGGGCGCGCGCCTGGACCGGCGAGGTGTGGGTACGGAGCACCACACCCGATTCGTCGCCCTCTGTCCCGGCCGGGCCCTGGACGAAGAAGGTGTCCTGCATCTGGCGCGCCGGGTGGTCGGGCACGAAGTTGAGCGCGTCGAAGTTGAACCACTCCGCCTCAGCCTCGGGGCCCTCGGCGACCTCGTAGCCCATGGCCACGAAGACATCCGCGACCCGCTCCATGAAGCCGGTCAGCGGGTGGCGGGCGCCGGGCGGGGTGCGGTCGTACGGCAGCGTGACATCCACCGCCTCCTCGACCAGCACCCGGGCGTCCCGCTCCGCCTCCAGCTCGCTCTGGCGTGCGGCCAGGGCCTTGCTGACGGCGCCGCGGGCCTGGCCCACGCGCTTGCCCGCCTCGGCCTTGGCCTGCGGTGGCAGGGCGCCGATCTCCCGGTTGGCGAGGGCGAGCGGCGAGGTACCTCCGGTGTGCGCGGTTTTCGCGTGGGCGAGCGCGTCGAGATCACCGGCGGCGGCGAAGGCGGCGAGCGCCTCGTCCCGCATCCGCTCGATCTCTTCCGGTTTCAGTGCCTCGACCTCGACTGGGTCGTACGACTTGTTGGGTGCCGACATCTCTTCCGTACTTCCGTTTGGCTGGCGAAACGACCCTGCTCGATCACTGGCTCGATCACTGGGGAGCGCGAAGGCGCGAAGGTGCCAAAAGTCGAGTCTAAAGGTCGTACGAAGGTGAAGAAGCCCGTGGGCCGCTCAGGACAGGTAGGCCGGAGCGCCGACGGGCAGGATAAATCGGAACTCGGCACCGCCGCCGGGTCCGCGGCCGACGGTGATCGTCCCGCCGTGCGCCTCGACGATGCCCTTGACGATATACAGGCCCAGGCCGGTCCCGCCGCGCTTGCTCCCCCGCCAGAAGCGGGTGAAGACACGGCCCATCGACTCCTCGGGGATGCCGGGACCCTCGTCGCACACGGTGACGGCCGTTCCCTTCTCTGTCTCCGTCTCGGTTTCCGGCCGCGTCGCGTGGCTGAGCGTCGCGGCGGCCACCTCGATGGTGACGGTTCCCTCGCCGTGGCGCACCGCGTTTTCCAGCAGATTGCCGAGCACCTGATCGATCTTGTCGGGATCCGCCCACAGAGCGGGCAGCGGCTGCTGTATCCGTACGAGGAACCGGTCCGGCGACTGGCCCGACGCGGTGTGCGACTGGACATGGCGGTTCACGGCCGCCCCGATGTCCACCGGCTGGCGGCGCACCTCCAGCCGGCCCGAATCGATTCGGGAGATGTCCAGCAGCTCCGCGATCAGCCGGGTGACCCGGTTGGCGTCGGCGTCGACGGTCTCCAGCATCAGCCGCTTCTGGTCGTCGGTGAACCGCTCCCATTTGGCGAGCAGCGTCGCCGTGAAGCCCTTCACGGAGGTGAGCGGGGAGCGCAGTTCATGGGCGACGGTCGCGATCAGCTCCGCGTGGCTCAGTTCGGTACGGCGCCGCGCCTCCGTGCCGCGGAGGGAGATGACCAGCCGGCGTACGGGCCCGGTCGGATACGCGCGTACGTAGCGGGCGGAGACCAGAACCTCCCGGCCGCCCGGCAGCAGCAGATTGCGCTCGGGCTGGCCGGCCCGGGTGGCGAGCCCGCCGTACGGGTCGGTCAGCGCCCACCAGCGGCGGCCCTTCAGATCCTCCAGCGGCAGCGCCCGCTCCAGCGGGTGGCCGAGGACGTCGGCGGACGGGACGGCGGTGATCCGGGCGGCGGCGGCGTTGAAGCAGATCACCCGGCCGCTCTCGTCGGCGACGACCAGCCCGTCGGGCAGTTCGTCGGGGTGGATCCCCGCCTCGCCCGCGCCGATCCGCTCGTCCATACCGGTCCGCTCGTCCGCGCCGGGCGGCTCACCCGCGCCGGTCCCGTACGGGGGCGGTAAGGCTCCCTGGACCGCGGCGGGTCCGCTCGCCCCGACACTCATCCCCGCATCCCACCTCTTCCGCGTAGCTCAGTGGGCCCCAGAAAGCGCAACAGTACTAGCTGAACGTGACGGAGCGGGACCCCCTCAGCACGTACCGCGCACGCGCTGGGCGCGAGCCGAGGCATAGAGACATACGGCCGCGGCCGTCGCGAGGTTCAGACTCTCGGCCTTTCCGTGGATCGGCACCCGGACCACCGCGTCCGCGAGGGCGCGGGTCTCGGCCGGCAGCCCCCACGCCTCGTTGCCGAAGATCCAGGCGGTGGGCCCGCCCATGGTGCCCGCGTCCAGCTCGTCGTCCAGGTCGTTCTCGCCCGCGCCGTCGGCGGCCAGGATCCGTACGCCCGCGTCCCGGAGCCCCTGGACCGCCCGTTCCGCGGGGACGCCGACAACGACCGGCAGATGGAAGAGCGAGCCGACCGACGCCCGGACCGATTTGGGGTTGTAGAGATCGACGGAGGCGTCGGTGAGGACGACGGCGTCGGCGCCCGCCGCGTCGGCGCAGCGCAGCACCGTACCGGCGTTCCCGGGGTCGCGGACATGCGCCAGTACGGCGACGAGCCGGGGCCTGGCGCCCAGGATCTCCTCGAAGGGCGAGTCGAGGAACCGGCACACCCCGAGCAGCCCCTGCGGCGTGACGGTCTGGGACACCTCGGCGAGCACCGCGTCGGGCGCGAAGTGCACCCGGGCCCCGGTGGCACGGGCGGCCTCGACGATGTCGGCGTACCGCTCGGCGGCCTCGACGGTGGTGAACAGCTCGATGAGCGTGGGCTCCCCGCCGTCACCGCGATGGGCCACCGCTTCCCGTACGGCCTGCGGCCCCTCGGCGATGAACCGGCGTTCCTTGCCGCGGAACGCCCGCTTGGCCAGTCTCCTGGCGGCCGTGACACGCGGGGAACGCGGGGAGATCAGCTCGGGGGTGCCCATGGACGGCGGTTCTCACTTCTCGTATGGGACGTACGGACGCGGGGGTACGCGTGGAAAGCGCCGGACCCGCAGGCGCGATGCCTGCGGGTCCGGCGGGAAGTACGGCGGCCTGACGGGATCAGGCGGCGGCCTTCGGGGCGTTGACATCGCTCGGGAGGGCCTTCTGGGCGACCTCTACGAGCGCGGCGAACGCGCTGGAGTCATTGACGGCCAGCTCGGCGAGGATCTTGCGGTCCACCTCGACGTTGGCGGCCTTCAGACCCTGGATGAAGCGGTTGTAGGTGATGCCGTTGGCGCGGGCAGCGGCGTTGATCCGCTGGATCCACAGCTGACGGAAGTCGCCCTTGCGCTTCTTGCGGTCGTTGTAGTTGTAAACGAGGGAGTGGGTGACCTGCTCCTTCGCCTTCCGGTACAGACGCGAGCGCTGGCCGCGGTAACCGCTGGCCGCCTCGAGGATTGCCCGGCGCTTCTTGTGGGCGTTGACTGCCCGCTTGACGCGTGCCACGTGTTAACTCCTTGTAGCTGGGTCACGGGTGGTGGCGTGACCCAAGAACGGCTTGGTCCCTGTAGGTGTCCCGGCCCCGCCCGGTCGGCGGGACGCGCGGACTACAGGCCGAGAAGCTTCTTCGCCTTGGCGGCGTCGCCCGGCGCGAGCTCGACGGTGCCGGCGAGGCGGCGCGTCAGCGTCGAGGGCTTGTGCTCCAGGTAGTGGCGACGGCCGGCGCGCTGCCGGAGCACCTTGCCCGAGCCGGTCACGCGGAAGCGCTTCTTTGCACCGCTGTGCGTCTTGTTCTTCGGCATGGCGCCGCTCTCTCCTCGTCAGTGGCGCTCCCAGCCGGCCGGTCGGCCGGCGCTCGGGAGCGTCATATCCCTGTATGTGGTTCTGGTCCGGACCGGATCCGAGGCGCCGCCTGTCGGCGCCCCCCCGGATCACGCTTCGGAAGATGCCTCGGCCGGAGCCTCGGCCGCGGTGTCCGCGGATTCCTCGGTCGCGTACCCCTGGCGCCCCGCCTTGCGGGCGGCCTGCGCCTCACGGGCCTCGGCCATGGCCTCGGTCTTCTTCTTGTGCGGGCCAAGAACCATGATCATGTTCCGGCCGTCCTGCTTCGGGTTCGACTCGATGAAGCCGAGCTCCTCGACATCCGAAGCGAGCCGCTGGAGCAGTCGGAAGCCCAGCTCGGGGCGGGACTGCTCACGACCACGGAACATGATCGTGATCTTGACCTTGTCACCCTGCTTGAGGAACCGGACGACATGACCCTTCTTGGTGTCATAGTCGTGCGGGTCGATCTTCGGCCGGAGCTTCATCTCCTTGATGACCGTGTGCGCCTGGTTCTTGCGCGCCTCACGGGCCTTCATGGCCGACTCGTACTTGAACTTCCCGTAGTCCATGAGCTTGCACACGGGCGGACGGGCGTTCGCCGCGACCTCGACCAGGTCCAGGTCGTACTCCTGCGCAAGCTCTAGGGCCTTGGCGAGCGGGACGATGCCCACCTGCTCGCCACTGGGACCGACAAGTCGCACTTCGGGAACGCGAATCCGGTCGTTGATGCGGGGCTCGGCGCTGATGGATCCTCCTCGGTAGCACCACACGACTGTCTGGCAGACAGCCGCGTAACGTCTCTGTATACGAACCAACCGCGGCGGAACATCAAAAATGCCCCGGACGGCACACAGGCAGGAGCTCCTCGAATACCGGAGCACCGCCGCGCGTATGCCACGGGGCGCATCGGGCGGTTCCATCGTCCGTACGGAACGATGGGCACCACCTGACCGGTGACCCGCCGCCCCTGAGGAGCGGCCAGGTGGGAGATCGGAGCCTCCACTTGTGGGCCGGGCACACACGTGTCCGACCGGTCGTTACACAAGGTTAGCAGCTCCTCGGGGGTGGTGCGAACCCCCGTGTACGACCCCGCTCCCGCGGCCGGGACCACTCGGGCGTACGCCTATCGTGTGGGGCATGAGCGACGCGACCTCCCCCCAGGAAACCCCCGGCTATGACGCCATGGCCCGCGACATCGCGGAAGTGCCCGCCGTCGAGGTGATCGTCACGGTCGCCGTGAATCTGATGAGTGCCGCCGCCGTCAAGCTCGGGCTGACCGAGGAGGGCGACGAGCACAAGGACCTGGACGAGGCGCGCAAGCTGGTGCACGCGCTGGCCGGGCTGATGGACGCGAGCGCGACGGAGATCAGCTCCTTCCACGCGGCTCCGCTGCGTGACGGGCTGAAGTCGCTCCAGCTGGCGTTCCGCGAGGCGTCGCTCGTGCCGGACGAGCCGGGGAAGGGCCCCGGTGAGAAGTACACGGGGCCGGTCTACGGCTGATCCGGCCGCTTACGTCACGCGCGTACGAAGAGGGGCTCGCCGGGTGGCGTGGCCTCGGCCGGCAGCAGTGCCAGGTCGAGTCCGCGTACCAGGCGGGCCCTGAGTACGTCATCGGCCGCGAGGGCTTCGGCGATCCTGCGGGCGGCCTCGGCCGGACGCGCCGCCGGGTCCAGCACGAGCGCGAGCGTGCCGTCCGCGCTGCCGGGGCCGAGATGCGCGCGCAGCACGGCGGGCTCGGCGGCGACGGCGGACCGTACCGCCGCGCTGACGGCGGGATCGGCGAGCGGATCGGTGCTGGTGCGGCCCTCGGCGAGCGCGACCAGCGCGGGGCCGGTGAGCTGGTACGCGACGGGGCCCGCGAGATCGATCACGACCGTGTCCGCCCGCTCGTGCGCAGCGGCCTGGAGCGCCTGCCGCAGGGGTACGGCGACGGGCCGGGCCTCCGGGTTCCAGCGGGCCAGCGACGCGACGGAGGTGAAGGCCGGCAGCGCGCGGCGGTCGCCCGCCTGGAGGGTCGGCACGGCCATGTCGCTGGTCTTCTCGCGGCGCAGGCCGGTCTCCTCGTCCTCCTCCGTCTCACCGAGCACGGCGACCACGGGAACCAGCAGCCGGGCGTCCTTGAGAGCCGCCAGGACGCGCGGTTCGGCCGACCGGTCCCCGGCCCAGGCGGCGAGGGCCGCCGTCAGCTCGGGAGCGGCGGTGCCGTCGTCGTCGGAGAAAGCGGGGTCGGGGATGTTCTTGAGGGCCACGGGACGAGCCTAAGGGGCCCGTGGGGACGTACGGTCGTCGGGTGGATCTCTCGGTCGCGGTGTACGACCTGGCAGGCGGGGGCGCGTGGGCGTCCGGCGAGGACCGGACGTATGTCACCGCGAGCGTGGTCAAGGTCGCGGTCCTGGCGGCGCTGTTGCTGCGGGCGCGGGACTCGGGGCGGTGGCTGACGGCCGGCGAGGCGCGCCTCGCGGAGGCCATGATCGAGCGCAGCGACAACGAGGCGGCGACGGAGCTGCGGGCGGCGGCCGGGGGCGTGGCGGGACTGGACGCGGCGCATGCCAGGCTCGGGATGACCCGGACGTCGGCGGCGCCCGCCTGGGGGCTCACCCGCACGACCGCGCGCGATCAGCTGACGCTGCTGAAGGCGGTGTTCGGCGGCGCGGATCCGGCGGCGGACGCCGTGACGGTCCCGGCGGCGGACGCCGGTCTTGACGAGAGGTCACGTCGCTATCTGGCGGGGCTGATGGGGCGGGTGGTGCCCGGACAGGACTGGGGCATCTCCGCGGCGACGGCGGACGGCGACTGGGCGCTCAAGAACGGCTGGCTGCCGCGCGGCGACCGCGGTCTGTGGGTCGTCCACTCGGTCGGGCGGGTACGGAACTGTCTGGTCGCCGTGCTGTCCGACGGCCATACGACAAAGGACGAGGGGATCGCGCGGGTCGAGGAGGCCGCCGTCAGCGCCGTACGACGGTTCGGCTGAGACCGCCGCGCCACAGCAGGACCGCGCAGGCCAGCAGCAGGGCTCCGGCGCCGCCCGCTGTGGGGGCGAGCCAGGCGGCGGGTTCCGAGTCCTCGCGCGGGGCGTCGGGGCCGCTGCCGAAGTACTGCTTGTCGTACCCGTCGGCGCCCGCGGCCTCGCTCTTCAGATCCGTACGGGAGAGCTTGGCCCCGGCCTTGATCGCGGCGGCGGGATCGACCAGACCGTGCCCGCGGGCGTCGTCATGACCGTCCTGCGGCGCGTCGCGCGCGGTGTCCGCGAGGAGCTTCTTGATCTGCGCCGGGGTGAGATCGGGGTGCGCGGAGCGTACGAGCGCGACGGCGCCGGAGACGAACGCGGCGGCGGCGCTGGTGCCCCAGCCCTCGTAGTAGCGGCGGTCAGGATCGGCGATGACCACATTGACGCCGGGTGCGCTGACGGTGGCGTACCAGCGGCGGGTGGAGAACGCGGCGCGCGTCCCGTACTCGTCGACGGCCGTCACCGCGATCACCCCGGGATAGGCCGCGGGGTACGAGACGTGGTCGCCCTTCTCGCCGCCGTTCCCCGCCGAGGCGACGACGACGGCGCCCTTGGCCAGGGCGTACTGGACGGCCGCGTCCTCATCCGGCTCCGGATGGGCGGACTCGCTGTCGTCGCCGAGGGAGAGGTTGATGACGTCGGCGCCGTGGTCGGCGGCCCAGCGGATGCCTTCGGCGAGGGCGCCGCCCTTGGAGGAACGGGCCTTGGCGCGGGCGGGGTCGGTGCCTTCGAGGATGACGCGCACGGGGAGGATCTTCGCCTCGGGCGCGATCCCGAGGACGCCGTCGGCGCGGTTGGGGCCATGTCCGTGTCCGGCGATGATGCCGGCCATGGCGGTGCCGTGCCGGGCCCAGGCGCGATCGCCGCTGCGCGCCCCGAAGCCGATCAGATCCCGGCCGGGCAGCACCTGTCCCTCCAGGTCGGGATGGGTGGCGTCGACACCGGTGTCCAGGACGGCGACGGTGATGCCCCTGCCCTGCGCGGTGCGCCACGCCTCCTCGGTGTGCATGGCGTCGAGGGCCCACTGCTGCGCCCGGATCGCGTCGGCGTGCGCCGGAGGGGCGGCGACGAACAGCAGGACGGACGCGGCGGCGAGGGTGGCGGCGAGGCGGTGGCGGCGCGCGGGACGGCCGGGAGGGTTCTGGGGTGCCGCGGTTCGCGACGGTGTCGGGAGCATGTGCGCACCGGGAGGGTTCGGAGTCGTACCGGGAGCGTTCGGAGTCATGGAGAGGCCGCCGTTCGCTCGCTGACGGTCTTGCGCAGACCTCGTTCTATCCGGTCCGCGATGCCCTTGGCCTCGTGGCCGAGTCCGGACTGCGCGGGCGCGGTCGTGGCGCCCTTGGCCATGGCCTTGTCGACGGGCTGGGGAGCGGCGATCTTCCGTCCGTCGGCGAAGCCGGAGACGGCGAACACGACGACGGGCGCCTCGGTGAGCACGTTCACCGTCCAGCTCGCGCGCTGGGCGTCACCGAACCCGCCCGCGACGGTGCCCTTGACGGGGAACGTACGGGGCATCAGATCGGCGCGTTCATCAAGGCTCTCGTCGTGGAACCGGCTGCGCAGGGTGTCCATCGCGAGGGCGTCGGCCTGGGTGAAGACCAGACCGACGGTGGTGACGTTGCTGGACGTGGCGTCGACGTAGGTCGCGCGCAGCACGCGCGCGCAGCCGACCGGGCGCAGCGTTCCGAGGAGCAGCGGGTCGAGGGTGCCGGCGCAGCCGCTGTCCGGTGCGACGCCGATCCTCGTCCACTCACGGTCCGCTCCGCCGGGCCCGGCACCGTCCCCCGCGAGGGTGCGGGGGAAGAGGGTGTCGACGGGCACGCTGTGCCAGAGGCCGCGCGCGGTGGCGAAGGTGTCCCGGGCGGCGGGGTCGGCGGCCGAGTCCCCGGTCAGCCAGCTCCCGGTGGCGGCGCCGCCGATCAGCCCGAGCCCGAGCACGACGCAGGCGACGGCGGCGGCGACCCTGAGGAGATGATGCCGGGAGGGCACGGGGAGCAGCCTGGGGGCGGTCTCCTCGGGCGTCTCGGAACGCTGCCCGGCCCAGGGGTAGGGGTACGACGGCGGTGGCAGGGTCCCGGGCGGGTGCGGGGGCACGCTTTGGGGTACGGGCGGCGCGGAAGGCCGGGGCGGAACGCGCGGCACCGCTCCGGTGGGAGCCGGGGGCACCGGCCGCAGCCGAGTGGTGGTCTCGACGGGCGTCGGCGCGGGCGTAGTGCCGGTGGGCGCGGGGGGCACCGGCCGGAGCCGGGTGGTGGTCTCGACGGGCGTCGGCGCGGGTGCTGTGCCGGTGGGCGCGGGAGGCACCGGCCGGAGCCGGGTCGTGGTCTCGACGGGCGTCGGCGCGGGTGCTGTGCCGGTGGGCGGTGCCGGGGGTGCGGTGGTGGGTGCCGGGGCCGCTGTCGGGGCCGTTGTCCGCGTCGGGGGTGCCGCCTGCGCCGGGGTGCCGGCCGTGCGCGGGGCCGGGGCCGGGGTCGCTGCCGAGGGCGGATTCGCTGCCGGGGCCGGGGACTTGGCGGCCGGTGGAGCGGGCGTTCCGGACGGCGGTGCCGGTATCCGCACCGGCTCGGGCGGGGGCAGCAGCGCGTCGGAGATCCGTGATCTCGGCGGGCGCGGGGCGTCGGACGGCGCGTCCTCCCCGGACTTGGCCGTTCCGGACTCCGGCGCGGGCGGTGGTGTCGCGGGGCGGGGTGGTACGGGAGCGCGTCGCGCTTCGGTACTCATCCGTCCCCCTGTGCCACCTGTGCAGACCAGTCCCACCACATACCGATCGCCGTACGGAACAGGCCCGTTCGACGCGGCGTGTGCGTCACTCTACGGGGTGGAGCGGGCCCGGCGGGACCGGCCGCGAAGGCCCGTGCCGATCTGGCCCGGATCATCCCCCTACCGTGCGGTAATCCCGTCTGGCAAGCTCGGTCCATGACTCCGCGCGCCACTGACCGGGCACGGTACGACCGCGCCACCGCTCATCTCGACGCCCCCCTCGCCCTGGTCGATCTCGAAGCGTTCGACGCCAACGCGGACGATCTCGTCCGGCGGGCGGCGGGCAAGCCGATCCGGGTGGCGAGCAAGTCGGTGCGCTGCCGCGCGCTGCTGGAACGTGTGCTGGGGCGCGACGGCTTCGCGGGGATCATGTCGTTCACGCTGGCCGAATCGCTGTGGCTGGCGCGGGCCGGGTTCGAGGACGTGCTTCTCGCCTATCCGTCGGCGGACCGCGCCGCCTACGCGGAGCTGGCCGCCGATCCCAAGCTCGCCGCCGCTGTCACCGTGATGATCGACGACCCGGCGCAGCTGGATCTCATCGACGCGGCGCGGGACGGCGGACGTGAGGAATTCCGGATCTGTCTTGAACTGGACACGGCCTTGCGGCTGTTCGGCGGACGGGTCAGGATTGGTGCACTGCGCTCCCCGCTGCGCGAGCCGGCCCAACTGGCCGAGCTCGCCAGATCGATAGCCCGACGCCCCGGATTCCGGCTGGTCGGGCTCATGGCATACGAAGGACATGTGGCCGGGGTAGGGGACGCCCTGGCAGGACGGCCGCTGAGGTCGCGTGCGATCCGGCTGATGCAGTCCGCGGCCCGCAAGGAGCTGGCGGAGCGGCGCGCGGCGGTGGTGCGCGCGGTGCGGGCCGTCGCGCCGGAGCTGGAGTTCGTCAACGGCGGCGGCACGGGCAGCGTCCAGCACACGGCGGCCGAGGAGGCGGTGACGGAGATCGCCGCGGGCTCGGGGCTCTACGTACCACGGCTCTTTGACAACTACACATCGTTCACGGGCCGTCCGGCGGCGCTCTTCGCCCAGCCCGTGGTGCGCAGGCCGGGTGTCGGGGTGGTGACCGTGCTCGGTGGCGGCTATCCGGCCTCGGGGGCGCCGGGGGCGGACCGGCTGCCCGTGCCGTATCTGCCCGAAGGGCTGCGCTACGACGGGCAGGAGGGGGCCGGTGAGGTGCAGACCCCGCTGCTCGGGCCGGCCGCCGACGATCTGCTGATCGGCGACAAGGTGTGGTTCCGGCATGCCAAGGCGGGTGAACTGTGCGAGCGTTTCGACACGTTGCAGCTGGTCGAGGGCGACCGGGTGGTGGCGGCCGTGCCGACGTACCGGGGTGAGGGCCGCACGTTCCTCTGAAGGTGTTCCTCTGAACACGCTCCTCCGGGGGCGCGCGTCAGGGGCCGATGGAGCTGCCCACGCCGCCCGAGACATCTCCGATCGGGCGGATGCCCTCGGTGATCGTGTCCATCAGGGCGAGCGGCGGGCCCTCCGTGCCTTTGTCGAAGGCGAAGCGCACGACGATCAGGGACTCGGTCCCGGAGGTCGACGGGAAGACCAGCGACTGGACATAGCCACCGGGGCCCGCGCCGGTGGTGACCTGCCACCGCACCAGATATCCGGTGCGTCCCGCGACCACGGCGGACTCGGACGCGAGCACCTTGTGGGACGTGATGCCGCCGTAGTGGCGGTCGCCGAGGGCGGTCTCCTCGTAGGTGGCGTCGGCCGCCCTGGAGATGTCCTTCTTGGCCAGGGCCTCGGCGGAGAACCCATCACTCTCGCTGGTGCTGCGGGAGGTGACCGTACCCCAGCGGCAGAACCGCCCGGAGTCGTGCGGGCAGTCGTAGGTGTCCACGGTCGTCATGGTGACGACGTCGTCGACCGTGGACTCGGGCCGCTCCCAGCCCTGTGGGATCGGCAGTGTGATGCCGTTCAGCTGGTCGACAAGGACTCTGGGGTCTTCGCCGGGTGTCGCGCCCCCGGGCGTCGTGTCGGGGGTGCCGCTGCTCTTCTCCTGTGCCGGGGAGGGCGCGGACGTGCCGCCTCCCGTGGCCTGGGGCCGGCCCGCCGGTTCGTCGTCACCGAGCAGGGCGACTCCGGCGACGACGACCCCCACGAGGACGACCCCGGCGACAAGAACAGCGACCGGCCCGCCCCGCCTGCCGCCGCCGTCAGCCGGGCCGGCCGCGCCGAGCGGTCTGGTGTGCCCGGTCCAGGAAGTCCCGTCCCACCAGCGTTCGGTGGTGGGGACACCTGGATCGGGATACCAGCCCGGCGGGGTCGTCATGCTCATCCGTCCACCCTAGAGGTGGCTCCATGGGCGGGGGCTAGACAGGTGTCACGTACGCGCCCGAGATACCGCCGTCGACGAGGAAGTCCGTGGCGTTCACGAACGAGGAGTCGTCACTGGCGAGGAAGGCGACCGCCGCCGCGATCTCGTCGGCCTCGGCGAACCGGCCGACCGGGATGTGCACGAGCCGGCGCGCGGCGCGCTCCGGGTCCTTGGCGAACAGCTCCTGCAACAGAGGGGTGTTGACGGGCCCCGGGCACAGCGCGTTCACCCGGATCCCCTCGCGGGCGAACTGCACGCCCAGCTCACGGGACATCGCGAGCACCCCGCCCTTGGACGCGGTGTAGGAGATCTGGGAGGTCGCCGCGCCCATGCGCGCCACGAAGGAGGCGGTGTTGATGATCGAGCCCCGGCCCTGCCGCCGCATATAAGGGATGGCCGCCTTGCAGCACAGATACACGGAGGTGAGGTTGACCTCCTGGACCTTGCGCCAGGCGTCCAGGCCGGTGGTGAGGATCGAGTCGTCCTCGGGGGGCGAAATGCCCGCGTTGTTGAAGGCGATGTCGACGCTGCCATAGGTCTCGTGGGCGATCCTGAACAGGGCGTCGACCTCGTCGGCGTTGGTGACATCGACGCGTACGAAGGTGCCGTCGACCTGTTCGGCCACGGCCTTGCCCGCGGTCTCGTCGATATCGCCGCAGACGATATGCGCGCCCTCGGCGGCGAGTCGGCGCGCGGTGGCCAGGCCGATGCCGCTGCCGGCTCCGGTGATCACGGCGGTGCGGCCGACCAGGCGGCGGCAGATGGCGTCGTTGGTGGGGGCGGTCATGATGGCTCAGGCCTCCGTGCTGATGAAGACGTTCTTGGTTTCGGTGAAGGCGGCCAGGGCATCGGGGCCCAGTTCGCGGCCGAGTCCGGACTGTTTGTAGCCGCCGAACGGTGTCCCGTACCGGACGGCACTGTGCGAGTTGACGGAGAGATTGCCGGCGGCGACGGCACGCGAGACCCGCAGGGCGCGGCCCACGTCGCGGGTCCATACCGACCCGGCGAGCCCGTAGTCGGTGGCGTTGGCGAGCCGGACGGCGTCTTCCTCGTCGTCGAAGGGCAGGACGACCGCGACCGGGCCGAAGACCTCCTCGGTGGCGACCGGGGAGTCAACGGCGGCATCGGTGAGGACCGTCGGCGGGAACCAGAATCCTGGCCCCTCGGGCGCGCTGCCGCGGATGCCCTTCGCGCCGTCGGGTACGTACGACCGTACGCGCTCCAGCTGGACCGCCGAGATCAGGGGCCCCATCTGGGTCTTCTCGTCGGACGGATCGCCGACGACGACCGACTCGACGGCGGGGGCGAGCAGTTCCAGGAACCGGTCGTGGACCTCGCGCTGGACGAGGATGCGGGTACGGGCGCAGCAGTCCTGTCCGGAGTTGTCGAGGAAGGCCATGGGGGCCGTCGCGGCGGCCAGGTCGAGATCGGAGTCGGCGAAGACGATATTGGGGCTCTTGCCGCCGAGTTCGAGGGTCACGCGCTTCAGCAGCGCGCTGCCCTTCGCCATGATCTGCTTGCCGACACGGGTGGATCCGGTGAAGACGATCTTGGCGACGCCCGGGTGCTCCACCAGCGCGTTGCCCGCGATGTCGCCCGCTCCGGGAAGGACCTGGAAGAGATGCTCGGGAAGCCCGGCCTCCAGGGCGAGTTCGGCCAGCCGCAGCGCGGTGAGCGGGGTGGTCTCGGCGGGCTTGAGCAGCACCGCGTTGCCCGCCGCGAGCGCGGGTGCGGTGCCCCAGGCGGCGATCGGCATGGGGAAGTTCCACGGGGCGATCACGCCGACGACGCCGAGTGGTTCCAGAAGGGTGATGTCGAGTCCGCCCGCGACCGGGATCTGCCGGCCGGTCAGCCGCTCCACTCCCCCGGCGCTGTAGTCCAGGAGATCGCGGACGTTGGCCGCCTCCCAGCGGGCGTTGCCGAGGGTGTGCCCCGCCTCGCGGACCTCCAGCCGGGCCAGTTCCTCGTTGTGTTCGTCGACGACGACGGCGAAGCGGCGCAGCAGCCGCGCGCGGTCGGCGGGGGCGGCCGCCGCCCAGCCGCGTTGGGCCGCCGCGGCCCGGCGTACCGCCGTGTCGACCTCCGCCGCGGTCGTCGCGGCGACCGTCGCGATGGTCTCGCCGGTGGCGGGGTTGAGGATCTGATGTCCGGCGGCGTGGTGTTCGTGCACGTCGTTCCTCACAGACGTTCGAAGGAGCGGCGAAGCTCCCAGTCGGTCACCGCGGCGTCGAAGGCCTTGACCTCGACGCGCGCCATATTGCGGTAGTGCGCCACGACCTCGTCACCGAAGGCCGCGCGCGCGATGGGGCTGTTCTCCCAGAGCTCGGCGGCTTCGCGCAGGGTGGTCGGGACCTGTTCGTAGATGGACGTATAGGCGTTGCCCGCGCAGGGTTCGGGGAGCTCCAGCTCGTTCTCGATGCCGTACAGACCGGCGGCGACCATGCCCGCGACGGCGAGATGCGGATTGACGTCACCGCCGGGGAGACGGTTCTCGAAGCGCAGGGACCGGCCGTGGCCGACCACCCGCAGTGAACAAGTGCGGTTGTCGTAGCCCCAGGCGACGGCGGTGGGGGCGAAGGATCCCGGCTGGAAGCGCTTGTAGGCGTTGATGGTGGGCGCGTACAGCAGGGAGAAGTCCCGGAGCGCGGCGAGCTGACCGGCCAGGAAGTGGCGCATCACGGGCGACATCCCACCGGGCCCGTCCCCGGCCATGACGTTGGTGCCGTCCTCGTCCTGGAGCGAGAGATGGATATGGCAGGAGTTGCCCTCGCGCTCGTTGTACTTGGCCATGAAGGTGAGCGAGACGCCCTCCTGGGAGGCGATCTCCTTGGCGCCGTTCTTGTAGATGGCGTGCTGGTCGCAGGTGACGAGGGCTTCGTCGTACTTGAAGGTGATCTCGTGCTGGCCGGGGTTGCACTCGCCCTTGGCGGACTCGACGGTCAGTCCGGCCGCGCCCATCTCCTTGCGGATCCGGCGCAGCAGCGGTTCGACACGGCCGGTGCCGAGGATGGAGTAGTCGACGTTGTACTGGTTGACGGGGGTCAGTCCGCGGTAGTGGCTGTCCCAGGCCTGCTCATAGGTGTCCTTGAAGACGAGGAACTCCAGCTCCGTACCGGCGTGCGCGGTGTAGCCGAGCGCGGCGAGGCGCTCCAGCTGGCGGCGGAGGACCTGGCGGGGCGCGGCGACGACGGGCGTGCCGTCGTTCCAGGTGAGGTCGGCGATGACCATGGCCGTGCCGTCGTTCCAGGGGACGCGCCGCAGGGTGGAGAGGTCGGGGCGCATCGCGAAGTCGCCGTAGCCATGGTCCCAGGAGGACATCGCGTATCCGTCGACGGTGTTCATCTCGGTGTCGACGGCGAGGAGATAGTTGCAGCCCTCGGTGCCGTGCTCCAGAACGTCGTCAAGGAAGAACTGTGCGGCGAACCGCTTTCCCTGGAGTCTGCCCTGCATGTCGGGGAAAGCCAGGACGACCGTGTCGATCTCGCCGCCCTCCACGAGGACGCGCAGCTCCTCGACACGGAGCGGGGGTGTGCGGTCTGCCACGGGATTACTCCTCCTTCGGTCAGCCGGAAGCCATAAGGTATTCCTGAAGACCTTTGATTGGGAAGGGGAAACGGCCACGTGGCGACAACGGACGAGCCGATGGACCCGCCGGACGCGGACCCGCTGACGCCGGTACTGCGTCCCGTGCGGGCGGGAAACGGCTTCGAGGAGGCGCTGGAGCAGATCCTCCAGGTGGTACGGCTCGGGCTGGTGGCGAGCGGTGAACGGCTGCCCGCCGAGCGGGAGCTGGCCGAGCGGCTGCGCATCAGCCGGGTCACGCTGCGCGAGGTCCTCAAGGTGCTTCAGGATCAGGGCCTGCTGGAGAGCCGGCGTGGCAGATACGGCGGCACGTTCGTACGGCCACGCCCCGACGCGCGGGCCCGGGGGGCGGAGGAGGAGCTGCGGCGCCGGGTGGCGGGCGTGGACATCGAGGACGTACTGCGCTTCCGCGAGGTGCTTGAGGTGGGCGCGGCCGGGCTGTGCGCGGCGCATGGGCTCACCGGCGATCAGCCGGACCGGCTGCGCTCCGCGCTGGCCGCGACGCAGGACGCGCCGTTGACGGAGTACCGCAGGCCGGACACGATGCTGCATCTCACGCTCGCCGAGCTGTCCGGCTCCGCGACCCTGACCGCGCAGTACGCCGCCGTGCGGGCGACGGTGAACGATCTGCTGGACTGCATCCCGCTGCTGGTACGGAATCTGGAGCACTCGCAGCAGCAGCACACGGCGCTGGTCGAGGCAGTGCTCGACGGCGACGCGGACGGGGCGCGCGAGATCGCGCGCGAGCACTGCGGCGGTACGGCGGCGCTGCTGCGCGGCTTTCTGGCCTGAGCGCGCGGCCGCGCGGCCCGACCCGGCGACCCGGCGGCCGGGGCCGCAGGCCGGCTCCCCCGGGCCGGTGGCTTTCCGGATCCGTAACAGCTGTTTAACGCGTGGGTCTTGCGCCGGGCCGCTCATGGAGCAAAGGTATGGCCCCACACCATTACTCCGAGGCAGGAGCGGATCATGTCCGAAGGCACGGACTCGCGCGTCCCACCGGCCGCCGCGGCCGACGGGGCCGCCGAGCGGGACACGCCCCAGGGAGACGCCGAGTATCTGCGACGACGCATGCTGCGCCGGGGCAGCGCGGGCTGGCTGCTGCTCACCGGCCTCGGGGTCGCCTATGTCGTCTCCGGTGACTTCTCGGGATGGAACATCGGTCTCTCCCAGGGGGGCTTCGGCGGTCTCGCGATCGCCACACTGCTGATGGGGGTGATGTACGCCTGTCTGGTCTTCTCGCTCGCCGAACTGTCCGCCATCCTGCCCACCGCGGGCGGCGGTTATGGTTTCGCCCGGCGCGCGCTCGGCACCTGGGGCGGCTTCCTGACCGGTACGGCCATCCTCATCGAGTACATCCTCGCGCCGGCCGCCATCTCCATCTTCATCGGCGAATATGTCGAGTCCCTCAACCTCTTCGGCCTGACGGCCGGCTGGCCGGTCTATCTCGCCTGCTTCGTGGTCTTCATCGGGATCCATCTCTGGGGTGTGGGCGAGGCGCTGCGCTTCAGTCTGGTGGTGACGGCGATCGCGGTGGCCGCGCTGCTGATCTTCGCGGTCGGGGCCTTGACCGAGTTCGACGCCAGTGGTCTCAATGACATCCCCGTCGACCAGGACGCGTTCGGCTCCGGGTCCTGGCTGCCGTACGGAGTCCTGGGCATCTGGGCGGCCTTCCCCTTCGGTATGTGGTTCTTCCTGGGGGTGGAGGGCGTACCGCTGGCCGCCGAGGAGGCCAAGGACCCGGTCCGGTCGATGCCGAAGGCGCTGTCGATCGCCATGGGCGTGCTCGTACTGCTCGCGCTGATCACCTTCTTCGCGGCGACGGGGGCCCGCGGTTCGGCCGCCGTCCAGGACGCTGGCAATCCGCTGGTGGTCGCGCTCCAGGGGGACGGGGATCCGACCGCGCTGAGCCGGTTCGTGAACTACGCGGGTCTCGCGGGGCTCGTGGCCTCCTTCTTCTCCCTCATCTACGCCGGGTCCCGGCAGTTGTTCGCGCTGTCCCGCGCGGGCTATCTGCCCCGGTTCCTGTCCCTCACGAGCGGCCGCAAAGCCCCCTATCTGGGTCTGCTGATCCCGGGCGCGATCGGTTTCGCCCTCGCGGCGGGCACCGGCGACGGCGGCCGGATGCTCAATGTCGCGGTGTTCGGCGCGACGATCTCGTACGCGCTGATGGCGCTGTCGCATCTCGTGCTGCGCCGCCGCGAGCCCGAGCTGCCCCGCCCCTATCGCACGCCCGGCGGCATGCTCACCTCGGGCGTCGCCTTCGTACTCGCGCTGTCGGCGCTGGTCGCGACGTTCCTGGTGGACAAGGACGCGGCGTTCATCGCGCTGGGCGTCTATGTCGTCGCCCTCGCCTACTTCACGTTCTACAGTCGGCACCGGCTGGTCGCGGCGGCCCCGGAAGAGGAGTTCGCGGCGCTGGCCGCGGCCGAGGCCGAGCTCGAACGAGACTGACGCGGACACATACGCGGACACATACGCGATCGCGCACGAGAACGACGAACGAGGAACGACGGAGGCCGGATCGATGAAGCCGCTCATCGGCGTCAGCACCTATCTGGAGAAGTCCGCCGCGTGGGGCGTCTGGGAACTGCCGGCGGCGCTGCTGCCGGCCGGTTATCCCGGGCTCGTCCAGCGCGCGGGCGGGCTGGCCGCGATGCTGCCGCCGGACGATCCGTCGGCCGCGGCCCGGATGGTGGCGCGGCTCGACGGGGTGGTGATCGCGGGCGGTCCCGATGTGGAGCCCGTACGGTACGGGGCCGAGCGGGACCCCCGTACCGGACCGCCCGCCCGGGAGCGGGACGCCTGGGAACTGGCCCTGATCGACGCCGCGTTGGCCTCCGGCACGCCCCTGCTGGGGATCTGCCGGGGGATGCAGCTGCTCAATGTGGCGCTCGGCGGGACGCTCCGCCAGCATGTGGACGGCCATACCTCACCGGTGGCCGGTACCTTCGGCGAGCATCCGGTGACGCCGGTGGCGGGCACTCGCTACGGCGCTCTGGTGCCGGAGGAGTTCACCGTACCGACGCACCATCACCAGACCGTGGACAGTCTCGGGAAGGGGCTGACCGTCTCGGCGGTCGCGGCGGACGGCACGGTCGAGGCGGTCGAACTGCCCGGTCCTCACTGGGTCCTGGGTGTTCAGTGGCATCCCGAGATGGCCGATGACACCCGTGTCATGACCGCACTGGTCGAAGCGGCCGCCGCCCCGGACGCGCACTCCGGGCCCTGACGGGTCACGTGAACCGGCGGCCCTGAAGGGCCCCACGGACCAGCCGGTCAGTCCAGCGGACCGGCCGGTCAGTCCAGCGGACCAGCCGGTCAGTCCAGCGGACCGGCCGGTCAGTCCAGCGGACCGGCCGGTCAGTCCAGGGTTCCGCGTGTCAGGGACAGCAGGTCGCGGGCCGGGCCCGCGGGGCGGTTGCCGACCGGCCAGACCGCGCGCAGATCACGGCGGAGCCGGATGCCCTCGACCGGCACCCTGACGAGCCGGCGGGCGGCCAGTTCCTCGCCGACCGCGAGTTCGCTCAGCACGCAGGGACCGGCCCCGCTCACCGCGGCGGCCTTCAGCGCGGTGGTGGAGGCCAGTTCGAGCAGCGGCACGGCGGGACCGCCGTACGCACGGAGCCCGGCGTCCAGTACCTGACGAGTGCCGGAGCCCGGTTCGCGCAGGATCAGCGGGGTCGCGGCCAGCTCCGCCGGGTCGAGCGGGGTACGGCGGCGGGCCCAGGGATGGCCGGGGGCCGCGACCACCAGCAGCCGGTCATGGCCGATGACGGCGGAGTCGAGCCCCTCCGGCGCGGCCACCCCCTCGACGAAGCCGAGGTCCGCCTCATGGCTGAGCAGCCGCTCGGCCACCGCCACGGAGTTTCCCGCGTGCAGCGAGACGGCGGTGTCCGGCCGGGCCCGGCGGAGCGCTATCAGCCAGCCGGGCAGCAGATACTCGGCGATCGTCATCGAGGCGGCGACCCGCAGCCGCGAGTCCCGGCGGTCGCGCAGCGCCTGCGCCCCCGCGTCGAAGGCCTCGGCGGCCTCCACCACGCGGCGGGCCCAGTCGGTGACGAGCGTGCCGGCGTCGGTGAGCCGGGAGCCGCGCGGTGAACGGTCCACCAGCGCCACCCCGAGCAGCCGCTCCATGGCCCGGATCCGGCTGCTGGCGGCGGGCTGGGAGATCCCGAGCTCGCGGGCGGCCCGGCCCAGACTGCCGAGCCTGGCCACGGCGAGCAGCAGTTCCAGCGCGCCGAGATCCGGCACCCGGTGGGCGAGCTGAGCGGCGAGCGGTCCATCGGTCATAAGTCCAGGTTATGACCTCATAGAGACAGCGGGGCTGGTGGGGGCCGTATGCGACGGCGAGGGTGGAAGCCATGACCACCCTCGCGCACCCCACCACCCTCGCCACGCGCACCACCGCGCGCGTACGGCTTCCGGCGCTCCGGTATCTCGGGCCCAATTGGTACGCGACAGTGATGGGTACGGCGATCGTGGCGAGTGCCGGTGCCGGGCTACCGCTGGAGATACCGGGGCTGCGGGCCGCCTGTGTCGTGGTGTGGGCGTTGTCGGCGGTGCTGCTCGCCGTCGTCCTGACCGCCCGCGCCGGGCACTGGCTGTACCACCGCGACCGGGCGCGCGCCGATCTGCTCGACCCGGCCGTGGCGCCGTTCTACGGCTGCGCGGCCATGGCGCTGCTGGCCGTCGGCGGCGCCACGCTGCTGGTGGGGCGCGATGTACTGGGCGAGCGGGCGGCGGTCGCCGTGGACGCGGTGCTGTTCGGCGCGGGGACGCTGCTCGGTCTCGTCGTCGCCGTGGCGATCCCGTATCTGATGGTCGTACGCCATCGCGTCGGCGCCGGGGACGCCTCGCCCGTCTGGCTGCTGCCGGTGGTGTCCCCCATGGTTTCGGCGGCGCTCGGCCCGCTGCTGGTGCCGCATCTGGCGGCGGGCCAGGGGCGCGAGGCGCTGCTGCTCGGCTGCTACGCCCTGTTCGGGGTGAGCCTGCTGGCGACGCTGATGATGCTGCCGCTGATCTTCGGCCGGCTGGTGGCGCACGGTCCGCTCCCGCTCGGGATGACCCCGCTGCTCTTTCTGGTGCTCGGTCCGCTGGGGCAGTCGACCACCGCCGTCAGCCAGCTGGCCGATGCGGCGCCCGGGGCGATCGGCGCTCCGTACGCGGGCGCGCTGGGCGCCCTCGCCGTGGTGTACGGGGTGCCGGTGATCGGGTTCGCCCTGCTGTGGCTGGCGCTGTCGGCGGCGCTGGTGGTACGGGCCGTCCGGCGCGGGATGCGGTTCACGATGACGTGGTGGGCCTTCACCTTCCCGCTCGGTACGTGTGTGACGGGCGCGGCGGGGCTGGGCCGGCACACCGGTCTGGTGGCCCTGGAGTGGCTGGCGGTGGGGCTGTACGCCCTGCTGGTGGCGGCCTGGTCGGCGGCCGGGTGGCACACACTGCGCGGGGTGATCGGCGGCACGCTGCCCGCGGCACCGCCGGTGCCGAGGCCGGCGGCGGTCCGTACCGGGTGAGGACGCGCCCGTCCACCAGTGCGGCGGTCCCCCCTCCGCGCCCTCAGCGCGGCGGATCGATGGTCGCGTCGATGTTCTCGGCGACGGCGACGACCAGGATGCGGGTGCCGGGCTCGGTGGCGCGCCAGCGGTGCCGTACGCCACCGGACAGATACAGCGTGTCACCGCGCTCCAGCCGGTAGGCCCGGCCCTCGGCCTCGACCTCCGCGGCGCCGTCGGCGATGTACATGACCTCGTCGTTGCGGTGCTGGTATTCGCGGCCGGTGTCCTGCTCACCGGTGAATTCCTTGGCGTTCAGCTGGTGCCCGCCGCGCACCACACGGCGGACCCCGGGCCCGGGGGCGGCTCGTACGACATCGACGGTACGGGCCGAGTCGGCGGCGGCGCGCAGCTGGGCGGGGGTCGTCTCCAGGGCGTCCGCCACCCGCTCCAATGAGCGGGTGCTCGGCCTGGCGCGCTCATTCTCGATCTGGCTGAGGAACGGGACGGACAGTCCGCTCCGGCCGGCGACCGCCGCCAGCGTCAGGCCCAGGGACCTGCGCCTCCTGCGGACGGCCGCGCCCACCCTGAGCGCTTCCTTGTCGTCCATGACTGGCTCCCTCCCGCCCGGATCGTCATCCTCTCAGAGTTGACGCCCGGACAAGAGCTGTCCTGCCTCACCCGGTGCCGGACCCGGCGAATCCGCCGTCCGTGCGCACACACGAGCGAAAGGGGACGTGTGGCCCCCTGGAACAATGATGCGCGCGAGCGGGCCGAAGCGGAATGCGGGAGGGGTGGGCTCCGCCCCAGGCGATGCCCACCCCTCCGCCGAACGCGCTCCCTCGAACGCGTCTCGGCGAACCGCTACTGCGGGGCCATGGTGTCCGCGATGCCCGGATTATCGGCCATCCACGCCGCGACCGCCTCTTCTTCGTGTCCCGTGCCGCGCTTCTGGATCTCGTTCTCCAGCCCGGCGAGCTGCTTCTCGCTCAGCTTGAAGTCCTTGAACCACTTCGTCAGCTGCGGGTAGTTCCCGGGGAAGTCCTTGTGGGCGACGGTGGTGAGCTGGTCACCCTCGCCGAAGGCCTTCTTCGGGTCCGCCAGCTTGGTCAGGTCGTACTCGTTGTAGGACCAGTGCGGGGTCCACAACGTGACCGCGATCGGTTCCTTCTTCGCGTAGGCGCGCTTCAGCTCGGCGAGCATCGCCGGGGTGGAGCCGTCGACGACCTTGTATTCCTTGTCGAGCCCGTAGTCCGGCAGCACCGTGTCCTTGAGGACGTTCATCTCCTCGGTGCCCGGCTCGATGCCGACGATCCGCCCCTTGAACTCGTCGCCCCGGCCCTTGAGATCGGCGAGGGAGTCAACACCCTTGACATACGAGGGGACGGCGATCTCGCGGGAGGTCGGACCGTACCAGGACCCGAGCGTGGTGAGGCTGTCCTGGTACTTGTCCCAGTATCTCTTCTGCGCGTTGGGCAGCCAGCCGTCGAACTGGACATCCACCTGGCCCTGCGCCATCGCGGCGTACATCGGTCCGAGCTCGAACTGGCTGAGCTCGATCTTGTACCCGCGCTCTTCGAGGACCGCCTTCCACAGATAGGTGGCGGCGATGTCCTCCTCCCAGGGGAACCAGGCGACCTGCACGGGCCGGTCGCGTTCGTCCTTGCCGTTCGCGGCCTTGCCCGCCTTTCCCGACGGGGCGACCGGGGTCCACTTGTCGGCGACGCCGGGGTTCTCCTTGAGCCAGGCGCGGACGGCCTCCTGCTCCTTGCCCTTGCCGGTCACCTGGATCTTGGCCTCAAGGCTGGTGAGCTGCTTCTCGGTCATCGAGAAGTCCTTGAGCCACGTGGCCACCTGCGGGTTGTCGGCCGAGAAGCCCTTGCGCGCCAGGGTGTGGACGCCGTCGCTCTCCGCGCCGAATGCCTTCTTCGGGTCCGCGAGTTTGGTCAGGTCGTAGTCGTTGTAGGCCCAGTGCGGGGACCAGAGCACGACCGCGATCGGCTCCTTCTTCGCGTACGCCCGCTTCAGCTCGGCCAGCATGCCGGACGTGGAGCCGTCGATCAGCTTGTACTCGGTGTCGAGGCCGTACGCCTTGAGGACCTTGTCCTTGAGCAGGCCCATCTCGCCCGCGCTGGGCTCGATGCCGACGATCCGGCCCTTGAAGGTGGCGGACTTGCCCTTGAGGTCGGCCAGGGAGTTGATGCCCTTGACGTACGAGGGCACGGAGATCTCCAGGGAGGTCTTGTCGTACCAGGCCCCCATGTCCTCCAGTTTGTCCTTGTACTTGGCCCAGTAGGTGGCGTGGGTGATGGGCAGCCAGGAGTCGGTCTGGATGTCGATCTGACCGGCCGCCTGGCCGGTGTAGAGCGAACCGGCCTCGTACTGCCGGGCGTCGACCTCGTAGCCGCGCTGCTCCAGCAGTTCCTTCCAGAGGAAGGTGGAGGCGATGCCCTCGTCCCAGGGGATGTACCCCATGCTGATCTTCTTGCCCTGGCCGACGTTCTTGGCGTCGGCGGTGGTACCGCCGGACGAGGAGCCGCCGAACAGGCCGATGCCGCCGGCGACGAGCGCGAGGACGACCACACCGGCGATCGCGACCACGGGCTGGGGGCGGTGGTTCCAGATCTTCGGTCCGCCGGTCAGTTCCTTCGCCTTGGCCAGCGCGCGGCGGCCGACCGGGGAGACCTGGAGGCTGAGCGAGCCGGTGATCCGGTCCAGGTACACGGCCAGGATGACGACGGAGAGACCCGCCTCGAAGCCGAGGCCGATGTCGATGTTCCCGAGCGCGCGGTAGACGGCGCCGCCGAGGCCGCCGCCGCCGACCATGCCGGCGATGACCACCATGGACAGGCCCAGCATGATGACCTGGTTGATCCCCGCCATGATCGTCTGGAGGGCCAGCGGCAGCTGGACCCGCAGCAGGGTGTTACGGGGGCTGGTGCCGAACGCCTCGGCGGCCTCGACCAGTTCCCCGTCGACCTGCCGGATACCGAGCTCGGTCATCCGGACGCCGGGCGGCAGGGCGAAGATGATCGTGGCGATGATGCCGGGCACCACGCCGATCCCGAAGAAGACGACACCCGGGATCAGATAGACCATGGCGGGCATGGTCTGCATCAGGTCGAGCACCGGACGGACGATGGAGCTGACCGTCTTGGAGCGCGCGGCCCAGATGCCCAGTGGTATCGAGATGACCAGCACGATGATGGTGGCCACGAGCACCAGCGAGAGAGTCTCCATCGACTCGTCCCACAGCTCGATGGAGTCGATCAGCGCGAATCCGCCGAAGGTGAGGACACCCGCGACGAGGCTGCGCAGCCACCAGGCGAGCACGGCCAGGATGCCCGCGAGGAGCAGCGGCTCAGGCGCTGAGAGCACCGCGTTGATGCCGTCGTACATGCCCGAGACGACCGAACCGGTCGCGTCGAACAGCCAGGACAGGTGGTTCTGGAGAAAATCGACAGCGTTGTCGACCCAGTCGCCGAGAGGGAGCCTAGGCACTGGCTACCGCCTTGTCGGCCGGGGCCTTCGAGACCGCGATCCCGGCGGGCGCGTCGACGGGCACGGAGGGCGCCATCGGCTCACCGAGGACGGCCAGCAGCCTGGCGCGCGGGACGACTCCCACGAGCTTGCCCGTGTCGTCCGTGACGGCGACGGGGATCGCGCTGGCCGAACAGGGCGTGAACAGCTCGATGATCGGGGTGGACTCGGCCACGCTGGCGGGCGCCGCGTCGAGCACCTCCTGCGCGGTACGCAGCTCCTCGCCGCCGTCCGAACGGGCGCCGAAGGCGGTCTCCGGGTCGGCCATGATCGCCGCGGCGGTGAGCACCCGGGTGCGGTCGACGTCCTGGGTGAAGGAGGCGACATAGTCATTGGCCGGGGTGACGAGGATGTCCTCGGCGCTGCCCTGCTGGACGATCTCGCCGTCGCGCATGACCGCGATCCGGTCGCCGAGGCGCATGGCCTCGTTGAGGTCGTGGGTGATGAACACGATGGTCTTCTTGAGCCGCTTCTGGAGCTGGAGCAGCTGATCCTGCATATCGCGGCGGATCAGCGGGTCGAGTGCGCTGAAGGACTCGTCCATCAGCAGCAGATCGGCGTCGGTGGCGAGCGCGCGGGCGAGGCCGACGCGCTGCTGCATACCGCCGGAGAGCTCATCGGGCCAGGACGCCTCCCAGCCGCCCAGGCCGGTGAGTTCCAGCGCCTCGGCGGCGCGCTTCTCACGCTCGGCCCGGGGCACTCCCTGCACTTCGAGGCCGTACCCGGCGTTCTCCAGAACGCTGCGGTGCGGGAAGAGCGCGAAGTGCTGGAAGACCATGCTGATCTTGGTGGAACGGACGTGGCGCAGTTCCTGCGGGCTCAGCGCGGTCAGGTCCTGGCCGTCGAAGAGCACCCGTCCCGAAGTGGGTTCCAGCAGCCCGTTGAGCATGCGCAGCAGCGTGGACTTGCCGGATCCCGACAGACCCATCACCACGAATATCTGGCCGGGCTCGACCGAGAACGAGGCGTCGATCACCGCTGCGGTCGTCCCGTCGGTGCGCAGCTCATCGCGGTCCGTACCGTTTTCGAGCTTCGTCACGGCTTCGTCTGGTCGTCTGCCGAATACCTTGTACAGGTGTTCGGCTTGCAGCCTGGACACATACACCTCACGTGTTGAACGGAAAACGGCCCGTCACCCCCGCGGGCGGGCCGTGGAGCGGGCGGATTCCGTCCGCCTACCGGACGCGGCGTGTGACATCGCGACCTGGTTCGCTCCAGTCGCGCGCCTGCCCGCGCTTACACGGACCAAACAGAAAGGTGTCCCAGGTCACTCCCCCGGGGGAACACTTCGGCGTGAAAGGCCCTTTCCCGGGCGGCCCGGTCACCGACGGTCACCGGGACATGTGCCCGCGCGGCGACGGCGTTGTCAGTGGGCTGGGGCATCATCGGGGTGTGACGCGACGCCTGATGCTCCTCGACACCGCCTCCCTCTACTTCCGGGCCTACTTCGGGGTCCCCGACTCCGTGCGGGCCCCCGACGGCACCCCGGTCAACGCGGTGCGCGGTCTGCTGGACTTCATCGGCAGGCTGGTCCAGGACCACCGCCCGGACGAGCTGGTGGCCTGCATGGACGCCGACTGGCGGCCCGCGTGGCGGGTGGAGCTGATCCCCTCCTACAAGGCCCACCGCGTGGCGCGCCCCCACGAGGAGGGGCCCGACGAGGAGGAAACCCCGGACACGCTCGCGCCACAGGTGCCGATCATCGAGGCGGTGCTCGACGCGCTGGGCATCGCCAGGGTGGGCGTCGCGGGATACGAGGCGGACGATGTGATCGGTACGCTCGCCGGCCGCGCGACGGGCCCGGTGGACATCGTCACCGGCGACCGCGATCTCTATCAGCTGATCGACGACAAGCGCGGTGTGCGCGTGCTCTACCCCCTCAAGGGGGTGGGGACGCTGCATCTCACCGACGAGGCGGCGCTGCGGGAGAAGTACGGCGTCGACGGCCCCGGCTATGTCGATCTGGCGCTGCTGCGCGGAGACCCGAGCGACGGGCTGCCCGGGGTGCCGGGGATCGGCGAGAAGACCGCGGCCAAGCTGCTCGACGCCTTCGGTGATCTGGCGGGGATCATGGCGGCGGTCGACGACCCCCGCTCGAAGCTCACCCCGTCCCAGCGCAAGCGGCTGGACGAGGCCCGGGAGTATGTGGCGGTCGCGCCCACGGTGGTCCGGGTGGCCGGCGACGTACCGCTGCCGGACTTCGATCCGGCGCTGCCCACCGCGCCGCGCGATCAGGCCATGGTCGACGCGCTCGCCGCCCGGTGGGGGCTGGGTGGCGCACTGCGGCGTCTGCTCGCCACCCTCCAGTCGTGAGTGTTAACTTAGGTAAACCTAAGCAGCGCAACCGTCAGGGAGACCGCCGTGGCAGAAAAGCCGGCCCGCACGTCGCCGAAGGCCCACGAGGGGCAGGTCGTACGTACCGAGTGGCTCACCCCGCACATGGTGCGCGTGGTCCTGGGCGGTGAGGGGCTGGCCGCGGTGGAGTGCGGCGAATTCAGCGATCACTACGTCAAGGTGCTGTTCGCCCCCGAGGGCGTGAGCTACCCCGAGCCGTTCGACATCGAGCGCATCCGCGCGGAGTTCCCGCGCGACCAGTGGCCCGCCAACCGCACGTATACGGTCCGCAGTTGGGACCCGGCGGCGCGGGAGATGGCCATCGACTTCGTCGTGCACGGCGACGAGGGGCTGGCGGGTCCGTGGGCCGCGCGGGTGCGGCCGGGCGAGACGGTACGGTTCCTCGGCCCGGGCGGCCTCTACGTACCGGACCCGGCGGCCGACTGGCATCTGCTGGTGGGCGACGAGAGCGCCCTGCCCGCGATCGCCGCGTCGCTGGAGCGGGCGCCGGCCGGCGCGCTGGTGCACGCCTTCGTCGAGATCTCCGGCGCCGAGGAGGAGCAGAAGATCACGACGCCCGACGGGACCGGGATCACCTGGCTGCACCGCGGGGAGCGTCCGGTGGGCGAAGCCCTGATCGCCGCCGTCCGCGGCCTCGACTTCCCCGCCGGGGATGTCCACGCCTTCGTGCACGGCGAGGCGGGCTTCGTGAAGGAGCTGCGCCGCCATCTGCGGCTGGAGCGGAACGTGCCGCGCGAGCGGCTGTCGGTCTCGGGGTACTGGCGGCTCGGCCAGACCGACGAGGCGTGGCGGACCGTCAAGCGGGAGTGGAACGAGCAGGTGGAGCGCGAGCAGGAGGCCCCGGCCGCCTGAGCGCGGCCCCCCGGCCCCGTGCGAGGACGGGGCCGGGGGTGCCAGGCGTCGCGGGCCCCCGAAGATCGGCGGGACAGGACCTAAACGGACTTCTGGTACGAGCGGAACGTACGGGTCGACAGCCAGACCGCCGCCACCGCCAGGGCCAGCAGCGCGCCGCCCCTGGTCAGCACGTCGCCCCAGTCGGGATCGGCCGCCAGCGCGGAACGTCCCGCGACCATCGCCCAGTTGACCGGGTTGAAGTCCGCGATCGTGGCCATCCAGGACGGCATCTGGGAGGGCGCCATGAAGGCGGAGGAGAGAAACGTCAGCGGCAGCAGCAGAAACGTATTGATGCCGATGATCGACTCGCGCTCGCGCACCAGCATGCCCAGCGCGTTGGAGAGCGCCCCGAAGACCGTACCGAGCAGGATCGAGGCCGCGACCAGCACGATCAGCCCGCCCGCGCCGCCCGGGTAGCGTGCCCCGCCGAGCAGACCCAGCAGCACGATGATCACGGACTGGCAGGCCGTGCTGATGCCGTTCTGCACGACATTGGCGTTCATCAGGGCGCTGCGGCTGACCGGGGTGGTCAGGAAGCGGTTGAGCGTGCCGCGTTCGATCTCCTCCAGCGTGCCCATCCCGGCCCACATGCTGGAGCCGAGCGCGCTCATCACCACGATGCCGGGCACCAGATAGTCCAGATACGTCGTGGTGCCGAAGCCGCCCAGCTCGACCACTCTCCTGAAGAGATTGCCGAAGAGGAACAGCCAGATCACCGGCTGGATCAGGGAGATGAGCAGAAAGACGGGCTGGCGCACGATCGCCATCAGCTGACGCTGCGTCATATACCAGGTGTGGGAGAGGGTTTCGGTACTCATCGGGCACCTCCGGCGGTGGCCTGGACGGGGGTGCCGGCGCCGGCGGTGTCCG
This sequence comes from Streptomyces scopuliridis, assembly GCF_042790125.1. GTDB lineage: Bacteria > Actinomycetota > Actinomycetes > Streptomycetales > Streptomycetaceae > Streptomyces > Streptomyces scopuliridis_A. The sequence continues at coordinate 167,440 of NZ_JBHTZS010000007.1, forward strand.
CCTGGGCCTCGGCCTCGGAGAACCGGCGTCCCGCGTACCGCAGATAGACATCATCCAGCGAGGGTCGGGCCACGGTGGCGGCGGCCACGGCCGCTCCGGCGCGCTCCAGCGCGGCGAGCAGGACAGGCACGGCGGCGGCGCCGTCGTCGGCGCGCACACTGACCCGGCGGCCGTCGACCGCCAGGTCGTGCAGACCTGCCAGCCCGGCGAGTACGGCGGTGAGGGCCGCCAGGTCGCCGTCGGCGCGCAGCTCCAGATGGACGGCGTCACCGCGCAGTTCACCCTTGAGCGCGTCGGGCGTGCCCTCGACCACGATCCGGCCGCGATCGACGATCGCGATGCGCTCGGCGAGCCGGTCGGCCTCCTCCAGATAGTGCGTGGTGAGCAGGATGGTCAGGCCCTCGTCACCGGCGAGCCGGGTGATCTCGTCCCACATCGCGGTACGGGCCTCCGGGTCGAGCCCGGTCGTCGGCTCGTCCAGGAAGAGCACCTCGGGCCGGTGGACCAGACCGAGCGCCACATCGAGCCGGCGCCGCATACCGCCGGAGTAACCCTTGACCATCCGCCGCGCGGCGTCGGTGAGGGCGAACCGCTCCAGCAGTTCATCGGCGCGCCGGTTCAGTTCCCTGCCTCTCAGGCCGTACAGCCTGCCCTGGAGGACGAGGTTCTCCCGGCCGGTCGCGGCGGGATCGGCGCCGGACTTCTGGGCGACGACGCCGATCGCGCGGCGTACCCGGCCGGGGTGGCGCAGCACATCGTGGCCGGCGACCGTGGCCGTGCCGCTGTCGGGGCGGGCGAGGGTGGTGAGGATCTTGACGGTGGTGGACTTGCCGGCGCCGTTGGGGCCGAGCAGTCCGAGGACGGTGCCGGCCTCGACGGTGAGGCCCAGGCCGCTCAGGGCGGTGACTCCGCCGGGATAGGTCTTGACCAGATTGTCCGCCCGTACGACGGGCGTTCCGGTGCGTGGGGATCCGGTACTCATGGTTCCGGTACTCATGTAGGGGCTCTCCTGTGATGAGCGGTTGCTCTGGGCAGGCCGAGCCGGTCCACGTGAAGGGCGCCGGGCTATCCTGGGCGTGCCGCGCCTCGATCGCCGGGGCGCCTTCACGGTGGTCCGGTCCGGGGTGAGAGACCCTGGCGGGAGCTGCTGCAACAGCGACCGCCGGGGTCGTTGCCGTTCAGCGGCCGGAGTCGGCCGGGTCACGGTCGGGGTGAGTTCGGGGTGGGTCAGGGTTTCCGGGAGCCGTCCCCCTCCCCCTCGATGTCCAACGGCAGTTCGCGCTCCAGCTCCTGCCACTCCGGCGGCGGCCGGCCGGTCTCGTGCAGGGTCCGCCAGCCGTCGAGGCCGGAGAGCGTTCCCGCGCCGAGCTCCTTGAGGAACCCTTCGACCCAGGTCTCCTCGGCCTCGATCATGTGCAGCTGGAACTCGGTCTCTATGACGAAGAGCCGCGGCAGCGTCCCGTAGAGCTGCTCCAGCACGCCCCGTATCCCCGCGGCCTGGACGCGCAGCGCCGACAGCCTGTCCGCCAGCAGCGAGGTCACCTCGTCCGGCGGCAGGACGCCCATCAGCGAGAGGCCGGTCTCGAACAGGGGGAACTCACGGGCGGGGACGGCCAGCAGATCCGCCATCCACTCCAGCATCTCCTCGCGCCCGGCGGAGGTGAGGCCGTACAGCGTGCGCTCGGGCCTGTTGCCCTGCCTCTGCACCTCCGCCACCTCGACGAAGCCGTGCTTCTCCAGGTTCTGGACGACGGTGTAGAGCGACCCGAAGTTGATCTTGACGCTGTTCTCCTTGCCGCGCTGCCGCAGCGTCTGCGCGATCTGGTACGGGTGCATCGGCCGCTCCGAAAGCAGCGCCATCACCGCGAGCGCCAGCGGATTGCCCAGCTTGCGCCGCTTCGCCCCCATCGCGACCACTCCTTCTCCCGTTACCCCATCCCAAATACTCGGCAGCGAACATATCGCGAGGACGCGATGGCCGTCAATCGCGATACATCGCAAAACTCGACGTCAACCGATACCGGATCAGTCCACAGAACGGACCAATCCGCCGGAGCCTCCGCTCCGAATACGCGGTGAAGTCTGCTCGGATGGCCCGGACCGGGACGACATCACACGACAGGTTCACACCGTGGAGGAAAGCCGCGTGGAAGAAGCTGTACACATCGGCGGGCCCGCTGCGGCGGGGCCCGATCTGCAGGAACTGCTGGGCCAGGTGGCCAGGGGCGATCAGGAGGCGTTCTCCCGCGTATACGACCAGGTCTGCGGCCCCGTCCTGGGCCTGGTGCGCTCCGTACTGCGCGACCCGGCCCAGTCCGAGGAGGTGGCACAGGAAGTGCTGCTGGAGGTCTGGCGCACCGCCACTCGCTTCCAGCCCAGCCGGGGCAGCGCCATGACCTGGGTGCTGACCCTCGCTCATCGCCGGGCGGTGGACCGGGTCCGCTCGGCGCAGGCGGCCGGCGACCGGGAGCGCCGGGCCGCGCTGCTCGACCGGACCCCGGCCTTCGACCAGGTCACGGAACAGGTCGAGGCCACCCTCGAACGGGAACAGGTGCGTCGCTGTCTGCGCACGCTCACCGAGCTCCAGAACCAGTCCGTGACCATGGCGTACTACCGGGGCCTGTCCTATCGCGAAGTGGCCGAACTGCTCTCGGTCCCGCTGGGCACCGTCAAAACACGACTCCGCGACGGCCTCATCCGGCTGCGCGACTGTCTGGGGGTGAACCCGTGACCAGCGCGGATCTGCACACGCTGACCGGCGCGTACGCACTGCACGCCCTGGCGCCCGGCGAGCGTGCCGAGTTCGAACGTCATCTGGCGGCCTGCCCCGCCTGCGCCCAGGAGGTACGCGAACTGACCGCCACGGCGGCCCGGTTGGGACAGGCGGTCACCGTCACGCCGCCGCCCGCGCTCAAGGAACAGGTCTTGCGCCGGATCGCCACCGAGCGGCAGGAGCCGCCGAAGGTGACCCCGCGGCCTCGCACCGGGGGAGACGGGGCGCGCGGGCGCGCCCTCTCCCGCTTCGCCCTGGCGGCCTGCCTGGCCGCGGCCACGGCGTTCGGCGGGGTCGCGGTGTGGCAGCACCAGGAGGCACGGGACGCGCAACAGCGAGCACGGGCCTCTGAACAGCGGTCCACGGAGCTGGCCGCAGTGCTCGCCGCCCCGGACGCCAAGGTCGCCACCGACAGGCTGCCGGACGGCGCGACCGGCACCGTGGTCCTTTCCCGGGACCGTGACAAGGCCGCGTTCATCGCGTTGGGTATGCCGAGACCGCCGCACGGCAAGGTCTATCAGCTCTGGTACGACGACAGTGGAACGATGCGTTCCGCGGGGCTGATGGACGCCACGGGCGGTACGGACACCGTCCTGATGGCCGGCCGGGTGGGCGCGGCGTCGGGGATGGGCATCACGGTGGAACCGATGGGCGGCTCGGCGCGGCCCACGTCGCCGCCGCTGGCCCTGATGAACTTCCCGGCCGCGTAAGGCCCGTAAGGCACGTCAGGCCGAAAGGCGCGTCAGGCGAAGGGCGCGTCGGACCCGGAAGGCGCGTACACAGAGGTCTCACGGACGGGCGGTGTGCGAGAGACGGCGAGAGAACAGCGAGGGACAGGGACATGAGCGTTGCGGTGGTGCTCTTCACCTCCGATCTGCGGGTGCACGACCAGCCGGTACTGCGCGCCGCCCTGGACGGCGCCGAGGAGGTGGTTCCGCTCTTCGTCCGCGATCCGGGGATCGCGGCGGCGGGCTTCGACGCCCCCAACCGCCGTGCCTTCCTCGCCGACTGCCTGGCCTCCCTGGACACCGCCCTGCGTGAGCGCGGCGGCCGGCTGGTCATCCGTTCGGGCGATTCGGTCGAACAGGTCTGCCGGGTGGTGCGCGAGAGCGGCGCCCGGCAGGTCCATGTGGCGGGCGGGGTGAGCCGGTACGCGGCGCGCCGGGAGGAGCGGCTGCGTACGGAACTGACCGCCACCGGAGCCACCCTGACCGTGCATGACGCGGTGGTCACGGTGGTGCCGCCGGGGCAGATCGTCCCGGCGGGCAGAGACCATTTCGCGGTCTTCACCCCGTACTTCCGCCGCTGGGACAAGACGGGCCGGCGCGCGGTGACGGCCGCGCCCAGGAGCGTACGGGTGCCTCGGATCAGCGGGGAGCCGCTGCCCGAGCGCGGTGCCGTCCGGGGGGTCTCGCCCGGTCTGGCCGAGGGCGGCGAGGAGGTGGCGCGCACACGGCTCGCCGCCTGGCTGGCCGGCGGGATCGAGTCGTACGAGGACCGCCACGACGACCTGGCCGGCGACGCGACCTCCCGGCTCTCGCCGTACCTCCACTTCGGCTGTCTCTCCCCGGCGGAGCTGGTGCACCGGGCGCGGCGTGAGCGCGGCGCCGGGGCGGCGGCCTTCGTACGGCAGCTGGCCTGGCGGGACTTCCACCACCAGGTCCTGGCGGCGCGCCCCGCCTCCGCATGGGAGGACTACCGGTCACGCGGCGATCGCTGGCGTACGGACGAGCGGGAGATCAGCGCCTGGCGGGAAGGGCGCACCGGATATCCGGTCGTCGACGCGGCCATGCGCCAGCTGGCGCACGAGGGCTGGATGCACAACCGGGGGCGGCTGCTGGTGGCGAGCTTCCTGACCAAGACGCTGTACGCGGACTGGCGCGTCGGCGCGCGGCACTTCCTGGAGCTGCTGGTGGACGGCGACCTCGCCAACAACCAGCTCAACTGGCAGTGGACGGCGGGCACCGGCACGGACACCCGCCCCAACCGCGTGCTCAACCCGCTCACCCAGGCCAAGCGGTTCGATCCGCACGGCGATTACGTACGGCGCTGGGTGCCGGAGCTGGCCGGGGTGGCGGGGGCCGCCGTCCATCAGCCGTGGCTGCTGGACGCCCGGGACCGGGCCGGGCTCGGCTATCCGGACCGGATCGTGGACCTCGCCGAGGGCCGGGACCGCTTCCTCCGCGCCCGGGATCCCGGCTGATCAGCACCGGGAGCGGACCTCTCGCTTGGCCGATCAGCGCCGGGAACGGATCTCTCGGCGGGGCGGCATCGGGAAGAAGCCGCTGGTACGGGCGGCGTACGCGGCCCAGCCCGGTCGGTCCGCCATACGCCGTTCCAGCAGGCGCTTCCCGCTGCCGCCGATCAGCAGGAAGCTCATCAGCAGCGGGCTGACCACCGTCGCGGCGGCCACCACCGGGTCGTCGCAGACGATGAGGAACAGCCCCCACCAGACACAGAAGTCCCCGAAGTAGTTGGGGTGTCTGGTCCAGCTCCACAGGCCGCGGTCCATGATCCGGCCCTCGCCGGCCGGGTCCGCCCTGAAACGGGCGAGCTGGCGGTCCCCCACCGCCTCGAAGAACAGCCCCGCCGTCCAGAGAGCGCAGCCGGCGTAGGCGACCGGTCCGAGCGGTCCCGGCAGATACTGCGCGGCCTGTACGGGCAGCGAGACGAGCGCCACCAGCGCGCCCTGGAGCAGATAGACCATGCGCAGCGCGTAGAGGTTCCGGCTGCCCGGTGCCTTGGCGAGCATCGCCTCGTACCGGGGATCCTCGCCGTGTCCCCGGCTCCGCAGGGCGATATGACCGGCCAGCCGCAGCCCCCATACGGCGGTCAGAACGGTGACGAGCAGCCGCCTTGCGTCGTTCCCCTCCCCCGCCGACATCCCGTACGAGACGAGCGCGACCGCCGTGAAGCCGATGCCCCAGGCGATGTCGACGATCCGGTGGAGCCCTCTGGCGGCGGCGAGCGCGAAGGTGACGAGCATGACGGCGAGGGCGGCGGCCAGGGCGGGGCCGATGCCCAGCCCGAACCGCGCCCACGGAAAGCCGCTCACCGGGCACCGTCCCGCGTTCGGTCGCCCGTCTCCTCCTTGGTGAGTGTCAGCTGCTGGACATCGAGATAGCCGGAGCGGAAACCCGCTTCGGAGTAGGCGAGATAGAAGGTCCACAGCCGGCGGAAGGTCACGTCGAAGCCGAGTGCGTCGATCCGCGGCGCCTGCTCGGTGAAGCGCTCCCGCCAGAGGCGGAGGGTTTCGGCGTAGTGCGGGCCGAAGCCGTCCCGGTCGGCGACGCGCAGCGCCGTGTGTCCCGCGGTGATGTCTCCGATCGCCTCGACGGACGGCAGGAATCCGCCGGGAAAGATGTACTTCTGGATCCAGGTGAAGGTGTCCTTGGAGGCGAGCATCCGGTCATGGGGCATGGTGATCGCCTGGAGGGCGATCCGTCCGCCGGGGGCAAGGAGCCGGTCCAGTGCCGTGAAGTACTCGGGCCAGAACTCCGCCCCGACGGCCTCGATCATCTCGACGCTGACGATGGCGTCGAAGGTGCCGCCGACCGCGCGGTAGTCGAGGAGTTCGACCTGGACGCGGTCCTCGAAGCCCGCCGCGCGGATTCGTTCACGCGCCAGCTCCCGCTGTTCCCGGGAGAGTGTCACGGTCCGTACCCGCGCACCGCGCGCCGCCGCCCGGATGGCCAGCTCGCCCCAGCCGGTGCCGATCTCCAGCAGCTCGGTGCCGGGGCCGACCGCCGCCCGGTCGAGCAACCGGTCGATCTTCCGGTGCTGGGCGGCGGCGAGCAGCGAGCGGTCGGCCGGGAAGCCGCGGAAGAGGGCCGAGGAGTACGAGAGCGTCTCGTCGAGGAAGAGCGCGAACAGCTCGTTGGAGAGGTCGTAATGACGGCTGACGTTGTCCCGTGATCCCTCGGGGGTGTTGCGCTGGGCGTCGGGGTGTCTGGGTGCCCATCGGGCGCGCAGCCTCTGGAGCGAGCGGGGGACGAGGTCGGCGGCCCGTCCGGCGAGGACGGTCAGTACGCCGACCAGGTCGTGGGCCTCCCACTCGCCGGCCATGTAGGACTCGCCGAAGCCGATCAGTCCGCCGGCGCCGATCCGCCGGAAGAACGCCTTGGGGTCGCGCACCTCCATCAGCGGGCCGCCGCGCCCGAGGGTCTCGGTGCCGCCGAGGCGGACCCGGAGCGGCAGCGCGTCGAGGGCGTGCCGGACGATCCGCTCGGCCAGGGCGGTACGGAGCCATGAGGCGCGCGGCTGACGGGCCACGTCGGGCCAGCGCCGGGCGTCGACCGGCGGAGACGCGCACGGCAGGGAAGACCCGGGGGTCACCGGGGAGACGGACAAGGTCACTTCACACCCTCCTGGGGCCTGTGACGGGGACGGGGCAGTACGGGCAGTCCGCGCAGCAGGAGCCGGACGCCGTGCCATCGGATGCGGAGGGAGACGGCGGCGGTGGACCAGGGGTGCCTCAGCACGGCGCGCACCAGGGTCCGGGGAGTGGCGGTGCGGCGCTCGCCCCGTACGGTCGCGGTGAACGGGGCGCTTCCCGGCCGGTCCAGACGTACCGTCAGCGCGAGCTGTTCGTCCGGTTCCGGCAGCCGCATGGTGTAGGCGCCGTCGACCGGGAAGAACGGGGAGACATAGAAGTCCTTGTCCACCGCGGCCCGGTGGTTGTCGTCGGGCCGCAGCAGATAGCAGTGCCGTTCGCCATAGGTGTTGTGCACCTCGGCGACGACGCAGAGCGGCTCGCCGTCGGGACCGCGGCACCAGAACAGGGTCAGCGGATTGAAGACATGGCCGAACACCCGCGCGTGGGCGAGCATCGTCACCCGCACCCCGGCCGGTTCGACGCCCCGTGCGGCGAGGAAGGCGTCCAGGCCCGCGCGAATGGTCGGCCGGGTGCCACCGAAGTGGTCACGGGCGTCGAAGCGGGCCAGCGGACGCAGCGGCCGGGGCAGCACGGGCGGCCGGTCGGGGTCGATCAGCCACATATAGGTGCGGTGGCGCAGGGCGTACCGGCGGGGCGCGGTCCTGACATGGCCGATCACGCAGGTGTAGAGCGCCGGGACGGTACGCGGGGGCCGCGCCGCGGCGTTCACCACGCCACCCCCAGCGCCGCCGCGGCCGCGACGCCCGAGCGGCAGCCGTCCTCGTGGAACCCCCAGCCGTGGTAGGCCCCCGCGAACGCGGTGACCGGACCGCTGAGCGCGGGCAGCCGTCGCTGGGCGGCGACGGACTCCGGGGTGTAGACGGGGTGTTCGTACACCATGCGCGCGAGGACCCGCCGCTCGTCCACCCGGTCGGCGCCGTTCAGCGTCACCACGAACGTCTCGGGGGCGTCGAGCCGCTGGAGCCGGTTCATGTCGTAGCTGACGCGTACGGCGTCGGCGCCCGCGTCGCAGGACGGCATCAGATAGTTCCAGGAGGCGCGGGCGTGCGCGGCGCGCGGCAGCACGCTCGTATCGGTGTGCAACTGGGTGGGATTGCCGGAGTAGCGGAACGCGCCGAGGACGCGCCGCTCCGCCTCGGTGGCGTCCGGGAGCAGCCGCAGCGCCTGGTCGGGGTGGACGGCGATGACCACGGAGTCGTACCGCTGGGTGATGCCGTCCTCGGAGGTGACCTCGACGGCCCCCGGGCCCTGCGTCCCGCGGCGCACGGCCCGAACCGGAGTCGCGGTGCGGACGGCGTCGAGGCACTTGCCGACACGCTCGACATACTCGCGTGAACCGCCGCGCACGGTCCGCCAGGTGGGAGAGCCGCTGATGGCCAGCATGCCGTGGTGGGCCATGAAGCGGAAGAGATAGCGGGCGGGGTAGCGCATCGCGGTGCCCGCGTCGCAGGACCAGACCGCCGAGACGACCGGGGTCATGAAGTGGGAGGTGAAGTACGGGGAGAAACGGCCCGCCGTGAGGAACTCACCCAGCGTCGGGCCGCCGGCCGGGTCGTCCCGTGCGCCCTTCCCGGACGCGAGCAGCCGGCGGGCCAGCCGGTGGAAGCGGGGGACCTCGCCGAGCATGCGCAGGTAGGACGGACGCAGCGCGTTGCGCGGCCGGGCGAACAACCCTGCCGGGCCGCGCGCTCCGGCGTATTCGAGTCCGCAGCCGTCACACCGTACGGACATGCTCATCTCCGACTCCTCGGTGGCGACGCCGAGTTCCACGAAGAGCCGCAGCAGATACGGATAGGTCCGCTCGTTGTGCACGATGAAGCCGGAGTCGACGCGGTGCACCCGGCCGCCGGCCGACGCCACGTCATGGGTGTGCGCGTGACCGCCGAGCCGGTCCTCCGCCTCGTACAGCGTCACCTCGTGCGCGTGCCGGAGGACGTACGCGGCGGTCAGTCCCGCGACTCCGCCGCCCACCACGGCCGTACGCCGACGCTCCCCGCTCATACCGCTCCCTCACATCCAGCCGCATCCGGCCACGTCCAGTCGCGTCCAGTCGCGTCCAGTCGCGGGCGTAAAAGCCCCTGTACGTGAGGTATTCGAAGCGGCGCGGACGAGGGATTGGTGGGCCGTGCGAACTTTCTTCGAGCAGGAGGACTTCTTCACTCCTTCGAGTCCTGGACCAATCCGCCGTCGTTCCGGTGCCGAATGGCGAGTGTGAGCGAAGATCTGAAGGTCCCCACGCCGGAGGGTGGTTGCCCCGCCCCTACAGCGCGACGGGTGCGTACCGCTATGGGGGCGCTGAGCGGGCTGATCACAGGCGCCTCGGCGCTGGCGGTGGCGGAACTGGTCGCGGTGTCCGTACGGCCCGAGGCCAGTCCCGTCAACGCGGTGGGCGGCGCCTTCATCGACCGCACCCCGCCCTGGCTGAAGGACTTCGCCGTCCGGAACTTCGGGACCAACGACAAGCTGGTGCTCCAGCTCGGCATCCTGACCCTCCTGGCGGTCTTCGCCATGGCGGTCGGAGTGGTCGCGCTACGGCACCGGCCCGCCGGTCTCGCGGCGGTGCTGGCCTTCGGCGCGGTCGGGGCGGTGGCGGCGGTGGGGCGGCCCGGTGGCGGGCCGCTCGATGCCCTGCCCTCGGTCGTGGGCGCCGTGCCGGCCTGCGGAGTGCTCCAACTGCTGATCGGCAGGCTCGCGTTCCGTCCGTCCCCGGCGGCTGAGGGGGCGGACGGAACCCCGGGCGAGACCGATGGGCCCTCGGACGGATCGTTCGACCGGCGTGGTTTCGTGATCACCGCGACGGCGGCGGTGGCGGCATCGGCCGGGATCGGTGTTCTGGGCAGCCGGCTCAACGGCTCGGGCGCGGCCAAGGCCGTCGCCTCGCGCGCCGGCATCGTGCTTCCCGCACCGGCGTCACCGGCCCGTCCGGTGCCGGCCGGGGCGGAGCTGCGGGTCCGGGGGCTGGGACCGTTCACCACTCCCAGCAAGGATTTCTACCGGGTGGACACCGCACTGGTGGTGCCGAGGATCGATGCCGACAGCTGGCGGCTGAGGATCCACGGCAAGGGCGTCACCCGCCCCGTTGCCCTGAGCTTCGACGATCTGCTCCGCCGCGAGCTGATCGAGCGGGACATCACGCTGACCTGTGTCTCCAACGAGGTCGGCGGTCCGTATGTCGGCAACGCCCGGTGGACCGGCGTACGGCTGGCCGATCTGCTGCGCGAGGCCGGGGTCCAGCCGCCCTCGAAGGGCGGGCCCGCCGACCAGCTGGTGGCCCGCTCGGTGGACGGCATGACCATCGGGTCTCCGGTCGAGAAGGTGATGGACGGCCGCGACGCCATGCTGGCGCTGGGGATGAACGGCGAGCCGCTGCCGTTCGACCACGGCTTCCCGGTCCGGATGGTGGTGCCGGGACTCTACGGCTATGTCTCGGCCTGCAAGTGGCTCCAGGACCTGGAACTCACCACGTTCGCCGCCTACGACGCGTACTGGGTGAAGCGGAGCTGGTCCCGGCGGGCACCCATCAAGACCGAGTCGAGAATCGACACCCCCCGCCCGTTCGCCGCTCCGAAGGCGGGCGTCGTGCCGGTCGCCGGGGTGGCCTGGGCGCAGCACCGCGGTATCGCCCGGGTGGAGGTACGGGTCGACGGCGGCGACTGGCACGCGGCGCGGCTGGCGGCCCAGGACACCAGGGACACCTGGCGCCAGTGGGTGTGGGAGTGGCAGGCCACCACCGGCGGTCACACCCTCGAAGTCCGCGCCACCGACCTGGCCGGCCACACGCAGACGGAGAAGCGCGTCGGGACCGTGCCCGACGGCGCCACCGGCTGGCACTCGGTGGTGGTCGACGTGATCTGACGATCCGGCGGGCGCCACCCGCGCACCGTCCGCGAATCCCCCCGCACCAAGCCTCAACAGACCTTTTCCGCACGACCTTTCATGTCATCCGTCAAGGAGATTCCACATGATCACCACCCGTTTCCACCGTGCCGCCCTCGCCGTCCTCGGTGCCGTCGCACTGCCGCTGGCCCTCACCGCCTGTTCCGGCGACGACGGCAAGGACACCAAGGACTCGGCAGCCGCTCCCCAGGAGTCGGAGAGCACCCCGGACGACGCGGCGGGCGCGGGCGACCAGCCGTTCGGTACGGCCTGCGCGTCGGTCCCGGCGTCCGGCGCCGGCAGCTTCGACGGCATGTCGAAGGACCCGGTGTCGACCGCCGCGTCCAACAACCCCGACCTCTCGACGCTGGTCACGGCGGTGCGGAAGGCCGGTCTGGTCGACACCCTGAACAACGCCCGGAACATCACGGTCTTCGCGCCGACCAATGACGCCTTCGCCAAGATCCCGAAGGCCGACCTGGACAAGGTCCTCAGCGACAAGGCCACCCTGACCAAGATCCTCACCTACCACGTCGTGGCCGAGAAGCTGGCCCCGGCGCAGCTGGCGAGCGGCACGTACCCGACCCTGGAGAAGGGCACGCTGACCACGGCCGGTTCGGGCGAGTCGTACACCGTCAATGACTCCGCCAAGGTCGTCTGCGGCAATGTGTCCACCGCCAACGCCACGGTGCACATCATCGACACGGTCCTGATGCCGAAGATGTAGTCGGGGCGCGTACGGCAAGGGGAGCACCCACCTGGACCGTCGCTCCCGCCACACAGGAGGAACGCGCGGACACCCCGCCGGAGTTCACCCGGCGGGGCGTCCGTACGCACCACCCTCAGCACACGGTCAGCCGACCGAGCTGTACGCCACCACCCCGCGCAGCACCGCCTCGACCGCCTTCCGGGCGTTCTTCGCGACCGTGCTGTTCTCGCGCGGCGCGGCGGCGGCGATCTGGCCCAGTACGTCGATGACCTGCTTGGACCAGCGCACGAAGTCACCGGCCGGCATCTCCGCCTCGCGCAGCACCTCGTCCAGCCCCTTGCCCGAGGCCCACATATAGACGGCCCAGGCGAAGCCGAGATCGGGCTCGCGCTGCCCGACGCCCTCCGCCTGACTGATCTTCAGGTCCTCCTCCAGGGCGTCGAGCCGGCCCCAGATACGGACCATCTCGCCCAGCGCGTCCTTCGCCGCGCCCGACGGGACCTTGGGCGCCACCGCGTCGTCCGACTGCCTCGCCTCGTACACCAGCGCCGAGACACAGGCGGCCAGCTCGGCCGGGGAGAGCCCTTCCCACACGCGGTCGCGCAGACACTCGCTCGCCAGGAGATCCAGCTCGCCGTAGAGCCGTGCCAGCCGGCGTCCGTGCTCCGTGACCTCGTCCCCGCGCAGATAGTCCAGCTCGGTGAGGAGCGCGACGATCCGGTCGAAGGTACGGGCGATGGTGTTCGTCCGCCCCTCGATCCTGCGCTCCAGCTGCCGGGTGTCGCGCTTGAGCCGGTGGTAGCGCTCGGCCCAGCGGGCGTGGTCCTCCCGCTCGTCGCAGCCGTGGCAGGGGTGGGCGCGCAGTTCCGTACGGAGCCGGGCGATCTCCCGGTCGTCCGCGGCGGCGGCACGCTGCTTGCGATGCCGCTCGGGCACGATGTGCCCGGCCTTCGTACGCAGCGCGGACGCCAGATCGCGACGCGACTGCGGGGAGCGCGCGTTGAACGACTTGGGGATCCGCATCCGCTCCAGCGCCTCCACCGGAACCGGGAAATCCATCGAGGCCAGCCGCTTGACCTGCCGCTCGGCGGTCAGCACGAGCGGCCGGGGCCCGTCCTGGTACTCCAGCCCGCGGTGGCCATTGGCGCGCCCGGCCGGCAGCCCGGGGTCGAGCACCAGCGCGAGACCGGAGAACTTCCCCGTCGGCACATGAATGACATCGCCCGCCTTGAGCTTCTCCAGTGACGAGGCCGCGGCGGCCCGGCGCTGCGCCGCGCCCTGCTTGGCCAGCTCGGTCTCGCGGTCCTTGAGGTCGCGCCGCATGCGCGCGTACTCCTCGAAGTCCCCGAGATGGCAGGTCATGCCCTCCCGGTAGCCGTCGAGCCCCTCCTCGTTGCGCTGGACCTGCCGGGAGATCCCGACGACCGACTTGTCGGCCTGGAACTGGGCGAAGGAGGTCTCCAGCAGCTCGCGCGAGCGGTGCCTGCCGAACTGCTGCACGAGATTGACGGCCATGTTGTACGAGGGCCGGAAGCTGGAGCGCAGCGGATAGGTCCGCGTCCCGGCGAGCCCGGCGAGCGCGCCCGGATCCATACCGCGCTGCCAGAGCACCACGGCGTGGCCCTCGACGTCGATACCGCGCCGCCCCGCCCGCCCGGTCAGCTGGGTGTACTCACCCGGGGTGATGTCGGCGTGCTGCTCGCCGTTCCACTTGACGAGCTTCTCCAGCACCACGGACCTGGCCGGCATATTGATGCCGAGGGCCAGGGTCTCGGTGGCGAAGACCGCCTTGACCAGGCCACGGACGAACAGGTCCTCCACGACCTCCTTGAAGGTCGGCAGCATTCCGGCGTGGTGCGCGGCGATCCCGCGCTCCAGGCCCTCCAGCCACTCGTAGTAGCCGAGGACATGAAGATCCTCACCGGGGATCGAGGCCGTGCGCTCCTCGACGATCTCGCGGACCCGGCGGCGCGCCTCGTCGTTGTTGAGCCGCAGTCCCGCGTACATGCACTGCTGTACGGCGGCCTCGCAGCCGGCCCGGCTGAAGATGAAGGTGATCGCGGGCAGCAGCCCCTCGGCGTCGAGGCGCTCGATGACCTCGGGCCTGCCGGGTGTCCAGATCCGGGAACGCTGGCGGCGCTCACGCTCGCGGTCCGCCTCGCGGATCATCTTCCCGCGCCGGCGCTCGCGCGGGTTGTACGTGCGCTGGTTCTCCATCCGGGCCAGCCGGACGAGATCCGGGCTGACCTCGCGCTTGCCGACGCCACGGCCGCCGTGGTCGGTCTCCTCCTCGAAGAGGTCGTACATCCGGCGCCCGGCCATCACATGCTGCCAGAGCGGCACGGGCCGGTGCTCGGAGACGATCACTTCCGTGTCACCACGGACGGTGTCCAGCCAGTCACCGAACTCCTCGGCGTTGGAGACCGTCGCCGAGAGCGAGACCAGCGTGACCGACTCGGGCAGATGGATGATCACTTCTTCCCAGACGGCGCCCCGGAAACGGTCGGAGAGGTAGTGCACCTCGTCCATCACCACATAGCCGAGCCCGGTGAGCGCCTGAGAGCCCGCGTAGAGCATGTTGCGCAGCACCTCGGTGGTCATGACGACCACCGGAGCGTCCGCGTTGACGCTGTTGTCCCCGGTCAGCAGGCCGACCTTGGCGGCACCGTAGCGCTTGGCCAGATCGGTGTACTTCTGGTTGGAGAGCGCCTTGATGGGCGTGGTGTAGAAGCACTTGCGGCCCTCGGCCAGAGCCAGGTGCACGGCGAACTCGCCGACGATCGTCTTGCCCGAGCCGGTGGGCGCGGCGACCAGCACGCCCTTTCCCGCCTCCAGGGCCTGGCACGCCTCGATCTGGAAGGGGTCCAGGCCGAAGTCGTACATCTCGCGGAAGGGAGCGAGCGCCGTGGCCTGCTCGACGGCGCGGATCCGGGAAGCGGCGTAGCGCTCGGCGGGTGAGAGGTCCTCTGTCATCTTGAAGTCGAGCCTACCCGCCACCTCTGACAGTCAGCCCGATCTTTAATCGCCCTTGGACAGCCCTCCGGCGCGGTGAGCGCGCTCGGCGCCGGAGGGTGCGCGATCAGGTGACGTCGTCGTAACCGTTCAGCCGCTTCGTACCGCCGCCGTCCGGCTGCTCGGGGAGAGCGGGCGGCGCCGGGACGGGTTCGATCTCCCCGACGGCCTCCGGGGTCAGATCCAGATCCGAGGCCTCGTCGTCGCCGGGCCCCATGGAGTCACGCTGTGTCCTGCGGCGGTCGTTCAGGAGCGAGATCCCCGTGGCGATGAAGTACAGCACCCAGATCGGCACGGCCAGGGACATCATGCTCAGCGGGTCCGTGCTGGGTGTGGCCACCGCGGCGAAGATCGTGATGCCCATGATCATGGCGCGCCACCAGCCGGCCATCCGCTTGCCCGTGATGACCCCGCCCAGGTTGAGCATCACCAGCAGCAGCGGCAGCTCGAAGGCGAGACCGAAGACGACGACCATGCGGGTGATCAGATCGAGCAGATCATCGAGCGGAAGCTGGTTGTCCAGGTTGGCGGGCGAGAACTCGAGGAGGACCTTCGCCATCGTCGGCAGCGTCTTGTACGCGAAGAAGCCGCCGGCCAGGAAGAGCGGGAAGCCCGCCGCCACGAAGGCGAGCGAGTACTTCTTCTCCGCCTTGTGCAGCCCCGGGGCGACAAACGCCCAGAGCTGGTAGAGCCAGATCGGTGAGGAGACCACGACACCGGCCATCAAGGAGACCTTGAGCGCGAGGGTGAAGGGCGTCAGCAGACCATTCAGGACAATACGGGCACAGGTGCCGTCCTCCCGCTTGGCCAGCTCCGCGAAGCTCGCTTCACATCCGACCGACTTCAGTACGGGGTCGGTGAAGAACTCGATGATGTCCTTGTAGAAGAACGCGGCGACGATCGTCACGACGACGACCGCCACCAGCGCCTTGGCGAGCCGGTTGCGCAGCTCACGCAGGTGCTCCACCAGGGGCATCCGCCCCTCGGGATCGGTCTCCTTCTTGCGGGCAGACTTAAGCAACCCACGTCCTCATCTCGTGCGGCGGGCCGCCGGCGACAGCGGTGCCCGCTTCGGCCCAGGTGTCAGCGCTTGGTGGTCGAGTCCGTCGGCTCGGTCACCGGACGCGCGCTGGTCACGTCACCGGGCGCGGCCTGGATCGTACGCGGCGCGACGTGGTCCTGAGCGGTCTCGTCACCCTTCGGCTCCGCCGGGGCCGTCTGCTGGCCCTCCGACTTCATGGCCTTGGCCTCGCTCTTGAGGATGCGGGCCGACTTGCCGAGCGAACGCGCCATGTCCGGAAGCTTCTTCGCGCCGAACAGCAGGACGATCACGACGAGGATGAGAATGATCTCGGTGGGACCGAGCCTTCCGAACATAAGCTTTTACCTTCTCACCGAGGCGGCATGGGAGGGGCCTGCACAGATTCGGCCGGACTCGTGTCCGACGTGGTTGCGCAGCGATCGTAACGCGCAGGGGTGAACACGGGGCAATCCCTGTGCGTACTTCCGTCGGCGGCCCGCGCCTCGCTGCCGGGGCCACGCTCAGCAGCGTACCCCGCCATTTCGCTGGTGAGCAGGGGGCGTCACTACCGCAACGCCTCACCGGTGGCGGCCAGCCGGGTGGCCGCGCGCTCCAGATCCTCGGCGGCCCGGTTGATCGTCTCCGTGGTGGCGGCGACCTGGCGGCCGAGCCGCTGGGCTTCCACGAAGACGCGGACGGCCAGCACACCGAGCACGGCGATACCACAGAAACCCAGGGCGATGGCGAGCATGGGCCAGAACATGGGCAGAGCCTAGACCGTTCCAGGGAGTGGGGTTCGGGGGAGTGAATCAGGACCGGGGTGTGGCTCAGGGGGTGGAGTGGAGGCGCAGGGTACGCACTCCGCCGCCGGTGAGGAGTTCCACGATGCGCTCCCCGGCGGGCTTGCGCACCATGACCTCGCACTCGGGGCAGGTGAAGGAGTAGAAGGTGGTCTTGGCGCTGGCGCCGATCGCCAGGCGCAGGGCCCCCGCGGAGAGT
Organism: Streptomyces scopuliridis; assembly: GCF_042790125.1. GTDB lineage: Bacteria > Actinomycetota > Actinomycetes > Streptomycetales > Streptomycetaceae > Streptomyces > Streptomyces scopuliridis_A. Next base: position 184,226 of record NZ_JBHTZS010000007.1, read on the forward strand.
TCGAAGCGAGCACGGCACTCGGGACAGGCCGCCTTGAAGAGGACCGGAGCGACGGTCGAAAGTCCGGACAGCCCAGCTATGGTCGACATTGCGCGTGGTTCTCCTTGTCCTTGTCCTCGTCCTCAGCCGGTCACGTGTGGACGTCGTAGGCCGCGAGCGCTTCGCCCGCCGCCCGCCGCGCGCTGTCCGCCAGCTCCGGCGGGGAGACGATCCGGCCGTCCCCGCCGAGCCGCAGCGCCAGGCGTCGGAGCGAGGCGGGCGCGGGGGTACGCAGAGTGATCCGCAGCCCGCCGTCGGGGAGTTCGACCGCGCTGTCGTGCGGGTAGTACTCCGCCACCCACCGGCCGCCCGGCCCCACCTCGATCACCACCTCGGGGTCCTCGGCCGAGGGCTGCACCAGCCCTTCCGACAGATCCCTCAGCTCCAGCTCCGGAGGCGCGGCCGGCGCGTCGAGCAGCCTGATCTCGGCGACGCGGTCGAGGCGGAACGTACGCCGCGCCTCGGAGAGCCGGCACCAGGCCTCCATATAGGTGTGCCCCACGGCGAACAGCCGGATGGGGTCGACCTCGCGCTCCGTCAGCTCGTCACGCGCCGGTGAGTAGTAGCGCAGCCAGAGCCGGCGGCGCTCCGAGATGGCCCGGTCGACCTCGGCGAAGACCCCGCCCTCGGACTCGAAGGTCACCGAGAGCCGGGAGCTCGCGCCCGCGACCTCACCGGCGGCGGTCTCCAGCTTGGCGGTGGCGCGCAGCAGCGCCTGCCGGTCGCCCTCGCGCAGCCCCGGCAGGGTGGCGACGGCGCGGGCGGCGACGAGCAGCGCCGTCGCCTCGTCGGCGGCGAGCCGCAGCGGCTCGGCCACATCGTCGGGGTTGTGCCACCAGATGCGGTCGCCGTCGGTGTCGATGTCGAGCAGATCGCCGCCGCGGAAGCTGGTCCCGCACATGGGCAGCACATCGAGGTCGGAGATCAGCTCGTCCTCGGAGATGCCGAAGGCGCGGGCGACATCGCTGACATGCGCGCCGGGGCGTTCCCGCAGATAGGTGACCAGCGAGAGCATCCGCCGGGTCTGGTCGATGGCGTTGGCTGCCATGGTTGTACGAGTCCCCCTCAGCCCTTGGCCACGGCGCGCAGCCGGTCCAGGACGTCGGCCCGCAGATCCGCGGGCTCCAGTACGACCACGTCCGGGCCGAACTCCACCAGCCAGGCGTCCAGTCCATGGCCGTACGGGACCTCCAGCTCGTCCCAGCCGTCACCCAGTTCCCGTGACGACAGCGCCTTGGCGCGCAGCGGATAGCCGCACCCGGAGCGCAGCTTGATCAGCGCGGAGCGGGTCGCGGTCTCCCCCGCCCAGGTCTCCACGGTCTCCCGCACGGTGACGACATCGGGTACGGGCGCGCTGAAGACGCCCGCGCGCGAGCGGACCCGGCCGGTGATGCGGGAGAGCCGGAACACCCGCTCGGCACCGCGGTCCCGGTCCCAGCCGGCCAGATACCAGTGGCCGCGCCAGCACTCCAGCGTCCATGGCTCGACCTGGCGCTGCTCGGGGCGGGCGGCGTTGGCCTTGCGGTAGTCGAAGGCGACGGGACGCCGGTCGCGGCAGGCGAGCATCAGCGGTTCGAAGGCGGCCTCATGGACGGGGATACGGGGTTCGAGCGCGCCGTGGTGCGCCTCGTACGTGTCCTCCGCCTCCGGCATCCCGGCGGCGCGCAGCTTCTGCAGGGCGCCGCTCGCCGCGCCGGCCAGCCGCGCCTGCTGCCAGACCTTGGCGGCGAGCCCGAGGGCGGCGGCCTCCTCGGCGTCGAGGGTGATGGCGGGCAGCCGGTTGCTGTCGCGCCGCGCGAGATAGCCAATGTCGCCGTCGAGGTTCTCCACCGTCTCGATGACCAGCCCGAGTTCGCGCAGATCGTCCTTGTCCCGCTCGAACATCCGGTTGAACGAGTCGTCGGTGCCGGCCTCCAGATAGGCCTCGATGGAACCCCGCAGCTCACGCTTGCTGAGCGGACGCCGGGTCCCGAGCAGACACAGCGCCAGATTCATCAGCCGCTCGGCCTTGGCAATGGCCATCGACGCCTCGCACCCCTCTTGATCGTGCCGCGCTCCCCGCTGACCGTACCGCCCCGGGGTGTCGCGGTAAAAGCCGAGGGCCCATGCCGGACAGCATGGGCCCTCGGGTGTCCGGATGTGATCAGACAGCGACCAGATCGCAGACGAAGATCAGCGCCTCGCCGGGGGCGATCCGGCCACCGCCGGCGCCGCGCTCGCCGTACGCCAGGTGCGAGGGGATGATCAGCTGGCGACGGCCGCCGACCTTCATGCCCTGCACGCCCTCGTCCCAGCCCTTGATGACCTGGCCGGCGCCGAGCTGGAACTGAAGCGGGGTACCGCGGTTCCAGGAGGAGTCGAATTCCTCGCCGGTGGAGAACGCCACACCCACGTAGTGGACGGACACGGTGTCGCCCGCCTTGGCCGCCGGGCCGTCGCCTGTGATGAGGTCCTTGATCTCCAGATCGGCCGGCGGCTCGCCACCCGGGAAGTCGACCTCGGGCTTGTCGATGCTCACTGAACTGCTCCTCTAAATGATGAACGGGGCAACCGGGACAGTGTTACACCTTCGCCAGGATGTCCACCGCGAAGACCAGCGTGGAGTTCTTCGGGATACCCTGCTGCTCCTGGTTGCCGAAGGCCTGGTCCGGCGGGATCACGATAAGGACCCGGCTGCCCACCTTCTTGCCGACGATGCCCGTCTTGAGACCCTTCAGCGTGAGCTGCGGCAGCGGGAAGGTCTGCGTGCGGCCGGTCTTGTACGTGCTGTCGAACTGCTTGCGGTCCTTCCAGAGGTACGCGGCGTAGTTCAGCACGACCGTGTCCGAGTCCTTGACCGCCTCCCCGTTGCTCTCCAGCACGTAGTTGGAGACCAGCTTCTTGGGCGGGTCGCTCTTCGGGACGGTGACGGTCGGCTCCTTGCCGTCGTCGTTCGTCCCGACCTTGGGCAGATCGGCGTTGTCCTGCGCGACCTCGGTCCCCTTGGCGGAGGCCGGGACCTGGGTGGACTTCAGGATGTCGACGACGAAGACCAGCGTGGAGTTGGGCTTGATGTCGCCCTGGCCCTGGGCGCCGTAGCCGAGCTCCGGCGGGATGCCCAGCTCGACGCGGCTGCCGACCTTCTGGCCTTCCAGCCCCTGGTCCCAGCCCTTGATGACCATGCCGGCGCCGACGGTCAGATCGAACGGCTGCTTCCGGTCGAAGCTGTTGTCGAAGGGCTTGTCGGAGTCCCAGCTCTGGCCCAGATAGTTGACCTGGATCGCATCGCCCTTTTTGACCGTCGCTCCGTCGCCCTTGCTGAGGACGTCGACCTTCAGCTCCTTGGGCGGCGTGCCCTCCCCCTTGTCGAGGGTCGGCTTCTGACCGAACTTGGCACCCGAGCTGATCGCGGGAAGTCCGTTCTTGGACGAGGTGGAGTCGGAGCCTCCATCGCTGCCACAGGCCGCTGTCGACAACAGCAGCAAGGGGACGACGATGAGGCCGGCAAGTCGGCGCACGTGTTCCTCAGATCTCAGACGGCACAGTAGTTGCCCGCCACTCTAAGGCGTTCCGAGGGCCCCGTACGCGATACGTACGAGGCCCTCGGCACATTCCACCAATGCGTGTGTCTCTCCGGCCGCTCACATACCGGCGATCAGTTTCTCCACCCGCTCGTCCACCGAACGGAACGGGTCTTTGCACAGCACCGTGCGCTGTGCCTGGTCATTGAGCTTGAGATGCACCCAGTCGACGGTGAAGTCCCTGCGCTGTTCCTGGGCCCGCCGGATGAAGTCCCCGCGCAGCCGCGCCCGGGTGGTCTGCGGGGGCACCGACTTGCCCTCGAAGATCTTCATGTCGTTGCAGATACGCGCGGCCTGGCCCTTCTTCTCCAGCAGGTAGTAGAGACCGCGGCGACGGTGGATGTCGTGATAGGCGAGGTCTATCTGGGCGACCCTCGGATGCGACATCGTCATATTGTGCTTGGCCCGGTACCGCTCGATGAGCTGGTACTTCATGACCCAGTCGATCTCCGTGCCGATACGGTCGAGATCCTCGGCCTCGATCGCGTCGAGCGTACGGCCCCAGAGCTCCAGGACCTGGTCGACGGTGCCGGTGCGGATGCCCCGGCGCTCCACGAAGTCGACGGCCTTCTCGTAGTACTCGCGCTGGACCTCCAGGGCGGAGGCCTCGCGGCCGCTCGCCAGGCGCACCTTGCGCTGGCCGGTCAGGTCATGGCTGACCTCGCGGATCGCCCGGATCGGGTTCTCCAGGGTGAGATCGCGCATCACCGTGCCCGCCTCGATCATGCGCAGGACGAGATCGGTGGCGCCGACCTTGAGCAGCATGGTCGTCTCGGACATGTTCGAGTCGCCGACGATGACATGGAGCCGGCGGTAGCGCTCGGCGTCCGCGTGCGGTTCGTCACGGGTGTTGATGATCGGACGGGAGCGGGTGGTGGCGGAGCTGACGCCTTCCCAGATGTGCTCCGCGCGCTGGCTGACGCAGTAGACCGCGCCCCGCGGGGTCTGGAGTACCTTGCCGGCGCCGCAGAGCAGCTGACGGGTGACGAGGAAGGGGATGAGGATGTCCGCGAGCCGGGAGAACTCCCCGTGGCGGGCGACGAGATAGTTCTCGTGGCAGCCGTAGGAGTTTCCCGCCGAATCGGTGTTGTTCTTGAAGAGATAGACGTCGCCCGCGATTCCCTCCTCGTGCAGGCGGCGTTCGGCGTCGACGAGCAGCCCCTCCAGAATGCGCTCGCCCGCCTTGTCGTGCGTGACCAGCTCGGAGATGTTGTCGCATTCGGGAGTTGCGTATTCCGGATGCGAGCCCACGTCGAGGTAGAGACGGGCGCCGTTCCGCAGGAAGACATTGCTGCTGCGGCCCCATGAGACAACACGGCGGAAGAGGTAGCGCGCCACTTCGTCAGGTGACAGTCGGCGCTGTCCCCTGAACGTGCACGTGACGCCGTACTCGTTCTCCAGCCCGAAAATGCGGCGGTCCATGTCTGAACATTACGCCTGATGGCCAGAGCTGAAACCGGGTTGGGCCGCACCGCTTCGATCATTTTCCGTCCGGATGGTGGCATCCGAAGGGCCGGTGGGAGCCTTGAGGACCCGTTGGGTGGCCAGCAGTACCAGCAGTGCGGCGATGCCGCCGGCCCCCGCGACGGCGAAGCCCGCCGCGGTGCCGCCGAGCTCCACGGCGGGGCCGGCCGCGCCGGTGCCGAGCGCGGCGCCGACACCGAACGTGGTGACGAGCCAGGAGAACGCCTCGGTGACGGTGCCGCGCGGAGCGTGCCGGTCGACCACGATGAAGGCACAGGCCAGCGCGGGCGCCAGAAAGACCCCGGCGAGGGCGGACAGCGCGGTCATCGCGATCACACCGGGCGTGAGCATCAGCGGGAGGTAGCAGAGGGCCAGCAGGGCGACGATGCCCCGCAGCCGGCGCTCGGGGACCGAGGCCCACGGCCGCGATCCGTACACCGCGCCGCCGATCAGCGCGCCGAGGCCGAGGGCGGCCATCAGCCAGCCGTACACGGACTCGTCGCCGTGGTCGTCGGCGTAGGCGACGCCCGCGACCGTGATGGAGCCGAGGGCCATGCCGATGAAGAGGAAGGCGCCGAGCAGGGCGAGCAGCCCCGGCGAGCGCAGGGCGCCGAGCCAGTGCGCCTCACGCGGCGCGGAGCGCCAGGCCCGGGAGGGCTCGGAGAGGACGACGGAGAGCGCGCCGAGTACGCCTATGGCGTTGATGACGAGCAGCGCGGCGGCCGGGGACCAGAGCGCGACCAGCAGGGTGACGAAGAGCGGGCCGACCGTGAACATGACCTCCTGGGCCACGGCGTCCATGGCGTACGCCCGGTGCACCCGGTCGTCGCTGCCCAGGACGCTCGGCCACAGCGCCCGGAGCCCGCCCTCCAGCGGCGGGGTGAAGAGGCCCGCGATGGCCACGGCCGGGTACGCGAGCACCGGCGCCCCCGTTCCGACGGCCGCGAAGAGCACCATGCCGAGGGCCGAGACCACCGCGGCGGGCAGTTGCACGCGGGGCTGGCCGAACAGGTCCACCGCCCGGCCCAGCAGTGGCTGGCCGATGGCCGTGGCGATGCCGTAGAGCGCCGCGAACACCCCGGCCAGGGTGTAGCTGCCGCCCTCGGCGCGGGTGAACAGGACGATCGCGATATGGCCCGTGGCGCTCGGCAGCCGGCCCACCAGCGTGCCGGTGAGCAGCCGTGCCGCGTGCGGCGCCTTGAGGATGTCCAGATACCCCGTGGCCATGTCGCCCCCTCTTTCCCTCAGTTCGTCCCCGGGCCGCGCCGTCCGGCCCCGTCCGGGGTTTTACGTATAACGTGCAGCGCCATACGTACCATGTGCGCAGTCCGCGGGTCCACCGCGATTCGTACCGCGCGACGGAAACGGCAGTCATGACAGAGCAGTCCGCCAGGCCCACCAGCAAGGACGTGGCGCGCGCCGCGGGCGTGTCCCAGGCGACGGTCTCCCTCGTCCTCGGCGACAAATGGCGGGGCAGGGTCTCGGAGCGGACCGCCGCTCTGGTGCGGGAGGCGGCGCGCGCTCTGGGCTACCGGCCCAATCTCGCGGCCCGCAATCTGCGGCTCGGCACCACCAGAACGGCGCTCCTGGTCGTGCCCGCGCTCACCAACGAGTTCTTCGCCCGTGTCTACACCGGCGCGGCCAGGGTCGCCGCCGAGCACGGTTTCGGGGTCGTCCTCTACCCCTCACCGGCCGGGATCGGCCCCGCCAGGGACCCCTTCGCCTCGGCTCGGGCCGCGCTGGACGGGGTGATCGCCTCCTCGATGGCGACGGGCGCGCTGGACGCGATCCGCGGCTCGGACGGCGCGGATCTGCCGCTGGTGATGCTCGACAGCGATCCGGCGGCGCCCGGAGCCGCCGCCCGGGTGAATCTCGACATCGCCGACGGCATGCGGCAGATCGCCGGCCATCTGCTGGGCCTCGGCCACCGGCGGCTGGTCCATCTCTCCTCCGCCGTCGCCTCCTGGACCTTCGACATACGGGCCGAGGCACTGACCGGGGCGGTACGGGGGGTGCCGGACGCGGTCCTGAGCACGGTCTCGGCGGCACTGGACGTGGACGCCGCGCGGGAGGCCACCGAGCGCGCCCTCAGGGGCCCAGGACCCCGGCCCACGGCGCTGGTGTGCGACGACGACATCATGGCCGCCGGCGCCTGCAAGGCCGTACGGCGGCTCGGTCTGCGGGTGCCCGAGGACATCTCCGTGAGCGGCTTCGACGATCTGGCGCTCGCGACGGCGGTCGAGCCGGAGCTGACGACGGTACGGCTGCCCGCCGAGCGGGTGGGCGAGCGCGGGATGTCGGCCCTGCTGGCGGTCCTGGACGGCCGTCGGCCGGAAACCGGCGACCTCCCGGTCTCGCTGGTGGTCCGGGACTCCACGGCGCCCCCGCCGCCCGCACGGCCCGTCCCCTGACGGGACCGGCCGGACAGAGCCTGCCGAGCACGACGATGCCCCGGCGCGTGCGAGCGCGCCGGGGCAGGTGAGACGTTTCCGCCGAGGCTACTCGTCGGCGTCCTTCCCGTCGGGCTTGCCGCTGTCCTTGCCCTCGGGGGCCTTGGAGTCCGGCTTCCCGGTGCTCTCCGGCGCCTCCGAGGGCGTCTCGGCCGGGGCGGGCGTGGCGCCGTCCGGCTCCTCGGTGTCCGAGGGGGCGTCCGTCGGCGTGGAGGCCGCGCCGTCCGCTTCCAGCAGCCGGGAGAGCTGACGGCCGACGATCCGCTTGAACTTGCGCTGCTGGGGCCGCGTACGGTCCAGGACCGCCACCTCCAGCCGCTCGGCGGGGATCTCCCGCTCGCCGCCGTTGGTGTCCCTGGAGAGCGCCTGGACGGCCAGCTTCAGCGCCTCGGCGAGCGACATGCCGTCGCGGTGCCGCTGGTCCAGATAGGAGCTGATCTGCTCCGAGCTGCCGCCGACCGCGACCGAGCCGTGCTCGTCCACGATCGAGCCGTCGTGGGGCAGCCGGTAGATCTGGTCGCCGTCCGGTGTGGCCCCCACCTCGGCGACCACCAGCTCCACCTCGTACGGCTTCTCACCGGCGCTGGAGAAGATCGTGCCGAGCGTCTGGGCGTAGACATTGGCGAGACCGCGAGCGGTCACATCGTCGCGGTCGTAGGTGTATCCGCGCAGATCGGCGTAGCGCACACCGCCGATGCGCAGATTCTCGTACTCGTTGTACTTGCCGGCGGCCGCGAAGCCGATCCGGTCATAGATCTCGCTGAACTTGTGAAGTGCGCGGGACGGGTTCTCGCCGACGAAGACAATGCCGTCGGCGTACTGCAGCACGACCAGGCTGCGGCCGCGGGCGATGCCCTTGCGGGCGTATTCCGCCCGGTCGGCCATGGCCTGCTGGGGTGAGACATAGAACGGCGTCGACACCGGCTATCCGTCCCTTTCAGTCAGAGGCATGTGTGTTCAGAAGAGAGCGGCATCAGAGCAGCGCGGCGCGCGGGCCGTCGGGCTGTTCCAGCCGGCGCTCCAGGATCGAGCGGGCGATCTCGGCGGATTCCGCGTCGGAGACCTTCCGGAAGCCCTCGTCGGTGATGACGGTGACGATCGGATAGATCCGGCGGGCCACATCGGGACCGCCCGTCGCCGAGTCGTCGTCCGCGGCGTCGTAGAGCGCCTGGATGACCAGGGTGGTGGCCTGCTCCTCGGTCAGATCCTCGCGGTAGAGCTTCTTCATCGCGCCACGGGCGAAGATCGAGCCGGAGCCGGTGGACGCGAAGCCCACCTCCTCGGAACGGCCGCCCGTCACGTCGTACGAGAAGATGCGGCCCTTCTGGCGCTCCACGTCCCAGCCCGCGAAGAGCGGGACGACGGCCAGGCCCTGCATGGCCATGGCCAGATTGCTGCGGATCATCGTGGAGAGCCGGTTGGCCTTGCCCTCCAGGGAGAGCTGCGCTCCTTCGACCTTCTCGAAATGCTCCAGCTCCAGCTGGAAGAGCTTGACCATCTCCACGGCGAGACCCGCGGTGCCCGCGATGCCGACGGCCGAGTACTCGTCGGCCGGGAAGACCTTCTCGATGTCGCGCTGGGCGATCATGTTGCCCATCGTCGCGCGCCGGTCACCGGCGAGCACCACGCCACCGGGGAAGCTGACCGCGACGATCGTCGTCCCGTGCGGCGCCTCGATGGCGCCCTGGAGAGGCGGCAGCGAGCGCTTGCCGGGCAGCATGTCCGGCGAGTGGTGGGACAGGAAGTCCATGAACGAGGACGAGCCGGGCGTCAGGAAGGCCGCCGGCAGACGCCCGGTGCTACGAGGGTTGGCTTCCACGCGTTTCCTTCCGGATGGGCGGCGGCCCGCCGCTCGCGCCGGGCCGATCTTAAGAACTGTGCACGGACCTTACCCGCGCCGCCGCGTGTCATCCGTCCCGGTGCGACCGGCTTTCACCGGCGCACCGGAACGGACAACCGCTGCTACTGGCCGCCCTTTTGGACGAAGGAGCGCACGAAGTCCTCGGCGTTCTCCTCAAGGACGTCGTCGATCTCGTCCAGGACGGAGTCCACGTCGTCGGACAATTTCTCCTGGCGCTCCTTGAGGTCCTCGGACGCCTGCGCCTCCTGCGCCTGCTCCTCGGTCTCCTCGGTGGAACGCGTCGCCTTCTGCTGTCCGCCGCCGGTGTCCTTGGTCGCCATAACCCTCACCCCGCTCGGTTCGCCCCGCTCGATGTGACCTACAAGATCAGACCCTACAAGGAGGGTCCGACATCGGCCCCGCACTTCTGACAACGTCCGGGCACCACCTCGATCATTCCCGGACAGGGACGATTTCAGCCCCCGGACAGCACCCGGACCAGCTCCTCCGCCGTGCGACAGCGGTCCAGCAGCTCCTTGACGTGGTTCCGGGTGCCCCGCAGCGGCTCCAGGGTGGGTACGCGCTGGAGCGAGTCACGGCCGGGCAGGTCGAAGATGACCGAATCCCACGAGGCGGCCGCCACATCCTCCGCGTACTGCTCCAGGCACCGTCCGCGGAAGTACGCCCTGGTGTCCTCCGGAGGCTTCGTCCTGGCCCGCTCGACGTCCTGGTCGTCCAGCAGTCGCTGCATCTTGCCGCGGGCCACCAGACGGTTGTAGAGGCCCTTGGCGGGGCGTACGTCGGCGTACTGGAGGTCCACGAGGTGCAGCCGGGCCGCGTCCCAGTCCACGTTGTCACGCCGCCGGTAGCCCTCCAGGATCTCCCGCTTGGTGATCCAGTCCAGCTCTCCCGACAGGCTCATCGGATCGTTCTCCAGCCGGTTGAGGGTGTCCTCCCAGCGGCCCAGGACGTCCTTGGTCTGCTCGTCGGCGTCGACGCCGTACCGCTCCTCGACGTACTTCCTGGCCAGCTCGTAGTACTCCATCTGGAGCTGGACAGCGGTGAGTGTCCGTCCGCTGCGGAGCGTGACCAGCCGGCCGAGGCCGGGGTCGTGCGAGACCTGGTGCAGGGTGCGGACCGGCTGGTCGACGGCGAGATCGACGTTGATGAAGCCGTCCTCGATCATGGAGAGGACGAGCGCGGTCGTGCCGAGCTTGAGATAGGTCGAGATCTCCGACAGATTCGCGTCGCCGATGATCACATGCAGCCGACGGTATTTCTCCGCGTCGGAATGCGGCTCGTCACGGGTATTGATGATGGGGCGCTTGAGTGTGGTCTCCAGGCCGACCTCGACCTCGAAATAGTCCGCGCGCTGGCTGATCTGGAAGCCGTGCTCGTGCCCGTCCTGGCCGATGCCGACCCGGCCCGCACCGGTGACGACCTGCCGGGAGACGAAGAACGGCGTCAGATGGCGCACGATGTCCGAGAAGGGGGTTTCCCGCTTCATCAGATAGTTCTCGTGCGTGCCGTAGGAAGCGCCCTTGTTGTCGGTGTTGTTCTTGTACAGATGGATCGGCTGGGCGCCCGGAAGCTGGGCCGCGCGTTCCGCGGCCTCGGCCATGATGCGCTCGCCCGCCTTGTCCCAGAGGACGGCGTCGCGCGGATTCGTGATCTCGGGAGAGCTGTATTCCGGGTGGGCGTGGTCGACGTACAGCCGCGCGCCATTCGTGAGAATCACATTGGCCAGGCCGATGTCCTCGTCGGTGAGCTGACTGGAATCGGCCGTCTCGCGGGCGAGGTCGAAGCCACGGGCGTCCCGCAGCGGATTCTCTTCCTCGAAATCCCAGCGGGCGCGTCGCGCCCGGTGCATCGCCGCCGCGTACGCGTTGACGATCTGGGACGAGGTGAGCATGGCATTGGCGTTCGGGTGACCCGGAACGGAGATGCCGTACTCCGTCTCGATGCCCATTACTCGCCGTACGGTCATGCGGCCCTCCTTGCCCGGCGGCGCTCCCCTCCGGAAGCGCTGCTCAAGTACCGCTGTCTCTCCGGTGCGTGTGCGTGTGCGGTGCCCGGCCCCGCACTGCGCGACGCGGCGGTACGAAAGAGCCTAGAACGCCTCTGCGCCGGTGGGGAGATCATTTCCGTCATTGGCCTGGTGTGGTGGAAGGTACGTGGAAAAGCAACCGGCTGCGGATGCCCTTCCGGACATCCGCAGCCGGTCCGCGCTCTACAGGTACTGACCGGTGTTCGCCACCGTATCGATGGAGCGTCCGGTGTCCGCGCCCTGCTTTCCGGTCACCAGGGTACGGATGAAGACAATCCGCTCGCCCTTCTTACCGGAGATACGGGCCCAGTCGTCCGGGTTCGTGGTGTTCGGCAGGTCCTCGTTCTCCTTGAACTCATCCACACAAGCCTGGAGGAGATGGGAGACCCGGAGACCCTTCTGGTCGTGGTCGAGGAATGCCTTGATGGCCATCTTCTTCGCCCGGTCGACAATGTTCTGGATCATCGCACCGGAGTTGAAGTCCTTGAAATAGAGAACTTCCTTGTCGCCGTTCGCGTACGTGACCTCAAGGAAGCGGTTCTCCTCGGACTCCGCGTACATCTGCTCCACGACGGACTGGATCATCCCGTGAGCCGCCGCCTCCTTGGAGCCGTTGTGCTCGGAGACATCGTCCACGTGCAGCGGCAGCGAGGGCGTCAGGTACTTCGCGAAGATGTCCTTCGCGGCCTCCGCGTCCGGACGCTCGATCTTGATCTTCACATCGAGTCGGCCGGGCCGCAGGATCGCGGGGTCGATCATGTCCTCGCGGTTGGAGGCGCCGATGACGATGACGTTCTCCAGGCCCTCCACACCGTCGATCTCGGCGAGCAGCTGGGGGACGATGGTGTTCTCCACGTCCGAGCTGACACCGGATCCGCGGGTGCGGAAGAGGGATTCCATCTCGTCGAAGAAGACGATGACGGGTGTGCCCTCGCCCGCCTTCTCCCGGGCACGCTGGAAGACCAGGCGGATATGGCGCTCGGTCTCACCGACGTACTTGTTGAGCAGCTCGGGACCCTTGATGTTGAGGAAGTAGCTCTTCCCCGCGGGCCGGCCGGTCACCTCGGCGACCTTCTTGGCGAGGGAGTTCGCCACGGCCTTGGCGATCAGTGTCTTGCCGCAGCCGGGCGGGCCGTAGAGCAGGATGCCCTTCGGCGGTCGCAGTTCGTGCTCCTTGAAGAGGTCCGGGTGGAGGTACGGAAGCTCGACCGCGTCGCGGATCATCTCGATCTGGCCGCCCAGACCGCCGATCTTGTCGTAATCGACGTCCGGAACCTCTTCGAGGACAAGCTCCTCGACCTCGCTCTTGGGAACCACTTCATAGACATAGCCGGAGCGGGGTTCGAGCAGGAGGGCGTCGCCGGGACGGACGGTGATGTCCAGCAGCGGCTCGGCGAGCCGCACCACCCGTTCCTCGTCGGTGTGCCCGATCACCAGGGCGCGCTCGCCGTCCTCAAGGATCTCCTTGAGGGTGACGATGTCCCCGGCGCGCTCGAACTCCATGGCCTCGACCACATTGAGCGCCTCGTTGAGCATGACTTCCTGGCCGCGCCTGAGCTCGTCGAGCTCGACGCCGGGGCTGACATTCACCCGGAGCTTGCGGCCCCCGGTGAAGATATCGGCCGTGCCGTCCTCATTGGCCTGCAGGAAGACACCGAAACCGGCCGGCGGCTGAGCGAGCCGGTCGACCTCCTCCTTGAGGGCCACGATCTGATCGCGGGCCTCACGGAGCGTATTGGCGAGCCGCTCGTTCTGTGCGGACACACCCGCGAGATTCGTCTGCAACTCGACGATCCGCTCTTCGAGAATCCTCGTGTGCCGCGGAGAGTCGGCGAGCTTACGTCGCAGGACGGCGATTTCCTGCTCGAGATAGGCAACCTGGCCGGCTGGGTCTTCGGACCCCCGCCCGGGCCGGATGCCGCGGTTGATGTCGTCGTCGTGGGCTGCCACGGTCCTCACCTCCTCCAAGGGGAGCTGGACGCTTCCTGACCCTACCTGGGTGGGTGATGATTGAAACCCCTAGATCACAAAGACTGTCGGGGTAGGTCCGATCTTCACCCTTGCGCCCTCCCTCACGCCAGGGGAATACCCACCCAGGAACATCGGAAAGCTGTCGGTTGTATCGTCGAGGCGTTCAACACCCGTCAGGGCCGCCGCGACTTACTCCATAATGCGCTGCCCGGCGAGGTAAACGTCAGGAGAGATGACCGTGCAGCAGGAGGCTCCCGCCGAAGGCGTCACCGAGAACGGTGAGCCGCTGGAGGTCTGGATCGACCAGGATCTCTGCACCGGGGACGGGATCTGCGCGCAATACGCCCCTGATGTGTTCGAGCTGGACATCGACGGACTGGCCTATGTGAAGAGCCCGGACGACGAGCTTCTCCAGGCCCCGGGCGCCACCACGCGCGTACCGCTGCCCCTGCTGCGTGACGTGGTCGACTCCGCCAAGGAGTGCCCCGGTGACTGCATTCATGTACGCCGTGTGACGGACCAGGTCGAGGTGTACGGCCCCGACGCGGCGTAACCGTCTGTCACGGCCCGTCGCCCGGCGCCACCCGGTGAGGTGATCTTTCACACACTCCGCGCGACGGGCCGCTCGCCGCGTACGAACGCGCCGTTCTGCCATCGCCAGGAGACCCGCTGCTCCTCGTCGGGACAGCAGCTGGGGACCGTGGGCCCCGAGTAGCCGAGCAGGGTCGCGATGATCTCCCCGTCGCGTACCGCGAAGTCGGGGCCGACGATGAGCTTGTCCTTCGGGTCCACCAGTGTCGCCACGATCCTGGCCGGCTCGCCCTCGCCGCCGCTCCTGGTGAGGACGTACACGCCGTTGGGCGGGGTACCGGAGCCGGCCGCGCAGTGGACGACCGCCACGGTCTCCGGGTTGCCGTCCCCGTCGAGATCGCCGGAGGACTGCTTCGCGAGGGCCGTGCCCACTCCCCCGCACTCCAGCGGGAAGTCCACGCCGGAGGGGTCGGGGGCGGGCAGCGGAGCCTGGTCGGGGGCCGCGGCCTTCGGGGATCCCGAGCCCGACTGGGACGCCGTGGCGGCGCCGGGCTGGAGCAGACCCGCCAGGGCCACGACACCGGCCATCGCGGTGGCCGTCGCGAGCCAGTGCACGGGGCGCGGCCGGGTGTGCGCGAGGTCCGGAGCGTCGGAGAGCTGCACGCGGAGTGTCTCCTGTGAAGGGGGCGCCGGCGAATAACCAACGGTGGGAGGGAGACAGCATCGTGCCACACGTCACAGTGCGGCGGAACAGCGGGGTCCGTTAGACCAACGTAAAGAAAGAGCCGCCGAGTTCCCCCGTTGCGGACGGGAACTCGGCGGCGCTGTCGCGGTGTTGGCAGGACGGGGTCCCGACGCGGTCAGCCGCGCGAGCCGCTGCCGCTGCCCGGACCGTCGTAGTCGTCGCCGTACGCGCCCTTGGCGGGACGGCGGCGGCGCAGCGGCGGCTCGACGCCGTCCGCGAGCCGACGGGCGGTCACCAGGAAGCCGGTGTGGCCGATCATCCGGTGGTCCGGCCGTACGGCGAGGCCCTCGACATGCCAGTTGCGGATCATCGACTCCCAGGCGGCCGGCTCGTTGAACGTGCCGAACTCCCTGATCGTCTCGACGGTGCGGGCGAGTTGGGTGGTCGTCGCGACATAGGCGCAGAGGATGCCGCCGGGCACCAGCGCCTTGGAGACGGCCTCGACGCACTCCCAGGGGGCGAGCATGTCCAGGATCACGCGGTCGACGTCCGTGTCGGACAGGTTGTCCTGAAGGTCACCGACCGTCAGCTGCCAGGCGGGGTGCGGCTCGCCGAAGTAGCGCTCCACGTTCTGCCGGGCGATGTCGGCGAAGTCCTGGCGGCGCTCGTAGGAGTGCAGCATGCCCTGGTCCCCGATGACGCGCAGCAGGAAACTGCTGAGCGAACCGGAGCCCACGCCCGCCTCGACGACGCGTGCGCCGGGGAAGATGTCGGCGAAGGCCAGGATCTGGCCGGCGTCCTTCGGGTAAACCACCGCGGCGCCGCGGGGCATGGACAGGACATAGTCGGGGAGCAGGGGGCGCAGCGCGAGATAGGCGACGTTTCCCGTGGTACGGACAACACTGCCCTCGGGAGCACCGATCAGCTCGTCGTGCGGGAAGGACCCTTTGTGGGTGTGGAAATTCTTCCCGGCTTCGAGCGTGAAGGTGTAGTGGCGTCCCTTGGGGTCGGTGAGCTGAACCTGGTCCCCGACCTTGAAGGGGCCGCGACGACGGGCGGCACCGGTCGGTTCGGACATGTTTGAAGCTTAGCCGCTTTTTCCCGGGGCTCGGTTCGCCCGGCGGGCGGCCGTCAGTTCCCCTGGGGGCGGGCCATCGCCGCGACAAAGGCCCGTTCGACATCGGCGGTCGACAGGACCCCGTAGATCTCGCCCGTCTCCTCCAGCACCAGGTACTCCGTCGCGGGGCTGGCCCTGAGGCGCTCCAGCAGGGCCTCCCCCGCCAGGTCGGCGGGGACCTTCATGCCCTCCGTGAGGTCCTGGGCGAGGCCGCTGACCGCGACCCAGGGGCGGCGGTGCTGCGGTACGCCGACGATCGCGGACTCCCTGACCAGGGCCGTCGGGTCGCCGTGGCCGTCGACGACGACCAGGGCGCGGGCGCCCGCCTCGTTGGCCCGGCGCAGCGCCTCGGAGAGCGGGGTGGAGGACTCGACCGGGACCGCGCGCCGGGTGAGGGCGCGGGCCTGGAGTTCGGGGAGGTGTTCGCGGAGCCTGGCCATCCGCAGGCTGTTGCCCGCGCCGGTCCAGATGATCGCGGCGAGGATGGCGGCGAGCAGCGCGTCGGTGACGGTCTCCATGCCGCCGGCGTTCCTGGCCGAGGTGCCCAGAGCGCCCGTACGGGTGAGGAGCGGCAGCCCGATCAGTACGGCGACGGCGAGCGCCCGGCCGACCCAGGCGGCGGCGACGGTGCCGCTCATCGGCTTGCCGGTGATCTTCCAGACGACCGCGCGCAGCATCCGGCCGCCGTCCAGCGGAAGGCCGGGAAGCAGATTGAAGGCGGCGACGATCAGATTGGAGACCATCAGCCCCGCGAGCAGGACGCCGGGGACCGTACCGGGCTCGACGGCCAGCAGGCCGAGGTAGAAGATCCCGGAGAGCACCAGCGAGAGCAGTGGCCCGACGAAGGCCAGGATGAATTCGCGGCCCGGGGTCTCGGACTCCTTCTCGATCTCGGAGACGCCGCCGAAGAACTGGAGCTGGATCCGGCGCACCGGCAGCTTGAAGCGCAGCGCGGCGACCGTATGGGCCAGTTCATGGACGAGTACGGAGGCGTAGAAGGCGACGGCGAAGAAGAGCGCCAGCAGATAGCGCAGGCCGCCCAGCTCCGGGAGGACCCGCTCCAGCTGGCCGCCGAAGATCCAGGTGATGAGCGCGGCCACCAGGAACCAGCTCGGGGCGACGTACACCGGCACGCCGAAGGGGCGGCCCATGAGAATGCCACCGCCTGGGTCTTCGCGGCGCGCTGGCTTACCGTCGGGGCCCGTATCCCCCTTGCCGGGCTGCGACGGCTTGCTCTCGCCGCGCTCGTCGTCCTCTTTCACGGGTTCCCTTCGTCGGCAGCGTCGCTCGCTCGGTCATGCGGTGCGAAGGCTCTGTGGTCGATGGTATTCGGATCGCTGTCGGTGTCGGGTCATAGGGTCTGCGTCATGAGTACGAGCCTGCCGCCCACTTCGCCGAGCACGCCGCCCACTTCGCCGCCGGGCGGACCGCCGGCGTCGCTGTCGCCGTCGCGTGCGAGCGACTTCATGCAGTGCCCTCTGCTGTACCGGTTCCGGGTGATCGACAAGCTGCCGGAGAAGCCCAGCGAGGCGGCGACCCGCGGCACGCTCGTCCATGCCGTGCTGGAGCGGCTCTTCGACGCGCCGGCCGTGGAGCGTACGGCGCCCCGGGCGAAGGCGCTGATCCCCGGCCAGTGGGACCGGTTGCTGGAGTCCCGTCCCGAGCTGGCCGAGCTGTTCGCGCAGGACGCCGGCGGCGAGCGGCTGGCGGGCTGGCTGGCGGAGGCGGAGCGGCTGGTCGAGCGGTGGTTCTCGCTGGAGGACCCGACCCGGCTGGAGCCGGCCGAGCGGGAGCTGTTCGTCGAGACGGAGCTGGAGTCGGGGCTGCGGCTGCGCGGGGTGATCGACCGCGTCGATGTGGCGCCCACGGGCGAGGTGCGGATCGTCGACTACAAGACGGGCAAGGCCCCCCGTCCCGAGTACGCGGACGGGGCGCGGTTCCAGATGTCGTTCTACGCGCTGGTGATCTGGCGGCTGAAGCGGGTGGTGCCGCGCCGGCTCCAGCTGGTGTATCTGGGCAGCGGGGAGGTCATCACGTACGACCCGGTGGAGGCCGATCTGGAGCGGGTGGAGCGCAAGCTGCTGGCGCTCTGGGAGGCGATCAGGCTGGCCACGGAGACGGGTGACTGGCGGCCGCGTCCCACCAAGCTGTGCGGCTGGTGCGACCATCAGGCGCTCTGCCCGGAATTCGGTGGTACGCCTCCGGTCTATCCGCTGACGGTCGGCGTGCCGGGGAGCGCGTAGGACGGGGCGAGGGGGCCGCGGCGCCCGGCGGAGTCGCGAGGGGGCGGCCAGGGCAGAATGGGGCCGGTCTAGTGAAGGAGTTCCCTGTGACTGTCCGCGTCCTACTGGTCGATGACCAGCCGCTGCTGCGCACCGGCTTCCGGATGATCCTGGAGGCCGAGCAGGACATCGCGGTCGTCGGCGAGGCCGGGGACGGCCTCCAGGCCATCGACCAGGTCCGCGCGCTGCAGCCCGATGTGGTGCTGATGGACATCCGGATGCCCCGGATGGACGGGGTGGAGGCGACACGCCAGATCACCGGCCCCGGCCGGGACGGTCCGGCGAAGGTGCTGGTCCTGACGACCTTCGATCTCGACGAGTACGTGGTGGAGGCGCTGCGCGCGGGGGCCAGCGGCTTTCTGCTCAAGGACGCGCCCGCCATTGAGCTGGTGCAGGCGATCCGGGTGGTCGCGGCGGGTGAGGCGATGCTGGCGCCCAGCATCACGCGCCGGCTGCTCGACAAGTACGCGGATCATCTGCCGTCCGGCGAGGAGCCGGTGCCCGACACGCTGCACACGCTGACCGACCGCGAGGTCGAGGTGCTCAAGCTGGTCGCCCGGGGGCTGTCCAACGCGGAGATCGCGGCGGATCTCTTCGTCAGCGAGACCACGGTCAAGACGCATGTGGGCCATGTGCTGACCAAGCTGGGGCTGCGCGACCGGGTGCAGGCCGCGGTGTACGCGTACGAGAGCGGGCTGGTGCGCCCCGGCGCCCAGTGACGGCGGCGGTCCGCCGCCCTTGACCTGTCCGGCCGCGGGGGGCGCGCCCACCCCGGCGGGCCGCGGTTAGGGAAGTTGCGGTGGGCCGGGGGGGGACGAAGCGCCGGGGGCGCCGCGGGCGTACCAGACGAGCAGTT
>NZ_JBHTZS010000007.1:203077-233436 GCF_042790125.1 Streptomyces scopuliridis
GGGCCCCCGGGCCCCCCTGGGGGGGGGGGGGCCCCCGCCCCGCCCCGGGCCGGCGGGGGGGGCCCCCCCCCCCGCGCCCGGACCGCTGTTCGGGATGTTCCGGTGGTCCGGGAGGTCAGGACGCGCCGGGGCCGCGGCGGAGCTCCCAGAGGAGCAGTTCCGCCGAGGAGTTGACCGCCCACTCCACACCCGCGATGTCATCGCGCGAGGCGACGTACTGCTTGCCCTGCCAGAGCGGCAGCACCGGCACGTCGTCGGCGACGATGTCCTGGATCTGGCTGAAGGTCTTCGTCGCGGCGCTGCGGTCGGCCTCACGGCGCGACTGCGGAATCAGCTCACCGCGCAGTCTGGCGTTGTTGTAGGGCGTGTTGAGGAAGTTGTCCTTGTCCAGGAAGGGCGCGACATAGCTGTCCGGGTCCGGGAAGTCGGGGAACCATCCCATGCCGTAGACCGAGTAGTCACCCTTGATCTGGTTCGGACGGAAGCTCTTCCACTCCTCGCCCTTGATGGAGACGTCGAACAGCTTGCTGCTGTTGAGCTGGTCCTTGAGGGTCTCGAACTCCTTCGCCGTCGCCTCGCCGTAGTGATCGGTGGTGTAGTTCAGCGAAAGCTTCACGGGGGTTTGGATCCCGGCGTTCTCCAGCAGGGCGGCGGCCTTGGGGAGGTTGCGGTCGCCGTACTTGTTGAAGAACGAGTTGGTGTGCGTGGCGATGCTCGACGGGATGAGCGAGTACAGCGGCTCGGCCACCCCGCCGTACACCTTGGTGACCAGGTCGCCGCGGTCGATGGTGTACGCCATGGCCTGGCGGACGGCCTTCTCCTTGACCGTGGGGGCGTCGGTGTCGAAGCCGAGGTAACGGATCTCCAGACCCGGCATCTCGGTGAGCTGGATGCCTTCCTTGGGATTCTCGACCATCGTCTTGACCTGCTCGGGCGTCATGGCGCGGGTCATCACGTCGATGTCGCCGTCGTCGAGCGCCTTGCCCATGTCGTCCGCGTCCTTGAAGGGCTGCAGCTCGACCTTGTTGTTCTGGATGTTCAGATCGCCCGTGTAGTCGGCGTTCTTGGTGAAGGTCGCCTTGGTGACGGTGTCACCCTTGACCTCCGCCTTGAAGGTGTACGGGCCGGAGCCGGACACGTCGAAGCCCTTGCGGAGCTTCGTCGGCTCGTAGTCCTTCTTGCTGACGATGCCGGCCGGCGGCGTGGAAAGCTTGTACGGGAAGGTCGCGTCGGGCGTCTTGAGATGGAAGACGATCTCGCGGGCGCCGTCGCTCTCCATCGTGTCGATGTTGGTCAGCAGACCGGCCACACCGCTGGGGTCGTTGATCTTCAGGACTCGCTCAAGGGAGTACTTCACATCGTCGGCCGTGATGGGGTCGCCGCCGGCGAACTTCAGCCCCTCGCGCAGCGTGCAGCGGTAGCTCTCGTTCGCCCGGTCCGTGAACGCGCACTTGGAGGCGGCGTCCGGGGTCGGCTTGCCGCCACCGCGCGGGACGTGCATCAGCGTCTGGATGGTCTGGCGGAGGACGTTCCAGGAACCGGTGTCGTACGCGGCGGCCGGGTCCAGCGGGGCGATGGCCTCGTCCGTCGCGATGTACTGGTCCGTGGTGCCCACGACAATGGCCTCGCCGCCGGAGCCACCGTCCGAGCCACCGCAACCGGCGAGCACGGGCGCAAGCAGGCCGATCACGGCCGACAGCGCCAAAGTCTTGCGGTTCATCCTGGACGTACTCCCTCATCCGGCACTGAGATACAGCGGTGCAAATGGGAGACTCCGCCGCGCCCACCCGTTCGGGGCAGATGCGATCGGGCCGGGATACAGGGCGATCGGTCCTGTGTGCGTGGCGACTTGGTGAGTCGTCGGGACACGTCGTTGAAGCGGCGAAGTGCTCGCGACGAGATTAGTCGGAGGCTCCGGGAATGCCGGACCGGGCCCGATCTGAAACGTAATCACACAGTGATCGGAAATAGCGGCGCGTGGATATCCGGGCCGCGGAATGATTCACACACCGGTCTATAAACCGGGACACAAGGGCACAGGGAACCCCACCTCGGAGCGGTTTGGATCAGCCCCGCTCTCCCCTGTCGACGCGCAGGCGCGTGATAAAGGTCACTTCCACGGTGTTTGAGAGCGCCCAGGATTGCGGTCGGTGAAGGTCACGGAAAATATCCGCGCCAATGCCGAGAGTTTCCGTTCGGCATTCCGTCGCGACGCTGAGTACGCGGTTCAGTGTCCGTGTGTCATCAAACGGTGGAGGAATACCAGATCGACCTCTTCGAGCGAGCCGACGATCGTCCGGCCGGCCGCCGGGGCGATCGGCGCGACGGAGGGTACGGCGACCACCCGGCAGCCGGCGGCCTCGGCGGCGGCCACACCGGTGGCCGTGTCCTCGATGACGGCGCAGCGCGCCGGATCGGCGCCCAGGCCCCGCGCGGCGAGCAGATACGGGTCGGGGTGCGGCTTGGTACGGGGCACCTCGTCGCCCGCCACGGTGAGCGTGAAGTTCTCGGGGCCGAGGGAGGCCAGCACCCGGTCGATGATGCGCCGGTGCGAGGCGGAGACCAGGGCGGTGGGCACCTCGTGGGCGGCCAGTTCGGTGAGCAGCCGGTTCGCGCCGGGCATCAGGGGCAGGTCGCGCCCGATCCGGTCCTCGAAGGTGTCGTTGAGCAGTACGGTCAGCTCGGCGAGGGTGATGGCGGCGCCGGTGGCCTCGATGAGGAAGCTCGCGCTGCGGGTCATGGGCCCGCCGACCACCACTTCGCGCCAGGTCTCGTCGAGGACGTGCCCGAGGGCCTTGAAGACCTCCACCTCGGCCTCCCACCAGAATCCCTCGGTGTCGACCAGGGTGCCGTCCATGTCGAGAAGGACGGCCTGGAGGGCGGAGCCATCGGCCATTCGGGTCAGGGACGCGGGGACCGTACTGGTCATCCGGCACACCTCCATGAGGGACGAGAAGGCCGGTCACCTTGCCCGCGGGGTTGCCCCTCCGGGACAGGCGACCGGCCTGCACTGGACCGATAAGTGTACGACTCCTCCGCCGCTCGCGCCGGTCGGCCCCGCGGAGGGGAACCGAGGGCCCGGCGCGGGCGCGGCGGCGGCGGTCTCAGGGACCGCTGTGGGGGCCGGACCTCAGCGAGCGTTGAAGTACTTCGCCTCGGGGTGGTGGATCACGATGGCGTCGGTGGACTGCTCGGGGTGGAGCTGGAACTCCTCCGAGAGCTGGACGCCGATCCGCTCCGGCTCCAGCAGCTCCGCGATCTTCGCCCGGTCCTCCAGATCGGGGCAGGCGCCATAGCCGAGCGAGAAGCGGGCGCCCCGGTACTTCAGGGCGAACATGTCCTCGACCTCGGACGGGTCCTCGCCGGCGAAGCCCAGCTCGGAGCGGACCCGGGCGTGCCAGTACTCGGCGAGCGCCTCGGCGAGCTGGACGGAGAGCCCGTGCAGCTCCAGATAGTCGCGGTAGGAGTTGGCCTCGAACAGCTCCGCGGTCGCCTCACCGATCTTCGAGCCGACGGTGACGACCTGGAGGCCGACCACATCCGTCTCGCCGGACTCCTCCGGGCGGAAGAAGTCCGCCAGGCAGAGGCGGCGGCCACGGCGCTGGCGCGGGAAGGTGAAGCGGGTGCGCTCGGAACCGTCGTCGTTCAGCAGGATCAGGTCGTCGCCCTTGGACACGCAGGGGAAGTAGCCGTAGACGACGGCGGCTTCCAGCATGTTCTGGGTGTGCAGCTGCTCCAGCCAGCCACGCAGCCGGGGCCGGCCCTCGCTCTCCACCAGCTCCTCGTAGCTGGGGCCGCCCTTGCGGGCCTCCTTCAGCCCCCACTGGCCCTTGAAGAGCGCGCCCTCGTCCAGCCAGGACGCGTACTCCTTGAGCTGGATGCCCTTGACCACGCGGGTGCCCCAGAACGGCGGCGTCGGGACGGGGTTGTCGACGGCGACGTCCGAGCGTGCCGCGCCCTCCTCCGGCCGCTCCTCGGCCTCCGTCCGGGGCCTGGCCTTGACCCGGCGCTGCTTCAGCTCGGGCAGGACGGCGCCGGGGACGCCGCGCTTGACGGAGATCAGGGCGTCCATCAGCCGCAGTCCCTCGAACGCGTCGCGCGCGTAGCGGACTTCGCCCTCGTAGATCTCGTGCAGATCCTGCTCGACATAGGCCCGGGTCAGCGCCGCGCCACCGAGGATCACCGGGTAATCGGCGGCCATCTGCCGCTGATTGAGCTCTTCCAGGTTCTCCTTCATGATCACGGTCGACTTCACCAGCAGACCGGACATGCCGATGACATCCGCCCGGTGCTCCTCGGCGGCCTCCAGGATCGCGGAGACGGGCTGCTTGATGCCCAGGTTGACGACGTTGTAGCCGTTGTTGGAGAGGATGATGTCGACGAGGTTCTTGCCGATGTCATGGACGTCGCCCCGGACGGTGGCGAGCACGATGGTGCCCTTGCCCTCGTCATCGGTTTTCTCCATGTGCGGCTCCAGGTAGGCCACCGCGGACTTCATGACCTCGGCGGACTGGAGCACGAACGGCAGCTGCATCTGGCCGGAGCCGAACAGCTCGCCGACCACCTTCATGCCTTCGAGCAGCGTGTTGTTGACGATGTCGAGGGCCGGGGTGTCCTGAAGGGCCTCGTCGAGGTCGGCCTCCAGGCCGTTCTTCTCGCCGTCGATGATGCGGCGCTGGAGGCGCTCGTCCAGCGGCAGGGCGAGGAGTTCCTCGGCACGGCCCGCCTTCATCGACTTCATGTTGACGCCCTCGAAGAGCGCCATCAGCTTCTGGAGGGGGTCGTAGCCCTCGGCCCGCCGGTCGTAGACGAGGTCCAGGGCGGCCTTGACCTGCTCTTCCTCCAGCCGGGCGATGGGCAGGATCTTGGAGGCGTGCACGATCGCCGAGTCGAGTCCGGCCTTGACGCACTCGTCGAGGAAGACCGAGTTCAGGACGATACGGGCGGCCGGGTTGAGGCCGAAGGAGATGTTGGACAGGCCGAGGGTGGTCTGTACGTCCGGGTGGCGCTTCTTGAGCTCGCGGATCGCCCCGATGGTGGCGATGCCGTCGCCCCGGGACTCCTCCTGGCCGGTGCAGATGGTGAAGGTCAGAACGTCGATCAGGATGTCGGACTCGTTCACCCCCCAGTTGCCGGTGAGGTCGGCGATGAGGCGTTCGGCGATGGCGACCTTGTTCTCGACGGTGCGGGCCTGGCCCTCCTCGTCGATGGTGAGCGCGATCAGGGCGGCACCGTGCTCGACGGCGAGTTCGGTGACCTTGGTGAAGCGGGACTCGGGCCCGTCGCCGTCCTCGTAGTTGACCGAGTTGATGACGGCGCGTCCGCCGAGCATCTCCAGACCGGCCCGCAGCACGGGCAGCTCGGTGGAGTCCAGGACGATGGGGAGGGTGGAGGCGGTGGCGAACCGGCCGGCCAGCTCCTTCATGTCGGCGACGCCGTCGCGGCCCACGTAGTCGACACAGAGGTCGAGCATGTGCGCGCCCTCGCGGATCTGGTCGCGGGCCATCTCCACACAGTCGTCCCAGCGGCCCTCCAGCATGGCCTCGCGGAACTTCTTCGACCCGTTGGCGTTCGTCCGCTCGCCGATGGCCAGGTACGAGGTGTCCTGGCGGAACGGCACGGTCTGGTAGAGCGAGGCGGCGCCGGGCTCGGGACGCGGCTCGCGGACGGCGGGGGTGAGCTCGCGGGCCCGCTCGACCACCTGCCGCAGATGCTCGGGCGTCGTACCGCAGCAGCCGCCGAT
Organism: Streptomyces scopuliridis; assembly: GCF_042790125.1. GTDB lineage: Bacteria > Actinomycetota > Actinomycetes > Streptomycetales > Streptomycetaceae > Streptomyces > Streptomyces scopuliridis_A. Next base: position 208,821 of record NZ_JBHTZS010000007.1, read on the forward strand.
CAGGGACAGCCCGTAGTCGTTGACGAACGCTTCCTGGGCCTCCGCCAGGCCCTCCGGGTCGAGGGGGAAGTGGGCGCCGTCCTTGGTCAGTACGGGCAGGCCGGCGTTCGGCATGCACATCAGCGGCGTACGCGAGTGGCGGGCCAGGTAGCGCAGGTGCTCGCTCATCTCGGCCGGGCCGGTGGAGCAGTTGAGGCCGATGAGGTCGATGCCGAGCGGTTCCAGGGCGGTGAGCGCGGCGCCGATCTCGGAGCCGAGCAGCATGACGCCCGTCGTCTCGAAGGCGAGCGAACAGATCAGCGGCACGTTCACGCCAAGCGCGTCCATCGCGCGGCGGGCACCGATGAGGCTCGATTTGGTCTGGAGGAGGTCCTGCGTGGTCTCCACGATCAGGGCGTCGGCGCCCCCGGCGAGCAGGCCCTCGGCGTTCCGCTGGTAGCCGTCGCGCAGGACGTCGTACGCGATGTGGCCGAGCGAGGGCAGCTTGGTGCCGGGGCCCACCGAGCCGAGCACCCAGCGCTGGCGGCCGTCCTCGGCGGTGAACTCGTCGGCGACCTCACGGGCGATGCGGGCGCCGGCCTCGGACAGTTCCACGATCCGGTGGGCGATGTCGTACTCGTTCGCCGCCGAGTGGTTGGCGCCGAAGGTGTTCGTCTCCACGCAGTCCACGCCGACCGCGAAGTACTCCTTGTGCACGTTGCGGACGATGTCCGGGCGCGTGATGTTGAGGACCTCGTTGCAGCCTTCGAGGTCCTGGAAGTCCTCAAGGGTGGGGTCCTGCGCCTGGAGCATCGTGCCCATCGCGCCGTCGGCGACCACCACACGGGTGGCGAGCGCCTCACGAAGGGCTTCGATACGGGTCCGGCTGTCGGTGGAGGGGCTCGGCGACGAGGCCATGAAAATACTCCCGGGGCTGCGACGGCTGTCGGCTTTGCGCCACCTGTCGGGGGGCGCACCCGGCCAGCGTAGCCGGGTGCGCCGCGTTCCGGTGCGGCATCCCAGCGGGCGGACGGCATCCTTTCCACGGGAAGATCCGGGGCGCGCGGTCTTGACAGATCCTCTCGATGGAGAGAGAAGGTCGGCATCGACCGATAGTGTTCAGCATTGTCGAACGTAGTGGAGGTCCGGGTCCGATGGCGAAGAACATCCAGTCGCTGGAGCGGGCGGCGGCGATGCTGCGGCTGCTCGCGGGCGGCGAGCGCCGGCTCGGCCTGTCCGAGATCGCCTCCGCGGTCGGGCTGGCCAAGGGCACCGCGCACGGCATCCTGCGCACCCTCCAGGCCGAGGGCTTCGTCGAACAGGACGCCGCCTCGGGCCGCTACCAGCTGGGGGCCGAGCTGCTGCGCCTCGGCAACAGCTATCTGGACGTGCACGAGCTGCGCTCGCGCGCCCTGGTCTGGACGGACGATCTGGCCAGGTCCAGCGGTGAGAGCGTTCATCTGGGGGTCGTGCACCAGCAGGGCGTCCTGATCGTCCACCATGTCTTCCGCCCGGACGACAGCCGGCAGGTGCTTGAGGTGGGCGCCATGCAGCCGCTGCACTCCACCGCGCTGGGGAAGGTGCTCTCGGCCTACGACCCGGTGGCGCACACCGAGGCGGTGGAGGGCGACCGCAAGGACTTCACACCGCGGACGATCACCGGTCTGGCGGAGTTCGAATCGGTGCTCGATCTGGTCAGGGCGCGCGGCTGGGCCGCGGACATCGAGGAGACCTGGGAGGGCGTGGCGGCGGTGGCCGCCCCCATTCACGACCGGCGGCGGATGCCGGTGGGCGCCATCGCCATCACCGGCGCGGTCGAGCGGCTCTGCCCGGCCGGCGAACTCCGCTCCGAGCTGGTCGCGGCGGTCCGTGAATGCGCCCGCGCGGTGTCCAGGGACATCGGCGCCGGGCGGTTTTGAACCGTATGCCGGATCATCGGTACTGATCGAGGTTTCGGCCACTGAACCCTTGACGACGCTGCACCACAGGACAAAACTGCCGTTCAACGGTCGGCATTGTCGAACACTTACCGGCAATACAAGTTAGTGTGTGACAACGCCAAGGGCCGGTAGCCCTCGCCCGAGGGCGCGGACCACTGGTGTGAGCCGGCGGTTTGTCTTTCCCTGGACGAAGGAGTCTCGGGTGTCCAACTTCGACATCTTCATAGGTGAGGTCACGGGCACCGCCCTGCTGATCCTCCTCGGTGGCGGCGTGGTCGCAGGCGTCGTTCTCAAGCGTTCCAAGGCTCTCAACGCGGGCTGGGTCGCCATCAGCTTCGGCTGGGGCTTCGCCGTCATGGTCGGCGCGTATCTGTCCGCCCCCATCTCCGGCGCCCTGCTCAACCCCGCGGTCACGATCGGTCTCGCGATCGAGGGCGGCATCAAGTGGGGCGATGTCCCGCTCTATGTCGGCTCCCAGATGCTGGGCGCGATGATCGGCGCCTTCCTGGTGTGGGTGGCCTACATGGGCCAGTTCAAGGCTCATCTGACCGACCCGGAGATCCTCGCGGCGCAGCCCGCGGTCGAAGGGCTCGTGGACCAGAAGACGGCGCCCGACGCGGGTCCCGTGCTCGGCGTCTTCTCCACCGGACCCGAGGTGCGGAACCCACTGCAGAACGTACTGACGGAGATCATCGCCACCTTCGTCCTGGTCATCGCGATCCTCACACAGGGCCTGAACAACGCGGGCAACGGCCTCGGCACGCTCGGTGTGCTGATCACCTCGTTCGTCGTGGTGGGCATCGGTCTCTCGCTGGGCGGCCCCACCGGTTACGCCATCAACCCGGCCCGGGACCTCGGCCCCCGTATCGTGCACGCGCTCCTGCCGCTGCCGAACAAGGGCGGCTCCGACTGGACGTACGCCTGGATCCCGGTGGTCGCGCCCCTGATCGGCGGCGCGCTGGCGGGCGGTTACTACAACTGGGTCCTCGTGTAAGCCCCCTTCACCCCCGCATCGAACAGGAGCAGACACCGTGAGCGACACCACCACCACCGGAACCTCCTCCCACGGGACGGGGCCGTTCATCGCGGCCATCGACCAGGGCACCACCTCCAGCCGCTGCATCGTCTTCGACCGGGACGGCCGTATCGTCGCGGTCGACCAGAAGGAGCACGAGCAGATCTTTCCCCGGCCCGGCTGGGTGGAACACAACGCCGCGGAGATCTGGACGAACGTCCAGGAAGTCGTGGCCGGTGCCATCGAGAAGGCGGGCATCACCTCCGCCGATGTGAAGGCGATCGGCATCACCAACCAGCGCGAGACCACCCTGCTCTGGGACAAGAACACCGGCGAGCCCGTCCACAACGCCATCGTCTGGCAGGACACCCGCACCGACGCGCTCTGCCGCGAACTCGGCCGCAATGTCGGCCAGGACCGCTTCCGCCGCGAGACGGGCCTGCCGCTGGCGAGCTACTTCGCGGGGCCGAAGGCCCGCTGGCTGCTCGACAATGTCGAGGGGCTGCGCGAGCGCGCCGAGCGCGGCGACATCCTCTTCGGCACCATGGATTCCTGGGTCATCTGGAATCTGACCGGCGGCACCGACGGCGGGGTGCATGTCACGGACGTCACCAACGCCTCCCGCACGATGCTGATGAACCTGCACACCATGGCGTGGGACCCGAAGATCCTGGACTCCATGGAGGTCCCGGCCGCGATCCTGCCGGAGATCCGCTCCTCCGCCGAGGTGTACGGGAACGCCAAGGGCGGTGCGCTGGACGGCATTCCGGTCGCCTCGGCGCTCGGTGACCAGCAGGCGGCGCTGTTCGGCCAGACCTGTTTCGCCGAGGGCGAGGCCAAGTCGACGTACGGCACCGGCACGTTCATGCTGATGAACACCGCGCACAAGCCGGTCAACTCGTACAACGGCCTGCTGACGACGGTCGGTTACCGGATCGGTGACGAACCGGCGGTGTACGCGCTGGAGGGCTCGATCGCCATCACCGGCGCGCTCGTGCAGTGGATGCGCGACCAGATGGGCCTGATCAACTCCGCGGCCGAGATCGAGACCCTGGCGTCCTCGGTCGAGGACAACGGCGGCGCGTACTTCGTCCCCGCCTTCTCGGGGCTCTTCGCACCGCACTGGCGCGCCGACGCCCGGGGCGTGATCGCCGGTCTGACCCGTTACGTGACCAAGGCGCACATCGCCCGCGCGGTCCTGGAGGCCACGGCCTGGCAGACCCGTGAGATCAGTGACGCGATGACGAAGGACTCCGGTGTCGAACTGACCGCGCTCAAGGTCGACGGCGGAATGACCTCCAACAATCTGCTGATGCAGACGCTCGCCGACGTCCTCGACGCGCCCGTGGTGCGCCCGATGGTCGCCGAGACGACCTGCCTCGGCGCCGCCTACGCCGCGGGACTCGCCGTGGGCTTCTGGCCGAACACCGACGTGCTGCGCGCCAACTGGCGCCGGGCGGCGGAGTGGACGCCCCGGATGGACGCGGACACCCGCGCCCGTGAGTACAAGAACTGGCTCAAGGCCGTCGACCGCACCATGGGCTGGCTCGACGACGACAGCTGACCGGCCGTCGGCCGACCAGGTCCCACCAGGTCCGGACAGGGCCTGGGCCCGGTCAGGCCGGTGAGCCGGTGAGATCCGAAGAGGAGTGAAGAATGAGCACCCTGCAGCGCGTTCCCGCACTGGGGACGCACCCGGCCGGCGGTTCCCTGCCGACCCGCGCCGAGACCCGGGATCAACTGTCCAACGCGACGTACGACCTCCTGGTGATCGGCGGCGGCATTCTGGGCATCTCCACCGCCTGGCACGCCTCCCAGTCGGGACTGCGGGTGGCCCTGGTGGACGGCGGCGACTTCGCCGGCGCCACCTCCTCCGCCTCCTCGAAGCTCCTCCACGGCGGGCTGCGCTATCTGCAGACCGGCGCGGTGAAGCTGGTGGCGGAGAACCACTTCGAGCGCCGTGCGGTGTCCCGGCAGGTGGCACCGCATCTGGCCAATCCGCTCACCTTCTATCTGCCGGTCTACAAGGGCGGGCCGCACGGCGCGGCGAAGCTCGGCGCGGGCGTCTTCGCCTATTCGGCGCTCTCCGCGTTCGGGGACGGTGTCGGCCATGTGATCAGCCCGGCCAAGGCGCGGCGGGCGGTGCCCGAGCTGCGTACGGACCAGCTGAAGGCCGTGGCCGTCTACGGCGACGACCAGATGAACGACGCGCGGATGGCGCTGATGACGGTCCGCGCCGCCGTCGACTCGGGCGCCACCGTCCTCAACCACGCCGAGGTCACCGGATTGCGCTTCACTCAGGGGCGGGTGACCGGCGCCGAGCTCAGGGACCGGATGGACGGTACGGAGTTCGGCGTCGACGCCCGGCTCGTACTCAACGCCACCGGTCCCTGGGTCGACCATCTGCGGAAGATGGAGAACCCGGACGCGGCGCCCTCCATCCGGCTCTCCAAGGGCGCGCATCTGGTGCTCAGGCGCACCGCCCCGTGGAAGGCCGCGCTCGCGACCCCGATAGACAAGTACCGCATCACCTTCGCCCTCCCCTGGGAGGACATGCTGCTGCTCGGCACGACGGACGAGGAGTACGAGGGCGAGCCCGGGGAGGTGGCGGTCAACGAGAAGGACATCCACCAGATCCTGGACGAGGCGGCGTTCTCGGTCCGTGACCAGCAGCTGACCCGCGATCTGATCACCTATTCCTTCGCGGGACTGCGAGTGCTGCCCGGCGGTCCCGGCGACACCTCCAAGGCCAAGCGCGAGACCGTGGTGACCGAGGGCCGCGGCGGCATGCTGTCGGTCGCCGGCGGCAAGTGGACGACCTTCCGCCATATCGGCCGTACGGTGCTTGCCAAGCTGGAGTCCCTGCCGGGCCATCCGCTCGGCCAGGGCATGGAGCCGGTGTCCCGGCTGCCCAAGAAGCTGCCGCTGCCCGGGATCGCCAGCCCGAACGCGGTCGCCCACCGGCTGCTGATCGACGGCGGCGGTACGGGCCCGTCGATGGCGGTGGACACCGCCCGCCATCTCGCCACCCACTACGGCTCGCTGGCCTTCGACATCGTCCGGCTGGCGAACGAGCACCCGGCGCTGGGCGAGCGGATCCATCCGGACGCCCCGGAGATCTGGGCGCAGGTCGTCTACGCCCGGGACCACGAGTGGGCCGAGACGGTGGACGACGTACTGCGCCGCCGTACGACCCTGACGATCCGCGGTCTGGACACGGAGGACATCCGCCACCGGGTCGGGACGCTGCTCCGCGAGCGGAGCTGAGAAGCGGGGCTACGGGCACATGCGTACGAGCCGAGGGGCGCTCCCTGCCGGGAGTGCCCCTCCTCGGCGTCCCAGGACGCATAATGGGGGCCGATACATCGGATGTATGGAGGTCGCCCCATGGCTGTCACCGACGAGGCCATCGAGAAGATCAAGGGAATGATCGTCTCCGGCGCGCTGCGCCCGGGCGACCGGCTCCCCAAGGAGAGCGAACTCGCCGCCGAGCTGGGGCTGTCCCGCAACTCGCTGCGCGAGGCGGTGCGCGCCCTGTCGCTGATCCGCATCCTCGACGTACGGCAGGGTGACGGCACATACGTCACCAGCCTCGATCCGCAGCTGCTGCTGGAGGCGCTCAGCTTTGTCGTGGACTTCCACCGGGACGACACGGTGCTGGAGTTCCTGGCCGTACGGCGCATCCTGGAGCCGGCCGCCACCGCGCTGGCGAGCACGCGGATAACCGAGGCCGAACTGGACGCGTTGAGCGACCAGTTGGACGCGCTGGGAGAGCGGCCCTCGGTGGAGCAGCTGGTCGCCGCCGATCTGGAGTTCCACCGGGGAATCGTGCAGTCGTCGGGCAATTCGGTGCTCTGCTCGCTCCTGGACGGGCTCTCCGGGCCCACCACCCGGGCCAGGATCTGGCGCGGACTGACCCAGGAGGACGCGGTCAGCCGTACGCTCCACGAGCACCGGGCGATCCTGGCGGCGCTCAGGGACCGGGACGCCGAAGCGGCCCGGTCCTGGGCGACCGTCCATATCGCCAGCGTGGAGATGTGGCTGAGATCCACCCTCTGAGGACCGGCCTCCGGGGCGTTCGCGCCCCGGAGGGTCAGTCGCCGCGAGATTCAGTCGCCCCGGAGGGTCAGTCCTGCTTCTCGCCGCTCGCGAAGCGCGAGATGACCAGCGCGACGATGATGATCGCGCCGTTCAGGAACTGGTTCCAGAGCGCGGGCACACCCCCGAGCGTCATCACATTGACCACCAGCTGAAGGGTCAGCACGCCCGTCAGCGCCCCGAAGAGCGTGCCGCGCCCGCCCTTCAGGCTGATGCCTCCGATCACCGCGGCGGCGAAGACCTGGAAGATCCAGCCATTGCCCTGGGTGGCCGCGACCGAGCCGTAGTGGCCGGTGTAGAGGATGCCCGCGAAGGCCGCGAGCAGCCCGCCGACGGCCAGCACGATCCAGGTGATCCGGTCCACCCGGATCCCGGCGGCACGGGCCGCCTCCGGGTTGCCGCCGATGGCGTACAGCGAACGGCCGTGCCGCAGCCAGGCCAGCGCCGCGCCGCCGATCGCGAACAGCGCCAGACAGATCCAGACGGCGGCGGGGGCGCCCAGCCAGTCGGTCTTGCCCAAGTACCGGAAGGACTCAGGGACATCGGTGATCGACTTGCCCTCGGTGATACCGATATGGAGGCCGCGCAGCATGGTGAGCATGCCCAGGGTGGCGATGAAGCCGTTGACGCGCAGCTTCAGCATCAGGAAGCCGTTGACCACGCCGATGGCCATGCCGACCAGCAGACAGGCGGGGATGGCCAGCCAGACCGGCAGCAGGTCGAGCCCGGCGAACCGGCCGCCCTCGGAGGGCAGTACCAGCCACATGGCGATGACCGGCGCGATCCCGATCGTCGACTCCAGCGACAGATCCATCCGGCCGCAGATCAGGATCAGCGCCTGGCCGAGCACCAGCAGACTCAGCTCGGAGGACTGCTGGACGACGCTGATCAGATTGCTGGAGGTGAGGAAGACCGGCGAGACGATGAAGCCGATCACCATCAGCACCAGGATCACCGGCACCAGGGAGAAGTCGCTCCACCGGATGAGCCGGAGCCGGTTCAGCGGGCTCGCGCCGTCGGCCTCCTCGGCCACCGGCGGACGCATCGTCTCGGTCATTCCCGCTCCCCCACACCTTCCATGGCGGCGACCAGTTCCCGGTCGGTCCACCCACTTCCGAACGAAGCCACCACGCGCCCGTGGAACAGGGCGAGTACCCGGTCGCAGACCCGCAGATCGTCCAGCTCGTCCGAGACGATCACGGCGGCGCTGCCCTCGTCCGCCACCCGGCGCACCACGCCGAGCAGCGAGTCCTTCGATTTGACGTCGACGCCCGCGGTGGGCCGCAGGGCGATCAGCGCGCTGGGTCCGCGCGCCAGGGCGCGGGCGACGACGACCTTCTGCTGATTGCCGCCGGACAGCCCCGAGACCGGCTGCTCGGGACCCTGGGTCTTGATGTCCAGCGACTCGATCATGCCCCGGGCGAACTCCCTGGTCCTGGAGGGCAGTACGGTCCCCCACGGGCCGAGCTGGTCGGTGACCGTGAGCGTGGCGTTCTCGGCGACGCTGCGGTCCAGGACGAGCCCCTGGCGGTGCCGGTCCTCGGGGATGTAGCCGATACCCGCGTCCAGCGCGTGCGGCACGCTGCCCGGCTTCACCGTACGGCCGCGTACGGAGATCCGTCCCGAGGTCGCCGTGCGCATCCCGGCGAGCGTCTCGCCGAGCGCGGTGTTGCCGCTGGCCGCGGCTCCGGCCAGGCCGAGCACCTCACCGGGCCGCACGGCGAGATCCAGTGGCTCGAACTCACCGTCCAGCGCCAGCGCTTCGGCCTTCAGTACGGGCTCGGCCGCCGCGTCCGGCGGGTCCGCCGCGTGCGCGGCGTGCCAGGCGGTGACCGTCCCCGCGGACTCGCCGGTCATCGCCGTGACCAGCTCCGCCTTGGACAGCTCGGCGACCGGGGCCGTCAGCACATGGCGGGCGTCCCGGTAGACCGTGACGGTGGTGCACAGTTCGTACACCTCCTGGAGATGGTGGGAGATGAAGAGGAACGCCACGCCCTGGCCGCGCAGTTCGCGCAGCTTGTCGAAGAGCCGCTGGATACCGCGCGCGTCGAGCTGCGCCGTGGGCTCGTCCAGGATGATGAGCCGGGCGCCGAAGGACAGCGCCCGCGCGATCTCGACGAACTGCCGCTGCTCGACGGGGAGATCCTTGGCACGGGCGTCGGGGTCGACGTCCACCCCGTACCCGGCCAGCAGGTCGCGCGCCTGCCGGCGCAGCCCCCGCCAGCTGATCAGGCGGCGCGCGCCGGATCCGGTGCCCCTGACTCCGTAGTCGTTGAGGAACAGGTTCTCGGCGACGGTCAGATCGGGTACGACCATCGACTTCTGGTAGACGCAGGCGACCTTGGACTGCCAGGCGGTGGTGTCCCCGAAGGCGGGCGCGGGCTCGCCGCCGAAGGTCACCTCTCCCGCGTCCGGCCGGTGCAGCCCGGTGAGCACGCTGACCAGGGTGGACTTGCCCGCGCCATTGCGGCCGACGAGCGCGTGGGACTCGCCCGGCCGTACGGTGAGCCGGACACCGTCGAGCGCCACGGTGGGACCGAAGCGCTTGACGATGCCTTCCGCGTGGACCGCGGCGGGGGCCCGCTGCTGCTGTTCCATGGCTAGCTCTTCTTCTCCAGCTGGTTGGCCCAGAGCTTCGGGTCGTCCACGTTCTCCTTGGTCACCAGCGGCGCGGGGAGCTGGTCCTCGAAGCCGTTCGGGATCTTGATGATGGTGGAGTCGTGGTCGGTCGGGCCGGCCTTGGGCGTGGTGCCCGCGAGCGCCTGCTTCGCCCAGTACAGCGCGTACTTGGCGTACAGGTCGGCCGGCTGGGAGACCGTGGCGTCGATCTTCCCCTCCCGGATCGCGTCCAGCTCCTCGGGGATGCCGTCATTGGAGATGATCGTGATGTGCCCCGCCTCGCCGGGCGCCTTGAGCAGTTTCTTCTGCTCCAGCAGGGCCAGGGTCGGCTGGAGGAAGACGCCGCCCGCCTGCATGTAGATGCCGTTGATGTCGGGGTGGGCGGCCAGGGTCGACTGGAGCTTCGCCGAGGCCACATCGCCCTTCCACTCGGTGGCCAGCTCGAAGACCGTGATACCGGGGTACTTCTGGTCCATGCAGGACTTGAACGCCTCGGAACGGTCACGGCCGTTGATGGAGGAGAGGTCGCCCTGGAACTCGACGACCTTGCCCTTGCCCTTGAGCTGCTCGCCCAGGTACGTACAGGCCTTCTCGCCGTACGCGCGGTTGTCGGCCCGTACGACCATGTAGACATCGCCCTTGTCGGGCCGGGTGTCGACGCTGATGACGGGGATCTTCTTCTCGCTCAGCGTCTGGAGCGTCTCGGCGATCGCACCGGTGTCCTGCGGTGCCATGACGACGGCCTTGGCGCCCTGGTCGGTGAAGACCTGGACATTGGAGACGAGCTTGCCGATGTCGTTCTGCGAGTTGGTCAGGGAGAGCGCGTCGACCTCACCGTCCTTGACGCCCTGCTCGACGTACTGCTGATAGGAGTTCCAGAAGTCGCTGTCGCTGCGCGGCAGGTCGATACCGACCTTGCCGCCGCCGGCCGCGTCGCTGCCCTGGTCGCGGTTGCAGCCCGCCAGGGCGGTCACGGCCAGGAGCACGGCGCAGGCCGAGGCGCTCGTCGTACGGAGTCTGCGGAGTGGGGGGCGCCCCACGGGGTGTCGCTGCATGGTGTGTCCCGTCCTTTGTCCCTCATACAGGCGTGAGTACGGCTCGGCTCAGGTGGCGGGGCGCAGGCGCAGGCCCTGCATTCCGCCGTCGACCGCGAGCGCCGTGCCGGTGACGGCGGCGGCGGCCGGGCAGGCGAGATAGGCGACGGCGGCGGCGACCTCGTCCGCGCCGACCAGCCGTCCCGTGGGCTGGCGCGCTTCGAGGGCGGCGCGTTCGGCCGCGGGGTCCTGGGCCCGGTCGAGCAGTCGGCCGACCCAGGGCGTATCGGCGGTACCGGGGTTGACGCAGTTGACGCGGATGCCCTCGCGGACATGGTCGGCGGCCATCGCCAGGGTCAGCGAGAGGACCGCGCCCTTGCTGGCGCTGTACAGGGCGCGCTGGGGCAGCCCCGCGGTCGCGGCGATGGAGCAGGTCTGGGTGATGGAGACGCAGCCGGGCCGCTCGGCTGCCGAGCGGCGCAGATGGGGCAGGGCGTGCCGGGCGGTGCGGACCATGCCGAGGACATTGATGTCGAGGACCCGCAGCCACTCCTCGTCGGGGTTGTCCACGACGGTGCCGATGGCGCCGATCCCCGCGTTGGAGACGACCGTGTGCAGCCCGCCGAACTCCTCGGCCGCCGCGTCCACGGCCGTCCGTACCGCCGTGTCGTCGGTGACATCGGCGGTGAGGGCCAGCGTTCCTGCGGGCGCTCCGGCGCAGTCGCGGTCCATGACGGCGACCCTGGCGCCGCGCGCGAGCAGCAGCGTCGCAACGGCCGCCCCGATCCCCGAGGCGCCGCCGGTCACCAGCGCGCCGAGCCCTTCGAAATCCCGTATCTGTGCTGCCTCGGCGACGGTCATGCGCCGGCCTCCTCGGTGGTGCGACGGGCCTGCCAGACGGGCCCGTCGGGGTAGCTGTGCGCGGCGATGGACTCGGGGAGCATCCGGGCGGAGAAGCCAGGTGCGCTCGGTGCCCGATAGCGTGCGGAGACGACCACCGCCGGGTCGGCGAAGTGCTCGTGGAGATGGTCGACGTACTCGATGACCCGGCCCTCCAGGCTGCCGGAGACGGCGATGTAGTCGAACATCGAGAGATGCTGGACGAGTTCGCAGAGCCCGACCCCGCCCGCGTGCGGGCAGACGGGCACGCCGAACTTGGCCGCGAGCAGCAGGATCGCCAGATTCTCGTTGACGCCGGCGACCCGGGCCGCGTCGATCTGGACGTAGTCGACGGCGCCGGCCTGGAGCAGTTGCTTGAAGACCACCCGGTTGGCGACATGCTCGCCGGTGGCCACCTTGACCGGCTGGCCGGCCCGGATCGCGGCGTGGCCGAGGATGTCGTCGGGGCTGGTCGGCTCCTCGATCCAGTGCGGTTCGTACGGCGCGAGGGCCGACAGCCGGCGCAGCGCCTCGGCCACGTCCCAGCGCTGGTTGGCGTCGACGGCGATCCGGATGTCGGGACCGACGGCGGCGCGGGCCAGCTTCATCCGGCGGATGTCGTCGTCCAGATCGCCGCCGACCTTCAGCTTGATCTGTTCGAAGCCGTCGGCGACCGCCTGCTCGGCGAGCGTCACCAGCTTGGCGTCGTCGTAGCCGAGCCAGCCGGGCGAGGTGGTGTACGCGGGGTAACCCTCGGCCCGCAGCCGGGCGGTGCGCTCGGCGCGCCCCGGCTCCGCGGCGCGCAGGATGTCGAGCGCCTCGTCCGGGGTGAGGGCGTCGGTCAGATAGCGGAAGTCGACGAGCGAGACGATCTCTTCCGGCGTCATCCCGGCGAGGAACTCCCAGACGGGTCTGCCCGCGCTCCTGGCCGCGAGATCCCAGGCCGCGTTGATGACGGCGCCCGCAGCCATGTGCATCACGCCCTTCTCCGGGCCGAGCCAGCGCAGTTGCGAGTCATGGGTCAGCTCGGTGGAGAGCGCGGCGAGATCGGCCGGGGTGCGGGGGGCCGGGCGCCCGACGACATAGGGACGCAGCGCCCCGATGGCCGCCGCGGTGACGTCATTGCCGCGCCCGATGGTGAAGCTGAAGCCATGCCCTTCCGCGCCGTCGTCGGTACGCAGGACCACATAGGCGGCCGAGTAATCGGGATCCGGGTTCATGGCGTCGGAGCCGTCGAGCTGTTCCGAGGTGGGAAAGCGGATGTCGTGAACCTCGAATCCCGTGACGGTCTGACTCATACACGCCCCTTGAGAAGAACATCGGATCTCTTTTGGTCATCCGATGTATAGCGTCGTGGGCGGCCGAACGTCCAGGGCCGGGACGAAAAATACGATCACAGCTCGGATGAATCGTTGATGCGGGATCGCGGTCTTCTCGGCTATGCCCCGGTACGGCGAAGTTCACCCGGCCGTGCGCGGGCTGCGGACGGGCAGGGGTGAAGCCGTAAGGTTGGTGCGTACGAGAGGGAACTTCGGAAGGAGGCACTGGGTGATCGAGCTCGACGGGGTTCCCGAGCTGGTCGACCCGGTCATGGTGGCCGCGTTCGAGGGCTGGAACGACGCGGGCGACGCGGCCTCCACCGCGGTGGCGCATCTGGACCGGGAGTGGAAGGGCGAGGTGTTCGCGGCGCTGGACGCCGAGGACTACTACGACTTCCAGGTCAACCGGCCCACGGTCTATATGGAGGGCGGCCTGCGGAAGATCACCTGGCCGACCACCCGGCTCTCCGTGGTGCGGGTCGGCGGTGAGAAGCCCCGGGATCTGGTGCTGGTCCGCGGGATCGAGCCGTCCATGCGCTGGCGCTCGTTCTGCAACGAGCTGCTGGGCTTCGCCCATGAGCTGGGCGTGGAGATGGTGGTCATCCTGGGCGCGCTGCTCGGCGACACCCCGCACACCCGGCCGGTGCCGGTCAGCGGGGTCACCTCCGACACGGACCTGGCCAGGACGATGGACCTGGAGGAGACCCGGTACGAGGGGCCGACCGGCATCGTCGGCATCCTCCAGGAGGCCTGTACGCACGCGGGGGTGCCCGCGGTGAGTCTGTGGGCCGCCGTGCCGCACTACGTCTCGCAGCCGCCCAACCCGAAGGCCACGCTGGCACTGCTCAACCGGCTGGAGGACCTCATCGGTCTCCGTATCCCGCAGGGTGAACTGGCCGAGGACGCACGGGCCTGGCAGCTGGGGGTGGACCAACTGGCCGCCGAGGACAGCGAGGTGGCGGAGTACGTGCAGTCGCTGGAGGAGGCGCGGGACACCGCGGAGCTTCCCGAGGCGTCCGGCGAGGCCATCGCCCGGGAGTTCGAGCGGTATCTGCGGCGGCGTGACGGCGATCCCGGCCAGGGTCCGGGAAGCCATGCGTCGGAGAGCGGTGAGGGCCCGCCCTATCTGCGCGACACGCCGGGTGGCCGGCGCCGCCCGCAGAAACCGCCGCGCGGCGGCCCGGACACGGGCAAGGGGCCCGGACCCGAGCGGGGCTCAGGCCCCCTGCCGGGCGCCGGTCCTGACGGGGACACAGGCCCCGAGGACGACGACGGTCCGGCCGGTCCGGCTGAGGACTGAGCGGGTCTCAGGCGGCTCTCAGGGAAGACAGGGACATACGGGAGCGGGGCGGCGCCTACCTGGCACCGCCCCGCTCCCGTGACCAACGACTACAGCGCGACGCCGAGCAGCGCGTCGACCGCGCGGGACACCACTCCGGGCGCGCCCTCGTCCGTTCCGCCCGTGGTCTCCTGGAGCGCCGCCCAGCGGTCGACGGCCGTGAGCGCCGCGGGGGCGTCCAGATCGTCCGCCAGCGCCTCACGGATCTCGTCCACCACCGCCTCGGCCGAGGGCCCGTCGGGCCGCGACACCGCGGCCCGCCAGCGCGCCAGCCGCGCCACGGCGTCCTGGAGCACCTGGTCGGTCCACTCCCAGTCGGAGCGGTAGTGGTGCGCGAGGAGCGCGAGCCGGATCGCCGCCGGGTCCACGCCCTCGCGGCGCAGCGTCGAGACGAAGACCAGATTGCCCTTGGACTTGGACATCTTCTCGCCGTCCAGGGCGACCATTCCGGCGTGCACATAGGCCCGGGCGAACGGGAATTCGCCGGTCAGCGCCTGCGCGTGCGAGGCGCCCATCTCATGGTGCGGGAAGGCCAGATCGCTGCCGCCGCCCTGGACGTCGAAGCCCATGCCCAGATGGTCCAGGGCGATGGCGACGCACTCGATGTGCCAGCCGGGCCGGCCGCGGCCCAGACTGCCCCCGTCCCAGCTCGGCTCGCCCGGACGCGCGGCCAGCCAGAGGATCGGGTCGAGGGGGTTCTTCTTGCCGGGCCGGTCGGGGTCGCCGCCGCGCTCGGCGGAGAGCAGCCGCATCGTTTCGGCGTCGAGGCGTGAGACCTCACCGAAGTGCGGATCGGCCTCGACCGAGAAGTAGACGTCACCGTCCAGCTCGTACGCCGCCCCCGCGTCGCGCAGCCGCTCCACCAGCGGCACGATGCCCGGTATCGCCTCCACGGCGCCGATGTAGTGCTGGGGCGGCAGCATCCGAAGGGCGGTCATGTCCTCCCGGAAGAGCGCCGTCTCGCGCTCCGCGAGCCCGACCCAGTCCTCTCCGTCGCGCTGTGCCCGCTCCAGCAGCGGATCGTCGACATCGGTCACGTTCTGGACGTAGTGAACCTGCCGCTTGGTGTCGAGCCACACGCGCTGAACGAGGTCGAACGCGTTGTAGGTCGCCGCGTGACCCATGTGGGTCGCGTCGTACGGCGTGATGCCGCAGACATAGATACGGGCGACGGGACCGGGCTCAAGGGTCACTCGGCCATCGGTCGCGGTGTCGTGAATCCTGAGGTCGCGGCCCTTGCCAGGCAGGGCGGGGACCTCGGAAGCGGGCCAGGCATGCATGTCACGAGCGTAACCGGATGGATGTTCCGCATACGAACCGGATGGGTGGTACTGGCCGGTTGGGCGCTCTTGCGTGATCCGCCGCGAGGTGCTCGGTGCCTCCCGGCTCATACCGCGCCCGAGGTCGTTCCGTCCCTGCCTGTGCCGGTCCCTGCCGTGGTCAGACCGGTGGCCAGGGGATCGCGGGCCACTGGCCGGACGGCTCCGGATGGCGGCCCGTGTGGCGGAGTTCACCCACACGCGACCTGATGGCGTCGGTCTCGGCCACGGTGAGCAGTTCGGCCAGCCGGGTGGCGAGGGGCGCGCCCTCCATCAGGGCCTCCTCCAGCCTGCCGAGCACCTCCAGCGTCTGCTCCGGCAGGGGCTCGCCCGCCCAGCCCCACAGCAGGGTGCGCAGCTTGTCCTCGACGTTGAAGGTGACGCCGTGGTCGATGGCGTACAGCCGGCCCTCGGGCGCGGGCAGCAGATGGCCGCCCTTGCGGTCGCCGTTGTTGATCACCGCGTCGAGCACGGCGAGGCGCCGCAGCCGCTCGTCGTCCGCGTGCACCAGCAGGGCGGTCTCGTCCTCGCCCACTTGTGCGAGACCGACCGTCTTCCAGCCCTCGCCCGGCTCCTCCTCCTCGACGAGGGCCAGCAGCGGCGCCGCGGCCCCGTCCGTGTCCGCCTCGATCCACAGCTGGCACATGCCCTCGCCGTAGGGACCGTCCCGCAGCACGGTCGGGGGCACCAGCCCCCAGCCGGTCGCCTCCGAGACCTCGTACGCCGCCACCTCGCGCTGGGCCAGCGTGCCGTCGGGGAAGTCCCACAGGGGCCGCTCGCCCGCGACGGGTTTGTAGACGCAGTGCGCCTCCTCGCCCTCGTACGAGACGGAGCAGTAGAGCACCGCGTTGGAGGCCTCGCGGATACGCCCGAGCACCTTCAGCTCGCCCTTGGCGAGGAGATCGACCGCCGTCACGCTCCGCGGCGGTATCCGTTCTGGCGCGGGCATACGTGTCCTTCCGGATCGAGCGGCAGGCTGCACAGCGGGCACGGCGGGCGGCCGGCGTTGACCACGTCCAGAGCGCGCTTGGCGAACGCCCTGGCCTGAACGCCGGTCAGCCGGACGCGGAGCATCGGCGGGCCGTTCTCCTCGTCCTGGAGCAGTCGCTCCTCGGCCTCGGCCAGGTCCTCGTCGGTATCGGCGTCCAGCTCGACGAGCGCCTGCGCCTCGACGATCATGCGCTGCTCGTCGCCGTCCCAGGCCAGCGCCATCGTGCCGACCCGGAACTCCTCCTCGACCGGAGCGTCGAGGGGCGCGGAGTCGGAGACGTCGGAGGGCGCCACGGCGGGTACGGGGGCATTGCCGCCGGTACGGCGTACGACCTCGTCGAGCAGTTCATCGATCCGCTCGGCGAGCGCGGCCACCTGGGTCTTCTCCAGGGCGACGCTGGTGACGCGCCCTGCGGCGGAAGCCTGCAGGAAGAACGTACGGCGTCCAGGCAGCCCGACCGTACCGGCCACGAAGCGGTCCGGCGGGTCGTAGAGGAACACCTGACGGGACACGTCCTGATCTCCCTTGGAAATCGTCGGTTACGGCACATCGGTCTTGGCAATGAGCCGGGAATCGCGATGGGCGGGCCGCGGGTCCCGGGTAGCCCTGGATCTCGCGGACGGCGCGTCCACCCTACTGCGCGGAGCGATCACGGTGCTCCCGCTCCGCCTCCCACGACGCCGCCGCCACCGCCGGTGTTCTCGCGCGGCGCGAGCCCGGTGAGATCGCCGGTGTCGCCGAGGCGCAGCACGAAGGGGCGCAGCCGGGTGTAGCGGACCGCCGTGACCGAGCAGGGGTCCACATGGATCCGCTGGAAGAGATCCAGATGCATGCCCAGGGCGTCCGCCACGAGCGCCTTGATGATGTCCCCGTGCGAGCACATCAGGAAGGCGGCGTCCTCGCCGTGCTCCTCCTCGACGCGCGCGTTCCACTCCCGTACGGCCTCCACAGCGCGTGCCTGCATCGCGCGCAACGACTCGCCCCCGGGGAAGACGGCGGCGGAGGGATGCTGCTGCACGACCGTCATCAGCGGCTCGTCGGCCAGTTCGGCGAGCTTGCGGCCGGACCAGTCGCCGTAGTGGCACTCCCCGATCCGGTCGTCGGTCTGGACCGCCAGCTCCGGCCGGGCGTCCAGCAGCGGCTGAAGGGTCTCCCGGCAGCGCTGCAACGGGCTGCTGACGACGGCGGCGATCGGCACCCGCGCCAGCCGCCCGGGAAGCGCCGCGGCCTGCTCGGCGCCGCGCTCGTCGAGGGCGACCCCCGGCGTCCAGCCCGCGAGCAGCCCCGCGGTGTTGGCGGTGGACCGTCCATGACGTACGAGGATCAACGTGGCCATGCCCGCCAGCGTAGGCGGTCGGTACGGCGGCGTCATGGGCCGGTACGTGCCCGAGGGATGCGGGCGGGAGGCGGAGGGGGAAGAATGCCCGCCGTGATCGTGGACTGTGCCATCTACCGCGACGGGCGCCGTACCGACGGCCCCGCCGACTTCTCCGACGCCCTCGCCGAGGCGCGCGCCACGGGCGACGCGTTCCTCTGGCTCGGGCTGCACGAGGCCACGGCTCACGAGTTCGCCCTTGTGAGCAGCGAGTTCGGGCTGCATCCGCTGGCCGTGGAGGACGCGCTCACCGCGCATCAGCGGCCCAAGCTGGAGATCTACGACGACTCGCTGTTCATGGTTCTCAAACCGGTGAGCTACGAGCCCAGGAACGACATCGTCTCCTCCGGTGAGCTGATGCTCTTCGTCGGCGACTCGTTCGTGGTGACGGTCCGGCACGGCGAGGGCGCTCCGCTGGCGGCCGTACGGCAGCGGCTCGAAGCGGAGCCCGAGGTCCTCAGGCACGGCCCCACAGCGGTGATGTACGCGGTCAGCGACGCGGTCGTGGACCACTACATCGAGGTGGCCGGGGAGCTCCAGATCGATCTGGAGGAGCTGGAGGAGGAGGTCTTCGCGCCGAACGGGGGCGACGGCGGATCCGGATCGTCCAGGCAGGGACCGGGGTCCGGACCGGGATCGGGGGCGTCGACGGCGGAGCGGATCTACACCTTCAAGCGGCAGGTGATGGAGTTCCGCCGGGCCACCGGCCCGCTGGCGGCGCCGATGGCCCGGCTGGCGGTCCCCGGGGTGCCGTTCGTCGACACGGGCTCGCAGCCGTTCTTCCGGGACGTCAACGACCATCTGCTGCACGCCAATGAGCAGGTGGAGGCGCTCGACCGGCTGCTCTCCGACATCCTGTCGGCGCATCTCGCGCAGATGGGGGTGCGGCAGAACGACGACATGCGGAAGATCTCGGCGTGGGCGGCCATGGCCGCCGTCCCCACGCTGGTCGCGGGGATCTACGGCATGAACTTCCGGCACATGCCGGAGCTGAGATATGTGTGGGCGTACCCGGCCGTGATCGCCTTCATGGTGGTCGTGGTCTTCGGGCTGCACCGGGCGTTCAAGCGTCGCGGCTGGCTCTGACCCGCCCGTACTTCGGGGTTTGGGAACGCGAGGACTCAGAAGGCAGGTGCGTTCAGAAGGCAGGTGCGGCGGTGGCGGACCCGCCGAGCGCGTCGCGCCGCTCCGGCATCGTGAGCGTGACCATCCGGCGCCAGCCGACGAGCCGTTCGTACGCGTAGATGGCGTGGATCCCCGCGACGAGCGCCGCCGACTTGGGCGCCGGCCAGCCCAGGATCCGGCCCATCCGCCCCATCACGGCGAGGCTCACCTGCCGGTAGATCCTGATCTCGGACAGGGCGCAGTGCCGCAGGGTGCGCTGGATCGTACGGCCGTGGCCCGCGCGGGCCAGCCGCAGCAACTCCTCGTGACAGTAGGCGAGATGGTTGTCCTCGTCATTGCTGATCATCTTGACGGCCTTGCCGACCTCGGGGTTGTCGCCGAAGTACCGGACGAGCATCACCATCTGGTCGGCGGCCCGCTGCTCGGTGATCCGGCTGTGCGAGAGATAGACGAGGATGTCCTCCTCGGTCAGCGGCTCGTCACGGCGCAGCTTCGTGTGGGTGAGCCCGATTCCCTGCCGCTCCAGCAGCATGGTGTAGTCGGTCTCGGCGGGCACCGCGACCGGCTGGAGACCGCGCTTCCTCAGAAGGGCGTTGAAGATACGCCCGTGCTTGTCCTCGTCCGCGCCGTGCCGGGCGATCTTCGGGGCGAGATCCCGCATGGACTCCGGCACCAGAGCGGCGATCCGGCCGTTCTCCCAGCCGCCCTGGGCCTCGCCGCTGGCCGCGATGGAGCAGAAGAGCCGGAAGGAACGGTCGTCGTCCAGGATTTCCTGGAACAGGCTTCGGGCCGAGAGCATCACTGCCACCTCCATACAGACATCCGCAGAAACCGAGTCAAATGGGGTGTGGGGTAACAGGCAACAGCTACGCCGGCCGGCTGAGCCGAATGAAGGAGCGCGAAGGGGGCCCCGGCGCGTAACCGAGCGGCCCCCGGACGCGTTGTCGTACATGACGGCCGTGGCGGGGAAGACCCCCCGAGCCCCCACCACGGCCGCAGACTTCCCTGATGGGCGCGCGGATCCGGTAGCCCGTTCGCGCTACGACACCAGCCCGGCGCGCTCCAGGGCTTCCGTGCCGACGCGGAGCGCGGCGATCCGCTCGTCGAGCGTGAAACCGGACGGGGCGAGGGTCAGCGTGGTGACACCGGCGGCGGCGTAGGCCCCCATCCGGTCGGCGATCCGCTCCATGGAGCCGAGCAGCGTGGTCGAGTCGATCAGCTCGTGCGGTACGGCCGCCGCCGCGCCGTTCTTGTCTCCGGCGAGGTACGCGTCCTGGATCTCGGCGGCCTCCTTCTCGTACCCCATGCGCCGCGCGAGCTGGTTGTAGAAGTTCTGCTCGCGGCTGCCCATCCCGCCCACGTAGAGCGCGGTGTACGGACGGAAGACATCGGCCAGCGCGTTGATGTCGTCGCCGACCGCGATCGGCACGGTGGGGCAGACATCGAAGCCGTCCATGGTCAGCCCGGCCTTCTCGCGGCCCGTCCGCAGATGGCGGATCGCCGTGTCCTCCAGGTGCTCGGCGGAGGGGAAGATCAGCAGCGCGCCGTCGGCGATCTCGCCTGTCTGCTCCAGGTTCTTGGGGCCGATCGCGGCGATGTAGAGCGGGATGTGCTCGCGCTCCGGATGCACCGTCAGCTTCAGCGGCTTGCCGGGGCCGCCGGGCAGCGGCAGCGTCCAGTGCTCGCCCTCGTACGACAGCCGCTCACGGGTCATGGCCCTGCGGACGATCTCCACGTACTCCCGGGTGCGGGCGAGGGGCTTGTCGAACTTCACCCCGTACCAGCCCTCGGAGACCTGCGGTCCCGAGACGCCGAGGCCGAGCCGGAACCGGCCGCCGGAGAGGGAGTCGAGGGTGGCGGCGGTCATGGCCGTCATCGCGGGCTGGCGCGCCGGGATCTGAAGAATCGCGGAGCCGACGTCGATGCTCTCGGTCTGCGCGGCGACCCAGCTCAGCACGGTCGGCGCGTCGGAGCCGTACGCCTCGGCGGCCCAGCAGACGTCATAGCCGAGCCGGTCGGCCTCCTGCGCGACGGCGAGGTTGTCGCCGTCCATCCCCGCGCCCCAGTATCCGAGGTTGATGCCGAGCCGCATAACCACTCCCTTACCGATGAGTAACGTCCCTGTGCCCGGGACTCTAGCGCGCGACAGGAGGATCCGTCAGGGGCGGGTTGTCCACAGGATCTCTCCGCGTGGGGCCGTGGCCAGTAATCTCAGCAGCCATGGAGCAGAGGCATCTCGGCCGAACCGGCCTGCGCGTGTCCAGAATCGGGCTCGGCACCCTGACCTGGGGACGGGACACCGACGAGCACGACGCCGCCGACCAGATGAAGGCCTTCTGGGAAGCGGGCGGAACGCTGATCGACACGGCGGACGTGTACGGCGGCGGGGAGGCCGAATATCTGCTCGGTCAACTCGTCGAACGGCTCGTTCCGCGGCGCGATCTGATCATCGCGACCAAGGCCGGAAGTGTGCCGGATCCCTACCGGCGCTTCGACGGTTCGCGCGGGCATCTGCTCGCGGCGCTGGACGCGTCCCTGGAGCGGCTCGGCACGGACTATGTGGATCTGTGGCAGATCCACGCCTTCGACACCGGCACCCCGCTGGAGGAGACGCTGCACGCGCTGGACATCGCGGTCACCAGCGGGCGGGCCAGATACGCGGGGGTGTCGAACTTCTGCGGCTGGCAGCTGGCCAAGGCCGCCACCTGGCAGCTGGCCTCGCCCGGGATACGGACCCGGCTGGCCAGCAGTCAGATGGAGTACTCGCTGCTCCAGCGCGGGGTGGAGCGGGAGGTGCTGCCGGCCGCGATCGATCTGGGAGTGGGGCTGCTGCCCTCGTCGCCGCTGGGGCGCGGGGTGCTCACCGGCAAGTACCGGCACACCACACCGCCCGACTCCCGGGGCGCCTCCGAGATGCTGGCCCCGTTCGTCGAGCCGTATCTGGACGAGGCGGCGAGCCGGATCGTGGACGCGGTCGCGACGGCGGCGGAGGGGCTTGCCACGACCCCGCTGGAAGTGGCGCTGGCGTGGGTTCGGGACCGCCCCGGGGTGGTGGCGCCGATCATCGGCGCGCGGAACGCGCAGCAGCTCACGGCCGCTCTGTCAGTGGAGAGCCTTAGTCTTCCTGACGAGATCTGCCAGGCGCTCGACGATGTGTCGGCGCCCGTGCACCGCTATCCCGACCAGGACTGGAGCACGCTGTGAGTACGGACCGCGACACCGCCGCAGGGGCGGCCGAGACCGCCGCTGAGCACGCCACGGCGGGTGGGCCCGACGCGGAAGCCGCTGCCGGGCCCGCGCCGGACTCCGTGGCGGACGCGCCGGACGGAGCGGGCGAGACCGCGGAGGACGAGACGGCCGAGGGTGCGGTGGCGGCGGGTGCGGTGGCGGAGACCCCCGC
This sequence comes from Streptomyces scopuliridis, assembly GCF_042790125.1. Lineage (GTDB taxonomy): Bacteria > Actinomycetota > Actinomycetes > Streptomycetales > Streptomycetaceae > Streptomyces > Streptomyces scopuliridis_A. The sequence goes on from NZ_JBHTZS010000007.1 coordinate 231,253, forward strand.
GGCCGAGGTGTCCGAGGCCGCGGCCGAGCTGGCCGCCCAGCGGGAGCTGCGGGAGCGGATCGAGCGGCGCAAGGCGGAGAAGGCCGGCCCCATCGCCGCCGGCACGAAACTGAGCGGGCAGGCCGCCGATCTGCTCGCCGCCGTACGGGCCGTGGAGAGCGGCGCGCCCGTGGACCGGTCCCTGCTGGGCCCGCGCGCGTCCGCCGCCCCCGAGCGCCCTCAGCCGTCTCCGCGCGCCGCTGAGCCCGCGCCGGTGCCCTCCTCGGAGCGCTCTTCGGCGCACCCGTCGGCACCGCGGACCGTTCCCGCCGAGGCGGTGTCCGCCGTACGGACCGTGCTGGCGGAGGGCGGTGCGCCGGAGGCGCTGGCGGGGCAGGTCGTCGCCGCGCTCGGGGAGCAGGCCGCGGAGGCGCTGCGCGAGGACCCGTGGCAGTTGCTGGCCGTTCCCGGGGTACGGCCCGAGCAGGCCGACGGGTTCGCGCGTGCCCTGCTCGGGGCGGCGTGCGGCCCCGGTGACGAACGGCGGGCCGCCGCGCTCGTCGGCTGGCTGCTGGAACGGGCCGCGCTCCAGGGGCACACGGCGCTGGAGGCCGCCTCCGTACGGGGCACGCTCGCCGAGCACGCGGTGCCCGACCCCCACGAGGCGGTGCGGCACGCGATCGCCGAGGGTGCGGTGCTGGTGTTCCAGGAGGGCGCGGAGGACAGCTTCGGAGGCGATTTCGAGGATGACTCCGATGACCACGCGGACGGTTCCGGAGCCGGCGCGGAGGCCGGCGAGGCCGCGGAGGGCGTGGAGCCGGCCCGCGGCACCGACACGGCCGAGGCGGGTCCGCCGGCCCCGGTGCTGCTGGGACTCGACCGGTACGCGCTCGCCGAGGAGAGCCTCGCCGACGGGCTCGCGCGGCTCGTCAGGACCGGGCCCGACGACTCCTGGGACGAGGCCGCGGCGGCGGCCCCGCGCGCGGCGGCGGAGCTGATCCGCGCCGTCGCCGGCCACGGGCTCGTCCTGCACACCGGCGGTGAGGCCGCGCGCGCCGAGCCGGTCGCCCTGGCCGGGGCCGCCCGTGCGCTCGGGATGCGGGCGGTCGTCGCGGTCCACAGCGAGAACGGCCGCGACCGGCTGGACGCGACGGCGGAGGCGGTCACCGTGGCCGGGCTGCTGGCGGGTACGGAAGGCCCCGGCCGGGACGCGGACGGCATGTTCGCGCTCGATCTGCTGATCGTGCTGGACGCTCCCCAACTCGATGTGGAGACGGCAGCGATGATCGTCGAGTCGCTGCCCGACGGCAGCCGGCTGGTCCTCGGCGGTGACCCCGGAGTGCTGTGGTCGGCGGGTGCGGGCCGGGTGTTCGCCGATCTGCTGGCCGCCCGGGTGTGCCCGCAGCTCGCCTCCCGTACCCCCGATCCGGGGCCGATCGGCGAGTTGGTCTCGGGCATCGGCATCGGTGAGCTGCAGCAGGTCGAGGCCCCCGGCAAGGAGGTCGTGATCGTTCCGGTGCGGGACGCTGGCGAGGCGGTGCACCGCACGGTGCAGCTGGTGGCCGAGTCGGTGCCGCGCGCCTTCGGGGTGGACGCCGGGCAGACACAGGTGATCACCGTGGGCCATGGCGGCTCGGCCGGCACCCGCGCCCTGAATACGGCGCTCAAGCAGCGGCTCAACCCCGGTCCCGGCCGGTTCGGCGGCTTCGATCCGGGCGACAGGGTCGCCTACGTACCGTCGCCCGGCAGGACGCTCCAGGGGGCGGTGGTCTCCGCGGACGCCGAGGGGCTGCGTCTCGACTGCGAGGGCGCGGAGGTCGTCGTGCCCAGGGACCGGGTCGAGTCGGCCGTACGGCACGGCTGGGCGCTCACCGCGCACCAGGCGGCGGGGATGCGCTGGCCCGCGGCGGTCGTGGTGCTCCCCGGCGATGCCGCGCGGGGGCTCAGCCGCCCATGGGTCTATACGGCCTTCGGCCGGGGCGACCGCCATCTGTCCGTGGTGCACGGCGTCGACCAGGCGCTTCCGCACGCCGTGACGGACATCCCGTCCCAGGAGCGGACGACCCGGCTGCGTCCGCTGATCGAGAGCCTGCTGGCCCCGGCGGCGCAGCCGGGCTGAGCGGACCCTGACGCCCGTACGGCCCGCGCCCCGGACACCACGTGCCGGGGGCGGGGCGGGGGGGGGGAGGCGGCCGGGTGCGCCCC
>NZ_JBHTZS010000007.1:233446-348209 GCF_042790125.1 Streptomyces scopuliridis
CCCCGGACCTCCTCGTCCGGGGCGCGGGCCGTGAGGGCTCAGGCGTCCTGTTCCTCCAGGTCGTCGATGTCCGCGTCGAGATCGTCCTCGTCGAAGACCGCGCTGACATCGAAGCGGCAGACCACCTGCTGGGGGTCGGCCTGGTCGAAGGGGGCCGAGAGCCATTCCCCCGGCTCCGGGAGATCGTCCGCGGCCGACACCCAGAGGGTGGAGTCGCCCTCCTCAAGACCGAACTCCTTGTGCCGGGAGGCGATCTCATCCGGTTCGTACTCGCCGAAGAGCACACCGAGGGCGGCGTGCACACTGCCGCTCGCCACTCCTCCGTTGTCGGTGTCCCCCTCCACATCGGCGATGCGCTGTGCCTGTGCGAGCAGCCGCTGCGGTTCCACGACCGCGTAGTCGCGCCGGATCAGCACGCTGAGGGCGTTGGGCTCCTCGGGACCGTTGTAGGGCGGCAGTGAGTCGTCCGGGTCCGGGATCTCGAAGGGGGTGACTTCGTCGTACCGGTTGTAGAGCCGCTCGTCATAGACCTCGGCCGCGACGGCGAGGGCGTTGAACGCGTCGGAAACAGCCGGGTCGTCCTCACCCGTGCGGTGTTCGACCGCCGCGAGATGGCGGTCCAGAGCTACCTTGACCGCCTCGGCGGCAGCGCGTACCTCGGCAGCGGTGGGCTGCGCAGCATCAGACATAGTGCAGACGCTATCCGTACCGGGGCTCTGCCCGCACAATAGATGCGATGCCGGAATACGAATTTGTCGACGTGTACGTGCCGCGCGGGGTCTCCCGCAAGGAAGCGGCGCGTCTGCTCACCGACCACGCCGAGTACGGACACTGGGAACTGGACCGTCTGAGCCTGCACCGGGACGGCAGTCGCAGAGTGCGGCTGCGCCGGCGCATCATCCGTCAGGTGCGCGCCACCTGGTGAGGGTGAGTACGACGGAACGGGCCCCGCTGTTGCGAGGCCCGCCCGTGTACTGCCCTGTTCCGTTCCCGGTCGGGCTTCGATCCGTTCTCGTACGGTGCGTAGCCGTGTGACTACGCGTGTGGCTACACGACGGAACGGGACCGGGAGCGCCGGTAGAGGATGGTGCCCGCGAGCAGCAGTCCCGCGCCCGCCGGAAACATGATCCCGAGCGCGCCCGCACCGGTCTGCGCGAGGACGTCGGTGCCCTCGGACTGTGCGACGGCCTGCGTCTCGGGGGTGTTCGGGGCGCCGGGCCCGCCCGGCCCCGGCGGGATCGCCCGCTCGGACGTCGGCGGTGTGCCGGGCTCGTGCGGGACGGCCGGCTCTCCGGGCTTGCCGGGTTCCCCGGGCTGCCCGGGCTTGGCCGGCGGCTGGGCGGTCTCGCCGTTCGCGCAGCCGTTGCCCATGGCCGGGTTGAGCACGCCGATGACATCGACGGAGTTCCCGCAGACGTTCACGGGGATGTCGACCGGCACCTCGACGGAGTTGCCGGAGCCGACGCCGGGAGAGTTGGCCGCGCCGCCTCCCGCGTGGGAGCCGCCCGGCGGTGCGGTGTGTGTGTCGCCGGGGTGCGAGCCGCCGTTGTGGCCCCCGCCGTGTGAGCCGCCGTGTCCGGACGGTTTGCCGGACACATTGGCGCAGTTGTTGCCGAAGGCGGGGTTGAGCACCCCGACCACATCGACGGTGTTCCCGCACACATTGACCGGGACGTGCACCGGAACCTGAACGTTGTTGCCGGACAGCACCCCCGGTGAGTTCGCGGCCGTGCCGCTCGCTCCCGAGTCCGCGTGTGCGTAGCCGCCGCCGAGCGCGAGTACGCCCCCCGCGGCCGCCACGGTCATCAGGCCCTTGCGCGTGACCTGTCTCATAGCTTCGATCCTTGCCTTCTGCCTTCCGGAGCTGCCCTGGGCATCGGTGCCGGGGCAGGATGCCCAGCGGCCCCGGAGTGCATGGCGCGCACTCCGGGGCCACTCGGGCTCAGACCCTCACAGGGTGAGAGAGATACAACGTCACTTGTTGATGCACACGTTGCCGAAGGCGGGGTTCAGCAGCCCGATCACCGAGATCGTGTTGCCGCACACGTTCACCGGAACGTGGACCGGAACCTGGACCACGTTGCCGGAGAGGACACCGGGAGAACCGATGGCGGCACCCTGGGCGCCCGCGTCGGCGACGGCCATGCCCGCACCCGCGAGCACCAGACCACCAGTAACAGCCGCAGCAGCGACGACCTTCTTGATCATTGTTCCTCCTTGTTGGCAAATGCGGTCCCAGCCGCGGACCGCACACCTGTAACGAAGGGGAAGTAATGAGGCTACGAGCGTATGGTCGCATTCACTCTTTTCAGTCCCGTGTGCACACGCTGTCGATTACCGGAACCTCCAACTCCCTTGTCAGCTGTGGTCGATGAACCGATCCAGCACCCGCACACCGAACTGAAGGCCGTCAACCGGTACGCGCTCGTCCACACCGTGGAACATCCCGGCGAAGTCCAGCTCCGGGGGGAGCTTGAGGGGGGCGAACCCGAAGCCGCGGATGCCGAGGTCGTCGAAGGACTTGGCGTCGGTGCCGCCCGAGAGCATGTACGGGACCGCCCGCGCGATCGGGTCCTCCGCCGACAGCGCGGTCTGCATGGCGTCCACCAGCTTCCCGTCGAAGCTGGTCTCCAGGGCCTTGTCGCCGTGCACGTCCTCCCGCTTGACCCGCGGGCCGAGGATCCGGTCGAGGTCGGCCAGGAACTCCTCCTCGTACCCGGGCAGGAAACGGCCGTCGACATGCGCGGTCGCCTGGCCGGGGATCACATTCACTTTGTAGCCGGCGCCGAGCATGGTGGGCGCGGCGGAGTTGCGCAGCGTGGCACCGATCATCTTCGCGATACCGCCGAGCTTGGCGAGCGTGGCGTCCATGTCCTCCGGATCGAGCGGGGTGCCCAGCGCGTCGGACAGCTCGTCCAGGAAGGACCGCACGGTCTTGGTCACCCGCACCGGCCACTGATGACGGCCGAGCCGCCCCACGGCCTCGCACAGCTCGGTGATGGCGTTGTCGTTGTTGGTCATGGAGCCGTGCCCGGCGGTGCCGTCCACGGTCAGCCGCATCCAGTGCATGCCCTTCTGCGCCGTCTCGACGAGATAGAGCCGCAGATTCTCGTTGACGGTGAAGGAGAAGCCGCCGACCTCACTGATCGCCTCGGTGACGCCCTCGAAGAGCCCGGGGTGCTTGTCGACGAGATACCGCGCCCCGTACGTGCCGCCCGCCTCCTCGTCGGCGAGGAAGGCCAGCACGATGTCGCGTGGGGGCTTGCGGCCGCTGCGCATCCTGTCCCGCACGACGGCCAGGGTCATCGCGTCCATGTCCTTCATGTCGACCGCGCCCCGGCCCCAGACACAGCCGTCCGCGATCTCGCCCGAGAACGGATGGTGCCGCCAGTCCTCGGCGTTGGCCGGAACGACATCCGTGTGACCGTGAATGAGCAGGGCGGGCCTGGAGGGGTCCTCGCCCTCGATCCGGGCGACGGTGGAGGCACGGCCCTTGTGGGACTCGAAGATCTGGGGTTCCAGGCCCACTTCGGCGAGCTTCTCCGCGACGTACTCGGCGGCGGCCCGCTCCCCCGGTCCCGAGTGATCTCCGTAGTTGCTGGTGTCGATCCGGATCAGATCACGGCAGAGGTCGACGACCTCGTCCTCGCCCGAGACGGTCCTGCCCGCGTTCGGCTCGCTCACGCTGCTCACTCCCACGGTCGTTGCTGGTGGTTCTCGCTGCTGGTCCCCCACATACTCCCGCGATCCGCCCCGCACCCCAAGACAGGCCCCGGCCTGACATACGCCCGTCACAAGGCCGCCGCCCGTGCCGCGGCGCGCCCCGCCGCCGGGGCCGTCACGGCGGCCGTCACGGGGGCCGTCACCCGGATCGGGGCGTGATCGGGCACCGTCGAATGTTTGCTATGGTTTTCCACGTCGGAACGGCCCAGGGCCGCCCGGCAGACACCTGGTCCGGGTGGCGGAATGGCAGACGCGCTAGCTTGAGGTGCTAGTGCCCTTTATCGGGCGTGGGGGTTCAAGTCCCCCCTCGGACACCAGCAGTACAGCAGCTGATGGCGCTGGCCGGATTCCGGTCGGCGCCATTCGTATGTCATACGCGGTTTCCCACGTGGCCGGGCCGCCGGGCCGCGGCGCCGGCGCGGAGCCTGGACGCCTCGATCTCCTCGTACGCCCGCTCCTGCCCTTCCCAGTGGGAGCCCTCGACGGACTTGCCGGGCTCCAGATCCTTGTACACCTCGAAGAAGTGGGTGATCTCCAGCAGGTCGAAGCTGTCCACATCGGCGATGTCCCGCAGCACGGCGTGCCGCGGATCGCCCGCGGGCACGCACAGGACCTTCTCGTCGGGCCCCTTCTCGTCGCGCATGACGAACATCCCGATCGCCCGGCATCTGATGACGCACCCCGGGTACGTCGGATCGCCGACCAGGACGAGCGCGTCCAGTGGGTCGCCGTCCCGGCCCAGCGTGCCGTCGATATAGCCGTAGTCGGCGGGGTAGCGGGTGGCGGTGAAGAGCAGCCGGTCCAGCCGGATACGGCCCAGCTCGTGGTCCATCTCGTACTTGTTCCGCGACCCCTGGGGAATCTCCACGGTCACATCGAAGTCCCTCACGACCTGCCTCCCGACCACAGACACGTGCACCAGTGTGCCCCGTTATGTGCGGTTCGGCAGCGCCCCGAAGCGCGGTCGACTGTATACAGTCGCTGCCACGAGCCCTAGGGTGTCCACGACGGATCATCTCGACTCGGAGGCGTCATGGGCGACTTGGACCCCGTAGTGATTCTCGCGATGGCGGCACGGGCCCCCGACGGTCTGGTGATCGTCGACCGTGAAGGGCTGATCCGTTACTGGAACCGGGGAGCGGAGCGGATCTTCGGCTACTCGGCGGCCGAGGTCACCGGTCGCGATCTGGATGTGATCATCCCCGAGAAGCACCGGCAGCGTCATACGGACGGCTTTGTGGCGGCCATGGCCGCCGGCACCAGTAAGTACGGGGACAACGACCTCCTGGCGGTTCCCGCGCTCACCTCGGACGGTTCGACCATCTCCATCGAGTTCAGTGTGGTGCTGCTGACCGACTCCGAGGGCAGGGCGAGCCACGTCGGGGCCGTCATCCGGGATGTCACGGCGCGGCGGGCCCAGGAGAAGGAGGTACGCCGGCGGCTGCTGGAAGCCACACCGAACCCCACGGCGTCCTGAGCCGTGCCGTCGCGTATCCGGAGGCGGGTCAGCGCACCCGGGGCGGCGGGGGTTTGGCGCCCGTCATGAGGGGCGAGCGGGCCAGTTCCACACAGCCCGCCGCGATCAGGGCCACCCCGATGAGCTCGGGCAGCAGCCACCAGCCGGTGCGCAGGCTCTCGCCGAAGAGGGTCACGCCGTACGTGATGCTGATCAGCGCGTCGCCGAGGGTGAGCATCGGCTGGGACGCGACCAGTGAGCCGGCCTGGAGGGCGTTCTGGAGCAGGAACAGCGCCCCCACCCCGGCGACCGCCGTGCCGTAGAGCTGCCAGGCGCTCACCAGGGCGAGGAAGCCGCCGCCGTTGTCGAGCCGGGACACGGCGTCCTTCATCAGCGCCGCGGTCAGCGCGTATCCGCAGGCGGCGGCGAGCCCGAGGAGCGCGGCACGGGCATTGCCGCGCAGCCGCCGTGACCAGGTGATCAGCGCGGCCTCGAAGACCCCGGTGACGATCAGGGCCGGGATCCAGGCGTATCCGGGGACGCTCTCGCTGCCTCCGCCGGGCGCGGCGGAGGCCATGCCCAGGGCGAGACCGCAGGTCACCGCCGCCACTCCCAGCCAGGCGGACCGGCTCAGCCGGATCCGGAAGGCGAAGCTCGCGATCAGCAGGGTGGCGGGCAGCTCGATGACGAAGATCGGCTGGACCACCGCGATCGGTCCCGTGGCGAGCGCCACCGCCTGGCACACGGCGGCCACGATCACCAGCCCGATCCCCGCCAGCCACACCTTCTTCCGCAGCAGATGCCTGATCAGCGAGAGATGCATCGCCTCGGCGTCGGGCACGGTGGACGCGGCGCGGCGCTGGAGCACCGAGGCGGAGCCGTTGCTGATCGCGGTCAGCACGGCGAACAGGACACTGATCACCGGTCCATCATGCGGCTGACGGGTTCCGGAAGGGCTCTCATCCCGGCGCGCAGGGTCCGGGCGGGGCCGAACGGGGGACCCCGGCGTGCGGTGCCGTGCGGGCACCGAACACGTCAACGGCGCCGTTCACTCGAACATGCGTCACTCCGCGCAGGGGGCATGCCTCGCCGCTGAGCTGGAGAGACTGGGTGTGCCGCGCCCGGCGAGCCGTCGGAACCGGGGCGGTTCACCACCGGCGACGTCGCCCGGCCGACCCGCCCGTACGTACCCGCCACCGAGCCGTACGTACCCGTCACAGCAAGGAGTGCACGACGTGACCACGCTGCCGGAAGCATCGATGCCGGTACCGGCCTTCGATCCCGGGGACGCCGGGCCACCCTGCGCCTACGCCCGGCTCCGCGAGGAGCAGCCGGTCGTCAGGGCCCTGATGCCCAACGGCGAAGTGGGCTGGCTCATCAGCCGCCATGAGGACGTGCGCGCCGCCTTCGCCGATCCCCGGCTCATCAGGCCGCTGCTGTCCGCCTGGCCCCCGCGCGAGGGGCCGGACGCCCCGCCACCGTGCCTGCCGACGTTCCTGGAGATGACCGGCGAGCACCACAGCCGGGTCCGCCGCAGTGTGCTGCCGCTGTTCGGGCGCCGTCGCCTGGAGTTCATGGCCCCCAGGATCCGGGCGATGGCGGAGGAGCTCGTCGATTCCATGGTGGCCGCGGGGACCGGTGCCGACCTCGTGGCCGCCTTCACCGAGCCGCTGCCGCTGAAGGTGCTGTGCGAGACGGTGGGCCTGCCGTACGAGGACCGCGATGTCTATCTGCCGCACACCCTCACGCTCCTGAGCGCGTCCGGCCTGGACATGGAGGACATCCTGGCGGCCCTGTACGCGCTCCAGGACTACGCGTCCGGCCTCATCGACCGCAGGGAGAGTGCCGGCGGTGGTGACGACTGCATCGGTCTGCTCCTGGCGGAGTGCCGCCGCACCGGCGGTGAACTGGTGCGCGACGACATCGTCAGCTTCGTGGTGACCATGCTCATGGCCGGCTACAAGACCAACATCCAGCACCTGGGCAACGCGCTGCTCACCCTGCTCACCCACCCCGACGAGATGCGGCGGCTGCGCGAGCGGCCGGACGGCATGGACACGGCGGTGGAGGAACTGCTGCGGTACGTGCCGCTGATGAACGCGATCAACGTCCTGGTGGCCGAGGAGGACTTCACCCTGCGCGGCCGGCACATCCGCGCCGGTGACGCGGTGGTCCCGGTCATCGCCTCGGCCAACCACGACCCGGCCGCGTTCCACGATCCCGCGCGACTCGACCTCACCCGCAGCCCGAACCCGCACGTCGCGTTCGGGCACGGCCCGCACTACTGCACCGGCGCTCATCTGACCCGGCTCCAACTCTCCGTCGCCCTGCGGGTGCTGCTGGAGCGCCTGCCCGGCCTCACCCTCGCCGAACCGGCGGCTTCCCTGCCGTGGGACGAGACGACGCCCTTGCGTGCCCCGGCCCGCCTGCCGGTCCGCTGGTGACCCTCGCCCCTCCGCGACCCGTACGAGAAAGGTCCCGCCGACCGTGCCCGCGACCGAAGAAGATCTCCTGCCGCACTATCCGTTCAGTGATCGCGGCGACCGGCTCGCGCCCCAGCTGCGCGATCTCCAGCGCCGGTGCCCCGTGGCGAGGGTGCGCACGAACGCCGGCGGCGAGGCATGGCTGGTCACCGGCTATGAGCTGGCCCAGCACGTCCTGCGGGAGCGGAAGTTCGCCCGGTCCGCGCTCGCCGGTCCTGACGGTCCCACTCAGGACGCCCCGATCCTGGCCCCCGAACTGCTGGACGCCATGGGCTGTCTCCAGCGCGCCGGGCTGCGCGACGAGGTGCTGAAGGCTCTCGGCCGGGGCCAGCCCTACCTCCCCGCCGACTGGGTCGCCCAGGTCACCCGGGAAGGGCTGGACGCGATGGTGGAGGGCGGGAGTCCGGGCGATCTCCAGCGCCACTTCGCCGAATGGGTCGCCGCGCGGTGCATGTGCCGCACCCTCGGTCTGCCCTTCGAGGACCGGCACTGGCTCGCCGAACGGGCCGACCTCGACCTGACCATGAAGACTCCCAGCGACGAGGAGCTGGCGCGCAACTGGGAAGAGCTCCGTCTCTACATGCACCAGCACCTCGCCGGCCGTCCCGCCGAGCCGCGCGGGCTGCTGGACCGCCTCGCCGACCTCAACGACCGCCGGCGCGGCCTGGACGAGAAGCAGCTCTCCAACATCGCGGCCCTCCTCTTCGTCACCAGCTACGAGGACTTCGCGAGCTTCCTGGGCGTGGCGGCCGTCCGTCTCCTCCAGCACCCCGAGGTGATGGACAGCCTGCGCGCCCGTCCGGACACGATGCCGCGGTGTGTCGAGGAGCTGCTGCGCCACGGCGTCGTCCTGGGCAACGCCATCCCCCGCTTCGTCACCCAGGACGACAAACTCGGCGAGGTGCCGGTGAAGGAGGGGGACCTGATCCTGCTCTCCCTCGACGCCGTCAACTACGACCCCGACGCCTTTCCCCATCCCGACGGCTTCGACCCCGCCCGCTCGCCAAATCCCCATCTGCGCTTCGGCTATGGACGCCACCACTGCCCGGGCGCCCATCTCGTCCGGCGTCAGTCCGAGACCGCGTTCACCACGCTGCTGGAGCACCTTCCCGGCGTCCGCCTCGCGGTCCCCGCCGACGAAGTCCCCTGGGTACCCAACAGGATGGCCATCGTGCCCGCCGCCGTGCCCGTCACGTGGTGACACCCCGCCCGACCACTAGACTCACGGTCCCGTGGCACACAGACACCGCACCCCTCCCCCCTCGCCCCTCCCCCAGCGGGACGGGATCGATCCGGTGCGGCTGCGGCTGCCGCCGGACGAGGCCGGGGCGTGGCCGACCGTGCGGGATCATCTGGTCGCGCGGTTCGGGGACGCCATCGGGGCCGGGCGGGTCGACGCGATGCTGAGGGAGGGGCGGTTCGTCGGGCTGGACGGGCCGGTGGGGGCGGCGGAGCCGTATGCCGCCGGGCGGTACGTGTGGTTCCACCGGGACTTCGCCGCCGAGGAGCGGGTGCCGTACGAGGTCGGGATCGTGTACCGCGACGAGCGGATCGTCGTCGCCGACAAGCCGCACTTCCTGGCCACCACCCCGCGCGGACGGCATATCACCGAGACCGCGCTGGCCCGGTTGCGGCGGGATCTCGGGCTGCCCGCGTTGCAGCCCGCGCACCGGCTCGACCGGCTCACGGCCGGGCTCACGCTCTTCGTCGTACGCGCCGGGGACCGGGGCGCGTACCAGACGCTGTTCCGGGACCGGCTGGTGCGCAAGGAGTACGAGGCGGTCGCGCCGTACGATCCCGCCGTGGCGCTGCCGGTGACGGTGCGCAGCCGGATCGAGAAGGAGCGCGGGGTGCTGGCCGCGCGGGAGGTCCCGGGCGAGCCGAATTCCGAGAGCCGGATCGAGCTGGTGGAGCGGCGGGGCGGGTCCGGCCGGTACCGGCTGCTGCCGGCCACCGGCCGAACCCATCAGCTGCGGGTCCATATGAACCGTCTGGGACTGCCGATCCTCAACGATCCGGTGTATCCGGTCGTCCGGCCGGAAGGCCCTGACGACTACGCGTCACCGCTGCAACTCCTCGCGAAGGTACTGGAGTTCACCGATCCGGTGACGGGCGAGCCGTACCGGTTCGAGAGCCGGCTCGCCCTGTCTCAGTGGCCGCGCTGAATCCACTCCGCCAGGTGGGGCGCCTCGGCGCCGATCGTGGTCGTGTCGCCGTGTCCCGTACGGACCACCGTCTCCGGCGGCAGACCGAGCAGCCGGTCGCGGATCGAGTCGATGATCGTCGGGAAGTGCGAGAACGACCGTCCGGTGGCGCCGGGGCCGCCCTGGAAGAGCGTGTCGCCGGTGAAGACCGAGGACAGCTCGGGGGCGTACAGGCAGACCGCGCCCGGAGCGTGTCCGGGGGTGTGGAGCACGGTCAGGGTGGTGCCCGCGACGCTGATCGTGGAGCCGTCGGTCAGCTCGCCGTCCGGGACCTGCTCGGGATACGTCTGCTTCCAGAGCGGCAGATCGTCGTGGTGCAGCAGTACGGGCGCGCCGGTGGCGGCGGCGAGTGCCGGTGCGGCGTCGATGTGGTCGTTGTGCGCGTGGGTGCAGACGATGGCGCGCAGCGTCCGGCCGCCGAGCGCGTTCTCGATGGCCGCGGCGTCATGCGCGGCGTCGATGACGATGGCCTCGGAGTCGTCGCCGACGATCCAGACGTTGTTGTCGACGTCCCAGGTGCCGCCGTCGAGCGAGAAGGTGCCGGAGGTGACGAGATGGTCGATACGGACGGTCATCAGAACACCACCACGGAACGCAGGACGTCGCCTTCGTGCATCCGGGCGAACGCCTTCTCGACATCGCCGAGTCCGATGGTCTCGGTGACGAACGCGCCGAGATCGATCCGGCCCTGCTGGTGCAGGTCGACGAGCATCGGGAAGTCGCGGGACGGCAGACAGTCGCCGTACCAGGAGGACTTGAGGGAGCCACCGCGGCCGAAGACGTCGATCAGCGGCAGTTCGAGCGTCATCTCGGGGGTGGGGACGCCGACCAGGACGACCGTCCCGGCCAGATCACGGGCGTAGAAGGCCTGCTTGTACGTCTCCGGGCGGCCGACCGCCTCGATCACGACATCCGCGCCGAACCCGTTGGTCAGTTCGCGGATCGCCTCGACGGGGTCGGTGGAGCGGGAGTTGACGGTGTGGGTGGCGCCCATCGACTTCGCCGTCTCCAGCTTGCGGTCGTCGATGTCGACGGCGATGATCCGGGCCGCGCCCGCGAGGCGCGCGCCGACGATCGCCGCGTCACCGACACCGCCGCAGCCGATGACCGCGACCGAGTCGCCCCGGCCGACCTGGCCGGTATTGAGGGCGGCGCCGATGCCCGCCATCACGCCGCAGCCGAGCAGACCGGCGACGGCCGGTGAGACGCTCGGGTCGACCTTGGTGCACTGGCCCGCGGCGACGAGGGTCTTCTCGGCGAACGCGCCGATGCCCAGCGCCGGGGAGAGTTCCGTGCCGTCCGTCAGCGTCATCTTCTGTGCGGCGTTGTGGGTGTTGAAGCAGTACTGCGGCCGTCCGCGCAGACAGGCCCGGCAGTTCCCGCACACCGCACGCCAGTTGAGGATCACGAAGTCGCCGGGCGCGACATCGGTGACGTTCTCGCCGACCGACTCGACCACGCCCGCGGCCTCATGGCCGAGGAGGAAGGGGAAGTCGTCGTTGATGCCGCCCTGCTTGTAGTGCAGATCCGTGTGGCAGACGCCGCACGCCTGCACCTTCACCACGGCCTCGCCGGGGCCGGGGTCCGGTACGACGATCGTCTCGACCCTCACCGGCTCGTTCCTGCCGGGGGCGATGACCCCCTGCACCTGCTGCGCCATTGCCAGGACCTGCCTTTCCTCACGCCGTCTTACGCTCGGACGCTCACATACCGAACGTTCCGTCATCCCCCACTATCCCGTGCCGGTGTCCTCCCGGGCCGAAGCACCCTCCCGTGCCGCGGCGCGCGGTCGCGGGCGGGTGCGGGTCAGGGGGCCAGTACGTCCAGTTCCTCCAGGGCTCCGACGGCGATCTGCCTGGTGAGTTCCTCGGCGCGGGCCGCGTCGCCCTCCCGTACCGCCTCGGCGACCTGGACATGCAGGGTCACGGCGGCCGGATCCGGGTCGTCGAACATCACCTGGTGGTGCGTACGGCCGGTGAGGACCTCCGCGACCACATCGCCGAGCCGGGCGAACATCTCGTTGCCCGACGCGTTCAGCACCACCCGGTGGAAGGCGATGTCATGGACGAGATACTCCTCCAGCCGGCGGCCCCGGGAGGTGGCGACCATGCCGAGCGCCTGCTCGGTGAGAGCGGCGCACTGCTCGGGCGTGGCGTGCCGGGCGGCCAGCCCCGCCGCGACCGGTTCGACCGCCGAGCGCAGCACGGTGAGCGAGCGCAGCTGACGGGGCCGGTCGGCGCCGGCGAGGCGCCAGCGGATGACGCGCGGATCGTAGACGTTCCACTCCTCGGTGGGGCGTACGGTCACGCCCACCCGGCGCCGGGACTCCACCAGATGCATGGATTCGAGCACGCGGACCACCTCGCGCACGACGGTGCGCGAGACATCGAAGCGCTGGGCCACCTCGTCCGTGCGCACCACACTGCCCTGCGGGTACTCGCCCGCGGTGATGGCGAGGCCGAGAGTGTCCAGCACACGGGTATGCAAGCCCCGGCCTTCAGTGGTCATGGGACAACCCTACGGGGCACACGGCTCCCAGATTAAGTACGACGTTTACATCACATCCTCTTGAATAAGTCGTACCTAATAGGTTTCAGTAGCGCGACGGCCCGATGCCCGGGACGGACTGAAGCCGATGTCGAGGAAGACAGCGAGGCATGCGATGAGCACCCCCCACGTCGTCGTGGTGATGGGCGTGGCAGGAACCGGCAAGACCACGGTCGGCCCCCTGCTCGCCGCCGCACTGGGCGTCCCGTACGCCGAGGGCGACGATTTCCATCCGCCGGAGAACATCGCCAAGATGTCCGCCGGCACCCCGCTCGACGACGCGGACCGCCTGCCCTGGCTGGACGCCATCGGGGCCTGGGCGCACGACAGAGCCGGGCTCGGCGGTGTGGTGAGCAGCTCCGCGCTCAAGCGCGCCTACCGGGACCGGCTGCGGTCGGCCGCGCCGGGCGCCGTCTTCCTCCACCTCACCGGTGACCGGCCGTTGATCGAACACCGGATGTCGGAGCGCAAGGGGCACTTCATGCCCACCGCGCTGCTGGACTCGCAGTTCGCCGCCCTGGAGAACCTGGGCGCGGACGAAGCGGGTGTGGCCGTCGATGTGTCCGGCACCCCCGAAGAAATCACCGACCGGGCCGTCGCCGCGCTGCGCCGGCTCGAAAGCTGAAGGAAGTTTCCGTGACTCCCGTGACCAGTCTCAGTGTCGAGACGCTGGCAGCGGACGCAGCCGAGCCGATCACCTCGGCGGGCAACGCGCAGCTGGGTATAGCGGTTCTCGCCGGTATAGCCGTCATCGTCCTGCTCATCACCGTCTTCAAGCTCCATGCCTTTCTGGCCCTGACCCTCGGCTCGCTGGCGCTCGGCGCCTTCGCGGGCGCCCCGCTGGACAAGGTCATCACCAGCTTCACCGCCGGCCTCGGCTCCACGGTCGCGGGGGTGGGCGTACTGATCGCGCTCGGCGCGATCCTCGGCAAGCTGCTCGCCGACTCCGGCGGCGCCGACCAGATCGTCGATACGATCCTCGCCAAGGCGGGCGGGCGCGCCATGCCGTGGGCGATGGTGCTGATCGCCTCGGTGATCGGGCTGCCGCTCTTCTTCGAGGTCGGGATCGTGCTGCTGATCCCGGTCGTCCTGCTGGTCGCCAAGCGCGGCAACTACTCCCTGATGCGGATCGGCGTCCCGGCGCTGGCCGGGCTCTCCGTGATGCACGGTCTGATCCCGCCGCACCCCGGGCCGCTGGTCGCGATCGACGCCGTCGACGCCAACCTCGGGGTCACGCTGGCGCTCGGGGTGGTCGTCGCCATCCCGACCGTGATCATCGCGGGCCCGCTGTTCTCCCGGTACGCCGCGCGCTGGGTGGACATCCCGACGCCCGAGAAGATGGTGCCGCAGCGCACCTCGGACGATCTGGAGACCCGGCCGAGCTTTGTGGCGACGGTCTCCACCGTGCTGCTGCCGGTCGTGCTCATGCTGGGCAAGGCGCTCGTGGACATCGTCGTGGACGATCCGGAGAACACCGTCCAGCGCGTGGCGGACGTCGTCGGCTCCCCGCTGATCGCGCTGCTCGCCGCCGTGCTCGTCGGCATCTTCACGCTGGGCCGCGCGGCCGGATTCACCAAGGACCGGATCTCCTCGACCGTCGAGAAGTCGCTCGCCCCGATCGCGGGCGTGCTGCTGATCGTCGGCGCCGGCGGCGGCTTCAAGCAGACGCTGATCGACTCGGGCGTGGGCCAGATGGTGCTGGAGTTCTCCAAGGACTGGTCGATCCCCGCGCTGCTGCTGGCCTGGCTGATCGCGGTGGCGATCCGGCTGGCGACCGGCTCGGCGACCGTGGCGACCATTTCGGCGGCCGGGCTGGTGGCGCCGCTCGCGGCGGACATGTCGACGACGCACGCGGCGCTGCTGGTGCTGGCGATCGGCGCGGGCTCGCTCTTCTTCAGCCATGTGAACGACGCCGGGTTCTGGCTGGTGAAGGAGTACTTCGGGATGAGCGTCGGCCAGACGCTGAAGACCTGGTCGGTGATGGAGACCATCATCTCGGTGGTCGGCCTCGGCTGCGTTCTGCTGCTCTCGCTGGTGTTGTAGTCGTAGTGGAGAGCACCCGCGGTCCCGTGAAGCCAGGGACCGCGGGTGCCGTCAGACCGCGGTCTCCGTCGTCTCCGACTCGGCCGCCTTCTCCAGCTGGAAGGCCTCGTTGCCGAGCCCGATCCGCGCGTGCGCCTCGGGCTTGGCGGAGCGCAGCACCAGCCCGTACACCAGCCCGCCGGCCAGCGCGAGAGCGATGATCCCGGGCAGCACCCAGCTGAGCGCGGAGCCGGGCCCCGACCCGACGAGGATGTCGAAGTCCTTGACGGTGTAGACGGCGATGATCACCAGCGCGATACCCGCCAGCCCGGAGGCCACCAGCCGCGCGGCCTGATGGCGCGCCGCTCCCCGCCGTACGAAGAAGACGATGACGGCGAGGGAGGCCGCGGCCATCAGCACGATGACCCCGAGCGCGCCGATGTTGCCCATCCAGGTGAAGAGATGGAGCACCGGGGCCGTCGGGTCACCGGCCGGCTTGTCGTCGGTGAGGGCGAAGGCCAGGATGACGGCGACCGAGATCGCGGACTGGAGCACGGAGCCCGAGGCGGGCGCACCGCTGGACTTGTTGGTGCGGCCGAAGGCGGCGGGCAGCAGACCCTCGCGGCCCATCGCGAAGGCGTAGCGCGCCACGACATTGTGGAAGCTGAGCAGCGCGGCGAACATGCCGGTCACGAACAGGACATGCAGGACGTCGGTGAAGGTGGCGCCCAGCCTGCTCTCGGTCAGTCCGAAGAGCAGCGTGGGGCCCTGCTCCCCCGCGGCCTTGACGATCGAGCCGGGCCCCGCGGCGACGGTCAGCGCCCAGGCGCTGAAGGCCAGGAACAGCGCGGCGTAGCCGACGGCCAGGAACATGACACGTGAGACGACGACATGCGGCCGGCTGGTCTCCTCGGCGTAGACCGGAGCCTGTTCGAAGCCGACGAAGGCGGCGATGCAGAAGCAGAGCGCGGTCCCGAGCCCCGCGCCGGTGAGGGTGTCGGGGTTGAAGGCGGCCAGGGACACCCCCTCCGCGCCCGGATCGGCGAGGGAGGCGAAGTCGAAGATCACGACCAGCGCGCACTCGATGATCAGCAGGACGCCGAGCACCTTGGCGTTGAGGTCGATCTTGAGCCAGCCGAGCAGACCGACGATCGCGGCGGCGACGAGCGCCGGGATCCACCAGGCCACGGTCAGACCGAGATAGGTGGCGAAGAGGCCGGAGACCTCGAAGCCGAGGATGCCGTAGATACCGACCTGCATGGCGCTGTACGCGACGAGGGCGACGAGCGAGGCGCCGGCACCGGCGGTCGGGCCGAGCCCTCGGGCGATATACGCGTAGAACGCCCCGGCGTTGTGCACGTGCCGGCTCATCTCCGCGTACCCGAAGCTGAACAGCACCAGGACGACGCCGAGAATCACATAGAGCAGGGGCTGGCCGACGATGCCCATGACACCGAAGACCGTGGGCATGACGCCGGCGACGACGAGCATCGGCGCGCTCGCGGCGAGCACGGAAAGCAGCAGGCCCACCGTGCCGAGCCGGCCGGCGCGCAGCGCCCGTTCCTGCCCTTTGTACGTATGGATCTCGTTGAGCTCGCTCGTGCTGGGTCTGCCCGTCGACATGACAGGGTCGTCCTTTCGGAGAGCGGTGGGGACTCAGGCGGAGCCGAGCGCGGCGTGGCGCGCGGCGAGGAACGCTTTCTGGGGGTCCAGGTCGGGATATGACCAGGGGGCTGGGGTGCTGTGCCGGCCGATCCGCTGGAAGAGCGCGGCGGCCTCGGCGAGCCGCCCGTCGTGGAACTGGGCGTGGGCGAGGAAGTTGAGGTCGACCCGGCCGCGCGGATGCTCCTCGGACTCCCACTCCAGCCACCAGTCGAAGGCGGCCTTGAGCACCTGGCGGGCGCGGCGTCCGGTCCAGTGGGCGGAGGCAGCGGGGTCGCCGGGCTCCTGTCCGGCAACGGCGAGGACGCGGTAGCGCTCGGCGTGGGCGACCACGGGCAGAATGGCGAGCGGTGAGTCGGCGGGGGCCTGTTCGGCGGCCCAGGCGGCGAAGTCGTACACCTCGTGCAGCGGGTCCTGGCCGGCGTCGGGATGGCGCTCCGCGAGCCGCGCCGCCATCAGATGATGCGCGTGGTGGTGGTCCGGATGCCGGGTCCTGACCTCGTCGAAGAGCTGTGAGGTCTCTTCCTCCGTGCCGAGCGTACGGGCGAGCAGCAGCAGTCCGAGCCAGGGCGTGGGATCGGCCGGGGCCCGCCGGATGGCGTCGCGGCAGGCGTCCCGCGCGCGCTGTTCCTTCTCTCTGCCACGCAGTACGCCGACGACGGTGGCGCAGGCGAGCAGGGTGGCCGCGTCGGCGCTCTCCGGTTCGGCGAGGAGCCAGTCCCGGGTCCAGGCGGTGGCGCCGGAGACCTGTGCGAGGACGACGACGCGGTGGCCTCGCCGGTCCCAGTCGTCGCCGGTCTCGGCGAGCAGGGTGCGCGCCTCGGACCAGCGGCCCTGGGCCAACTGGCCGCGTACGGCGCCGAGCCGGGCGTCGTCAAGGGCCGGATCGAAGAACTGGCCGGAGCGGGAGCCCCGTCTTCGTGAGCGGCCCAGGGGTGGTGGCGGAGGCGGGGACATCCGCGGGAATCCTCCAGGGCACATGAACGGGCGATGATCGCCGACAGCCAATCGGTAGGCAACGCTTTCCGTCAAGGGCTGTCTTGATGCGAAGTGCGCCAACTGTCCAGCCGTAGCGCACCGTTGCTCCCTCTTTGCGCCCCGGGTCCGCCTCCGTGGTTGTGACCCGGTTTCCACCGCCGGCCCCAGCTCGGACGGGTATTGGCCTGCCTGTCCGCCGGTCTGCCCCCGTTACCTGACGGCTTTCGCCGCCGCCCGGCCCGCCGTACGGCCCGAGAAGATACAGCCGCCGAGGAAGGTGCCCTCCAGCGAGCGGTAGCCGTGCACGCCGCCGCCGCCGAAGCCGGCCGCCTCGCCCGCCGCGTAGACGCCGGGCAGCGGCGCGCCCTTCGCGGTCAGGACGCGGGAGGACAGATCCGTCTCCAGGCCGCCGAGCGACTTACGGGTCAGGATGTTCAGCCGTACGGCGATCAGCGGGCCGGCCCCGGGGTCGAGCAGGCGGTGCGGGGCGGCCGTACGGATCAGCTTGTCGCCCAGGTACTTCCGGGCGCCCCGGACCGCCATGACCTGGAGGTCCTTGGTGAAGGGGTTGGCGATCTCACGGTCGCGCGCGGTGATCTCACGGCGCAGCCGGTCCTCGTCGATCAGCCCTTCCCCGGTGAGGTCGTTCATTCCGCGCACCAGCGCGGACAGATCCTTCTCCACGACGAAGTCGGCGCCGTTGTCCATGAACGCCCTGACCGGGTCGGGGACCTCGGCGCGCGCCCGCCCGATCACCCCCCGGACCGACTTCCCGGTCAGATCGGGGTTCTGCTCGGAGCCGGAGAGCGCGAACTCCTTGCCGATGATGCGCTGGTCGAGGACGAACCAGGTGTACTCGTGGCCGGAGCGCATGATGTGCTCCAGCGTGCCGAGCGTGTCGAAGCCGGGGAAGAGCGGAACGGGCAGCCGCCGGCCGCGCGCGTCCAGCCAGAGCGAGGACGGGCCGGGCAGGATACGGATGCCGTGCCTGGCCCAGATCGGGTTCCAGTTCTCGATGCCCTCGGTGTAGTGCCACATCCGGTCCCGGTTGATGTGCCGGGCGCCCACCGCCTCCGTGATGCCCAGCATCAGTCCGTCGACATGCGCGGGGACACCGGAGAGCAGCTTCTGCGGCGGGGTGCCGAGCCGCTCGGGCCACTGGGCGCGCACCAGCTCGTGGTTGCCGCCGATACCGCCCGAAGTGACGATCACCGCCTGCGCCTTGAACGCGAAGGCGCCGGTGACCGTACGGCTGCTCGCCGTGCCGCGCGCGGCCTCGCTCGGCTCCAGGGTCTCGCCGCTCACGGTGTCGACCACGCCCGCGGTGGTGGCGAGAGCGGTGACACGATGCCGGAAGCGGAACGTCACGAGCCCCTTCGCGACCCCCGCGCGCACCCGCCGCTCGAACGGCTCGACCACCCCGGGCCCGGTGCCCCAGGTGATGTGGAAGCGCGGCACGGAGTTGCCGTGTCCGGTCGCGTCGTACCCGCCGCGCTCCGCCCAGCCCACCACCGGGAAGAACCGCATGCCCTGCCCGTGCAGCCAGGCCCGCTTCTCGCCGGCCGCGAAGTCGACATACGCCTCGGCCCACTTGCGCGGCCAGTGGTCGTCCTCGGGGCGGTCGAAGCCCGCCGTACCGAGCCAGTCCTGGAGGGCCAGCTCCCGGCTGTCCTTGATCCGCAGCCGGCGCTGCTCGGGCGAGTCCACGAAGAAGAGACCGCCGAAGGACCAGTGCGCCTGTCCGCCGATGGACCGCTCGGGCTCCTGGTCGAGGACGATCACGGAACGGCCCGCGTCGACCAGCTCGGCGGTGGCGACCAGGCCCGCGAGCCCCGCCCCGATCACGATCACATCAGCGTCGTACGCCATGGCTGCCATCCTTCACGGGCGGGATCGGTTGGGTCGGGTCCTGTCAGGTGGTCCGATCCTCCGTACGCGCGAGTAACGCGTCAACTGGTTGGATGGCGTTCATGAACGCTGCTGGCGAGATCCTGGACATCGTCGACGAGAACGACCGCGTTGTCGGTCGGGCGCCGCGCGGTGAGGTGTACGCGCGGGGCCTGCGCCATCGCGCCGTCTTCGTGCTCGCGCGGGACGCGGAGGACCGGATCTTCGTCCACCGCAGAACCCCGGTGAAGCTGGTCTTTCCCTCGCTGTACGACATGTTCGTGGGCGGTGTCGTCGGCGCGGGTGAGAGCTATGACGAGGCGGCGCTGCGGGAGGCCGAGGAAGAGCTGGGCGTGTCGGGGCTGCCCCGGCCCGTACCGCTGTTCACGTTTCTTTACGAGCTCGCTGACGGCGTCGGGAGCTGGTGGTCGCGGGTGTACGAGGTGCGCTGCACGCTGCCGGTGCGCCCGCAGGTGGAGGAGGTCGCCTGGCACGACTTCCTCCCGGAGGCGGAGCTGGAGCGCCGGCTCGGACAGGGTCCGGATGGCTGGGAATGGGTACCGGACGGTCTCGCGGCGTACGAGCGGCTCCGCGCGCTCCGCGCGTAGGGTGCGGTACGTGAGCGACTTTCTGCGCGGCCTGCGGCTGTGGTTCACGCCCCGGCGCGTCGCCGAGGAGGGCGAGACCCCCGACTACCGCTTCTCGCTCGCCAATGAGCGCACCTTCCTGGCCTGGATCCGCACGGCGCTCGCGCTGGTGGGCGGCGGGTTCGCGGTCGATCAGTTCCTGCCGGGCCTGCGCTGGGGGGTACGGGTCGGGCTCGCGGTGGCGCTGCTCGCGGCGGGCGCGTTCTGCGCGCTGCGCGCGGTCAACCACTGGGTGCGCTGCGAGCGGGCGATGCGGCGCAAGGAGGATCTGCCGGTCTCCGTGTTTCCTACGCTGCTGAGTCTGGCGGTGGGGCTGGTCGCCGTCGCGATGCTGGTCATCGTGGTGCTGGGGCGGGCCGGCTGATGGCCGCGCCACCCGGGGACGCGGGCGGGGCCCCGGCCCGGGATCCGGGGCTCCAGCCCGAGCGGACCCGGCTGGCCTGGCGGCGTACGACGCTCTCCTGCACGGTGGTCGCCGTGCTCGCGGCCCGGCAGGCGGTCCATGGCGGCACCACGGCCGCCGGGGTGGCCGGCGCGGCGCTCAGCGCGCTGGTCTGGCTGGCCTTCCTGGGCGTCGCGCACCGCCGCACGCTGGCGCTGGACGCCGCCGTGCCACGGCCGCTGCCGGTGCGCGCGGCGCTCGCCACGACGGGCTGCACGATCCTGCTGGCGCTGTTCGCGGTGGCGGTGCTGGCCTGAAAAGCCGGCCCGAAGGTACCGGCCCGACGGTACGGCGGCGCCCCCTGACGTGCCGTCAGCTGGCAGGCTCGGAGGGACCGTTCACCGTGGAACAGGGGTCCCGATGACTGCCACCGATCCGTATCTCGTCCGACTGGATCCTGTCCGGTCACCCGAGGTGCACGCCTATGTCCAGCCGGACGGCGGCTGGTGCCTCAACAACGCCGGTTTCGTCAGCGACGGGGAGACGACGCTCCTCATCGACACCGCCGCCACCGAACGCCGCGCGCTGCTGCTGCGCGAAGCGATCCTGACGACGGGCGCCCCGCTCCCCCGTATCGTCGTCAACACCCACCACCACGGCGATCACACCTACGCCAACGGCCTGTTCGTCCCCGAGGCCACCGTCATCGGCCATGACGCCTGCCGTGACGAGCAGTCCGCCGCCGGTCATGAACTCCGGCTGGCCTGGCCGGGGACGGATTTCGGCGATATCCGGATCGCGCTCCCGGCCGTGACCTACCACGACCGGCTGACCCTCCATGTGGGCGGGACCGAGGTACGGCTGATCCACCCGGGCGTGGCGCACACCCGGGGCGACTCGATCGTGCATCTGCCGGAGCACGGCATCGTCTTCACCGGCGATCTGGTCTTCCGGGGCGGCACGCCGTTCGTCTCCGCGGGCTCGCTGCGCGGCTCCCTGCGGGCGCTGGATCTGCTGCGCTCGCTGGACGCGGGTGTCGTCGTACCGGGGCACGGTCCGGTCACCGACCCGTCGGCGTTCGACGCGACGGAGGAGTATCTGCGGTACGTGACCGAGCTGGCCCGGGAGGGCCACACCAGGGGCCTCACCCCGCTGGAGACGGCGCGCGCGGCCGATCTCGGGACGTTCGCCGGGCTGCGGGAGAGCGAGCGGCTGGTGGGCAATCTGCACCGGGCGTACGCCGAGCTGGACGGGCTGCCCGAGGGCTCGCCGCTGGATCCGGTCACCGTCTTCGCCGATATCGCCGCGATGAACGGCGGAGCGATCCCGGCCTGCTACGCCTGACCGGTCCCGGCCCCCCGTACCGCCCCGGACCGGGCCCCGCACTGGACGACATACCGACTGGTCGGCATCATGAGTCATCGGTATCGGCCACGACCGCCCACGGAGGTACGCACGATGAGCCCAGTCCCCCCGCCAGGACTCGATCCCGAGCGGCTGCGCGGCCATCTCGACCGCGCGCTTCCCGGCCTGGTGAGCGGACCGCTCGACGCGCGGCTGATCGAGGGCGGCCGGTCGAATCTGACGTACACCGTCACCGATTCCGCCGACCCCGCCCACCGCTGGGTGGTCCGCAGGCCCCCGCTCGGTCATGTGCTGGCCACCGCGCACGACATGAAGCGTGAGTACCGCGTGATCGAGGCGCTGTATCCGACGGCCGTGCCGGTGCCGGAGCCGCTGCTGCTCTGTGAGGACGAGTCCGTGCTCGGCGCGCCGTTCTACGTGATGGAGTACGTGGCCGGCACGCCGTACCGCACGGCCGAACAGCTCGCCCCGCTCGGCCCCGAGCGCACCCGCGCCGCCGTGCTGGCGCTGGTCGACACGCTGGTCGAGCTGCACGCCGTCGATCCCGAGGCGGTCGGGCTCGCCGACTTCGGCCGCCCCGACGGCTTCCTCGACCGGCAGCTGCGCCGCTGGGGCAAGCAGCTCGACGCCTCCCGCGACCGCGAACTGGCCGGTATCGACGAGCTGCACGCGGCCCTCGGCCGGTCGCTGCCCGGCTCCCCCGCGGCCACCGTGATCCATGGCGACTACCGGCTCGACAATGTGCTGCTCGGCGAGGACGACCGGATCAAGGCCGTACTTGACTGGGAGATGTCCACGCTCGGCGATCCGCTCACCGATCTGGGGCTGCTGGTGATGTACAGCGCTCGTCTGGAGCTGACGGGGTCCCCGATCAGCACGACCGCCGGGGCCGCGGGCCACCCCGCGCCCGCCGAACTGATCGAGCGGTACGCCGCGGGCTCGGGCCGGGACACCTCGGCGATCTCCTGGTACACGGCGTTCGCCTGGTTCAAGCTCGCCGTGATCCTGGAGGGCATCCACTACCGCTACACCCTGGGCCGGACCGTGGGGCCCGGCTTCGACCGGATCGGCGCTCTCGTACCCGTCTTCATCCAGCACGGCCTCACCACCCTCCAGGAAGGCTGAGTACCCCTCATGGACTTCGCATTCGACGCCCGCACGGAAGAGCTGCGGGCCAGGCTGCTCGCCTTCATGGACGCGTACGTCCTGCCGGCCGAGGCGGTGGCACACGAGCAGCGGTCCCTGCTGGCCGATCCCTGGGACACCCCGGCGGTCGTCGAGGACCTCAAGGCCGAGGCGCGCGCCCAGGGTCTGTGGAACCTGTTCTTCGTGGACCAGCACAGCCGGCCGGACACCGCGTACGGCGCCGGGCTGACCAATCTCCAGTACGCGCCGCTCGCCGAGATCACCGGGCGCTCCCCGCAGCTGGCCCCCACCGCGCTGAACTGCGCCGCCCCGGACACCGGGAACATGGAGGTGCTGGCCCAGTTCGGCACCGCCGAGCAGAAGAAGCAGTGGCTGGAGCCGCTGCTCGCGGGCGAGATCCGGTCGGCGTTCGCCATGACCGAACCCGAGGTGGCCTCCTCGGACGCGACGAACATCCGGACGCGGATCCGGCGGGACGGCGACGACTACGTCATCAACGGCCGCAAGTGGTACATCTCCGGGGCGATGAACCCGGACTGCGCGATCTTCATCGTGATGGGCAAGACCGACCCGGACGGTGAGGACGTCCGCCGCCAGCAGTCGATGATCCTGGTCCCGCGCGACACCCCGGGGCTCGAAGTCCGCCGCGCCATGCGGGTGTACGGCTACGAGGACCACTCCCACGGCGGCCATGCCGAGGTGGTGTTCGACAATGTGCGGGTGCCCGCCTCGTATCTCGTCGGCGAGGAGGGCGGCGGTTTCGCGATCGCGCAGGCCCGGCTCGGGCCCGGCCGGATCCACCACTGCATGCGGCTGATCGGGATGGCCGAGCGGGCGATCGAGCTGATGTGCCGCAGGGCCGTGTCCCGCACGGCGTTCGGAAAGGCGATCGCCCAGCAGGGCGTCGTCCAGAACTGGATCGCGGACGCCCGGGTGACGGTCGAACAGCTGCGGCTGCTCGTACTCAAGACGGCCTGGCTGATGGATACGGTCGGCAACAAGGGCGCGCACACGGAGATCCAGGCCATCAAGATCGCCACCCCGCGCGCGGTCGTCGGCATCATCGACTCGGCCGTCCAGCTGCATGGCGCGGGCGGGGTCAGCCAGGACTTCCCGCTGGCCGAACTGTGGGCGGCGGCACGGACCTTGCGGCTGGCGGACGGCCCCGATGAGGTGCATCAGCGGTCGCTGGCACGGCGGGAGCTGAAGAAGTACCTCTGAGCGGGGCCGCCGGAGCCGGCGCATCCGGGGGTGACGCGTCCCGAGCCGGCGCGTCCGGCACCTCAGGAGTCCGGCGACGGCGGCGGGAGCAGGCCGAGGGACTGGGCGCGCATGACCGCCGAGAGCCGGTCGCAGGTGCCCAGTCTGCGGTAGATGCCCTCGATGTGCTTGTGGACGGTGCGCGGGGAGATATGCAGCCGGCGGGCGATCGCGGTGGCGGGCATGGCCTCCGCGAGCAGCGTGAGGACGGTGAGCTGACGCGGTGTGAGCCCCGCCTCCGCCGCCCGCTCGACCGGGTCCGTGACCGAGGCGACACGGGACGGGGCGGGACAGGAGGGCGCGGCGCGGGTGGCGGCGGCGCGCCAGCGCGCGAGGGCGCTGTAGTGGGAGTCGATGCTGACCAGCAGGGGCTGGACACGGCGCGCGTACGCCAGCTCCTCCGCCGTGAAGTCGTCCTGCGCGTGGTGCAGTACGAAGCCTCTGGCGACGCCGGCCGGGGCGGGCAGCGGAATCCCGAGCATATGGGCACCGAGGGTCTGCCGGGCCAGCCGGTGGCTCCGGCTGCGCAGCCAGGAGCGCTCGCCCATGATCTGGCTCGCGGACAGCGGCGTGTGGTCCCGGGCGGAGGTGTAGTGGGCCACGAGGGGGTTGTCGGCGCGCAGTTGCCGGGCGGTCAGCGCGTCCAGATAGTCCTGCGAGAGCGCGTGGGCGGACCTCCACGCGACCACGCGGCCGGTCCGCTTCGCGTAGCTGGCCTGGGAGAGCGAGACGGCCGACGCGTGCGTGCCCCGGGCCAGTTCGGCGAGGACCGAGGACCAGGCGGGCTCCGGGTCCGGGTGTTCCAGCACGGCGACAGCCAGACCGAGCATATGGGCGTAGTCACGCCACAGGACAGACCCCATCGATACCCCCGCGCCCCCGACGGCCGGTGATGGCCGTACGCACCGACACCGATACTCTCCGTGTTCATTCTGCCGTACCCGTCACCGTCTGGGTAGATGGGCCCATGGTGGACCGGAGCGGCCTCGCCACAGGGGGCTCCCGGGGCCTGCGCACAGCCGCCGCCCCGGGAGCCCTGGGCCGAGGGGGGTGCCCGCCGGTGCAGTTGCCGCGGCCACAGCAACTACACGGCGCCCTTCGGCCCCTCACGCCTTCGGGCCGTCGCTCCGGCCGGCCTTCACGCCACCGGAGCAACTGGCCGTCGGGCTGTCAGCAGGGCACGACGTAGTAGACCTGCGTCCAGGTCGCCGTGCCGGTCTGGGGTGCCGTGGAGGTCCAGCGGACACTGCGGTCGGAGTTCAGGAACTTCGCGGTCGTACCGCGGGTCTGGTTGTTGTTGAACGTGCCGTCCCCGGTCCAGGGCAGGCTGTAGGTCCCGCACCGGTAGTAGTCGCGCGAGTCGCCCGGCTTGTAGAGACAGAGATGCCCGTACGCGCACGCGGCGGGCGCCCGGCCGCTCGCCCCGGGCCCGGCCAGATCGCGGGCGTACCGCTGGCCGGGAGCGGCGACGACGAGGTCGCCGCCCTCGATCGCGATCCTGTTGGCGGAGAGCTGCCTGCTGCCGGGCTCTTCGGCGAGATAGCCGTCGACCCGGTCCTGGAGCTCGCCGGCCTGGGCGGGTGTCAGCCCGGCCCGTTGCGTCTGCGCGGTGAACGCCTGGCGGCTGTCGTCCTGAGGAGTCTGCGCCCCGGCGGTCGGGGCCGTCATCAGGCCGGCCGCGAGCGTACCGGCGGCGAAGACGCCGACCGTGGCCCTCAGCATGAACGCGCGGATCTTGTTCATTGATCCCCCTAGAGTCATATGCGCGTGGTCAGGTGCGCGTGGCCGGATACGCGGAACGCTTCACGTTCCGTGGACCCGACGACACTCATGGTGACCAGGGGGGTGCGGCACCCGCAATGCGTACAAGTACGTAGGGAAAGCACCCGCGTTCGGTGCCTGGGGCGCGCGGACGGCGGCGGGGAGGCGGGGTCCGCCTTACGGAGCCGCCTACGGGCGCAGCGCGCGCAGCAGCAGATCCGCGAGATGGTCCGCGACCTGCCGCGGGGAGAGCGGGCCGTCCGGGCGGTACCAGGTCGAGAGATGGTGGACCGAGCCGAAGTGGTAGTCCACCACCAGATCGGCGGGGGTCGCGGTGGAGAAGACCCCGCCGCGCTGGCCCTCCTCGATCAGCGCGCGGAACCGCTCGTGGTAGCGGCGGCGCTCCGCCCGTACCCGCTTGTTCTTCTCCGGGCTCAGATGGTGCATGGAACGGAAGAAGATCGCGGCGTCGTCCAGGTTGTCGATCGTCGTCACGACCACATCGGCGGCGGCGGCCCGCAGGCGCCGTTCCACCGGCTCGTCCGCGTCCGCGTAGGCGTCGAGACGTTCCTGCTGGAGGCGGAGGACGCGGGAGTAGACCTCCTGGAGAAGGTCCTCCTTGGAGCCGAAGTAGTGGTAGAGCGCCCCCTTGGTGACACCCGCCGCCTCGACGATCTCCTGGACCGAGGTGCGGTCGTAGCCGCGCTCGGCGAAGAGCCGGGTGGCGGCGGCCAGCAGTCGCTGGGGAACGGAGATACCGTCCCCGTCCGTCGTTCTGGCCATCTGCCGCCACCTGCCTTTCGCTCCATGCGGTCCCCGTGCCGCGCCCGTGCCGCTCCCGGCCCGTGACGCCTACGGTGACGCCCACGAGAGGGAACGCCGTTCCCGCCCGAGGATCTTCCCACCCGCCGTCCCGCCCGGCTCGGGCAGGACCGCGGTGGCGCGGGGTACGGCGTACGCGCGGACCCGCGCGGTCACTCCCTCCCCGCGTCCTGGCCGTCCCCGACCGCCTCCCACCTCTGCTGGACGCGGTTCATCGTGGCGAGCCAGCGGTCGGGGTCGCCGGCGCGCGCCTGGTAGAAGCCCGCCACCTCGGGATGCGGCAGGACGAGGAAGCGGTCCTCCGCCATGGCGGTGAACAGCGCGTCGGCCACGGCGGGCGGCTCGATGGCGGTGGGGGTGAGCACCAGTTCCCCGGCGGTGCCGGTGGCGGCGAGCATGTCCGTACGCACGCCCTGCGGACAGATGGCGTGCACCTTGAGCCCGCGGTGACGGTAGGTCAGCGAGAGCCATTCCGCGTAGGCCAGCGCGCCGTGCTTGGTCACGCTGTACGGAGCCGCGCCGATCATGGTGAGCAGTCCGGCGGCGGAGACGGTGGAGACGAACCTGCCGCTCCCGCGCTCCAGCCAGTGCGGCAGCAGCGCCCTGCTGGCCCGTACGTGCGCCATGACGTTGACGTCCCAGGCGGCCGACCAGACGTCCTCGCCGGAGAGCGCGTCACCGGCCGAGCCGAGCCCGGCGTTGGCGCAGTAGATGTCGACGCTGCCGCCGAGCGCCTCGCGGGCGTCGTCCACGATCAGGGAGGCGTCGCCGGGGACCGCGACGCCGCCGGTCTCCGCGGCGACGGCCTTGGCCTTCTCCGCGTCGAGGTCGTTGACCACCACCCGGGCGCCTTCGGCGGCGAATCTGCGGGCCAGCGCGGCGCCGATGCCGCCGCCGGCTCCCGTGACCACAACCCCCGCACCGTGCACCGAACTCATCGGGACCTGCCTTTCCGGCGTTCCGGCTTCTCGCCGACGACCTCGCCGACGACCTTGCTCACGACCTCACCGACGGTCTCACCGGCGCCCTCGCCGACCTCAGCAGACTAACCGGTCGGTATGTAACCGGGAAGAGGATGAGCCGGACGGCGCCGCACCGTGCGGCCGGCATCGTTCCGCGCGGCCCTGTGGAGCGCTAGCGTGCGTGGCCATGACAGAAGACCGAGTGCGCGGAGGTAGCGGAATGGGCCTGTCCAGACGGGGATTGCTGGCCGCCGGTGGCGCGATGGGCACCGTGGGGGCCGTAGGCGCGGCGGGTGCGCCCGCCACGGCCGCCACCTCGGCCGCCGCGCACACGGGAGGCGGGACCGGGGCCGCGCACTCCGGGGGCGGAGGCCGGGTCCGCACCGGCTTCGACCGGCTCGCCGCCGACGGCTACCGGCCGCTCGCCGGAGAGAAGGTCGGGGTGGTCACCAACCCCACCGGGATCACCTCCGACGTACGCCACCTCGTGGATGTCATGCACGCCGACGCGCGGGTGAAGCTGGTCGCCGTCTTCGGCCCGGAGCACGGCTTCCGCGGTACGGCGCAGGCCGGCGGCTCCGAGGGCCGCTATGACGACCCCGCCACCGGACTGCCCGTCTACGACACGTATCTGAAGAGCGGTCAGCCCCTCGCGGACATCTTCACCGCCTCCGGGGTCGACACCGTCCTCTTCGACATCCAGGACGCGGGCGCCCGCTTCTACACGTACATCTGGACGCTGTACGACTGCATGGAGGCGGCGGCGCTCGCGGGCAAGCGGTTCGTGGTGCTCGACCGGCCCAATCCGGTGACGGGACGGGCGGCCCTCGGGCCGGTCCTGCACCGGGAGTTCGCGACCTTCGTGGGGCGTCAGCCGATCTCACAGGCGCACGGCATGACCGTCGCCGAGCTGGCGCGGCTGTTCAACGGCGAGTTCCTCACCTCGAAGCCGGTGGAGCTGGACGTCGTCACGATGACGGGCTGGCGGCGCGGCGACTTCTTCGACGCGACGGGCCTGCCGTGGGTGCCGCCGAGCCCCAACATGCCGACCCCCGAGACCGCGTTGGTGTACGCGGGGACCTGTCTCTTCGAGGGGACGAATCTGTCGGAGGGACGGGGCACGACACGGCCGTTCGAACTGCTGGGCGCGGAGGGGATCGGCCGCGAATGGGCCGCCGCGGCCAACGCGCTGGAGCTGCCCGGGGTGCGCTTCCGTGAGGCGTACTTCGCACCGACCTTCTCCAAGTTCCAGGGCAGGACGATCGGCGGGGTGCAACTCCATGTCCACGACCGGGAGTCGTTCGATCCGGTGCGCACCGGCATCGCGCTGCTGGTGACGGCGAAGCGGTCGTGGAGCGGGTTCGCCTGGCGCTCCGACCAGTGGATCGACAAGCTGACCGGGTCGGCGCGGGTCCGAACGCTGATCGACGCGGGCGCGGACACCGACGAGGTGACCGGCGCGTGGCAGAGCGAACTGGCCGCCTTCCGTGCCGTACGGCGGGGCTATCTGCTCTACCGGTGACGACGCGGCTCTACCGGTGACGACACGGCCGATAACAGTCGGTAGCGTCTCGATATCGGAGAGTGTCCAACACGCGCCGTTGACCACGTCGTTCACCGGCCGTGAAAGTGCCTGTCGTGATCGACGAAACTCTGTCCCCCACTCCCACGGCGCCCGCCGCGGACACTCCGGAACACCGGGAGAGTCCGCGCCGGGTGGCCGTGGCGAGCTTCATCGGCAACACCATCGAGCTCTACGACTTCTTCATCTACGGCATGGCGACGGCGCTGGTCCTCGACGACGTCTTCTTCCCGAACCTCTCCCCCCTCAACTCCACGCTCGCGGCCTTCTCCACATACGCGGTGGCCTTTCTGGCTCGCCCGATCGGCTCAATCGTCTTCGGCCATTTCGGTGACCGCGTCGGCCGCAAAACCGTTCTGGTCACCTCGCTGCTGCTGATGGGTGTGTCCACGGCGCTGGTGGGGCTGCTGCCCGGCTATGCCACCCTGGGCAGTTGGGCACCCGTGCTGCTCGTCATGCTCCGTTTCCTCCAGGGCATCGGGATCGGCGGCGAGTGGGGCGGCGCGGTGCTCATGGCCGTGGAGCACGCACCGCGCGGGCGGCGCGGGCTGTACGCCGCGTTCCCCCAACTCGGCCCGCCCGTCGGTTTCTCCGCCGCCACCGGCGTCTTCTGGCTGGTGTCCGCGTCGCTCGACGAGGCGGCCTTCGCGAGCTGGGGCTGGCGTATCCCGTTCCTGCTGTCCTTCCTGCTGGTGGCCGTCGGGCTGGTCGTACGGCTGAAGCTCAGCGAGACGCCGGTCTTCGCACGGTCCGTGGCCGAACGGGCCGCGAGCAGGGCGCCCCTGATCGAGCTCCTGCGGGGTCACACGCGTGAACTGCTGCTCGGCGCGGGCGCGATGGCCGTCGTGTACGCGCTCTTCTACACCTCGATGACCTATGGCCTGTCGTACACCACGACAACCCTGGGCATGCCGCGCAATACGATGCTGGCGCTGTCCCTGGTCGCCTGCCTCTTCCTCGCGGCCGGGATCTGGTTCTCCGCCACCCGCTCCGACAGGGACGGCCGGCGGAGGCTCGTGCTGTCGGGGTGCGCACTGGCCGCGGTCTGGAGCCTGCTGCTGTTCCCGCTGCTCGACACCGCGCGGCCGGTGCTGATGGCGCTGGCCCTCGGCGGCGCGCTGTTCTGTCTGGGCGTGACGTCCGGTCCGATGGGCGCCTTCTTGCCGGAGCTGTTCCCCGCGCGCGTGCGCTACTCGGGCGCGTCGCTCGCGTACAACCTGGGCGGCGTCCTGGGCGGCGCGGTCTCCCCCCTGGTCGTGCCGCGCCTCCAGTCCGGCCTCGGCTCGGCGTCGGTGGGGTGGTACGTCGGCGGGATGGCCCTGGTCTCCCTGCTGTGCGTGCGGGCGCTCCCGGAGACACGGGACCGCGAACTGGGCTGACGCGGGACGCCGCGGCCCGGTCCACGAGTGGCGCTGCCACCCGGGCCGGCCGCGGCGTCCGCGTACCCGGACCGGGCTGCTACCGGTGGCTCGGGAACTCCACCACCTGCTGGTACGTCGGCCTGTTCTGCCAGTTGACCTTCGGATGGCTGATGCCGCCCAGCGCCCGGTGGATGATCGTGTCCGTGCACCACTGGTCGCCGGCCGCGCAGCTGTCGTCGCCCGGATAGACCGCACTGGCGGGCGCCGCCGCCGCTGCCTTCAGGGTGGTGAGCAGCGCGTCACGGCAGGCGCTCAGGGAGCCGCCCCCGCAGTACGTGTCCGGTGTCGGGGCCTGGACCGGATCGCCCAGGACCTGGCGGAGATCCTTGTCGACATATCCCCACCAGCCGTACTGGAACGCGGAGCCGCTGTGCGCGCCCGTCGGGCCATGGCTGGAGGCCGGGGACTCGTCGGTCGGGAGCGAGGCGGTGAGCGCCTGGTAGAGCCCGTCGCCGAGCCCCGGCCTGAACGCGGCCTCGACCAGCTTCGGCCACCAGGCGTCCATGATCCGTACGGCGTCGGCGTTCCCGTACGTGTGCGAGCCCTTCGCCGTCTCCTTGCGCGGGGAGCCCGCCGCACGCCACGACTCCAACTGCTGTACGGCGGTGGAGAGCTGGGGATCGGTGACGGGCGCCGAGCGCAGCACCTTCAGCAGTTCGGGCAGCACCTGCTCGCCGCGCAGATCGGTCACGGCCGCCTCGGCCATCGCCCGGGTGAGGGAGGCGCGGGTGACACCGCCGTCCGCGACCAGCTTCCTGACGCGGCCGTCCAGCAGATCGCCCCGGTGCACCGCGCCGAAGCCGAAGCCAGCCGTGTCGTACTCCTTCGCCTGCCGGTTGTTCCAGGAGATGTAGTAGTCCTGTCCGACCGACTGCGGATGCTGGGCGAAGGGCGTGTACGCGGCGGTGTTGCCGACCGGGTCGAAGTCCTGCCACTCGTACGCCTGCTCGGCCTTGACGGGCAGCGCCGGATCGACGCCCGCCGCCCGCACCGGGTTCGAGCCGCTGTTGAAGAAGGCGGCCGTGCGCGAGTCCGCGTAGAACCAGTTGAAGGCGTAGCCGATGCGGTGCGCGGCCTGCTGGAAGGAGGCGGCGTCCTTGGTGTACGCGGGGTCGTTGAGCATCTGGAAGCCGATGATCGAGTCGGCTTCGTGCCGGTAGGTGCTCCGCAGCGAGGTGTAGGCGACGGGCTTGCCGCCGATGGTCGCGCGGTGGGTGACCATGCCGTACTTGGTACGCCAGACCTGGAGCCGGTAGGAGCCGGCCGCGGTGGAGTCGGCGACGGTCGGCTTCCAGGAGTTGCTGCGCTCCATCTTCTCCATCGGGGTGCAGACGGAGCGGTAGAGGTAGTGCGTGGACGCCTTGGTGGCGGGCGAGCCGTTCGGTTCGCACAGCTCGATGGCGTAGGTGTCGGTGATGTCCTGGCCCGCCGAGGTGGCGCTCCAGGCGTAGTCCTGGCCACGGCCCATCTGGACGTACATGCCGACTCCGGCGAAGGCGACGCCGCGGGCGCTGATGCCGGGGCCCTGGAGTTCCTGGAGCATCATGAGCTGGGGTGCGAAGTAGCCGGTCTGCGGGCCGAAGACGGCCACGGGGTTGCCGCTCGCGGTGTGCTGTCCCGAGACGAGCAGCGCGTTGGACATCCCGCGCTTGGCGGAGAGCGAGCCGGGCGGGACGACACCGTCGTCGAAGAGGCCCTGGAGCGGCTTGAGTTTCTCCGGGGCGGTGACCGGGGCCTTGGCGTTCGTAACGGCCGAGCCGGTCCTGTCGTACACGAGCTGTTCGGCCTGGACCGAGCCGGCGTCGGGCAGGGCGGTGCCGCGCGGCTGGGCGGGCTTGCGCGCGTACGGGAAACGGGTGCCGTCGTGGACGGTGAGCACGGCCTCGGGGTCGTCGCGCTGGCGGAACGACTCCCAGACCTCGGTGCCCTTGA
Organism: Streptomyces scopuliridis; assembly: GCF_042790125.1. Lineage (GTDB taxonomy): Bacteria > Actinomycetota > Actinomycetes > Streptomycetales > Streptomycetaceae > Streptomyces > Streptomyces scopuliridis_A. The sequence continues at coordinate 265,689 of NZ_JBHTZS010000007.1, forward strand.
CGACGCCGTACTTCTGCTGGGCGGCGAGCAGCGAGAGCGCCGCCTGTACCTCGCCGCCGCCTCCGCCGCCGAACTGGCCGCCGACGACGGACGCTATGGAGATCAGGTCGGTGAGCTTGAAGGGCTGGATCTCACCGACGTTGGTGATCGAGTCGATCTTGCCGGTGAGTACGTACTCGCCGGGGAAGTAGCGGCCGTCCTTGGACTTCTGGCGGTAGGCGTTGATGCCGTCGACATACGCCTGCGCGTCGGCCATGGCCAGCTCGCCCCGCTCGCCGCCGGTGGTCCTGATCCGCTCGATCTGGGCCTCGTACTCCGCTTCCGTGTACGGGGCCGAGGGCCAGAACTGCTGCTCAAGGCCCTGGTTGGCGAGGGCGCCGCCCGCGAAGGAGGTCAGCTCACCGCGCCCGATATGGCGGAAGAGGTCCATCATCCAGAGCCGGTCCTGCGCCGCCGCGTAGCCGGCGCCGAACTCGGTGCCGTAGCGGGTGGTGCCCTTGATGTGCGGGACGCCGGTCTTCTTGTCACGGGTGATCGTGACGTCGTCGCGCGGGGAGGTGACGGATTCGACCTGGTCCGCGGGGACTCCGAAGGAGGCGTCGTTGAAGAAGTCGGAGAGCTTCGCGTCGGTGAGTCCGCCATGACCGGCCACCAGCGCGTCGTACTTGCTCAGCTGGTCGGAGGCATGGGCGGGGAAGGTGCCGAACAGGCGGTTGCCGAGGATGTCGGCGAGGGTGGCGTTGCCGTTCTGGCCGGGCGGCAGGATATCCGCGCACTGGCCCTGGCAGTGGTCGGTGACGGGGTCGGCCGCCGCGCCGCGCGCGTCCGCCGCGGGGGCGGGCGCCCTGGCGGGTTCGGCGGCGGCCTGTGGCAGTGGGGTCAGCAGAGCCGCGCCCAGCGCGAACACCGCGGCGGCGGTGGCGCTGGTGAGTCTTCCGGTGCGTCGTCGCATGGGTGCTCCTCGGGGAGGCCGGTGCGCCGGAGGTTACCGACGGTATGACCGCTCAGCAAGGTGAACATCAGTCACCTTTTCCGAACCGTCACACGCCAGTTCCTGTGAATCGGTATCGAATTCAGCTCGATAACGACCGAAATGCCGGAGTTCATGGATGCCATCTGTTTTTTGATGGAGCCGAATGGGGCAGGCGTACGTCCATTCCTCAACGCCGATGAAGCGACGGAGGTGGCATGCGATGGCCGGATTCCGGAGTCTCGCGAGACAGGTGCGCGACCCGCGATGCGATCTGGCCTTGCGACGGTACTCACTGCGCAAGTGCTTGGAGCGGTTTGCCCCTTATGGGCACCGGGCGACCTGGGATCATCTGTGCGCGAGGCACAGTATCGAGCCCGAGGACAGGGCGCCCGATCCGGTGCGGCTGATGGCCGCACTGGACGAGTTGGAAGAGGCGCGGGCCGTATGGCTCACGTACGAGAGGGAGTTCGCGGAACGGCGCAGGCGCGAGAAGCACGACGGGCTGCGGCGCCCCAAGAGCTTCGACGACTGGCACCGGCGGACCTGGGGCGGTAACGGCGTCGCCCGGTGCGACGACCCGGCCGTGCATCCGTCCGAGTCACTGGCCGAGGTGCTGCGCCGGCTGATCTCCGGACTGGAGAGGGGCCCGGGGGCCGGCTGCCCGGTCTGCGCGGACCATGACATCGTCTGGCGTTCCGACCTGGCGGGGGAACCCTGGTCGGGACCGGTCTGCATGGGCTGCGGCATCGTCGTACCGCTGCCCGTCCTCACCTCCGAGGCACTGGTACGGGCGAAGCGGGTGCGGTTCAAGGATCTGGCGTCGGTGGCCTGACGGGGCCTGCGGGGGCGGACACCGGAGACGGCGCGCCCCCGCGGTATCGGTGACGTACACGACGGTGCGCCGGTGTCATGCGCCGGCGTCAGGAACACTCGGGCTTCTTCGGAGCCCGGCGCTCCGGGAGCAGGCGCGAGCCCGTCATGCGCTCGCCGAAGATGTCGTCGGGATTGGACAGCACACAGGTTTCCAGGGACAGACAGCCGCAGCCGATGCAGTCGGTCAAGTGGTCGCGGAGCCGGCCGAGTTGCTTGATCCGCTCGTCCAGCTCCGCACGCCATGCCGCCGAGAGCCGGGCCCAGTCGTCCCGGTTGGGGGTGCGCTCCTCGGGGAGTTCGGCCAGGGCGTCCCTGATCGTCGCGAGCGGGATGCCCACGCGCTGGGCTGCGCGGACGAAGGCCACGCGGCGCAGTGCGTCGCGCCCGTAGCGGCGTTGGTTGCCGCTGGTCCTGCGGCTGCTGATGAGCCCCTTGGACTCGTAGAAGTGCAGGGCGGACACGGCGGCGCCGCTGCGCGCCGACAACTGGCCGACGGTCAGCTCATGGATCTTCTCGGGAATCTGTGGCACCCCGCCCACCCTATGCGCGGCGCCCGGTGTCCGCCCCGGGTGACGACTCGTGACGCCTCTGTCCGCGTTGACAGGAGTGCGCCCGCCCAACATGCTGAGCAAGCGCTTGGACAGAAGCGCTTGACGGATTCATGGGCTGGAGAGGCAGGGAACAGGGACATGGCCGAGCCGAGGATCTTCACCTCCGCCGAGGAACTGCGCGCCGGGGTCGGTGAGCAGTTGGGGCACAGCGAGTGGCTGGAGATCGACCAGAAGCGGATCGACCTCTTCGCCGAGGCCACCGGTGATCACCAGTGGATCCATGTGGACCCGGAGCGGGCCGCGGCGGGGCCGTTCGGTACGACGATCGCGCACGGCTATCTGACGCTGTCGCTGCTGCCCGCGTTCGTACCGCAGATCCTGCTGGTCGAGAACGTGAAGATGGGCATCAACTACGGGACCAACAAGGTGCGTTTCCCCTCGCCCGTGCCGGTCGGCTCGCGACTGCGCGCGTCGGCGGTCCTGACGGATGTCACGGAGGCGGGCGGCGGAGTGCAGATCACCACGCTCGTCACGGTCGAGCGCGAGGGCGGCGAGAAGCCGGCCTGTGTGGCGGAGTCGGTGTCCCGGTTCTACTTCTGAGGGAGCTGCTTCCGTACGGCGACCATGCGCAGGACGAGGTCGGCGTAGAGCGCGCCGACCTCGTCGGGGGTCCGGGCCCCCGCCGCGTTGAACCAGCGCGCCACATCGATACAGAGCGACAGCACCGCGAGCGTCGTGCCCGGCACATCGGGAACGTCGAACTCCCCGTCCCGTACGCCGTCGACCAGGATGCGCCGCACCGTCGCCGTACTGCGCCGCCGCAGTTCCACGATCTCCGCGCGGTGTTCGGGGCCGAGCGCGTCCAGCTCGTACTGCACGACCCGCGCCGTGGTGTGCCCCTCGGCGTGCCAGCGTACGAAGGAGCGGACGGCCTCGGCGAGCCGCTGCGCCGCCGTGCCCTCGCCGTCGGCCGCGGCCGTCAGCAGCGCCAGGGCCTTGTCGTGGCCGATCCGGCTGATCCGGTGGAGCAGCTCTTCCTTGGTCTTGTAGTGGATGTAGAGCGCCGCCGGACTCATCCCGGCGCGTCCGGCGATATCGCGGGTGGTGGTGGCGTGGTACCCACGCTCGGCGAACGCCTCGACCGCGGCGACCAGCAGTTTTCTGGCCGCTTCCGGGGTGACCTCACCCCACGGCGCGTTCTCGCCGTCCGCTGTCCGCTCCACCGCGCGCATCGCTCACCTCGTCCCGTTCCGTCCGGCTCACCCGGCCCGCCCGGCCCACTGGGCGGGACGAACACCATACCCCGAGGGTGAGCAAGCGCTTAGAGCCACCGGGGACTTCGGCTGCTCAGAGCTTCTGGAAGGGGTCGTGGTCGGCGAGGATCTTCTCCAGTCTGGCCTGGTCGACCCGGCTGACGAGCTGGCCGGCCTCCTGCCGGTCCCTGACCACCTTGGCCAGCGTGAACGCCGAGGTCGTCAGGTACAGGACGGCGATACCGAGAAAGCCGCGCACCCACGCGCTGGCTTCGAGCTTGATGATGCCGACGGTCACGGCCGCCAGCGCGAGGCCGAAGGAGAGGACGGCCTGACCGTAGAAGGCCGCGGTGTTCTGCTGCTTGAGGGGAGTCTCCGTCATGCCCTCAGCATCGGGGGCCGTGGCGGGCACCACATCCGTACCGGTACTCAGCCGGTACTCACCTGGCGTGCGCACGGCGGTGATCAGTTCTCCGCGGGCCCTACGATGTCCGCCATGGCCAGACCGCGCAAGCCCCTGCTCAGCCGGGAACGCATCATCGAGACGGCGGGCGCGCTCGTGGACGCCGAGGGCCTCGCGGCGGTCTCGACCCGCCGGCTCGCCGCCGAGCTGGGGGTGAGCGGGCCCTCCCTCTACAACCACTTCCGCACCAAGGACGAGATCCTCGAAGCGGTCGCCGACGCGGTCAGCGCGCGGGTCGATCTGTCGATGTTCGAGGAGGGCGACGGACGGGACTGGCGTACCGCGCTGTACGACTGGGCCGTCTCCTACCGCGCGGCCCTCGCCGACCACCCGCGTCTCGTCCCGGTCCTCGCCGTCGGTCCCGGCCGCCGGCCCGCCGGGCTACGGGTCGCCGACGCCGTCTTCGGCGCGATGGTCCGGGCCGGCTGGCCGCCCGCGCAGGCCACCCATATCGGCGCGCTGATGCGGTACTTCATCACCGGCTCGGCGCTCGGCTCGTTCGCGCGCGGTTTCGTCGACGACGCGACGGCGTACGACCCGGCCGACTATCCGCACCTCGGCCAGGCCCATCTGCTGGCCGAACGGCAGCAGCGGGTGGACGAGGGCGCCTTCGAGACCGGGCTGCGGGCGCTGCTCGACGGTCTCGCGCTCCAGTACGAGCGGTCCGCGTCGGCGTACGACCCGGCGTCCGCACCGGCGTCGGCACCGGCTTCGGCTCCGGCGCCGGCTTCCCCTCCCGCCGGCACCACGCTTCGGCCCGCGCCGAAGCGTCCCTGACGCATCCTGGACCCATGGCACGCACCGAGCACCAGAGCCACTCCGGATACCCCGCCCGGTCCGGGCGGTCCGGGCGGTCCGGCCCGCGGCTCGCCGCCCTGGCGTCGCTGCTCGCCGACGACACCCGCGCCGTCTTCTGTCTCGCCCTGCTGGACGGCCGGGCATGGACGGCGGGCGAGCTGGCACGGTACGCCGGCGTCGCTCCGTCGACCGCCAGCGAGCATCTGGGAAAGCTGATCGCGGGCGGACTGCTCGCGGAGAAGCGGCAGGGGCGGCACCGCTATGTGCGGTTCGCCGACCCCCGGGCCGCCCATCTGGTGGAGGATCTGGCCGCGCACACCACGCCCCCGCAGGAGCCGCCCCGCACGCTGCGCGCGGCCGGGGCGAACAGCGCCATGGCACGGGGGCGCACCTGCTACGACCATCTCGCCGGGCGCCTCGGACTGGCGATCACGGACGCGCTGACCGTACGCGGACTGCTCCGCCAGGACACCGGCTTCGCCCTCACCGACCGGGGCGTGGCGTGGTTCGGCGAGCAGGGCATCGCGCTGGAGCGCACCGGCCGCCGGCCGCTCGTACGGTCGTGTCTCGACTGGACCGAGCGCAAGCCGCATCTGGCCGGGGCGGCGGGCGCGGCGCTGTGCCGGCACGCGCTGGACGCCGGATGGTGCGTACGGATCGGCTCCGAGCGCGCGGTGAAGGTGACCGAGGACGGCGAGCGCGAGCTGTACGAGAGGCTGGGCATCGAGCCGTCGATATTGCGGTGAGAGCCGCAGCGTTGTCCGCGTACCTTCACCGTATGACGCACTCGACGATCCCCGCCCGCCCCTCCCCCGCGACCTGGCTGCCCGTGGCCGCGGCGGGGGTCACGGTCGTGCTCTGGGCCTCGGCCTTCGTCTCGATCCGCAGCGCCGGCGCGGCCTATTCGCCGGGTGCGCTGGCCCTCGGCCGGCTGCTCGCGGGCGCGCTCGTGCTCGGCGCGGTCTGGCTCGTACGGCGTGAGGGCCTCCCGCCGCGCGCCGCCTGGCCCGGGATCGTGGTGTCGGGTCTGCTCTGGTTCGGCGTCTATATGGTGGTGCTCAACTGGGGCGAGCAGGAGGTCGACGCGGGTACGGCCGCGATGGTCGTGAACATAGGCCCGATCCTCATCGCCCTGCTCGGCGCCCGGCTGCTGGGCGAGACGCTGCCGCCCCGGCTGGTGGCGGGCATGGCGGTGTCGTTCGCGGGCGCGGTGGCCGTGGGGCTCTCGATGTCCGGCGAGGGTCATGCCTCGGTGCTGGGGGTGCTGCTGTGTCTGCTGGCGGCGGTGGCCTACGCGGGCGGCGTGGTGGCGCAGAAGCCCGCGCTGGCGACGGCGAGCGCGCTCCAGGTGACCACCTTCGGCTGTCTGGTCGGCGCGGTCGCCTGTCTGCCGTTCGCGGGGCAGTTGCTCCACGAGGCCGCGAGCGCCCCGCTGCCGGCCACGCTCAACATGGTCTATCTGGGGGTGTTCCCGACCGCGCTGGCGTTCACGACCTGGGCCTACGCGCTGGCCCGTACGACGGCGGGCCGGATGGGCGCGACGACATACGCGGTCCCGGCGCTGGTCGTCCTGATGTCCTGGCTGTTCCTGGACGAGATCCCGGGGCTGTTCACGCTGGCGGGCGGCGCGCTGTGCCTGGCGGGGGTGGCGGTGTCGCGCTCGCGTCCGCGCCGTGGCGCGGTGGTCGCCCGGCACGACGGCCCCGCGGCCGGCGGGGACAGCACGGCGACGGACGGGGCGGCCCGGGTCGACTGAGTGCCCGTGGCCGCGGTTCGAGTGAGCGACCACGCCGGAACTCACGGCGGATTCCGGTGCCCTTTCGGGTTGCCGGCCGTGATCGGGAGGTCGCGCGGTGACAGCGAAGACGGCCGGGGCAGCGGGGCGTTGGCCCTGTCGGCACGGAACGACTGGATCAAGTAGGCCATCAGACGACGGGATGCCGCGCCGTCGTCCGGCAGGGCGTTGATCAGAGCGCAGTGCGCCAGCAGGGCCACGACGAGGTCGGAAGGGTGGAAATCGGCCCGCAGGGCGCCCGCTTCCTGGGCTCTGCGTACCAGGGTCGAGAAGTCCCGCTCGACGCGCTCCCGGGACCGCGCGTGTCCCACCGGGCTGTCGGGGAAGGCGGCGACGAACGCGGCCGGGAACCCCTTCTCCGCGCGCTGGAGCTCGCAGACTGTTTCGATCAGCCGCTGAAAGCCCCGCCATGGGTCGGGGGCGGCCAGTGCGTCGTCGAGTGCCTGGGCGCAGGTCTCCATCTGCCGCGTGAACGCGCCCCGCACCAGGGCGTCCCGGGTCGGGAAGTGCCGGTAGAGCGTCGCTACGCCGACTCCGGCCCGGCGGGCGACGGTCGCCATCGGTGCGTCGATCCCTTGCTCGGCGAAGACCGCACGGGCGGCGGCGAGGACGCGCTCACGGTTGCGCCGGGCGTCGGCCCGTACCCCGCCCTGGTCTGTGATCCGAGAGGATTTCGCCATCGATGTCTCTCGCTTCCGGTCCAAGTGGACGGTTCCATCCACTTGAGAGCCTACGGTCGGTCCCGGATTCCCGTACGGGCACCGTGACAGAGGTGGGAAACGATCGATGGACGACCGCATGATGCAGGCAGTGCTCTTCGACCGTTACGGCGGCCCCGATGTGCTCCACGTGGGCCGGGTGCCACGCCCCGAGCCGGCCCCCGGTGAGGTGCTGGTGCGGGTGGGCGCGTTCAGCGTCAACGGCGCCGAACTCGCGGCCCGTGCCGGCCGTATGGCTCTGCTGACCGGCCGGAAGTTCCCCCAGCGCATCGGGTTGGACCTCACCGGCGAGGTCGCCGCGCTGGGCGCCGGTACGACACAGTTCGCGGTCGGCGACCGCGTATGGGGTGTCCTGGGGCGGACCGCCGGGTTCGGCAGCGCCGCCGAGTATGTGAGTGTGCCCGCCAAACGGCTCGGCCGGGTGCCCGATGGGCTGGACCTGGTCGACGCCGCCGCGTTGCCGGTGGCCACCGCCGTCATCACCGCGCTGCGGGAGAAAGCCGGGCTGCGTTCCGGTGAGCGCCTGCTGGTGCGGGGCGCGTCGGGCGGCACCGGCAGCGCCGGCGTCCAGCTCGGGCGGGCGTACGGCGCCGAGGTCACGGCACTCGCCCGCGCCGCCAATCTCGGCTTCGTCCGCGATCTCGGTGCTCACCGGGCCGTCGACCACCGGAGCGTCCGCCCGGCGGCACTGGGCCGCTTCGATGTCGTCCTGGACACCGCAGGGGGCGACCTGCGGGATTTCCGGCGTCTGCTGGCGCCCGGCGGGCGCATGGTCACCCTCGCCTTCGACCCGGCACGGGCCGCCGCGACGCTCGGCTACATCGCGGCCAGCACGGTCCACGGCCGTGGCCGGGTGCGCTTCTTCAGCGGCAACCCCACGCGGAAGGATTTCGACCGCCTCGCCCGTCATGTGGTCGAGGGAATGCTGAGCCCGGCCGTGGACACGGTCTTCCCGCTGGAGGAGACGGCGGCGGCGCACCGGGCGCTGGAGTCGGGCGGTGTGCGGGGAAAGTACGTGGTCAGGGTCGCTCGCCCCGGGAGCTGAGAGCTGCCGCCCTACGGGCCTACGGGTGGCCCGTTCCGGCCGGCGCGGCGAAGAGCCGGTCCAGGTGGTGGCGCAGGACCGCGGCGGCGGACTCGGGATCGCGCTGGCCGACCAGGACGCTGGTGCCGAGCCCCGCCGACATGGCGAGCAGGCTGATCGCCTCCGTCCGTACGTCCACCCCGGGCGCGGTGAGACCGGCGTCCCGCGCCTGCTCCAGCAGTCCGGCCACGGCGTCCTCGGCGGCATTGGGGCTGTCGATGAAGGGCTGGGCGGCGAGCGCGTCGTCCGTCATCGCGAGTACGGCGTACGAGGTGTAGACGAGATGGAAGGTCCGGCTCTCCTCGTCGGTCGGCAGCGACTCCATCAGCAGGGCCTCGATCACCGCGCGCGGCCCCGGGCTGTCCCCGGCGGCCCGCAGCCGGGCGGTGACCCGCGCGCCGAGTCCTGCGGCCAGCCGCTCCAGCCCGTGGAGCAGCAACTTCTCCTTGGTCTGGAAGTAGTACTGCACCAGCCGGAGGGAGACTCCCGCCTCGGCGGCCACGTCGCGCATCCCCACCCCGTGCAGCCCGCGCCGCCCGGCCACCCGGACAAGCGCGTCGGCGATCTCGGTGCGTCGTTCCTCATGGTCCACGCGCTTCGGCATCGGCCGCTTCTCCGCCCCTCGGCTCTTCCCGGTCCGCCCGTACGGGCCGGGCAGGCCGTACGGGGCGAGCTTCATGGTACCGCCGTACCACCATCATGGTACGCTCGTATCACGAAACGGGATCCTCCTGGAGGTGGCCAGCCGTGCCCAAGACGACACCCCGCGACCACGACCGGGCCGATGTCGGCCGCTATGTGAACGAGGCCCTGCGCGAGCGGTACTTCGCCGCCTGCGACGCGGTCCACGCCCTCGGCCCGGCCGCACATACGGAGGTGGACGTGGAGACCGGTTCCGGGACCACGCACGTCTACCGGTACGGCCCCACGGACCCCGCCGCCGCGTCCCGCACCCCGGTGGTGCTGGTGCACGGCGCGGGCAGCAACTCCTCCATGTGGTACCCGAACACCGCCGCCCTCAGCGCGCGGCGCCCGGTCTACGCGATCGACACCCCCGGCGACCCGGGCCGCAGCGTCCAGCGCGCACCCATCCACGAGCCCGAGCGGGCCGCCGAGTGGCTGGACGAGGTGCTCGCCGGTCTCGGCCTCGACCGGGTCCATCTCATCGGGTCCTCCTACGGCGGCTGGCTCACCCTCAACCAGGCCCTGCGCGCGCCCGGCAGGCTCGCCTCCGCCACCCCGCTCGACCCCGGCGGGCTGGAGAAGGTGGGCGCCCGGTTCTTCGGCTGGATCTTCGCCAGCGCGCTGGCGACCTTCGCACCGGCGGCGATACGCCGGCGGCTGGCGGCCTTGCTGAACCAGCCGGTCCTCATCGTGCCGGAGCTGCGCGCGATGGTGATGCTCGGCGCCCGCGCCTACCGGATCCGCCGGCCCGCCCCGCTCCCGCTGACCGAGGACGAACTGCGCGCCATCCGCACCCCGCTCTGCCTCCTTCTCGGCGAACGGAGCCTGCTGGTGCACCCGGAGCGGCAGCGCGAGCGGGTTCCCCGTCTGGTGCCGGGCGCCCGCGCCGAGATCATCGCCAACACCGGCCACGGGCCGCAGATCGACCACGCGGACCTGGTCAGCAGCCGGATCCTGAGCTTCCTGGACTCCGTGGACCGACGAGAGCCGTAGGGCCTCGGGCTACGCGTCCTGGAAGACCACCAGGGCCCGGCCTCCCCGGCCCGCGAGCATGGTGTCGAACGCCGCCGGGATGCCGTCCAGCGCGATCCGTTCGGTGACCAGCGCGCTCAGGTCGAACCGGCCCGCGCGGATGTGCTCCGCGAGCACCGGCAGGTCCTTCGCCGGGTCGCTGTTGCCGTAGACGCAGCCGGAGAGCGTACGGCCCCAGTGGAACAGTTCCAGCGCGTGGAAGGTGACCCGCTGGTCCTTGCCGCCGATGCCGACGACCGTCGTACGGCCACCGCGCCGGGTGGAGTCCCAGGCCGTACGGATGGTCGTGGCGCGGCCGACGCACTCGACGGCCACATCGGCGCCCCGGCCGCCGGTGAGCCGGCGGATGTCCTTGGCGGTGGTGTCGGAGGCGACGACGTATGCGGTGGCCCCGGCCGCGCGGGCCAGCGCCTCCTTCTCCGGGGAGACATCGACGGCGATGACCGGGCCCGCACCGGCGATCCGGGCGGACTGGAGGACGGCGAGCCCGACCCCGCCGACACCGAAGACCACCACGGACTCGCCCTCGCGGACGCGCGCCGCGTGGTGGACCGCGCCGTATCCGGTGAGGACGGCGCACCCCAGGAGGGCGGCGTCGGTGAGCGGCACCCCGGCCGGGAGCGGCAGGACGCAGTTGGCGGCGACGACGGTCTCCTCGGCGAACGCCCCGACGTTCAGGCCGGGGTGGAGCTCCGTGCCGTCGGCGGTACGGGCGTGGATGCCCGTGGCGCCCGCGAGCGCGCTGTCGCAGAGCCAGACCTCACCGATCAGACAGGCCGGGCAGGTCCCGCAGGACGGGGCCCAGTTGAGGACGACACCGTCGCCGGGCGCGACATGCGTGACGCCCTCGCCGACGGAGACGACCGTACCGGCGCCCTCGTGGCCCAGGACGGCGGGGAGCGGGATCCGCATCGTGCCGTTCGACAGGGACAGATCGGAGTGACAGACACCGGCGGCGGCGAGCCGGACCCGTACGCGGCCGGGACCGGGCTCGGGCAGCTCGATCCCCGCGATCTCCAGCGGGGCTCCGACGGCGGACAGGATGGCGGCGCGGACCACGAGCGTTCTTCTCCCGGCTCAGAACTGGAGTGATTTGGTCTGAAGGTACTCGGCGAGCCCGTGCGCGCCGAGTTCACGGCCCACCCCGGAGCGCTTGTAGCCGCCGAACGGCGCGAGCGGATTGAAGCGGCCTCCGTTGATGTCGACCTGTCCGGTGTCCATCCGGCGGGCGAAGGCGACGGCCTCGCTCTCCTCGCCGGCCCAGACGGCGCCCGCGAGGCCGTAGACCGTGCCGTTGGCGATCCGGAGGGCGTCCTCCTCGTCCTCGTACCGCAGGAGGGAGAGGACGGGGCCGAAGATCTCCTCCTGGGCGATGGTCATCCCGGGGGTGACCTCCGTGAAGACGGTCGGCGCGACGTAGTAGCCGGTGGGGTGCGGGGCGTCGAGGCCGCCGGCGACCAGCTTCGCGCCCTCCGCCATGCCCCGCTCGATATGGCCCCGCACCCGCGCGCGCTGCTTCTCGCTGACGAGCGGGCCGAGCCGGCTCGCGCTGTCCAGCGGATCGCCCGGGACGTACTTCGCGGCGGCGGTCCTCGCCAGCTCCACCGCCTCGTCGTACTGGTCGGTGTGGACCAGCATCCGGGTCCAGGCGCTGCACGTCTGGCCGGAGTTGGTCATGACATTGGCGACGCCGACATGGACGGCCCTGGCCAGATCGGCGCTCGGCAGGATCACATTGGCGGATTTGCCGCCCAGTTCGAGGGCGACGCGTTTGACGGCGGCTCCGGCGGTGGCGCCGATCTGCCGGCCGACCTCGGTGGAGCCGGTGAAGGAGACGAGATCGACGTCCTCGTGCTCGGCGAGGGCCTGGCCCGCGACCGGTCCGAGGCCGGTGACCAGATTGAACACCCCGGCGGGCAGGCCGGCCTCATGGACCAGCTCGGCGAAGAGCCGTGCGGTCAGCGGGGTGTCCTCGGCGGGTTTGACGACGATCGTGCAGCCCGCCGCCAGGGCCGGGCCGGCCTTGGCCACGATCTGGTGCAGCGGATAGTTCCACGGCGTGATCGCGCCGACGACGCCCACCGGTTCCAGCAGCACGGTGGAGTTGCCGATCCGCTCCTCGAAGGCGTACGTGGCGGCCAGTTCGGCGAACGAACCGGCGACCGCGATCGGCGCCCCGGCGTGCACCTTCCCGGACAGTGCGAGGGGGGCGCCCAGTTCGGCGGTGACGGTCGCGGCGATCTCGTCCCGACGGGACATCATGGCGTCGCGCAGGGCGGTGAGATACGCCGCGCGCCCGGCGGGCGGGGTGGCGGCCCAGCCGGGGAACGCGGCACGTGCCGCGCGTACGGCGGCGTCGACATCCTCCGCCGTACCGGCCGGGACGGTCGCGATGACCCGCTCGTCGGCGGGGTTCACCACGGTGATCGTGTCCGTCCCCGCCGCGGGCCGCCACTCGCCGCCGATGTACATCCCGTCGTATGCCTTCATCGCCATTCCTTCCGGGGCCCGACCTCGCGCCGGGGGTGCCCGACCTCACCCCTCAAACTAACGGTGCGAGTTTTCCGGCGCCAGGGCACCAGGACACCAGGGCTCCCGGTGGGGCACGGGGGCGTGGGGGCACGGGGGCGTGGGCGAATGCAGGCGTGGCGGGGGCGTCACATGTCCACCAGTCCCGGCATGTCCCTCGGCGCCGGGCAGATCCGCCGGCCGTAGTCGTCGAAGACATAGAGATGGGCGAGATCGACGAGGAGCGGCACCTGCGCGCCCGTCCGCAGCCGCATGTCGGGGCCGGTACGGACGACCAGATCGCTGGCCGAGATGGCGGGACGCTCCGGGCTGTAGGTGGCCGGGCGCGGCGGTTCCGGGTCGTCGAGCGTCACGACCGGTCCGCTGACCCGGCCGATCGCGCGCTCCTTGAGCCGCTCCAGCATGCCGGGGCCGCTCCTGCCGCGCCGCCGCGTGGGCACCCTGGGCCGGGGGGATTCGAGGTCGGCCACCACCGCGGGCCGGGAGCCGATGTTGAGATGCACCAGCGCCTCGTGGCCCTGGTACTCCATGTGCTCGACGATGCCGCTCAGCGCCACCTCGCCGGAGCGGGCCTGGCTCGGCGGGGCGATCCGGGCCGCCTCGGAGCGCAGCCCGACGATGATCTGCCTGCCCTGCTGGATACGGAGCAACTGGTGGTCGGAGCTGAGGGGTTCGGGCAGCGGAAGGCGCTGCCTGCCGAGGTCGATGGACATCCGTCCGTCCAGCGGCGCGAACACCACGGCCTGGAGCAGATTGATCCGGGGGGTGCCGATGAACGCGGCCACGAACACGTTCTCCGGCAGCGCGTACACCTCGCGCGGCGCGCTCACCTGCTGGAGCACTCCGCCGCGCATCACCGCGACCCGGTCGCCGAGCGACATCGCCTCGGCCTGATCGTGCGTCACATAGACGGTGGTGACGCCCAGTTCGGTGGTGAGCTGGGCTATCTCGGCGCGCAGATGGCTGCGCAGCTTCGCGTCGAGGTTGGAGAGCGGCTCGTCCATCAGGAAGGTGGAGGGCCGCCGGGAGATGGCCCGGCCCATCGCGACCCGCTGGCGTTCGCCGCCGGAGAGCTGGCTCGGATAGCGGTCGAGCACGCTCTCGATGCCGAGCATCCGGGCGGTGGCGTCGACCCGTTGGGTGCGGTCCTCGCGCGGATTCTCCAGCATGAGGGGAAAGCCGATGTTGTCGCGGTTGGTCATGTTCGGGTAGAGCGCGAAGTTCTGGAACACCATCGCCATGTCGCGTTCGCGCGGCGGGGCGTCGTTGGAGAGCTCGCCGTCCAGGAGCAGTTCGCCGTCGGTGATGTGCTCCAGCCCGGCGATCATCCGCAGCACGGTCGATTTACCGCACCCCGAGGGGCCGAGGAGCACCACGAACTCGCCCGGGGTGATGTCGATCGAGAAGTTGTCGACGGCGCGTGTGGAGCGTCCGTACACCTTGCTGACGCTGTGCAGAGAGATGGCGCGAGTCATGAATGGTTCCGCCCGGGAAGGAGATGGGTGGAGCGGGTGGGACGCCTGAAGTTAGCCGACTACGCGCTGTCAGGGAATGACTCGCGCGAAGGTTGGGGGACCTTGCGGGACTTAGGGCCTTTCGTTTGGATCAGGCCGGATCAGGGAGCGGGGTCTGGTGCCGTGGATCGCAAGGCGGAGGAGGGAGGCGACGCGGAGCGTCGTGGACCGACGACAACGCGGCGAGGCGCGGTGCCAGACCCCGCGAGCCCGGCAAGATCCAAACGAAAGGCCCTGGGGCTTGTCCGGTCGGCTTCGCGGGCGCACAGGAACGGGGAGCTCCCGTTCGGGCGGATCAGGAGGCGTCGCGGGCCGGGGCGGGGCGGCGGTCCGGGTCGGCGCCGGTACCGGGCGGTGGGACCGCGGGCTTGCGCAGGCCGAGTCCGGCCGCGCCCACCAGCAGCGCGCCGAGCATGACGAACGGCGCGGCCGTCCCCGCGACCCCCGCGACCAGACCGGCGGAGGCCGGGGCGGCGACCTGGCCGAGCCGGTTGCCGGTGAGCCGCAGCGCGAGGGCGGTGGAGCGGGCCTCGTCGGGGGCGGCCCGTACGACGGTCGTCATCGACAGCGGCTGGCCGACGCCGAGACAGAACCCGAGCGCGGCGAGCATCAGGGCGAGCCCCCACACCGGTACGGGCAGGGCGATGCCCGCGCACAGCAGGCCGCCGAGCAGACAGGTCACGGTGAGCAGGACCGTACGGCCGAGCCACCGGAGCATCGGGCTCATCACCAGCCGGCACGTGATGGTGGCCGCGGCGCGCAGGCTGAGCAGCAGACCGATCACGGTGGGCGCGATCCCCCGCTCCTCACCGATGACGGGCAGATAGGCGGTGAGGACATCGGTCGCGGAGAGCACGGCCAGGCTGATGAAGATGCCCGCCGGCACACCCCGGGTCCGCAGGATGCGGCGGACGGGGACCTTGGCGGACCGTGGGGACGCGGCGGCGTTGGGGGCCGTACGCGCCTCTATCCGCCACAGGGAGACGAAGGAGACCGCCGCGGCGGCGGCCGAGACGAGCAGCGCGAGGGCGCTCGTACGGGCCATCTCGCCGCCCTGGCCGGAGACCAGCAGCCCGGCGGCGACCGGTCCCGCCAGCTGTCCGAGGGAGGCGCCGATGGTGAAGTGGCCGAAGTTGCGGTCCTGTTCGTCCGGGGCGCTGCGGCGGGCGACGATCGACTGGGCGCCGATGACGAAGCAGAGATGGCCGAGGCCCATCACCCCGCTCCAGGCGGCCAGTTCGGCCAGTGAGCCCGACGTACCGCTGAGCGCGCAGCCGGCCGAGATGAGAACCACACCGGCCACCAGCAGGGGGGCGCACCGTCCGTGGTCGGTCCTGCGGCCGAGCGGTACGGCGGCGAAGAGCGGCAGCAGCGCGTACACCGCCGTGATCACACCGATCGCGCGCTCGTCCGCGCCCACGGAGAGCGCCCGGTAGGAGACGGCCGGCCGCGCCATCGACACCGCGCCCTGCGCGAAGCTGAAGGCGATGACCAGACGGAGGAGCCAGCCTCTCCCACCGGGCGCCCCGACCGGGGCCGGAGCGGAAACCATCAGATGATGCCGAAGAGGACTCCGGCGGCGAGCACCACCAGCGAGGTGAGCGCGGCCCACTTGACGGTGAACTTGGTGTGGTCGCCGAACTCGACCTTGGCCATGCCGACGAGGACGTAGACGGCGGGCACGAGCGGGCTCGACATGTGGAGCGGCTGGCCGATGAGCGAGGCGCGGGCTATCTCCAGCGGGGAGACGCCATGGGCGGCGCCGGCCTCAGCGAGCACGGGCAGGACTCCGAAGTAGAAACCGTCGTTGGACATGAAGTACGTGAGCGGCACGCTCAGCAGCCCGGTGACGATGGCCATGTGCGGGCCCATGCCGTCCGGAATGGCGTCGACGAGCCAGTCCGCCATGTGCTGGACCATACCGGTGCCGGTGAGGACGCCGGTGAAGACAGCGGCGGCGAAGACCATACCGGAG
Source organism: Streptomyces scopuliridis (assembly GCF_042790125.1). Taxonomy (GTDB): domain Bacteria; phylum Actinomycetota; class Actinomycetes; order Streptomycetales; family Streptomycetaceae; genus Streptomyces; species Streptomyces scopuliridis_A. The sequence goes on from NZ_JBHTZS010000007.1 coordinate 281,932, forward strand.
ACGTTCAGCACGTTGTCGGCGTGGGCCGCGATCCGGGCCTTCTGCTCGGCCATGTTGGGGTAGTTGACGGTGAGGGCGAGGGCCGCGCCGAGGAGGAAGAGAACCGGGATCGGCATCAGTTCCATGATCATCGCGGTGAGCAGGGCGACCGTCAGCCCGGCGTTGAACCAGTAGAGCCGGGGGCGCAGGGTCGCGCGGTGGGGGTCGAGCCCCTGGAAGCCGTCGTCGTCGGAGGTCTCGGCGTCGTCCGAGGCGTCCGTACCGCTGCCGCCACTGGCGCTGGTGCCGGTGCCGCCGGTGGCCTTGCCCGTACCACCGGTAGCGCCACCCTTGCCGGAGCCCGAGCCGCTGCCGCCGGCCGTCGCGCTCGTACCGCCTCCGGCCTTGACCAGGACGGTCTCGCTCGTGGTCCCCGTCTCCAGCGCCTCGTCGAGCGTGAGGACGCCCAGTCGCTTGCGCTCCCGCAGGCCCAGCACATAGGCGAGGATGAACACCGCGAGCAGTCCGACCCCGAGCGCCGGAATCATCGGGACGAACACATCGCCGGCGTCGACCTTGAGCGCGGTCGCGGCACGGGCCGTGGGACCGCCCCAGGGCAGGGTGTTCATCACGCCGTTCGCGGTGGCGGCGACGCCGGTCATCACGATCCGGCTCATCCCGAGCCGCTTGTAGAGCGGGTACATCGCGGAGACGGTGATCATGAAGGTGGTCGAGCCGTCGCCGTCCAGCGAGACGATCGCGGCGAGCACGGCCGTACCGACGACGATCCGCATCGGGTCCGCCTTGCAGAAGCGCAGAATGCCCCGGACGATCGGATCGAAGAGTCCGACGTCGATCATCACGCCGAAGTAGACGATGGCGAACATCAGCATGGCGGCGGTGGGCGCGAGGTCGCCGACGCCCTTGATGACATAGTCACCGAGCTGTCCGCCCTGCCCTACGAGCACGCAGAAAAGTGCTGGGATGAGCACCAGCGCCGCGATCGGCGACATCTTCTTCATCATGATCAGCACCAGGAAGGTGGCGATCATGACGAAGCCGAGGATGGTCAGCATTTAGGAGGCCCCTCACGTTCACCCTTGAACTCCCGCCGGGGGCGGCGGTCCGGATGACGTTAGGGCTGGCCTCCAACCGTTAACAAGATGTTGACACGCGAGCAATACGAGCAAAAGCCCAGGTCACAGCGGTGGTGGTAGGGGAGGGCTACAAGAGCGGGGTGGCCGCCGACAGCTCGACCGGGAATCCGTTGAGCACCGCCGTGCCCGAGAGCGGGTCGAGCCGGGAGCCGTCGAGCAGCTGATTGACATTGACTCCGGGCCGGGCGCTCGCCACCGCCGCACGCGTGCCCGGACGGTCATGGCCCCAGCCGTGCGGCAGGCTCACCACCCCGGTCCGTACCGTGTCGGTGATCTCCACCGGCGCCTCCAGCGCGCCCCCGTCGGCGGTGATCCGGACCGCTCCGCCGTCCTTGAGCCCGAGCCGGGCCGCGTCGTCCGGATGGATCTGGAGCGTGCAGCGGTTCGAACCGCCGTTCAGCGCGGGGAGGTTGTGCATCCAGCTGTTGTTGGAGCGCAGATGGCGGCGGCCGACGAGGACCAGTGCGGCGGGCCGCGCGGCGAGGGCGGCGCGCAGCCGGGGCAGATCGGCGGCGAGAGGCGCGGGCAGCAGCTCGATCCGCCCGCTGCGGGTCTTCAGCGGCTCGGGGAGGCGCGGGCGCAGGGGGCCCAGATCGATGCCGTGCGGATGCTCCAGCAGCCGTTGGAGACTGAGCCGCGGAACGCCGGCGCTCTCGGTGTCACCGTCCGCTTCCGTGCCACCGTCCGTCTCCGTGCCACCGCCCGCCGCTTCGGCGGCGAAGCCGTCGCCGTACGGGCCGAGCCGCAGCTTCAGATCGAGCCGCCGCTCGGGTCCGCTCGCGCCGGTGAGCAGCGCGGACAGCTCCCCGGGATCGCGTCCGTGCACGGGCGAGCACGGGTCGGCCACCGCCCTGGCGAGCGCCCGGTCGATCGCCATCTCGTCCACGGCCGAGGGGGAGACGCCGTCCCTGCCGCTCACCGCGAGGACCAGCCGGGCCAGGATCTCGCTCTCGTCGAGCCGGCCCTCCTCCAGCGGGACGGCGGCGCGGGTGTAGCGGACCTGGTTCCGTACGGCGAAGCCGTTGAAGGCGAAGTCGAAGTGGGCGCTCTGCGCGGGCGGCGGTGGCGGCAGGACGACATCCGCGTGGCGCGAGGTCTCGTTGAGATACGGATCGACGCTGACCATGAAGTCGAGACCGGTCAGCGCCCGGTCGAGCCGGTCGCCGTCGGGCGCGGACAGGACGGGGTTGGCGGCGAGGGCGATCACCGCGCGGATCCGGCCCTCCCCCGGCGTCTCGATCTCCTCGGCGAGCGCGGCCAGCGGCAGTTCGCCCTTGGCCTCCGGATGTCCGCCCACCCTGCTGGTCCAGCGGCCGAGCCTGAACCCCTTGCCGGGCGCGGGAATCCGGGGCGGCCGGTCGGTGGCGGAGAGCGGGAAGAGCGCGCCGCCGGGCCGGTCCAGGTTGCCGGTGAGGATGTTCAGTACGTCGACCAGCCAGCTGGCGAGTGTGCCGTGCTCGACGGTGCAGCTGCCGATCCGGCCGTACACGGCGGCGGTGGGAGCGGCGGCCAGCTCGCGGGCGACCGTACGGATCTCCCCGGCGTCCATGTCACAGGCCGGGGCGACCGCCTCGGGGGTGAAGTCCCGTATCGCGTCCCGCAGTTCGGCCAGACCCTCGACCTGGCCGGCGAGCGGTCCGAGGGTGGTGAGCCGCTCCTCGAAGAGGACCTGGGCGAGGGCGGCGAGCAGCAAGGCGTCCGTGCCGGGCCGGATGGGGATATGCCGGTCGGCGAGGCGTGCCGTGCGGGTACGGCGCGGGTCGACGACGGTGAGCGTGCCGCCGCGCCCGCGCAGCGCCCTCAGCTTGCCGGGGAAGTCGGGCGCGGTGCAGAGACTGCCGTTGGATTCCAGTGGGTTGGCGCCCAGGAGCAGCAGATGGTCCGTACGGTCCAGATCGGGCACGGGGATGGCGAACGCGTCGCCGAAGAGCAGCCCGCTGGAGACATGCTTGGGCATCTGGTCCAGGGTGCTGGCCGTGAAGAGATTGCGGGTGCCGAGCGCGCCCAGCAGATGCTGCGGATAGAGGGCCCCGGCCATGGTGTGGACATTGGGGTTGCCGAGGACGACCCCGACGGAGTGCGGCCCGTGCTCTTCGACAAGCGGCCGTATCCGGGCGGCTGTCAGCGCGAACGCCTCCTGCCAGCTCGCCTCCCGCAGCTCGCCGTTCCGGCGGACGAGCGGAACGCGCAGCCGGTCGGGGTCGGCGTCCAGCTCGCCGAAGGACGCGCCCTTGGGGCAGATGAAGCCCCGGCTGAAGACATCGTCGCGGTCGCCCCGGGCGCCGGTGACCCTGGTCCCCTCGATGGTGAGGGTCAGTCCGCACGTGGCCTCGCAGAGGGGGCAGATGCGCGGGGCGGTACGGGCCTGCCCCGGCTCCGGAGTGCGTGGTGCGTCTTCGGGAAGCATGGGCCCTCCGGGCGGCGGCAGCGGTGACGCGCGAGAGCACCGAGCATACCGACCGGTACGGACAGCACCAGGGGAAAGGGGAAACGGGCAGGGGAACGGTGAGAGGCACGGGGGGAGGAACAGGACGGGGAACGGGACGGGGACGAGAACTCCGGCCGGACCGCGCGCGTCAGTCGAACGTCCTGGCGAGATAGGCGCGCAGCAGCTTCCTGGTCTCCCCGACGATCCAGGGATCACCGGCCGGATCCATCCGGAACGCCAGCTGGAGCAGCGCGTCGGCGGCCTCGACGGCGACCAGGATCGTACGGTGCAGCGCCGGGTCGGGCACCCGGCCGAGATGGCCGGCAAGCAGTGCGGCGAGCCGTCTGGCGACCCGGTGATTGGGGTGGGTCGCCGGGTCGACGGGGATACGGTCGAGGGGCTGCGGCCGGGAGCCCACCGGGACTTGGGCGCCGAAGTCCACGAGCGAGAAGCCGGGCACGGTGCGCTTCATGAAGAGGTACTCGTCCAGTACGGCGTCGATGGCGCCCCGCCAGTCGTTCGGATCGAGCGCCACGAGCCGGTCCGCGATGCCCTCGGTATAGCTGTCCAGATTGCGTCTTCCGAGTGCGTCCGCCATGGCCCGCTTGTTGACGAAGAAACGGTAGACCGAGCCGATGGGAACGCCCGCGCGGGCGGCGACGGCCCGGGTGGACAACTGCTCGTATCCGGTCTCGTCGAGGAGCGCCCCGCAGGCGTCGAGGATCCGGGCCAGCCGCTCCGTACTGCGCTGCTGCACAGGCACTCTGCGGAGCCCTCCGACCTCGGATTCTTCGTCGGCCTCCGCGTCCTCCCCGGGATCGGCGCCGGGGACGGAATCGGGCTCGGGCTCGGGTTCGGCGCCGGCGCGGGGCTCGGCATCGGGCTTCGTATGCGTACGGTCGCGTGACACGGGATCCATGATGCCGCTCGCTCCCGTTGACGTAACGCGGCACTAATCCTACGGTTGAGCATAGGATTAGCCTTCCGGGATTCCTTGATCGAGGGGCGGACGCGGATGACGAACGACATCGAGCACGCGCGGAAGACGGCCGGGGATCTCGACCACTCCTCGGGCTTCGGCAACGAACACAGCTCCGAGGCCGTACCGGGGGCGCTGCCGGTCGGCCGTAACGCGCCCCAGCGCGCGCCGCTCGGTCTCTACGCGGAGCAGCTCAGCGGCAGCGCGTTCACCGAGCCCCGCGCGCACAACCGGCGCTCCTGGCTGTACCGGATCCGGCCGTCGGCCGCGCATCCGCCGTTCGCCCGTATCGACAACGGCTCGGTCCATGGCGCCCCGTTCACCGAGACCGTCCCCGACCCCAACCGGCTGCGCTGGAACCCGCTGCCCGAGCCCGCCCCCGGTACCGACTTCCTGGCCGGTCTGTGGACGCTGGGCGGCAACGGGGACGCGGCTCAGCGCACGGGGATGGCGATTCACCTCTACTACGCCAACTCCCCCATGACCGACCGGGTGTTCAGCGACGCCGACGGCGAACTGCTGATCGTTCCCGAGCACGGCGGTCTGCTGATCCGTACGGAGCTGGGCCTGCTCGCGGCCCGTCCCGGCGAGGTGGCGCTGATCCCGCGCGGTATGCGCTTCCGGGTCGAGCTGCTGGACACGACGGCACGCGGCTATGTCTGCGAGAACTACGGCCGGCCGTTCGTCCTGCCCGACCTCGGGCCGATCGGCGCCAACGGCCTGGCCAACGCGCGTGACTTCCGCGCGCCGGTCGCCGCGTACGAGGACATCGAGCGGCCGACCCAGGTGGTCAACAAGTTCTGCGGCAATCTCTGGGCCGCCACCTATGACCACTCCCCGCTCGATGTGGTGGCCTGGCACGGCAATCATGTGCCGTACGTCTACGATCTGCGCCGCTTCAATGTCATCGGGACCATCAGCTACGACCACCCCGACCCGTCGATCTTCACGGTGCTGACGTCGCCGTCCGAGACCCCGGGCCTCGCCGGAGTCGACTTCGTCGTCTTCGCGCCGCGCTGGCTGGTCGGCGAGGACACGTTCCGGCCGCCGTACTTCCACCGCAATGTGATGAGCGAGTACATGGGCCTGATCGAGGGCGCGTACGACGCGAAGACGGCCGGCAAGGGGGGTTTCGTCCCCGGCGGCGGCTCGCTGCACAACATGATGTCGGCGCACGGCCCCGACCGGGAGACCTTCGACCGGGCGAGCGCCGCCGAGCTCACGCCGCAGAAGATCGACGACGGGCTGGCCTTCATGTTCGAGACCCGCTGGCCGGTGACGGCGACCGCGCAGGCGGCGGGCGCCGCCCATCTCCAGCGCGGCTACGACAACGTATGGCAGGGTCTGGAGCGCCACTTCAGGCCATGACCCTGAGTTTCGGACACACACTCGTGGAGGTGCCACCGTTTTGGAGTCGCCACAGCCGGGGAGTCGCCGGTGACCTCCTTCGCCCCGGACTCACTGATCCTGAACCGCAAGCTTCCGCTCTGGTATCAGGTCTCGCAGTCGCTGCGCGCCTCGATACTGGGCCGCCGGCCGCACGATCCGCTGCGGCTGCCGACCGAGGAACAGCTCGCCTCGCATTACGGCGTCAGCGTGCTGACGATGCGTCAGGCCCTCAAGGAGCTGGAGGAGGAGGGCCTGATCAGCCGGCACCGGCGGCGCGGCACCTTCATCGAACCGGGCGCGCGGCGCGGCGCCCCGCGCCGGCTGCTCGGCTCGATCGACGCGATCGTGGCCCAGCAGTCCGGTGAGCTGACCACGCTCCTCGGCCATGGCCCGGCCCCGGTGCCCGGCGAACTCGCGGAGTACTTCCCGGGGGCGGACGAGGTGGTCGCCTACCGCAGGCTGCGCTGCGACGGCGAGAGCGGCGAGCCCGTCAACTGGGCGGAGAACGCGGTCCGTCCGGATATCGCGGCCGGTCTCGATGTGGCGGATCTGGAGCGCTGGCCGATGACGAAGGTACTGCGCGATCTGGTCGGTATCCGGATCAGCCGGATCACGGACACGGTGGAGGCCCGGCTCGCGGACCCGGTCACGGCCGAGCTGCTGCGGGTGCCGCTGCTGAGCCCGATCCTGCACTACACGGGGGTGACGTACGACGAGAGCGGCCGGGTCGCGGATGTGGCGCGGATCCACTACCGGGGGGACCGGTTCTCCTTCTCGGTCACGGTGGAGGCGGACCTCATGAGCTAGCGGCTCAGGCTCTCTCAGTGGCCGATAGCATGCGATGGGGGGGCGCACAGACCGACGGGAGGGACGGTCCGCATGACGGCGACGCGGTCCGGGGCGACGGACGAGAGCCCGCTGCTCGGCGATCTCATGCCGTGGTCGACGCCCCCGCTGCGGTTCGGCAGGGAGTGGATCCTCGCCCCCGACCGGCCCTCCCTCACCGCCCGCTGGGACCGGCTCGTACGGGCCCAAGGCGCCGAGCGCGAGGCGCTGTTCGGGCCGACCCGGGCGCGTACGCCGTACAGCGCGGTCGCCGCGCTGCCGGGCCGGGCCACCGGCACCGGGCGGTTCGCGCGGGAGTCGGGGCGCTGTCCCGAGCCGGTGCGGGTGCTCCACGGGCCGTTCGACGAGCAGTGGCTGATCCCGGACCACCGGCTGATCGACGCGGCCCGCCCCGAACTGTGGCGGGTGGCCGACGAGCACCAGGTCTTCGCCGTGGAGCAGGGGTTCGTACCGCAGGCCGCCGGGCCCGCGCTGCTGGTCGGGGCCCTGCTCCCGGACGGCCGTTCGCCGGCCGGGCGGCCGGGCAGGATCCGGCCGCTCTACCGCCGCCCCGGTGGCGTGGAACCCAATCTGGCCCCCGGGCTGACCGCCCTGCTGGCCGCGCGGTACGGCCATGAGGTCACCGCCGAGGAACTGCTCGCCTGGGCCGTGGCGGTCGCCGTGGGCACCCCGGCCGGCTGCGCGGTGCCGCTGACCGCCGACCCCGCCGTCTGGGCCTCCGGAGTCGAGCTGGGGCGGCGGATGACCGGGATCCAGCTGCGCGGGGCGCGCGGCGGTGAGCGGCCCCGGCTGCCCGGTGGCCGCCGCCCCTATGTGCGGGCCGCCGTTCCCGCCCGGCCGGAGGCGATCGACTACGACCCGGGGGACGAGGTGCTCCGGCTCGGCTCGGGCCGTATCTCCCCCGTACCCGCCGGGGCCTGGGAGTTCACGGTGGGCGGGGTACGGACGCTGGAGCTGTGGTTCGAGCGCCGTACCGCGCACCCCGAGCCGGGCACGCTCGCGGCGATCCGCCCGTCGCAGTGGCCGCGGGAGTGGACCTCGGAGCTGCTCGAACTGATCACGGTCCTGGCGCTGCTGGCCGAACTCCGGCCGCTCCAAGCGCGGTTGCGCGGAACCGGTCCGGAGATCGGTACGGCGGAGCTGCGCGCCGCGGGCGTTCTGCCGGTCCCGGCGGCGGCCAGGCGGCCGGCCTCCGTACTGGACCATCACGAGGAGGGACCGGAAGGCCAGTTCGCCCTGATCTGACCATGACCGGCCCGCTTCAGGAGGTCTCCGGCCGGGAGGAGGTCCAGGGCGTGTCGCGAAAATCCCGCCGCGCCTCGAACCCGTCCATGACCCGCGCGAGCGCCCTGTCGAAGACGCCTTCCATGTCGATCGGCCCCGAATCCTCCGCGAACGCCGCCGCCATCCGCGGATAGCGGCCGGACGCGATCTCCCGCCCCAGGTAGGCCGTACGTACGGCGTGCTCCTGCTCCGCCGACCAGGGCAGGGACTTGGTCCGCTCGGCCGTCTGGAGCTCATTGGCGACATATGTGGTCACGACGCCGTTGACCATCGCCACCAGCTCCATCTTCTCGCCGTACGGCGCGTCGATGGAGTCCAGGCAGCTCAGGCTGTATTCGAGGTACCGCATCGTGTTCGGGCTGAATCCGTAGACCGCCGACATCAGCCGCGCCATCCAGGGGTGCAGGTGCATGATCGCGCGGGCCCGGTGCGCGAGAGCGGTCAGATCGGCCCGCCAGTCCCCGGACGGCTTCTCGGGCAGGTCGTACTCGCCGGAGACCCGGTCGACCATCAGCTCGTACAGATCCTCCTTGCGCGGCACGTAGTTGTACAGCGACATCGTGCCGCAGCCCAGCTCGGCGGCGACATGGCGCATGGTCACGGCGTCGAGGCCGTCCGCGTCGGCGACACGGCAGGCCGCCGCCGCGATATCGGCGCGGCTGAACGCCGGCTTGGGACCGCGTCCTGATCGCTCCGGACGTGCCCAGATCACTTCGGGTTCAGCAGGTCGCCCCGCCATCGGTCATCACCTCGCCCACCATCTTAGTTACGTACAACGTACGTAGTGCGCTACGGTGGGCGGCATGACAACTACGTACGCTGTACTTAGTGAAGGTCTGGAGAAGCGCTACGGCGCCGATGTGCACGCCCTGCGCGGCCTGGACCTGGCCGTCGCGGAGGGCACGGTCTGCGGGGTCCTCGGGCCGAACGGCGCGGGCAAGACCACCGCCGTACGGATCCTGACCACCCTCACCGCCCCCGACGCGGGCACCGCCCTGGTCGCCGGGCATGACGTCCTCACCGATCCGCGCGCGGTGCGCCGGTCGATCGGGGTCGCCGGCCAGTACGCCTCCGTCGACGGCGAGCTGACGGGCCGGGAGAACCTCCGGCTCTTCGCCAAACTGCTCCGGATCAGGGGCCCGGCGGGCCGGGCCCGCGCCGATGAGCTTCTGGCGAGCTTCGAGCTGACGGACGCGGCGGACCGGGCCGCGCGGACCTACTCCGGCGGGATGCGGCGGCGGCTCGATCTGGCCGCCAGTCTGCTGACCCGGCCCCGGGTGCTCTTCCTGGACGAGCCGACCACCGGGCTGGACCCGCACAGCCGCAACCAGATCTGGCGGGCCGTACGCGAGCTGGCCGACGCGGGCACCACGGTCCTGCTGACCACGCAGTATCTGGAGGAGGCCGACCGGCTGGCCGACGACATCGTGCTGATCGACCGGGGCCGGGCCGCCCACCGCGGCACCCCGGCCGAACTCAAGGCGCGTATCGGCTCGTACGCGGAGGTCGTCCTCGCCCCGGAGCCGACGGAGGCCGCCGACGAGACGGCGATCCTCGCGGCGGCGGCCGTACTCGACCAGCTGACCGGCGCCGAGCCCGCGCTCGACCGGGAGCGCCGGACCGCCGGGGCCGTGGCGAAGGACCCGGCGCTGACCCTGCCCCGGCTGGTACGGGAGCTGGACACGGCGGGGGTGCCGGTGGCCGACGCCAGTCTGCGTCCGCCGACGCTGGACGAGGTCTTCCTGCGGCTGACCGACCGTACGGACCCCCGCGCGCCCCGCACGCCCGGCCGGCACGACGAGCCGCACCACGAGCCGCACGACAAGCGTCACGACACGCGACACGACAAGGAGCACGCCGTATGAACGCGATCGCCTACGACAGCGGCGCCGTCCTCGGACGCCACCTCCAGCGGATCAGGCACGCGCCGGGCGTGGTGCTCCTCACCCAGGCCATGCCGATCAACATGCTGCTGTTCTTCGGCTATGTCTTCGGCAGCGCGCTGGCGATGCCCGGTGAGCAGTACCGCGCGTATCTCGTACCCGGGCTGCTCGCCGCGACGGCCGCGGGCGGCATCATGACCGGGATGTTCCAGGCGTCGCAGGATGTGCAGCGCGGGGTCGTGGACCGGTTTCTGACGCTGCCGATGAGCAGGGTCGCCGTACCGCTGGGACAGACCGCGGCGGATCTGCTGACCACGGCCGTGGGGATCGTGCCGCTGCTGCTGGTGGGGCTCGCGGTGGGGTGGCGGATCGAGGGCGGCGTACTCGGCGCGCTGGGCGCCGTCGGGCTGCTGCTGCTCTTCCGGTTCGCGGCCAACTGGCTCGGCACGTATCTGGGCCTGCTCATCCGAAATGAGGAAGTGGCCGGTCAGCTCGCCTCCACGACATTCATCCTGCCGCTGCTCTCCAACGCGTACATCCCCGCCGAGGGGCTGCCCGGCTGGCTGCGCGCGGTCGCGGAGTGGAACCCGATCAGCGCGCTGGCCGCGGCCGTGCGCGATCTCTGCGGCAATGCCGCGCCTGCCGCGGACGCCGCCTGGCCGGTGGCGCATCCGGTGGCCGGATCGCTGATCTGGTCGCTGCTGCTGCTCGTCCTGTTCGTGCCGCTCGCGGTTCGGCGGTACGCCAGAAGCGACGCGTGAGGGAGAGCCGGGTGCGCGGCGGCCGGTCCTGACCGGTGTCGGGGAGTGGATTCACCGGCCGGGGCCGCCGCTTGAGGAAGGATCACGCACCGGGCGGACGCTCCGGCGCACTGCCGCGGGCCGTTGGGGATGACGGACGAGTGGAGTGCGGCACTGCGCCGGGCGGCGTGATCGCCGGGCGTCTTCGGGAACGCGCTGCCTCCGTGAGGCGGTCACGCTCTCACGGTGCGGCGCGCCGACGCCATGGAGCCCTGAGGATCAGCGGCGGCTGCCGAACAGCGAGCGGCGCAGCCGCCGCAGCGGCGCGAAGAGCGAGACGCGCGCGCCCTTGCTGCCATGGGTCTCCGAGCGGTCACGCGAGGTCAGCTCGCGCATCAGCAGCGTCGCCTCGGCCGTCTCCCGCTGGGGCACGGCGGGACCGCCGAGCACCGAGAGATGGCGGTCGAGGCGCGAACTGGACGCGCTGCTCCCGCATGTGATCGCAGGGACTCGCGCCCTGCTGTGCACCGTTATCTGTTCCATTTCACTCCCCACCCGTACGAGGGCACCCGGCCCGGGCAGGTTAACCCTATCGCCCCACCCGGACACCCGTGTATACCGCCTTTGCGATGGACCACACCCGTACGGGTAGAGACCCCCACCGCCCGATCCATCTTATTTCAGGGCGAGTTGGACACTTCGCCGCATCGGGGTCCGGTGCGTGCGACGGGGCCGGTTCCGGGTCTCACGCGCCCCCGGCAACCGGCCCCGCCGTCACCATGCCGCCGTCACGCCGTCACGCCGCTACGCGCGTCACGCCTGTTACGGCCGATACGACTGATGACGACTGATGCGACTGCTACGACTGTTACGCCGCCGAGCGGAAGACCGGCAGATAGCCGCCCGACTGACCCGCGGCGGTGGGGTGGTACGACTCGCCGATGTCGAGCCAGTTCACGCTGTGCAGCCACGCCGAGCCGGAGCAGATCTCATGTCCGGTGAAGGCCCCGGCGACATCGGCGAACGCGAAGCCGTGGTCGGCCGCCCGCTTGGCGGTCGCCGCGTTGAGGTAGTCGGCGGCGCCGTTGATCGCGGATCGCTCCTTCTCGCTCAGCCCCGCGATGCATGTGCCGTTGAGCTGGTAGAAGCGCGGATAGCCGAGGACGACCACCCGGGCCGACGGCGCCTTGGATCTGATCGCCGTGTACACCGAGTTGAGGTTTCCGGGCAGGGTGCTGTCGACGAAGGCGCGTGCCTGCGCGACCCGGTTGAGGCAGGTCGCCTCCGACTGGAGCACACAGGTGGTCATCACATCGGCGAAGCCGGCGTCGTTCCCGCCGATGCTGATGCTGACCAGGTCGGTTCCCGAGTTGAGCGGGCCGAGCTGATTGGCGGTCACATCCCCCGTACGGGCACCGGAACAGGCGGTGAACGCGAACGAGGCGGGCGCGTTCGCGGCGGCCCAGAGCGCGGGGTACGCCTTGGGGGTGCGTTTGCAGCTGCCGCTCGCGCTGTCGTAACTGCCGGATCCGACGCCCGAGGAGTACGAGTCGCCGAGCGCCACATAGTCGACGGCCGCCACCGAGTCCGCGGCCTGGGCCGTGGCGGCTCCGGTGAGAGCGAGCACGGCGCCGAGAAGGAGCGAGGACGAGAAGGCTGTGATGCGGGACAGTTTCATAAGACCTCTCCTAGCAGGATTGCTGCCTCAACTTTGTTACCAGGCAGTTCAGTTCACAGGAAGTGTTCATGCCAAGAACATTCCGTGAGGCTTCCCGGACGGAGCGTCAGAAGCACATGATTCGCCCCTGTTCGAATAGATCCGTTCGGGGAGGTTACGGATGCGCGGTCCGCGCGGCGGGGTTCGCGCAGTCGCTCGCCGTGGGCAACGCGCTCGCCCGCCGGAGCCAGGGCCCTTACGCCCTGCGGCGGGTGACGGTGCGCCGCACCACGGGCATCGAGGAGTTCGGGCGGCTGGTGGAGGGCAGGTCGGTCGGCCGCTCGTTCGCCGGGGACCGGGCGCTGGCCAAGGGGTACGCGGTGGTGCGCCGCGCCCGGCGGGCGGGGGCGATCGGCCGGGAGGTGAGCCGTACGATCGCGGCCGTCCGCGGACGACGCGTTCGGCCGCGCGTACGGGTACGGGCGGGACCAGGTCCTGGACGCGCGCGGACCGGCCCCGGAACGTTCCGCCCCAAGCCGCCGCCACAGGGCAAAACACCGTGCATCGGCCGCTCCCGTGCCGGATCATGGGCGGCATGTCTGCCAAGCCTCAGGACGCCCTGCCGATCCGGCTCAACGTCGACGACAGCGACTCGCCCTCGGATGTGGTCGACGCGCTGTTCCTCGGCCGCTTCGCCACGGGCGAGCAGCCGTACTCCCACAGCTCCACGATCGACCGGGTCAGAACGGGTGTGACCCTGCTGCCACCGGACGCGACCGTGCTGCGCTCCGCCCGCGACGACGACCGCAGCGCGACCCTCGCCGAGGGCGCCGGCTGGACGCTGCTGGTGTCCCGCTGGAACCGCGGCGCGGATGTCACGGTGACGGCGGTCAGCTCCGAACTGGCCGAGAAGATCCACCACCAGGTGACCGACGGCGCGCAGGACGAGCCGGAACCGCAGCCCGAGAACGTGACCATGGGCTTCTGGTACGTCTCCCCGCGCCGCGGCCCGCACCGCACCACCCGGCAGATCGCGGCGGGCACCTGGGACGAGGTCAGGCCCAACTACACCGCGCCGGTGGCCGACGCGATGGACCGGCTGATGAAGGTGACCCCGGACGACATCGCGGGCCGGCTGCTCCTGCTGCACGGCCCGCCGGGCACCGGCAAGACCTCCGCGCTGCGTACGCTGGCCCGTTCCTGGCGCGACTGGTGCCAGGTGGACTGCGTGCTCGACCCCGAGCGGCTCTTCAACGACGTCGGCTATCTGATGGACATCGCGATCGGCGAGGACGACGGCTCGGCCAAGGGCCGCTGGCGGCTGCTGCTCCTGGAGGACTGCGACGAGCTGATCCGCGGCGAGGCCAAGCACACGGCGGGCCAGGCGCTCTCGCGGCTGCTGAACCTCACCGACGGACTGCTCGGCCAGGGCAGGAACGTCCTGGTGGGGGTGACGACCAACGAGGACCTGGAGCGGCTGCATCCGGCGGTGGTCCGGCCGGGCCGCTGTCTGGCCAGGATCGAGGTCGGCTCGCTGACCCGTTCCGAGGCGCTGTCCTGGCTGAGCAGGGAGGACGGCGACTGGGGGACGGCGGTGGGCCGCGAGGGGGCGACGCTGGCGGAGCTGTACGCGCTGCGCCGGGGCACCGGCCCGGCGTCGGTCCCGGCCCAGCACACGGGCGAGGACGCGGGCCTCTACCTCTGAACAGCTGACGCCCGGTCGGCGCCCGCCGGCCCTCGGCCGCCCGCGCCGCTTCCCGTCACCCCGCCCGCGGTCACCCGCTTCCGGTCACTTGGCGTAGACGGCCCGTACCGCTTCCTCGACCGCGGCGAGCGCCGCTGCCCGGCCGAGCCCCAGGCGCTGGGCGCGCTCCGCGTAGGCCCGTGCGGCAGCCGCGGTCTCCCGCTCGGCGGCCTCCCCCGCGGCGGCGACGAACGTACCGTTTCTGCCCCGGGTCTCGATCACCCCGTCGGTCTCCAGCGCGCGATATGCCTTGGCGACGGTGTTGGCGGCCAGCCCCAGCTCCTCGGCGAGCCCCCGTACGGTCGGAAGTCTGTACCCGACCGGCAGCGCACCGGACCGCGCCTTCGCGGAGATCTGGGTGCGCAGCTGTTCGTACGGTGCGGTCGTGCTGGCCGGGTCGATCACGATCTTCAAGGTCACGGGCCGATTCTCCCCCACGACCCAGGGGCGCCGGGCGGTACACGGCAGGGGTGGCCGGATCGCGACGGGTGGAAAAGGGGAGGCGGACCAAGGGCGCGCGCCCGTAGTGTCGCGCTCCATGAATGTGACTGTCCGTGATTTCCGTCCCGAAGACGCCGAGGCCGTGGTCCGGCTGCGACGCGCCTGCGTTCCGTTCCTCATCACGACCGAGGAGGCCGTCCTGTTCGATGTGGCGACCGCCAACCCGGCCAAGAAGTACCGCCTCCTCGTCGCCGAGGAGGAGGGGGAGATCATCGGAACGGCGCATGTCGGTATCGCGTACGACAGCAGCGAGCCGGGCCAGGCGTCGGTCACCCCGCAGGTCCATCCGGAGCGCCGGGGCCGTGGCGCCGGGTCGCTGATCCTCCGTACCGCCGAGGAACATCTCGCTGCGCACGGCGCGACGAGCGTCTACGCCTGGGCGTTGGACGAACCGTCCAGCATCGCCTTCGCCGAGCGCCGCGGCTACCGCCCGACGCGTCCGGCGCACTTCCAGCGCCTCGATCTGGCCAGGGGCGTCCTGCCGGAGCCGCCGGCGGAGCTGCCCGCGGGGGTGGCGCTGCGCACCGCGGCGGAGTACATGGCCGATCCGCGCCCGCTGTTCGAGGCCGACGCGGAGGTGACGGCCGACGAGCCGAGCGACATCAGCACGGGCCTGGACGACTACGACGACTGGCTGAACCACACCTGGAACCACCCGTGTCTGGACCGTGGGCTGACGACGGTGGTGGAGGTGGCGGGCCAGGTCGCCGCGTTCACATTGGCCCATACCGACGGCGCCACCCGCTATCTGACCGCCATGACGGGCACGCGCCGGGCCTTCCGCGGCCGGGGCCTGGCCAAGCTCGCCAAGACGGACTCCCTCCATCGCGCCCGCGCGGCCGGCTATCTGGACGCGTACACGGCGAACGACGGGGCCAACGGCCCGATGCTGGCGGTCAACCGGTGGTTCGGCTACGAGATCTGCGCGTCGGAAATACGCCATGTCCGCACCTTGGGCTGATGCCCCCGCCCTCCGGTGAATCGACCCCGAACCGACCCGGAACCGGCTTGATTTGGCCACGGTCCGCCGCGGGCATTCTCAGTCTCCGGACCGGTCCGGCGTCGAGGTCGTCCCCCGGTGCGTGGCGGGCAGGATGACGGACCGGTCCGGGGTGCCCGGGGTGTGGGCGATCGGGTCGTCGTCCTCGTGCCAGTGGATGACGAAGCGTTCGCCGGCGCGGTAGGCGTCGAGGCCCGCGCGGCAGTAGGCGACCAGATCGTCCGGGAGCGCGGACAGCGGATGCCAGGAGAGGCCGGAGCACTTCTCCCGCTCGCGGTTGACCGGCTCGCCCCCCGCGCCGTACGCCGCCTCGAAGAACCAGCCGATCCGGGGCTGTCCGGCCGGTCCCCGGTGCTGCATGACCAGCGCGACGCGCAGATCGGCGGGGGTCAGCTCGACGCCGATCTCCTCGTACGCCTCACGGATCATGGCCGTACGGACGTCCTCGCCCTGCTCGACATGCCCGGAGGGGCCGTTGAGCAGGCCGTCCCCGTATCCCGTGCCGGAGCGGCGGGCGAGCAGGACCTCGTCGCCCCTGCGCAGGATCAGATGGACGTCGACCACTTCGGTATGGCGCCGGGGCGGGGTCGACCGGGCGATCAGCGCGTACCGCTCGTCGTCCACCGGGCGGCCCCACAGGGCGGGATCCGCGGAGAGCCGCTCGTGATGGACCCGTTCGGTCAGCGGGGCCAGGGCGGCGGTGAGCCGGGCGGCGGGCAGGCCCCCCGTACCGGACCAGACCCCCTCGATCAGCACCAGCCGGCCGCCCGGCCGCAGCAGCGACGCCCAGTGCCGCAGGGCCTCTTCGGGATCCGGCAGCATCCAGAGCACATGGCGGCCCAGGACCACGTCGAACGTCCGCTCCCCCACCGGCGGCCGGCCCGCGTCACCGACCAGCACCTCCGCGTCCGTACCCGCCAGCTTGGACCTGGCCAGACCCACCATGCGGGGCGAGAGATCGACGGCCGTCACCCGATGCCCCTGCTCGGCCGCGAGCAGGGCCAGGCTGCCCGTACCGCATCCGAGGTCGAGCACCCGGGAGGGCGTCCCGGGCAGCCAGCTCTCCAGCCGGGCGGCCCAGGCGGCGCGGACGTCGGGGTCCAGCAGCCCGTGATCGGGCTCCTGGTCGAAGGTGTCGGCGAGGGAATCCCAGTCGATCGTCGTCATGCCCCGATGGTGCCAGCCGGCACTGACAACGCCCCCGAGTCCGGGCCGGATACGCGCATCCGCCCCGCGACCACCTGGAGTGGCGGTCGCGGGGCGGATGGCTGTGTCAGTTCACGTGCGTCAGACCGTCACACCGTCACATCGCCGCGGTCAGCGCGGTCACCGCGGTCTTCGCGGTTCTGGCGCCGTGCGATCAGCTTCTTCACGCCCGGCCAGGCCAGCAGCAGCACGATCACCGCGTACACCGTCACGGAGAAGGGCGTGTTGACCAGTCCGGTCACGCTTCCGTCGCTGATCTGGAGCGCGCGCCGCAGCTGCTGTTCGGCGGCCGGGCCCAGGATGACGCCGATGACGGCCGGCAGCACCGGCAGTCCGTACCGTCGCATACCGAAGCCGATCAGACCGATGATCAGCAGGATGACCAGGTCCAGCGCCTCCCCGCCGACCGCGTACGCGCCGACGGCGGCGAAGAAGAGGATGCCCGCGTAGAGATAGGGGCGCGGGACGCGCAGCAGCTTGGCCCAGACCGGCGCCAGCGGCAGGTTGAGCGCGAGCAGCAGCACCATGCCGACGAAGAGCGAGGCGATCAGGCCCCAGACCAGGTCGGGCTCGCGTTCGAAGAGCAGCGGTCCCGGCTGGATGCCGTACTGCTGGAAGGCGGCGAGCATCACGGCGGCGACGGCCGTCGTGGGCAGTCCGAGGGTCAGCATCGAGACCAGCGTCCCGGCCGCCGAGGCGGAGGCCGCCGACTCGGGTCCCGCCACGCCCTCGATGGCGCCCTTGCCGAACTCGTCCTTGTTCTTGGAGAGCCGCTTCTCCGTGACGTACGAGAGGAACGTGGGGATCTCCGCGCCGCCGGCCGGGATCGCGCCGAACGGGAAGCCGATGAGCGGGCCGCGCAGCCAGGGCCGCCAGGTGCGGCGCACGTCCTTCTTGCCGAGCCAGGGGCGGCCGACCGGGATCGCCTCGCCCGTGGTGCGCCGCAGATGCGCGGCGACCCAGAGGGCCTCGCCGATCGCGAAGAGCCCGACCGCGACGATCACCACGTCGATGCCGTCGGCGAGCTGGAGCGTGCCGAAGGTCAGCCGCTGCTGACCCGTCATCTGGTCGAGGCCGACCAGACCGAGGGTGAGGCCGATGAGCAGCGAGGCGAGCCCGCGGATCCGGGAGGAGCCGAGGACGGAGGTGACGGCGATGAACGCCAGCACCATGATCGCGAAGTAGTCGGGGGCGCCGATGTCGACGGCGAGCGAGGCGACGGTGGGCGCGAGGACCACCAGCAGGATCGTGCCGATCATGCCGCCGGCGAAGTGCCCGCCGGCCGCGGCGGCGAGCGCCTGCGCTCCCCGTCCGGCCTTGGCCATCGGGTTTCCCTCGATGGCGGCCACGACGGCGGCGCTCTCACCCGGGGTGTTGAGCAGGATCGAGGTGGTCGAGCCACCGAACATCGCGCCGTAGTAGATACCGGCGAACATGATGAACGCACCGGTGGGTTCGAGCCCGTACGTCACCGGAAGCAGCAGGGCGACCGCCATGGCGGGGCCGATGCCGGGCAGGACCCCGATGGCCGTGCCGAGCAGCACGCCTATCGCGGCCCAGAGCAGATTCATCGGCGTGAGCGCCGTACCGAAGCCGTCGATGAGCGAGTTCAGGGAGTCCATCGGTTACAGCACCCCCATCAGCGGGCCACCGGGGAGGGGGACACCGAGCAGGTTGTTGAAGACGAAGTAGGTGACCAGCGAGAGGCCCGCGGCGATCAGCGGGTCACGGTCGTAGTGGCGGCTGCCGAGCGCGTACGCCGAGCCCCAGAAGAGCAGGGCGCCGGAGATCGGGAAGCCGAGCGGGCCGATGAGGACGGCGTTGCCGAGGAAGACACCGGCGAGCAGCAGTACGGTCCGCCAGTCGCTGGGTTCCGCCAGGTCGATGTCCTCGCCGCCCTCCGCCTCGCCGCGTCCGCCGCGCAGGACGTCGAGGGTGAGCAGTACGGCGACGATGAGCAGGCCGATGCCGACGACGACCGGGACGGTCTTGGGGCCGACGGGGCCGCGCTGGGTGATGTCGACGTTCATGGTGAGCGCGTCGGTGAGGACGAGTACGCCGAGGACGAGCAGGAGGAGTCCGACGCCGATCTCGGAGTGCTCGCGCAGCCAGGAGCGGGCGCCGGGGGTGGATTCCGGTGTTCCGGAGGCCACGGAAGCGTCCGGCTTGTTCGGCGTTTCCGGTGTGCCGGTGGGCGTCGTCACAGTCCCAGCTCCTTCAGGACCGAGTCCACGCGGCGGTCTTCCTCGGCGAGGAATTCACCGAACTTCTCGCCGGTCAGGAACGCGTCGTCCCAGCCGTTCTTCTTGAGGGAGTCCCGCCACTGGGGCGAGTCGTGGAGCTTCTCGATGAAGGCGAGAAGCTTGGTGCGCTCGGCTTCGGAGATTCCCGGCGGGGCGACGATGCCGCGCCAGTTGGTGAAGTCGGTGTCGAGGCCGGACTCGCGCAGCGTGGGGGCGTCCAGGCCGGGGATCCGCTCGGGTCCGGTGACCGCGAGAAGCCGCAGCTCACCCGATTCGATCTGGTCGAGGTACTCGCCGACGCCGGAGACGCCGAAGGCGACCTTGTTGCCGAGGATCGAGGCGAGGAGTTCGCCGCCGCCGTCGAACGGGACGTAGTTGACCGTCTTCGGGGCGATGCCCGCGGCCTTCGCCATCAGCATGGGGGCGAGATGGTCGGGCCCGCCGGGCGACGATCCGCCGCCGACCGGCACCTTGGCCGGGTTGGCCTTCCAGGCCGTCAGCAGGTCGTCGATGGTCTTGAACGGGGAGTCCTTGCCGACGACGACGATGTCCGATTCCTCGGTGATCCGGGCGATCGGGGTCGTGTCGGCGAGGGTCTTGGGCGACTTGTTGGTGTGGACGGCGCCGACCACCCCGAGCCCCATGGACATCGCGAGCTTGCCGTTGCCGTGCTCACCGACGAGCCGGGTGAGCCCGACGGTCCCGCCGGCCCCGGGCAGGTTGAACACCTCGATGTTGTGCGTCAGTTCGGCGTCCTCGGCGTTCTTGGCCAGGGTGCGGGCCGTGATGTCGTAACCGCCGCCGGGGGTATTGGGGACCATGAAGCGCAGGCCGGGGATCTGCGTACCGGTGTCGGCGCCGCTGCCCGCGGTGAGCAGCGGCGGCCCCACCAGCACCAGCAACGCCGACCCGAGCAGGGCCAGGGGGGTGCGCAATCGCACGTGTAGCCGCCTTTCGGAAAAGCTGCGCGCGCGGAGGCGCGCGAAGAGCTGTGAAGTGGGCCACATGTTGCCTTCGCGTTAACAAGCTGTCTCTCTTCCGGAATCAACGGACGTTGTGGTCGTTGTGGTCGCGGCCTAGCGTGTCGGCGTGATGAAAGTGCTGGTGGTGGACGACGACTTCATGGTCGCGAAGCTGCACAGCCGCTATGTGTCCGCTATGGACGGGTTCACGGTCGTCGGAGTGGCCCACAGCGGTGCCGAGGCGCTGCGCGCCGCCGAGCGGCTGTGGCCCGACCTTGTCCTGCTCGACATCTATCTGCCCGATATGGACGGGATCGCCGTACTGCGCGAGCTGCGGGCGGCGGAGGAACGGGACCGAAGACCCAACAGCGTCGACGCCCTGTTCATCACGGCGGCGCGGGACGCGGGCGTGATCAGGGCGGCGCTGCGCGCGGGCGCCCTGCACTATCTGATCAAACCCTTCAGCCAGGCGGCGCTCCAGGAGCAGCTGCGCCATGTCGCCTCCCTGCGCTCACGCCTGGCCGGCCTGGGCGAGGCCCGCCAGGAGGACGTGGACCACATCTTCGGCACCCGCCCACCCGGCAGCCGCGGCCTCCCGAAGGGCCTGGCCCCGCACACGGCCGACCTGGTCGAACGCGTCCTGCGCGAACACGCGGACGGCCTCTCGGCCACGGAGTGCGCCGAGGCGGGCGCCCTGTCACGGGTGAGCGCCCGCCGCTACCTGGAGTACTTCGCGACCACGGGCCGGGCGGAAATCACCCTCCGCTACGGCGGCACGGGCCGCCCGGAACGCCGCTACCGCTGGCGCGGCTGACCGCGTAACGGGTCTACGGGTCTGCGGGTTCACCGGCTTACGGGGTCAGGGGCTCCCCGGTCCGCTTCAGACGACGCCGAGCCTCGCGAGCCGGCCGACCGAACTACCCGCACCGACAGGCCGGGACGGTCGCGTAAGACAGTCAAGACCGTTGGGAGTCCTTCCTCGCAGATCCCATCCGTCGGAAAGGCCACTGACATGAAGTCCCGCAGCGCGCCGCCTACCCCGGCTCCAGAGGCCGGGGCCGCCCTCCCCGAAGCCGACCGCACCACACTCGCGCCCCCGCATCCGCTACTTGGGTACCTCCTCGACGCCGCCGAGGGACGCTTCCCGCCGGCCGACGGGGCCGTCACCGTACTGTCCGGGCTGCCGGGCCGCCTGGAATGCTCGGTCGCTTTCACCGGACACGCCGTCGTCGCCACCGAACTGCCCGCCGCACAAGTCCACGCCCACCGGCCCGACGGCTTCGGTGGTTCCCTGTCCCCGGACTTCCTGCGCGCCCTCGCCGGTCCAGCGGGCTGGATCGGGGTCGTCGATGCCACCCTCGTACGCCGCGGCACCGGCGGCACCGTCCGCCTGCGACCGCTCACCGACGCCGACGACCACCCCCGGGTGCGGCACGCCCAATCGCTGCGCACCGGCATCCGGGTGTTCGGCGACGACCGCGGGCTGGTCACCCTCGCGACGGGACTCGCCGGACGTACGGAACTGAGCATCGAACTGCACAGTGTCGAGGACAACCTCCGTGGGCACGGCAGGTCGCTGCTCACCGACGCGCTCACGCTGGTCCCCGAGGACGAACCCGTCTTCGCGGCCGTCTCCCCGGGCAATGCACGCTCCCTGCGTGCCTTCCTCGCCGTCGGTTTCACCCCAATCGGCGCCGAGGCCCTTGTCCGTCCCGACCGGACTCAGGCATGACGGCCGCGTCCCCGGACACCGGGACATCAACCGCGACTCGCCACAGCCCGATTGGGGGGACCACCCGGGCGGCACCGTCAGCTTGACCGCCCTGCGGGCGGCGGACTGCCGTCCGGCTCGTCGTCGCTGCCGTCGGCGGGCGCGTACAGACGTCCGCCCCTGCTTTCAGCGACACGCAACGCGTCACGCAGTGCCTCGCACAATCGATGCCCCAGGAACCGGAGTTCCCAGGCCTCCGCCTTGTGATCACTGAGCATCTCCGCAGCGTGCCCGAGCACGGACTCACCCGCGCTGAGCTGCACCGCTTCCATCTCGTCGGCCAGCTGCGACAAGTAGCTGTCACCGCTCCCATCGGTCACCAGATAGGAGCGTTGCCCGGACGGGCCAAGCCACGGGAGCAACCGGGGATGCGTACTCATGCCGCCACCGCCGTCCGATGCACGCCGCACATCAGATCCGAACGCCAGACGTACGGGTCGGGTGCACGCGGCAGGCCCACTGTCGGTACATACGGACACTCCGCGCGGCTCGCACCGACCTCGCGATGGCGGTCCGCGGAAGGCGACAGCAGCCGCCAAAGCCAATTCACGATCGGGGGGATATCGTTCGTCACGTTGACGCTCCTCATGCAGCGTTGGCCACGCCCCCGGACGCTCGCATCGTCGCGGGGGTCTTTCCGCGCCAACTGTGCTTCAGAGTTACGCCGTCGGCTTCCCACATGTGGGTATCCCCTTGATGGGTAGGCTCACTCGCAGGAGAGCGGGACACACTGTCATCAGCAGGCACAATGGGGCACCACTATGACTGCTTACCAATCGCCGACAGCTCTACCTGGCGAACTTCTGGGCCAGGAGAAGATGCGAGCCGCGATTGCGGCCCACAACTTCGGCGTTGTCTTCGCGCTGGCGCGCGAGGTGGCCGAGATCAGCTATTCGAAGATTGCTGCCGAGTGTGATATCAAGCCCGAACGAGTAGGCACACTGGCGCGAGGGCGAGGCAGGATCACCTCGTTCGACAAGATTGCGAAAATCGCGGACGCCTTACGAATCCCAGGACACCTACTCGGTCTCGCTCCCCGCGAGTGGGAACTGGCAAACCCACCCTGTCACGCCTCAGCCGCGCCAACAGGCAACGCGATCACCAATCGAGAGGAGACAGACACAGTGCTGCGCAGAGAGTTCTTCAAAGCTTCGGCCGGGGCCGGATTGGTAGTAGCACTGCCGGAACTGGCTCAAGCCAACAGCCACCGTCGTGTTGGTGGTCAGGTACCCGAACAGTTACGTCAGCGGACCGCGCGTTTGCGTCGACTCGACGACATTCTGGGCGGTGGCGACACGTTCCGTGTCTATCTCGGCGAGTACCAGGCCACCAAAGCAGTGCTTCGAGAAGGAAGTTTCACGGAGGAGACCCGGCGTGCTCTGCTTTCGGTCCTGTCCGAGCAGGCCCAGCAGGCTGGATGGGCCGCATTCGATGCGGGCAAGCACGCTGACGCCAGGAGCCTCTATGAGGACAGCCACCAGACCGCCATCGAATCAGGAGAAGCGGCGCTCGCCGGAAACGCTCTCGCCTTCCTCGCATATCAGAGAGTTGACGTCGACCACACCGCAGGCATAGAGACCGCCATTCAGGCGTGCCGCACAGCAGGCCCGGATGCCGCGCCCGGCGTACGCGCACTGCTGTATGAACGTCTCGCGTGGACTTATGCCATCTCTGGGAACGCCGACGAGACCGAACGCGCACTCAACGTCGCCGAAACCGCGCTCAACGAAAGCAACGGAAACCCGCAACCCGACTGGGCAGCCTGGGTGGACCGCAATGAACTCCAGATCATGACCGGCCGCTGCTGGACCGAACTTCGCCGACCACTTCGCGCGGTCCCCGTCCTGGAAGCCGTGCTCGCCCAGTACGACGACACCCACGCACGCGACAAGAGCCTGTATCTCTCCTGGCTCGCCAGCTCCTACCTGGCCGCCGGAGAAGTCGAACAGGCTGCCGCTGTCACCGGCCGCGCCCTGGAACTCTCAGCCGGGGTCGCTTCGGTCCGCCCACGCGCGCGTCTGGCTCCGGTCCTTCGCCAGCTCGGCGATCACCACGCAGTCCCTGCTGTGGCCGAAGTTCTGGAAAGAGCGAAGCTCTGAGAAGTCAGTTCGCGGAGCGCGGCTCCGTGGTCCTTGCCACCCACCGCAGATACGCGTCCGATCCCGCGACAATGGGCACAGCCGAAACTTCCGGGTTCTTCCACGGATGGTGCCGCACCACATGCGCCTCAAGATCGGCGTAACGGTCAGCCCGGGTCTTGAACAGGAGCTGCCACTCTTCACCGGTCCCGAACTCGCCCTGATGCCAGAAGGTAGAGATCACCGGCCCAACGATCTGGGCGCCGGCCGCGAGCCGGGCTTCCACCACCGAGCGTGCCAGTCTCTCGGCGTCCTCCCGATTCTCCGTCGCCGTCGACACCTGAAGCAGATCAGCCATGCACCGAGCCTAACGCGGCACACCTACGGCCGACGACGCCCGTACAGAGGAGTTGACCGTGGCACGAACCGAGTACTGCGACGCCCCCGACACCCGAGCTTGAAGGCCCGGTGCCACGGCGCTACGTGATCGTTTCCCAGTCGGAGGCATACACCTCAGTAAGCGCTTGCTGCCAGAACCTATGGGCCAGAGCAGGAAGCGTCAACGGCCAGCGCGACATCGATGGAAGCGCTTCACAAACTTCTGCGCGAAGCATTGACGAAACATTGGGGCCGCCCCTAGCTTCATCGCGTCGTACTTCGTACGTCATATATGAGACACGAGATGTGGAAGAGCGCCCATGGCCTTCGCCCCGAGTCCGATCCCCTCCCGCACCCAGTACGTTCTGGAAGCGATCAAACACGGCATCCTCACCGGCGGCCTCAGCCCCGGTCAGCCGCTGGTCGAGACCGAACTGGCCGCGCGATTCGGGGTGTCGAAGACTCCGGTGCGGGAAGCGCTGAAGACCCTGGCGGGCACCGGCCTCGTCGTGATGAGCCAGTTCAAGGGCGTCACCGTCCGTACGGTCGACGCGGCCATGGCCCACGAGGTCTATGACGTACGGCTGTTGCTGGAGCCGGAGGCGCTCCGGCGCTCGCTGGCCCGCCGCGCCTCGCTGGAGCCCGCCCGGGAAGCCCTGGTGAAGGCCGACGAAGCGGCGGACCGGGCCGAACGTTCCCTCGCCAACCGGGAGTTCCACCGGGCGCTGTACCTCCCCTGCGGCAATCCGCTGCTGGCCAGGATGCTCGACGAGGTACGGGACCAGGCGGCCCTTGTCTCGACCGTCGCCTGGGCGGCCGTCCCGTCCTGGGAGCAGGAGGCCGGAGAGCACCGGGAGATCCTGCGGCTCGCGCTCGCCGGTGACGCCGAGGGCGCCGCCCAGGCCCTGCACGGCCACATCGCCTCTTTCGTACAGCGAGCGTTCCCCGAGGGAGACCACGCATGACGACCACCCCTGATCTCGACGCGTCGCGGGACGCGCTCGCCGATGTCGTGGCGATCCCCGTCACGCCGTTCGGCGACGACGACACGCTCGACCTCACCGCCCATCGCGCCCTGTTGCGCCGGCTGCTCGACGGCGGCGTTCGTACCCTCACACCGAACGGCAACACCGGTGAGTACTACGCGCTCAGCCCCGACGAGCGCCGCGTGGTCACCGAGCTGACCATCGAGGAGGCGGCGGGCCGGGCCTCGGTGCTGGTCGGTATCGGGCTCGACCTGCCGACGGCCGTGGCCGCCGCGGCGCATGCCCGTGCGGCCGGGGCCGGGATGGTGATGGTGCATCAGCCCGTACATCCCTATGTCTCGCAGGCCGGCTGGATCGACTACCACCGCGCCATCGCGGAGGCGGTGCCCGAGCTGGGCGTCGTCCCGTACATCCGCAATCCGCAGCTGAGCGGGGCGAGCCTCGCGACGCTCGGGGAGCTGTGCCCCAATGTCATCGGGGCGAAGTACGCCGTGCCGGACGCGGCGCGTTTCGCGGCGTTCGCGCGGGACGCGGGTCTGGAGCGGTTCGTCTGGGTCGCGGGGCTCGCCGAGCTGTACGCCCCCTCGTACTTCGCGGGCGGAGCCACCGGCTTCACCTCGGGCCTCGTCAATGTCGCCCCGGCCGTCTCGCTGGGGATGCTGGAGGCGCTGCGGGCCGGGGACTACGCCGCCGCCATGAAGGTGTGGGAGCAGATCAGGCCGTTCGAGGAGCTGCGGGCCGCGCGGCAGTCCGCCGACAACGTGACGGTGGTCAAGGAGGCGCTGGCCGCCCTCGGCCTGTGCCGGCGCGACATCCGCCCGCCGAGCCGCGCCCTGCCCGAGGAGCGGCGCGCCGAGGTCGCCGCGATGGTGGCGGGGTGGCCGATATGACCGTACGGAGAGAGGATCCGGCCGCACGGCCGCCGGACGAGACGGTACCGCCCCCGGACGGGACCGTAAGCCCGGACGGGGCCGCGGAGCCCGGCGGCCCGACCGTACGCCCCGAGGATCTGCGCAGTCACCGCTGGTACGGCGGCGGCGACGGCTCGACCGGCCTGCGCGCCTTCAGCCACCGCGCCCGCACCCGCCAGCTCGGTTATCTCCCCGAGGAACACCTGGGCAAGCCGGTCATCGCGATCCTCAACACCTGGTCCGACATCAACCCCTGCCATGTCCATCTGCGCGAGCGCGCGCAGGCGGTGAAGCGCGGGGTGTGGCAAGCCGGCGGATTCCCGCTGGAGTTCCCGGTGTCGACGCTCTCCGAGACGTTCCAGAAGCCCACGCCCATGCTCTACCGCAATCTGCTGGCGATGGAGACGGAGGAGCTGCTGCGCTCCTATCCGGTGGACGGCGCGGTGCTGATGGGCGGCTGCGACAAGTCGACACCGGCGCTGCTGATGGGCGCCGCGACCGTGGACCTGCCGGCCGTCTTCGTGCCCGCCGGGCCCATGCTGCCGGGGCACTGGCGTAATGAAGTGCTCGGCTCGGGCACGGACATGTGGAAGTACTGGGACGACAAGCGGGCCGGGCTGATCGGCGACGCCGAGCTGGCCGAGCTGGAGAACGGTCTGGCCAGGTCGCCCGGCCACTGCATGACGATGGGCACCGCCTCCACGCTCACCGCCGCCGCCGAGGCGCTGGGCGTCACGATGCCCGGGGCCTCCTCGATCCCGGCCGTGGACTCCGGACACGACCGGATGGCCGCCGCCTCCGGCCGGCGCGTGGTGGAGCTGGTACGCCACGATCTGCGGCTCTCGAAGATCCTGACCCGGGAGGCGTACGAGGACGCGGTGGCCACCGTCCTCGCGCTGGGCGGCTCGACGAACGCGGTGATCCATCTGATCGCGATGGCGGGACGCTCGGGGATCCGGCTCACCCTCGACGACTTCGACAGGACCGCGCGTACGGTGCCGGTGCTGGCGAACCTCCGTCCCGGCGGCCGGTATCTGATGGAGGACTTCCACTTCGCCGGCGGACTGCCCGCGTTCCTGGGGCAGTTGACGGACGTACTGCACCTGGACCGGCCGACCGTCGCGCACCCCACCCTGCGGGAGCAGCTCGACGGCGCGCTCGTCCACGATCCGGAGGTGATCCGGCCGCGCGGGAACCCCCTCGCGGCGGAGGGCGGGGTGGCGGTGCTGCGTGGCAATCTCTGTCCCGACGGCGCGGTCATCAAGCACATCGCAGCCGAACCGCGTCTGCTCGAACACACCGGTCCCGCCATGGTCTTCGACGACTACCGGACGATGCAGCGGACCATCAACGACCCGCAGCTCGGCATCACGCCCGATCATGTGCTGGTGCTGCGCAACGCGGGCCCCCGGGGCGGACCCGGCATGCCGGAGTACGGGATGCTGCCGATCCCGGACTATCTGCTCAAGCAGGGGGTGCGGGACATGGTCCGGATCTCCGACGCCCGGATGAGCGGCACGAGTTACGGCGCGTGCGTGCTGCACATCGCGCCCGAGTCCTATGTCGGCGGGCCGCTCGCGCTCGTACGCACCGGCGACACCATCACCCTCGATGTCAAGGCCCGCAGCCTCCATCTCCACCTGTCCGACGAGGAGTTGGAGCGGCGCCGCGGCGAGTGGACACCGCCGCCCGAGCGCTACCAGCGCGGCTACGGCGCCCTCTACGACGAACAGATCACCCAGGCCGACACCGGCTGCGACTTCGCCTTCCTGGCGAGGCCCGGCGAGGTGCCCGACCCGTACGTGGGCTGAGAGGACGGTCGGACGACCGCCTCCCCCCTCGTCCATCCCCACTCTCATGCGCCGGGATCCACCGGTCCGGCCTAGCGAACACCATCTGCGAAGCGCTTCACCAAAGGAACGGAGAAGCAGTCATGGCCTCAGCTGTGGCGCAGGATTCACCAGGGGCTCCGCCGCCCCGAACGCCCGGGAAGAAGCCGGGGCGCCGTACGGGAGCCACACCACGCCGTCTCCCGTATCTGCTGATCGCCCCCGCCGGACTGCTGATGGTCGGCTTCATCGCCTACCCCATGCTCAGCGTCTTCTACTACAGCCTCCAGAACTACAACGTCACCAAGCCCTGGCGGAACGGCTTCGCCGGCCTCGACAACTTCCGGCGGATCTTCACCGACGACCCGCTGTTCTGGGACAGCCTGGTCTTCAGCGGCAAGTGGGTCGTCACGGAGGTCACGCTCCAACTGGCCCTGGGGCTGGTGCTGGCGCTGCTCGTCAACCAGACCTTCGTGGGCCGTGCGGCGGCCCGCGCCCTGGTCTTCTCGCCCTGGGCCGTCTCCGGCGTGCTGACGACCACCATCTGGCTGCTGCTCTACAACCCGTCCACGGGCGTCGGCCGCTATCTCGCGGACGCGGGCATCGGCGAGTACGGCTCGTCCGTGCTCTCCGACACCGGCACCGTGTTCTGGGCCGCCGTACTGGCCGAACTCTGGCGCGGTGTGCCGTTCTTCGCGATCCTCATCCTCGCCGATCTCCAGTCCATCCCCGGCGATCTGTACGAGGCGGCCTCGGTCGACGGGGCGAACAGGTTCCGGCAGTTCTTCCACATCACACTCCCCCACCTCAGGGACGCGATCATCCTCTCCACACTGCTCCGGGCCGTGTGGGAGTTCAACAACGTCGATCTGCTGCTGACCCTCACCGAGGGCGGTCCGGCCGGTGTCACCACCACACTGCCGCTGTATGTGGCCGTCACCGGCTTCGAGGCACACGACTTCGGCTACGCGACCGCGCTGACGACCGTCGCCTTCGCGATCCTCCTCTTCTGCTCGATCCTCTATCTCCGCCTGAGCAAGTTCGGAGGCGACCACAAGTGACCGCTGTCATTACCGAGAAGGGGCTGCCCGCCGCGCCCGCGGACGGCGGCCGGAAGTCCCCGCCCCCGCGGCGGAAGCGGCGCGGGCGGCGTGACCGGGCCTTCGACGAGGTCCCCCGGTGGCAGATCTATCTGCCGCTCGGCCTCTATCTGCTCTTCACACTCGTCCCCTTCTACTGGATGCTGCTCTTCTCGCTGCGGCCCGCCGGCTCCACCTCGCTGGTGCCGTGGCCGGTCACCTTCGACCACTTCGAGAAGGTCTGGAACGAGCGCAGTTTCTCGGTCTTCTTCCAGAACAGCGCGCTGATCGGGGTCTTCACCCTGATCTGTACGACGGGGGTCGCGCTGGCCGGCGGCTATGCCCTGGCACGCTTCGACTTCCGTATCAAGCAGGGCTTCATGCTGGCGCTGCTGTGCTCGCAGTTCATCCCGGGCGCGCTGATGCTGGTCCCGCTCTTCCAGATCTTCAAGAACCTCTCCCTGATCAACTCCCCGCTGAGCGTGGTGATCGCGGAGACGGTCTTCCAGCTGCCGCTGTCGATCATTCTGATCAGCGGCTTCATCAAGAACGTGCCGTACTCCCTGGAGGAGGCGGCCTGGGTGGACGGCTGCTCACGGTTCCAGGCGTTCCGTATCGTCGTCCTGCCCATGCTGCGGCCCGGTCTGATCGCCGTCGGCTCCTTCGCCTTCGTCCACAGCTGGAACCACTTCCTGTTCGCCCTGATGTTCCTGATGGACCAGGACAAGCAGACGATCCCGGTCGGCCTGTCCACCCTCATCGGGGCGGACAGTGTGGACTTCGGGGCACTCGCCGCCGGCGGTGTGATCTCCGCGGTGCCGGTCGTCATCGTCTTCGCGTTCATCCAGAAGTGGCTGATCACCGGCTTCAGCGCGGGGGCGGTGAAGGGATGAGCCTCCCCGTCGTGCTGGCAGGGGCGCGTGGTCACGGCCGTACGCATCTGCGCAACATCCGCCGTCTCGAACAGACCGGTCTGGTACGGCTCGTGGGCGTCTGCGAGCTGGAGCCGCTGAGCCCGCGAGAGCTGGCCCACGCCGGTTACGGCGCTCCCGGGCCCGCGCAGTCCGCCGACTTCGGCGCGCTGCTGGAGCGTACCGGCGCGCGGATCGCGGTCATCTGCACGCCCATCCACACCCACACGGATCTGGCCCTCACGGCCGCGGCCCGCGGTGTGCACACGCTGCTGGAGAAGCCGACCACACCGTCGTACGCGGAGTACGAACGGCTGCTGGCCGGTCTCGCGGAGACGGGCACGGTCTGCCAGGTCGGCTTCCAGTCGCTCGGCTCCCACGCGATCGGCGCGATACGGGAGCTGGTCGCGGACGGCGCGATCGGACCGCTGCGCGGGATCGGCGCCGCCGGGCCGTGGGTACGCGACGAGGCGTACTTCCGGCGGGTCCCCTGGGCCGGGCACCGCACCCTGAACGGGCGTGACGTCGTGGACGGAGTGCTCACCAACCCGCTCGCGCACGCGGTGGCGACCGCACTGCGCATCGACGGCAGCGATCTGGCCGAGGACCTGGCGGAGTCGGAGCTCGAACAGTACCGGGCGCATGACATCGAGGCCGACGACACCAGCTGTCTGCGGCTGAGAACAGCGAAGGGGACCCGGATCACGGTCGCCGTCACACTGTGCGCGGAGCGGAACGCGGAGCCGTACGTCCTGGTCCACGGGACGCGGGGCCGGATCACCTTCTGGTACAAGCAGGACCGGGTGCTGGTGGAGCGTATGGGCGTGGGCCCGGTGGAGACCGGCCACGGGCGTACCGACCTGCTGGAGAACCTGGTCGCGCATCTGCGCGACGGCAGCGCTCTGCTCGTACCGCCCCGCCGTACGGGCGCCTTCATGCGGATCGTCGAGGCCATCAGGACCGGTCCTGAGCCGGAGCCGCTGCCCGCCGCCGCCTGGTACGGCGCGCCGGGCGAGAAGGCACCGCGCCGGATCGTCAAGGGCATCGACGGGCTGATCGAGGAGAGCGCGGAATCCCTCGCCACCTTCTCCGAACTGGGCGCGGCCTGGGCCGTGCCCCCGGCGCGGGTGCTTCCCCGGTGAGCGGGGCGCGGCTCTCGCGGGC
This sequence comes from Streptomyces scopuliridis, assembly GCF_042790125.1. Taxonomy (GTDB): domain Bacteria; phylum Actinomycetota; class Actinomycetes; order Streptomycetales; family Streptomycetaceae; genus Streptomyces; species Streptomyces scopuliridis_A. The sequence continues at coordinate 313,037 of NZ_JBHTZS010000007.1, forward strand.
CGAAGAGGTGACGGTGCTGCGCTGTGACGCCGGTCCCGTGGCCGACTACGCGCACCGGCCGCGGCTGCCCGGAACGCTGTCGCCGCGACCGTATCTGCATCCGGTACGGACCCTCGGCGGTGTCACGGTCACGGAGCTGGCACCCGCCGACCATCCGCACCACCTGGGCGTCTCCATGGCGGTGCCGGACGTCGCCGGTGCCAACTTCTGGGGCGGGCGCACGTACGTACGCGACCAGGGCCCCGTATGGCTGGCCAACCATGGCGCGCAGCGGCACACGGGCTGGCTGCTGCGGGACCCCGACGGCTTCGTCGAGGAGCTGTGCTGGACACACGGCGACCGCCGGCTGCTCACGGAGCGCCGTACGGTCAGCGCCCTCGCCCTCTCCGGCGACGCGTGGGTCCTCGACTTCACCTCGTCGCTGACCAATGTGTCGGGCGGGGAGCTGTCGATCGGCAGCCCGGCCACCAACGGCCGTACGGGCGCGGGGTACGGGGGATTCTTCTGGCGTGCGCCCAGGGGGGACGCGGCGGGCCCGGCGCCCGACGTCTTCACCGGGGACGCGTCGGGCGAGCGCGCGGTGCACGGGAGCACCGCGCCCTGGCTGGCGCTGGCGGGCCGGGACTGGACCCTGATCTTCGCCGGGGCGAACCGGGAGACCCGCGACGACCCGTGGTTCGTCCGCACCACTGAGTATCCGGGGGTCGGCTCCGCGCTGGCCTGGCGGCAGCGGCTGCCGCTGCCCGCGGGCGGAAGCGTCTCGCGGCGCGTGGTGACGGTCGTCGCGGACGGCCGGCTGGACCGCGCCGCCGCGGCGGTGCTCATCCGTCAGGCGGTGGCGGCGTGAGTACGGACAGGACAGGACCACGCCTCTGCCGAACCATCCGACGGGCACGGACGGCTGGGCACCGCACCGACGAATTCAGCAGAGAACCAACCGAGAGAGAAAAGAGCCGACCATGAGGATCTCCACGGCATACAGAGGGCGGGCGGTCGCGGCCGTCTCCCTGACGGCGGTACTCGCCCTCACGGCGACCGCCTGCGGTGACGACGGAAGCGGCGGGAGCGGCAGCGAGGGTTCCGGGAAGGGCGAGATCACCCTCTGGGACAACAACACGGGTGAGCGCCGGGAGATCTGGGCGCAGATCATCAAGGATTTCGAGAAGGAAAACCCGGACATCAAGGTCAAGTACGTCGGTCTCCCCATCGACCAGGTCCAGGCGAAGTACGACACCGCGATCGAAGGCGGCGGGCTGCCGGACGTCGGCGGCGTCGGTACCGCCTATCTCTCCAACCTGGTGGTACGGGACGTGCTGGAGCCGGTCGGCGACCGTATCGACGCGGGCCCGCTCAAGGGCAAGCTCGTGCCGGCGCTGGTGGACAGCGTCAAGGCGGCGGGCGGCCGGGGGGACACCATGTACTCGGTGCCGACCTCCACCAACAACGGCACGCTGTGGTACCGCACCGATCTGTTCTCGGCGGCCGGTGTCGAGCCGCCCACCACCTGGGAGAAGTTCTACGCGGCGGCGGAGAAACTCACCAACGGCGGGAAGAACCAGTTCGGTTACACCATCCGAGGGGGCGCGGGTTCCATCGCCCCGGCGATGGACGCGATGTACGGACAGTCCGGCATCACCTCGTTCTGGAACGGCGACAGGACGACCGTCAACGATCCGAAGAACGTGGCGGCGCTGGAGAAGTATGTCGCCCTGTACAAGAAGGTGACGCCGTCGGCCGACGTCAACAATGACTTCATCAAGATGGTCGCCCAGTGGGACAACGGCACCATCGGCATGCTGACCCACAACCTCGCCTCGTACCAGGACCATGTGAAGGCGCTGGGCAAGGACAAGTTCAAGGGCCTCCCCTACCCGGCGCGGGAGGACGGCTCGCGCGTCCAGGTCTCCAACCCGGTGGACGGTCTGGGCCTGTTCAAGAACAGCCAGAACAAGGCGGCGGCCTGGAAGCTCATCGAATTCGCCGCCTCCCACACGTCGAACAGCGCGTGGAACGCGTCGGCGGGGTCGATTCCGGCGAACACCGACGCCGCCAACGACGCCTGGATCCAGGAGGCGGAGCCGACCGCGACCGCGATGAAGGCGCTCAGCGACGGCTCGACGAAGATCGTCAATCTGCCGTACTACCTGCCCGACTGGAACACCATCAGCAAGTCCGGAAACGAGCCGAACTTCCAGAAGGTGCTGCTCGGTGACATGACCGCCAAGGAGTTCGCGGACAAGGTGGCCAAGGAGCTCAACGACGCCCAGGCGGAGTGGAACGAGCAGAACAAGAGCTGACGGGACGAGGCCGGCGGCGCTCCCCGGGACACGGACGCCGCCGGCTCATCCTTTCCGAGTGGCGCTGAAGAGCGCTGAGGAGCACTGAGGAGCACTGAGGAGCATCATGCGTACAGCGAGATGTCATGCACTCATCACTACCGCGGCACTGGCCCTGACCGCCCTGGCGGCACCCGCGCAGGCGAAGCCGCCCACCACCGAACGGGCCGTCCTCGCCCCGGACGACGGCTGGGCCTCCGCCGACGGCGGCACCACCGGAGGCAGCGCCGCCGATCCCGCGCATGTCTACACCGTCACCACCTGGGCCGAGTTCAGGAAGGCGCTGGCCGATGCGGCCGGCAGCCCGTCGGTCATCCGGGTCAAAGGCACCCTGGACGCGCTCAGCGACCCCCAGGGAACCCCCCTCACCTGCGACGACTACGCGGCCGACGGCTACTCCTTCGCCGCGTACCTCGCCGCGTACGATCCGGCGGTCTGGGGTCGCGAGACCCCGGTCAGCGGCGAGCAGGAGGACCTGCGCGCCGCCTCCGCCAGGAACCAGGACGCGCAGATCAAGGCGTACGTCCCGGCCGACACGACCATCGTCGGTGTGGGCCGGGACGCCCGTATCCTCGGCGGCAGCCTCCAGGTGAAGGATGTCGACAACGTCATCATCCGCAACCTCACCTTCGAGGACACCTTCGACTGCTTCCCGCAGTGGGACCCGACGGACACCGAGCTGGGCAACTGGAACTCCGAGTACGACAACCTGGTGCTGTACGGCGCCACGCATGTGTGGGTGGATCACAACACCTTCACCGACGGCCGCCGCCCCGACAGTGAACAGCCTTACTACTACGGGCGGTTGTACCAGCAGCACGACGGGGAGCTGGACATCGTCCGGGGCGCCGATCTGGTCACCGTCTCCTGGAACGTCTTCACCGACCACGACAAGACCATGCTGATCGGCAACAGCGACAGCGCGGGAGCCACCGACCGCGGCAAGCTGCGGGTCACCCTGCACCACAACCAGTTCAAGAACCTCGTCGAGCGGGCACCCCGGGTGCGCTTCGGCCAGGTCGACACCTACAACAACCACTACGTCGTCCAGCGGTCGGGCTACGGGTACTCCTTCGGCATCGGCATCGAGTCCCAGCTGGTCGCGGAGAAGAACGCGTTCACGATGCCGGCGGGGGTGAGCGCCGGGCGGATCCTGAAGAAGTGGAAGGACGCGCCGGTCACCACCGCGGACAACCACGTCAACGGCACGTACGTCGATCTGCTCGCCGTCCACAACGCGGAGTTCCCCGAGGAGACACTGCGCCCGGACGCGGGCTGGACGCCGACGCTCCGCACCAGGGTCGACGACCCGCGCGCGGTCCCGCACCTGGTCGACGGCGCGGCGGGCGCCGGAAGGCTCCGCTGACCGAACGCTTTGGGGGGCGGGCGCTAGGGGGCGGGCATCGTTCCCACGACAACGGTGGCACAGAGCTCATCGGAGCGCGCCACGCGTGGGATCAGCCCGCTCCCGGCGACCGTCTCGACCGCGCCCGCCGCCTGGCGCTCGCTCGTCTCGACCAGCAGGCTGCCGCCCGGGGCCAGCCAGCGCGGCGCCTCCGCCGCCACCCGCCGCAGCACGTCGAGCCCGTCCGCACCGCCGTCGAGCGCCACCCGCGCCTCATGGATCCGGGCCTCCGGGGGCAGCAGTCCGACCTTCCCGGTGGGGACGTACGGCACATTGGCGAGCAGCACGTCCACACGGCCCCGCAGGGCGGCGGGCAGCGGGCCGTACAGATCGCCCTCGTACACCCGGCCGCCGGCGGCGACGACATTGCGCCGGGCGCAGCGCACCGCGGCCGGGTCGATATCGGCGGCGTGCAGTTCGGCCCGGTCCAGGATCCCGGCCAGCGCCGTGCCCAGCGCGCCCGAGCCGCAGCACAGATCGACCACCACGGCTCCGGGACCGGCGAGTGCGGTGGCGGTGGCGGCGACGGCGGCCTGCCGTACGAGGAACTCGGTACGGCGGCGGGGTACGAAGACCCCGGGGTCCACGGCGATCCGCAGCCCGCAGAACTCCGCCCAGCCGAGGACGTGTTCAAGGGGCAGACCGCCGACGCGCCGGTCGGCCATGGCGGTGAGATCGTCCGGCGTCGCCGCCGCGGAGATGAGCAGCCGCGCCTCGTCCTCGGCGAAGACACAGCCGGCGGCGCGGAGCCTGGTGACGATGACGGACTCGGCGGAAGAATCCGCGGAGGAGGACGACGGGGAAGAAGACGACGGGGAAGGAGCCGGCGAAGGAGCTGACATGAGAGCAAGGAGCCTTTCGGAATGCCGATGGGCACTCCCGGCGGTCAGCTATGCCTGCGGGACCGCGCGGCCGTGAGAAGGGAGCACCCGACCTGATACAGCGGTGATGGGTCTCGCCTCCTTCGGTAGACACGTCCACAGCTCGCACTGCGCTGGTCACCCTACCCGAGCCGGACCCGGGGCGCGGGCGGCATGCGTGACGGCCCGTCCCGAGGGACAGGCCGGGGCTTTCCCGGAGGCTTCCTGAGCGGTCTCTTAGCGGCCCCTTAAGCGGAGCATAAGGATCGCCGTCGCCCTCTCCCAGCAGCCGATTCCGCGGTTCCGGGCGGCTAGTTTGCTGATCGCTGGGGCGGTACGGCGACGGGGAGGTCACCTGCCGCTCCGGCTGTTCCCCCCTCCCCGCTGCCGCCGCTCCGAAGGAGAACCAGTCCATGACCGTTCGACGTACGGCCACCGGGATCGTCGTCCTCGGCCTCACTCCGCTCGCGCTGGCCGGGCTCGCCGCCGGGCCGGCCGCCGCCCATGGCTCGATGACCGATCCGGTCAGCCGGGTCGCCGCGTGTTTCGCCGAGGGGCCGGAGAGTCCGCGGTCGGCGGCGTGCAAGGCGGCGGTCGCGGCCGGCGGAACGCAGGCGCTCTACGACTGGAACGAGGTCAATATCGCCAACGCCGCGGGGAACCACCGGCAGTTGATCCCGGACGGCAAGCTGTGCGGCGCGGGCAAGGACAAGTACAAGGGGCTCGATCTGGCGCGCGGCGACTGGCCGTCGTCCGAGCTGGCGCCGGGCAACCGCACCTTCCGCTACAAGGCGACCGCACCGCACCGCGGCTCCTTCGAGCTGTATGTCACCAAGGACGGCTACGACCCCGCCACGCCGCTGAAGTGGTCCGACCTGGAGGAGAAGCCCTTCCTCAAGGTCACCGACCCGAAGCTGGAGAACGGCGCCTATGTCTTCGACGGCGTCGTCCCGAACAAGTCGGGCCGTCATCTGATCTACTCCATCTGGCAGCGCTCGGACAGCCCCGAGGCCTTCTACACTTGCTCCGACGTGGTCTTCGGGCAGGACAACGGCGGCGCGGGCGGCGCCGCGCCCGCCGCCTCCGCGCCCACCGACGAGAAGATCGCGGACGGTACGGAGAAGTCCACCGTCGAGCACAACGGCCACGGCGACCTCGGCACGGACGCGACGAAGGCCACCGAGAAGGAGACCCCGGAGACCGCGGACACCCCGGAGACCCCGGAGAAGCAGCCGGACACCCCTGCCGACGCCGACGCCTACCCCGACGCCAACTCCCCCGAGGCGAAGAGCGCCGACGGTCAGGACACCCTCGCCGAGACCGGCGGCGACAGCAGCACGTCCTATCTCGCGATCGGTGGCTCGGCGGCGCTCGCCATCGGCGCCGCGGTGACCTTCGCAACCGCTCGCCGCAGGGCCGTATCGGCCGGGCGCCACAGCCGCTGACCGTTTGCTTCGATCATCTGTTGTTCACCCCCTCCCGTGTGCCTGGCGCGAGCGGCGGGCGACGGAGTCCAGGCCGACGGCGATGAGCAGGACCGCGCCGGTGATCATGAACCTGTAGGAGGAGTCGAGGTTCAGCAGTGTGAGACCGCTGGAGATCGACTGGATGACCAGGACTCCGAGCAGAGCGGCGAAGGCCGAGCCGCGGCCGCCGAACAGGCTGGTCCCGCCGATCACGGCCGCGGCGATGGCGTTGAGGTTGACGTCGCCGGTACCGGTGCTCTGGTTCGCCGCGGCCAGTCTCGACGCGGCCAGAATGCCGCCGACGGCGGCCAGGCCGGAACACATGACGAACGCCGAGGCGTACACCCGCCGCACGTTGACACCGGCCCTGCGGGCCGCCTCGGCGTTGCCGCCGACCGCGTAGATCGATCGTCCGAACGGGGTGCGGGTGAGCACCTGGTTCATCACCAGCACGAGTGCGACGAAGACCACGAACATCCAGGCGACGCCGCGGGTGCGGTTCAGGTAGAAGACCGCGAGCAGCAGACCGGCCAGCAGCAGAAGCGACCGCATGAGAAGCCACTGCGGCGACGAGGACGACAGCCCGGCGCGGCGGCGGGCTCGGGCACCCACCCATCCGGTGGCCAGGAACCCGCCCGCGGCCGCCACCGCCAGTACGTATGCCATCCACTCGGGGACGAACCACAGCTGTGCGAACTTCACCAGGGTCGAGTCGTAGGGCAGGTTGATCGCGTTCTGACCCCGCAGCAGCCACAGCTGTACGCCGAGGAAGGCCAGCAGCCCTCCCAGGGTGACCACGAAGCTGGGCACGCCGAAGCGGTTGAGTACCAGGCCGTAGAGCCATCCGATCAGGCAGCCGGCGGCCACGGCCGCGAGGACCGCCAGCCACGCCGGCTGCTCGTTCTTGACCATGACGACGGCCGTGACCGCGGCCGACACGCCGCTCACCGATCCGACGGAGAGGTCGATCTGGCCGACCAGCAGGACGCACACGATCCCCAGCGCGAGGACACCCACCGGGACCATGTCGAAGGACAGGTTCACCAGATTGGTGCTGGACAGGAAGGTCGGATTGAGCAACTGGAAGATCGTCCAGATCACCACGATGCCGCCGACGACCGGCAGCATGCCCAGGTCTCCGTCCCGAACGCGGCGGATCATGGCGCGGATGCTGTCGGTGATGCCTCGCGGCGTCACGAGACGCTCGTCCTGCGGGTCGGTGGCCGTTGCCACTGAGGTGTCAAGGGATGTCACAGCTCTGCTCCCCCGGAGACGGCATGTCGCTACTGGATGCCCAGGCGCCGGCAGTCGGCGGCGTACCGCGAGCCGCACACCGCCTCGGCCTTGAGCACTCCGTCGGGACCGAAGATGACCTCCTTGAGGTTCTTCTGTGTCACGACGGTCGGCTTGAACAGCCGCGACGGGGTGTCGAACAGCTCGGTGTCCGCCGTGGGTTCCTTGCCTTGCGTCAGCTGGTGGACGGCGTCCGCGGCCGCCTCGGCGACGATCCTGATCGGCTTGGAGATGGTGTTGTACTGATCCCCCGCGATAACGCGCTGGATCGCCGCCACCTCCGCGTCGTTGCCGGTGACAGGCGGGACTTTTCTGTCCGCGGCCTTGAACGCCGCGATCGCTCCCCCGCCAGTACCGTCGTTGGCCGCCACCACACCGGCGATCTCGCCGCGGTACTGGGCGATTTGCCCGCTCACCCACTGCTGGGCCTTCTCCGGCGCCCAATCCGGCGTGTCGTACTCGGCGAGCAGGTCGAACCCGCTGTCGTCGACGGCGTTGTGGATCCCCTTCTTGATCAGTCCGGCGGCGGCGTCGGTGGGAGACCCGTTGACCTGGAGCACACCGCCCTTGGCCCTGGTCTCCTTCAGGTGATCGACCAGCGACTGGGCGATGGACTCGCCGATCGCCTCGTTGTCGAACGACACATAGAAGTCCGCGGGCTTGTCAGGGATGGGACGGTCGTAGGCGACCACCTTGACGCCCTGGGACTGCGCCGTCTGCACGATCGTGGCCGCCGCGGCGGAGTCCACCGGGTCGATCACGATGGCCTTGGCACCCTGGGCGATCGCGGAATTCGCCTGCTGCTGCTGAAGCGACGCGTCACTGTCGGCGTTCTGGTAGATCACCCCGCAGTCCGGGCACAGCTTGGCCATACGCTTCTTGAACAGCGGAGCGTCGTACTGCTCGTAGCGGGTGGAGGCGAGGTCGGGCATGAGGAATGCGACCTTGCCCGGCTTTCCGTCCCCCTTGGAGGTCCCGGCGCCCGGTTCCTCAGCGCATGCGGTGAGTGCGCCCAAGGCGAGGATGCCGGTGAGAGCACCACTGGCCAGTCTCCTCATGTTCCACTCCTCGATCCGGGACCGTATAGCTGCCGGTCGGCTCACCATGACGTAACGCACAAGAAACTCGCGGTCCTTGCAGGTGTCACCTACCGGTCGTCGCGCATGGGCAAACGTCCCGCCGCCAAGAACGGCCTTGGCAGCGGGACGGACCACGGCGGCGCGCGTCAGCCGATCACCGAGGCGCAGGTGGTCGGGGTGGCACGGGCGGGGTCGAGCGCGTTGTTCACCTCGTGGAAGGCGATCCTGTCGAGCGTCCCGATCGCCACATGCTCGGAGAAGTCGACCGGACACAGATCCTGGAGCAGCACATTGCGTACGCCGGCGCCGGTCAGGAACTGTGAGCGGTACGGGGTGACCACCTCGTCGTACCGCGTGGCTATTACGGTGTACCGCACCCCGGGGACGGTGTCGCCGCCCGCGTTGAGCTTGGTGAGGAAGGGCGACCCGGCCATCTGGTCGGCGAGTGCCGGGGTCTTCTCGTTCAGCAGGTCCTCCGCTCCCGGGAAGTACTTCAGCAGTCCGGTCAGCCCCAGCAGCGTGGTGCCGCGGTTGGACGGCGCGAGGCCGACCAGGGCGTTCACCTTCGCCGCCCCGCCGAGGAACTTCAGGTAGTAGCGCGGCATCATGCCGCCCTGGGAGTGTCCGACGACATCGACCTTCGCGGCGCCGGTGGCCGCGAGGACCTTGTCGACATGGGTGGCGAGCTGCCCGGCCGAGGCGTCTATGGGACCGAGGCCGTAGAAGAACGGGACGCCGGGGAGCTGCCCGTAGTCGAGGGAGAAGACGCAGTATCCGCGTTTCACCAGATACGGGGCGAGGCCGAGCCAGTTGTCGACGGCGTTCCCGAGGGTGCCGTGGACGAGGACGACGGGACGGGGATGGGCGGCCGAGGGCTTGCAGGAGTAGTCGTTCCAGCCGCTGCTCGGCGCGGCGGAGGTGCTCGTGGAGGTGCTCGTGGAGGTGCTCGTGGAGGTGCTCGTGGAGGTGGGGGGCGCGGCAACCGCGGGGGTGGCCATGACCGTTACGGCCAGCAGCAGCGCGGTCAGTGGTCCGAGCGCGCGTTTCCAGGGCAGCATCGGGCGATCTCCTTGCGGCTCAAGGGAATGGCGATGGCTGTCAGCCCTGTGGTCCGGACCACAACTCGGCTGTGCAGTTATCAAGTTACGCACGAGTAAGGCAAGGATGGGAAGTTACGCGTCGGTAAAACCCGGCTGAATGTGCCGCCCCACCGCCCCGCCCCGCCGCCCGGCCGCCCGCGCCGTCGCCCCGCCGCCCTGTTGCTCCGCCGCCCCGCCTACGCGGCCAGTGAACCCAGCACGATCATCCCCGCGCCGAACTTCGCCCGGATCAGGTCCGCCACCGCCTCGATCCGCCGGGCCCGGTCGTCCGCCGGGTCGAACGTCAGCTGGTGGGTGGCGTGTTCGGCCGGGACCAGCCCCTCGGCCCGTACCGAGAGAGCCCGTACCCGCGCCCGTTGCAGCCCGAGCGACTCATGGATCCGGTACGCGACGCCGGCGAGCGCCGCCGAGTGGGCGGTCGGCTCGGGCAGCGCGCGCGTACGGGTGGTCGTGGAGCGGTCCGCGTACCGCACGGTGAGGGTCAGCGAGCGGCACACCTGGTCCGTGCCGCGCATCCGGACGCCCAGCTCCTCGGTGATCGAGAGCAGCGCGCGCCGGTGCCGCTCCTGGTCCAGTTCATCGCGGGGGAAGGTCCGTTCGGCGGCGAGCGAGCGGGCGGCGGCGTTCGGGGCGACCCCCGTACGGTCCACGCCGTGGGCCTTCTCGTACAGTTCACGCCCCGTCCGCACCCCGGTGATCCGCTGGAGTGTCGACAGCGGCACGGCCGCGGTCTTCCCGATGGTGTCGAGTCCGTACGCGCGCAGCGCGCGGGCCGTCGCGGCGCCGACGCCGGGCAGTTCGCCGACCCGGCCGGGCTCCAGGAACCGCGCGATCGCGCGCTCGTCGTCCGCCACCACGAGCGTCGTGCCCGGCTCGGCCCGCCGCACGGCCATCCGGGCCAGCATCGGGGTGGGGGCCACCCCGATCGTGCAGCCGGTGCCGAGGTGGGCGAGCGCGCGGACCCGCAGTACGGAGGCGATCCCGGCGGCGTCCTGTCCGAAGTACCGTTCCGCACCGCGCACATCGACGAGCGCGGTGTCCGGCGGCAGCGCCTGGACGGCGGGGCTGATGTCCTCGATCAGCCCGACCAGCGCGGGCAGCGTCGCCTCGGACCCGCCGCCTCCCTGGAGTTCCGGGCCGGAGTGGAACCGTATACAGAGGATCATCCCGCGCTCCCCGGGCTGGAGTGCCACAGCTTCCGTCCGGTCGGCAGCCCTTCGCCGGGTGGCTTGAGGTCCGACCAGGGGTTCATCTCGTAGCCCGTGGGCAGCTGGATGCGCCGGCCGTCGTCCCCTGGAGGACCGCCGGACGGCGACGCCGTGGCCGCCGGTACCGCCGGCGCGTCCAGCGCGGCCGCGACCGCGTCCAGCCCGCCCTTCTCCCGCAGTTCCACCAGCTCCGCCAGGTTCCAGGCCGCCGCGCCCACCACGCTCAGGCTCCGCGGGCCGCGCCGCTGCACCACCCCGCGCACCAGCAGCAGCCAGGAGTGGAAGACGGTATGCGCGCACGCCTCGTGGCTGTCGTCGAAGAAGGCCAGATCGACCAGGCCCGTACCGTCGTCCAGCGTCGTGAAGATGACCCGCTTGCCGGAGCGGATGGGCGGCGTCTGGGTCGCCACCTTGGCGCCCGCGACCAGTACGGTCCGGCCGTGCGGCACCTCCCGCAGCCGCTTGGCCGACATCGCTCCCAGCTCCTTCAGGAACGCGTAGTGATCTCCCATCAGATGGCGGGAGGCGTCCATGCCGAGGACCCCGAGCTCGGCGCTGAGACGCTCCGCGTCGCCCAGGTCGGGCAGCCCGGCGGGGGCGGTCCGCCGCCCGCCCTCCAGCGGGAGCTGGTCTCCGTACGCGCCCGCCCTCCGCTGCGCTCCGTGCAGTTCGGACAGATGCAGCAGCAGATCGCGCCGGTTGGCGCCGAACCTGTCCAACGCGCCCACCTGCGCGAGCCGTTCGGCCACGGGCCGGGCCGGTCTGGCCCGCTGCCAGAAGTCCAGCAGCGAGGAGTACGGCTGTCCCGCCTCGATCCGGGCCGCCTCCGCCTCGCTGATGCCATGGACGTCGGAGAGCGCCAGCCGTACGCCCCAGACGCCGGCTCCGGACAAACCATCCCCAGACACCCCACCCTCAGACACCAGTTCGATTCTATGAGTGACCGTCGAACGGTTTACGTCCAACGGCAGCACCGGCACCCCCCGCCGCCGCGCGTCCGCGAGCAGCAGCCGCTTCGGATACATCCCCGGATCATGGGTGAGCAGCCCGGCGTAGAAGGCGGCCGGATGGTGCGCCTTGAGCCAGGCCGACTGATAGGTCGGTACGGCGAACGCGACGGCGTGCGCCTTGCAGAAGCCGTACGAGCCGAACGCCTCGATGATCTCCCAGGTCCGCGCGATGACCTCGGGCGGGTATCCCCTCCGCCGCGTCCGCTGCTCGAACCAGGCGCGGATCCCGGCCCCCGAGCCGGGGTCGGACAGCCCGCGCCGCACCTTGTCCGCCTCCTCCCGGCCGCAGCCGGTCATGATGTCCACCATCCGGATGATCTGCTCGTGGAAGACGACCACGCCATAGGTCTCCCGCAGCGGTTCCGCCAGGTCGGGATGGGGATAGCGGATGGGCGCGCGGCCGTGTCTGGCCTCGATGAACGGCCGCACCATATCGGCGGCCACCGGCCCCGGCCGGAAGAGCGAGATATCGACCACCAGATCGTGGAAGGTGGTGGGCTGGAGCCTGCCGACCAGATCGCGCTGGCCCGGCGACTCGATCTGGAAGCAGCCCAGGGTCTCGGCGGACTGGATCAGCCGGTAGGTCTCGGGGTCGCCCTCCGGCACCTGCTCCGGATCGTCGATGTCCAGCCGCGCGCCGGTGGCCCGTTCGATCTCCCCGACGGCGTGCGCCATCGCCGACTGCATCCGTACGCCCAGCACATCGAGTTTGAGCAGCCCCATCTCCTCGACGTCCTCCTTGTCGAACTGCGACATGGGGAAGTGCTCGCCGCTGGTCGGCACCACCGGGGTACGGCGCAGCAGCGAGGCGTCCGAGAGCAGCACTCCGCACGGGTGCATGGCGACCCCGCGCGGCAGCGCGTCCAGCGCCTCCACCAGCTCCCACAGCCGGCCGTACTTCGCCCCGTCCCGCCGCAGCTCCCCGGCCAGCTCCCGCAGTTCGGGCAGTTCCTCCATCGCGGCGCGGGCGTCCCTGGCCCGGATGTGCGGGAAGGACTTGGCGATCCGGTCGATCTCGGCCGGGTCCATGGAGAGGGCCGCGCCCACGTCCCGTACGGCATGACGCACCCGGTAGGTCTCGGGCATGGCGACGGCCGCGACCCGTTCCGGGCCGAAGCGGTCGAGGATCGCCCGGTAGACCTCCAGCCGGCGCGCGGACTCCACATCGATGTCGATGTCCGGGAGTCCGCGCCGGCGGGTGGAGAGGAAACGTTCCATCAGCAGTCCGTGCGCGACCGGGTCGGCATGGGCGATCCCCAGCAGATGGTTGACCAGGGAGCCCGCGCCGGAGCCGCGCGCGGCGACCCGGATGCCCATGTCCCGTACGTCGTCGACGACGCGGGCGACCGTGAGGAAGTAGGAGGCGAAGCCGAGCTCCTCGATCGTGCGCAGCTCGGCGTCCATCCTGGCCCAGTACGTCCGGTGGTCACGGCGCCGGTCGTAGCCGCGCAGCACCATCCCGGCGGCGCAGCGCGAGCGCAGCACCCGCCCGGCGGTCCGGCGGTCCGCGCCGACCAGTCGCGGTTCGGGGAAGTGGACGGTGCCGAGGCCGAGATCGTCCACGGGGTCGACCAGACAGCCGGCGGCGGTCTCCTCGGTCAGGGCGAGCAGCCGGTGGGCGGTGTCGCGGCGGAATCCGGCGGCCTCGGCGACCAGCTCGGCGGTCCGTGCCATCCTCGCCGGATCCTTGAGCCAGCGCTCCCCGCTGTCCAGCCCCTTGCGCGGGTCGATGGGGACCAGCCGGCGGGCCGCGTCGAGGACATCGGCGACCGGGCCCTGCCCGGCGTCGGCGTAGCGCACGGCGTTGCTGAGCACCGCGCGCACGCCCTGCTCGGTGGCGAAGCCGAGGGTACGGGCGGCGTGCCGCAGCGAGCCGGGGCCCGTACCCGTACGCCCGTGGTGCACGACCTCCAGCCGGAGCGCGTCGCCGTAGATCTCCCGCCAGGGCGCGAGCAGCCGGGCGGCCCGGTCGGGGCGGCCCGCCGCGAGGGCGCGGCCGGTCTCGGAGTCGGGCCCGAGCAGCACGGTGAGGCCCGAGCCGAAATTGTCCCGCCAGGGCAGCAGCGGACCGCCGCCGCCGTCCGAAGCGTGCCCGCCACCCGAGAGGTGCCCGCCGCCCGAGGCGTGCGCGGTGTCCGCCGAGGCGTGCGCGGTGGAGATGAGCCGGCACAGCTCCGCCCACCCCCGCGCGCCGTCGCGGGCGAGGAAGACCGCGCGGGGCGCGGACTCGTCGATGAAGGCGCCGCCGCGCACGGGCGTACGCCTGCGCCCGGCCGGGCCCGCCTCGCGCGCCCGCTCGCCCACCGCCAGCTCCACCCCGAAGAGCGGCCGTATCCCCTCCGCGGCGCATGCCCTGGCGAAGCGGACCGCGCCCGCGAGGGTGTCGCGGTCGGTCAGGGCGAGGGCGTCCATGCCCCGCTCTGCGGCGCGCGCGGCCAGCCGCTCCGGGTGGGAGGCCCCGTACCGCGGGGAGTACCCGGAGACGGTGTGCAGATGCGTGAAGCCGGGCATCCGCACCTCCTGGATCAGTCCGTTCTCAGTCCGCTCTCACCTCCCCCGCCTCTCCACCATAGACCAAGTTTCGAACGTTCGTACGATACTGCCGCGAGGGCGGGGCCCCGGCCCCCTGATCCGCCGTGCGAGCCCTTCCCACCTGCGCCGATACCGGGGGCAACGGCGCCGCGACATGCCCGGAGGGGCCCGGTCCACCACAGACAGTGGCGGACCGGGCCCCTCCTCCCAGCGGGTCGGTCAGTTTCAGTTGTCCAGGGTCAGCCGATCCGGGTCAGCCGATCTCGGCACCGTACGCGGCGAGCGCCTCCGGCACCGGCTGGAAGAACGTCTCACCGCCCGAGGAGCAGTTACCGCTGCCGCCCGAGGTCAGCCCGAGCGCGGTGTCGCCCGCGAAGAGCGAACCGCCGCTGTCGCCCGGCTCGGCGCAGACCGAGGTCTGGATGAGCCCGTTGACGATGTCGCCGTTGCCGTAGTTCACGGTGGCGTCGAGTCCGGTGACCTCACCGTCGTGCACCTGGGTGGTGGAGCCGCTGCGGGTCACCTGCTGGCCGACGGTCGCGTCGCCCGCCTTCGTGATCGCCTGCGTGCTGCCGTTGTAGAGGTTCACCTCGCTCGGGTGCTCCACCTCGGCGGTGTACTTGACCAGGCCGTAGTCGTTGTCCGGGAAGCTGGAGCCCTCGTTCGTCCCGATCTCGGTGCCCTGCGCGTCCGACCAGGTCTGGATGGACTCCGTGCAGTGCCCGGCGGTCAGGAAGTACGGCGCGCCGTCCTTGACCACGTTGAAGCCGAGCGAGCAGCGCCCGCCGCCGCCCGTGATGGCGTCACCGCCGGAGACGAAGGGCTTGAACTCCCCCGCCGTCTTCTTCAGTTCGGCCTTGTCACCGAGCGCCTTCACCACACCGTCGAGCTTGTCCCAGGACGCGCCCGTGACCGTACGGTCGGCCGTGACGATCACCTTGTTGGTCACCGGGTCGACGGCCCACGAGGTGCCCGGGATGGTCGCCCGGTCCGCGAGGGTCTGCCGGGCGCTCTTCAGCTCGGCCAGGGAGTTCTGAACCAGTCTGGCCTTGCCGCCGGCCTGGCGCACGGTCTCGGCCGCCTGCTCGTTGACGACATTCACCACGAGCGCCTTCGAGTCGGCCTCGTAGTACGCGCCGGCCGCGTCGGCGCCCAGGCTGTCGTCCAGGGTTGACGCGAGAGTTCCGGCCGCCGCGGCGGTCAGCGACTTCACCGTGAACTGGGGTGTGCTCTCACTGGCGTTCGCAGTCTGGAAGGTCACACCCGCGACCACCAGAGCGACCACGGCACCTCCCGCCATCGTCACTCGCTTCTTGGATATGCGTCGATGATTCAACGTCAGCCTCCTGTGGGGGGACCGTGTCAGGCCATGTGGGGTGTACCTGACACGTAGGTTGAGGCGCCCACTATTCCGAAACCGACCAGTAACACACAAGGCCGACTTCAGGACGGGCACCCACAACACACCCCGTACGCCGGGCCGTCGGCAGACCGCTTCCGGGCAGGGACGGTTCCATGTGCGAACACCCGGTGCGATCGCCACGTCATCAGCGGGTGAGGACTAGTCCTGTCTTGAATTCGCCCCCCGTTTCTCTGCCGCGATCCGCGCCCCGCCGCGCCGCGCCCGCCCGCGTGACAGGGTCGGAGAAGGCTCGCCGGACCCACCGGTACCGGGGCCGGCGGCGCCCGGAGAGGCCAGGGAGGACAGCATGCGCATCGACGTAAGGACAGCGGACGGACGGCTGTTGGTGGCCGAGGAGTGGGGTGATCCCGCGGGCCCTCCCGTACTGCTGCTGCACGGAACACCGGGCAGCCGGCTGGGGACGGCGCCGTCCGATCTGGCCCGGCGCTGCCCAGGGGTGCGGTTCGTCGCGTACGACCGCCCCGGGTACGGGGAGTCGGACCGGCTTCCCGGGCGACGCGTGGCCGACGCCGCCCGCGACTGCGCCGCCGTCGCCGATGCCCTGGGCATGGCGCGGTTCGGGGTGATCGGCCGCTCGGGCGGCGCCCCGCACGCGCTCGCCTGCGCCGCGCTGCTGCCCGAGCGGGTGGTGGGCGCGGCGGCGCTCGTCAGTCTCGCGCCCCGGGACGCGGAGGGCCTTGACTGGTTCGCCGGAATGACCGCGTCCAACGTTCTCGACTACACACTGGCCCGCGACGACAGAGCCCGGCTGGCCCACACCCTCGCGCTGCGCGGCGCCGCCATCAGCGAGGCACCGGGCCGGCTGATCGACGAACTGCGGGCCGAGCTGACCGCGTACGACACGCCGGTCGTGGACGACCCCGCCATCCGGGCGATGCTGCTGCGCAACTACCGCGAGGCGCTGCGGATCTCGGCCGACGGCTGGCTCGACGACAGCGTGGCCCTGTCGTCCCCCTGGGGGTTCGGGCTGTCCTCACTCACCGTCCCGGTCATGCTGTGGCACGGGCAGAACGATGTCTTCTCCCCCATCTCGCACTTCCACTGGCTGGCCGGGCACATCCCGGGGGCCCACGCCGTATCCGCGCCGCGCGCCGGGCACTTCGCCGCTCAGTACGTTCTCCCGCGGGTGCTCGACTGGCTCCGCGATCTCCCCCGGCAGCGCGATGAGGACCGCTAGGTCCTGTCCGGTCGATCTTCGCGGATCAGACCGCGGCAGTCTGGTGCAGGGGGTACCCCCGTGCCGTTCAGGCCACGGGGGAGCATCGCAAGGCGGAGGATCGCCCGTGTACTGGACGTACTCGGGCGACTCCGACAACGCGGCGAGGCGCGGTGCCAGGCGTCGTGGGCCCGCGAAGATCGACCGGACAGGACCTAGGGCGTGCCGCCGGAATCCGGGCGGCCTCCGCGGCGCGCTCACACCGGCCGGGGTGACATCCGCGCCGCCTTCAGACAGTCCACGATCCGCTCATGGCTGTCGCCCACGGCGTCCGTGACCCGTACCCGCAGATACAGCGCGTCGATCTGGTCGATCACGCGCTTCGAGAAGACGCCCACCATGACGGTCTCGTAGTTCCCGGCACCGACCAGCGGGAACCCCGGGCCGAAGTTGACGAGCAGGAAGTCCTCTCTGACGGCGAATCCCGCCGCGGTCAGTACGGCCCCGGCTCCCTGGGCGTCCACCCATGACGCGTCACCGCTGCCCGTACCACCCGCCGGGATCACCCGGAAGTCATAGCTCTCGATCACCGCGGTGTGCTGGCCGCCGTTGAGGATGCCCACGCGCCACGCCGCGCCCTCCGACCGGAGGTCCCCCTTCTCCCAGGACGCCCGCCACCCCAGATACGGCCTGACGGCGCGGGCGTACTGCGCCCGCGCGAAGACCGCGCCCGCGGCGACCGCCAGCAGACTGCCCAGCGGGTCCGGTTCGAGTATCCGCAGCCGCCAGGGCCACTCGGCCTGGGTCTCCGCCGGCATATTGGACCGTACGACCTCCCACAGCAGGATCACGACGAGGATCCCGAGCAGCACGAGCGGAGCCACGAACAGCAACCGGCTGCGGCGGACGTGCCGTTGGACATCGGACAGGGGTATCGGTGGGTCGGACCGGGTCGGACTCACACACTCTCACCTTCGCCAAGAGGCGTACGTCCGGCCGGAGTTGGCCGGGGCTCGCCGCTGCTGACCACGCATGACGAGTATGCCCGCGAGAGGTCCGCGCCGGTCAGTAGGCGTCGGAGTGAAGTGTCCCCGGCCCGCCCGGCGCCGTCAGCCCGGCGGCACGCCGGGAAGCCCGAGATGTGAGCGCAGGGTGGTGCCCTCGTACTCCGTACGGAAGGCTCCGCGCTCCTGGAGGAGCGGTACGACCCGGTCCACGAAGTCGTCGAGCCCGCCCGGGGTCAGATGCGGTACGAGGATGAAACCGTCCGCCGCCCTGGTCCGCACGAAGGTGTCGAGGCTCTCGGCCACGCCCTCCGGGGTGCCGATGAAGGACTGCCGCGCGGTGGTCTCGATGACGGTCTGCCGGATGGACAGGCCCTTGGCCTCGGCCAGCGCCCGCCACCTGGCCGCGACCGCGAGCGGATCACCGATCCGGACCCGGCCCTGGACCAGCGCGGAGTCCGGGTCCGGATCGACCTCGGGCAGCGGTCCGTCCGGGTCGTACGCCGAGAGGTCCCGGCCCCAGACCTGCTCCAGGGCGAGGATCGCGTTCTGCGGGGAGACCTGCTGTCTGCGGATCCCGGCGGCCCGTTCCTGCGCCTCGGCGTCGCTGTCGCCGAGGACGACGGTGACCCCCGGCATGATCTTGAGGTCGTCCGGGTCCCTGCCGTACTTCGCCAGCCGGGACTTGGTGTCGGCGTAGAACTCGCGGCCCGCCTCCAGGGTGCCGTGCCGGGTGAAGATGACATCGGCGGCCGAGGCGGCGAACTCCCTGCCCTCCTCCGAGTCGCCCGCCTGGATGATCACCGGGTGACCCTGCGGGGAGCGCGGGACGGTGAACTCCCCCTCGATCTCGAACTGCCGCCCTGAGTGGGCGAACGGGCGCGGTGCGCCGTACGGGGCGCCGGGCGCGGGCGGGGTCCAGGAGTCCCACAACTCCCGTGCGGTCGCGACGAATTCCGCAGCCCTGGTGTAGCGGTCGGCACGGTCGAGATAGCCGCCGCGCCGGAAGTTCTCCCCGGTGAAGGCGTCGGAGGACGTCACCACGTTCCAGGCGGCGCGGCCCGCGCTGAGATGGTCGAGCGTGGCGAGCCTGCGGGCCAGTTCGTAGGGCTCGTTGAAGGTGGCGTTCACGGTGGCGGCGAGGCCGAGCCGGTCGGTGACGGCGGCCAGCGCGCTCAGCACGGTGAGGGATTCGGGGCGGCCGACCACGTCCAGATCGTGGATGAGGCCCTTGTGTTCGCGCAGCCGCAGCCCCTCGGCCAGGAAGAAGAAGTCGAACTTCCCGCGCTCCGCCGTACGGGCCAGCGCCTCGAACGAGGAGAAGTCGATCTGGGACCGGGAGCGGGGGTCGGTCCATACGGTGGTGCTGTTGACGCCGGGAAAGTGCGCGGCGAGATGGATCCGCTTGCGGGCGGTACGGGAAGTGTCGGTCGTCATGAGGTTCCCCCGGCGGACGCGTACTGGTTGGCCGGGCGTGCGAGGCTCAGATGCTCGCGGAGCGTGCCGCCCGGATGGAAAGTGCGGAACAGACTGCGGTGCTGGAGCAGCGCCACCGTGCCGTTGACGAGCCGTTCGAGATCGCGCCGCGGCTCGGCGGGCGTGAGGTGGAAGCCGTCCACGGCGCCGGTGCCGTGCCAGGTGGTGATCAGGTCGGCGAGATCGACGGGGCCGCCGCGGTAGTGCGGTCCGGTGTCACCGGCGGTGGTGCGCGGCGCGCTCTCCAGACCGGGTTCCACCGGGCGTTCGCCGTCACCGAGATCGATGGTGAGCGCGGCCAGCACCCGCAGTGTGCCGGGGTCGCGGCCGTGGTCGGCGGCCCGGGACCGCAGTTTCTCCCGGATCGCCGCCGCCTCGTCGGGCCGGCCGGCCCTGACCAGGACGACATCCGCGTGGCGCGCGGCGGTCTCCCTGCTGTGCCCCTCGGTCGCGTCGACCACGGTGACGGGGTGGCCCTGTGGCGGGCGCGGCACGATGGACGGTCCGCGGACCGTGAACGTGGCCCCCTCGAAGTCGACATGGTGCAGCTTGTCGCGGTCGATGAAGCGCCCTGTCGATGTGTCGCGGATCTCGGCGTCGTCCTCCCAGCTGTCCCAGAGCCGGGCGGCCACGTCGGCCACCTCGCCCGCCTCCTGCCACAGGGCGGGGAGGGAGGGGACCGGGCGGCGGCCGAACAGCCGGGCCTCCGCCGGGGTGGTGGACACATCGGCCAGCCAGCCGGCCCGGCCGCGGCTCACCCAGTCCAGGGTGGCCACGGCCGCGGAGACATGGAACGGCTCGGTGTGGGTGGTGGTGACGGTGGGCACGAGCCCGATGCGCTCGGTCGCGGGCGCGACCCGGGAGAGCACGGCGAGCGCGTCGGGGCCGGGGCGCGCGAAGGAGTCCTGGAGCGTGACGAAGTCGAGGGCGCCCCGCTCGGCGAGCCGGGCGAGTTCGACGTACCACGCGGCGTCGTAGGACCGCTGACCACCGATCTCGGCGGCGAGATACAGCGGACGGTGCGGCGGGTTGTGCCGGGGTCGGTGCGGAGATCGGGTGGCGGACATGGCGGGCCTTGCCTTTCAGCTTCGGACGGGCAGCCCGTCCGGCGGTTGAGGAGCCGGAGCGGCCGTGAACGAGGCGCCCGCGGGCGGTGTGACCGGAGGCGAGGCGCCCGGGGGCCGTGTGACCGGTGGTGTTATGACCGGAGGCGGTGTGACGGGCGACGGTGTGGCCGGAGGCGGTGTGGCGGGAGGCGGTGTGGCCGGGGTCGCTGCGCCCGCGGGTCGCGCGAGGCCGGCGAGCAGGGTGAGCACGGCCCGCGCGGTGGCGTCGTTCTGCCGGAACGCGGGTCCGCCCGTACGCGGCCGGGTGAAGGCGCCGCTGGACCGGGCGGTGGTGTACGGACCGAGCGCGAAGCGGCGGGGATGCGGGGTGCCGTCGCGCTCCAGCAGCCGCCCGTCGTCGGGGTCGACCCGGACCAGCCCCGCCGAGATCGCGGCGGCCCCCTCCTCGTACAGCCCGCGCAGCAGCGGGCTCCGGGTGCGTTCGGGCGAGGGGTCGGGCAGCCGCGCCTCGACCAGCGCGCGCGCCTCGACGTACTCCCCCGGTACGACGGCGCTGCCCGCCCGGAAGACCCCCCGCCGCCCGTCGGCCTCGACCGACATGTCCGCGCCCAGGAAGCGGACGATCCCGGCCCGGGAGAGCGCGAGCAGCTGGCGCAGCCGGGGTCCCGGCGGCCCGGAGGCGAGATAGCTGAAGAAGCCGTGCCAGCCGCCGCCGGGATCACCGAGGTCGCCGAGGCGGATCAGCTGCCCGTAGACGGAGAGCAGCCCGAGGAAGACGGCGAGGTCCGCGCTGTGGGCCGGGTCGTGTCTCCGGGTCAGATCCGCGCGTATGTAGTCGCGCAGCCCGTCCTGGAGCGCGTCGTACGAGTCGAAGCGCAGCCCGTCCAGCGGCCGGTCGAGGGCGGCGAGATCGAGCCGGTCGGCGGGGTCGGGGACGGCCGCGCCCACCAGGGCGTCCAGTTCGGGGCTTCCGGGATCGGCGGCGGCGTACTTCTCCTCGAAGTCGGTCCAGCCGACGCGGGTGCGCTCGGGGTGCGCGGTGAAGAGACGGTGGTAGTGCGCGAAGCCGAGCTCCTTGTCGACCAGCGGCCGGACATCGCGCCGGAAGTCGGGCGGCTCCGGCCGGCTCAGCAGTGCGTCGATCTGCTCGGGCCCGAGAAAGCGGGGCAGCGGGGGCCGTTCACCGTCCAGCCCGTAACCGATCTTGGAGTGGTACGGGACACCGCGCCGCGATCCGACGTACAGGACCGGTTCGCGTCCCGAGGGGTGGTAGACCAACTCCCCGTTGTCCTGGCCGGCGCTCCCCGAGTAGCGCCCGCCGCGCCCCTCGGTGACGAGCACCATCAGATCGACGAAGGCGAGTCCGAAGCCGCGGACGAGGACGGGTTCACCGGCGGGGAGCGCGGACAGATCGCTGTCCGCGGTGAAGTCGGGCGGCAGATGGATCAGTCCGTGCTCTTCGGCGAACCGGCTCAACTCCACCTGTTCCGCGTCCGGTTCGGCGTCGAGATGTCCGAGGGTCAGCACGACGAGATCGGCGAGGAGCGGTGCGGTCCGGTCCGCGAGCCAGACGCGCTGACGTCCGCCGCGCGGACCGCTGACGCGCACGGCGTCCGTGCGGTGCTGATGGACGGTGACACCGGGCGGCAGGGCGGCGACGGTCTGTTCGTACACCCAGCTCAGATAGGCGCTCTGCACCCGGCGGCTGGGGAAGGTCTGGCCGGTGAGGGCGGCGATCTCGGCGTGGAGCCCGGCCCCGGACGGGGCTCCTGTGCGCGTCGGCCCGGCCGCTTCGGCCGCCTCCGACTCGGCGGAGAGCCGCGCCCTGCCCTCCCTGATGTCCCGTGCCCATTCGTGCAGCGCGGGTCCGTGCCGTACCGGACCGGCCAGGGCCACCGTGTCATCGGTGAACATGGTCACGTCCTCGGCCATGGAGTTCATCCAGAGCAGCGGCGACTGATCACGGCGCCAGACCCGCCCGGCGCCCGGCGGATGCGGGTCCACGAGGTGGATGTCCAGCGGCAGACCGCCGTACAGGGAGCGCGCGTTGGCGGCGATCCGCTCCAGAAAGCCCGTGCCGCGCGGACCTGCCCCGACCACGACGACAGACGGGGTCAGGAGTGGGGCGCGGACGGCGGCCGAGGACGCGGAGGACGGAGAGGGCACAGGCATGCGAAGGCTCCGTGGATACAGCGATCGAACACGGGGGTGCCTTCACAGAAAACACAGACGGACCGAGCCCCTCAGCACGATCCGCTTGTCCGTAGGGAGGCTAAGCGGTGTGTACGGCCTGTTGTCAAGCTTGTCCGTACTGTGAACCGTCCGTCTCGGCTCGGTTGACGCGGAAACGGATGCCTGTTCCACTTGGCTCATGCATTCGCAGCAGTGGCTGGTCACGCGCTCCCACATCGACTTCGGTCGCGTGTGGTCCTCTTCCTGTTGAGCTGACGCCCTGCACGGTCTCCCCGTAAGTCCGGCGCTCGCGCGCCGTTTCCCCGCGTGCCTTCACACGCAGAGCGCCACGCTTCTCCCTCCCCCTCGCACACCCCGCCGCATGGACGCCCGTCATGCCCCGCAGTCGCAGCAACTGCAGGCGTCGCAGCAGTCGCAGCAGTCGCAGCCGTCACAACAGCCATCACAACAGTCGCATCCGTCGGACTTGTTGCAGCAGCCCTCACGCTTCTTGCGCGACCACGGGCCCTCGTACTCGTCCGCACAACAGAGTTTGCAGGTGCAGCACAGCCCGACGAAGACCGCGCAGCCGGCCAGGAAGCCGCGCTTGCCCGGCTTCGACGGCGGCTGCTGCCCGAAGCCCGGCGGCAGCCCCCCGCCGCCCTGACTGCTTTGGCCGCCCTGGCTGCCGTGACCGCCATCGCCGCCGTGACCGCCGTGCCCTTCGTGCGCGCAGGCCGTCGTGCCGAAAGCGCGGTCGACCGAGGCCCGCAGTTCGTGCGCCAGCAGCACATGCGCCAGCCTGCCGTCGGTGAACTCCACGTCCCGCAGCGCCAGCCGGATTCCGCGCACCGCGTCGTCGGCCAGCCGCCGCGCCTCCGCGCGCGACGTACCGGTCGCGGTGAGCGGGTTCCACGCACCCGACGCGGCGTCAGCGGGCTGGTCCTCCACGGCGTCCAGCAGATGCGCGAGCCGCCCGAAGAGCCGCCCGGCCTCGGCCAGCGGAGCGCCGTTGCCCGGACGGCCCGCCAGAACGGCGGTGTACGCGAAGGCCGCGGCGGTCGCCGTCTCGGTCGGCTCGGTGACCGTGAGCAGGGGCGTACCGGGACCGGCCAGCACCTCTATCCCCTGCTGCCGCTCGACGGCGTCGACCAGTACGGCCGTGTCGAACCCCAGCTCCGCGCCGGTGCGCGCGCCCGCCCTGTCCCATCCGTGCGCGACCCGGCGCGCGGCGGCGGCCAGCGGCCGGCGCCTCAACAGCCCGTCCCCGTCCGCGACGTGGTCGCGTATCTTCGCCGAGGCGAGCACCAGTGACACGGAGGCGGCGAGCCGCGCGCCCTCGCCCCTGGCTATCGGCGCCGTACGCATGCCGCGCAGCGGACAGGGGCCCGCGGTGCGCCGCTGCCGCGCGGTGCGCTCGGTCTGAGCCTCCGTCAGAACCGAGACGATCAGGCCGTCGTAGTTGGTGACGACCCGGGAGAACTGTCCGTGGTCCGCGCGAAGTGCCAGACAGAGTCCGCAGAGATGGGCCATCCACTCGGTTCTGAGGCCATTGCCGAGCCGGTGCGTACACGGTCTGACGATTCCGAACACGACAATCCCCCGAGCGTCGTTCACAAGTGCGTGACGCATCGTACCGAGCGAGCGGTTCACCCGTACGTCCCCAGCGTCACTCATCTGGCCGGAACGTAATATTTTGTACCGACTCAGGGCCTGTACGCTGGAAGAACCTTGACGAACCGCCACATCTTCTGCACCAGTACCGTCACGAATCATCTGCGCGCCGACTATCCCCTTGGCGCGCAATCCGCATGATGGTCGACCATAGGGATAGGGAACGTCATGTGACCGCGGTGAAAGGAGGCGTCCATGGGATCGGTGCGCAAGGCGAGTGCCTGGCTGGGCCTCGTTGAGGACAACGACGAGCGTTACTACGACGACGAGTACGCCGAGGGTGCGGAGAACGGCGACAACTGGCGGACCGACCCGCGCGTACGGGTCGTCGCCGAGGCCGCCCCGGAGCAGGACCGCAGAATCGCCACCGTCTCCCCGGACAGCTTCCGGGACGCCCGGACCATCGGCGAGCTCTTCCGGGCCGGCACCCCGGTCATCATGAACCTCACGGCCATGGAGCCCGCCGACGCCAAGCGCGTGGTGGACTTCGCCGCCGGACTGATCTTCGGGCTGCGCGGCTCGATCGACCGCGTGGCCACCCGGGTCTTCCTGCTGAGCCCCGCCGACACCGAGATCGTCACCGGCGAGGCGGGCCGCGGCAAGGACGGCTTCTTCAACCAGAGCTGAGCAGGGCGCTCACCGGTTCGCCCGGTCCCACGGGGTCACCGGAAGGCGTCGAGGCCGGTGAGCGCCTTGCCCAGGACGAGCTGGTGCATCTCGACGGTGCCCTCGTACGTGAGCACCGACTCCAGGTTCGTCGCATGCCGCATCACGGGGTACTCCAGCGAGATCCCGTTGGCGCCGAGGATGGTCCGCGAGGTGCGGCAGATCTCGATCGCCTCCCGCACGTTGTTGAGCTTGCCGAAGCTGACCTGCTCGGCGCGGAGCCGGCCCGCGTCCATGCGCCGCCCCAGATGGTGGGCGAGCAGAATGCCCTTGTGCAGTTCGAGAGCCATGTCGGCCAGCTTGGCCTGGGTGAGCTGGAAGCCGCCGATCGGCCGGCCGAACTGCTCCCGGGTCCTGGCGTACTGGAGCGCCGCTTCGAAACTCGCGCGCGCCGCGCCCATCGAGCCCCAGACGATTCCGTACCGCGCGTGGCTCAGACAGCTGAGCGGGCCGCGCAGTCCGGTGACCTCCGGGAGGACGGCGTCGGCGGGCAGCCGTACGTCGTCGAGGACCAGTTCGCTGGTGACCGAGGCACGCAGTGACCACTTGTGGGTGATCTCCGGGGCCGAGAATCCGGGGCTGCCCGCCGGGACCAGAAAGCCGCGAACGCCCTCGTCGGTGCGCGCCCAGACGACGGCGACGCCCGCCACCGAGCCATTGGTGATCCACATCTTGCGGCCGTTGAGCACCCAGTCGGTGCCGTCCCGCCTGGCGTGGGTGCGCATTCCGGCCGGGTCGGAGCCGTGGTCGGGCTCGGTGAGTCCGAAGCAGCCGATGATCTCGCCGGCGGCCATGGCGGGCAGCCAGCGCCGCTTCTGCTCCTCGGAGCCGAAGCGGTGGATCGCGTACATGGCGAGCGAGCCCTGTACGGAGACGAGCGAGCGGATCCCGGAGTCGGCGGCCTCCAGCTCCAGACAGGCGAGTCCGTACTGGACGGCGGTGGCGCCCGCGCAGCCGTACCCGGTCAGGGACATCCCGAGCGCGCCGAGTCCGCCGAGTTCGCGCGTCAGTTCACGGATGACGGGCAGTTCGCCGCGCTCGTACCACTCGGCGATATGCGGCAGGACCCGGTCGGCGGCCCAGGTCCGTACGGTGTCCCGGATCGCCAGGTCCTCGGGGTCGAGCAGATCGTCGAGACCGAGGGGGTCGCCGGGGTCGAAGGGCGGGGGCTTGGCGACAGACGGGGCGGACGGCGTGGACGGTGCGGACATGGGGACGGCCTCCGGCGGCTCGCACGGCTCTGACGAGCCGTAACTAGCGGCGCTAGTTACGGCTCCGTGACGACGGTACGACTCAGTGTGCCGCGCGTCCAGACGCACCCGGCCCTCGTCGGCCCGGCTCGCGGGCCCGTACGCCTCACGCCGGTGCGCCTCACGGGAGAGGTGCGCCTAACGGGAGAGGCGGCCCGCCGGGATCGCCGCCTCCGGGGACTCACGTGGAGCCGACGGCGCTCTGCGCGGCCGGGGCGGTCGCCGATCCTGCGGGCGGGGCGGCCGTGCCTCCCCTGTCCCGGGCGCCTCGGGCTTCGCGGCTGTCTCCTCGCGCGCCTCAGGCGCCTCACGCGCTTCGACGGGCGGCTCCGCGTCGGCGCACGGCGGACACTCCATGACCTTCGGCAGCCGCAGCGCGGCCAGCGCGCCGAGCAGCAGCAGCCCCGCGCTGACCAGCAGCGTCACATGCAGGCCGTGGACGAACGAGTGGCGCGCGGCGGTACGCAGCGCCTCCCCCGCGGGTCCGCCGATCCTGGCCGCCACCTGATAGGCCTCGCCGAGCGAGTCGGACGCCGCCGAGCCCGCCGCCGCGGGCACACCCTTCACCGACGACAGCGCGGGCGCGTACACCGCGTTCATCACGCTGCCGAGCAGCGCGATCCCCATGCCCGCACCCAGCTGGTACGAGGTCTCGCCGATGGCCGCGGCCCCGCCCGCCTGGTCCGCCGGAGCCTCGCTGAGCATCGATTCGTACGCGCCGAAGAGCGTGGTCTGGAGCCCGAAGCCGAGCAGGACGAAGGCGGCGGTCAGCAGCCCGGGCCGGTCGTGCTGGCCCATCAGCACCAGCAGCAGCACGGCGCCCGCGGTCAGCACGAAGCCCCAGGCCACCATCCGGCGCGGCCCCACCCGGCGCAGCGTGGCGGAGCCGGTGACGCCCGCGGCCATGGCGGCGAAGGTGAGCGGCAGCAGCCGCAGTCCGGTCTCCAGCGGGCTGAGTCCCAGCACCAGCTGGAGGTACTGGACGGCGATCAGCTCCAGGCCGACCAGGGCCAGCATGGCGAGCACGATGCAGCCGACGGAGGTGGAGAACGTGCGCCTGGCGAACATCCGCATGTCGATCAGCGGATGCGTCCTGCGCCGCTGTCTGCGGACGAAGAGGATGAGCAGGGCCGCGCCGACGCAGAGCGGACCGAGGGTCTCGGGACCGAGCGGCCCTTCCCCGGCGCCGAGCCGCTTCACCCCGAAGACCACCCCGAGCACCCCGGCGGCGGCCATCAGCGCGCCGAGGACGTCCCAGGGCCCGTCGCCGGGGCCCTTGGACTCGGGCAGCACCAGCCGGCCGAGCGGCAGCAGGAGCGCCAGCAGCGGGATATTGATCAGGAAGACCGAGCCCCACCAGAAGTGCTCGACGAGGAAGCCGCCGAGCACCGGGCCGAGGGCGGCCCCGACCGCGGCGACCGCCGTCCAGACACCGATGGCCATGGCGCGCTCGCGCCGGTCGGGAAAGACGTCGCGGAGGATGGAGAGCGTCGCGGGCATGATCATCGCGCCGCCGACACCGAGCAGGGCGCGTGCCGCGATCAGGACCAGCGGCGTATCGGCGAGTGCCGCGACCGCCGAGGCCAGCCCGAAGAGCGCGTATCCGATGAGCAGGACCCGGCGTCTTCCGATGCGGTCGCCCAGCGTCCCGAAGAGGATCAGCAGCGCGGCACAGACCAGCGGATACGCGTCCACGATCCAGAGCAGCTCGACACCGCTGGGCCTGAGGTCGGCGGTGACGGCCGGGACGGCGACATGCAGCACGGTCGCGTCCAGCGCGACCAGGAGCAGGCTCACGCACAGGACGACCAGGACGATCCAGCGGTTGGCACCGCCGCGGGCCCCGGCCGCGCGCAGCCGTGCGCCGGCCGTGGTGCTCCCGGACATCTGAGTACCTCCCAATGCGTCCCTCGCGCTCGGCGGGCCGGCGGGGACGCGGGTCCCTCGGAGCGGCCCGGCATCGACGGGCGAGTGAGCCGTCAGCGTACGCGAGTGAACGCGCGTGGCGCGTGGTGCATCTCTCACCGTTCCGGCCGACGAGTGTGGCGTACGCCACTCCGCCGCGCCAGGACCGGGACTCCGAGCGCGCACGAGCGGGAGGGAAATTCCGTGCGACGCCACGGTGAACTCATTCTGTTCCGCAGAAAGACACTTTCAGGAACGGCGTGTCGATTAATAGGGACGAAGGTCCCTTCGATTTCCGGAACGGCCCCTGATAAACCACGCTCCGAGACGCACTCCACATCACATCGTCATCACAAAGAGACCGGATCGACCGGTTCATTCGCTCACTCGCTGTAACGTCAATGGGGTGCGTACCGACATCTTTGCCCGTCTGGACCGGGAGCCGGAGCCGCCGAAGATAGAGACCCCGCGGATGAGCCGCACCCGCAAGGCTCTCTTCGGCGGGACGCTGGCGTTCTATCTCGCCATCGTCGTCGCCGTGCTCGTCTCGTCCTCGCTGGTGATCCTCGACTGGAAGGTCATGCTCTTCCGGCCCTATCAGCAATGGCCGGAACTGCATCCTTTCCTCGACTACTTCGTGGTGCTGGGGCAGCGCGGGCCCACGGCCGTGATGATCGCGGCCTGGCTGGGCTGGCGCTCCTGGCGTCAGCACACGCTGCGTCCGCTGCTGGCCCTCGGGACGGCGCTGCTGCTGCTCAATGTGACCGTCGGGGCGGTGAAGCTCGGTCTGGGCCGGCTCGGCCCCCACTACGCGACGCAGATCGGCTCGGCCGAGCTCTTCGCGGGCGGCGATATATTTCCTTCGGGACACACCGCCAACGCCGTGGTGACCTGGGGAATCCTGGCCTATCTGGCCACCACGCCCCGGGCCAGGCGCTATCTGTCGGTCATGTCGGCCGTGGTCGCCCTGGGGGTCGGTGCGACGACCGTCTATCTCGGTACGCACTGGCTGAGCGATGTGCTGCTCGGCTGGGCCGCCGGGCTGCTGATCCTGCTGGCGCTGCCCCTGTTCGAGCCGCTGATCGGCCGGACCGAGCTGACCGTCTTCGCGGTCCGCGAGCGGTGGCGCGCGCGCCGCAGGACCACCCCGTCGACCCCGGTCGCCTCCGGGGGCCCGCGTCCCGCGCGGGTGTCGCACGAGGCGCCGGCCGACGAGCCGTCGCGCGAGCCCATCGGAGCAGGTCACAGCGGCCACACCGGCGCGGGCCTGCCCACCGGAACCACCGGAACCGTCGCGGGTACGGGTCAGCTCACCCACTCAAGGCCGCACACGGTGCGCTCGGAGCGTTCGCCGGGCACTCCGGCGGGCAGCCGCCGGCCGTCGCACTCGCGGCCCATGACGGGCGGCTGAGCGCCCCCTGGGACCGCGGGGACGGTACGCGCAGCCCCTCCGTGCATACGAAGGCCCCGGCTCCGGCCGGGGCCTTCGTATGGGTCGGGTCGGGAACCGTCAGGGTTCTCGTCGCGGGCCGTCGGTCAGCCGAGCCAGCAGCGGATGACCCGGCCCTCCTCCACCTCGAAGTTGAGCCGGCCCACGACGAACTCCATGGTGATGATCGAGCCCGGAGGCAGCGATCTGACCGTGGTCCAGCCGCGCGCGCGGGCGATCCGTTCGGCGCTCCCGGAGTCGAGTCCGACATAGGACTCGGGGGCGTCGTCGGGCTGTCGGGGCGGAGTCGGTATCGGTGCCATACCACTCACCGTAGGCGCCGGGGACTGGCGAAGGAAGCCGAACGGATACCTCGTCCGTATGCTTCCCGTCCCTCCGCGGTCACACTTGTGTCACAGGTTCCGACGCGCTCGGGATGCGAACGCGTCACTCTTACGGCCCCTTCACATCCGACTTCTTGGAAATTGCACAACCCCGAAGATCACATAAATAGCCGCCCTGAATTCCACGGCCCATGCCAGTCGTTTTCCCGGCCGACCGAGGAAATCAATTGATGGACCGTCGAGGAATTCACGAGTCCCCCGCACAATCCGCCGCCGGCCGACACCTGGGGCCCTGTCCGCCGAACCTGTCGCGGTCCTGTCGCGGTCCTGTCAGCCGAGGGCGCGGGACAACCGGTCCCTTATGACCCGGATGCGTTCGGTCAGTTCCGGTGGCTCGATCACCTCGAAGTCGAAGCCGAGGAGCGCCAGATGGATCACCATCACATCCAGGCTCGCCGCCCCGGTCCGCAGCAGACAGCTGTGCGCGTCGACCGCCTCCAGGACACCCGAGGACGGTGAGATGTCCTGGGCCGCCTCCTCGGCGGACGCGTGCAGCCGGATCACGGCCGCCGTGGCGTAGGCCCCGGTGGAGACACCCCGCGAGACATACGCGGCGAGGTCGTCGGCGGGCGGGGTACGCGGGGTGAAGCGCGGCCCGTGCGGCGGTGCGGGGGTGATCCGGTCCACCCGGAACGTACGCCAGTCGGCGCGGTCCAGGTCCCAGGCGACCAGATACCAGCGGCGTTCGGTGCAGACCAGGCGGTGCGGCTCGACGGTGCGGCGGGTGACGGAGTCCTCGTGGTCGCGGTACGCGAAGCGCAGCCGCTCACTGTCCCGGCAGGCGTTGGCCAGCTCGGTGAGGACACCGGGGTCGGCCATGGACCCGCGCGGCCCGCGCAGCATGGGCACGGTGAAGGAGTTGAGGGCGCCGACCCTGCGCCGCAGCCGGCTGGGGAGCACCTGTTCCAGCTTCGCCAGGGCGCGTACGGAGATCTCGCCCATGCCCTCGATGCCGTTGCCGGCGGCGGTGCGCAGGCCGACGGCGACCGCGACGGCCTCCTCGTCGTCCAGCAGCAGCGGCGGCAGCTCGGCCCCCGCGCCGAGCTGGTAGCCGCCGCCCGTGCCGGGGGTGGCGTTGACCGGATAGCCGAGTTCGCGCAGCCGGTCGACATCGCGCCGTACAGTGCGCGGGGTGACGCCGAGCCGGTCCGCGAGGTCGGCGCCGGACCACTCGCGGTGGGCCTGGAGCAGTGAGAGCAGACGCAGCAGTCGTGCCGAGGTCTCCAACATGGGCCGAGTCTGGCAGCCTTCGCGGACAGCTTCTGTCCGCAAACCCTCCGGCAAGCCCGCCCGCTGCGGTCAGGGAGCGGGCGCGGGGCCCAGTCGTACACAGAAATCGTTGTCATGGGTGTAGCCGGGGGCGGCCAGCCAGTCGTCCGTGCCGTGGGCCGGAACGGCGTGGGCCGGATAGACATGGATCGCCCGCTTGTCCCAGATGTCGTCGAGGATGCGGGAGATCCGTATGCCGGCGGCGTCCGGCGCGGGCAGCAGCCACAGATCCCAGCGCCGGCCCTCCCCGCCCGGACCGCCGGTCCCGCAAGGACCGCCCGGCTCTCCGGCGAGCGGTCCGTACGGCAGGGTGAACGCGAACACCCCGCCCCGGCCGGTCACGGCCACCCGGTGCGTACGGTCGCCGCCGCGCAGCCGGGCCTCGGCGCGCGCGTGCTCCCCCAGCTCGGCGCCGTACAGCACGCCCTCGACCGACATCCCGGCCGGCGCGCAGCGGACCGTCCCGGCCTCGGCGTGCGGTGCGCGGAGCCAGGTCCTGAGGGCGAGGCCGGCCGTCCGCGGTGGGGTACGGGACGCGGGCCGCGACCGGGCCCGTCCCCGGCACCCGGTCGATCAGCGCCCGTACGTCCCTGATCCCCGGCCGTACGGGCTGGTCGCCGGGGGCGCCCGTGAAGATGTCCCAGTGGCCTTCGGCCAGTTCGACGGTGCAGGGCAGTACGGCGCGCAGCCGCGCCGGCCCGGCGCCGGGGGTGGCGGGCCCGGTCAGCGGCAGCCGTACCTCGTCGTCCCCGCCTTCGTGCGTCCCGGCGGCGTCGCCGTGCGTCCCGTCACCGCGGCCGGCGCGGCGGCGCAGCACCAGTGTCGCGCCGGGGGGTGCGGCGTCCGTGATGTCGAAGGTGATTCCCCCCGCCGAGTCGGCGATGCAGTCGGCGGTCCACCCGGCGGGCGACGCCCGCCGCCCGATGGCTCTGGTCATACGGTTCTGCCCTTCCGGATCACATCTGCGGCCTTGTCCCTGACGGCGAGCGCGCCGCCGAATAAGGCACTGCCGCCGCGGCACAGCGCGTCGCGCGGCTTCGCGCCCCCGGACGGCCTCCGGGAGGACCGGGCCAGCTCGGCGTAGAGGGCCGCGTGGCGCTCCGCGATCCGCGCCGGGTCGAAGCGGGCCGAGGCCGCGCGCGCCGCCTCGCCCGTGCGCCGGCGCAGATCGTCGTCCTGGATCAGCCCGAGCAGAGCGCCGGCGATCGCGTCCACGTCGCCCACCGGCACCAGCCGCCCGTCGACCCCGTGCTCGATGATCTCGCGGGGGCCGTGCGGACAGTCGGTGGCGACGACCGGGACCCCGCAGCGCATGGCCTCGACGATGGTCATGCCGAAGGCCTCGTGGCTGGAGGTGACGGCGGCGATCGATCCCTTGACCCACTCCGCCTCCAGCGGGTCGGTGGGTCCCATCAGGAAGACATGGTTGTACAGCCCGCTCTCCTCGATGAGCCGGCGCAGCGCCGCCTTCTCGTCGCCGGTCGCGTCGCCGCCGCCGTGGATCCGCAGCCGCCAGTCCGGGCGTACGGCCACCACCTGGGAGAACGCCCGCACCAGCAGGTCGTACCGCTTGACCCGGGTGAGCCGGCCGGCCGCGACGACCCATTTGCCGGTGGAGTCGGCGGGGGCGACGGCGGGCGCGGGCACGCTGTTCGGTACGGCGACGATCCGTACGCCGGGCAGCCACAGCCGGCCGCGGTAGGCGCGGGCGTCGGCCTCGGTGACCGTGGTGACCGCGTGCAGCAGCCGGTAGCGGTGGCCGATCTCGCAGCGCAGCCGTCGGCCGTGGTTGTCGAGGGCCAGATGCTCCTGCCCCACCCGGATCCGGCCGGGTCCGCCCCGCGGGCCCTGCCGGACGAGATGGACGTTGAGGCCGGGGCGGGTACCGATGACGACATCGGCCTCCAGCGCGGCCAGCCGGGCGCCGATCCTGGCGTCGGTGAGCCGGCTGTACTGCCGGTAACGGCTGTCGCCGCGCGGGAAGACCCGGGCGGGCCGCTGGTGTTCCGGGTCGTCACCGTCGTAGCCGGGACTGTCGCGCCGCAGGTCGACAAGGTGACTCAGCC
Organism: Streptomyces scopuliridis; assembly: GCF_042790125.1. Lineage (GTDB taxonomy): Bacteria > Actinomycetota > Actinomycetes > Streptomycetales > Streptomycetaceae > Streptomyces > Streptomyces scopuliridis_A. Next base: position 346,287 of record NZ_JBHTZS010000007.1, read on the forward strand.
GGACCCCGGCCGGGGCTCCGAGGACCGGCTCCTCGCGGTGGCGGAAGACCGACACGATCTCGACATCGTGGTGGACCGCCAGCGCTTCGGCCAGATTGAACGTGCCGCGGATGGTCCCGCCGATGCCGTACGCGTTGTGGAGCAGAAACGAGAGGTGCATGCCGTGCCGGGTCTCCCTGGTCCTTCCGGTTTCCGACGGTCCCTGTGCGGGCCGACTGGATAGATGCGGAAATGAGCCACATGGTGCCGACTCGGCGCTGATCTGTACCTTCACGCGCCGATACGGCGTCCGCGCGACGCGCGGACGCCCCTCGGACGCCACACGGTTCCCGCCCCGGTACCACCGAACGGAGCAATGAGTTTCGGCCACCCTATTGATTCGCTGATTTCCCGGTTTGTCGACCTGTCCATCTGTCCATGCACCGGCCGGTGCCGTGGCCTGCCGGTTCAACTCCCCTTCATCCGGCAGCCGTTGACCCGCACCGGCCCGTCCCGGCCGATGGCCCGCGCCCGGCCCGGGATGGTTCGATTCCGTGCCCCTTCGCGCGTGACCCGGGCGACGGCTCGCCCGTTGTCTTCTGTACGAGCCGGGAACAGCCCGGCTCACGCACCGAGTTCGAGGAGCCACCCGTGCCGCGCATGCTCGATGTCAGCGAGGACGTACGCGCCGAGATCGGCGACGAAGAAGCCGACCGGCTGCTCTCCGGCGAGAACTCCCCGGGCAGCTACGACTGCACGTCCTGCCGGACACCCGGCGACTCCGAACAGGAGCGGACCAGCACCGTGCTGTTCGTCGGCGAGGAGACCGCCGTTCTCGCCTTCGCCCACGCCACCTGCATTCCCTCCCAGGTCGTCCAGGTCGCCGAGGACCAGCTCCAGGGGGCGGTCCGGTCGATCACCGGCGGCGAGCCCACGCCCCAGGGAGCGCACGGAGTCCCCGCCGCGAGCTCCAACCAGGCCGTGCTGGGGGTCACCAGCGGTCTGGTGCTGATCGAGGGCGATCTGCATCCCGCCCTGGTCGTCGAGCCGACCGCCCCGATCGTCCGGCCCGGCTCGGACGCCACCACCGACGAGTTCCTGCCGCTCCTCATCGAGCAGGGCTTCCGGCCGCTCGGTGATCTGAACCAGGTGCCCGCCCCGCTGCCCGGCTGGTCGGTGCTGCTCGCCATGGGACAGCTGCACGCCGTACTCCAGCCCGGCACCGGCGGCGGCACCCCGACCGCGTGGTGGCAGGCCCATCAGCCGCTCCAGGTCACCGAGGGCTGGCGGACCGCCGCCAACAAGTCGCACACCGTCCTGGTCTTCGCCGCGCCGGTCGGCTCCATCGGCCAGCAGCCGCGCGAGGACCTGCTGCGCGACGCCCTGGAGAAGGCCGCGGCCAACGGCAAGCTGGTCGCCGCGGCGATGCCGCTGGCCGGCACGTGACCGAGGCCACGCGCCCCGCCCGCCCGTCGCACCGCGCCCCCGCGACGGCGAATTCCCAGGACAGCCCGCATCCGACAGGCGATGAGGTCGTTGGCACGTACGTGCACTCATACGACCCCACCCGCCAGCAGTACCAGAGTCATATCCCTTCCATGCGCCCCGCGCAGGATGTCGCGGACGGGTTCTCCACGACCCCGATCTACGACGCGCTGTACTCCGAATTCCGCCGGTCGTTCAGGGCGCTGCCCGGTGACCGCAGCAATGAGGAGAACCTCGGCTTCACGGCCTTCGGCACCGGGCTGCACGCCGCGCGTGGTGGGTACGGCGCCCACTCCGGGCTCGGGCATACGGCGTACCCCGGGTCCTGGCAGCGCGATCCCCGGCAGCACACGGGACGGCCTGCGCAGGCGGCGCTCCCGCCCGCCCTTCCGCCGGGCCCCCGCCGGGGCAGATGACGGCGCCGGAAGCGGTGGGGCCCGGCACGGACGATTCCGTGCC
>NZ_JBHTZS010000008.1:0-321051 GCF_042790125.1 Streptomyces scopuliridis
GGTTGATAGGCCGGATATGGAAGCCAGGTGACTGGTGGAGTTGACCGGTACTAATAGGCCGAGGGCTTGTCCTCAGTTGCTCGCGTCCACTGTGTTAGTTCTGAAGTAACGAACAGCCGTGTTTGTGTCCGGTGTTCAACTTCATAGTGTTTCGGTGGTCATTGCGTGAGGGAAACGCCCGGTTACATTCCGAACCCGGAAGCTAAGCCTCACAGCGCCGATGGTACTGCAGGGGGGACCCTGTGGGAGAGTAGGACGCCGCCGAACAATCATTGTGGGAATGCCCCGCACCTCTGGTGCGGGGCATTTCTGCGTTCTATGGGATTCAACGGGGGATATTCCGTTTGCGCGTGAGGGCGTGGGGCGCGGAGGATCGGTGGATGAACCACGTGATTCGTGCCGTACGGTCCGACGAATGGGCCAAGGTCAAGGACATCCGTCTCGCTTCGCTCCAGGATCCGGCAGCGCCGGTGGCCTTCCTGGAGACGTATGAACAGGCCCTGGCGCGGCCCGATGCCTTCTGGCAGGAGCGGGCCGCCAGGGCCGGGCAGTTCATCGCCGAGGCGCCGGACGGGACGTGGTCGGGCACGGTGACGCTGCTGATCGAGGAGGCCGGCGACATGGACTTCCTGGGGGCCACGTCCGAGCGGGCGCAGGGGCATCTCGTGGGGGTGTTCGTACGTCCCGAGCAGCGGGGTGCCGGGCTGCTGGGAGCGCTGGTCGACGCGGCCCTCGACTGGGCGTGGTCGCTGGAGGAGCCATGGCTCGCGCGGGTGCGGCTCCATGTCCACGAGGGGAACCCGCGGGCCCAGGCCGCCTATCGCAAGCTGGGGTTCGTACCGACCGGCACGTCTCTGGCGTTGGACGGGTATCCCTCGGCGGCCCCAGGGCGGGAACTGGAGTGGGCGGTCAACCGCCCCTAGGACCTGTCCGGTCCTGGACGCTGTCGGGGAGCGGCAGTTCGTAGTGCGGCCAGCGGTCCACGCCCTGTTGCCGCGACCGGAGCAGGGCCAGGGTCGGCAGGCCGCGGTCATGACCGGTGGAGAGCAGCTCCGGAAGCTGGGGCAGCGGAGCGACGGCGGCGACATCGTCCAGGACGCATGTCATTGGTGGGTCGAGCCGACCGTCAGATGACCGTGCGGCCATGCGGCGGCCGTGCTCGACCACGTTCGAGACGAGTGCGGTGAGCAGTGGCATCGCACCCGGGCGGGAGCGCGGATCCTCGATCGGCTCGCCCACCACATACAGGGTGCCCCCCTCGTTCACAAAAGAATCCAGCGCGAGGGCATCGTTTCGGTTGGGTGTGCAGGCGTCGCGGATATGGATCGAGGAGAGGGACGAGAGCGCACGGACCGTCAACTGCTGTGCCACTTCCCGGCGTTCGGGATGCGCGGTGAGTGCGGACTCCAGCAGTCCGGCGAGACCGGAGGCGGCCTTGGGGTGGGTACGGAGGATCCGGACGGCCTCATGGGCGCTGCCGCCCTGCGCCCAGCGGTGCACCTGCTTGAACGGCCGCGACTCCACCGCGGCGGCATGCAGCCAGCAGCGCAGCAGGGTCTCCGCCGTATCGGCCATGGCGGCGTCCAGCAGGGCGTGCGGGCGTACGGGGGCGAGCAGCGCGGTGGCGCGGGCGGCGGCGGTGGCGGCGTCGTCGCATCCGGCGGTGGGGGACCAGTGGATCCGGGCCGGGGTGTCGCAGAGATGGCCGGGGTCGTAGACGAGGACGGGGCCGAGCTTGGCCCGCGCGTCCTTGGTCTCGGACCACACGGTCGGGTCGGAGGTGACGACGAGTGCGGGGCCCTCGGCGTCCAGGACGGCCTGGACGGCGGCGGGACGGCGGGTGAGGGGATCGCCGTACCGCACGCGAGGGGCGGGGACGGCGGCGGCATGCGCGATGGCGGCAGCGGAAGCGGGCGTGGGAACAGGAGCCGGTGAGGGCGTGGGCGTGGGCGTGGCGGTCTCGACGGGGTCGGGTGTCGGTGGAGCTGTCGGTGCCGGCTCCGGTACGGGCTGGGGTACGGGTGCGGCCGTCGTCGCCGCGTCCGGCAGGTACTGCTCCTTGCTCGGCGCCGAGGCCGGGGCCGGCGCCCGGTTCGGTACGGCCGCCCGTCGTCGCGCCCGTACCACCCGATAGCGGGCCGTCACACCCAGGACGAACACCGTGAGTACGACCAGGACCATCATCTGACTGATCAACAGGCCCCAGAAAAGGCCGTACCCGGACAGTTCGCCGGGCGGGGTCTCCGGCCACGCGCCCGCGATGTCGTGCGGTGCCTGCGCGAGCTGACGTATCGCCAGCGGCGTACGGGTAAAGGTCACCCCCTGCGGCCAGGCGCCGTGGGTGAACAGCCCTGCCAGCCCGGTGGCCGTCCAGACCAGCAGCGCCAGCCCGAGCAGGAAGCCCAGCAGGCCCACCAGCAGGCCGTCGGGGATCCCGCCCCGGGCGCCCCCCTGGCCGTCCTGGTATCCCGGGCCGCCCCGGTAGTCCCGGCCTTCGTGGTGGCGCGACATGGTCACGCCACCGTCGACTCGGAGGAGGACTCGTTCAACTGCCGTTGCCTCTCCAGGAGGGCCGCCCGCTGCTCCGCCTCCCACTCCGCGGCCCGCATATCGTCCGGCAGTCTGCCTTCCAGTTCCAGGGCGTCCGCGGCCTCCGACGCCTGGGAGTTCTCGGTCATCGCCCGGTCGGTGAAGACCAGGGGCCGTTCCGCTTCCGTCACCAGATGCTTGACGACCTGGACGTTGCCATTGACGTCCCAGACCGCGATACCGGGGGTGAGGGTCGGAATGATCTCCACCGCCCACCGGGGCAGGCCGAGCACCCGGCCCGTGGCTCTCGCCTCGTCCGCCTTCTGGGCGTAGATCGTCCGGGTCGACGCCATCTTGAGGATGGCCGCGGCCTCCCGGGCCGCCGCGCCGTCGACCACGTCGGAGAGATGGTGGACCACTGCCACGAACGACAGACCCAGCCGCCGGCCGAACTTGAGCAGCCGCTGGAAGAGCTGGGCGACGAACGGGGAGTTGATGATGTGCCAGGCCTCCTCGACCAGGAAGATGCGCTTCTTGCGGTCGGGGCGGATCCAGGTGTGCTCCAGCCAGACGCCCACGATCGCCATCAGGATCGGCATCGCGATCGAGTTGCGGTCGATGTGCGAGAGGTCGAAGACGATCAGCGGGGCGTCCAGATCGATCCCGACCGTCGTCGGTCCGTCGAACATGCCCCGCAGGTCACCGTCGACCAGCCGGTCGAGGACCAGCGCGACGTCCAGGCCCCAGGCCCGTACGTCGTCCAGGTCGACATTCATGGCCTCGGCCGACTCGGGCTCGGGGTGGCGCAGTTGCTCGACGATGTCCATCAGCACGGGCTGGCGGTCGATGATCGTCTCGTTGACATAGGCGTGCGCGACCTTGAGCGCGAAGCCGGAGCGCTCGTCCAGGCCGTGTCCCATGGCGACTTCGATGATCGTACGGAGCAGGGCGAGCTGACCGGTCGTGGTGATCGCCGGGTCGAGGGGGTTGAGCCGGATGCCGTCGTCCAGGGCCGCCATCGCGTCGAGCCGGATGGGGGTTATACCCAGCTCCTGGGCGATCAGGTTCCATTCGCCCGCGCCGTCCTCGCCCTGGGCGTCCAGGACGACGACCTGGCGGTCACGGAAGCGCAGTTGGCGCAGGACGTACGTCTTCTCCAGCGCCGACTTCCCGTTGCCGGACTCGCCGAGGACGAGCCAGTGCGGGGCGGGGAGCTGCTGCCCGTACAGCTGGAACGGGTCGTAGATGTATCCCTTGCCGCTGTAGACCTCGCGGCCGATGATCACGCCGGAGTCACCGAGGCCGGGGGCCGCGGTCGGCAGATAGACGGCCTGGGCCTGGCCCGTTGACGTACGGACGGGCAGCCGGGTCGTCTCCACCTTCCCGAAGAGGAAGCTGGTGAAGGCATCCGTGAGGACGGACAGCGGATCTCGCACCACAGGCCCCTTTCGGCTCGTCGGCTATCGGCGGTGTCGGTGACGGTGTCAGTGACGGTACGGGTCGGTCGGAGGCGGGGAAACGCGGCTAACGGCGGATGCCGGTCGCGAACGGCAGGGTGTTCACGAAGGCGCGGTGGTGCTCGCGGTCGCACCACTCCAGTTTCAGATACGACTTGCCTGCCGACGCCCTGATCGTCCGCTTGTCCCTGGCCAGAGCCTCGGGCGACCTGGACGACACTGTGATGTACCCGACGAGGTTGACCCCCGCCGCCCCGCTGGCGAGATCTTCACCCCGCTGGTCCAGCCGGCCGTGCGCGGCGATGTCGCGCGGGTCCACGGTGCGGTTCATCTTCGCGGCGCGGCTCGCCTCCGCGTCGTCGTTCGTCTTCTCCGTCAGCATCCGCTCGATGGCGATCTCGGTCGGTTCGAGGTCCATGGTGACCGAGACCGTACGGATCACATCCGGGGTGTGGACGAGCAGCGGCGCCAGGAAGTTGACGCCGACCGGGGTCATCGGCCACTCCTTGACCCAGGCGGTGGAGTGGCACCAGGGCGCGCGGGTGGACGACTCGCGCGTCTTGGCCTGGAGGTACGTCGGTTCCATCGCGTCCAGCTCGGCCGGCCAGGCGTTTCGTTTCGTCATGGCCTGGATGTGGTCGATGGGATGGTCGGGGTCGTACATCGAGTGCACGAGCGAGGACAGCCGGCCCTGGCCGAGCGGCTGGCGTACCCGGATGTCCGCCTCGGCGAGCCGGGCGCAGATGTCGGTGAGTTCACGGGCCATCACGACGGCGAGGCCCGCGTCCCGGTCGAGCCTCTTCGCGCCGGAGGCCTGGCGGGCGGCGCGGGCCATGGCCTGGCCCTCGGCGGCCAGTTCGCGGGTGTAGTGCATGCACGCGACGAGATACGCGCGGTGCTGCTCGCTGGAGGTGGAGACCATCGACTGGAGCTGGTCGTACGAATCCCGGAGCCAGCCGGGCGAGGAGGAGTCGCCGCGCTGGGCCACGTCCTTCTCGTGCGCGTCGGGGTCGGCGGGCAGCGTACGGGCGAGCATCTGGAGCCGGGTGACGAAGCCGTCGCCGTTGGCGACGTGCTTGAGGAGGGTGCCGAAGCGGTCGACGAGGGCCTCCTGGTCCTCGCTGTCGCGCAGCCCGACGCCGGGGCCCTCGATCTCGATGGCCGCGGTGACGGTGCGGCGGTCGGCATGCAGCAGGACGGCGATCTCGTCCGGGCCGAAGGGCGCCGCCAGCCAGTTGATACGGCCGATGCCGGGGGGCGGGCCGACCTCGACCTCGCGGCCGTCGAGGCTCGTACCGGCTTCCATGGCCCCGGAGCGGTAGACCGTACCGCGGCGCAGGCTGCGCTTGTAGCTGCGGTTGATCTCGAACCACTTGTAGAACGTGCGGTGCTTGTACGGCACGTACACCGCGGCGAGCGCGAGGAGCGGGAAGCCCGTCAGCGTCACGATCCGCAGCGACAGGACGGGGACCAGCAGACCGCACATCATGCCGACGAACGCGCCGGCGATGATCAGGGCGATCTCGCCGGTCTCGCGGTTCTTGCCGACGATCGCGTTCGGCCTGGCGCGGCCGATGAGATACGTGCGACGGGGCGCGATCGGTGGTGACTGGGTCGTCAACGCCCTCTACCTCCTGTGCTGTTGTTGCCGTTACCGGTGCCGCGTGAGCTGTGCGGGGTGCCGCTGGTCGGTCCGCCGCCGCGGGGCGGGGGCGAGGGGGACGGCAGGGGCCCGACACCCGAGCCGCCGGAGCCGCCGCCCGATCCGCCCCCGGACGAGGAGCCGCGCGAGCTGTGCGCGGCGACGCCGCCGGAGACGGTGTTGGCGGGCCGGCCGCCTCCGCTTCCGTCGCCCTGCTGGTGGTTGCGGCTGCTGTGGGTCTTGATGCCCTGGGAGACGAGCGCGGCGGGCGAGCTGATGACGGCGGCGGCCTGGGAGCCGTCCGTGGCCTGCTTCCGGTTGGAACGGGAGGCCGCGATCTCGTCGCCGAAGCCGGGCACGAAGCGGTAGATCATCGCGGAGGCGAAGATCGCGAGCAGGATGATGGCGAGACCGGACACGACGGCGGAGACCGCGTCGGGGCCGCTGTCGGCGGAGAGCGCGCCGGCGAGGCCGAGGACGATCACGATGACGGGCTTGACCATGATGACGGCGATCATGATCCCGGCCCAGCGGCGGACATGCCCCCACATGTTCTTGTCGACGAGCCCGGCGTAGACGACCGTGCCGAGGAGCGCCCCGACGTACAGGAGCGCGGCCCTGATCACCAGCTCCAGCCAGAGCACACCGGCGGCGAGGATCGACACGAGCGAGACGACGATCAGCATGATCGGCCCGCCGCCGATGTCGTCGCCCTTCTTGAGGGCCTCGGCGAAGCCGCCGAAGAAGACGTCGGTCTGGCCGCCGGTGGAGCCGGAGACGACCTGGGTGACGCCGTCGGTCGCGGAGACGATCGTGAAGAGGATGAGCGGGGTGAAGGCGGAGGCGAGGACCGTCAGCCAGAGGAACCCGATGGCCTCGGAGATCGCGGTGGTGAGGGGCACGCCGCGGATGGCGCGCTTGGCGACGGCGAGGAGCCAGAGGACGAGGGTGAGGACGGTGGAGGCGGCGAAGACGACGGCGTACTGGCGGAGGAACGCGGGGTTGGTGAAGTCGACGTTGGCGGTCTCTTTGACGGCGTCGCTGAGCTTGCCGACGATCCAGGCGGCGGCGTCGGCGCAGCCGCGGGCGAGGGAGGAGAGGGGGTCGAGGGCGCTGGCGGGGTCTGAGATGCCACTGCGCGGGGCGCCGGCGGCCTTCTCACCCTCCTCGCAGTAGTCCTTGGCCAGTCCGACGATGAGGTCGCATGGGTTGTCGCTCGCGCTGGGCGACGGGGAGGGAGGAGGGGTCGGTGCGGCGGACGCGCGGGTGGCGAGAGCGGTGAGGAGCGTGAACGCACCGGCCACGGACGCTGCGAGCGAGGAAACACTGAGACGGCGGCTACCGGGCATAGGTGAAGCCTCCATATCCCTGAACGGCCTTGGCGATCTCGTCGGCGGTGGAGGCTCTGTTGTCGCCGTTGACCGGTGTGGGACCTTCGGTCTGGCTCGAAGAGGAGATCTTCCAGTCACCGTCGACCCACTTGAGCTTCTCCGTGATCGTGAACCAGGTTTCGGTCACGGGCTTGGTCGAGCCCTCGCCGGCCAGCCCCACGAGCCCGGTGAACCACACTTCAACGGTCGCCGCGGTTGAACTTACTTCGGTGACGTCGGTACCGACCGGCACGGTCCTGGATACGAAGGTGAGGCCCGCAGGCGCGGAACCGTCCTCATTGAGGCCGACATTCCTGAGGAAGGCAGGCGAGTAGGCTTCGTCGAGGTCGCGCAGGAGGCCCTCAGCCGTGGCGGGATCGTGCGTGGCGCGAATGATGTCCTGCCGGGAAGCGGCGCGGAACATGCCGTCGGAACCCAGCGCCACCGCGTAGTTCGCCGCCGCGCTCGCCGCCCCCTGCTCGTTCCGTGCGAATCCCGAGGGGACTTCCCCGTTCTTCCCCGTCACCGGCTTCACCCCCGTCGCCGCCGTCGGGTCCGCGCCCGGTCCCGACCCCGCGCCCTTGCCGCCGCCGGAGGCGTCGCCCCCGCCGCCGCGGTTCGCGAACGCGATGGCCGCGATGAGCAGGACCACGACGCCCACGACCGTGATGAGCGAGCGCGAGCCGCGTGCCGGGCGGCGGGGGCCGCCGTACGTGTCGCCGCCTCTGCCGTCGGGCAGGCGGGTACGGGTCTGGCCCGTACCGCCGAAGCCGTCGTCCGTACGGCCCGGGTCGCCGCCGTAGCCGTGCTCGTCGCCGAAGCTCATGCCGCGTACGCCCCCTCAGCCGTGTGCGGATCCGCGGTGTCCGCGGGGTCCACGTAGTACGACGGTAGCCGTGCTGGTTCCCGCGCGGGCGCGGTGTGGTGACTCGACATCAGGGAGACGCAACCTCAGCCGGTGGGTGCGACGGACGGGTGGTGTTGAGGGTGAACCCGGGCACGCCCGGACAGAGGGAGACGGAAGGGGACGGGGAGAGGAAGGGCGAGAGGAAGTGGACGCGGGTCAGACGGCCATCCCGTACACGATCGTGAAGAGTGTGCCCAGCGAACCGATGATGAAGACGCCGGTGAGTCCGGCGACGATCAGGCCCTTGCCCTGCTCGGCGCTGAACGTGTCCCGTAGCGCTGTCGCTCCGATCCGCTGCTTGGCCGCGCCCCAGATCGCGATGCCGAGGCAGAGCAGGATGGCCACCGCCATCACGACCTCGATCATGATCCGGGCCTCGTTGCCAAGTGTCCCGAAAGGCCCCCAGTTCGGGGCGATGCCACCGATGATGGTGGTGATGTCGCCCTTCTCGGCCGCCAGGTACATGTAACTCACCGCCCCTGTTGGGTCGTTCACGCCCGGGCCCCATGGCACGGGTCACGCTCTATCTTCGCTGATGGAACCGCCCTCGTAAGCCGCTTGGCGGGTCTCTTTACCCGATCCCCGCACATATGACCGACGACGGTGCCCCGATCAGTCGCGGATCGGGTATGCGAGTACGCGTATGGTTACTCTGTGTATCACGGAGCGTGACTCCGGGCAATGACTGTCGTTGTTACACCTTTGCGGACGGGCCCAACGGCCCGGACCGTTCCGGCTGCTCCGGCGGTCTCCCCTCCCGCGTCCCGGCGTCCACGACGACTTTTGGTCATCCAAGGTCCCTCTTCCGACGTCCTCGTCCGCCGCCTCCTGATCCGTCACCTCCGCGCCTACACTGGCCGACGACAGTGGCCCTGACGCGGAGGGTGTGTGACGGTGCGTAAGACATGGCTCCTCGTAGCCGCTGTCGGGGGGCTCGGGTTGAGTTTTGTCGCTCTGCTCGTCGTCGGGACCTACTCCGCCGCCGCCGGGCTCGTCGGGGGTGTGGGCGGGGGCGGGCGGGCCGTGGGGCTGGCCAAGGGGGCCGTGCCCGCCGCCTATCAGCCGCTCGTGCAGCAGTGGGGCAATCTCTGTCCCGCCATCAACCCCGCTCTGCTCGCCGCGCAGTTGTACCAGGAGAGCGGCTGGAATCCGACCGCCCAGAGCCCCGCCAACGCCAAGGGCATCGGGCAGTTCATCCCCGGTACCTGGGAAGCCCATGGCATCGACGGGAACAAGGACGGGAAGCGGGACATCTGGGATCCGCGTGACGCGATTCCCTCGGCCGCCTCGTACGACTGCGAACTGGCCGGATACGTCAAGGACGTGCCCGGTGACCCGACCAGCAACATGCTGGCGGCGTACAACGCCGGGGCGTACGCCGTCATCAAGTACGGCGGGGTGCCGCCATACCGGGAGACGCAGAATTACGTCAAGGTCATCCGGACGCTGGAGAAGAGCTTCGCCAGGCCCGTCGGGCGGGTCGAGCCCTCGAAGCAGGCCGCCGCGGCGATCTACTTCGCTCAGCAGAAGCTGGGAACGCCGTATCTCTGGGGCGGGAACGGGACCGCCGAGCAGGGCGGGCGGTTCGACTGCTCCGGGCTGACGCAGGCCGCGTACCGGACCGTGGGGATCGAGCTGCCGCGGGTGGCCAATGATCAGTACAACGCCGGCGAGCATCCCTCGCGGGACGAGCTGCTCCCCGGTGACCTCGTCTTCTTCTCGGACGATCTCACCAATTCGCGGGCGATCCGGCACGTGGGGTTGTACGTGGGCGGCGGGTACATGATCAACGCGCCGTATACCGGGGCCGTCATCCGGTTCGACAAGATCGACACCCCGGACTACTTCGGGGCCACCCGCGTCACCGAGGACGGCGCGAAATCGCTGCCCACCGACCTGCCCTCGAACCGGCCCGACGCCTGATCACCGAGGGTCCGGCAGACGGCCGTGGCCGGATCTCTGCGTCCGGGCGCGGCCCTGAGCTGCGACTATGTGTCACTCTTCGATAACGTCATGGTGATCGTTCGGTGGAGAGCGGAACGTACGCGGCGCGTAGGCCGTTCCCTGGACGACAGCTGCGGTACTGATCACGCAGCATGTTCCGTACTGACCGCGGAGGTTGGTAGAGGCATCGCCCACGAAGGTGTGAGGCGGCAGGCGACAAGAAGGCAAGGGGCCGCGGCAGATGGCTGGACTCGTACTGGATGGGTCGAACCCCGACGTCAGCCTGCTCTACGACATCAACGGACTGGCGAAGGACGCCCCCACGTGGTTCGACCGCGTGATGGAGTTCGTCGGTGAGTACGGGATCATGCTCGGGCTCGTGCTCATCGGGCTCTGGGGCTGGTGGAGCGTGCGCAAGCGCGGGTCCGCGGAGGATTCGGTCACGGCCGTCGCCGGGCTGGTCTGGGCGCCGCTCGCGGCCGGGATCGCGCTGCTGATCAATATCCCGATCCGGGGCTTCGTCGAACGGCCGAGACCGTTCCTCGACCACAAGGGCCTGGAGGTCCTGGTGGCGGGCAAGACGGATTACTCGTTCGTCAGCGACCACGCCACGATGGCGATGGCCCTCGCCGTCGGCGTCTTCATCGCCCACCGCAAGCTCGGTCTCGCCGCGATCGGCCTGGCCCTCCTCGAAGGCTTCTGCCGGGTCTACATGGGGGTCCACTACCCGACCGATGTGATCGGCGGCTTCGCCCTCGGTACGGCGGTCGCCCTGCTGCTCACCCCGCTCGCCCTCGCCCTGCTCACCCCGCTGGTGTCGGCGGTCGCCCGGTCGCCGCGCGGCGGGTGGTTCGTACGGTCGCGGGCCGCCCGCGAGGCGGATCTGGCGGCCGGTGCGGGCGCCGGGGCGGTCGGCGGGACGCGGCCGCTCGAAATCCCCGAGCCGCGCCCCGACGACAACAATCTCGCGGCCTAGGGCCTGTCTTCGAAGAAGCGCCGTCCGCCCGCCAGGCAGGCGGGACTTTGAAGACGGGCCCTAGGTCTCCTCTAGAAGTCCGCGACCGCGCTGACCACCACGTTCGAGTCCCAGTGGCCGTTGGCGTCGATGACTCCCCCGCAGGTGATCAGCCGTAGCTGCGGGGTCTCCACCGGGCCGTAGACCCGTTCCGTGGGGAATCGTTTCGTACGGTACGTATCGACGGCCGTCACCCGGAACGTCAGCCGCCGCCCGTCGCCCAGCTCCGTCTCGATCGCGTCGCCGGGGCTCAGCCGGCCCAGCTTGGCGAAGACGGCGTTCTTGATGTCGTCGCGTCCGTTGCGGACCGGGACGGTACCGGGGTTCGCCGGGGCGTCCCGGTGGCCGATCAGGACCGCCGGGCCGCGTTCGCCGGGGCGGGGTCCCAGGGCGAACCAGCCGACCTTCATCGCGTTCCGGAAGCCCGGCGCGTCCAGCGTGCCCTCGTCGTCGAGCGCGAGCGGCAGGACCTCCGCCCGGACACCGAGTGCCGGGATGCGCAGTCGTACCGGGGCCGACGGCAGGTCCGTGACCTCGACGGTGCGCGGTTCGCGGAGGGCCCCTGTCCGTGGTGCGGGCCGGAGCGGGAACATATGCAGCAGTACGGCGGCCGTCGCGCACAGGACCGCTATGACGAAGAGGGCCTTGATCGCCGTGGCCGGCCTGCCCGACCCGCTCGACCTGGCCGGCTTGACCGGCTCGGCCGCCGTGGCCGGCTCGCCGGTCCTGCCGTCGCCGCTGCTGGATATGCCGCCCCGACCCGCCTTTCCGGTCAGTGCTGTCCCCCCGTCGAACGGCGCTGGAATCGGCGCACCACGAGGACCGTGCCGGCGGAGGCCGCGGCGGTGGCGCCGATGGCGAGGGAGAGTTCGGCCGCGCCGTAGCTGCCCGACGAGTCGACGGCGGCCATATGGTCCGCGCCTCCGCGCGCCGCGCCGGACGGCGTGATCTTCAGGGCCCCGACCGAGGGGGTGGACCTCGCGGTGGCCGTACGGGGGACGGTGGGGGCGGCAGTACGCGTGGGGGTCACGCGGGCGGCGGGGGTGGGTGCCTTGGTCGCCGGCTTCGTCGCGGGCTTGGCCGCCGGCTTGGTGGCGGGCTTCGCCGGTGCCTTCGTCGCGGCCTTTGTCGCTGCCTTTGTCGGCGCTTTCGTCGGCAACTTCGGCAGTGTCTTCGCCGCGGGCTTCGTCGCTGCCCTGGTGGGAGCCTTCGGGGCCTTCGTCGGGGCCTTCTTCGCCGCCTTCGTGGGGGCTTTCGTAGGCGCCTTTGTGGGCGCCTTCGTGGCGGCACGTGGCGGAGTGCGGGTCGTCCTGGCCGGCTTCGGCTTGGGTTTCGGCGTCGCCGCGGGCTTCGCCCTGGACGTGGACGATATCGTCCCCGACACCGTCGGGTCCGGGTCCGGGCCCGCACTCAGCGGCAGGTCCATCGCGGTGCCGTTCGGCGAGATGAGAGTGAAGCCGTCCACGTGCTGTCCGCGGGGCAGGTGCGCGCGGTCGTTCGAGTAGTAGTACAGCGGGTGCGTGTTGTAGATGACCTGGGGCTGATCGCTGTTCTCCGCGTTCAGCACGGTCTGCGCGGTGTCGTTGGTGACACCCCGCCCCTTCGTCGGATAACCGACCGCGGCCGGCCAGACGTCGGCGCACTCGCCCGTGCAGTCCGGGTTGTCCGGCTCGTCGGCCGTCCGCATATAGAGCGGATAGCCGAACCTGTCCGCGAGCACCCTGCCGACGGCGGTGTTGATGAGGGTCAGCTGACGCGGGTCGGTGGGCCTGTCCACAGCTGTGGCGGCGCCACCGCCGAGCGCGATAAGGAGAACGGTGGCCGCGGCGAGCGCGGCTATCCGGGGTCCGTGTCCGTGCATGGCTACGCCCTTGCGAGTCGGGATGTGCCCCCCTGCTTGTCGGGCCCCCGCCTGCCACGACCTGTCTTTGACAGGCCCCAGTGCCGCGACCGGGCAGACATTGCGGCGGGGGTGCTAGGTACAGGCCATCGTCAACTGGCCCTTACGGCCACCTCGGTGAGCCGTACGGGCTACGGGGAACAGCCGACGGCTTTCACAGCGCCTGCGGGAAGTCGAACAGGCGGTCAGGGTCGTACCGCCTCTTCAGCCGGGCCAGCCGGTCCGCGGCGGCGCCGGCGCCGTAGTACGACGTGCGCCAGTCGGGCAGCGCCGGGTCGGTGTAGTTCTGGTACGCCGCGCCCGAGGCGTGCCGGCGCATCGATCCATGAGTGTTTTTCAGCCAGGCCCGCTGGGCCGAGCCGGAGGTGCCCGGCTCCCAGCCGGCGATGTTCTGCGCCAGCACCCGCGAACCCCGGTGGACGAAGGCCGTCGCGAGCGGGTCCACCCGGTTGACGGCGCCGCCGAGCGCGGTGAGGGTGAGCGAGCCGCTGCCGCCCCCGGACGCCGGGAGCCGGGTGAAGGTCTCCGAGGCGGAGAGGAGGGCGCGCCGGCCGGCGGGGGAGAGCGGGCGGATATAGAAGTCGGAGGCGGCGGCGTAGGTCTCGCGCCGGAGCACGCCCTCTTCACCTCGGCCGGGGACCGTACCGGGCAGCCGGCACTGCTCCTCGGTGAAGCCGGAACAGCCCGCGAAGATCCGCATCGCTTCCCCGTAATCGCGCTGCCGGACCGAGATGGAGCTCGCCGGGCCGGGTCCGTCCGGGCCGTCGGCGAGCCGGTCGAGCGCGTTCTTCAGTTCGTCCTCGCCGCCCAGGGAGAAGGCGGAGAGGGACAGCGTCGGGGCGACGCCGCCAGGACCCGCGTTGAGATGGAGCGAGGACCAGATCTCGTCCGGCTGGTCGGGGCCCCACTCCTGCCAGGCGCCGAGCAGGGCGTCGGCCTTCGACCACGGCCAGCTCGCGAAGGCGACGACGGCCGGGGGCGCCGGGTGCGTACGGAAGCGCAGCTCGGTGACGACCCCGAAGTTGCCGTTGCCCGCGCCGCGCAGTGCCCAGAAGAGGTCCGTGTGCTGCTCGGAGTCGGCGGTCAGCCGCGTGCCGTCGGCCGTGATGAGGGTGACGGAGTCGAGGCTGTCGCAGGTGAGGCCGTAGGCGCGGGTGGCGACTCCGTGTCCGCCGCCGAGGGTGAGTCCGGCGATGCCGACGGTGGGGCAGGACCCGGCGGGGATCGTACGGCCCGCTTCCGCGAGCGCCCGGTAGACATCGGCGAGCCGGGCTCCGGCTCCGACCGTGCCGTCCGTGGCCGCGTCCCGCAGCGAGTCGAGCCGCGTCACGTCGATGACGAGCCGGCCGTCACCGCTGGAGAAGCCCGCGTAGGAGTGGCCGCCGCCGCGGATGGAGACGGGCGTGCCGTGCGTCCTGGCGAAGGCGAGGCACTCCCTGATGTCGTCCTCGCCCCGGGCATAGGCGATGGCCGCGGGCCGCAGACTGTCGAAGCGGGTGTTGTAGAGCTGCCGGGCCGTCTCGTACGCGGCGTCGTCGGGCCGTACGAGATCCCCGTCGAGGCCCTTCGCCAGCGCGTCCCAACTCGGGGCGCCGGGCGGGGAGGTCGCCGTGGGCTTCGTGGTGGTCGCGGTGGCGGTACCGGCGCCCGTTCCGTTCCTGCCACTCGACGTGTCCGTACCGCCGCCGGTGCACGCGGTCGTCGTGGCGGCGGTGACCAGGAGGCCCGCCGCGGCGGTGAGAAGCGTGCGCCGTTCCATCCGCCTCAGCTCTCAGCTCTCCGCCGTCCGGTTCGCGGCGTGGTTCGCGGCGTCGGTACGGGCGAGGTCGCGCGATCTGCGGGCATGGCCGGACCAGCCGCAGGTGCAGCGCGCCGTGCAGAACGAGCCGCGCTCGACGGTCGTGGCCTCGTGGGGTGGCGGGGCGGAGCGGGAAGCGGCCCGGGGGGAATCGGAAGTGGCCTTGGAGGAGGCCGGAGATGAGGCGGCGGTGGGGGGATCAGAAGTGTCTTGCTCGCACACATCTCCACGGTACCGGGGTGTGCGCGTCCCGTAACCGGGACCGGCGTGACGAGGAACGCCGGGCGTCGTTATCCGGAACGGGTGGGCTTCGGACAAGCGGCGGTCAGGTGTTGGGGGTTGGCAGGCGATGGTGGTGCAGCAGCACAGACGCAGGGGCGTGGCGTTCGCCGTCGTGACCATGGCGGGGGTCGTGGCCACGACCGCCGGCTGTTCCGGGAGCGGCGGGGCCGCGGCCGACGACCGGCCGCGCGGTGATCCCGCCGCCGTGCGCAGGGCGGCCGACGCGCTGCTCGCGGCGGGCAGTTCGAAGGCCACGACGTCCATGGAGATGGCGGCCGGCGGGACGCGCGTGACCATCCGGGGCGAGGGCGGCTACGACTTCGGCAAGCGGATGGGGCGGCTCCGGGTCGTACTGCCCAAGGAGCCCGCGGGCGCGAGCGAGCACCGGCCGATCACCGAACTGCTCTCGCCCAGCGCGCTGTACATGAAGAACCGCGGGGCCGGGGTGCCCGCCGACAAGTGGGTCAGGGTCGACTCGACCACGCTGGAGGACGGGAATCTGGTCACGGGCGGGGCGACGGATCCGCTGACCGCGGCCGAACTGCTGCGCGCCGCCAGGGATGTGACCTTTGTCGCCGAGCAGGATCTCGCCGGCACGCGCGTGTGGCACTACAAGGGTGTCACCGACATCGGGCGGGCCGCGAAGGCCGCGTCGGCGTTCGCGCGCGGGGCGCTGGGCGCGGCGGCGAAGGGGTTCGGCGAGGACGCGGTGCCGTTCGACGCGTATCTGGACGACGCCGGGCGGCTGCGCAAGGTCAGGCACCGGTTCAGTTATGTCAACCAGGGGCGTACGGTCGCGGTCGCCTCGACGACGCTGCTGTACGCGTTCGGGGAGCGGGTCGCCGTCACGCTGCCGCCGCAGGACGACATCTTCGCCGGCGAGATCAAGTCCTGAGCCCGGGTCCGGCTGAATCGGCAAGATCAAATCAAGCCGTAACCACAGAGGACCAAGGCGGAAATGGTCCGGACGTGCCATGCGCGGTGTGTATCACGCTCCCTACGCTAGGAAGTCGACACCGGTAGGAAGAGGTGAATGCACGTGGCTCTGTTGCGCACGCCGAACGTCCAGGACCACGTGGCCCTCGCCGAGATCGAATGGTGCGGGGAGTTGATGATCGCGGCGTCGGCCGCGGACGGGGAACGGCTCAGCCCGGACCGTATCGACGAGGTGCTGAACGTGAGGGCCGAACGGCCCGCCGCCCCTCGCCATCCCGGCACGTCACGCGGCCCGCGGCGAAGAGACGCCTGCGGCGAGTGACCGCGGGAGCGACCGCCGGGGCCGCCCCCGGCCCGCGGGGCGGCCGGCGTCAGGAACGGCGGGCCGGCGTCACGTACGTCCGGTATGTCGCGAGGTATGTCGCGCACATCACGTACAGCTGACGTGTCGGGTATGTCACAGGTGCGTCAGGTGCGCAGCAGCCGTGCGATCGCCTTCGTCGCTTCCTCCACCTTCGCGTCGATCTCCTCCCCGCCCTTGACCGCGGCGTCGGCCACGCAGTGGCGCAGGTGCTCTTCGAGGAGCTGGAGCGCGAAGGACTGGAGTGCCTTCGTCGAGGCGGAGACCTGGGTCAGTATGTCGATGCAGTAGACGTCCTCGTCGACCAGCCGCTGGAGGCCGCGGATCTGGCCCTCGATCCTGCGCAGCCGCTTGAGGTGCTCGTCCTTCTGCTTGTGGTAGCCGTGCACCCCGCGGTCGTGATCGGTGGTGACGGCGTCGGCGGTGCCCGTCGCGCCGGCCGCCTCAGTGGTCGTCATCGCGTCCTCCGTTGTGCTGTCAGCTGATACCGATGATTGGTGCCGATTGATGTGGTGCCGATGATGCTGTCCGAAAAGGGGTGTATACCCTACCTGGGTATATGTTACCCGTCTCCGGTTCCTGGGGCAGGGGCCTGTGAACACGGGCTTGCCACCATGGGTGACACTGGGAACTTGCCGGTTAGCCGTGGCCGGATGTTGCGCCTAGCATCACCCCTGACCGAAACCCATGTAACCCGAGGACCCCAGGTGCGATTTCGTCTGACCCCCAGGGAGACGAGCTTCTATGACATGTTCGCCGCGTCCGCGGACAACATCGTCACGGGCTCCAAGCTCCTGATGGAACTCCTCGGGGCGGATTCCTCCGCCAGGGCCGAGATCGCGGAGCGGATGAGGGCGGCGGAGCACGCGGGCGACGACGCCACTCACGCGATCTTCCACCAGCTCAACTCCTCCTTCATCACGCCGTTCGACCGTGAGGACATCTACAGCCTCGCGTCCCAGCTCGACGACATCATGGACTTCATGGAGGAGGCCGTCGATCTCGTCGTCCTGTACAACATCGAAGAGCTTCCCAAGGGTGTCGAGCAGCAGATCGAGGTGCTCGCCCGCGCCGCCGAGCTGACCGCCGAGGCCATGCCGCATCTGCGGACGATGAACAACCTCACCGAGTACTGGATCGAGGTCAACCGGCTGGAGAACCAGGCGGACCAGATCCACCGCAAGCTGCTGGCCCATCTCTTCAACGGCAAGTACGACGCGATGGAGGTGCTCAAGCTCAAGCAGGTCGTCGACGTGCTCGAAGAGGCCGCCGACGCGTTCGAGCACGTCGCGAACACGGTGGAGACCATCGCGGTCAAGGAGTCCTGAACCACGTGGACACCTTCGCGCTGATCGTGACCATCGCTGTCGCGCTCGGTTTCACCTACACCAACGGCTTTCACGACTCCGCCAACGCCATCGCCACCTCGGTCTCCACCCGGGCACTGACCCCGCGTGCGGCTCTGGCGATGGCCGCGGTGATGAACCTCGCGGGCGCGTTCCTCGGCCAGGGGGTCGCCAAGACCGTCAGCGAGGGCCTGATCGCCACGCCGCACGGATCGCGGGGGATGGGCATCCTCTTCGCCGCGCTGGTCGGCGCGATCGTCTGGAACATGGTCACCTGGTACTTCGGGCTTCCGTCCTCGTCCTCCCACGCGCTGTTCGGCGGCATGGTGGGCGCGGCGCTGGCCGGTGGGACCGAGGTCATCTGGACCGGGGTGCTGGAGAAGATCGTCATCCCGATGTTCGTCTCCCCGGTCGTCGGTCTGGTCGCCGGATATCTGGTGATGGTCGCGATCATGTGGATGTTCCGCAGGTCCAACCCGCACAAGGCCAAGCGCGGCTTCCGGATAGCCCAGACCGTCTCGGCGGCGGGTATGGCGCTCGGGCACGGTCTGCAGGACGCACAGAAGACGATGGGAATTGTGGTGATGGCCCTGGTCATCGCCGATGTGGAGGACTCCGGCGACGCGATCCCGGTCTGGGTGAAGATCGTCTGCGCGCTGATGCTGTCCCTCGGTACGTACGCGGGCGGCTGGCGCATCATGCGGACGCTCGGCCGGAAGATCATCGAGCTGGACCCGCCGCAGGGGTTCGCGGCGGAGACGACCGGCGCGTCGATCATGTTCGGCTCGGCGTTCCTGTTCCACGCGCCGATCTCCACGACGCATGTCATCACCTCGGCGATCATGGGCGCCGGGGCGACGAAGCGGGTCAACGCGGTCCGCTGGGGGGTCGCCAAGAACATCGTTCTCGGCTGGTTCATCACGATGCCGGCGGCGGCCCTGGTCGCGGCGCTGAGCTTCTGGATCGTGAACCTGGCCTTCGGCTGAGCCGCGCCGCGGCGAACGGCCGAGCCGCACCGTACGAAGAACCCCGTACGAAGAACCCCGTACGAGGAAGCCGTACGAGGAAGCCGTACGAGGAAGCCGTACGAGGAAGCCCGTACAAATCCGCGCCGTACAAAGAAGTGGGCCCGCCCCCCTGGGAGAGGGGGCGGGCCCTTCGCCGTGCGGTGGCACCGCCATGCAGCACCGCAGGACGGCTGTCGCCTATCCGAAGCGTCCCGAGATGTAGTCCTCGGTCGCCTGCACGGACGGATTGGCGAAGATCCGCTCGGTCTCGTCTATCTCGATGAGCTTGCCGGGCTGGCCGACGGCGGCCAGGTTGAAGAACGCCGTACGGTCCGAGACCCGCGCCGCCTGCTGCATGTTGTGCGTCACGATGACGATCGTGAAGCGCTCCTTCAGCTCCCCGATCAGGTCCTCGATGGCGAGGGTGGAGATCGGGTCGAGGGCGGAGCACGGCTCGTCCATCAGCAGGACGTCCGGCTCGACCGCGATCGCGCGGGCGATGCACAGCCGCTGCTGCTGGCCGCCGGAGAGGCCGGAACCGGGCTTGTTCAGGCGGTCCTTGACCTCGTTCCAGAGGTTGGCGCCCTTGAGGGACTTCTCCACGACCTCGGCCAGCTCGCTCTTGCGGACCTTGCCGTTCAGCCGCAGGCCCGCCGCGACGTTGTCGAAGATCGACATCGTCGGGAACGGGTTCGGACGCTGGAAGACCATGCCGACGGTACGGCGCACCGCGACCGGGTCGACGTTCGCCCCGTACAGGTTCTCGTCGTCCAGCATGACCTTGCCCTCGACCCGGCCGCCGGGGGTGACCTCGTGCATGCGGTTGAGGGTGCGCAGGAAGGTGGACTTGCCGCAGCCGGACGGGCCGATGAAGGCCGTCACGGAGCGGGGCTCCACGGTCATCGAGATGTCGTCGATGGCCCGGTGGGAGCCGTAGTAGGCGGTCAGACCGCTGACGTCGATTCGCTTGGCCATGTCAATCACTGCTTCTTTCGTGGCCCCGCGCGGCGGAGCCGGATATCGGGCCTCAGCGGCCGGTCTTCGGGGCCTTCCAGCGGGCGATGCCGCGCGCCACCAGGTTGAGGATCATGACGAACGCGATCAGCACCAGGGCCGCTGCCCAGGCACGGTCGATCGAGGCCACCTCGCCGGCCTTGTACTGCTCGTAGATGTAGAACGGCAGCGAGGACTGCGCACCGTCGAAGGGGTTCGGGTTGATCAGCTGGCTGCCGAAGACGAGGAGGATGATCGGCGCGGTCTCACCGGCGATACGCGCGATCGCGAGCATCACGCCGGTGGTGATACCGCCGATCGCGGTCGGCAGGACGACCTTGAGGATCGTGCGCCACTTCGGTACGCCGAGGGCGAGCGACGCCTCGCGCAGCTCGTTCGGTACGAGCTTGAGCATCTCCTCGGTGGAGCGGACCACGACCGGGATCATCAGGATCGCCAGCGCGAACGCGCCCATCAGACCGGACGGCTGGGTCTTGGTCATCAGCATGATCGACAGGATGAAGAGACCCGCGACGATGGACGGGATACCGGTCATGACGTCGACGAAGAACGTGACGGCCTTGGCCAGCGCGCCCTTGCCGTACTCGACCAGATACACGGCGGTCAGCAGGCCGATCGGCGTCGAGATCACGGTGGCGATGCCGACCTGCTCCAGCGTGCCGACGAGCGCGTGGTAGACACCACCGCCCACCTCGGTGCTGGGCACACCGGCCATGGAGTGGGACAGGAAGTACCCGTCGAGGGCTGTCACGCCGCGGCGGATGGTCGTCCAGAGCAGTGAGAACAGCGGGATGACGGCGAGGACGAAGCAGACCCAGACGACGCTGGTGGCCAGCCGGTCCCTGGCCTGGCGCTGGTTCTCGACGGTCGTCGTGACGACGTACGAGATGACGATGAAGGCGATGACCGCGATCAGGCCCCACTGGACCTTGCTGTCGAGACCGGCGGCGGTGCCGGTGCCCGCGCCGACGAGGACGCCGAGGAGGGCGAAGCCGGCCGGAGCCCAGCGGGGGAGCCTGCGCTCGCTGAGGCTGCCCCGCCCGCCGGAGGGCGGCAACGGGGTCGGTGTGTCCTGAACAGCTGCGTGGCTCATGCGTTGGCCCCCGAGTACTCCTTGCGGCGCGCGATGATCAGACGGGCCGCGCCGTTCACCAGCAGGGTGAGGACGAAGAGGACCAGACCGGAGGCGATCAGGGCGTCGCGCCCGAACTCATCGGCCTCGTCGAACTTCGCCGCGATGTTCTGGGCGAACGTGCCGCCGCCCGGGTCGAGCAGATGGAGCGAGATCAGATAGTTCGGCGAGAGGACCGTGGCGACGGCCATCGTCTCGCCGAGCGCGCGGCCCAGGCCCAGCATCGACGCGGAGATGACTCCGGAGCGTCCGAAGGGCAGGACCGAGAGCCGGATGACCTCCCAGCGGGTGGCGCCCAGGGCGAGCGCCGCTTCCTCGTTCATGCGCGGGACCTGGAGGAAGACCTCCCGGCTGACGCTGGTCACGATCGGCAGGATCATGATCGCCAGCAGAATGCCGACGGTGAGCATATTGCGCGCCACGCCGGGCTGGGTCTGGTCGAAGATGTACGTCCAGGCGAAGTACTGGTCGAGCCAGGCGTTGAGGCCGCCGAGATACGGCACGAGCACGAGCGCGCCCCAGATGCCGTAGATGATGCTCGGCACGGCGGCCAGCAGGTCCACGACATAGGCGAGGGGCGCGGCCACCTTGCGCGGCGCGTAGTGCGAGATGAACAGCGCGATGCCGACAGCGATCGGAACCGCGATGACCATCGCGATGATCGAGCTGACGACCGTGCCGAAGAGCAGGACCGCGATGCCGAAGACCGGCGGGGACGCGGCGGGGTTCCAGTCGAAGGTCGTGAAGAAGTTGCCCTCGTCCTTGGAGATGGCGATGGCGGCGCGGTAGGCGAGGAACCCCGCGATCGACGCCATGATGACGAGCAGCAGAATGCCCGAGCCCTTGGAGAGGCCCGAGAAGATCTTGTCGCCCGCACGCCCGGTGGAGGTGCCGGCCTTCGGCGGGGCGACCTGTGGGGGCTGCGGGGGCGGTGGGGTGTCTATCGATGTGGTGGAAGCCATGGTCTTTCCGGTCTGTGTGGGGGAGTGCTGGCTCCCCTGGCGGCGGTGCACCGGATGAGGTGGAGGCCGCCGGTCCGGAGAGATCCCCCGGACCGGCGGCCGTCACCTGTTGTTCTGTGGTTACGAGAGGGAGGCGACCGTCTCGCGGACCTTGGCGTTGATCTCGGCCGGGATCGGCGCGTAGCCGGCCTCGGAGAGCAGCTTCTGGCCGTCGGCGCTGGCGGTGTAGGTCAGGAAGGACTTGACCGTGGCCAGGGTCTCGGGCTTGTTGCCCTTGTCACAGGCGATCTCGTAGGTCACCAGGACGATCGGGTAGGCACCGTCGGCCTTGGTGGCGTAGTCGAGGTCGAGAGCCAGGTCCTTGCCGGTGCCCTTGATCTTGGCGGCGGCGATGGCCTTGGAGGCGTTCTCGGAGGTCGCCTCGACCGGGGCCGCGGCACCCGTGTCGATCTTGACCGTCGAGATCTGCTGCGAGGTGGCGTAGGAGAGCTCGAAGTAACCGATCGAGCCGTCGACCTGCTTCACCTGGGTGGCGACACCGGAGGAGCCGGAGGCCGCCTGGCCGCCGGGGGCGGGCCACTTCTTCTCGGCCTCGTACTTCCAGTCGGACGCGGCCGTGGCGCCCAGGTACTTGCCGAGGTTCTGCGTGGTGCCGGAGTCCTCGGAGCGGTGGAAGGCCTGGATCGGCTTCTTGGGGAGCTTGGCGTCGGGGTTGAGCGCCTTGATCGCGGCGTCGTCCCAGCTCTTGATCTTGCTGTCGAAGATCTTGGCGAGCGTGGGGGCGTCGAGGACGAGGCTGTCCACACCCTCCAGGTGGTAACCGATCGCGATCGGTCCGCCGACCATCGGCAGGTTGATGCCCTGGCCGCCGGTGCAGACCTTCTTCGAGTCGGCGACCTCTTCGGGCTTCAGCGCCGAGTCGGAGCCGGCGAAGCCGACCGTGCCCTGGTTGAAGGCGACGATGCCTTCGCCGGACGACGAGGACTTGTAGTTGACCTCGACGCCGGTGCAGCTGGCCATGTAGTTCTTGACCCAGAGGTCCATGGCGTTCTTCTGTGCGCTGGAACCGGACGCGAGCAGCTGGCCCTTGGCGTCCTTGCACACCGCGCTCGTCGCGGCGGAGGGCTTGGAGGACGCGTCGCCGCCCTCGGCGTTGTTGTCCGAACCGCACGCCGTGAGAACCAGGGCGCCGGAGACGGCGAGGGCACCGAGCGCGGTGGCGCGCAGCCCGTTCTTGCGCTGAAGCTTCACTTCGGGTGTTTCCTTCCAGGAGCCGCCGGTCCGAGTCTTTTTACGGCGGCGTGCGTCGGGGTGGCTGGTGCGGCACTGTCACCGTCACCGTGTAAGGCCGAAATTAGGCAGATCAGGTGAAGCCGCCGACGGGGGCGAGTGAACGGAAGGTGAACCTCGCGGGGCGGTGTGGTTCTGGCGGGCGTGGGGGTCACCCGGCCGGCCTACGGGGGGTGCGTACGGGGTACGAGTGCGCTCCGTGGCGGGAGGGGCGATAAGCCGTGCCGGGGGGCTGCTTCGGACGTACTCGCCGGACAGGCCCTACGTCGCGTGCAGCGCGTTCAGGAGCGCGTCCACCAGCAGCCGGTCGCGGGGCTGCGTCAGCCGGTCGCGGGCCTCCGGCGGGGTCAGCCACGCTATGAGGTCGACCTCGTCGTTCGGGATGAACGTCCCTTCCGTCGCCTCGGCCGCCCAGTACGTGACCTCTTTGGGGCGGCCCTGTGCCAGATAGCGCACGGTGCCGAGCCGGGACCCGGGCACACAGTGGTGGCCCGTCTCCTCCAGGACCTCGCGCAGCGCCCCGGCCAGCGGGTCCTCCGCGCGCTTGAGCTTGCCCTTGGGGTGGGACCAGTCGTCGTACTTGGGGCGGTGCACGAGACAGATCTCCGTACCGCCGTCCCCGTACGGCGAGCGGCGCCAGAGCACGCACCCGCCCGCGCGGACGAGGCCCTGCCCGCGCCGCTCGGGCCCGGAGCGGCCCTCGGGCCCGGTGCCCGGTCCGGTGCCCGGCGTCGTGCTCACCGCGCCACCGCCGCCTGCTGCCACACCTGCTGGAACGCGAAGCGCGCCGCCTCCACCTCATGGCGCTGGTCCGCGTGCAGCACGCCCAGGGCGTACGCCGTGGTCGGCGCGATCCGCGGGGTGCGGGCCGCGTTCGCCGCGGCAGCCGCCGCCTCGGCCGCGTCGCGGTGCCGGTCCAGCGCCTGGCCCGCGCCCAGCAGCACCGGGTCGGGGGCGCCGCCGGGGCACCACACCTCCTGGGCGTACCGGTGCAGCCGCAGCAACTGCCGTACCTGATGCCAGGGGGCGTCCTGCGTCTCGCCCTCCGACGAGGTCGCCAGGCCGTGGACCAGCGCCTCCGCGTTGTACGGATGGGCGGCCCGCGCCAGCGGCAGGGCGGCGACGGCGTCCAGCAGCTGCCGCTCGGTGGCCTCGCCGGGTCCGGCGAGCACCTCGACGGCCGGGGCGCTCGCGAGCGGTGCCAGCGGTACTTCGGAGGCCAGTACGGCCACCGCGTCCGCCACCGCGTGGAAGCGGGACGAGCCGAGCGCCTGGAGCGCCGCCGAGTGGGCACGCGTCCGGGCGAGGGTCAGCTGTCGCTCCAGCAGCGCGCCCGCGCGGGACGCGCCGACGGTGAGCGTCCCGGGCGGCCCGCCGGGGTCGGCCCCCGCCCGCGCGCCGGGTACGGAACCGAGCGCGGAGGCCGGTACGGCGACGGGCACGGGCGCCGCGCCCGAGAGCCTGGCCAACGCTCCCACCAGCCGGTGCAACCGGGCCGTGCAGGCGTGTTCCTGGGCCAGCGTGCCGGACAGCCAGCCCAGTTCCGTACGGAGCTGGTCGGCCCAGCCGGGGTCCAGCAGCGGCCGGAACGTATGCAGACCGCCCCCGATCCGGCGCGCCGCGCCGCGCAGTGTCAGGGCGGCCGAGTCGGCCGCCGCCGTGTCCGCGCCGCTCTCCCCGTACAGCCGCAGGCCGCGCAGGAAGTCACCGGCGTGGGAGTGCAGATAGCCGGCCAGGACCTCGCCCGCGGTCAGCCCGTCGGGGCCGGACGCGGTAAGCCGGTCGGTGTCCACTTCATGGTGCTGCACGCCGGCGCCTCCGGGCGTCTATGAGCATTTCCTGTACGTTCCGCAGCGGCTGGCCCTCCGCGTCCGTGGAGTGCCGGGTCCAGTTGCCGTCCGCGCCGAGGTGCCAGGAGGACGTGGTGTCGGACATCCCTGTCTCCATCAGCCGGGTTATCGACGCGCGGTGGGCCGGATCGGTGATCCGGACGAGGGCTTCGATACGGCGGTCCAGATTGCGGTGCATCATGTCGGCGCTGCCGATCCAGACCTCGGGTTCCCCGCCGTTGCCGAAGGCGAAGATCCGGGAGTGTTCCAGGAAGCGGCCGAGGATCGAGCGGACCCGGATGTTCTCGGAGAGGCCGGCGACCCCGGGGCGTACGGCACAGATCCCGCGGACCCAGATGTCCACCGGCACCCCGGCCTGCGAGGCCCGGTAACAGGCGTCGATGAACGCTTCGTCCACGATCGAGTTGACCTTGATACGGACGGAGGCCGGGCGGCCGGCGCGGTGGTGCGCCACTTCCTTGTTGATCCGGGAGATGAGCCCGTCGCGCAGCGACTTCGGGGCGACCAGCAGCCGCCGGTAGGTCTCCCGGCGCGAGTAGCCGGACAGCCGGTTGAACAGGTCGGACAGATCCGCGCCGACCTGCTGGTCCGCGGTGAGCAGGCCGAGGTCCTCGTACAGCCGCGCCGTCTTCGGGTGGTAGTTGCCGGTGCCGACATGGCTGTAGCGGCGCAGGGACTCGCCCTCCTGCCGTACCACCAGCGAGAGCTTGCAGTGCGTCTTCAGTCCGACCAGGCCGTAGACCACATGGCAGCCGGCCTCCTCCAGCTTGCGCGCCCAGGTGATGTTGGCCTGCTCGTCGAAGCGGGCCTTGATCTCGACGAGGACGAGGACCTGCTTGCCGGACTCCGCGGCGTCTATCAGCGCGTCCACGATCGGGGAGTCGCCGGACGTGCGGTACAGCGTCTGCTTGATGGCCAGGACGTCCGGGTCGGCCGCGGCCTGCTCCAGGAACGCCTGGACGGAGGTCGAGAACGAGTCGTACGGGTGGTGCAGGAGCACGTCACGGTTGCGCAGGGCCGCGAAGATGTCGGGCGCGGAGGCGGACTCCACCTCGGCGAGCTGGCGGTTCGTCCCCGCGATGAACTTCGGGTACTTCAGCTCGGGCCGGTCCAGCGAGGCGACCCCGAAGAGCCCGGTGAGATCCAGCGGCCCCGGCAGCGGGTAGACCTCCGCGTCGGTCACCTTCAGCTCGCGCACCAGCCGGTCGAGGATGTCCGGGGCGATGTCCTCCTCGACCTCCAGCCGGACCGGCGGGCCGAAGCGGCGCCGCATGAGCTCCTTCTCCAGCGCCTTGAGGAGGTTCTCGGCGTCGTCCTCCTCCACCTCCAGGTCCTCGTTGCGCGTGACCCGGAACATGTGGTGCGCCAGCACCTCCATCCCGGGGAACAGCTCCTCCAGGTGGGCGGCGATCACGTCCTCCAGCGGCACGTACCGCGAGGGGGACGCCTCCAGGAAGCGGGAGAGCAGCGGCGGCACCTTGACCCGCGCGAAGTGACGGTGGCCGCTCACCGGGTTGCGTACGGTCACGGCCAGGTTGAGCGAGAGGCCGGAGATGTACGGGAAGGGGTGCGCCGGGTCCACGGCGAGGGGCGTGAGGACCGGGAAGATCTGCTGGCGGAAGAGCGTGAAGAGCCGCGCCTGCTCCTTCTCGGTCAGCTCGGGCCAGCGGATGATGTGTATGCCCTCGTCGGCCAGGGCAGGGGCGACATCCTGCTGGTAGCAGGCGGCGTGCCGGGCCATGAGCTCGCGCGAGCGGGTCCAGATCAGATCCAGCACCTCGCGCGGCTGGAGGCCGGAGGCGGAGCGGGTGGCGACACCGGTCGCGATGCGCCGCTTCAGGCCGGCCACCCTGACCATGAAGAACTCGTCCAGGTTGGACGCGAAGATGGCGAGGAAGTTAGCCCGTTCGAGGAGCGGTGTGGTGGGGTCCTCGGCGAGTTCCAGGACCCGTTCGTTGAACGCGAGCCAGCTGCGCTCACGGTCGAGGAACCTGCCCTGGGGCAGGTCGGTGCCGTCCGGGCCGGGCTCCTCCTCGTACGCGTCCAGATCGGCGTCGAGATCGGGTTCGAGGTCGGAGCTGGTCGCGGCCACGGTGTGCGGCCGGTGGGCGGCTATGAAGCCTACGGACGGCTGAGTGTGCTGGACCGGTACCTCGGCGGGCTGCTGGCTCATGTCCCTATTGTTCCGCGCCGAGGGCACGACGGGCGCGTCGGAGAGAGCAGGGGCGAGATGGATCCTGCCGTTGGTCCTGCCGTTCGGCGTGGGGGGCACAGCGGGCTGCATTCAGAGAGGGTCGCAAGAGCGTCTGAATGG
Organism: Streptomyces scopuliridis; assembly: GCF_042790125.1. Classification (GTDB taxonomy): domain Bacteria; phylum Actinomycetota; class Actinomycetes; order Streptomycetales; family Streptomycetaceae; genus Streptomyces; species Streptomyces scopuliridis_A. The sequence continues at coordinate 27,057 of NZ_JBHTZS010000008.1, forward strand.
CTGGTAACGGCGACATGACGTGAAGGGAAGCGGGACGGGGCTCCCCGGGGGCGATGTGTGCCTCTGGGGAACCCCACCGTAGCGCTGGGTGAGGCGGTGGCCCCGGGTGGGGGCCACCGCCTCGGGCCGGTGCTCGGACGCGGGCGTCGGACCCGGACGTCAGGCGTGGCTGCGGCGCAGCACCCGGAAGGCCGCGAAGACGACCACGGCGGCCAGGACCAGGACGATCCCGGTCTCCATGAGCTGGAGGGGCCAGAAATGGGAGGCGGGGTGGAAGTCGGTGAAGAACGCGTCCCTCGGGGACTTCGCGCACGGCGACGTCGAGAGTCCGATGTCCCAGCATTCCTCGTTGGTCATCCGGCTGCCGTCGGCGAGGATGACGCCCTGCTGCACGTGCCAGGCGTCATCCGGGAAGCGTGCCCCGCCCGAGGCCGTGACGACCGGCCACAGGAAGGGGCGCACCACGTCGAATACGGCCACGACCGCTCCCGTGGCGAGCACGCCGGCGGCCATCGCCACGACGGTACGGCGGGTGAGCATGCCGACGAGGGCGCCGACGGCGACCGCCAGCAGGACATAGGCGATGGCGGTCGGGCCGAGGGCGGGGTAGCCACCGTCGCTCCAGCTGCGCGGGAAGACCCAGCCGAGCCGGACATAGGACCTGGTCCAGCGGAACGTAATGACGAGGAGGGCCGTGCCGACGACGGTGACAGCGGCGGACACGGCGAGCTTCGAGGCGAGCCAGCGGGCGGGCGGCACCGACTGGGTCCAGGCCAGTTTGTACGTTCCGGATTCCAGCTCCCGCGCGATCAGCGGGCCCGCGACGAACGCCGCGACGAGCAGCGGCAGCAGGACGACGGCCGCTCCGCCGTAGGTCTCAGCCCAGCGATACCAGCCGTCCGCGGTCGAAAGGGCGGCACAGGCCTTCCGCTCCCCGCTGTCGCAGCTGCCGGTGGTCTCCGCCGAATTCACCCAGAGCCGAGCCGCGGCCTGGACTCCGATCGTGAGCACCAGGAGCGCCAGTCCCGCCCACAGTGCGCGCCGGTGCTGGCGTACGGCGACCCAGGCCGGGCCGCGCAGGATCGGTGCGCTCATGCCGCCACCGCCGTACGGCCGCGCTCGCCGGTTCCGTTCCCGTTCCCGTCGCCCGGGGGAGGTTCGGCGCTCGGGGTGAGCAGGACGGGCGCGTCCGGGGAGCGCAGATGCGCCAACAGCAGTTCCTCCAGGGAGGGTTCGGTGGTCTGCCAGGCGCTGTCCAGCGGTCCTTCCGGCCGGATCAGCGCGGTCCGTCCGCGCCCCGCCGTACGGGACTCGACGACTGTGTGCGGCGCCAGATCGTCCAGATCCCGGGCCGCCCCGCTCACCAGCCGGTGCGCGCCGAGGATGTCCTCCACCTCGCCCCCGAGCCGCACCCGGCCGCCGTCCACGAGCAGCAGATAGTCGCAGGCGTCGGCCAGTTCCGTGAGGATGTGCGAGGAGATCACGACGGTGGTGCCGTGTTCCGCCGCGCCCGCCATCAGGGCGCCCATCAGCTGATGGCGCGCCAGCGGGTCGAGATCCGCCATCGGCTCGTCCAGCAGCAGCAGTTCGGGCCGCTTGCCGAGCGCGAGGGCGAGCGCGACGCGGGTGCGCTGGCCGCCGGAGAGCGACCTGACCCGCAGGCCGTGATCGAGCGCGCTCCCCGGGCCGCCGCCCTCGATGATCCGCTCGGCGGCGCCCGCGTCCCAGCGCTCCGGGTTCAGCTCGCGGCCCATGCGCAGCGTCTCACCGACCGTCAGCTGCGGGTACAGCGGTTTGTCCTGGGCGACATACGCGAGGTGCGCGCGGGCGTCGGCCGGTGCCGTGCCCAGGACGCGTACGGATCCCTCGGTGGGAGCGAGCAGCCCGGCCGCGTGGGCGAGCAGCGTGGATTTGCCGGCGCCGTTCGGGCCGACGAGGGCGCAGACGCGCCCGGCGGGGATCCGGAACGAACAGCCGCGCAGCGCCCAGCGCTCGCGCCGTCTGCCTCCCGCGAAGCGTTTGCCGAGGCCGGTCGCCTCGATCGCCGCCACAGTCATGCGTCGTCCCCCTTGCTGTGTTCTTCGAAGCGCTCTTCGACCACGGAGGTGAAGAGCGCGGTCACGTCTTCCTTGTCGAGTCCCCCGGCGCGGGCGCGGTCCGCCCAGGCGGCCAGCTCCGTCCGCAGCGCGCTGTCGGCCGAGCCCCGGCCGAGGGTGCCCCGTACGAATGTGCCGAGCCCGCGGCGCCCTTCGGCCAGCCCTTCGCGCTCCAGCTCGCGGTACGCCTTGAGCACGGTGTTGGGGTTGATGGCGGTGGCCGCCACCACCTCGCGCGCGGTGGGCAGTTTGTCGCCGGGCTCCAACAGGCCCAGACGCAGGGCCTGTTTGGTCTGCTGGACGATCTGGAGGTAGGTGGCCACCCCGCTGCGCCGGTCGATGCGGTATTCGATCACCCGCAACCACCCTTTCACTAGGGAAGTAGTGAAAGGGTCCTGCAAGAAAGGGGCGGCGTCAAGGACGCCGCCCCTTAACTCCCTGTATCCGCGGGTTCAGGACTCCGTGCGGTACATGAGATCGACCTCGTGCGTGCTGAAGCCGAGCCGCTCGTACACCGTCAGGGCCGCCGTGTTGTCGGCGTCCACATAGAGCATCGCGGTCGGCAGCCCCTGCGCCGCCAGATGCCGCAGCCCGATCGCGGTGAGCGCCTTGCCGAGCCCGCCGCCCTGCGCGTCGGGCCTGATGCCGAGGACGTACACCTCACCGAGCTGCTCCTCGGCGTGCACCTTGGTCCAGTGGAAACCGACCAGCTCGCCGTCGCGCTCGGCCAGGAAGAAGCCCTTCGGGTCGAACCACGGCTCGGCGGTACGGTCGTCCAGGTCCCGCTGGGTCAGCGCGCCCTGCTCGGGGTGGTGGGCGAAGGCCGCGGCGTTGACCGCGAGCCAGGCCGCGTCGTCCTGGCCGGGGACGAACGTACGGACGGTGACCCCGGCGGGCAGCACCGGTTCGGGGATCGCCGGCGGGACCAGCGGGCGCCGCAGCTGGCGCAGTTCACGGAAGAGGGTCAGCCCGAGCACCTGGGCCAGATGCCGGGCGGCCGACCTGCCGCCGTGCGCCCACACCCGCAGCCGCTTCCCGGACGCGCCCAGCAGCGCCGTACCCAGCGCCCGGCCATGGCCCCGGCCACGGAGCCCGGGACGTACGACCAGCTCCGCGGCCGGGGCCTCGATGGGGTCGGTGTCCTCCAGCTGTCCGTAGCCGACGAGTTCGCCGTCGACGGTCAGCAGGAAGTGCCGTACGCCCTCCCGGCGCCCGCCGCGCAACTGGAGCCGGCCCTGCTCGGAGACCGCCTGCACCCCGTCCGAGGCGGCGGCCTCCGCCAGCAGGGCGAGTACGTCCTCGGCCTGCTGGGGGGTGAGCGCGTCGAGGGTCTGGATCTGCCGGCCGGGCTCGTGGGCTACTGCGTCAGTCATGGGTCGAGGGTACGGCCCGGCGTGCGGGGGGAGGTGGTATGGCCCCGGCCACGACAGCTGCCGCACGCGTAACGGCAACCAGCTTGTAACCCAGCACCCCCTGTCGTGCTACGCGCGTTGACTCTAGGCTGCCGCTCGCAGTCTTCATCAGAGTCTGACTTTTCATGATTCTCAAGAGACGCGCGATCTTGAAAAACCCGGCGCCGCAGCGCGCACAGCTCACAGCACGATTCACAAGGGGACCAATGTCACCGAGACCGCACAAGAAGCGCAAGGCGAGGCGGATACTCGCCACCGCCGCGGGCCTCGCCACCGTTGGCGCGCTCGTCGCCGCGTTGCCGGCCATGGCCGGCCAGGACAAGGGCAACGGCGGTCACAAGCCGAACACCGTTGACGTACAGCTGCTGTCCTTCAACGACCTGCACGGCAACCTGGAGGCGCCCACGGGCTCCGCCGCCAACGTCACCGAGAAGCTGGCCGACGGTACGACCAAGACCTCCCCCGCCGGTGGTATCGAGTACCTCGCGACCTCGCTGCGCAACGCGCGCAAGGGCAACGAGTACTCCATCACGGCGGCCGGCGGCGACATGGTGGGCGCGAGCCCGCTGCTGTCCGGCCTCTTCCACGACGAGCCCACCATCGAGGCGCTCAACAAGATCGACCTCGATGTGACGACCGTCGGCAACCACGAGTTCGACGAGGGCGCCACCGAGCTGGCCCGCCTCCAGAACGGCGGCTGCCACCCGACCGAGGGCTGCTACCAGAAGGGGCGTAAGTTCAAGGGCGCCGACTTCCCGTACCTCGCCGCCAATGTGACGTCGGAGAAGACCGGCAAGCCGGTCCTCAAGCCGTACACGGTCTGGAAGAAGAACGGCGTCAAGATCGGCTTCATCGGAGTGACCCTGGAGGGCACCCCGAACGTCGTGACCGCCGAGGGCGTCAAGGGACTCAAGTTCCACGACGAGATCGAGACGGTCAACAAGTACGCGCAGGAGCTGGACCGGCAGGGCGTCAAGTCGATCGTCGCGCTGATCCACGAGGGCGGCGCGCCCGCGTCCACCGCGTACAACTACGACTGCGACAGCCCCGGCGCCGGTGACGGCATCTCCGGGCCGATCGTCGACATCGCCAAGGGCATCTCGCCGAAGGTCGACGCGCTGGTGACCGGCCACACGCACCAGGCGTACGCGTGCACGATCCCGGACCCGTCCGGCAACCCGCGTCTGGTCACGTCCGCCTCGTCGTTCGGCAAGCTCTACACGGACACCACGCTCACCTACGACCGTCGCACCAACGACATCGTGCGGACGAGCGTGAAGTCGGCGAACCACATCGTCAGCCGTGACCAGGCCAAGGCCAAGGACATGACCACGCTGATCGAGGACTGGAACAAGCTGGCCGCGCCGATCGCCGGCGCCCCGCAGGGCTTCATCTCCGCGGACATCAACGGCCGCGGCGCGACGACCGAGGAGACCCCGCTCGGCGATGTGATCGCGGACGCCCAGCTCGCGGGCACGGCGCCGGCCGACAAGGGCGGCGCGCAGATCGCCTTCATGAACCCGGGCGGCATCAGGGCGGACCTGGTCTACACGGCGTCGGGCAAGGAGGGCGACGGCGTGGTGACCTACGGCGAGGCCTTCACGGTCCAGCCGTTCACCAACATGATGAATGTGCTCGACCTGACGGGTGCTCAGCTCATCACCGCGCTCCAGCAGCAGGTGAGCGGCCCGAACGCCGCCTCCCCGAAGTACCTTCAGGTGTCGGACGGCTTCACGTACACCCTGGACCTGAGGAAGACGGGCGCGGACCGTGTCCTCACCGACACGGTGAAGCTGAACGGTGAGGCGATCGACCCGGCGAAGACGTACCGCGTCGCGATGAACGAGTTCCTCGGCGGCGGCGGCGACGGCTTCACGGTGTTCGCCCAGGGCAAGAACAAGCTGGTCGGCCCGTCGGACCTGGACCTCTTCAACGCCTACCTGGCGGCGAACTCCTCGGCGCAGGCGCCGCTGGCCCCGCCGGCGGCGAACAGGATCACGATCCTGAAGTAGCGCCGGCGGACGTCGCGTAACACCGAGGGGCGGTGGGCCATGGGCTCACCGCCCTTCGGCGTGCGGGCCGTCGGCCCGCCGGCCGCGGGTGACCCCGACTACGCCTCGGTCCCGGCCCCGGCCCCGGCGGCCATCAGGCCCAGCACCGTCGCATGGAGCAGGCGCGTCAGGCGTGGTGTGAAATCCACGGCGGCGTGGGCCAGGCGGGGGTCCTCGCGGTAGAGCGTGGCGAGGGTCTCCGGTGGGTGGGAGATCTGCCAGAGGGACTGCGCCAGCGCCATGGCCGTCGTCACGAGGTCGAGGGCGGCGTCCCGGCCGAGATCCGGGAGCGCGGTGGCCAGCGTTTCCGCGAGGTCGTGGGCCGCCGCCACGGCGCTGAGCTTGAAGGCGCGCACCACATCCGCGGAGACCGCCCGTTCCAGGCTGAGCGGGGCGTGGGCGAGCAGGTCGCAGAAGAGCGGACGTTCGCCGAGCGTGTCCGCCAGCGCCGTCGCCAGGCCGTACGGCGTGACCGTCGCCCCCGGGACGAGCCGGTCCCGTAGAGCCTCGGCCCACTCCCGCCAGCCCTCCTCGGCGAGCCGCAGGAAGATCTCCTCGCGTGACTCGAAGTACCTGCGCACGGCGGACACATGCACGCCGGCGCTGGTGGCGATCTCGGTCAGGGTCACCGCTCGCACACCCTCGTCCCGGGCCAGCCGGCGGGCGGCGTCGAGGAGATCGTCGGCGCGCTGCCGCTTGCGCTCCGGGGTGCGGGCCCGCTGGAAGCCGGGCTCAATGGTTTCCATGCCCTCACCCTACGGTCGCATAACGCAAGTGTCATGCGTTACGCTTAACGCAAGCATCGTGCGTTATGACTCGTGAACGGAGAGCAGCATGTCCGAGCAGGTCTGGTTCATCACCGGCGCTTCCCGGGGTCTGGGACTCGCCCTCGCGGAGGAGGCCCTGGCGGCCGGCAAGCGCGTCGTCGCGACCGCGCGCCGTACCGAGACGCTTGCCGGGCTGGTCGGCACGTACGGGGACAGCGTTCTGCCCGTGGCCCTGGACGTCACGGACCAGGCGCTGGCCGAGAGTGCCGTACGGAGCGCCGTCGAGCGCTTCGGACGGATCGATGTCGTCGTCAACAACGCCGGTTACGCCAATATGGCCCCCATCGAGGAGGTCGCCATGGACGACTTCCGCGCCCAGGTGGAGGCCGTGTTCTTCGGTACGGTCCTCGTCACCAAGGCCGCCCTGCCGGTGATGCGGCGCCAGGGCGGCGGCCACTTCATCCAGATCGCCTCCGTCGGCGGCCGGATCACCGCGCCGGGTCTGGGTGCCTACCAGAGCGCCAAGTTCGCCGTCGAGGGCTTCTCCGGCGTGCTCCGGCAGGAGGTCGCGCCGCTGGGGATCAAGGTGACCGTGGCCGAGCCCGGCGGCATGCGTACCGACTGGGCCGGCTCCTCGATGGAGGTGCCGTCCTTCGGCGACGCCTATCGGCCGACCGTCGGCGCGATGACCGAGCGCCTGCGTGCCGGCAGCGGCAAGGAGCCCATCGACCCCGTCAAGGCCGCCCGCGCCCTGATCGGCATCGCCGACGAGGACGAGCCCCCGCTGCATCTGCTCCTCGGGAGCGACGCCCTCCGGTACGCCACCGCCGAGCTGGAGCGGACCGGCGCCGAGGACAAACGCTGGGCGCACGTGAGCGGTTCGGTCGACTTCGAGGGCTGACGGGAAGACTGACCTTCCGCGCTGTTCCTTGCGTGTCGTGTACCGGTCATAATCCGAGGGCTGACCCCCCACGCCTGACGGAGGCACCCTCGCATGAGCACGCATACCGGTACGCGCCGGAGCTTCTTGGCCGGCGCGTTCGCTGTTTCCGCCGCCCTGATCGGCGCGGCCCCGGCCGAGGCCGCGCCACGACGCACGCTCGCCACGTACGACTGGATGGGCGGCTTCGCCGACTCCACCCCCGTACAGCGGCTGACCATCCCCGGCACGCACAACTCCGGCGCGCGCACCGGCGGTCTCTGGGTGGCCTGCCAGGACACCACCATCGCCGAGCAGTTGAACAGCGGCGTGCGCTTCCTCGACGTCCGCTGCCGCGCGTTCGAGAACGCGTTCACCATCCACCACGCCGCGTTCTACCAGAACCTGAACTTCGACGATGTGCTGAACGCCTGCCGGGACTTCCTCCGGGCCAACCCCTCCGAGACCGTCCTGATGCGCGTCAAGCAGGAGTACTCGGGGGAGAGCGACGCGGAGTTCCGGCGGATCTTCGACACCTATCTCGACGGCAAGGGCTGGCGCTCCCTCTTCCGGCTGGACGGCAACCTCCCGACGCTCGGCGAGGCGCGCGGACGGGTCGTCCTGCTCGCGGACAACGGGGGACTGCCGGGGGTGCGCTACGGGGACGGCGGGCTCTTCGACATCCAGGACGACTACCAGGCGGAGCCCGGCGCCAAGTACCCCAAGATCGAGGCGCACTTCCGCAAGGCGGCCCAGCAGCCGGGGAAGATGTACATCAACTACGTCAGCACGGCCGCCCTGCTGCCGCCCCGCTGGAACTCCGACCGGCTGAACCCGCAGGTCCACACCTTCCTCGACGGGGCCGAGGCGAGCGGCTGGCGCGGGCTCGGGATCGTACCGCTGGACTTCCCCGCGACCCGGCCCGGACTGGTCGAGTCGCTCATCCGCCACAACGGCTGACGCGGTAGGAACGGCTGACGCGGCGAGAAGCGAAACCCTCCGGAACCGGCCGCACAGAGATCCCAGCCGGTTCCGGGGGGCTCAGCCGAGACAGGGGGCTCAGCCGAGACCGGGGGTCTCCGGCGGTGGCGTCGGCGCCCCTGGGATACGGATCGCCGCCACCGTCCCGCCGCCCGCCGCGTGGCGCAGCGCGATCTCGCCGCCCGTCTGCTGGACTGTACGCGCCACGATCGACAGCCCGAGACCCGAGCCGGGCAGCGCACGTGCCGACGGCGAGCGCCAGAACCGTTCGAAGACATGCGGCAGTTCGTCGGCCGGGATACCCGGGCCGTGGTCCCGTACGGTCAGCTCGCCGCGCGCGCTCAGCGAGACCTCCACCGAGCCGCCGGACGGGCTGAACTTCACCGCGTTGTCCAGGACGTTGACCAGCGCCCGTTCGAGGGCGGCCGGCTCGGCCCGTACGTACCAGGGGTTCAGCTCGGCGCTGATGGCCAGATCGGGTCCGCGCAGCCGCGCCCGCTCCAGGGCGCTCTCGACGGCGGTGTGCAGCGCCACGACCTGGAGAGGCCCCGGATCCGCGGCCTCCGGGCGCGACAGCTCCTGGAGATCGCCGATGAGCGCGGCCAGCTCGGTCATCTGCGCCTTGACGGACGCCATGAGCGCCTTGCGGTCGTCGGGCGGGATCGCCCGGCCCGTCTCCTCGCTGCGGGCGAGCAGCTCGATGTTCGTACGGAGCGAGGTGAGCGGGGTCCGCAGCTCGTGCCCCGCGTCGGCGATCAGCCGGGACTGCCGGTCCCGGGACGACGCGAGGGCGGCGGTCATGGAGTTGAACGAGCGGGACAGCCGGGCGATCTCGTCCTCGCCCTCGACGGGGATACGGACAGCGAGATCCTCGGTCCTCGCCACATGCTCGACGGCCCGGGTCAGACCGTCGACGGGCCGCAGCCCCGACCTGGCGACCCAGAGCCCGGCCGCGCCCGCCCCGATCACACCGACGCCGGCGACGGCGGTGAGCAGCAGGGCGAGCCGGTTCAGGGAGGCGTCGATCTCGGTGAGGGGACGGGACACGGTCACGGCGACCTGGGTGCCGGGCCCGTAGGGGGTGACCTTCGTGAAGACGCGGACCTTGGCGCCGCTGTCGGTGACGCTGTTGTGGAGCGACTGACGCAGGGTGCCGGTGGCGACCGCCACATCCTGCGGCTGCACCTTCACCGGCTCCGAGAACGAGGCCACACAGCGGCTGCCGTCGCTCAGGACCACCTGGACATAGGCGAAGCCGGCCCTGTTCTCGGAACTGACCGGGGCGCCACAGTTGTTGAGCGCGTCCCGTACCGCGGGATCTCCGGCGCTGGTGTTCCTGAGCGAGTTGTCCAGCTCGCTCTCCAACTGCGCGCGGGTCAGCAGCCAGCAGGCCACCGCCGCGACCGCGACCGCCACCGCGACCGCCGTGGCGACCAGCAGCGCGAGCCGGGAGCGCAGTGGCAGGGTACGGAGCCGGTGGAGCAAGCCCGTCGGACCGGTCACGCCGAGCCGCCCGTCCCCGCGCCCGCCCCGCCGCCCGGGGCGCTCCCCGTGTCGGCGCGCAGCGCGTACCCCACGCCCCGCACCGTGTGGACCAGCCGGGGTTCGCCGCCGCTCTCGGTCTTCCGGCGCAGATACATCACGTACACATCCAGGGAGTTGGAGCTCGGCTCGAAGTCGAAGCCCCACACGGCCTTGAGGATCTGCTCCCTGGTCAGCACCTGCCTCGGGTGCGCCAGGAACATCTCCAGCAGGGTGAATTCGGTACGGGTCAGCTCCACCCGCCGGTTTCCGCGCATCACTTCGCGCGTCGTCAGGTCCATCCGCAGATCGGCGAAGGCCAGCACATCGTCGTCGGGCTGCTCGCCGGCCGTGGCCGCCGCGTACGAGCTGCGTCGCAGCAGGGCGCGGATCCGGGCGAACAGTTCGTCCAGCTCGAAGGGTTTGACCAGATAGTCGTCGGCGCCGGCGTCCAGCCCCGTGACCCGGTCACCGACCGTGTCGCGGGCCGTCAGCATCAGGATCGGCACCTTCGAGCCGCTCCCCCGGAGCCTGCGGGCCGCCGTCAGACCGTCCATCCGCGGCATCTGGATGTCGAGGACGATCAGATCCGGATCGTAGGCGGCGGCCTTGCCGAGCGCGTCGACGCCGTCGACGGCGACCTCGGTCCCGTACCCGTCGAAGGCGAGGCTCCGCTGGAGAGCCTCGCGTACGGCGGGCTCGTCGTCGACGATCAGGATCCGCTGGGGATCGCCTTCGGCGGGACTCATGTCGCTGCTACCTCGTCAGTCGGCTCGGCGGAACGGTCGGACAACGGTCGCATGGCCGGCGCGCGACGCGTACTACCAGCGTCGCACGCCCCTCCCGCGGCGGCTCGCGCCACGTCCCGGCGCTCAGCTGGTGCCGCCGGAGCGCAGTGCCGCGAGGTCCGACTTGACGGTGTTGACCGGGATGGCGAAGCCCAGCCCCACGCTGCCGGCGCCGGAGCTACCGGCCCCTGCCGATGAACTCGGCGCGTACATCGCGGAGTTGATGCCGATGATCTCGCCGTTCATATTGATCAGCGCGCCACCCGAGTTGCCCGGGTTGAGCGAGGCGTCCGTCTGGAGCGCCTTGTACGTGGTCTTCGAGGAGCCGGTGTCCCCGTTGAACTGCTGCCCGCCGAACTCGAACGGCCAGTTGCCCCCGCCCCGCGGCGGTTGCTGCTGCTGGCCCTGGTCCTGTTCCTTGGACACGGTGACATCGCGGTTGAGCGCCGAGATGATGCCGCTGGTCACGGTGCCGGTCAGGCCCTCGGGCGAGCCGATCGCCACCACCTGGTCACCGACCTTCACCTGGTCGGAGTTGCCGAGCGTGGCCGTCTTCAGGCCGCTCGCGCCCTCCAGCTTGATCAGCGCGAGGTCCTTGTCCGGGTCGGTGCCCACGACCTTGGCGTTGTAGCTCTTACCGGTGCTGAGCCGGACCTTTATCGAGTCGGCCCCGGCGATCACATGGTTGTTGGTGATGATCTCGCCGTCGGACGTGATGATCACGCCGGAGCCGGTGGCCTCACCGCTCGTGGAGGTCGCGTTGATCTCGACGATGGCGGGGGACACGGCCTGGGCGACCCCGGCCACCGTACCCGCGCTGCTCTGCGAGACCGTCGTCCCGCTGACCGTCGTGCCGGCGCTGTCCGTGCCGCCGCCGGTGTAGTTCCCGACCAGGGCCGCCGTACCGCCGCCGACGACCGCCGCGGCGATGGCCACCGCGGCGAGCAGGGCCACCGGCCGCCTGGCGCGCCGGTGAGGGGTGGCGGTGGCGGTGCCGCCGCCGGGAATGGTGGGACCGTACGCGGGCGGCGGCGGATACGCCGAGCCCTGGAACCCCTGTCCCTGGTACCCCTGGGTGGGGTGCTGCTGCGTGCTGTCTTCGTCGCCGCTGCCGCGGTAGTAGTCGGTCATGGGAACGACTGTCCGCGCCGTAGATGAGAACAAGCTGAGGGCGTTCTGAGAAGGGCAACAAAAGCGCGTATGCCCTATATAAAGGCCGCCGGGGACCAGGCCCCAGCGGCTTGTCCGCAGCCGCCCCGACCGCTTAGGCCCTGTCCGCCCGGACAGGGCCTAGCCGCAGCCGCAGGAGCGCCGCACGATCAGCGCCGACGGGAACTGCTTCACCCGTTCCCGCCGCGACCCCGCCACCCGCAGCCCGTCGTCCAGTACGAGATCCACCGCGGCCCGCGCCATCGCCGGCCGGTCCGAGGAGACCGTCGTCAGCGGCGGGTCCGTGAGCCCGGCTTCCTTGACGTTGTCGAAGCCCGCCACGGCCAGCTCGCCGGGGACGTCGATCCGCAGCTCGCGGGCGGCCCGCAGCACCCCGATCGCCTGGTCGTCGGTGGAGCAGAAGATCGCCGGCGGCCGGTCGGGGCCCGCCAGCAGCTCCAGCGCGACCTCGTACGCGTCGTACCGGTTGTAGAGCGCCCGGAACAGACGCCCCTCCACCGGCCGCCCGGCCTCCAGCATCGCCCGCCGCCAGCCCTCGACGTGGTCGGTCACCGGGTCGCCGACGACCGGGGTGGACTCGACCCCGCCGAGGCAGGCCACGTACGGATGGCCGTGCTCCAGCAGATGACGGGTGGCGAGCTGGGCGCCGCCGATGTCGTCCGTGACGACCGCCACGTCGTCGATGCCCTCGGGCCGCTCGTGCAGCAGCACGACCCGGGCGTCCCAGGCCTCTATCTCGGCCGCCGCCCGCTCGCTCGGGCCCTGGCTGACCAGGATCAGGCCCGAGACCCGCATGCCCAGGAAGGCCCGCAGATAGTGGACCTCCCGCTCATTGCGGTAGTCGGAGTTGCCGACGAGCACCATTTTCCCGCGCTCGGCCGCGGCTTGTTCGACCGCGTGCGCCATCTCCGCGAAGAAGGGCTGTCTCGCGTCCGGCACGACGACCCCTATGAGGTCGGTCCGCCGCGAGGCCATCGCCTGGGCGACCCGGTCGGGCCGGTAGCCCAGCTCCTGGATCGCGGCGACCACCCGCTCGCGCGTGGCCGGGGCGACCGGCCTCGGTCCGTTGTTGATGACATAGCTGACGACGGCGGTGGACGTACCCGCCAGTCGTGCCACATCGTCTCGCGTCACCTTGGCCACGCGCGGAGTCTACGCGTGGTGACCTACCGCTTGGCAGGTCGTACGGCACTTTCTTGCGCGGCGTCCAGTCTCGCGGCCATGTCGTCGTCCCCGGAGGTCTCGGCCTTCTCGTGCCGGGGCTCGGGGTGGGACCCGTTGTGGGACCCGTTGCGAGCGGGCTCCGCGGCGGCATTCGACCGGGTGTCACCTGACGCCCGGTCGGACTTCTCCGAGCCGCGCTCGCCCTTCTCCGGGGTGACGAAGCGATAGCCGACGTTCCGTACGGTCCCGATCAGCGACTCGTGCTCGGGGCCGAGCTTCGCGCGCAGCCGCCGTACGTGGACGTCTACCGTCCGCGTACCGCCGAAGTAGTCGTAGCCCCAGACCTCTTGGAGCAGCTGGGCCCGGGTGAAGACCCGGCCCGGGTGCTGTGCGAGGTACTTGAGCAGCTCGAACTCCTTGAAGGTCAGGTCGAGGACCCGCCCCTTGAGCTTCGCGCTGTAGGTCGCCTCGTCCACCGACAGATCGCCGTTGCGGATCTCCATCGGGGAGTCGTCGGTCGAGATCTGCTGCCGGCCCATCGCGAGCCGCAGCCGGGCCTCGACCTCGGCCGGACCCGCCGTGTCGAGCAGTACGTCGTCGATGCCCCAGTCCGCGGTGACGGCGGCGAGACCGCCCTCCGTCACGACGAGGATCAGCGGGCAGCCCGGTCCGGTGGACCGGAGCAGCTGGCAGAGCGACCGCACCTGCGGAAGGTCGCGCCGGCCGTCGATCAGAATGACATCGGCACCGGGGGTGTCGACGAGAGCGGGCCCTTCGGCGGGGGCCACCCGCACGTTGTGGAGCAGCAGTCCCAGGGCCGGCAGCACCTCCGTCGAGGGCTGGAGCGCGTTGGTCAGGAGCAGCAGAGAACTCATCGCCGCCCACCTGCCTCGGCCGGACTGTTGTCATACACGGTTCGCTTGCCCATTACGTCGGTTCCTCCTCGGTCCCTGCGAGGACGTATGCGGCACTGCTTGTCCTGCGTGGTGCCGGCCGCGGCTCCCTCGCCCTGATGAGGCCCGCAGCCGTGATGTCCGTGTCTTCCGTCTGTGTCATCTGTCTGTAACAACGGACGGGAAACACAAAAGGACCCGGGGGCTACATTGCCCGGATCCTCTTCGCAGCAGAATAACCCACATGTGCTCGGCGCCAGGGGGTCAATCCCGCAGATCACCAGATTCTCCGAGTGCCCGGGGCACCCGGCGCACGGTCCTCAGGACCGTGGACGGGGTCCCCATCGAGGCGGTGTACGAGCCGTGTACGGCGGGTTTCGGGCGGGATTTCCGGGCGGACGGCGGGACCGCGATCGTGCTCGCGCACGGGTTCACCGGGTCGGTGGGAAAACCCGCCGTACGACGGGCGGCGCGGGTGTTCGCGCAGCGTGCGGCCGTCGTCACCTTCTCGTTCCGCGGGCACGGCCGCTCGGGCGGGCGCTCCACGGTCGGCGACCGCGAGATCCTCGATCTGGCGGCGGCCGTGGAATGGGCCCGCGCGCTGGGCCATTCGCGTGTCGTGACCGTCGGCTTCTCCATGGGCGGATCCGTGGTGCTGCGCCATGCCGCGTCGCACAGGGGGCGCACAGGTGCGCGGACCGACGCGGTGGCCGCCGTGAGTGCGCCCGCGCGCTGGTTCTACCGGGGAACGGCCCCGATGCGGCGGCTGCACTGGGTGGTGACGCGGCCCCTGGGCCGGCTGGTCGGCCGCTACGGACTGCGTACGCGTATCCATGACCGGGACTGGGATCCCGTGCCGCTCTCCCCGGTCGAGTCCGTCCCGCTGATCGCGCCGGTCCCGCTGCTCGTCGTACACGGCGACCGCGACCCGTACTTCCCGCTGGACCACCCCCGCGCGCTGGCCGGCGCCGCGGCTCCCGGCGCCGCCGAGCTGTGGCTCGAACCGGGTATGGGCCACGCGGAGAACGCCGCCGACGACGCGCTGCTGGCCCGTCTCGGGGAGTGGCTGACGGACGCGCGGGCGCCGTCGGCCATCATGGGAGCCGACGAAAGGAGCGCCGCCATGGCATCGGGCACGATCCGCTACTGGGCCGCGGCCAAGGCCGCCGCGGGCACGGCGGAGGAGCCGTACGCGGCGGACAACCTGGCCGACGCGCTCGCCGCGGCGCGGGTGAGGCACCCGGGCGAGCTGGTCCGCGTACTCCAGAGGTGTTCCTTCATCGTCGACGGTGACCCCGTGGGGACCCGTGGGCATGAGACCGTACGGCTTGCCGAGGGCGGCACGGTCGAGGTGCTCCCGCCGTTCGCAGGAGGGTGAACCGCAGCACATGAGCGACGACGATCAGCAGTACCGGTACGGCCAGGGCCAGGGGCAGGGGCAGGGTCACGGCCAGGGACATGGCCAGGGCCCGTACGGAGACCAGGCCCCGTACGACCAGTACGGCCGCCCGCAGCAGCCGTCCTACGGCGTGAACGGGGCGTACCAGGACCCGGGTGGCTCCCAGGGCTGGGCCGAGCCCCGGTACCAGCCCCACCCCCCGGCTCAGCAGGAGCCCGCCGCGCAGACGTGGGAGGGCCAGACCTGGGACACCCAGTACCAGCCGCACGTCCAGTCACAGGGCGGACCCGGCCCGTACTACCAGCCCGCGCAGGGCCAGGCTCCGGCCCAGGCCCACGCGTATCAGCCGCAGCAGGCCGCTGCCGCCGCCGACACCGCGTATCTGCCGCCGCAGGCCGCCTACCCGCTGCCTCCGGAGGTGCCGTCGAACGTACCGCCGGAGGTGCCGTCGCCCGTCCCGTCGCCGTACGCGCCCCAGTCCCCGGCCCCGGCCGCGACACCCCTCACCGGCTCGACCGGCTCCGCCGACGGCTACAGCGCGCCCACCACCATGGGCAACGCCCGGATCACCGACGCCCAGCGCGCCCGCGCCGAGGGCCGCTCACCGATCATCCCGCCGGGGATCCAGCCCGCCGGACTGACCGCCCTGCTCGGCCTGCTGCTGGCCGGTGGCGCGGCCCTCGGGCCGTACGCGCTGCTCGTTCCGCTCGTCCTGCTCCAGGCCGTCACGGCGGCCGGCTGGTTCCGGCTGAACGGCATGTGGCCGGCCAGGCAGGGCATCGCGCTCGCCTTCCTCGGCGGGATCACCGCCGATATCGCCGTGCTCGCGGCGGGCCGGGAGAACGCCCCCGCCGCGATCATCGGCACGCTCGGTGTGTGGGTGCTGCTGGTCGTCGTCCTCCAGCTGCGCAGCCGCGCGAGCGCCGACGAGCGGATGACGGGCCTGATGGCCACCGTCGCCTCGGCCGCGCTCGCCATCCTCGCCACCGGCCAGCTCGCGGCGGTGCCGGACGCGGTGGTCGTCGGCGGAGTGGCGGTCGCCGCGGCGACCGTGGCCCGCGCGCTGCCGCTGCCGGGAGCCGCCTCCGTCGTGGTGGCCCTGCTGGCCGGCGCGGGCGCCGGGATCGCCGCGGGCGGCATGACGGACCTGGGCAGCCAGGGCGCGCTGCTCGGGCTGGGCGCGGGCGTCTGCGCGCTGGTCGGGCTGCGCGCGGCGAGCTACGACTACCCGTCGCGCTTCGTGCACATGACCGCCGGAGTGGCGCTGCCGCTCACGGCCGCCGCCCCCGCCGTCTATCTGCTGGGCCGCATGCTGGCCTGACCGGGACTCTGACCGGATCTGACGGGCCCCGAGTGACGCACGGCGCACAGCAGGCGGGGACGGGCGGGGAACCGTACGTCCGCGCCGTTCGTCGGTCACTCCGACACGCGGCCGACCCGACTGGCGTTATGTTCGTGGTCGTCAGGGGGCAGAAACGATCAGGGCAGGGGACACCGAACCATGCGCGGACTGCGGATACTGCTGATATTCGTCGTGATCTTCGGCGGGCTGTTCGTGGCCGCGGACCGGGCGGCGGTGTACTTCGCCGAGGGCGA
Organism: Streptomyces scopuliridis; assembly: GCF_042790125.1. GTDB lineage: Bacteria > Actinomycetota > Actinomycetes > Streptomycetales > Streptomycetaceae > Streptomyces > Streptomyces scopuliridis_A. The sequence goes on from NZ_JBHTZS010000008.1 coordinate 43,814, forward strand.
GGTCGCCGACCGGGTCAGGTCGAGCGCGGGGCTGAGCTCCCAGCCCGACGTGTCCATCAAGGGCTTCCCCTTCCTGACTCAGGTCCTCAACACCTCGCTGGACGAGGTCGAGATCGGCCTCGACGGCGTCAACGCCAGGGCTGACGGCCATGACGTCCAGGTGACCGAGGTCAAGGCCCAGCTGAAGGACGTCACGATCGACAGCAGCTTCTCCTCCGCCGTGGCCGGGCAGGCCAACGGCTCGGCCCGGATCTCGTACGCGGACCTCGCCAAGTCGGCGCCGAAGGGCGCGACCGTCGGCTACGCCGGTGCCGAGCGGGCCGCGAAGGGGCAGGTCAAGGTCTCGGGGCCGCTGACGGACGTGCTGGAGGGCGCGGGCATCGAAATCCCGGACACGGTCAAGGCGCTGCTGGCGGGCCGGAGCGTCACGGCGTACAGCACGGTGACGCTGGAGGGCGGTGACACGGTCCGGCTGACGGCCGCGACCCTTCCGGAACTGCCGGTGCCGGGCATGGACGAGCAGGTGCGGGACGTGGTCGATTACGACCTGAAGATCGACGGGCTGCCGTCGACCATCAAGCTCGACAAGGTCACGGCGGCCGAGGACGGTCTGCACTTCTCCGGCGCCGGGACGAACGTCTCCCTCACCGGCTGACGCACCCGAAGAGTCAACGCGGTCCGGAGGGCGGGTAGCCGGATGGTGAGACGTCGGCGTCCGCTCCTCAGATGACAGCGGGACGCCGACGGCCGGCCGGTCGGCGGACACCGCTCCGGCCCGGTGATCGTCTCGCGTTCCGGATGATCGAGTCTCATGATGTGACACGCCGGTGACATGTCCGGCGGGACGTCCCTACGATCGGACGTATGACGCAACAGGCGGACTTCACGAAGCGGCGGGCAGTTGACCTGTGCCGCGTCGCCGCCATGCTCTGTCGCACCGTCTGAGCGGGACTTTCGCGTCCCGTTTCCCGTACGGCCCTTCGAGATTCTCAGGGCCACCCGCGCGCCGTACGCCGGCCCGGGCCCCGTGCCCGGAAGCAGCGGCAGCAGCCGCGCCCCCCGCATCTCGCAGCACCCCGCCGCCCACTGCCCCGGAGGAGAACAGCATGAGCCGCAGCGACGTCCTGGTAGACGCCGACTGGGTCGAGGCCCACATCGACGACCCGAAGGTGGTCATCGTCGAGGTCGACGAGGACACCTCGGCCTACGACAAGAACCACATCAAGAACGCTGTCAGGATCGACTGGAAGAAGGACCTCCAGGACCCGGTCCGCCGCGACTTCGTCGACCAGGAGGGCTTCGAGAAGCTCCTGTCGGCCAAGGGCATCGCCAACGACGACACCGTCATCCTCTACGGCGGCAACAACAACTGGTTCGCGTCCTACGCCTACTGGTACTTCAAGCTGTACGGGCACGACTCCGTCAAGCTCCTCGACGGCGGCCGCAAGAAGTGGGAGCTGGACTCCCGCGACCTGGTCGACGCCGTCCCGACGCGCGCCGCCACCACGTACCGGGCCAAGGCCCAGAACACCTCGATCCGCGCCTTCCGTGACGACGCGGTCGCCGCGATCGGCACGCAGAACCTGGTCGACGTGCGCTCGCCCGACGAGTTCAGCGGCAAGCTGCTGGCTCCGGCGCACCTTCCGCAGGAGCAGTCGCAGCGTCCGGGGCACATCCCGACCGCGCGCAACATCCCGTGGTCCAAGAACGCCAACGACGACGGCACCTTCAAGTCGGACGACGAGCTCAAGGAGCTCTACGCCGAGGAGCAGGTGGACCTGACCAAGGACACCGTCGCCTACTGCCGTATCGGCGAGCGCTCCGCGCTCACCTGGTTCGTGCTGCACGAGCTGCTCGGTGTCGAGAACGTCAAGAACTACGACGGCTCGTGGACCGAGTACGGCTCGCTCGTCGGTGTGCCGATCGAGCTCGGCGCCAACAAGTAATCACGCCCCGACCCGGAGGACTGAACAGTATGTGTGGAGCACAGGCCGGCGGCCCCGACGCTTCGACGATCAAGCCCGGTGAGACCACCATCCAGGGTTCCGTGACCCGCGACGGCGAGCCCGTCACCGGTTACGTACGCCTGCTGGACTCGACCGGAGAATTCACCGCGGAGGTCCCGACCTCGGCGACCGGCCAGTTCCGCTTCTACGCGGCCGAGGGCACGTGGACGCTGCGCGCCCTCGTCCCGGGCGCCACGGCGGACCGTACGGTCGTCGCGCAGACCGGGGGCCTCTCCGAGGTCGCGATCGCGGTCTGAGCTCTTCGCGGACCGAGCGCTCTCGCTCACCGGCCGAGGGCCGTACCCCCTGGGGTGCGGCCCTCCGGCCGTTCACGCGGACCGGGCCGATCCGGGCATTCCCGGGCGTACGCTGAACATATGTACGCGCGACGCCGTCGTCGGTACTTCCTGCTCATGGGCGGATGCCTGGTCCTCTTCGTCTCCGCCTGGACCTTCGTGCGCGACATCTCGGTCCCGGCCGCCGTGGCCATGAGCATCGTGGCGATGCTGCTTCCGCCGGCCGCGGCCATCGTCGGCAACACGAAGGACCCCGACGACCGCTGGTGGGACGAACCACCGGCCGACGCCCCGACCGAGTCCGAGAAGTGGCTGGACGAGCTGGACCACAGGAAGGACCACGAGCGGCAGGAGCGGTACGGCGCGAAGCACGGCGACGAGCCGGGCGCCAGACGGGCCCCCGGCAGGCGCGGCCATCCGTAGGGGCGGCGGTCAGTAGACGAGCGCCTGCACGCCGTCCGCCATGATCTCGCTGACGAAGACCTGGGCCCCGGCGATCCGAACCCCCTCCAGCACATCCTTCTCCGTGATGTCCCGCCGTGCCGCGCACTGCGTGCACAGCGTGATCAGGCCGGCCGCCTGGATGGCCTCGATGAGTTCGGGCAGCGGCGCGGAGTGCGGCAGCTCGAACTCCGCCGCCCGCCCAGGCAGGGCGAACCACGCGGACTCACCCGTCAGCCACAGCGAGACCTCCACCCCACTGGCCACGGCGACCGCCGCCACGGTGAAGGCCTGGGAACAGCGCTCGGGGGCGTCGGCCCCGGCCGTCACTTTGATCACGAGCTTCTTCGCGGAGTGCATACGCCGAACTGTAATCCGCGCGGCTCCCACCACTCCGCCGGTCTGCCGGTCAGGTGGCAGACCGACGAAACCGAGGCGGTCGGGCACCCCCGGGCGTCCCCGCGTACCTCGGAGTACCTCGCCGAGAGGGCCGGGCCACCACCCATTAGGCTGGGGCCCGGCCCTTACCGCCCATACCGCTCATCCGAGGAGCACGCCGTGCTTGAGGCTTTCTTCACTTCCCTGCTGGTCCTCGTCTGCGTCGGCGTGCTCGCCTTCACCGTTCTGGCCGTGAAGAAGCTGTACCAGGGTCAGCGCTGACGTCCCGCGCCGGTCGCCGCACGCTGGTCACCCCGTCCTCACCCCTACAGATCGCCTGAGCTGCTCATGATCGAGATCCCGTCCGACCTGCACCCGGACCTTGTTCCCCTGGCCTTCCTCCTCGGCAACTGGGAGGGCGTCGGTGTCTTCGACTTCCCCGGTGACGAGAAGGCCAACTTCGGCCAGGAGGTCACCTTCAGCCACGACGGCCGGGACTTCGTCGAGTACGTCTCGCACACCTGGGTGCTGGACGACGAGGGCAAGAAGGTCAGGCCGATCGAGTCCGAGGCGGGCTACTGGCGGATCGACAAGGACCGCAAGGTCGAGGTCGTGATGGTCAGGGACCAGGGCGTGGTGGAGGTCTGGTACGGGGAGCTGGCCGACCAGAAGCCGCAGATCGACCTGGTGACCGACGCGGTGGCCCGTACGGCGGCCTCCGGGCCCTACAGCGGTGGCAAGCGGCTGTACGGCTATGTGAAGGGCGACCTGATGTGGGTGGGCGAGAAGTCCACCCCCGAGGTCCCGCTGCGCCCGTACATGTCGGCGCATCTGAAGAAGGTCGTGTCCCCGGACCAGGTCGAGGCATGGGCCAAGGACCTCGGCGACCTCCCGGACGACGGCATCGCCTTCTTCAAGTAGAGCCACCCGCGCGGCCGCGCCTGCCTACACTGGGGGCGTGGCGAGCACCGACTGGAAGAGCGACCTGCGCCAGCGCGGGTACCGGCTGACCCCTCAGCGGCAGCTTGTCCTCGAAGCTGTCGACGCCCTGGAGCACGCGACACCCGACGACATCCTGTGCGAGGTGCGCAGGACCGCCTCCGGCGTGAACATCTCCACCGTCTACCGGACCCTGGAGCTGCTGGAGGAGCTGGGCCTCGTCTCGCACGCCCATCTCGGGCACGGCGCTCCCACGTACCACCTCGCCGACCGGCACCATCACATCCACATGGTCTGCCGGGACTGCACGCATGTCATCGAGGCGGATGTCGAGGTGGCCGCGGAGTTCACCGCCAAGCTGCGTGCGGACTTCGGCTTCACGACGGACATGAAGCACTTCGCGATCTTCGGCAGGTGCCGGAACTGCGCCGCCCGCGCCGCGAACGGCGAGTCGTAGGCTGAGCACCATGAAGAGCCCTCTGCTGTCACTGCCCGGAGCCGTCGCCGCCGAAGGACAGGACGAAGGTGTCGCCGCCCACTACGGTGATCTGTTCCGTGAGCAACGGGCCCTCGCCGACGGCACAGGACTGGTGGATCTCTCGCACCGCGGAGTCGTCACCGTCACCGGGGACGACCGGCTGAGCTGGCTGCATCTGCTGCTCACCCAGCACGTCAGCGAGCTGCCCGCGGGCCGGGCCACCGAGGCGCTGATCCTCTCGCCGCACGGCCATATCGAGCACGCGCTGTATCTCGTGGACGACGGCGCGACGGTCTGGGCGCATGTCGAGCCCGGCACGCAGGAGGCGCTGATCGCCTACCTGGAGTCGATGAAGTTCTTCTACCGGGTCGAGGTCGCGGACCGTACGGACGACTTCGCCGTGGTCCATCTGCCGGCGGGCTCCATCGCCGAGGTGCCCGAGGGCGTGGCCGTACGGGAGACCCCGTACGGCCGGGATCTCTTCCTGCCCCGCGCCGACCTGGAGTCGTACGCCGCCGCGCACGGCCCGGTCGCCGGGATCCTCGCGTACGAGGCGCTGCGGATCGAGGGGCACCGGCCGCGGCTCGGCTTCGAGACCGACCACCGGACCATCCCGCACGAGGTGGGGCTGATCGGCACCGCGGTCCATCTCGACAAGGGCTGCTACCGGGGCCAGGAGACCGTGGCCCGTGTCCAGAACCTGGGGAAGCCGCCGCGCCGGCTGGTCTTCCTGCACCTGGACGGCAGCGAGGTCCATCTGCCGGGCCACGGCACACCGGTCCGGCTCGCCGCGGACGGCGCCGAGGGGCGTCAGCTGGGCTTCATCACCACCTCGGCCCGCCATCACGAGCTGGGGCCGATCGCGCTGGCCCTGATCAAGCGCAATGTGCCGCTGGACGCGGAGCTGCTGGCCGGGGACACCGCGGCGGCGCAGGAAACGGTTGTCGAGGCGTAGCCCCGCCGGTCCCTGAGCTTTCCGCAGCGCCTCACATGTCCAGCAGCACCGTGAACGGGCCGTGATTCGTGAGCGAGACCCGCATCTCCGCTCCGAACCGGCCCGTCTCCACCGTCGCGCCCAGCGCCCGCAGCCGCGCCACCACCTCGTCGACCAGCGGTTCGGCCACCGGGCCGGGCGCCGCCGCGTTCCAGGTCGGGCGGCGGCCCTTCCGGGCGTCCCCGTAGAGAGTGAACTGCGAGATCACCAGGAGCGGCGCGTTCACCTCTGAACAGGACTTCTCGCCCTCCAGCAGCCGTATCGACCAGAGCTTGCGGGCCAGCCGTTCCGCCTGCTCCACCGTGTCCTCGTGGGTGACTCCCACCAGCACACACAAGCCCTCACCGATGATCTCGCCGACGGTTTCCGGCCCGGACTCCGTCATGGCCACGACGCTCGCGCCGTCGACTCTCTGCACTACCGCACGCATACGGACCAACCTATCGGGGGCCGAACGGGTGCAGAGTGCCCGCACGCGCGGTCGTGGGAGTGGCACGATGCACGGAGGCGGTGCGTTCTGCGTACCTGTCGAGGGATGGGGGTTCCCAGCGGATCGGGGCAGGGGTCTCTCCAGCGGAGTGAGGGGAAGTACGCGCGATGAGCACATCTGGCGCCGGGCAGCCGCCCGGTCCCGTACCGACGACCCGTACGACCACCGGGACAGGCAGCGGACCGGGCGCCGGTCCGGGCGCGGACCACGGGGCGGGGACGCGGCCGGGAGGAGCGGTCCCGGGGAGCGGGGGGCCCCGGCCGCCCGTGCAGCGGACCGGCGGTGAGGGCACGCTGCCCGCGCCCCGGCCGTACGACTTCGGTGTGCTGCGGCTGCCCGAACTGCGCGCGCTGCGCCGTGACTCGCAGCGGGACGAGGCCGATCTGAGCTATCTGCGACGGCTGCTCCAGGGCCGGATCGACATCCTGCGGGCCGAGTTGGCCCGCCGTACCGCGCCCGAGACCCGGGTGGTCGACCGGCTGTCGGAGATCCTGACCGACTCTCCTTCGCGGCACCGCTCGTCCGCCCGCCATGTCACGCTCTCCACACCGCGCAGCGAGGAGTACCGCCTGCTGGCGGCCGAGACGCTCGCCGAGGTGGAGCTGTCGGATCTGGCGGCCCGTACGGACGAGGAGCTGCATACGGCGATGGGGAGGCTGGTGCGCAACGAGCAGCAGCTCTCGCGCCGGCGCCATCAGTTGCAGCGGACGGCGGACGACTGCAGCGCGGAGATCGCCCGCAGGTACCGTGAGGGTGAAGCGCAAGTAGACGACCTGCTGACGTAGTGATTCCGTGTCCATCCGTGTCGGGAATCGGTATCGGGACCCGGTATCGGGCCCTGTGGATCATCGTTGATCCGTACGGATCCGTACCGGACCGCGCGAGCGGGTACCGCCCAGCCCCGGAAGGCCGATGATGTCCTCCAGTTCCCACGCCATATCCCCGGCCGTGCCGCCGGTGCTCGCCGAGGTCGTACGCTCCGGTTTCGTCGAGGGCAGTCACCGGGGGACGCTGGTGCTGCTGGCGGCGGACGGCTCGGTCGAGCTGGAGCTCGGTGACCCCGAGGCCCCGGTCTTCCCCCGTTCCAGCAACAAGCCGATGCAGGCGGCGGCCGTGCTGCGGGCCGGGGTGGAGCTGTCCGGGGAGCGGCTGGCGCTGGCGGCGGCGAGTCACGCGGGCGAGGCGTTCCATCTCGCTCTCGTCCGTACGATGCTCGCCGAGCACGGGCTGACGGCCGACGACCTGCGGACGCCGCCCGATCTGCCGCTCGACCGGATCGAGGCGGAGGCGTATCTCGCCGGTGGCGGGGTGCGGGACCGGGTCATCATGAACTGTTCGGGCAAGCACACGGCGATGCTGGCGGCCTGCGTGCGCAACGGCTGGCCGACGGCGAGCTATCTGGACCCGGCGCATCCGCTCCAGCGGCTCGTACGGACGGTGATCGAGGAGACGGCGGCCGAGCGGGTCCCCACGATCGGTACGGACGGCTGCGGCGCCCCGCTGATGGCGATCAGCCTCACCGGACTCGCCCGTGCCTTCCGCCACTTCGTCCTCGCGGCGCCGGGGTCGGCCGAGCGGCGGGTGGCGGACGCGATGCGCGCCCACCCCGAGTACGTCGGGGGGACGCGCAGGTCCGACACCTGGCTGATGAGGGAGATGCCGGGCACGCTCGCCAAGACGGGCGCGGAGGCGGTCCAGGCGGTGGCGCTGCCGGACGGCCGTGCGCTGGCCTTCAAGATCGACGACGGCGGGGGCCGTGCGATGGGGCCCGTGCTGACGCGGGCGCTCCAACTGCTGGGCGTGGAGGCCGAGGTGCTGGGCCGGATCGGGCGGGAGCCGCTGCTGGGCGGCGGTGTGGAGGTCGGCGCGGTGCGCGCGGCGTTCTGAGGGGGCGGACGGCACGCCGGACATACTCGGCCAGGGGATTTCCCGGGCCGGGGAGCCCGCGAAAACCGGGATGCGGCGGGGCGCCGGGACCGCTTAGCGTGACGGCCATGAGCCTTGACGTCCGTACGGTCACCGAATCCGAGCTTCCCGACTGGTTGCGGGCCGTTTACACCGGGTTCCTCCGATCGCCGCGCGTCCCGGACGATTACGTGGCGGACAAGCTCGCCCATTTCGATCTGGCCCGTACGCGAGGGGTCTTCGACGACGGGCGCTGCGTCGCCACCTTCCGGTCCTTCGCGCAGGAGCTCACGGTCGTCGGCGGCGCCGTGGTTCCCGCCGACGCGGTCACCAACGTGACCGTGTCGCCCACCCACCGCCGGCGCGGGCTGCTCGGCCGGATGATGGCCGCCGATCTGGCGGCGGCGAAGGAGCGCGGGGACGCCGTCGCGACGCTGATCGCCGCCGAGTACCCGATCTACGGACGGTACGGGTTCGGCCCCGCCGCCTGGATCACCGAGTGGGCGATCGACGTGGCGCGTACGGGACTTGATCCCCGGTGGGCCGGGCCGGACGACGGTGGCCGGATCGATCTGATCGACCTCGCGGACGTACGGAAGCTCGGCCCGGAGCTCCATCGGCGCTTCCGGGTGCGTCAGCCCGGCGCGGTGAGCCGTGACGACCACTGGTGGCGCGTCGACACCGGCCAGGCGGCGAGCTCCCTGCCGTGGACGGAGCCCTTCAACGCGGTGTACCGCTCGGCGGCCGGTGAGATCGAGGGCCTGGTCAGCTACGCCTCCGACGGTCACTGGGGCGATGCCAAGCAGCCGCTGAACACCGCGTCGGTGCGGAAGCTGATCGCGCTGACCCCGGCGGCGGAGAGCGCGCTGTGGCGCTTCGTCTGCTCGATCGACTGGATCACCACGGTCAGGACGGGACTCCGCGCCCCGGACGATCTGCTGACCCGGTTCCTCCCGGACCCCCGCGCGGCCCGGATCGTGACGCAGGCGGACTTCCTGTGGGTGCGGATCCTCGACACCGTACGGGCCCTGGAGGCGCGTACGTACGCCGTGCCGGCCGCCCTGACGCTGGAGATCCACGACAAGGACGGTCTGGCGGGCGGGCGGTTCCGGCTGGAGGGGACGGCGGAGGGCGGGGTCTGCGCCCCGACCACGCAGTCGCCGGACATCGCCCTGGACGTAAGGGAGTTGGGCGCGCTGTACCTGGGGGACGAATCGGCGCTGCGGCTCGCGGCGCTCGGTCTGCTGACGGAGGAGCGGCCGGGGGCGGCGGCGGTCGCGGAGGGGCTGTTCCGTACGGCGCGGCGTCCTTGGTGCCCGGACGTCTTCTGACGTCCGACCGACAACTCGCCGCGCGCGGTACGGGGCTCGCGCACCGGAGCTGGTTCCGTACGGCCCGGCCGCCCGGGGCGTTCACGCCGTCCGCACCCGGAACAGCACCCCCGACAGCCCGAGCGCCAGCGCCAGCAGCCCGGCGCACCACGCCAGTGCCACCCAGGGCGCCGAGCCGACCGGCAGCCCCAGCAGCAGTCCCCGCAGGGACTCGATGACCGGCGTGACCGGCTGGTGGTCGGCAAAGCCGTGGAGCCAGTCCGGCATCGTGTCGATCGGGACGAAGGCGCTGCTCGGGTAGGGCAGGAACATCATGAAGAAGGTGAACCCGCCCGCCGCCTCGGGCGACTTGGCGAGCAGGCCGATCGCCGCCGAGAGCCAGGAGATGGCCGCGATGAAGGCGAACAGGATCCCGGCGGCGGCGAGCGCGGCGGCGGGGGTGGCCGACGGGCGGAAGCCGATCAGGAGGGCGACACCGAGGACGAGGGTCGTCGAGACGACGTTACGGGCGACGCTCGCCGTCACATGCCCGGCGAGGATCGGCACGCCGCCGATGTCGAGGGAGCGGAAGCGGTCGATGATCCCGCCCTTCATGTCCTCACTGACACTCACCGCCGTGCCGGCCGAGCCGAAACCGGCGCAGAGGAGCAGGACGCCGGGGACGACGTAGGTCACGTACTCCGTACCGGTGTCGATGGCGCCGCCGAAGAAGTAGACGAAGATCAGCATGAGCATGATCGGCAGCATCATCGCGGTGATGACGGCGTCGACATTGCGCCTGCTGAGCCGGATGCCGCGGCCGGCCAGGATGAGGGCGTGGGTACGGGAGGACGCGAGCGCGAGTGCGTCAGACATGGGTGGGCTCCTGGTCCTGCTCCTGGTGCTGGTGCTGGTGCTGGTGCTCGTTCTGGTTCTGGTGGTGGCCGGTGGCGGCCGGGGCCGCACCGGTCAGCGCGAGGAAGACGTCGTCGAGGGTGGCGCCGCGGAGGGTGAAGCGCGCCACCTCCGTACCGTCCGGGTCGATCTCGTCCAGCAGGGCGCGCACGCGCGCGGCGGTGCCGTCGGTCGGCAGCCCGAGCGTGAGGCTCTCGGGCGCGTGGTGGACGGCCCGGGAGGCGAGCCGGAGATAGGTCTCGTGGCTGGTCAGTACGAGATCGAGGCGGTGGTCCGCGACCCGGCTCTTCAGCTCTTCCGCCGTGCCCTCGGCGACCACCAGGCCGTGGTCGACCACCGCGATACGGTCCGCCAACTGGTCGGCCTCCTCCAGGTACTGGGTGGTCAGGAAGACGGTGGCGCCCCGCGCGGAGAGGTCCCGTACGACCTGCCACAGCTCCTGGCGGCTGCGCGGGTCGAGGCCGGTGGTCGGCTCGTCCAGGAAGACCACCTGGGGGTCGCCGGCCAGCCCGGCGGCCAGATCGAGCCGGCGCCGCATGCCGCCGGAGTAGGTGGCGGCGAGCCGGCCGCCCGCGTCGGCGAGCCCGAACCGGTCGAGGAGCGCGGCGGCCCGGCGCCGGGCGTCGGCCCGGGAGAGCCCGCTGAGGCGGGCCATCATGCGGAGGTTCTCCTCGCCGGTCTGCTTCTCGTCCACGGCGGCGGACTGCCCGGTCAGGCTGATGGCGCCGCGCACGCGGCGCCGCTCGGCGACGACGTCGTACCCGGCGACCCGGGCGGTGCCGCTGTCGGCGGTGGTGAGGGTGGCGAGGATCCGCACGGCCGTGGTCTTGCCCGCGCCGTTGGGGCCGAGGAGCGCGAAGACCGTGCCGCGTTCGACGCGGAGATCGATCCCGCGCAGGACTCGCACCCGCGCGTTTCCGTTTCCGTACGACTTTTCGAGGCCGGTGGCCTCGATGGCCGGGTGTGCGGTCATGGACATCCCCCTTGATCTACTGCGTATGACATACGCGCTACTGTGTAAGGGTTACGCATTACTAGGATGGACGTCAAGCGGGGTGCGGGCGGAGAAGGGCGGAGACGATGACGCGCAGCGGTGAGGGTGACGGTGGGAAGGGCGGCGCCGGCGGTACGGGGCTGCCCGCGAGCATCGAGGCCGCCTGGGGTCTGCGTGATCGCCCGGCCAAGGGACCCAAGCCCGGCATCGGCCTGACGCGGATCGTCGACGCGGCGGTCGCGGTCGCGGCGGCGGACGGGCTCGGCGCGGTCTCCATGGGGCGGGTCGCCAAGGAGTTGGGCGTCTCGACGATGTCGCTGTACCGCTATGTCGCCGCCAAGGACGAGCTGTACGTACTGATGCAGGAGGTGGCCGTGGGCGAGCCCCCCGCTCCGCCGCCGCCCGGCACCGGCTGGCGCGAGGCGCTGTCCCAATGGGCCTGGGCGCAGCGCGAGGCGTACCTCCGTAACCTGTGGGCGCTCCGCATCCCGATCTCCGGCCCGCCCGCCACCCCCAACTCGGTGGCCTGGTGGGAACGCGGCCTCGGTGCCCTGTCCGGCACGGGGCTGGACGACGGCGCGAAGATATCGGTGATCCTGCTGGTCAGCGGCTTCGTACGGAACGAGGCGACGATGATGTCCGACCTGGACTCGGCCATCAAGGCGAGCGGCTCCTCGGCCCAGCAGGTCATGGCCGGGTACGAACGCACCCTCCGCAGGCTCGCCGACCCCTCCCGCTACCCGGCGGTCGCCGAATTCCTTGCGGCCGGCGGCCTGGACGGCGAGGACGGCCCGGACACGGAGTTCATCTTCGGTCTCGACTGCGTGCTGGACGGGGTCGAGGCGCTGGTGCGGAGACGGGGGCGGGGGACGGTGGATTCTTCCCGGGCGTGACTCTTCCCGGGCGTACGCCACGCCCGCTTTGCATCAGGGGCATACGGTGTTGCCCATGACGCAAGAAGGTGGAGAGCTGGACGGCCTCGTACGCAAACGCATCCGCGCTCTGCGGGTGGCGCAGGGCTGGTCCCTGGAGGAACTGGCCACCCGCGCCCACCTCAGCCAGTCCTCATTGAGCCGCATCGAGAACGGTCGGCGCCGCCTCGCGCTGGATCAGCTGGTCACGCTCGCCCGCGCCCTGGACACCACGTTGGATCAGCTCGTGGAGACCGCCGCCGACGACGTGGTCACCAGCCCGATGATCGACGGCGCCCGCGGCCAGATGCGCTGGCCCGTGAAGGGTGACCCCGGCATGAGCGTGGTGCGCCAGCGCGTGACCGAGCCGCCGCCCGAGAACCCGGCGCGCATGCGTGCCCACCCGGGGCGCGAATGGCTCGTCGTCCTGTCCGGTACGGCGATCCTCATGCTCGGCCAGCGCCGCTTCCGCGTCGAGACCAACCAGGCCGCCGAGTTCCCCACGATGATGCCGCACGCGATCGGCGCCGAGGGCGGACCCTGCGAGATCCTGGGCATCTTCGACCGCGACGCCCGCCGCGGCCACCAGCGCGAGGGCGGCGACGGCGACGCCCAGGGCACTCGCGCATGACGGCGGGTCCGGCGCGACGGCCCCGTAGTGGCCCCGCAGTGGCCCCGCGGCGGTGGCGGCTTGCGCGTCGGGCAGCAGACCCGGCCATCGTCTTGCGTAAACGGCAAGCTGCTGTGCTGTAGGCGCATAGCCTTTCTAGTGTGAAGGCATGACCCAAGCGCACCCGCACATCCCCCACCACGGCGCCCACCACGGCGCCCAGCACGGGCACCACCAGGCGCACGGCGAGGACGGCCAGACGGAGATCCTCGATCAGACGGAGATCCTCGATCAGACAGAGGTTCTCGACCAGATGGAGATCCTCGACCTGGACGCCGAGGTTCTCGCCGAGCACATCGCCTCCGTCACCGCATGGCTTCCGCTGAGGACCAGTCCGCGTCGGATCGTCGATCTGGGCTGCGGCACGGGAGCGGGCACCTTCGCCCTGCTCGATCGCTTCCCCGACGCGCACGTCACCGCCGTCGACACGTCGGCCGCACATCTCCAGCGCCTGCGCGAGAAGGCACGCGCCCAAGGCGTGGCGGAACGCGTGCGTACCGTGCGGGCCGACCTTGACGCCTCCGGCTGGCCCGACCTCGGCTCACCGGACCTGGCCTGGGCCTCGGCCTCGATGCACCACATGACCCACCCCGGCCGCGCCCTGCGCAACGTCCACGACATGCTCGCGCCCGGCGGCCTGTTCGCCGTCGTCGAGCTGGCCGGCTTCCCCCGCTTCCTGCCCGAAGGCGCCCCCGAAAACCGTCCCGGCCTGGAGGAGCGCTGCCACGCCGCGACCGACCGCTTCCACGCCGAACACGTTCCCCACCGTGGCGCCGACTGGGGCCCGATGCTGACCACCGCCGGATTCACGGTCGAGGGTGAACGCACCATCGCCGTGAACATCGAGGGCTCCCGCAGCGAAGCGATCGGCCGCTACGCCCTCGGCAGCATGCGACGCATCCGCGGCGCCGCCGCCGAGGCGCTCGCCGCCGAGGACCTCGCCGCGCTCGACCAACTCCTCGACACCGACAGCCCGCACAGCATCCTGCGCCGTGCGGACCTGACGGTGCGTACCGAACGCACCGTCTGGGCCGCGCGTCGCAACTGACCCTCGGGCACGGGCGGAGCGCGCCCCGGCGCCGACCGGGGCGGCGCGAACCGGGGCGGCGCGGTCCGTCCGCAGTTCGTCCGCGGTCCGTCAGGTGGTCAGGTCGTCAGCAGCACCTTTCCCAGCAGGCCCCGGCCCTCGATCGCACGGTGCGCGTCCGCCGCCCTGTCCAGGGGGAACGTGCCGCCGATCACCGGGCGCAGGCGGCCCGACGCCGTTTCCGTCAGGGCTCGGGCCGCCAGCCGTACGGTCTCCCGCCGCGGGATCCGCACGTCCGCGATGCCCAGCAGTCTGATCTTCCGGTCCGCCGCACGGGCCGGGTCCACCGGGGCGAAGCCGCCCGTCGGTGCGCCGTGGGCCGAGAAGCGTCCGCCGTCCGCCGTCAACGGGAAGGCCGCCAGGCCCGTTTCGCCGCCCACGCCGTCCAGGACGACCTCCGCGCCCGCCGCGCCGAGCGCCTCGCGGGCGCGCGCCGGCCAGCCGTCGTGGGCGCCGTCGACCACGGCGTCGGCGCCCAACTCCCGTACGAGAGCGGTCTTCCGCTCACCGCGCGCGACGCCCACGACGTACGCGCCCCGGGCCTTGGCGAGTTGGACCAGCAGCGTGCCCATGCCGCCCGACGCGCCTGTGATCAGTATGCGTTCGCCCGCGGTCACGCCGGTGAGGTCCATCAGGGCCAGGGCGGTGACGCCGTCCTGGAAGACCGCGGCGGCCGTCGTGAACGGGAGCCCGTCCGGTACGGGCACCAGCGACTCGACCGGGGTCGCGACCAGTTCCGCCGAGCCGCCGGTGATGCCGATCGAGGCCACGACGCGACGGCCGGTCCAGTCGGCGTCCGCCCCGTCCGCCCCGTGCGCCCCGTCCACCCCCTCGCCGACCGAGCGCACCGTGCCGGCGACGCCGCCGCCCAGGATGTACGGGGGCCGCACGGGGAAGTACTCCTGCCCCCAGCCCGCCCGTACCTGCGTCTGTACGAAGATCGTGTCCACCACCTCGACGGCGATCACCACCTCGCCGGGGCCCGCCACCGGATCGGGCGCCTCCGCCGTCACCAGGACCTCGGGACCCCCGAAAGCCGTCACCCGAGCCGCACGCATATGCATCACACCCGTCAGTACCCGTCGCGCCGTACGCGCCGTACGCCCTCGCGTTCTTCCTTACGACGAGTCTTGAACTTCAAGTCCGGTTGAGGTCAAGCGCCGCGTACGCTGCGAGCCCCGCCGCCGGCGGTGCCGCGCACTACGCCCGGGTGGGTACGTCGCCCACGCTGTCGATGATCCGCCGAGCGGCCTGCGCGGGCGTGATCGCGGTCGTGTCGATGGACGTGCCCTCCCGGTGCAGCCAGGGCACAGCGTCCTCGTACGCGGAGAGATGGTCGAGACGCCACTGCACGGCGCCCACGCTGTCGGGCTTCGTGTCCGTGCGGATGCGCTCGGTGAGGGTATCGCGGTCGGTGTGGAGGACGAAGTGGTGAACCGGGATGCCCCGGTTCTCCAGCCCGGTGCGGATCTCCGTCCAGTACTGCTCCGAGAGCACGGTCTGCGTGACGACGAGCGCGCCCCCGAGATAGCCGAGCACCCGCGCGGCCGTGTCGACGACGAGGCCGCGCCAGGGCGGCCAGTCCTGGAAGTTCTTGACGGGTACGGACTCCAGGACGTGCCCGAGCATGTACCCGACCTCCTCGGCGTCGAAGAGCCTCGACTGGGGGAGGAGCGCGGTCAGTTCTTTGGCAGTGGTCGTCTTGCCCGCCCCGAAGGTGCCGTTCAGCCAGATAATCACCGGACCGAGCTTAGGGGCTGCTCAGGGGCTTACGCGGTCGCCCTCCTCGCGGGCGCCGACGGCGGGCTCGGTCCGTTCCGCCCGCCAGGCGCTCACGGGGTAGTCGACGTACCCTTCGGCCCCGCCGGTGTAGTACGTACCGGGGTCGCCGGCCGCCAGTTCGCGGCCCAGCGCGAACCGCGTGACCAGGTCGGGGTTGGCGATGAAGTGCGTGGCGAACGAGACGGCGTCGGCGGTCCCCGACTCGATGACGGCGTTCCCGGACTCGCGGCCGAATCCGAGGTTCGCGATCAGGGGACCGTCGAACAGCCGCCGGTAGCGCGCGAACGCGTCGAAGTCGGGGCCGCCACCCGGCGTGGCGGGGGCCGGTCCGCGCA
This sequence comes from Streptomyces scopuliridis, assembly GCF_042790125.1. Taxonomy (GTDB): domain Bacteria; phylum Actinomycetota; class Actinomycetes; order Streptomycetales; family Streptomycetaceae; genus Streptomyces; species Streptomyces scopuliridis_A. The sequence goes on from NZ_JBHTZS010000008.1 coordinate 59,745, forward strand.
GATGCAGATACGCGACGGGGCGGGCGCTCAGTTCCGCCACGAGTTCGTCGTAGTCGGCGAGGGTCGCCTCGTCGGCGGTGAAGCGGTCACCGGTGGTCCAGTAGGGCGACAGACGCACCCCGACCCGCCGTCCGTCCCGTCCGTCCCGTCCGTCCCGTCCGTCCCGTCCGTCCCGTCCGTCCCGTCCGCTCCAGGGCGCGGCGACCGCGTCGATGATCTCGAACAGCAGGCGCCGCCGGCCGGCGCGACCGGCGCCGTACCCGTCGGAGCGGCGGTTCAGCCGCGGGTTGAGGAACTGCGGTATCAGGAACGGGCCGAGGGCATGGACCTCGACCCCGTCGAACCCGGCGCGCCGAGCGTTCGCCGCGGCGGCGCCGTACTCCCCGATCGTCGTCCCGATGTCGGCGGTGGTCATCTCCCGGGGCGTGACGGTGGACTTGAAACCGCTCGGGGTGTACGACCTCTCGTGCGGGTTGACCGCCGAGGGCCCGGCCGGCAGCGCTCCCCCGAGGTGATCGGGGTGCGAGGCGGCGCCGGTGTGCCAGAGCTGGAGGACGATACGGCCACCGAGGGCGTGTACGACGTCGGTGACCCGGCGCCACGCGGCGACCTGCGCCTCGCTGTAGACGCCGGGGACGGCGGAGAAACCGATCGCGCGCTCGCTGACCCAGGTCCCCTCGGTGATGATGAGCCCGGCGGCGGCCCGCTGGCCGTAGTAGGCGGCGTGCATCTCGGTCGGCAGCAGCCCGGCGTTGGCCGCGCGGGCGCGGGTGGTGGGGGCCATCACCACGCGGTTGGGGAGGCTGAGATCCCCGAGGCGCGCGGGCCGGAGCAGCGGCTGATCGAGGGTGGCCGGCGGTGTAGTAGTAGTCGTGGTGGTCGTGGTGGTCATGTGCGTATCTCCTCGTCAACAGGTGGCTGCTGAAGTTGACGAAGCGCGACGGGAAAAGGTGACCGATGGACGGGCAGGACGCGGGGGACGGGCAGGACGCGGGGGACGGGCAGCGGGTGCGGTTTCCTGACCAGGACCGGCTGGCGGAACGCTTCGAGACGCACCGCGGCCGGCTGCGGGCGGTCGCCTACCGGATGCTCGGCTCGGTCGGCGAGGCGGACGACGCGGTCCAGGAAGCGTGGCTGCGGCTCAGCCGGGTCGATGCGGACGGTGTCGACAACCTGGCCGGTTGGCTGACGACGGTCGTCTCCCGTATCTGCCTCGACATGCTGCGCTCCCGTACGTCACGACGGGAGGACCTGGTGGGGCAGCGGCTGCCGGACCGGATCGTGGCCGCGCGGGACGGCGACGGGGGCGGTGGGAGCGGTGCCGGGAGCGGCGCCGGTGCCGCGGGCGATCCCGAAGAGGAGGCGCTGCTGGTCGACTCGGTCGGCCGGGCGCTGCTGGTGGTGCTCGACACGCTGGGTCCTGACGAGCGGATCGCCTTCGTACTGCACGACCTCTTCGCCGTACCGTTCGACCGGATCGCACCCATCGTGGAGCGCTCACCGGTCACCACGAAGAAGCTCGCCAGCCGCGCGCGCCGCAAGGTGCGGGGCACCCCGGCGGTGCCCGGCGCCGATCTCGGCCGGCACCGGCATGTCGTCGAGGCCTTCCTCGCCGCCTCGCGCGGCGGCGACCTGAACGCGCTTCTCGCGGTGCTGGCCCCGGACGTCGTACGCCGTGCCGACCCCGCCGCCCTCCCACCGGGCGCGGCGACGGAGGCCCGCGGGGCGCGCGTCGTGGCCGAGGAGACGCTGGTCTTCGGCCGCAGGGCACGATTCGCGGCAGCGGCGCTCGTGAACGGCACCGTGGGAATCGTCGTCGCTCCGCGCGGCCGGCTGCTCCTCGCGCTCACCCTCACGATCGAGGGCGAGAGGATCACGGGTTACGAGGTGATCGCCGACCCGGCCCGACTCCAGCGGCTCGAACTGGCCGTACTCGACGCCCCTGTCGGCTCGTAGCGCACGAGACGCCGCCCAGCGCCTCCACGCCTCCACGCCTCCGCGTCTGCGAGTCTGCGAGTCTGCGGGTCCATGGATTCGTGAGTTCGTGTGAGACAGGAGAAGGGCGGTCGGGCGGTATGCCGGAGGGCTGGGAGTGGGACGACACGCTGTTCTTGGGCTCTGCCCCCTATTACCGGCGTGGGCGGCTCCCGTACGCGCCCGGACTCGCTGACCTGCTCGCCGAGGTCCTGGCGCTCGACGGCCGGGGGCGGCTGCTCGATGTGGGCTGTGGGCCCGGCATCCTCGCTCTGGGCTTGGCGCATCTGTTCGGCGAGGTGGTCGGGGTGGACCCGGACGGCGGCATGATCGCCGAGGCCGGACGACTGGCAGACGAGGCCGACAAGGTCGACGAGGCGGAAGAAGCGCGCGTGGCGCGGAAGGCGAGGTGGGTGCGGGCCCGCGCCGAGGAACTGCCCGCGGGGCTCGGGACGTTCACCGTCGCGACCTTCGGTCAGTCCTTCCACTGGATGGACCGTGATCTGGTGGCGGCGACCGTCAGGGACATGCTCCGGCCGGCGGGCGCCCTGGTGCATATCTCGGACCTGAAGACGGAGACGGAGGCGCTGCCGCTCGACGGTCTCCCGTATCCGGGGGTGCCCTACGCCGCCATCGGCGATCTGGTCGGGCGGTACCTGGGACCGGTCCGGCGGGCCGGCCGTGGGGTCCTGCTGTACGGAACGCCCAGCGGCGAGGCCGAGGTGTTCGGCCGGGCGGGCTTTTCGGGACCGGAGCGTTATGTCGTACGCGGGGGGCAGGCGCTGGAACGCACCTGTGGTGACGTCGTGGCATGGGTGTTCTCGACGTCCTCTTCCGCGCCGCACCTTTTCGGTACGCGGCGCGGCGACTTCGAGGCGGACCTCGGCCGGCTGCTGCGGGAGACCTCACCGGAGGGCCGGTTCTCCGAACGTCAGCCGAGCACCGAGGTCTTCGTCTGGCGCGAGCCTTCCGCCCGGTGAGTTCGCCGCCGGTATGAGCCCCTCCGCGCCGGGACACGTGAGCGATTGATTTCGTCCCTCGGAGCCCGAGATCATGGCAACTCGGCCCGGGACAGCCGGGGAACGGGGAAACGGGGAACGGGGAAGGTTTCACGGATGGCGTGGGACGAGTGGGAGCGGCTCAAAGCCGACGCGGCGGAACGCGGCTCCACACAGATGCAGTTGAATCAGACTCCGGCCGATCAAGGCGGCGGCACTCCCGCGGCCGGCGCTTCGGGGGATCTGAAGTCGGACAAGAAGGCGTGGGTGACGGCCGGCGAGGGCGTAAGAGGCCTGAAGGACGGCATCGGCAAGGCGTTGACCACGCTGGACGACGGGCAGGCGGGGCTGGGTGACACCAGCGGCTGCCAGAGCGCGGCGGCGCAGAAGGAGCTGTACGACTCCTGGAAGAAGTACGTCGGTGATGTGCGCGGCCGATGCGACGAGTTGGGCGGGCTGCTGGAGCGGTCGGGGCACGATCTGTCGAAGCCCGACCAGGCGCTCAAGGAGGAGCTGGACGGGCTCAAGCTGAAGTACCAGGACACCGAGGCCGTCGGCGGCCAGGCGAAGGAGAGGTGATTCGCGGTCATGGACCTCGCCACGCTGAAAGCGTTCAAGCCGTCGGAGTACGAGGACGCCGGGGACGGCTACCGGGCGACCGGTGACATGGCCAGTGCGGCCAAGGACACGATCGACAACCAGATCAGCGCGGGGGTGCGTAATCGCCTTGAGGGTGAGACGGCGACGGCCGCCCTCCGGGAGCTACGGGAATTGTCGAAGAACTTCCACTACGTGCAGACCGAGTGCGGTCTGGCGACCACGGCGCTGAACGGTCTCGCCTTCGACATGGCGGCGGCCAAACGGAAGCTGGACGCGGCGATCGAGGACGCTCGTGCCGACAACTGCACGGAGAATCCGGACGGTTCGGTCACTTTTCCGGCGGGCAAGAAGCCCGGCGACGAGAAGACCGCCGACGGCGGCACGGTGACCGGGAGCGCCGGGGGTACCCCGACGTCGGACGCCATGGAGCGCCAGGCGGCGAACATCCACCCGAACCCGAACTACGGCAGGGCGATGGGGTACGCGAACCGGATCGCCGACGCGTTGAAGGAAGCGACGGACGCGGACGCGGAGTGGGCGCCGAAGCTGCGGGCACTGAAGGCCGACGACGACCTGACGGTCTCCAAGCAGGACTGGGCCGACGCGAAGTCGGACATGGGCGGGGTCCGTGAGGCGGGCAAGAGCTACCTCGACTCCCTGCCACAGCCCCCGAAGGACGGCAGTCCGAAGGACAACGCGTCGTGGTGGAAGGGGCTCAGCCCGGAGGAGCAGGCGGCGTGGTCGGCCCTCCGGCCCGATGCCGTGGGGGCGCTCGACGGGCTGCCGTCCACGGTGCGGGACGAGGCGAATCGCGTCGTCTTCGAGGAGAAGCGGGGCGAGCTCCAGATGGAACTGGACTCCATCCCGAAGCCGCCCGCCAACGAGTGGACATGGATTACCGCAGGTATGTACCCGTCCAAGGTGCACACCGACGAATGGATGGAGTGGCACAACAAGTACGGGGACCGGTACGAGCAGCTGAACAAGTCCCTCAACGGCATGAAGAGCATTCAGGAACGCTTCGACTCGACCGGTGTGAAGGGCCTGCCCGAGGCTTACCTGCTGGGATTCAGCGCGGAAGGCAATGGCCGGGCGATCGTCGCCAACGGCAATCCGGACACGGCTGATCACCAGGCGGTCTATGTGCCGGGTACGACGTCGAACCTGGGCAGCATCGGCGGAGACATCAACCGGATGGTGAATGTGTGGCGTGTGGCCGACGACGAGGCCGACGGCGACTCGGTGTCCACGATCACCTGGCTCGGGTACGACGCTCCGCAGAACATCGTCAAGGATTCGCCGTTCAGCCATTACGCGGATGACGGCGCCCCGGCCTACAACCGTTTTCTCGACGGCCTCGACGCGTCACGTACCGTCGAGTCGGATCCGCACCGCACGGCGATCGGCCACTCGTACGGCACGACGCTCATCGGGTCGGCGGCCCGGCAGGGTGACCTGAACGCGGACGATGTGATCCTCGCCGGCAGCCCCGGAGTCCAGGTGAGCAACGCTGATCAGATGGACGTCCCGAAGGGGCACGTCTGGAACCAGGAGGCCGAGGGCGATGTCGTTCCCGACGTCGGTCGCTACGGGCACGGGGGAACAGACTGGTACGGAGCCTTTACGACTCCCAGCGACGAACGCTTCGGCGCCAACCAGTTGAACACGGACACCGAAGGCCACAGCGACTACTGGAAAGAGGGCACCGAAAGCCTGCGGAACCAGGGTCTCGTGGTGGCGGGCCAGGGTGAAAGCGCCGAACTCAAACCGCCGCCGGACCGCTATGCGTACACGAAGTAGGGATGACCATGTCCTGCGTGTTCTGCGTTACGTGTCCTGTTCCGACCAACCGAGGCTCATCGACGTGAAGATCAAACTGGGTGCGTCCGCACTCCTCGCATCAATCGCTCTCACGACCCTTACTGGATGCAGCATGACTGACGACAAGGACTCCTCCGACCTCCCGTCCGCAGGCACGAGTACCTCAATTGCTGCTGCCGATCGGACGGAAAAGGTCTCCAGCGAGCTCTACGACCTGATCGGCATCAAGGGGAAGGCATCCGACACCGGCCCAGGTGTCACGGAGTGCGACGGCAAGGACCCGGAGAAGTTCTTCCAGATCTTTCATCCCTGGAGCTTCGTGCCCGAATCGGCCGACCAGTTCGGTGGGGTGATGGAGCGGCTCAAGGAGGAGTTGCCCAAGCACGGCTGGAAGGTCGTTGAGTACGGGCGTGACACGAGCAAGAACCAGAACCTCAATCTCACGGCCGACAACGACGCGAAGAAGCACAGCGTGAACATCTCCCATCGCGCAAAGAACAACCCGCCGAAGCTGAGCCTGATGGTCGTCTCCGGCTGCTACCAGGTGCCGGACGGCGAGAAGGTCCAGCGGTTCTGAGGACGCTGCTTCGTCAGGGCCGCGCCCGGTCGCGGTGGGTGATGCCCGGCGTGGCGGCCGTGGCGAGGGTCGGTTCCGTGACGGGCGCGGTGCCGAGGGCCCGGTCGACGGCTTCCAGCGCGGCCTCGCTCCAGACGACGTCCTTGGTGACACTCGTAGCCGGGTCGGCGAACCGGGAGCCCGCCGGGGCGGACCGGCCCGGCAGGTACTTGCCGGTGAGGATGCCCTGGGCGAGGGGGGACCAGACGACCTGGGACATGTGGTGGGCCGCGGCCAGGGGAAAGACCTCGCGTTCCGGGGCCTGCCAGAGCATGGAGTACTGGGGCTGACTCGCCACGAACAGGTCGGGTCCGGCGATGTCGATCGCCGTGCGGATCTGCTCGGGAGTCCATTCGCTGAAGCCCAGGTAGCGTGCCTTGCCCTGGTCGACGACGCGCTGGAACGCCTCCAGCGTCTCCTCGACCGGGGTGTCCGAGTCGAAGCGGTGGGGGCCTGGTAGAGGTCCACGTAGTCGGTGCGCAGACGGCGCAGTGAGGCGTCGATCTGCCGGGCGATCTGCTCGGCCGACAGGCCGGCGTCGTCCGGGGACATCCGGCCCCAGACCTTGGTGGCCAGGACGTAGGAGTCCCGCGGGCGCCGGGACAGGATCGTGCCCCAGGCGCTCTCGGCGGCGCCCTGTCCGTAGATGTTGGCCGTGTCGAAGAAGGTGATTCCGGCCGTCGAAGGCCGCGTTCGTGACGGCTCGGGTCTTTTCCAGGGCGTCACCGTCGGTCACGGTGAGCCAGGATCCGAGGCCGATTCTCGGAGACTTCGAGGTCGGAGTTGCCCAGGCGGCGGTAGCGCATCGTGTGTCATTTCCGCGCCGCGGCGGCGGGGTGCCGCCGCGGCGCTCGGTTGGTAGGTCCGTTGTCTGACATGGCGGACGTGGCGGACGTGGCGGACGTGGCGGACGTGGCCGTGCGGTGGTGCCGGGCCCTGTCCGGTCAGGGAGGCAGGCGCTCAGGGGCGGACGAGGACCTTGATGGCGCGACGTTCGTCCATGGCGCGGTAGGCCTCGGCGATGTTGTCGAGGGTGACCTCGGCGTCGAACACCTTGCCGGGCTGTATCGCGCCCGAGAGGGCATCGGGCAGGAGTTCGTCGAGGTAGGCGCGGACCGGCGCCATGCCACCGCGGACCCCGACGTTCGTGACGAACATCTGGCCGACCGGGAGTTCCGGGCCGCCTCGGGGAGCGCCGACGAATCCGACCTGGCCGCCGGGCCGGGCCGAGCTCAGGGCCTGGTCCATGGACTCCTTGGTACCGACGCACTCAAGGACGCAGTCGGGGCCGACGCCGTCGAACATCTCCTTGAGCGCGGCGATGCCCGCCTCGCCGCGCTCGGGCACGATGTCGGTGGCGCCGAGTTCGAGGGCCAGCTTCTGCCGGTCCTCGTGCCGCGACATGGCGACGATCCGGGAGGCGCCCAGCCGCTTGGCGGCGATGACGGCGCACAGTCCGACGGCGCCGTCGCCGACCACGGCCACGGTGGAGCCGGAGGTGACGCCGGCCGAGACGGCGGCGTGGTGTCCGGTGACCATGACGTCCGACAGCGTGAGCAGGCCGGGGATCAGCGCCGGGTCCGGCGTACCGCCCGGAACGGCGACCAGGGTGCCGTCGGCGAGGGGGACACGGACCTGTTCGCCCTGTCCGCCGTCCGCGTAGCCCTCCTCCTCCGTGCCGACGCCCCAGAAGCCGCCGTGCAGACAGGCTCCGGTGAAGCCGTTGCGGCAGTTGACGCAGGTGTTGTCGGAGATGGAGAAGGGGGCGATGACGAAGTCGCCGGGCTTGAGGGTCGTCACGTGGTCGCCGATCGCCTCGATCACGCCGACGAACTCGTGTCCGATGCGGTGTGGCTCGGTGGTGGGCTGGATCCCGCGGTAGGGCCACAGGTCCGAGCCGCAGACGCAGGACGCCACGACCCGGACGATCGCGTCCCGGCCTCCGGCCTCCGGCCCGGTGACGAGCCGGGGGTCCGGGACGTCTTCGACACGGATGTCCCGTTCTCCGTGGATGACGGTTGCGCGCACAGTTCACTCCTCGTTGCCGTGGTGGCGGCAGCGATGCCACCGCTTGCCACGCTAGGGAGCCTTCCTCCGGTGAGGGAGTCACGCCGAGTACCCCCCACGCCCGTCACGTCCCCCACGCCCGTCACGTCCCTCACGCCCGTCACGTCCGGCACGTCCCTCGTCCGGCCCGGCGTCCGTCGGGGTCAGACCGCCTCGTGGGCGAGGTGATGCAGGTCTTCCACGCGATCGCGGGAGTGACTGTCCGGTTCCGCGCCGAAGGTGAGGATGGAGAGATCGTTGTCGCCGGCGAGGTGCAGGCTCTCGTAGGTGAGGTCCATGCGGCCGACCCGCGGGTGGTTGACCCGCTTCAGACCTGTGGTGTGCCGGCGCAGATCATGCGCTGCCCAGCGCTGGGCGAACTCCTCCACCCGGAGCAGATCGGCGACCAGATCGGACGTCTCGGGGTCCTGGGGGCCGGTGCCGATCTCGGCGCGCAGGATGGCGGCGCCGTTGTCGGCGATGACGTCCCAGTCCACCCAGAAGTCGCGGGAGGCGGGCTGGTTCCCGAAGACGAACCAGGTGTGGTTGACGGGGGTGCGGGGGGTGTCGAAGACGGGGGCGTAGAAGGCGCGGCCGAGGCGGTTCGCGGCCACGACATCGCCGCGGCGGTTGATGGCGAAGGCGGCGCTGTGCTCCATGGAGTCGAGGAGGCGCTGCACGCCGGGACGGACCGCCGTCACCAGGCGCACCGGCGCCGCGGCGGCCCCGTCCGAGAGCGTCCGGTGCAGCCTGCGCCAGTGCTCACGCTCCACGTCGTCCAGCCGCAGGGCGCGGGCGACGGAGTCGAGAACCGCCGGTGAGGCGCCGGGGGCGTCGCCGCGTTCGAGGCGCGTGTAGTACTCGACGCTCACCCCGGCCAGCATGGCGACCTCGTCGCGCCGCAGTCCCTGGACCCGGCGGTGGGGGTCCTCGGGGAGTCCGGCATCGCCGGGGGAGATACGCGCGGCCCGGGACATCAGGAACGCGCGGACCCGACTGCGCAGGTCACTGTCCTTGCCCATGCGATCCATCGTAGGGAACAGCCGTGGAGCACGGAGATGAGCAACGGAGATGAGCACAGAGATGAGCGCGGAGAAGAGCACGGAGAGCAGCGTGAGACTGAGCACGATAGCTGTCGTAACCTCCCGCCCCGATCTGGCCTTTCTTGATGCGCGGAGCAGGACATCTGTCGCCGAATTCGCATCGTTGTTGACGTGTTCCGCGCTTTTTGCAGGCAAATTGTCGCAAACTTCGAAGATCGCTCCTCCGGCGGGATGCGCGCGGTTTACCTGGGACTATGAGCGATACCCGGGGCTCCTTCTGGTCCCATAGCTGTACGTGGACAGATCTGCTGGTCCCTGTCTCGCTGGACGCGGGGCGGGGCGGCCTAGACCTGTCCGATGGCTGGCCGGACCGGTGGACGGCAACGTGGAAGTACGCCGGGGACGAGATTGCGGGGCCGGTCCGACACCTGGGGCAGGTGCCGGTGGCGAGCCGTGGGCCGATGCGGGGGTTCACCTGGCGGCGAGAGCAGCGGCACAGGCCCGGTCTTGAGTCCCTGGTGTCGACGGGGCGCCTGCATGGGTTCGAAAGTCTCGAAGAGGATCAGCTGCTGGTATCTCTGGACTTTGCCGGTGATCTGGCGGAAGTGCTGTCGCAGCCGTTGCGTATCCGATTCCGTACGGCGGAGAAGTGGCGCAACCACACCCCGGACTTTTTCGCAGTCACGCGGGTGGGGGCCTGGCTGATCGACGTGCGGCCCCGAGACCTGATCGAGCCCGAGGACCTGGAGTCGTTCGCGGCCGCGGAGGAAGTGGCGTTGGTCTGCGGATGGCACTACGCGGTCGCGGCCGAGTGGCGTCCGCATGTGCGGCCCACGCTCGGCGCGTTGTACGGGAAGCGCCGTCTGACACGCGACGTGCTCGGCATTCAGGCCGATCTGCTGGCTCATGCCGAAAGGGGCGTCACATTAGGGGAGTTGGCGTCCGCGCAGACGTACTGGCCGGTTGCACGGGCCCAGTTGCTGCACCTGCTATGGCATCGCAGGCTCGGGATCGACCTTGCTCAGCCGTTGACGGACAGCTCGCGGGTGGTGCTGGCGGGAGGCATCTCATGATGGGGGCGTCGGCACTGGATCTCTCGCCCGGAGCGGGCGTGGTACTCGGCGAGGTGGAGTGGCTGGTCGAACGGCAGGAGCCGCATCTGGGGCGGGTCCACCTGGTGCGTGCGGACGGCGAGCGCCAGCGGGCGAGCTTCCGCTTCCTGGCCAACCACCCGCGTTGTCGGCCGTCGTCGCGTACAGCGGCGGAGGGCGCCAACCGTGGGCGGCAGCCAGCTTCGTGGAGTGATGTGAGGCCGGAGAAGCGGCCTTTGATGGAGCAGCGTTTCGCGCATCTGATGGAGGTCAACTGCGGTTTCCGCAGTGGTGATCCGTTCCGTCCCGAGCCGGGGGAACCGCACCCTGAGTACGACCCGGACCGGACGACGCTGACTGAGCGGCGCGCTGCGAAGACCGCTGAATTGTCGGCGCTGAGGCCCGAAGAGGCCAAGCTGCTTCTGGGTGTCGCGCACGTCGGGGTGCGCACGCTGGAGCGCTGGGAGCGCAGGCGCAGAAAGTACGGGATGGTGGGCTGCGCTGATCACCGGTGGCTGCGGGCGAGCGGGGGACACCCGAGCATCAGCGAGGAGGTTCGCGAGGCGATCTTCGCGGTCAGGGCGGAAACGCAGCACCACCGGTCCCGGGTGAGCGCACGCACCCGCGAGATCATGATCCGTCGCTATGTGCGGGAGACCTTTGAGAACGAAGACGGGGACGAGAGCGCGAAGATCGAGGTTCCCAGCTACCACACGCTGCTGCGGGTGTGGAAGGAGTGGTTCGGGCCGGGCGGCGCCCGACAGAAGTACGAGCGCTCGGCCGAACTGCCCACCAAGAACGGGCATGTGCTCGTGACCCGCCCCGGCCAGGTCGTCGCGCTGGACACGACGATCCTGCCGGTGATGGTCCGCGAGAACGTTTTCGGCGACCCGGTCACTGCCCACCTCACTTTGGCGCTGGACGTCTACACCCACTCCATCTGTGCGTTCCGGCTCACGCTGGTGTCGGACTCCTCGGTGGACGTCGCGATGGTGTTGCGCGACGTCATGCTGCCGTTGCCCATGCGGGAGGAGTGGGGCGAGGACATGGAGTGGCCCTATCCGGGGCTGTCGGCCGCCATGGTCTCCGAGTTCGCCGGGTACGAGGTGGCCGGGCTGCCGTTCTTCACCCCCGAGACCGTCACCTCCGACCACGGTTCCGTCTACCGCAATCACCATCTGGTGGATGTCCAAGAGGCGATGGGCTGCCGGATTCTTCCGGGGCGCGTGCTGCGCCCGCAGGACAAGAGCGCGGTGGAGCGCGTCTTCGGCAGTATCCGCTCGCTGGTGTTCGAGAAGCTGGCCGGTTACACGGGGGTTGACGTCTCCGATCGCGGCGCGGACCCGGAGGGCGACGCGGTGCTGACTATGGCCGAGATGGAACACTTCATCGCGACCTGGGTCGTGAAGGTCTGGCAGAACCGCAGGCTCGGCGAGTTCGCACCCAGCTGGGATCCCGGCGGTGACCACAGCCCCAACACCCTGTTCGCCGCCTCCTTCGCCCAGGAGGGTTTCGTTCTGGACATTCCCGCCCGGGAGACGTACTACCGCTTCCTGCCCGAGCACCACGTGAAGCGGATCCACCGGCGGGGTGTGAAGGTCAAGGGGCTCTGGTACGACGCCGCGTTACTGCACCAGCCCGACATGAACTCCGCGCGCGGGGGTCGCTACAAGCAGCACTGGGTCATTCACCGCGAACCCCGCGACCGGCGGGTGGTGTATTTCCAGGATCCCGACACCCATGAATGGCACGAACTGCGCTGGACGGGCCTGCCGCCGGAGGGCGAGATGCCAGCCTTCGGTGACGCCCGGGTCGAGGAACTCCTCACCCGTGTACGGGAAGCAGGCCTCAAGCCGCGTTCTGACAGCGAACTCGTCCCCAAACTCCTGGAGATGCTGGGGGCCGTCGATCCGGTCGCGAAGTGGCCGTCCCAGCTGACCAAATCCCAGAGGACGCAGCATGCGCGGGAGATCACCCAGGCCCAGGCGGCAGCCGCGGACCGACCGCAACAGCTGCCGAAGTCGAACAAGCCACCGCGCCTGGCTGCCCTCGGTGCACCGGGTGCGGAGCCGCCGTGGCGGGAACGGGCCCGGGAAGCCACCGAGAGCCTGGACGCGCACCGGCGCCGACGGCGTGAGACGGCCAAGCCAGCGCAGCAGCCGTCGGTACCTGCCCCGCTGGGATCGAGCCGCCGCGGTCGCAACCTCTTCGTCATCGCCGACGACGATGACGGATCCGACAAACCGGGCCCGCAGCCGACGGAGGAGACGTGAGATGAGCACCCTGCCCCCGGAGCCGCCAAACGCTCCTGTGCCGTTCCTGCGCTTCGGCCCGAGGCCGGACCGGACCCGGTATGAGGGTTGGCAGGAGTTCCGCCGGACACGGGATCTGTTTGTGCCGGTCAGGAAGATTTCCTTGGCCGAGTACGGGCTGATGAGCCCGCGCAAGAAGTCCTTGCATGACCTGCACCGCGCGGCCACGCACGTCAACATGCAGATGCTGGACACCCCGATGAGCGAGGTGGTCACCACGCTGATGCGTTCACGGATCCAGAACAACGCGATGCGTATCGGTCCGAGCACCCTGGACGGGCTGATGATCAACGGCGGTGGCTACCAGGGCAAGACGGAGACCGCCTGCCGGACCGCCACCGAGTTCGAGGACACCTGGCGTGACCTGTTCGAGCAGTACCCCGAGTGCTACTTCGATCCAATGCCCGGCACCCGGGACCTGATCGCGCCGGTCGCCTACTGCCAGACCCCGGTGAAGGCCACTCCGATCGGCCTGTGCGAGGCAATTCTCGACTACTACGGCGCCCCCTACGGCAAGAACCTGCGCGGCATGATCCGCAACGCCCGCGAATCGATCAAGGCGCACGCCACCACCGTCCTGATCATCGACGACATCACCCGCCTGAAGATGCACCGGGAAGACGACCAGGACACCCTCGACCTGATCCGCGGCCTTATGGACTTGGACGTCACGCTTGTCCTTATCGGCGTGAACATTCCCCGCTCCGGCCTGCTCAGGGAGGGCTGACACGACCCCCGCACCAACCAGTGGGTCTACGCACCACTGAAGAAGGGCAAGAGCTACAACCCCGACGCCTCCACCCAGACTGAGCGCCGCTTCGACCTGGTCACACTCGACCCCTTCGACTACAGCAGTGACGCGGGCATCGCGGCTTTCATCGACCACCTCGTCGGTGTCGAGAATCAGATTCGGCTCTTCAACGCCGGCCCCGGCACGCTGTCCCAGGGGCTGATGCCCGAGTACCTCTACCGCCGAACCCACGGCATCGTCGGTCTCCTGCGGCGCCTGATCGAGGACGGGCTGACCAAGGCAATGGAGAGCGGCTTGGAGAATCTGACCATCGACCTCCTCGACGAGATCGCCATCAACCTGGGCAACGTCCCCGGCAAGGACGGCATACGCGACGCCGAAGCCGGAGAAATCCCCGACGTGGACACTGCCCCACAGCCGAAGGCGAAAGCAGCCCGGAAGATCCCGAAGGCCCGGAAAGGGCGCAACACGGTTCTCGACGACCGCGGCACACCTCCGGCGGCCGAGGCATGACCCTGCGTCCCTTGCCCCGCAGCCTCGACCCACTCGAAGACGAAACCCTTGTTGGCTTCACTCTCCGCCTCGCCCGTCACAACGGCACGACCCCGGAGCAAGTCGCAGCCCGTTTGGGGTTGATGGATGGGCTGGGTGAGACCCCCGGCGCCGTCTCCCCTGGCTGCTGGTGGACATGGACAAGCCACGCCTTGCCCGGGCGGCACGCGCGGCACATCTGACCGTGGCGGAGGCCGACAAGTTACTGCTCGCCCCCATAGGGCATCGATACGGTCTGGTGAGCAGGAGGTACCGGCCGTGGACGAGTCCCCGGCAGCTGGACCGTCCCAATCGATGGATCCTCGTACGGACCTCCCAGTACTGCCCATCCTGCCTCGCGGGCGACGGAAGTCCGCAAGAGGCTCTGAACGGCGGTGCCTGGAGACGGTCGTGGCGCCTGCCGGTGGTCTTCGCTTGCGTTCGGCACAGGCAGCTCCTCCATCGGGTCTGTCCTGCTTGCCGCACCTCTGGTCAGTTCGCCCGCGCTGGCATGATCGCTCGCCCGGGGATGGAAGAACTCCACCCGGCCCAGTGCCGATCGCCATCCTTTCCGGGCTCGGGCGGTATCCGCCTGTCGGTCTGCGGGGCCGACCTCTCACGCGCCGGCCCAGCTTGTATCCCGGAGGACGCCGACTCCCTCAAGGCGCTGCTGGCCCTCCAAGGCCGCCTCGACGAACTGCTGGCCACCAACGGGCCTCAAAACGTGGGGGGTTGCGGCAGACTCGTGCCGGTCGCCCAATACTTCATCGATTTGCGGGTGGTGGCCACGTTGATCCTCGCCTCCTGGCCGGAAGCAAGCCGTTTCGCAGCGACACCCGCCCTGGCGCAGGCGATCGAACGGGAAGCGGTGCAGCGGATGCGCGACAGCCGACGCCGCACGCGGCGGGGCGGATCGAAGAGCCCATACGGGATCAACTCGCTGCTCTCACCTATGGACTCAGCCCTGACCATGGGCGCGGTACTGGGCATCGCTGTGTCCGTACTCGAAGCCCGCGACAAGAACTGGACACAGCGAGTGCTACGCCCGTTCTACGACACCGCCCTTGCATTGAACCGCGACACCTTCCGACGCCTCGCACGCCTCCCCGGCACATCCCTTGCGCTGCAGCAGGTGCTTGGAGTCGCAAAGGAGGCATCGGACACTCCGAACCTCGAGATCCACGTCCGCGGCCCACGAAACGGCTGACCATGCGCTCCCTGCCCCGCAGCCTCGATCCGCTTCACGACGAGACGCTCACCGGATTCGTGCTTCGCCTGGCTCATCGACTGGGCACCACCCCCGCAGAGATCCTGCTCCGCACCGGTCTGGCACCCGGCGGCAGTCCTGGTCTGCCTACCCGCCTGCCCTTGAGCTTCCATTACCACTTGGACGAGGCCCACCTCGCGGCCTTTGCCCGCGCCACCCTCTTGATGCCCGCCGAGGTCGCCGACATGCTCCTCGTGCCGCTCGGGCAGCGGTATGGGCCACTGAACCCTGCGTTCACGCCACGCAGCACCCCAGCCCGGATGATCTACGACAACCCGTGGGTGCTGACCCGCTCCACGCGCTACTGTCCTCCCTGTCTCACCGGGAACGGCACCCCCATCCAGGACCGGCACGGCGGTCCTTGGCAACGGCTGTGGCGCCTTCCGGTGACCTTCCTATGTGTCCGACACCAACGACTCCTCGCCCACCAGTGCCCCGGTTGCGGCGCACTTGCGCAGTCCCCCCACGCAGGCAGCGCCATCGCCTGCCTGTCGGACGATGCTCTGAACCCGTGGCAATGCCGGTCGGCTGAGGCGCGTTCGGAACCGGCCGAGCATCCCGCACATGCCTGCGGAGCCGACCTGAGCCGGGAAAGCGCCCCCGTCGGGGAACTCGATTCGGCCACTATGGCCGTGCTCGTCCAAGTTCAACGACACCTTGCGGGCTTGCTCGCTGCGGGAGGCCCTGAGAGCACGACGAGCGCGGGGGCGCCCGTTCCCGTCGCCCACTACTTCGCCGATCTGCGCGCGACGGTCGCCATGATCTTCCGAACCTGGCCCGAAGCACGCCCGTGCGCCGGCACATCGTTCCTGGCCGCCGTGCTCGATGACGAGCATGCTTCCCGCACTGCGGAGGCTCAGCCCTTGCTTAACACCGCCGGGAAGAAGAAGACCTCCAAGCCCTACACCGCGCCGCCGACCGATTCCTTGGCAACGGGCGCGGTTCTGCAGATCGCGACGCGGTTGCTCCGAGCGTCGGATCCCTGCGAGGCGCGAGAGTCGATGACCCCGCTCGTTCACAGACTTCGCGATGCCGACCGTGCGCTCAGCGCCTACTTGTGCCGCGCTGCCTGGATCTCAACGCCCATGAGGGCTGCGGTCGGCGACTGCTAAAGGCGCCAAATTACGACGGACTGTTACGTAGCGATGCTGGAGTGTGATAAAGGTAGGGATCTTCAATCCCGGTGCCGGGATGGAAGCGGCGGGGGACGTGCCCTGATACGGGGCCGGATCGGGGGCGTCGATGGTCGACACGGCGGGCACGGGTGTTGGGGCTGGAGGCGCTAGAGCGTCCGCTGAGCCGGAGGGTCCGGACGGTTCACCGCACGCCATCTTCGAACTGGCTCCGGAAGAAGACAGTGGCTCGGACACGCTGGGCCGTTACCGGTACCAGGCGGAGGTAGCCGCCCGAGAGTGTCTCGCCATGCTCACGGAGGACGCAATTGACTTCGTCGTCTGCGAGTGGCACGAGGACTTCGTCGTGGCGTGGGCCGATGGTTCGGTGGAACTGGTATCGGTCAAGCATCGCGAAGAAAATCAGGGCACCTGGTCGCTTACGGAGTTGTGCAAGAGCGGCGGCCTTACCCATCTCTTTGACCGCTGGTGCGCATGCGAGTGTGCCGCCAATGTCCGACTCAGACTGGCGACGAACGCGGCGCTCAGTCCGATCAAGGGTAATGCCGGCACGCTGGCTCGGATGTGCGGCCCGGAGCCGGAACTCACGGATGGGCTGTCCTCTATGGCGGAGACAATCGCCCGCCAGATGCTCAAAGTTCGTTGGAAACAGCCCTATCCCAATGTCCCGGACACACCCCAGGTGAGCAAGCTCGCTGACATTCAGGTGCCAACGGGGTTCGTGGAGAGGGTCCTTCGCTTCCTCGCAGTCCTGGAGATCTCTTGCGATCCACCCCAGCGAGCGCACATCACCGACGTCAACATCCAACGGCTTCTGGTACCTGCCGTCGAGCAACTGCAGCTGGTGCATGTCGACCTTGAGAGCACCTACCGGGCCGTCGTGGACCGGATCGAGCGTGCCAACCGTGATGAGAGCGACCGCAGCCAACTTGCTGTCTACATCGCCGACCCGAGCCGCGTCCGTCACAGCACGCGGATGCAGCAGCGCATCGGCCGGCGCAGCATCACCCGCGAGATCGTCCGCCAGGCGATCGCGTACACGACGGTTCAGCTGCCCACGTTCCCCCGAGGTCAGACGCCCGTGCTCGCACCGGGAGGGGCAAAGCTCGGCCGCAAGCTGCGCCGGGGCCTGGTTCCCTTGGACGAGGCGGCGTTCGCCGAACGGCTCCGCTCCGCGTGGTACACGACCTGGTCCGAGCGCCGCTCCGGCCTGGTCGGGGATGAAACCGACCTTTTGAACCTGTCCATGGACGTGCTGGAGATGGCCTTCGAGTGCCGACGCCATGCGCGCGCTCAGGTCGCCGAGGGCAGCGAGTTCGGCAACAAGATGAACGACTTGCTGGCCGAGAAACTGAAGGTCGACGCTCTACCGTCGCCGCCGCCGTTCCTGCTCAGCAACCTGCATTTGCGGGGACTGGCCTACCAGTTGTGCGACGAGTGCCTCTTCTTCTTCTCCGTGAATTTCAACACGGATGAGGAAGCCTCATGACCCACAGCGCTGACTTCGAGACCGCGGTAGCGCGCATGCGGACGCAGCGGCGGCAGGCAGAGCAGCGTGAGGTCCATTACCACGAGGCGCGCATTCTCCTGCTCATCTCGCAGTTCACGACCCCCAAAGGGGGGCTCGACGGCCTGACAAAGCTCGCTAAACTCGACTTCCTGCTGCGCTATCCAGCGATGCTGGAACGTCTCCTGCCCGCTGGCGAGGCGTCGTGGCCGGCAGGAACCGCCCCCACATCACCCGAGCGCCTCGCGGTCGAAAGCCGTATGACCCGCTACAAGTACGGTCCCTGGGACCAGCGCTACTACAGCGTCCTCGGCTCGCTCGCCGCCCGCGGCCTGATCGTCTACAGCAACAGCGCCAGAGCCGAATTCCGCGCCACGCCGCAGGGCGCCGCCGCCGCGGCCTCTCTTGCCACAACGCAGGAATGGGCCGTTGTCGCCAGCCGGATCAAGCTGCTCAAGCGGCATTTCAACAAGTCAGGATCGGCCTTGAAGAACCTCATCTACGACCGTCTGCCCGACGCTGTCGACCGGCCCTGGCGGACGGAGATCTGACATGGCCGTCCACCTGCGCATCGTCTCTTTGACCGTCACGACCGCCGAGGCGGAGCAGACCTACCGCTTCGACCGTCCGGCCACAGTGATCACCGGCCCCATCGGCACTGGCAAGTCGAGTCTGCTGATGCTTTTCAAGCACGCCCTCGGCGGCAGTGCCATGCTCACCCCGGCGGTCCGCGACCACGTCCTGTCGGTCCAGGCCGAGGTCGCGGCTGGCGACGAACGTGTCGTCCTCCGGCGGACCATCGAGGGAGACACCGCCGACTCTGTGGATCTCCTCGATCCACACTCCCTCGCGCTGGAACGCACCCTGCCTCTGCGGGCCTCGGAAGGCGTCACCACGCTCTCCGACCACCTCCTGGACGCGCTCGGCTTCCCGCGCGAACAGATCGCCGCACGGCGAGAAGGAGCAGCGAGGCCGCAGAACCTCACCTTCAACGACCTGTACGCCTACGCCTACCTCCAGGCACGCGAGATCGACCGCCAGGTCGTCGGTCACCTGGACAGCTGGTTTGAGACCAAGCGCAGAGAGCTCTTCCGCCTGATGTTCGGGCTCACCGACAGTGCGCTCATGGAGCTCAAACGCACCAGGAACCAGCTCTTGGACACACTGAAGGCCAGAACCGCCGAGCACTTCAACGTCAGCTCCTTCCTGGCAGCCTCCGACCACCGCAGTGACGACGAACTGCGGGCCGAATTAACTCAGTTGCGCGACACTCTGGAGCGCGCATCGTCCGCCCTGGCCAGCCTCCGCACCGAACTTCAGGAACAGACCGCCGCCGACACCGCGGTGCGTGACGAGCTGCAGAACGCCATCCGCGCCGCGCGGCAGACCGAAGAAGAAGTGTCCGCGGCCGCCGACCTCGTGGAGGCGCGGCATGCCGTCGTTGCTCAGGTACAGCTCGACCTCTCCCGTCTCGCACGGTCGGTCACAGCCATCGACCAGCTCTCCCCTTTCGAGTTCGTCGTCTGCCCGCGGTGCATGCAGTCGCTGGCGGCCCGGGCCGTCGAGGACGGTCACTGCCTCGTCTGTCTCCAACCCGACCCCGTCGAGGCCGACATCGACCCGGCTGCCATCGAAGAGACACGCACGGCCCTGCAGCAGCAGCTTGAGGACGCACAGCGCATCCAGCAGTCGGACGAGGCGCACCTGCAGACCGTCCAGGAGCGGTCGCAGCAACTCAGCTTCGCCGTCACCAGCCTGCGCCGAGAGCTCGACGCCCAGACCCGTGATGCGGTCGCCCCGCGCTTCGACGCCATCGCCGAGGCCAGCTCCCGCGTCGCCTCGCTCAAGGCCAGCATTGATGCCATCACCCAACTGCGCGAATCCTGGGCACGGGTGCGCACCATCGACGCGGACATCCGCTCACTCAAGGCCGACCGCCGGCAGGTGAACAAAGACATCAAGGAGAAGTCCGAGCAGCTCAAGGCCAACCAGACTCTGCTCGGTGATCTCAGCACTGAGTTCAGCCGACTGCTCACCAGCTGGAACCTGCCGTGGGTCGACACGGCCGTCATCGACCGCGACACCTACCTGCCGGTGGTCAACGGACGGCCATTCGAGACCCTGCAGGCTTCCGGCGGGGGCATCGCCACCTCCGTCAACCTCGCCTACAGCCTCACGCTCCTTGCCTTCGGACTCGACCACTCCGACGTCCTCGTTCCATCGCTCCTCGTGATCGATTCACCGCGCAAGGCATTTGGTAACAACGCCTCCGACCGGCAACGCGCGGCCGAGATCTACAGTCGCTTCAGGACGCTGGCTGACGCTTATGGCGAACGCTTGCAACTGATCATCGCCGACAATGACCCCCCGCCCATCACCAGCGACTCCTTCGGCAAGGTGGAGTTCGACTACGAGAACCCCATGGTGCCCGGTGTGGATCATCCCGGCCCTGATCAGGTCACTCGCATCGAGAGCCAGCTAGATAGCTGACGTTCTGGGTGTCTCGCGAGAGGCGGTACGCAAGTGGCGGTCTCCGGTTCGCCGCGAACCGGCGGGAGAGCCTGGCGGCAATTGGCCGACGTCACCGCCCCGAGGGTCAGTAGGGTGGCTTCATGCCGAAGAACGAACCGTTCATCATCGACGGAGTCACTTACGAGCGCGATTCAGCTCCGGGAGAGGGCGGATCGGCCGTGGTGTGGAAGGCTCGCCGTAAGCCGGACGGTCAGGTGTTCGCAGTCAAACGGATTAAGAAGGCCCGCGACGCGGACTCCGCTCGTAACAAGCGTTTCAAGCAGGAGATCGAGTACGGGCAGACATCGAGCCACCCGAACGTCGTGAGTATCCACGCGCGCTCCGAGGACGCGAACTTCTTCTACTACGTCATGGACTTCTACCCTATGACGCTGCGAAACGTGATCAACGACGAAACCGATGCTGACGTGCTTCTCGACTACGCGCGTCAGCTCTGCGATGCGCTCGCGTACGTGCACGGTGACGGCATAGTGCATCGCGACATCAAACCTGAGAATGTCCTCGTCGATCCTGATGCGCGTCGGCTCGTCCTGGCTGACTTCGGCATCGCACATTTCAAGGACTCCTCGCTCACGAATCGCGGGGACCTCCTAGTGAACCGGAACTACCTCGCTCCCGAGCAGATGGTGAGGAACAACGCCCTGGGTATCGGTAAGCCGGCGGACATCTTTGCACTCGGCCTCGTCATAACCGAGATGTTCACGAAGCAGAACGCCCGAGGGCGACGACACGCGCTTGTGCGTGACCGCTACCCCTTCCTGGCCGACCTTGACCTGATCATTGAACAGATGCTGCTCCAAGATGAGGCCCAGCGGCTCCGCATCGACACCGTACGCGGCATGCTTCGGGTAACCCTCCAGCGGCTCGACTCGGCAATCGAGGAGGTCTCCGATGATCTGCGCCCCAACGAAGCGTCCGCCGACAGCTCGTCCGGCGAGGTCGAGCGGATCCTCGGCCGTGCCGCCAGAGACGTGCTGTCGGCGAAGCATATCTTCGAGCGGGTCGCCGACGGAGAGCTCGACCGATTCAACCTCAACTATCACTGCGAGGTTGCGTACCGGGTGAGCACGGTGCTGTTCAATACATGTGCTCAAGCCGTTATATATGCTTCGTGCAAGGCGAAGTTCGACTATGAGGGCGCCGGGCGGTGGGACGAGAACGACGACGCCCTCGTGTTGTCGGCCGCCAAGCCGGGACTCCAACGCGAACTGGAGACGATTCTGGCTGATTTCCCCCTCCCCCGCTCCTCCCTCTGGGGCGGTCTGCCACGGCGGTCGGCTCACTTGTTCCGGTTCTGCAAGGACTACCACTGCAAAGAGCTGCTGACGAGCATCCGCGAATCTGTCTACGGTGACGGCAATGGATCGTTGCGGGCGAATCTGATCAGCGCCCCGATCCTCTGGATCACCCGCTGGATGCGTACGAAACTGGACACCGACTACCTGGAGTTCAACAAAACAGTTCGCGAGGAAATCGGTTTCGAGCGCCACCTCTCGGTGGTCTGGGACGAGACGCTTCCGTTGGATTCGGCCCGAGAAGCGGTGGGAGTGGATCTGTTGACCGAGCCGCTCAACGCCGACAGGGTCGCCGGCACACTGCAGGTGCTTGAAGCTAAGTGGGATGTCTCCGTGGGAGAGCTCGTAGACGGTGAGTACTCGGTCATGTTCCGGTCACGCAACACGTACCACTGCTTCCGCGACGTGGCGCTCAGCCTCGCGGAACCGGGCTCAGTATTCGAAGCCGACGTCCTCAATCTGCTCCGCCCTGAGGCCGAGTTCGACGACCTCGTCGCACTCACATGGGATCGGGACTTCGACGTGGCCACCACGCTCGGGAAGGTCCTCGGCGCCCTCACGCGCTAGTGTCCTGAGTCCAAAGTTCAAGGGCGGTCCTAGGGCCTGTTGCGAAAGTGGCTGAAGGTGCGGGGTCGTTCAGAGACTGCGGATGGCCTCGGCCAGGTCGGATCCGTAGGAGGCCCAGCAGATCACCGAGCCGTCATCATCGAGCTGCCCCATGAACCACTCACCGTCGTCCCTCACGAGGCACAACTCGTGGAACGCAAGAATCACATCGGGCCGGAGCAGCTCGTAGTCGCCCTGACCGGCCACCTCGACGACTACGAGCCGATCGAAGGAGAGCGGGGCGGCGCTTGGGTCTCCGGAAAGAGCACGCACGCGCTCGATCGTCCATCCGGCGGGGAGTCCTGAGTTCACCGGCGCATGGTCCCAGCAAGGCGCCCGTCACAGCCACTCGTTAAGGACTGCGACCAGCACGGTCGCCTCGTAGCGGACGGCGAGCTTGTCATACCGGGTGGCGACAGCGCGATGTCTCTTGAGGCGGTTGATCCCGCACTCGACCGCATGGCGCTCGCGGTAGTCGGCCCGGTCGAAATGCGGCGGCCGACCGCCGCGGAAGCCGAGCTTTTGGCGGTTGCGCGCCTGGTCAGCCTTTTCCGGGATCGTGCAGCGGATCCCGCGGCGGCGCAGGTAGGCGCGGTTCTTGCGGGAGGCGTACGCCTTGTCAGCACGCACCCGATCGGGACGGACGCGTGGCCGGCCCGGCCCGATGCGGGGCACTCGGACCTTGTTCAGCACAGGTTCGAACTGCGGCGAGTCGCCGCGCTGCCCTGCCGTCACCACGATCGACATAGGCTTCTGACCCTGCTCAACTGCCAGGTGAAGCTTGGTGGTGAACCCGCCGCGCGACCTTCCCAGCCCATGATCACGGGGCTCGGTGAAGATGCCTCCCGGCGGTTCTTTCTGCAGGTCGCCCTGATTGCGCGCCCCGGCCGCATGCTGATGGGCGCGGCATACCGTGGAGTCGACGCTCAGGTCCCACGTGATCGCACCCTTCGCGTCGGCCAGGGACTGGAGCTGGGTGAGGATCCGCTGCCAGGTGCCGTTCCGCTGCCATCGGCGGAACAGGTCGTAGACCCGGCTCCACGGCCCGTATCCGACGGGGACGTCTCGCCATGGAACACCGGTGCGGACCCGGAACCGTATGCCGTCGATCAACTGCCGCCGAGGCCAGGCGGGCGGTCGCCCCGCCTTGGCACCCTTCGGCAACAACGGCTCCAGCGCCGCCCACTGCTCGTCCGTGAGATCTCCCCGACCCATGAACCGTGATCATTCACAACTCAAGATCCACTTCGATACACGGCCTAGGGCGGGGTGGTGCCTGGTTCGAAGCCGTTGTCGCTGGAGTTGTCCGATCGACGAACGACAGGTGCTGCGTGGCCGGTTGCGCAAGCGGACGGCGTCTCAGGCGTTGATGTTGCGGTCGAGGATCGTGCTGGCGTGTGCGGAGGGTCGGGCGAGCGCGCAGGCCGCGCTCGATCTGGGTGGGCTGGACCTGCTGCTACGTTCGAAGATCCAGCCGACCAGGGACGATGCGGCTATCTGGCGCCGGGGCCGTCCTGGACATCCATCGCCTCGCAGCTTCTCCAAGCTGCCGACCTGCCCGAAGCGCGGAAGCGTCTGACCCACTCGTCCAGCGACTGTGCGACGCGGCGTTCAGGCCTGTGGCTGAACCGTCTTGAGCATCTGCAGGGCGACACGGATTTCTTCGACCGCACTGGCGCGGTCGTCATCCATCTCGTGAAAGTGCATCGTCTCGTTGCGGATCGTTCTGACTCGGTCCAAGCGCTCGGTGAAGCGCACCTGGGGGAACTGCCAGCCCGTCGCCTCCCACACGTCGGAACGTTTCAACAGCTGCACGTAGTCGCTGAAGTTCATCCCCTTCGTGGCGAGTTTCTGGATCTTGGTCGGGTCGCCCGGCAGGCCGTACCCGCCGGTCGTCTCCTTGATCCGGCGCAGGGCGAGGATGAGGGCGCGGCGCAGTCGGCGTTCCAGTTCCTCCAGGAGGGCGTAGGGCCGCAGCTCCTGTTCGAATCGGTGGGCTAGATCGTGCCCTGTCACGATGCCCGACAGGGTCCCGTCCGGGTTGACGACGAACACGCAGCCGTGGTCCGCGACGTTGACTAGGCAGTCCACCAGGGGGTCGTCAGTACGTACCGATCGGACCTTCAGAACAGCAGCATCCTTGACCAGCGCGTTCGTGGGGCGATTCGTCGCGCCGATTTCCCGCCAGGTGATGGAGCCACGTAGGTGACCGTCATCGTCGAGAACGGGTAGCTGATCGAAGGAGTGCTCGGACATGATCTCTATAGCGAGGTTCAGCGGGTCGGACAGGTGGACCGACTTCAGGCGACTGCGGGCTGAGGGAAGCCGTCCCACCGTCACCACCACCGGGACTGTTCGCGAAGCCTGCTGCTCATCTCCGTCCTCGTCTTCGTCCCCTTCCACAGCGCCGATCGCCGTCCCAGCGTCGGTCGCTGTGTCCTCGTCGGGAACGTCGAGGAGTTCAGGTCCTGGATCGTCAGGTTCCACGGTTTCCAGTTCGAGGGCACCCGTCTCTTGCCCCAGGAGCTGCCGCTCGGCTTCCGGGGCCTGCCCGATGGGGATGACACGGATGGTGTGGTCGATCGGGACCTCGGTAAAAGGCGGGACGGTCGAGAGGCCGAACTCAGCCAGATCACGCCGGATGGTGGCTATGGCCTTGGACGAGCGGCTCACGACGTCCCAGATGCTTAGGAAGTCGCGTACGGCAAGTTCTATGGGGCGGCCCTTGGCTGCTTCAGCCACTTTCTCGGCCAGGGCAGCCGGGCCTTCCAGGAGCCTCAAGTGCTTGGGAGCGTCGGGGTTTCCCGGATCAGGGCTGCCATTGGCAAGGGCGGTGAGCCGGGATGCTGCGTCGAGACGGCGCAGCTCGCTCACCGTGAGGAGTGAGCCGAGCGTGGCACGCAGGTCCGCACGAAACTCGGAGCGTGGCACATCGGTACGGCTCCAGGTAACAGTGCGTACGTGGCGCAACCCGGGGGGCGAGTCAGCCCGGTATTGGTAGTCGCCGGTGAGGTACCCGATCGCAACGCTGCCGGCCTTCAGAGGGAGCACGATGATGTCGCCAGGAGTTAGAACGGCACGAAAGCGCCACAACTGGCCTTGCCAGTTGCTCAGGACCCGCGGGTTTTCGCGTGGGTAAGCCTTGTCGATCTCTGTGCGGAGGTCGTCCCAGGATGAGCAGTGGGTGAGGTCACCGACCTCGGGCCAGCCAGCGATAGTTAGGCCTTCGCTGAGTGAGGCGTCCTCGCGTTCGCCGTCAGCCCCGGCCCGGATCATCCATGCCTTCACTACGCAGCCCCCTCAGGCAGGTCACTGGAAAACGTACTCGTCTGAGTATCGCGGGCTTGGCCAGGGGGAGGGTACTTGGGCTATGGGAGTAGCCGGGAAGGCAGGATGCTCCTCACTGGACCGTCGCCTACAGAGGAAAGGAACCTTTGCCGACGCGCTGACCCGGCGCTCACGTGCGCCAGGCAACCGGCGTCCCGCATCGCCTTGAGGCCGCAGCAGCGGCACGACAGATGTCCTGCAAATACGACACCTATCGTGCTCAGGCTCACAGCGCCCGGACTGTTGCTTGGAACACTTTTGCAAGCATGCGCTTGCAATAGTTAGCGGGGCGACGCAGGATGTGCGTATGGCATCACTCAACGTCGGCAACCTCGGTGAGTATCTGCGCGAGCAGCGGCGCAACGCGCAGCTGTCGCTGCGGCAGCTCGCCGACGCCGCCGGGGTGTCCAATCCGTATCTGAGCCAGATCGAGCGCGGGCTGCGCAAGCCGAGCGCGGACATTCTGCAGCAGCTGGCCAAGGCGCTGCGGATCTCCGCCGAGACGCTGTATGTGCAGGCCGGGATGCTCGACGAGCGGGAGCGGGAGGAGTTGGAGACGCGTGCCGTCATCCTCGCCGACCCCTCGATAAACGAGCGGCAGAAGCAGGTGCTTCTCCAGATCTACGAGTCGTTCCGCAAGGAGAACGCACTCGA
The DNA here is from genome assembly GCF_042790125.1 of Streptomyces scopuliridis. Classification (GTDB taxonomy): domain Bacteria; phylum Actinomycetota; class Actinomycetes; order Streptomycetales; family Streptomycetaceae; genus Streptomyces; species Streptomyces scopuliridis_A. The sequence goes on from NZ_JBHTZS010000008.1 coordinate 85,849, forward strand.
CGCGGAGAGTACGGAGGGCATGGACGCCTCCGGAACGGAAGCCTCCGGAACGGAAGCCCCCGAAATCGGAGCCCCTGTGAAGGCCTCCGGACGAGAGACCGGTACGGACGCCGGTGGTTCCGGGAGTTCCCGGGGCTCCTCCGGCGGCTCCCGCGCGACAGACGGCAGTGCTGCCACCCCACCCTCACACTGATCCGGGAGGACCACAGTCATGGCCATCACCGATGACCTGCGTAAGACCCTCACCGACCCGACGCCCCTCTACTTCGCGGCCGGTACCGCCGATATCGCCGTCGAGCAGGCCAAGAAGGTGCCCGGTCTGATCGAGCAGCTGCGGGCCGAGGCCCCGGGGCGGTTGGAGGCCATGCGGAATTCCGACCCCAAGGCCGTCCAGGAGAAGGTCTCCGTCCAGGCCAAGGAGGCCCAGGCGACCGTGCAGGCCAAGGTCACCGAAGTGATCGGCTCGCTCGACACCGATCTGAAGAAGCTGGGCGAGACCGCTCAGGACCTGGCGCTGCGGAGTGTGGGCGTCGCCGCGGAGTACGCGGTCAGGGCGCGCGAGACCTACGAGAAGGTCGCCGAGCGTGGCGAGCAGACCGTACGCGCCTGGCGCGGTGAGGCCGCGGACGAGATCACCGAGATCGCCGTCGCCGTCGAGCCCGCGGCGGCGCGGAAGGCCACCCCGAAGCCGGTTCCGAAGACGGTTCCCAAGGCGGAGACGAAGGCGCAGACCAGGGGCGCCGTCAAGCCCGCCGTCAAGCCCGCGGGGAAGCCCGCGGTCAAGTCCGCCGTCAAGCCCGCACCGAAGGCCGAGCCCAAGACCGCCGCCGCGAAGAAGACCGCCCCGCGCAAGACGACGGCGAAGAAGACCACCCCGCCGGCCGGCAAGTAACCGACCGCGAACCGCACACCCGCGACGGAAGCGGGCCGGGCACCTCGGGGGTGTCCGGCCCGTTATCCAGGTACCTTGGCGTACGGGCCGCGACGTCTCCTCCACCCCTTAGGCGGTGCTCCGCATGTTGCTCGAAGGATTCGGCACTCTTCTCTGGCTGCTCAATCTGGCCATGCTTGTCCTGGCCATCATCGCGCTGTTCCTCTCCGCCACGGCTCGTGAGGACGCCTATCGCGCGGCGGACAAGCAGACGAAGAAGTTCTGGCTGATCATTCTCGGGGTCACGGTCGCCGTGAACCTCTTCGTACCGATGCTGTTCCTGCAGATCGCCGGGCTTGTCGCCACGATCGTCTTCATGGTCGACGTACGGCCGGCCGTCCACGCGATCTCCGGTGGCGGCGGCGGGCGCCGGGGCGGCGGTTCCAGCAGTGACGGTCCTTACGGGCCCTACAACGGCGGGCGCTAGGCAGCCCCGGCAGACCCGACCGGCCCAGCAGCCCCAGCAGACCCGACCGGCCCGGCAGGGCCGCCCCGGCCCAGGAGCAGCACCGCCACGTCGTCGGTCAGCTCCCCGCCGTTCAGCTCGCGGGCCTGGGCGACCGCCGCCTCCAGCAGGTCGTCGCCGCTCAGGCCCTCGGCCAGCTGGCGGTTGATCATCTCGACCATGCCCTCCTGGCCGAGCCGCTGTGTGGTGCCCGGACCGATCCGGCCCTCGATCAGCCCGTCCGTGTACATCATCAGACTCCACGACCCGCCCAGCTCGACCTGTCGGCGCGGCCAGCGTGCGCGCGGCAGCAGCCCCAGGGCCGGGCCGCCCTCCTCGTGCGGGAGCAGCTGGGCCGCCCGCCCCCGGCGGGTCACCAGCGGTGACGGATGGCCCGCCAGGCAGAGGCCCGCCCGCCGGCCGTCTGGCGCGATGTCGACCGTGCAGAGCGTCGCGAAGATCTCCTCGCTCTCCCGCTCGTGCTCCAGGACCTCCTGGAGTGTGGAGAGCAGCTGGTCGCCGCAGAGCCCCGCCAGCGTCAGCGCGCGCCACGCGATCCGCAGCTCCACACCGAGCGCCGCCTCGTCGGGGCCATGGCCGCATACATCGCCGATCATCGCGTGCACCGTGCCGTCCGGCGTACGGACCGTGTCGTAGAAGTCCCCGCCCAGCAGGGCCCTGGAGCGGCCGGGCCGGTAGCGGGCCGCGAAGCTCAGGTCCGAGCCCTGGAGCAGGGGAGTGGGCAGCAGGCCGCGCTCCAGCCGGGCGTTCTCCTGCGCGCGCAGCCGGGACTCGGTCAGCTGGCGCTGCGCGACATCCGCCCGCTTGCGCTCGACGGCGTACCGGATGGCGCGGCTCAGTAGCCGCCCGTCCAGCTCGTCGCGGAACAGATAGTCCTGGGCGCCGACCCGCACCGCCGCGGCGGCGCGCTCGGCGTCGCCCTCCGCCGCCAGCGCGAGGACGGCATGGCGCGGTGCGAGCCGCAGGACGTCCCTGAGCGGGGCCAGCTCGTCGCTGCCCTTCGTGCCGGGAAGGGCGAGGTCCACCAGGATGCAGTGGATGTCGTCGGTGAGCAGCCGCTCGGCCTCGGTGAGGTTGCGGGCGGTGCGGATACGCAGGCGCGTGCCGGTCCCCTCCGACAGCTCCGGGGCGGTGAAGAAGCCCGCCGGGTCGTCCTCGATCACCAGGAGGACGAGGTCGCCGCCCTTGGCGGCGGTCTCCGCGGCGGGCTGTTTCTCCACTGCTGAACCTGTGCGCTGCCGCGGAACGGGTACGGGTACGGGCATCGGTCTGGGATTCCTTTCCCTCCCCCCGAGGGCGCGGGTGGGGCGACGATCGACGCCTCACCAGACGGGGACCATAGCGTTAGCCGCCGCCCCAGCGGAATGGCATACAGATGAAGAGCCAGCGTCATATGCCGCTTCCCGTCACGCATCCGGCGTGATCGGGCGCCCAATGGCCATGACAAACATCACGTACGGCTGCTCCGGGCTCACCGTCGAGGCGTGCGAGCCGGCGCGTGTCCGTGCGAGGCGAGTTGTCGTGAATCCGCCCTATTTGTCCGGGCGGACGACTCCGAGAATTCGCATCGATCCGGCCCCGGCCAGCGTCACGTTCCGGCCCGGCCGCGGCGAGTGCACGATCGCGCCGTCCCCGATGTACATCCCGACATGGCTCGCGTCCTGGTGATAAATGATCAGGTCGCCGGGGCGCATGTCCTTGATGTCGATCCTGGGCAGCAGCCGCCACTGCTCCTGCGAGGTGCGCGGTATGGGCCGCCCCGCCGCCGCCCACGCCCGGGAGGTGAGCCCGGAGCAGTCGTACGAGTCCGGTCCCTCCGCGCCCCAGACGTACGGCTTGCCGATCTGCTCCGTCGCGAACGCGATCGCCTTCTTGCCCCGCGCGCTCGACGAGCGGTTGATGTCCTTCAGTGCCCCGGAGCCGAGCCAGGCCGTCTGCGCCTTCAGCGCCGCGTCGCTCTCCAGCCGCGCCAGCCGCGCCCGCTCGTCCTTCTCCAGGCTCGCTTCGAGCTTCTCGGCGGCGGCGATCCGCTCCGTGATCTCCTTCTTCGCCTTCTCCTTCTTGACCCGGCCGGCCTCCAGCCGCTGCCACTGCGTGGACGCGTCGGCGGTGTACGTCTTCAGGTCTTCCTGCGCCCGGGAGAGTTCGGCGATGAGATCGTGGGTGGCCTTCTGGCCCTGCTGTATTCGTCCGACCGCGTCCAGGAAGAGCCGTGGATCGTCGACGAGGACGAGCTGCGCCTCGGGCGGCAGCCCGCCGCCCCTGTACTGCGCGCGGGCGGCGGCGCCCGCGCGCTTCTTCAGCTCGTCGATCCGCAGCTGGCCGCTGACGATGTCCTCGGCCAGCTCGATGACCTCGGTCGACTGCTTCTTGGTCTCTTCCTCGGCGAGGTTGTAGGCGTCGGTGGCGGACGCGGCCTTCTGGTAGAGCGCCTCGATCTCCTTGCGGATGTCTTCGAGGGACTTCTTGCCCGAGCGGGTGGCGGAGCCGGGCGGGAGTTCGACCGGTGGCGGGGCGACGGCCGGCGCGGACGGCGCGGGGCTGGGGTCCGGGCCTGGGGCCGCGTACGCCCCGTTCATCATGACCGGCGACGCCAGTACGGCGAGCGCGCAGACCACGGTGATCGCGGCAGCGGCGCTGCGACGTCGGTTCACCAAGCTCCCCCTCCGAGCCAACCCACTGCACGACATGACACGAACGAACGCGAAGGAATCTGACGAAGTGTCAGGAAACTCTTCCAACGCCGCGATCGTGTCATGCCCTTGGTCAAAGGGACAGAGGGTCCAGGCATCTCACCGGAAGCACCGGCCCCCATGAGGACGAACGGGCAGCCGCCCGCGTTCCCCCGGTCAGGCTCCGATGCCCGAACCGGGCGCGAGCGCCGACCAGTTCACCGTCAGCTCGCCCTGCCGCCGCCGGCGCGGATCGTCCACGAGCGGCCAGTCGGCCGCCAGCTCCCGTACGGCCCTGATCCACCGCTGCCGCGCGCCCAGCGAGGCGTACGGAGCCGCCGCGGCCCACGCCCGGTCGAAATCGCGCAGGAACGCGTGGACCGGCTCGCCCGGCACATTGCGGTGGATCAGCGCCTTCGGCAGCCGCTCGGCCAGATCGGAGGGCCGGTCCAGCGAGCCGAGCCGGGTAGCGAACGTCACAGTCCGCGGCCCCTCGGGGCCGAGCGCCACCCACACATGCCGCCGGCCGATCTCGTCGCAGGTCCCCTCGACCAGCAGTCCGCCGGGCGCGAGCCGGGCGCACAGCCGCGCCCAGACCGCGGTGACCTCGTCCTCGTCGTACTGCCGCAGCACATTGGCCGCGCGGATGAGCACCGGCCGTACGCCCCCGGGCAGCGGGACCTCGAAGCCGCCGTGCCGGAACCGGAGCCCGTCGCGCTCGTACGGGCGCGCGGCGGCGACCCGGGCCGGATCGATCTCGACGCCGACGACCTCGGTACGCGGCTCCGCCGTCCGCAGCCGCCGCAGCAGCTCGACCGCCGTCCAGGGGGCGGCGCCGTACCCCAGATCCACCACCACCGGGTCCGCCGCGCGGCGCAGCGCCGGGCCGTGCGTGGCGGTGATCCAGCGGTCCATGCGGCGCAGCCGGTTCTGGTGGGTGGTGCCACGGGTCACCGTGCCCACCGGGCGGGGAGAACGGGAGGTCGCGGGCGCCATGGGAACGAGCGTAACGACACCGGGCGGCCGGGCCGCCCGGCACGGGGCGGGGGACGGTTGAGTTACGGCCGGTAATGATTTGGCAAAACGGAAATGCGGGAGGGGATTCCGCTGTTGTCGGCCTTCGGAGGGCGTCGCACACCCTCCCTTCGCCATGCTCCGAATCTCCGCGCGAGAGGACCGTAGACGTGAGCCAGTACGTGTCCCGTATCGCCGGCACGTTCGTGGGACCGCCCCGTCTCAGGCTCCCCGGCCAGCACCGCCGGCCACGCCGGATCGCCATGCTCAGCGTGCACACCTCCCCGCTGCACCAGCCGGGGACGGGCGACGCGGGCGGCATGAACGTCTATATCGTCGAGCTGGCGAAGCGGCTGGCCGCCATCGACATCGAGGTGGAGATCTTCACCCGCGCCACCACCGGCGGCCTGGACCCCGAGGTCGAGCTGGCCCCCGGTGTGCTCGTACGGCATGTGGACGCGGGCCCCTACGAGGGCCTGGCCAAGGAGGAGCTGCCCGCGCAGCTGTGCGCCTTCACCCACGGGGTGATGCAGGCATGGGCCGGCCAGCGCCCCGGCTACTACGACCTGGTCCACTCCCACTACTGGCTGTCCGGACATGTCGGCTGGCTCGCCTCCGAGCGGTGGGGTGTCCCGCTCGTCCACGCCATGCACACCATGGCGAAGGTCAAGAACGCCGCGCTCGCCGAGGGCGACCGGCCCGAGCCCGCGGCCCGGGTCATCGGCGAGACCCAGATCGTGCGCGCCGCCGACCGGCTGATCGCCAATACGGACGAGGAGGCCGCGGAGCTCGTCCGCTTCTACGACGCGGACCCTGCCAAGGCCGCCGTCGTCCACCCCGGGGTGAACCTGGAGTGTTTCTGTCCGGCCGACGGCCGCGCCGCCGCCCGGTCCCGGCTCGGGCTTCCGCGGGACGCCTTCATCCCGCTCTTCGCGGGCCGAATCCAGCCGCTGAAGGCCCCCGACGTGCTGCTGCGCGCCGTGGCCGTGCTCCTGGAGCGGGATCCCTCGCTGCGCCGAAAGCTGGTCGTGCCGGTCGTCGGCGGCCCGAGCGGCAGCGGTCTGGCCAAGCCGGAAGGGCTCCAGAAGCTCGCCGCGCGGCTCGGGATCGCCGATGTCGTACAGTTCCGGCCGCCGGTGGGCCAGGCTCGGCTGGCGGACTGGTTCCGGGCCGCGTCCGTGCTCGTCATGCCCTCGTACAGCGAGTCCTTCGGCCTGGTCGCGATAGAGGCCCAGGCGGCGGGCACCCCGGTGGTGGCGGCGGCCGTGGGCGGGCTGCCGGTGGCGGTACGGGACGGGACGACCGGCTTTCTGGTCCGGGGCCACGAACCGGCGGCCTACGCACGGGCGCTGCGTGAATTCCTCGACCACCCGGAGCTGGTGGACCGGATGGGCGCGGCGGCCTCGCGCCATGCCCAGTCCTTCGGCTGGGACACGGCGGCGTCGGCGACGGCGGAGGTCTATACGGCCGCGGTGCACGACCACCGGCGGCGCGGGCGCGCGCACCACCGCTGACGTACGCTCGCTCCATGGCCGATGGACAGCAGACCTCCCGGGACGCCGTACAGGCGCAGGCGGCGCGGGTCATCGAGCAGACGCTGAAGAACGCCGAGCTGGCGTGGGAGAGCCCGGAGCCCGGCTCGTACGTCGTCACCCTCCCCGGCACCCGCAAGCTCTCCACGACCTGCTCCCTGCGCGTCGGCCGGCACGCGCTGTCCCTCAACGCCTTTGTCATCCGGCACCCCGACGAGAACGCGGAGGGCGTCCACCGCTGGCTGCTGGAGCGCAACCTCAGGCTGTACGGGGTGAGTTACGCGGTCGACGGGCTCGGGGACATCTATCTGACGGGCAAACTCCCGCTGGCCGCCGTCACCGAGGACGAGATCGACCGGCTGCTCGGCTCGGTGCTCGAAGCGGCGGACGGGTCGTTCAACACCCTGCTGGAGCTGGGGTTCGCGCGTGCGATCCGCAAGGAGTACGCGTGGCGGGTGTCCCGGGGGGAATCCACCCGGAACCTGGACGCGTTCGCCCATCTGACCCAGGGTCCGGCCGGGCCTTCCGCCTGACCTGAACTCGCCTGAACCGGCCCGACCCGAGCCGGTCCGACGTGCCTGCCCGTCCGGCCCGAACTTTCGCTCAACGACTCGGCGTTCGACATCTTCCCGGCCGCCCGAGGGCATGGCATGCTCACCTCCAGACGCAGACCTGAACATCGTTCATATATATGGAGGCGAGATCATGTCGACGGAGCCCCGGCGTCAACGCGCCCTCGGCAGACGGACGCTGCTCGTCAGCGCGATCGCCGTCGCCGCCACGGCCGGAGCGATGGCCACCGGAGTCACCGGAACCGCCGCCGCCGGCGAGCGCAGGCCGCCGAGGACGTCCGCGCTCTGGCGCGAGTTCGCCGAGTCGCCGTACACCCACCCGCAGATCCCGTACGTGGGACGCGCGGGCTCGCACGCCGGCGCGCGAAGCCTTCCCCGGTACCCGGTCGTGGCCGATGTCCGCGCGTACGGCGCCAAGGGCGACGGCTCCGTGGACGACGCCCCCGCCATCAACCGTGCCCTCGCCGCTGCCGCGGAGCGTGGCGGGGGCACGGTCTCCATCCCGCCCGGGACGTACCGCGTCGACGACGTGATCCGGATCGCGCACAGCGGCGTCGTCCTGCGCGGCGCCGGCAGCGACCGTACGAAGCTGTACGCGACCCGGAATCTGACCGAGGTGATCGGCCCCTACGGCAGCCGCTACGGCGGCGACAAATCCAGCTGGTCCTGGGCCGGCGGCCTCATCTGGCTCTGTCCGCAGGAGCGTTGGGACACGCTCACCACCGCCATCAAGGCGCGGAACTGGCCCTTCGAGGGCTGGACGGGCAACGCGCGCGACGAGTGGCGCACCCTCACCGCCGTCGCCAGGGGCAGGCGGGGCGACCGGTCCGTGACCGTCCGGGACGCCTCGAAGCTCCGGCGCGGCCAGTTCGTTCTCCTCCAGCTCACCGACGACACGGACCACACCCTCCTGAAGCACATCGCGGGCGGCGGGCCGGGCCCCGAGGCGTACGACTGGCCCGCCATGACCAAGCTGACGTCGTACGTGCCGTACGAGTGGCCGGTGCGCATCACCGCCGTACGGGGCCGTGAGGTCACCCTGGAACGTCCGCTCCCGCTGGACGTACGCCCGGAGTGGGACCCGAAGTTCACCACCTCGGTCACCCCGCTCACCGGATCCGGAGTCGAGGGACTGACCCTGGAGGCCGTCGAGACCCCGCAGTCCCCGCACCTCCTCGACAAGGGCTACAACGGGGTCGCGTTCCAGTGCGCGTACGACTGCTGGGCCGAGGACGTCGTCGTACGCCATGTCGACAACGGCTTCGGCCTGATCGGCGCCTCCGCCTGCACCCTGCGCCGTACCCGGGTCGCGGGCCGCGGCTCGCACCACCCGTACTACTGCCGCGAGGGCTCGCACGACAATCTGATCGAGGACTTCGTGATCGAGCGGCGTACGGTCCCGGCGCCGGCGGGCACACAGCTGCACGGCATCAATGTCGAGGGGCTGTCCAGCTACAACGTCTGGTCGCGCGGGCGCATGGAGATGGGGACGTTCGACACGCACCGGGGGATGCCCTTCGCCAACGTACGGACCGAGATCACGGTCAGCAACGACGGCCGGCACGGCGGCGACGCGATCGCGGGGCCGCTGTACGGGGCGCGGTTCGCGCACTGGAACGTCACCGTCACCAATGAGCGCGCGGGGCTGATCAAGATCGACGAGATCGCCCCGTACAGCGTGACGGCCGGGATCAGCGAGGTGCGGGAGTTCGACCAGATCGATGTGCCGGACTTCCAGGGCGAGTTGCACACGCGGCTGGAGGCGTACGGCAGTCCCGGGGACCTCAGGCCGCGCAATCTGTACGAGGCACAGCGCGAGCTGCGCTGACGCCGTCCTCCTCCCTGTTCGGCCCCCGCGCGGTCGCCGGACGGCCCGCGCCGACCCAGGATCGTTCTGACAGCACAGTGGGCCTGACGTGCGCGGGACGGGTTCGATGGACGAGGACGCAGAGCACCGCGATCGCCCCGAAGGCGGCGGAGGGGAGGGCGGGGGAGGGCTGGACCGCAGGCGCTTCCTCGGGGCCGCCGCGGGCGGGGCCGCCGGTCTGGCGCTGGGCGCGGCGGCCGGCTGCGACTCCGCGGGCGGCGCGGGCGAGGTCTCCGGCGGCACCCCCACCCCCGCCCCGAGCGCCGGCGGTACGGACCGGCCGGCCGCCGACGCGGCGGAGCGGAAGCGGCCCGGCAGCCCGGACTGGCGTATCCGCTCGGCGGGCCCGCCCGAGGCCGTCGAGGGCCATACCGACAGGGTGAGCGTGCTGCCGGGCGAGGAGTTCGGGCTGTACGTCTCGACGACCGCGCCCGGCTTCCGCGTCTCGGCGTACCGGATCGGCTGGTACGGCGGCGCCCAGGCACGGCTGGTCTGGCGCTCCGGCCGGATCGCGGGCCGGGTCCAGCGTCGCCCGCTGCTGATCGCCGGGACCCGGAGCGTACGGACGGACTGGGACCGTACCGCCGCGGTCCGTACCGACGGCTGGCCGGAGGGCGCGTATCTGCTCCGGCTGGACGCGGAGAACGGGCACCAGCGCTACGTCCCGCTGATCGTCCGCTCGGCGAGCGCGGCGGGCAGGACGCTGCTGATGCACGCCCCCGCGACCTGGCAGGCGTACAACCTGTGGGGCGGCTCCAGCCTCTACGAGGGCGACGACGGCGCGTACGCGACGCGTTCGTTCGCCGTCTCCTTCGACCGGCCGTACGACAAGAGCGGCGCGGAGAAGTTCCTGGTGTACGAGCGCGCCCTCGTGGTCCTCGCGGAACGGCTCGGCATTCCGCTCGCGTACACCACGGGGGTGGACGTGCATCTCGCCCCGTCCGTCCTGCGGGACGCCACGACGGCGGTCGCGCTCGGCCACGACGAGTACTGGACCCCGGAGCAGCGCCTGCACGTGACCCGGGCGCGCGACGCCGGGACCAATCTGGCCTTCCTCGGCGCCAACACCTGCTTCCGCCGGATCAGGCTGGAGAAGGGCTCAACAGGCGCTGTCCGTACGGTGGTCTGCTACAAGACCGCCTACCGGGACGACCCCTATCTGGAGGCCCACCCCGAGATGGCGACCACCGACTTCCGGGTGCCGCCCGCCGCCGACCCGGAATCCTCCCTGACCGGCGTCCTGTACGAGGGCTATCCGACCGACGCCCCCTATGTCGTCCACCAGGCGGGCCACTGGCTGTTCGCGGGGACGGGGGTGAAGCGGGGCGATTCCTTCGACCACCTGGTGGGGGTGGAGTACGACCGGGTCACGCCGGGGCAGCCGGCCCCGGCGCGGCTGGAGATCGTCGCCCACTCTCCGCTCGTCTGCAAGGGGCGCCGCAGCCACGCGGACTCCGCGTACTACACCGTGCCGAGCGGCGCGGGGGTCTTCGCGTCCGGGACGATGCGGTGGGTCGAGGGGCTGATGGCCGGGACGCGGGAGAACGGCCGTAACCACGGACTGGACGCGCGGACCGGGGCCTTCGTCACGCGCACGACCGAGAACGTGCTCCGCGCCTTCGCGAAGGGCCCGGCCGGGCGGACGATGCCGGAGCCGAGGGAGAACGTACGGAGTGTGTACGGGGACGCGGCGACGGCGTGACGGACGGCGACGTGACGGGCGAAGCCGCACCGCGCCTGCGCGACCGCCGCCTGCGCGGCCCCGCCTACGCGACCCCCGCCTCCGGAGCGGTCGCCTTCACCGGTGCGTCGGCGGGTGCGTGCGCCGGTGCCGCCGCGGGATCCCCTCCCGTCCCCTCTTCCGTCCCCTCTTCCGTCCGCTCGTCCTTCTTCTCTTCCTCGTCTTCCGGCTCGGACAGGCCCCGCATCAGCAGCCAGTACCCCGCGCCCGCCACCGTCCCCAGGACCGCGCACGAGCCCCAGAGCCAGGCGGCGCCGAAGCGGTCGATCACGACGCCGGACATCAGCGGGGCGACCAGGGCCGCCACCGACCAGGACATCGTGTACATGCCCTGATAGCGCCCCCGGCCATGGACCGGCGAGAGGCGTACCACCAGCCCTGTCTGGGTGGGGGCGTTGACGATCTCGGCCAGGGTCCACACGCAGACCGTCAGCGCGTACACGGCGATCGACCCGGCGAACGCCGTCAGACCGAAGCCGTACCCCGCGAGCACCGACGAGATGATCAGCAGCCGGCGCGGGTCGCGGTGCTCGATGAAGCGGGTGACCGGGAGCTGCATGACCACGATCAGGACGCCGTTGACCGCGATGGCGAAGCCGTAGTCGGCGCTGGTGAACCCATCCGCCCCCATCGCCACCGGCAGCCCGACGAAACCCTGCTGGAAGATCAGCGCCACGACGAAGGAGAGCGTGACGACGCTCATGAAGCGGCCGTCCCGCAGGACCGTCCCCATCCCGATCTCCGGCTCGGACGACGCGTCCGCACCGGTCCCCGTGCTCTTGCCGGCGGTGGCGCGCGCCGGAGCCCCGGCCGGCCCCCGTTCCGGTCGGGACTCCGGCAGTTTCAGGAAGACGAGTACGGCGCAGACGAGCGTCATCGCGGCCTCGCCCAGGAACCCGGCGAGATAGCTGTACTGCGCGACGAAGCCCGCGCCCGCCGACGAGATCGCGAACCCCAGGTTGATCGCCCAGTAGTTCAGCGAGAACGCCCGCACCCGGTCCTCGGGCTTCACGATGTCCGCCATCATCGCCTGCACGGCGGGGCGCGAGGCGTTGGAGGCCATGCCGACCAGGAACGCCACGGCCGCGATCGCCACCGGCTCCCGCATGAAGCCGAGCAGCGCGACGGACGCGGCGGTGGACGACTGCGCGATCAGCAGCGTGGGCCGCCGGCCGAGCCGGTCGGTCATCACCCCGGCGACCAGCGACGAGATGACCCCGCCGAGGCCGTGCAGCGAGGCCACCAGACCCGCGTACGAGGCGGAGTAGCCCTGGTCCAGGGTGAGATAGAGCGCCATGAACGTGGCGACGAAGGCGCCCAGCCGGTTGACCAGCGTGCTGGTCCACAGCCACCAGAACTCCCGGGGCAGCCCCGAGACGCTCTCCCTCACCGCCCGTCTCAGACCGGCGGCCGACGCGGCGGCCGATGTGGTGAAGGACATGCGGAATCCCCCCGGAGACAGCGGTAGTGGCCGGACGGCCCGGTAAGTGGCCGATCGGCCAGGGGAAACTTACGTACCGCGGCTCCAGGACCGCCACTCAATTGACGGCGGACGTCAATCGAAGCCCGTTCCGCGGGTCCATTAGGCTTTGGCCCATGGCCGACGCACCGTACAAGCTGATCCTCCTCCGCCATGGCGAGAGCGAGTGGAACGCCAAGAACCTGTTCACCGGCTGGGTGGACGTCAACCTCACCGACAAGGGCGAGAAGGAAGCGGTCCGCGGCGGTGAGCTGCTCAAGGACGCCGGCCTGCTGCCCGACGTACTGCACACCTCCCTCCAGAAGCGCGCCATCCGCACCGCGCAGCTCGCGCTGGAGGCGGCGGACCGCCACTGGATCCCGGTCCAGCGCTCCTGGCGGCTGAACGAGCGCCACTACGGTGCGCTCCAGGGCAAGGACAAGGCCCAGACGCTCGCCGAGTTCGGCGAGGAGCAGTTCATGCTGTGGCGCCGCTCGTACGACACCCCGCCGCCGGCCCTGGAGGACGGCACGGAGTTCTCGCAGAGCGACGACCCGCGCTACGCGACGATCCCGAGCGAGCTGCGCCCGCGCACCGAGTGCCTCAAGGACGTCGTCGAGCGGATGCTGCCGTACTGGTACGACGCGATCGTCCCGGACCTGCTGACCGGCCGTACGGTCCTGATCGCCGCCCACGGCAACAGCCTGCGCGCGCTGGTCAAGCACCTGGACGGGATCTCGGACGCCGACATCGCGGGCCTGAACATCCCGACCGGCATCCCGCTCGTCTACGAACTGGACGCCGACTTCCACCCGGTCACCCCGGGCGGCACGTACCTGGACGCGGACGCGGCGGCCGCTGCGATCGAGGCCGTGAAGAACCAGGGCAAGAAGTAGCCCACCGCACGAAAGGGCCCCGTCCGGCGACGCGTCGCCGGACGGGGCCCTTCGGGTGACCGCGGCCGCTCAACCGCAGCCGCCGCCGCACTGGCACGAGCCGCCCGACTGGCAGCCGCAGCCGCAGCCCGAGCCGCAGCCGCATGCGCCGAGGACGGGCAGACGGGTCACCGGGGCAGGGGCCGCGGGGGCTTCCTGCTGGGAGACGTGGGTAGGGGAATCGGCCATGGGATCCTCCTCGAAGGCGTACGTGGATGGCGCCTGACCCCATTGCATGCCCAAGGGGGCGGGCGCATCAACGGCGCATGCGCGCAGGCGCTGCCGCGCGCTCCTTCACGCCCGTCCCCACTCCTTCACGCCTCGCACCAGCTACGCCCCTTCGACCGGCGTGTCCACTGGCTGGATCTCGTCCGCGTGCTCGCCCGTCACCAGGAAGACGACGCGCTTGGCGACCGCCACCGCGTGGTCCGCGAACCGCTCGTAGTAGCGGCCCAGCAGCGTCACGTCCACCGCCGTCTCGATGCCGTGCTTCCAGCGGTCGTCCATCAGGTGCTGGAAGAGCGTGCGGTGCAGCAGGTCCATCTCGTCGTCGTCCTGCTCCAGCTGGAGCGCCAGCTCCACGTCCTTGGTGATGATCACCTCGGCGGCCTTCGCCATCAGGCGCTGCGCCAGCTGACCCATCTCCAGGATCGTCGCGTGCAGATCGTGCGGCACGGGCGAGACCGGGAAGCGGAGCCTGGCCAGCTTGGCGACATGCTGCGCCAGGTCGCCGGAGCGCTCCAGGTCGGCGCTCATCCGCAGCGATGTGACCACGATCCGCAGATCGGTCGCGACCGGCTGCTGCCGTGCCAGCAGCGCGATGGCCCTGGCCTCCAGGTCGTGCTGCAGATCGTCGACCCGCTGATCGGCGGCGATCACGCTCTCGGCGAGCTTGAGATCCGCGTCCAGCATGGCCGTGGTGGCCCGCCCGATGGCGGAACCGACCAGCCGGGCCATTTCGACCAGGTCCTCGCCTATCGAGTCCAGTTCCTCGTGGTACGCGTCCCGCATGGGGTTGTCCCTCTCTTCACGTTCCTGCCCGGGGCCGGAGGCCGGGGGCTGTGCCCCCACGCTCCCACGTTCCGGCCGCTACGCGTCCTGCTCCTCCCTCCCAAATGAACCAGCACTTTCTCCTCAGTGAACTCTGGGCGACGAGTGTCGGAGGAGACACCCCGATGGCTGGGAGAGTGTCCGTGGCCGCGCATAACCTGGGATACATGGACGTGAACGCGGCGGTCGCCGCATTGGCAGCGATCGCCGGGGTGTGCACCGGCGTGATCGCCATGCTGGCGTTTCGCTGGAGCGAACGCGACCAGGCGAGACCCACACGTACCTCCCTGCACACGGATGCCGTACTGCCCCCGGGCGTCGACACCGTGCTGTCCGTGCTCCGCTCCTCCGCGGTCGTTCTCGACGAGAGCGACTCCGTGGTCAAGGCCAGCTCGGCGGCGTATGCGCTGGGCCTGGTCAGGGGCGGCAAGCTCGCTGTCGAACCGATGCTGCACATGGCGCGCGACACCCGGCGCGACGGCGAGATAAGACAGGTGGAGCTGGATCTCCCCCGGCGCGGTACGGGCCGGGGCGAGGCCCTGGCCGTCTCCGCCCGGGTAGCCCCGCTCGGCTCCCGCCTCGTCCTCCTTCTGGTCGAGGACCTCACGGAAGCCCGCCGTATCGAAGCGGTACGGCGCGATTTCGTGGCGAATGTCAGCCACGAGCTCAAGACTCCCACCGGCGCGCTCTCCCTGCTCTCCGAGGCCGTGATGGACGCCTCGGACGACCCCGAGGCGGTCACCCGCTTCGCCGGCCGCATGCAGATCGAGGCGACCCGGCTCACCAATCTCGTACAGGAACTCATCGATCTCTCCCGGGTGCAGAACGACGACCCGCTGGAGGACTCGGAGTCCGTACGGGTGGACGAACTGGTCGCCGAGGCCATTGACCGGTCCCGGCAGCCCGCGTCCACCAAGCAGATCACCATGGCCTCGGGCGGTACGGCCGATCTGCATGTATGGGGCAACCGCGGCCAGCTGGCCGCCGCTCTCGGCAATCTCGTCGAGAACGCTGTCAACTACTCCCCGGCCCGCACGCGCGTCGGTATCGCCGCGCACCGCGTCTCCGCCACCGGCGGGGACCTGATCGAGATAGCCGTGACCGATCAGGGCATAGGTATCTCCGAGAAGGACCGCGAGCGGATCTTCGAACGCTTCTACCGCGTGGACCCGGCCCGCTCCCGGGCCACGGGCGGTACGGGGCTCGGACTCGCCATCGTCAAGCACGTGGCCGCCTCGCACGGCGGGGAGGTCACCGTATGGAGCTCCGAAGGCCAGGGCTCCACCTTCACCCTGAGGCTGCCCGAGGCGGGCGCCGGACGGGACCGTACATCCACCGGCCCGGACGATGTCGACCGGCGCTATGACACTGACCCCAGCATCGAGCTGGATCCCCCGACCGTGATTCCTGCCCCGGAGGTCCTCCCGTGACCCGAGTGCTCGTCGTCGAGGATGAGGAATCCTTCAGCGACGCCCTTTCCTACATGCTCCGCAAGGAAGGCTTCGAGGTCGCGATCGCGACCACGGGGCCCGCGGGGCTCGACGAGTTCGAACGCAACGGCGCCGACCTCGTCCTGCTCGACCTCATGCTGCCCGGCCTGCCGGGCACCGAGGTCTGCCGCCAGCTGCGTGGCAAGTCCAATGTCCCGGTGATCATGGTGACCGCCAAGGACAGCGAGATCGACAAGGTCGTCGGCCTGGAGATAGGGGCTGACGACTATGTCACCAAGCCCTTCTCCTCGCGGGAGCTGGTCGCCCGTATCCGCGCGGTCCTGCGCCGTCGAGGTGAGCCGGAAGAGGTGACCCCGGCCGCCCTGGAGGCGGGTCCGGTCCGGATGGACGTGGACCGCCATGTCGTGACGGTCTCCGGCGGCAAGGTCGACCTGCCGCTCAAGGAGTTCGACCTGCTGGAGATGCTGCTCCGCAACGCGGGCCGGGTGCTGACCCGGATGCAGCTGATCGACCGGGTGTGGGGCGCGGACTACGTCGGCGACACCAAGACCCTGGACGTCCACGTCAAGCGGCTCCGCGCCAAGATCGAGCCCGACCCGGGGGCCCCGCGGTACCTGGTGACGGTCCGCGGCCTGGGCTACAAGTTCGAGCCGTAAACCGGCCTGAACCGGTCTCCGCGTGACGTGTGACGACTGACTGACGTGTCACGCGTGGCTGTGGTGTGGCGCCCTGCCCGGATCCCGGACAGGGCGCCACAGCCATGTCCAGTGCCCCTCCCGGCAATGTTTGCCCCGTCGCGACGCCCAGCACGCGCGCTCGCGGCGTTGGCCAAAAGCCCAGGTAGCTCCGCTACAAGGGCTTCCGGCCGCCTTGCGATCACACGCACTGGACGCCGCTCCTCGACGGGCAAACGTTGCCGGTCGCGGCACTAGTGCGAGGCGGACGCGGAGTCCGACGGCGTACCCGACGGAGCGTCCGCCGCGCCGCTCTCGCCCTCGGCGCCCGCGGCGGGCGTCCCGGACGGGGAGCCCGAGGGCGTTCCGGCCGGGGTCGGCTGCGTGCTCGGGCCGACGTCCTTGAAGAAGCTGTTCGCCGGCCAGACGAAGGCGCGCAGCCCCACGTCGCCGGTCTTGCTGAACGTGAAGACGACCTGCTGCGCGTCGCCGTTCCGCGTGGCCTCGTTGCCGTTCTCGATCACGGCGGAGGCGTTGCCCGCGCCACCGAGCTGGACGGAGCCGTGCGGCGGCACGGTGACCGGGCCCGAGCCCTTGGCCGGGGAGAGCTTCACCGTCGTGCTGGTGCCGGGCAGCTTGACCGAGTCGAGGGTCTGCGGGCTCCCGCCGTTGTTGAAGACCGTGCCGGTGACGACCGCCGGACCCGCCGCGTTGGCCTCGGGCTGGGTGACGACCGTCGCGTTCTGGATGGTGATGACGTCGACGGAGGTGGCGGCGTTGTCCGGCTTGACGCCGAGGGTCTGCGCGTTGTTGCCGGCACCGCACGCGGTGAGCGTGGCGAGCGAGAACACGAGGGCGGTAGCGGCGAGGGCGCCGCGTCGAAGGCTGCGGCTCACGGCGGCGGCAACTCCTAGGACGTACGGACGGAGGGGCTGAGGACGGACAAGCCGACCACCCTGGGATCGGGCTAAAGGAGAGTCAGCGGCCCCCAGATTACCGAGCCGTTGTCGGGGCCCCGCACCCGACCCGCCCCCCACCGGTTCCGGCCGGTCCCGACGGTGCCGGGCGCACCGGATCACCCTGCTGATCGCCTTGCCGATCACGCCCCGGATCACTCCCGGATCACTCCCGGATCACTCCTGGATCATGTCCGGATCACCGCCTGATCAGCCACGCGATCGCAGTGTTTCGCACGCCGTTCACATAATGCCGGTGATCAATTTCTCCGGCCGCCACACATTCCTTACGAATACCGCGTGGGAGGCCATGGTGATCAAATTCAGAATCCCTCGTACTTCCGCTGTACTTCCGTCGCACTTCCCGTCGTACGAGTGCCCGACATCCGAACGGAGTACAGGAAGTCTGCCCCCTGGAATCCGGCAAATCGGGACGTTCAGCCTCTTCGGGTGGCGTTCCGCGACAGGTGACGCGCGTGTTTCCGGGTGCCCGTGCAGCGCCTCCGACCTGCGAATACCCCGTTCCGGAAGCCGCTCGCAGCACGTTCCTGGCGCTGTTGTCAAGCCCCGAGATGCGCCCTGACCTGCGAAAACGCCATTCAGAAGATGCCATTCTCGTGTTACCCTGGATAGCCACGGAAGGGGTACCTGTCACATGACGTTCAAGGTTGGCGACACCGTGGTCTATCCCCATCACGGGGCCGCGCTGATCGAGGCCATCGAAACTCGCCAGATCAAAGGCGTGGACAAGACCTACTTGGTGCTCAAGGTCGCCCAGGGCGACTTGACGGTGCGCGTACCGGCGGACAATGCGGAGTTCGTCGGCGTGCGCGATGTGGTCGGTCAGGACGGGCTGGACCGGGTCTTCGAGGTGCTCAGGGCACCGTACGCAGAGGAGCCGACGAACTGGTCCCGTCGCTACAAGGCAAATCTCGAGAAGCTCGCCTCCGGCGATGTCATCAAGGTCGCCGAAGTCGTGCGTGACCTGTGGCGCCGGGAACGTGAGCGCGGACTCTCCGCGGGTGAGAAGCGCATGCTCGCCAAGGCGCGGCAGATTCTTGTCAGCGAGCTGGCTCTCGCGGAGAACACGAATGAAGACAAGGCCGAGGCTCTGCTCGACGAGGTCCTCGCGTCCTGAATATCTTGACGCAGTGAAGCACTGAATGCCGTGGTGCCCGCTGACCAGCTATGAGGAAAAGGCTGCGTCGCCGGGCGCTGCGGCATGCCCGTATACCCGCACCCCGTCCGACATTCCGTATAGATCCCCCGTACACATTTCCACTTGTCGTGATGCACGCAACACGCATGCGTCGCGCCGTGTCCCCACGGCCGGCGCGGTACGTCTCGACCCGGTGTCACGGAAGGGTCCGGTCAAGGCGTCGCGCCCGGCACGCTGTGGCCATACCCATGTCGGCCGAGGAAACAAACCTGCCGGAGTGCAACCGATGTCAGAGGAAGCCAGGCCCCACCGCACCGCCGCGGTGATCCCCGCCGCAGGCCGGGGCGTACGGCTCGGTCCCGGCGCCCCCAAGGCGCTCCGCACCCTGGGCGGCACACCGATGCTGATCCACGCCGTCCGCGCGATGGCCGCGTCCCGTGCCGTCTCGCTCGTCGTCGTGGTCGCGCCGCCCGAGGGCGCCCCCGAGGTGAAGAACCTCCTCAACGAACACGCGCTGCCCGAGCGCACGGACTATCTCGTCGTACCCGGCGGCGAGACCCGCCAGGAGTCGGTACGGCTCGGTATCGAGGCCCTGCCCGACGGCATCACCACGGTCCTGGTCCATGACGCGGCCCGGCCGCTCGTGCCCGTCGACACCGTGGACGCCGTGGTCGAGGCCGTACGCGACGGAGCGCCGGCCGTCGTGCCCGCGCTGCCGCTCGCGGACACCGTCAAGCAGGTCGAGCCCCGCGAGAAGGGCGAGCCCGAGCCGGTCGTCGCCACCCCCGAGCGCGCGCTGCTGCGCGCCGTACAGACCCCGCAGGGCTTCGACCGCGAGACGCTCCAGCGCGCCCATCGGAGCGAGACGGCGGTCGGTGAGGGCGCGACGGACTGCGCCGGCATGGTCGAGCGGCTCGGCGCGCCCGTGGTGGTCGTACCGGGACACGAGGAGGCGTTCAAGGTGACCAGGCCGCTGGATCTGGTACTGGCCGAGGCGGTACTCGCCCGGAGGAGGGCCAACGATGGCTTCTGACAGCCCGCCGCCGGCCGTGGTGCTGCCGCGGGTCGGTATCGGCACCGACATCCACGCCTTCGAGGAGGGCCGCGAGCTGTGGTGCGCGGGCCTGCTCTGGGAGGGCGAGGGCCCCGGGCTCGCCGGCCACTCCGACGCGGACGTCGTCGCGCACGCGGCCTGCAACGCGCTGTTCTCCGCCGCCGGTCTCGGCGATCTGGGGGCCCATTTCGGCACCAGCCGCCCCGAGTGGTCCGGCGCGTCCGGGATCGCCCTCCTGACGGAGGCCGCGCGCATCGTGCGGGCCGGGGGCTTCACGATCGGCAATGTCGCCGTGCAGGTCGTGGGCCTCCGGCCGAAGATCGGCAAGCGGAGGGAAGAGGCGCAGAAGGTCCTCTCCGCGGCGGTCGGCGCGCCGGTCGCGGTCTCCGCCGCCACCTCCGACGGGCTCGGCTTCACGGGCCGGGGCGAGGGGCTGGCCGCGATCGCCACGGCGCTGGTGGTACGGAGCGACTGAACGGCCGACGGCCGACAGCCCGCCGCCGACCGGCCTGAAATACCGGTCGGTCGGCGCGGGTTGAGGGAGCATCGACGGGTACGCGAACCGGCGTCCGACCCTCCGGTCCACCCCATGCGCCAGTCATCAGGACTCAGGCATCAGGAAGGCAGTCATGTCAGCCGAACTCTCCGAAGACCTCAAGCAGCTCCTCGACGCGCCGATCTTCGTCAGCATCGCCACCATCCAGCCCGACGGCAGCCCGCAGGTGTCGCCGGTCTGGGTGAAGCGCGACGGGAACGATGTGCTCATCTCGACGACGGTCGGCCGCCGCAAGGAGCTGAACCTGCGCCGCGACCCCCGGGTGACGGTCGTCGCGCAGCCCGCCGACGCCCCGTACACGTACGCGGAGATCCGCGGCACCGCGGACCTCACCACCGAGGGCGGCCAGGAGCTGATCAACGAGCTGTCGCTCAAGTACACCGGCAAGCCGTACGCCGAGTTCAACCCGGCCTCCGCCGACGACGCCGAGCGCGTGGTCGTCCGTATCACCCCGCGCAAGGTCGTCGGCCGTATCTGAGCGCGTCGGCCGTATCCGAGCCGGCCGTATCCGGGCCGGCCGAGGTCATCATTGTCACGCTTCGGTGTCCCCGTGGCCCAAAGGGTCGCGGGGCACTACCCCGGGCGCACTACCCTTGTCGCGTGACTATTCGGCTGTACGACACCGGCGCCCGGCAGATCCGTGACTTCACCCCGCTCACGCCGGGCTGTGTCTCGATCTACCTGTGTGGCGCCACCGTGCAGGCCGCCCCGCACATCGGGCACATCCGGTCGGGACTGAATTTCGACATCATGCGCCGCTGGTTCGAGTACCGCGGCTACGACGTGACGTTCATCCGCAACGTCACGGACATCGACGACAAGATCATCGCCAAGTCGGCCGACCAGGGCCGCCCGTGGTGGTCCATCGGCTACGAGAACGAGCGCGCCTTCAACGCGGGCTACGACGTCCTCGGCTGCCTGCCGCCCACCTACGAACCGCGCGCCACCGGCCACATCACCGAGATGATCGAGATGATGCGCGGCCTGATCGAGCGCGGTCACGCGTACGAGGCCGACGGCAACGTCTACTTCGACGTCCGTTCCTTCCCCGGCTATCTGGAGCTGTCCAACCAGGACCTGGACGATCTGCGCCAGCCGTCAGGCGAGGGCGAGACCGGCAAGCGCGACCAGCGGGATTTCGCCATGTGGAAGGCCGCCAAGCCCGGCGAGCCGTCCTGGGAGACCCCCTGGGGACGCGGCAGGCCCGGCTGGCACCTGGAGTGCTCGGCGATGGCCCACAAGTACCTGGGCACCGTCTTCGACATCCACGGCGGCGGCATCGACCTGATCTTCCCGCACCACGAGAACGAGATCGCGCAGGCCAAGGCGTACGGCGACGAGTTCGCCAAGTACTGGGTGCACAACGCCTGGGTCACCATGAGCGGCGAGAAGATGTCCAAGTCGCTCGGCAACTCGGTGCTGGTCTCCGAGATGGTCAAGCACTGGCGCCCCATCGTGCTGCGCTACTACCTCGGCACCCCGCACTACCGCTCGATGATCGAGTACAGCGAGGACGCCCTGCGCGAGGCGGAGTCCGCGTTCGCGCGGATCGAGGGCTTCGTCCAGCGGGTCGTGGAGAAGGCCGGGGGAATGGTGGAGCCCGCGGGCGAGGTGCCGCCCGCCTTCGCCGAGGCCATGGACGACGATCTGGGCGTCCCGCAGGCGCTGGCGATCGTCCACACCACCGTCCGGCAGGGCAACTCCGCGCTGGCCGCCGACGACAAGGAAGCGGCCGTCGCCCGGCTCGCCGAGGTACGGGCCATGCTCGGCGTCCTCGGTCTGGACCCGCTCGACCCGCACTGGGCCGGTGAGGCGGACCGCGGCGAGACTGGGTCCATGAAAAGCGTGCACGGTGTCGTGGACACGCTCGTACGGCTCGTACTGGAACAGCGCGAGGCGGCGCGCGGCCGCAAGGACTGGGCCTCCGCCGACGCGATCCGGGACCAGCTCCAGCAGACCGGGCTCGTCATCGAGGACGGTCCTTCCGGCCCGCGCTGGACGCTCGGACCGCGCTGACCTGGGCGTATGTGCCGCCCGGGGGCTTCGAGGGCGTCCGGGCGGCGCACTTGCGTACGCTGACACGTACAAGCTGACACGCAAAACTTGACACATAAAACTTGACGCATCCCCACGTCTGAAGAACTTCTGACGCACTCAGGCAACGAAACAGGTAGGTCATGGCCGGGAACAGCCAGCGCAGGAACCGCCGCACGTCCAATAAGAAGGGCGCGCAGGTCGGCAGCGGTGGCAAGCGACGCCGCGGGCTTGAGGGCAAGGGCCCGACGCCGCCCGCGTCCGCGCGCAAGGGCCATGTCCAGAACCGCGCGGCCAACGCCAAGGCCAAGCAGGCCGCCCGCCGCCAGGTGGCGCGCCGTGGCGGCAAGGGCACCAGCGAGATGGTCGTCGGCCGCAACCCCGTCTTCGAGGCGCTGCGCGACGGCGTGCCCGCGTCGACGCTCTACGTACAGCAGTTCATCGACAACGACGAGCGCGTCCGCGAGGCGCTCCAGCTCGCGGCCGACCGCGGCGGCATCCATCTGATGGAGGCCCCCAAGCCCGAGCTGGACCGGATGACGAACGGCCTGAACCACCAGGGCCTCGTCCTCCAGGTCCCGCCGTACGAGTACGCCCACCCCGACGACCTCGCCGCCGCGGCCTTCGACGACGGCGAGGACCCGCTGATCGTCGCGCTCGACGGGGTCACCGACCCGCGCAACCTCGGCGCGGTCGTCCGCTCCGTCTCCGCCTTCGGCGGACACGGTGTCGTCGTACCGGAGCGGCGCGCCGCCGGGATGACGGCCGGTGCCTGGAAGTCCTCGGCCGGTACGGCGGCCCGTACGCCGGTCGCCCGCTGCACCAATCTGACCCGGGCGCTGGAGGCTTACCAGAAGGCGGGCCTGACCGTCGTCGGCCTCGCGGCGGACGGCGAGGCGGAGGTCGGTGACCTCGAAGCCCTCGGCGGTCCCGTCGTGATCGTCGTCGGCAGCGAGGGCAAGGGGCTGTCCCGGCTGGTCGGCGAGACCTGCGACTTCCGGGTCCGGATCCCGATGCCGGGCGGTGCCGAGTCGCTGAACGCCGGGGTCGCCGCCGGAGTGGTGCTGTACGAGGCGTCGCGCCGCCGGTCCTGAGGCCTTCCGCGGCCGGTCCTGAGACCTCCTGGAGGCTCTTGAACGGGGGCGCCTGGTGATCTTGACGGGTCTCGGACATTTCCCGCGCGTCAAGGCAGTGTCCTAAACACAAGTCACTCGGTTAGATGAGTGTGGACACCAGAACGCCCCGGCCCGGGTTCGACGATCAGCCCCCGCTGAGCATGCTCAAAGTGGACTGCGACCCCGCGCAGGTCATCGTGAACCACGCCAGCTTCCGGGTGAAGCTCGCAACGCCCCAGCGCCCCGGCGCCGCGCGCGGCGGCGCCGCGGCCGACACCGCGCGCAGGCCCGCCACGAGTGGCGGGGGCGGCGGGGGCGGTGGGGGAGCGCGCCGCAGGGCGCCCGTCGTGTGGAGCGGAAAGTCCGCGCCGGGGGACCCCGGGGCCAGCGGACTCCTCCAGGCCGTACGGAACTCCTCCGCCCGGCCGGCGCGCGGCGCGTACCGCGAGACGCCCGGCCTGCCAGAGGTACCCGGAAGGGGGTACGACAGCGGCGCCACGCAGGTCATCCCGCGGATCGATGTCGAAGGCGAGACGACGGTACCGACGCCCGTCGTCGGCGGCTCGCGCGCGACCGTACCGGCTCCGGCCGGTCCTCCCCGTACCTCCGCCACACCACTGCTGCCGCCCATGCGGCAGGCGGTCGGCGCGTACGACACGGCCTACGACACCGACTCGCGCCACCACTCCCGCTACGACTCGGGCTACGACTCCGCGTACGACGCGCCCGACGAGGAGCCGTACGAGCTCGGTCCCGACCCCGACGAGCACGAACACTCCCCGCGGTACGGCGCGGAGGGCGCGCGCGCCGCCGACGCCGGCGTACGGCACGCCTACTACCCGGGCCGCCGGATGAACCTCGGCGTGGTGCTGCTCCCGCTCCGCGTCTTCCTCGGATTCATCTCGATCTACGCCGGCATGGGCAAGCTCTGCGACCCCGTCTACTTCGACGGCGGCGAGCGCGGCTCGATGGTGAAGTGGCTCCACTCCCTGCACCCCTGGGCGCTCGCGGAGCCGCTGCGGGACTTCGCGCTCTCCCACCCCGTCGGCGCGGGCCTCAGCGTCGCCTTCCTCCAGATCGTGGTCGGCGTGCTGACGGTCCTCGGTCTCTGGCAGCGGGTCGCCGCCTGTGTCGGGGCGCTGCTCTCGGCGGCGCTGCTGCTCACCGTCAGCTGGCGGACCGTCCCGGCGTACGACGCGCCGGACATCATCTATCTCGCCGCCTGGTCCCCGCTGATCATCGCGGGCGCACCGGTCTACTCGGTGGACGGGCGGCTCGCGGGCGAGGCATGGCGCAGGCTCGGGCCGCGCTCGGAGATCTGGGAGCTGCGGCGCCGGGTGCTGCGCCGGGGCGCGGTCGTGGCGACCGTCGTCATCGGCCTCACGCTGCTGGTCGGCTCGGTCCTGGGCGGAGCCGTACGGTCCTCGGAGATGGTGACCGTGCCGGGACCCAATGTGGACCCGGTCAACCAGCTGCCGGGCGTCCCGCTGCCGCAGAAGCACGGCGGAGGGGCGAGCAGCGCGTCCGGCTCGCCCGACAGCGGGGGCGCCAAGGGCGGTACGTCGTCCGAACCGTCCGCGACCCGCTCGGGCAGCCCCACGGCCCCGCAGACCGCGCCCGGCGGTGACGGCCAGGTCCGCGAGAGCGGCGGCGCCACGACCGGTACGGGACGGACACAGCAGCCCAGCCAGACGCAGGGCACGGTTCAGCAGGCCCCGCGGACCGCGGAGCAGGCCCCGCCGCCGTCCAGCAGCCAGGGACCGTCCTCGACGGGCGGTACGGGCGACGGGAGCGGCGGAGGCGGCGGCAGCGGCAGCGGCGGCGGCGACGGGGGATCGGGCACCGGAGGCTCGTCCTCGGGCGGCGGCAACAGCAACCCGATCGGCGGCCTGCTCGGCTGACGCCGTACGGAGACGACGGAGGGGCGGCCCTCACTTCAGGTGGGGACCGCCCCTTTGCCGCGCTTTGCAGCCGTGCTTTGCTGCCGTGCTGCGTCCGTGCCGCGTCCGTGCCGCGGTTCTCGGACCCGTCAGACCCCCGCGGGGCTCCCGGGTCGCCCCGGGCCGCCGGAAGCGAGCTCCTTGGCCGCCTCCGTGAGGTCCTTGGCGGTGTCGATGGCCCGCCAGTACGCCCCGTGCGGCAGCGGAAAGCCCGCCAGCCGGCGCTGCCGCGCCAGCCGGGGGAAGGTGGTCCGCTCGTGGTCGCCGCGGTCGGGGAGCAACGCGAGGAAGTCGGCGGAGAACACGTACACCCCCGCGTTGATCAGATACGGCGACGGGGGCGACTCGATGAAGTCGAGGACATGACCGAACTCGTCCGTCTCGACGGCCCCCCACGGGATGCGCGGGCGGGCGAGAGCGAGCGTCGCGGTGGCATCGCGCTCGGCATGGAACGCGGCCATCTCGCGCAGCGAGAAACGCGTCCAGATGTCGCCATTGGTGGCGTACCAGGGCTGATCGGGGGCGGGCAGGCGCGCGGCGGCGTACTTGAGTCCGCCGCCGCGCCCCAGCGGCTCGGGCTCCACCACGGTTGTGACACGCAGCGGAAGGTCCGCCGAGTCCAGCCATTCCTGGAGGACTTCGGCGAGATGGCCGCACGAGATGACGGCATCGGTCACGCCCTCGGCGGCGAGCCAGGAAAGCTGATGGCCGATGATCGGGGTCCCTGTTCCGGGGATCTCGACCATCGGCTTGGGCCGGTCATCGGTGTACGGGCGCAGCCGCGACCCCTGGCCGCCCGCGAGAACCACGGCCTGCGTCGGATACGTATGCATGCCGTGAACGATAGGCGGGCCGGACAGGGAGCGGGCGGTCAGCTCCCCGCGGTCTGCTGGGAGACGCCGTACGCGAACGATGTGTCGCACACGGGACGTGAGAAGGACTGCGCGCGCGTGGGGCCGTAGGAGGCCACGGCGGCGCGGCCGAGGGCCCTTGCGATCGACATGCAGTGCCTGGCGAGCGACGGGCGCTCCTCGACCTGCCGCTGAAGATGCGTCAGGGCGATGCCCGGATCCTTCTCCTGAAGCTCAACGAGGAGCTGGTCGCGCAGAATATCCTGGGGCGTACGGGACTTGGCCCGGACCGAGGCGGTGTCCGAAGAAGCGGTCAGGACCTGCGACTCGGAGGTGCTGGCCGCCCACGGAACGCGGGCGACCGCGAGGGTCCCGGAGAGCACCAGGACGACGGGCAGTACGAGAGCGAGAGTTCGGCCGATACGGCGGGCTGTGTGGGTCACGCAGGCGAGCGTAGCGGCCAGTAATGATTTGGCGACATTTAGTCACTCGTGCGAGGGATGGTTCGACCGGACTTTTCGAATCGGGCATTGACGCGCCCTGTCCGAAATGGCCAGTCTGCCGGGGTATTTGTCGACACACGCGTACGGCCCCGCACCGGAGTGCGGGGCCGCGCGGACGAATTCGGGCGGGACGCCCCTGTGGGCGCGTCAGCCGTACGTGCTTTTCACCGCGTCCTAGTCGGTCAGCCGCTCACCGGTGGAGGTCGAGAAGACGTGCGTCTCGCCGGCGCGCGGGACGACGTGCAGCTTGGCGCCCTTCTCCGGTACGGCGCGGCCGTTGACGCGGACCACGAGGTCCTTCTTCTCGCTGCCGAGGTCGGCGGTGCCGTAGACGTAACCGTCGGCGCCCAGCTCCTCGACGACGTTGACGGTCACGGCCAGACCGGCCGGAGCGTCCTTGGACAGCGCGCCACCGGCGCCGCTCTCCTCCGCGAGGTCGAAGTGCTCGGGACGGACACCGACCGTGACGGTCTTGTCACCCTTGTCCGCGGCGGCGGCGAGCGCGTCACGGGAGACCGGCACGACGCTGTTGCCGAACTTCACACCACCGTCGGTGATCGGCACCTCGACCAGGTTCATGGCCGGGGAGCCGATGAAGCCGGCGACGAAGAGGTTGTTGGGGCGGTCGTACATGTTGCGCGGGGAGTCGACCTGCTGGAGCAGACCGTCCTTGAGGACCGCCACGCGGTCGCCCATGGTCATGGCCTCGACCTGGTCGTGGGTGACGTAGACGGTGGTGATGCCGAGGCGGCGCTGGAGCGAGGCGATCTGCGTACGGGTGGAGACACGGAGCTTGGCGTCGAGGTTCGACAGCGGCTCGTCCATGAGGAACACCTGCGGCTCACGCACGATGGCGCGCCCCATCGCGACACGCTGCCGCTGACCACCGGAGAGGGCCTTGGGCTTGCGGTCGAGGTACTCGGTGAGGTCGAGGATCTTCGCGGCCTCTTCGACCTTCTTGCGGATCTCCGCCTTGTTCACACCGGCGATCTTGAGCGCGAAGCCCATGTTGTCGGCGACGGACATGTGCGGGTAGAGCGCGTAGTTCTGGAACACCATGGCGATGTCCCGGTCCTTCGGCGGCAGATGCGTGACATCGCGGTCACCGATCCGGATGGCGCCGCCGTTGACGTCCTCCAGACCCGCGAGCATGCGCAGGGAGGTCGACTTGCCGCAGCCGGACGGACCGACGAGGACGAGGAACTCGCCATCCTCGATCTCGATCTCCAGCTGATCGACAGCGGGCTTGGTGGAACCCGGGTATACGCGGGTTGCCTTGTCGAACGAGACAGTTGCCATGGCGATGTGTCCCCTCACCGGCAGGAACGTGCCGGACGATCCGAGTAAAGGAATGGGTCCTCCGCCGGGGGCGAAGGATGGGTCTAGTCCACCTGGGTGAACTTGAGGTGACGGTACCTGTCCGATACTGATCTGTCAGTAGCTGCGCGGGAACGAAATTCCTGGGCGGGGTGGTGATCGAAGCCGGTTACACTGCTCGGGCACGCCTCCTTAGCTCAGTTGGCCAGAGCAACGCACTTGTAATGCGTAGGTCGTCGGTTCGAATCCGACAGGGGGCTCAGCCGGAGGCCAGGTCCGGGGGTTTCGCTCCCCGGCCTGGCCTTCCTTCGTCAGCTCGACCGGCCTGCGGTCACGGTGTCGAGCGTTCCGGGGCGTGCTGGGGGTAGTCGACGGCGGCGATGTCGTCGGTCACGTCCGCCAGCCCCCGGTACGGGTTGAGCGTGCGGACGACCTGCTCGGTCAGTGGCCGGAGTGCCAGGATGTGACGGATCGCGTCCTCCTGGCTCAGGCCCGTGTCCACCCACTCGATCTCATCGTCTTCCAGATACTTTCCGCCGACCCCCAGCCCCCCGACCACTCGATCTGTGCCGGGGACGGATCGATCAGGTCCACGAGCAAGTCCGCGGAATTTGCCCAGCTTTGGTACAGGGATGCTGCTTTGTGCTCGTCGGCGGGGATCTCGTACTCGCCTGCGTGCCACGCGCTGTCCTCCGGCAGCCGCCACATGACGACCGACAGCAGCCACCCCTCATCGTCGTGGAAACGCGCACCGACGCCTACCCGCAGGCAGGGGCTGAGCTCCTCGGGTATCTGGCTCATGATCTCCGGCCATACGGTCCCCGAGCCCAACTCCAGCGTCTCGTCGTACCAGGTGAAATCGTCGTTGGTGTCCCACCCGTAGACCAGGACACCCGTTGTGTGAAAGTGAACAGTGAAGTACTGCTCTTGGCGGTACATGGTCAGAGTCCAGCCGCCGTCAGCGCACTCCGCCCTCTCGAAAGCGTAGGCGTGCTCATCGGGCCACGGCGGCTGGAGAATCCTCTCGATCATCCCCAGCCCGCGGCAGCGGTCGAGCAGTGCCGGAGCATCCGGCATTCGCTTCACAGTCTCGAAAACGCGCACGCGCCACACTCCAGGGCCACTGATGATGACGGGCACCCGCCGCAGCCGCGGCGTGCCGCCTGCGCGGGGCGGGGGGCGGCCGAACGGTCGGCGTGCACCCGAACCGGAGTGTTCGTTGTACCTGAACACCACCTTTCGCCAACGTAAAGAAAAAGGTAAAGAAAGCCGTTACCGCTGGTCGGTTCGGACGGGACCCACGCGCCGGTCAGTGCGGGGTGAGCACCATGCGGAAGCGCGCGGCGCCGGTGAGCATGCGCTGGTATGCCTCGGTGGCGCGGTCCAGGGGGACCGTCTCGATCATCGGGCGGATGCCGTGCAGGGCGCTGAACGCCATGGTGTCCTGCACGTCCTGCGCGGTGCCGGACGGGTGGCCGCGGATGATCTTGCCGCGCATGAGCAGCTGGGCCGGGGTGATTCCCAGCGGATCGGCGGACGCGCCGATGACCACCAGTTCGCCGCGGTGGGACAGGCCCTCCACGGTCGCCGTGATGGCGTCGGAGTTGGCCGCGGTGGCCAGGACGACCTTCGCGCCGCCGAGCGACTGAAGCGCCTCGGCGACGGGGGTGCCCGCCGTGCTGTCGATGTAGTGGTGGGCGCCGAGCTGCTTGGCGAAATCGGCCTTGTCGGCCCCGCGGGCGATGGCCACGGTCTCGAAGCCCATCGCGACCGCGTAGCGCACCCCCAGATGCCCCAGGCCGCCGATGCCGAGTACGGCGACCAGGTCGCCGGGCCGGGCGGAGCTGCGGCGCAGTCCGTTGTACGTGGTGACCCCCGCGCAGGCCATGGGGCCCGCGTCGGCCGCCGCCAGGGCGTCGGGGATCCGGGCCAGGGCGTCGACGGGCGCGATCGTCGACTCGGCGAAGCCGCCGTCGTACGACCAGCCGGGGACCTTCAGGTTGTCGCACACCATGAAGTCGCCCTGCCGGCACGGTGTGCAGTGGTGGCAGCTGCCGCCGAACCAGCCCACCGCGACCCGGTCGCCCACCTGCCAGGCGTTCTCCGTTCCCTCGCCCAGTTCCTCGACGCGCCCGGCGATCTCATGCCCGGGAACCAGCGGAAACCGCACGCCCGGCAGCAGGCCGTCGACGAACATGGCGTCGCTGTGGCAGACCCCGCACGCGTCCACGGCGATCCGTACGTGGCCCGGGCCCGGGTGTGGTGTCTCGCGCTCGGTGATCTCGAAGGGCCCGCCCGCGGCGGCCACCTGCGCGACTCGATAGGTGCTCATCTCGCTCCCGGGGTCCTGACGGGCACTGGCCTGTCGGCGGGTGCTGGAGTGACGGCACTCCCCTCCCTTCCAGGGGACCAGCTCCGGGCCGATCCCGCGCGTTGGGCAGGTCAGTGCGGGATCGGCCGTCGGATCGGCCGCCGGTGGCTCGCGGTCAGCGGCCCGAGACGCGGTTGGCCGTGCGCGCCAGGGGGTGGCTCTCCGGGGCGGAGGTCGTGGATTCCTTGCGGTCGGCCGTGCGGTAGGTCGCGTACATGCCGTGGACGCCCAGCCAGCGGAAGGGCTCCGGTTCCCATTTGCGGACCTTGTGGTTGACCCAGGGAAGGGTGGTCAGGTCCGTGGGGCCCGACTGGCCGGAGTCCTGCTGGATCAGGTCGCGGAGGGTGCGGGCCGCGAGGTTCGTGGTGGCCACGCCGGAGCCCACGTAGCCGCCGGCCCAGCCGAGGCCGGTGGTGCGGTCGAGGGTGACCGTGGCGCACCAGTCGCGGGGGACGCCGAGGACGCCGGACCAGGCGTGGTCGATCCGGACGCCCGCGGTGGTGGGGAAGAAGTCGACCAGGACGGCGCGGAGGGCGTCGATGGTGGCGGGCTCGGTGCCGGAGGGGTGGCCGAGGCGGGCCGCCTTCGAGCCGTAGCGGTACGGGTGGCCACGGCCGCCGAGTGCGATGCGGTCGTCGGCGGTGCGCTGCGCGTACATGTATGTGTGAGCCATGTCGCCGAGGGTTTCGCGGCCGTCCCAGCCGATGGTGTCCCAGACCTCGGCGGGGAGCGGTTCGGTGGCGATCATCGAGGAGTTCATCGGGAGCCAGGCGCGGCGGGCGCCCTTGAGGGTCGCGGTGAAGCCTTCGGTGCAGCGCAGGATGTAGGGCGCGCGGACCGTGCCGTACGGGGTGATGGCGTGCTTCGGCTTGATCTCGGTGACCGGCGTCGACTCGTGGATCGTGACGCCGAGCGCCTCGACGGCCGCCGCGAGGCCCTTGACCAGCTTGGCGGGGTGCAGCCGGGCGCCGTGCGGGGTCCAGCTGGAGCCGACGGCTCCGGTGACCCGGACGCGCTCGGCGGTCTCGCGCGCGCCGTGGAGGGTGCGGTCGGTCTCGCCGAACGCCAGCTCCGCGGCGTGGAACGCCTTGAGGCGGGCGAGCTGGGCGGGCGTACGGGCGACTTCCAGGACGCCGCCCCGGTGGATGTCGGCGTCGATCTTCTCCTCGTCGGCGACGCGTATGACCTCGGCGACGGTGTCGTTCATGGCCTGCTGGAGGCGTACGGCGGAGTCGTGGCCGTGCAGCTTGGCGTAGCGGTCGCGGCCCGCGATGCCGTTGTAGAGCCAGCCGCCGTTGCGCCCGGAGGCCCCGTAACCGCAGAACTTGCCTTCCAGGACCGTGATGTTGAGGAACGGCACGGCCTTCTTGAGGTAGTACGCCGTCCACAGGCCGGTATAGCCGCCGCCGACGATGCAGACGTCGGCGCTCGCGTCGCCGGGGAGCGGCTCGCGGGGGGCGGGGATGCCGTCCCTCGCGTACCAGAAGGAGATGCCGCCGTTGTTCGGGCCGCCGCTGCCGCCGCTGCCGCCGTTGTTCGCGCTGGTCATGAGGGTGTTCGTACACCGCTGTCCGTATGTCTGTCCAGGCTCCGGCGGCGGCCCCGGTCCCGGCTCCGTCCCCGGTCCCGTGCCCGGCCACGCCCCCGGGTGAGCGGGTAGCAGGCCAGGCCGATCAGGGCGGCGGCGAAGTGGCCGAGGTCCGTGAAGCTGCGGTCGGCGATCAGCTGGGTGGCGAAGAAGATGAGGACAGCTCCCAGGTAGGGCAGATGCCAGGGCTTCGGGACGCGGTACGTCAGGACGGCGACGACGCCGGCGAGCGCGTAGCTGACCCCGACATCCAGCGTGTTCACGGCGGACTGCGGGGCGTGGCCGTGGCGGATGGCCCAGGCCAGGACGCCTTCGCTGATCAGTGTGGCGCCGATGTGCGCGAGGGCGACGACGGCGAGCCAGCGCGCTGTGCCGAGCCAGTGTTCCGCCGGTGCGTGGAAGACCGTGTAGAGCACGGCGTACGGGGCCCACGCGCCGCTGTCGATCCAGAAGGCGCTGGCGATCAGCACCCGCACCGGGTCGGTGGACAGCTCATGGATGTTGGTGGAGCGCTGGCGCAGGAAGTCCTCTTCGAACGCCGGTGACATGCGGTGCAGGGCGACGGTGGTGACGAAGAGGGCCGCCAGCCAGAGATAGGTGCCGGGGGCGCTCGTGATCCAGACGGTCCCGGCGCGGATCGCGCGGCGGACCTGGCGGCGGGCCCGGGGTGCCCGGAGTGCCCGGGGTGCCTGGGATACCCGGGGAAGGAAACGGCGCATGGGCCGATTCACCCACGCCCGTACGATCGGTGACGTGATTGACATTCCGGTGGAGCTGGCGGAAACACAGTCGAAGATCCTGGGCGAGGCGGGCCGCGCCTTCATCGCCGCGCTGCCGGGCCGGGCGGCGGACTTCCTGGAGCGGTGGGAGCTGCGCCGTACCGGCCCCGCGATGTACGGCATGTGCGCGCTGGTGCTGCCGGTGGAGCGGGCGGACGGTACGCCCGCCGTGCTGAAGCTCCAGAACCTGGACGAGGAGTCGGCCGGGGAGCCGGTGGCGCTGCGGGTGTGGGGCGGCGACGGCGCGGTACGGCTGCTGGGGTACGACGAGGAGACGGGCACGCTGCTGCTGGAGCGGCTCGACACTCGCGATCTGGGCGCGCTGGACTCGCGGGAGGCGGTCCGGATCATCGCGGAGCTGCTGGCGCGGCTCACGTCGGTGCCGGCCCCGGCCGGGATGCGCGGGCTGGGGGACATCGCCGCGCGCATGCTCGATGACGTACCGGTTCTCTCGCGGTCGCTGCCCGACGAGGGCGAGCGGAGACTGCTGCGGGACTGCGCGGCGGCGGTGCGCGAGGTGGCGGACGAGCCCGGGGACCGGCTGCTGCACTGGGATCTGCACTACGAGAACGTGCTCGCGTCGCACCCCGCCGACCCGCGGGAACCGTGGCTGGCCATCGACCCGAAACCACTGGCGGGCGACCCGGGGTTCGAGCTGATGCCGGCCCTCGACAACCGCTTCGACGCGGCGGAGACGCTGTGGCGCTTCGACCTGATGACGGAGGTGCTGGGTCTGGACCGGGGACGGGCGCGGGCCTGGACGCTGGGGCGGGTGCTCCAGAACAGCCTGTGGCATGTGGCCGACGGGGAGCACACGCTCCAGCCGGACCAGGTGTCCATCGCTCGGTCGCTGCTGGCGCGGTAGGCAGGCGGCAGGAGAGTCTGTGGTCATGATTCGTAATGCCACACCCGCCGATGTTCCGGTGATCCACGCGATGATCCGTGAGCTCGCGGAGTATGAGAAGGCCCTGGACGAGGCGCGCGCGACCGAGGAGCAGCTGCGTGAGGCGCTGTTCGGGGAGCGGCCCGCCGCGTACGCGCACATCGCGGAGACGGAGGACGGGGAGCCGGTCGGGTTCGCGCTCTGGTTCCTCAACTTCTCGACGTGGCGCGGCGTCCACGGCATCTACCTGGAGGATCTGTACGTACGTCCCGACCGGCGCGGCGGCGGGCACGGCAAGGCGCTGCTGACCGAGCTGGCGCGGATCTGTGTGGAGCGCGGCTATGAGCGGCTGGAGTGGTCGGTCCTGGACTGGAACGAGCCGTCGATCGGGTTCTACCGGTCGCTGGGCGCGCTGCCGCAGGACGAGTGGACGGTGTTCCGGCTGACGGACGCCGCGCTGGGCGAGCTGGGGGCAGCACCCCGACAGGTGGCTTCACCCTGATAGGTGGCTTCACCCCGACAGGTGGATGGTGCGGAGTCCGTACGGGGGCGGTCAGGCGGCCGGTGCCGCCTCGGCCGCCTCCCGGCTGCGCGGCGAACCGCCGTTGACGAGCAGCACGGCGATCACCGCCGTGCCCACCAGAATGATGGCCGCCCAGCCCATGGCGACGGTGAAGCCGTGCACGGTCCCGGTGTTCACGATGTCCGCCCTCTGCGCCGGTGTGAGCCCTCCCCTCGGCGCCGCCCGCCGTTCCGCCGCGGCGAGATGGGTCATCAGATACGTCGCCGTGGCGGTCGTCGCGAGCGTGTTGAGCAGCGCCGTACCGATCGAGCCGCCGACCTGCTGCGCCGTGTTGACGGTGGCCGAGCTGACCCCGGCGTCCCTCGGCGCGACGCCCATGGTGGCGGTCGAGATGGCGGGCATGAAGGTCAGCCCCAGACCCAGGCCGAGCAGCAGCGTGCCGGGCAGGATGTGGGTGGGGTAGCTGGAGTGGGTGTCGATGAAGGTCAGCGAGTACAGCCCGGCCGCGGCGAGCAGCAGCCCCGGGCCCAGCAGCAGCCGCGGCGGTACGTGGGGCAGCAGCCGGGCGGAGATCTGCGTGGATCCGACGACGATCGCGCAGGTCATCGGCAGGAAGGCGAGACCGGCTCGGAGCGGTGAGTAGCCGAGGACGGTCTGGAAGAAGTACGTCAGGAACAGGAACGCCCCGAACAGCCCGGTCGTCGTCAGGCACATGGTGAGCACCGAGCCGCCGCGGTTGCGGTCGCGGATGACCTGCGGGGGCAGCAGCGGGCCGGGCGAGCGGGTCTGCCACCACGCGAAGACACAGAGCAGCGCGGCGCCGCCGAGGAGCGGGGCCAGGACGAGCGGGGCGGTCCAGCCGTGCGCCTGGGCCTCGCTGAGCCCGTACACGATGGCGATGAGCCCGCCGCAGCCGAGGACGACGCCGGGGATGTCGAGGTGCGCACCCTTGGTGCCCGCCCGGTCGCCGAGGAGGGTGAGTGCGCCGACGACGGCGATCGCGGCGATCGGGACATTGATGTAGAGGCACCAGCGCCAGCTGAGGAACTCGGTGAGGACTCCGCCGACGAGCAGTCCGATGGCGGAGCCCGCGCCCGCGATGGCGCTGAATATCCCGAACGCCTTGGCCCGCTCGGTGCCGCCGGTGAACGTGGTGGTGAGCAGGGAGAGCGCGGACGGCGCGAGGAGCGCGGCGAAGACGCCCTGGAGCCCGCGGGCGGCGAAGAGCATCTCGGGACCGGTGGACGCGCCGCCGATCGCGGAGGCCGCGGCGAAGCCGATCAGCCCGACGACGAAGGTGCGTGTGCGGCCGACGAGGTCGGCGATCCGGCCGCCGAGCAGCAGGAGACCGCCGAAGGCGAGGGTGTAAGCGGTGATCACCCACTGCCGGTTGTCGTTGGTGAGGCCGAGTTCGCGCTGGGCGGAGGGCAGGGCGATGTTCACGACGGTGGCGTCCAGGACGACCATGAGCTGGGCGGTCGCGATGACGGCCAGGGCCCACCAGCGGTGGGTGTCGGCCGGCCGAGTGCCGGACGTCGGCGGGTCACTCATCGAGATCGCCCCTCACCGTTCTCACCGCCCTCACCGCTCTCACCGTGAATCTCCGCCTGACCGCCCCCCGGAAGCGCGTCGAACCTCTGGACAGGACACCACGAATCGGTGGTTCTCGCTCCTCGCTCCTCGCCCCTCGCGGCTCGGGTCCGCTACGGCCGCTACGGCTCCAGGACGACCTTCCCCATCGTTCCCCGGGTCTCCAGCGCGCGATGGGCCCAGGCCGCGTTCGCCAGCGGGAAGCGCTGTACGGCGGGGCGCAGCCGGCCCGCGGCGGCCTCGGCGAGTGAGCGCTCTTCGAGCGCGCGGACATGGCCGCCCGCCTTGGCGATCATCACCGGCCCGAGGACGGACTCGGAGGTGATGCCGCGCTCCGCCAGTTCCTCGTCGGTGAAGGTCAGCGGTTCTCCGTCGTGCGGCCCCTGGCCCGACCAGCCGAAGACGATGTGTGTGCCGCCCTTGCCGAGGAGGCCGACGGCGGCGAGCCCGGTCGCCCCGCCGACGGAGTCGAAGACGACGGTCGCGCGCCGGCCGCCCCACTGGTCGCGCAGCTGGTCGCGGACCTGACCCGGCCAGTCCGGGAGGGTGTAGTCGACGGCGAGGTCGGCGCCGTTCGCGGCGACCCGCGCGACCTTGGCCGCGCCGCCCGCAAGACCGACGACGGTCGCGCCGGCGTTCTTCGCGTACTGGACGAGGAGCGTGCCGATGCCGCCCGCCGCCGCGGGTACGAGGACGATGTCGTCGGGGCCGAGGTCCGTGAACTGGAGGATGCCCATGGTCGTACGGCCCGTGCCGATCATGGCGACGGCCTCGGCCTCGTCGAGCCCGGCCGGGATCTCGTGGAGCCGTGCCGTGTCGGTGACGGCCAGCTCCGCGTAACCGCCGGGGACCGTGCCGAGATGGGCGACGACGCGCTTGCCGAGCCAGCCCGCGTCCACGCCCGCGCCGAGCGATTCGACCGTACCGGCCACCTCGCGGCCGGGGATGGTGGGCAGTTCGACGGGGGCGGGGTACGGGCCTCGCATCCCCTCGCGCAGGGCGGTGTCGAGGAGATGGACCCCGGCCGCGGCGACGGCGATCCGGACCTGGCCGGGGGCGGGTACGGGGTCCTCGGTCCGCTCGTAGAGGAGATTCTCGGCGGGGCCGAAGGCATGGAGGCGGATGGCGTGCATGGCGGGCTCCCGGGGGTTGTCCGGCGTACGGGGTTGTCCGGTGTACGGCTTTCCGGTGTACGGGAACAGCCAATGACCTCAACCATGCTTGAGGTCAAGTGAGGTCGGTGCTCCGCCCCTTGGAGGCCGTCCTGGGAGCCGCGAACTGCTGGACGGCCAGCGCCGCCGCGCCGATCCCGCTGTTGAACGACACCTCCGAGAGCACCCCGGGCGCGGCGACCTGGTCACCCGCGAGGAAGACGCCCTGGCCCCGGTCGATCCGGGGCCGGTCCCGCCAGGTGGTGCCCGGCGGGTCGACGGCTCCGGTACGGCCGGTCGCGAGCGACTCGCGCCGCCAGGCGGTACGCGCGCGCCAGCCCGGGAACCCCAGGTCGAGCAGGTTCTCGGCGCGGGCGATGCCGTCGGCCCTGGACTCGCCGGGGCCCACCGGGAAGTGGCCCTGGAGCAGTTGCTCACCGTCCGGGGCGAGGGCCGGGTCCTGCGCGGTGAACCGTTCGAGCCAGCCGGGCGCGTCGAGGTCCGAGACGATGAACGGGTCGCCCTTGCGCGTACGCAGCGCCAGATCGAGCAGCGCGGTACGGCCGCCGGTCCAGCGCAGACTGTCGTCCTTGAGGAGGCGGCGGGCCGCTTCCAGGGAGGTCGCGACGATCACGGGGGCGTGCTCGGGGAGGCTGTCGATCCGTACAGCCGTCTCGATCCGTACGCCCAGACTCCGGGCGTGCGCGGCCATCCGGCCGGTCAACCGCCCCCAGCCGCCGACCGGGTAGCGGGCCTCGGGCGGCAGGGCGGTGGCGCGCCGCAGCCGCTCCTGGACGAAGGCGGCGGAGAGCGCGCCGGGGTCGTGGTGGAAGAGGGCGACGGCGGCGTAGTGGGCGGCGGCGCGCGCGGTGTCCGCGCCCGCTCGTTCCGTGGCCCAGGTCATGAAGTCGGTGTCCACCGGGGCGGTTTCGGCCGTGCGGCGGGCGAGGGCGAACACTCCGAGGGGCGGGGTCCTGCGCAGGGCGCCGGCCCGGTGGAAGCGGAAGCGGTGGCTCTCGCGCAGGGGCGGGGTCGCCATCGGACCGAGCAGTCCGCGCCGGCGCAGCCAGGCCCAGTGCGGCCCGCGGCGGTAGAGGGCGTGCGGCCCGTCGTTGGCCGCGTACGGGCCCTCGGTGGTGCGGGCCCGGCCGCCGAGGGTGCGGTGGGCCTCGTACAGGGTGACGGCGGCGCCCGCCTCGGCGGCGCTGATGGCGGCGGTGAGGCCGGCGAGACCGCCACCGATGACGGTGATGCGACGGCTGGGATCCATGGTCTCTCTCTTTCTTTCCTTCGCTCGCTCTGTCTCTCTCTGTCACCGGTGTGACGGGAACTGGACAGCCGGATGTGACATCGGCGCGTTGTCAGTGGCGTACGTCACCATGGGGGCATGGCACGGAAGACAACGAAGAGCGGCGCGGGCGGGGTCCCGGCGGCGCGGCGGGCAGAGGTGCGGCTGCCGCCGCTGAGCCCGTACCGCGGCGGGCTCGATCCGGACGGCGATTACGACGGGCTGGAGTTCAAGGACCTCGACCTGTCGGGGCAGGAGGGGCCGGGCTCGCGGTTCATCGACTGCGCGCTGCGGGACTGCGGACTGGACGAGACGGCGCTGGGGCGGGCGCGGTTCATCGACTCCGTACTGAGCGGTGTCCGGGGGGTGGGCACGGATCTGTCCGGGGCGTCGCTGCGCGATGTGGAGGTGGTGGACGCGCGGCTGGGCGGGACGCAGCTGCATGGCGCCGTGCTGGAGCGGGTGCTGATCCGGGGCGGGAAGATCGACTATCTGAACTTCCGGAAGGCCCGGCTCAAGGACGTGGTGTTCGAGGGCGTCGTCCTGTCCGAACCGGACTTCGGGGGAGCGGAGTTGGTACGGGTCGAGTTCCGGGACTGCGTGCTCAGGCGGGCCGATCTGAGCGGTGCGCGGATGAAGGATGTCGATCTGCGGACGGTCGCGGAGCTGGATATCGCGCGGGGGCTGGACCGGCTGGCGGGGGCGGTCATCAGCTCGGCGCAACTGCTCCAGCTGGCACCGGCGTTCGCGGCGCAGATCGGGGTGCGGGTGGAGGACTGACGCGGTCCGTCCTTCGGAGGCCCGTCCTTCGAAGGCCCCGACCTGGGGGGATGGGGTCGGGGCCTTCGTGGTGCTCCAGAGGCACGGCCTTGTGTGGGGGGAGGAAACGGTTGTCCGCTTCCCCGGCAGTGCCCCGGCAGAACCTCGTCTGCCCGTTTCCGGGGGATGTACGCCTGCCGATCCGGAATTCGATGGGTGGGGTCTGTGACCGTGTTGTGGGGGCCCTGAGGTGCTGGGTCGGTCAGCTGCGGGGGAAGCGGGACTGGAGGTCCCAGATGATGGGGTTGTCGGCCAGCCCCTCGTGCATATCGGCGAGATCCGCGATCAGATCGTGCAGGAAGTCGCGCGCCTCACGGCGCAGCAGACGGTGGCTGAAGGTGAGCGGCGGCTCGTCGCCGGGCATCCAGTCGGCCTCCACATCGACCCAGCCGAACCGCCGCTGGAAGAGCATGCGGTCGGCGGATTCGGTGAAGTCCAGCTCGGCGTACTGCGGCTTGGCCGCGCGGCTGCCGCGCGGGTCGCGGTCGAGCTGCTCCACGATGTCGCACAGCGCCCAGGCGAAGTCGAGCACCGGTACCCATCCCCAGGCTGTGGACACCTCGCGGTCCGTGTGGGTATCGGCGAGATAGACGTCCCCGCAGAACAGGTCGTGCCGCAGCGCCCGGACGTCCGCGAGGCGGTAGTCGGTCTGCGGGGGATCGGGAAAGCGCCGGGAGAGGGAGTAGCCGATGTCGAGCACGGGCCCGATGGTGTCACGGCCGTCCCGGCGGACTCGCGGGGTGGTCGATCAGGCGTTCCCGGTCACACGGGCCTGCTGTGCGGACCGGACCGGGCGGTCGCGATGCAGGACCGGGCGGACGTGAAGCTGAACCGGCGGTCGCGATGCCGGACCGGGCGGTCGCGATGCCGGACCGGGCGCGGCGGTCGACCCGGCACCGGCGTCGAACCGGCGAGCCGCCGTCGCCCGGCCTACGATCACCGGGTGTACCCGCGCCCGGCACTCCGCCCCACCTCCGCCCTTGTCCTCGCCCTCGTTCTCGGCGGCTGTGTGCCGGGCGGCGGCGTGCAGGGCAGGCCGGGCGCCGCGAGCCTGCGCGATCCGTACTTCCCGCGGATCGGCAATGGCGGGTACGACGTGCAGCACTACGGCCTGACCCTCGACTACGCACC
This sequence comes from Streptomyces scopuliridis, assembly GCF_042790125.1. Lineage (GTDB taxonomy): Bacteria > Actinomycetota > Actinomycetes > Streptomycetales > Streptomycetaceae > Streptomyces > Streptomyces scopuliridis_A. The sequence continues at coordinate 125,821 of NZ_JBHTZS010000008.1, forward strand.
CGACACCGGCCGGCTCAAGGGCACCGCCGAGATCACCGCCCGTGCCACCCAGGACCTCAGCGCCTTCAACCTCGATCTCGACGGGCTGAGGGTGGACTCCGTGACCGTCGAGGGCGAGAAGGCCGCCTTCCACCACGCCGGTACGGAGCTGACGCTGCGACCGGGCGACGACCTCCGCCGGGGCGCCACCTTCCGTACGGTCGTCCGCTACTCCGGCGTACCCCGGCGCATCACCGACCCCGACACCTCGCAGGAGGGCTGGCTCCGGACCGGGGAGCGCGCGGTCGGGCTGGGGGAGCCGACCGGCTCGATGGCGTGGTACCCGGGCAACCACCATCCGAGCGACAAGGCGTCGTACGACATCCGGATCACCGTGCCCGAGGGGCAGAAGGCCGTCTCCAACGGTGAACTCCGCGCGGAGCGCACGGCGGACGGGCGCACGACCTCCGACTGGCACTCGGCGGAGCCGATGGCGAGCTATGTCGCCATGGTCGCCATCGGCCCGTACAAGACGTATGAGACCGAGGGGACGAAGGGGACGGTGCCGATCTATACGGCGGTCGATCCGACGGCTGCCAAGAGCGGCGCGCGGCTCCTCAAGGCACTCCCCGGGATCGTGAAGTGGCAGGAGAAGACCTTCGGGCCGTACCCCTTCTCCTCCACGGGTGTCGTCATCGGGCGGCCGGGGGACTCCGGGTACGCCCTGGAGACGCAGAACAGGCCCTTCCTCCCGGGCCCGACCAGCGTCGCGACGCTGGTCCACGAGATGGCCCACCAGTGGTTCGGCAACTCCGTGACCCCCAAGTCCTGGCGGGACATGTGGCTGAGCGAGGGCTTCGCCGAGTACACGGAGTGGCTCTGGACGGAACACACCGAGCGCGTACCGGTCCGCCAGAGCTTCCTCGACGCGTACGACGCCGACGCGAACTGGGCCTTCCCGCCGGCGCGCCCGCCCTCGGCGGTGAACATCTCCAACCCGCCGGTGTACGGACGCGGCGCCATGGTGCTCCAGCGCGTACGGGAGACCGTGGGCGACGCCACCTTCTTCCGCATCGTGCGCGGCTGGCTCCGTACGCACCGTCACGGCAACGCCGACACCCACGACTTCACGACGTACGTGGAGAGGGAGTCGGGCCGCGACCTGGGAGAGCTGTGGGACACGTGGCTGTACGGGGAGGAGAAGCCCTGGCTGGAGTAGCGGCGGGGGCGGGTGTGGCTCGGACCGCTCAGGGGCGGAACACACAGGGGCGGACCACACAGGGATGGACCGCACAGGGTCGGACCGCACAGACCGGTGGGCCCCGGCCGGAGCCGGGGCCCACTCGTGAACCGCGCCGTCACCGGCGCGCCGCTTCGTGTCAGAGGTTGACGCCGAAGTCCGTGGCGATGCCGACGAGGCCCGAGGCGTAGCCCTGGCCGACCGCGCGGAACTTCCACTCCGCGCCGTTGCGGTACAGCTCGCCGAAGACCATCGCGGTCTCGGTGGCGGCGTCCTCGCTCAGGTCGTAGCGGGCGATCTCGCTGCCGCCGGCCTGGTTGACGATGCGGATGTACGCGTTCCGCACCTGGCCGAAGTTCTGGCTGCGCGACTCGGCGTCGTAGATGGAGACCGGGAAGACGATCTTGTCGACGTCGGCCGGCAGACCCGCCAGGTTGACGTTGATCGCCTCGTCGTCGCCCTCGCCCTCGCCCGTGCGGTTGTCACCCGTGTGGACGATCGTCTGGTCCGGCGTCGACTTGTTGTTGAAGAAGACGAAGTGGCCGTCGGAGACGACCTTTCCGCCCCCGTTCACCGCGATCGCCGAGGCGTCGAGGTCGAAGTCGGTGCCGGTGGTGGTACGGACGTCCCAGCCGAGGCCGACCGTGACGGCGGTCAGGCCCGGTGCCTCCTTGGTGAGCGAGACGTTGCCGCCCTTGGACAGGCTTACAGCCATGGGGATGTCCCTTTCGTTGTCGTGTGCGGGCTCCGAGTGGTCCCGAAGCTACCGTCACCCGGCATAACGCAGGCAGAGGTCCGGGAGGTTCCGCACCTCTTTACTTTCTTTACCCGAACAGGTCCGCGCCCCGGGAACGCCACGGGAACGCCGGGGAAAAGAGGGTGACGGAAGCGGGCGGGACACGGGACCATAGGGGTATGTCCGGACCCGCTCATGTCATCCGCGGTTCGGTCTCCCTGCCGGAGGCCGAACTGATGTGGCGTTTCTCAAGGTCCTCCGGGCCCGGCGGACAGCACGTCAACACCAGCGACTCGAAGGCGGAGCTGCGCTTCGACCTCGCGAAGACGGAGGCGCTGCCGCCGGTGTGGAAGGAGCGCGCGCTGGAGCGGCTCGCGGACCGGCTGGTGGACGGCGTGATCACCGTACGCGCGTCGGAGCACCGCTCGCAGTGGCGCAACCGCGAGACCGCGGCCGTACGGCTCGCCTCCCTGCTGGCGGAGGCGACGGCCCCGCCGCCGCGCCCGCGCCGTAAGACGAAGATCCCGCGCGGGATCAACGAGCGCCGGCTGCGCGAGAAGAAGCAGCGCGCCGAGACGAAGCGTGGCCGCACCGGCCGAGGCTGGACCTAGGGGACAGGGCAGGACCTAGCGCGACTGCTCCGCGCGGTGGCGGTAGAGGTCCCGTATCAGGGCGATCTCGGCGCCGTGGTGCAGCAGTTCCTGGTTGACCCACCACACGATGTCGACGAACGGTTCCTCCGCATCGCCGCCGTACGGATACCTGCTCCGTCCCACCGTGTCGAGCGCCGTCTCGTCCGTCGCGAGCAGCGTCTCCCGCCACGCCGCGGCCCCCGCGTCGAAGGCCGCCATCGCCCCCGCGGCGTCCGCGCTCACCGGGTAGTCGTCCCGGGTCAGGCTGTGGCCGCCGGTCGTGTGGTCGGCGCGGAGGGCCAGCAGTTCGCTGAGGTGGCTCAGCCGCCACGCGATGGTGGTGAACGGCGGCGGCGAAGGGTGCGGGGCGGGCGCGGCGTCGCGCCCCCAGTCGCCCGCGCCGGTCAGCAGCGTCGCCCCGGGCCCCGGCCCGTCCGTACGGCGGCGGACCGACCAGCATCCGGCCACCGGCTCCCAGAGATACTCCTCGTCGGTCATCGGAACGACGTCGACGTCCGTGCCGTTGCCGCTGTTCATGACCGGGCCCGCCATACGGTCGGCGAGCCGCGTGCGCGCGAAATCGAACTGGTCGAGCAGCGGGATGAGCCGTGGTGGAGTTGTCATCCGCCGATATTACGAACCCAGCTGCCGGTAGCGCCCCTTGAAATACATCAGCGGCCCGCCCTCCGCGCTCGGCAGCTCCGCCGTCAGCACCCTGCCGATCACCAGCGTGTGGTCGCCCGCCTCGATCCGCTGTTCCGTGCGGCACTCCAGTACCGCCAGCGATCCCCCGATCAGCAGCGCGCCGCTCACCTCGCCCCGGCGGTACGGGATGTCCTCGAACAGCAGCCGGTCGCTGATCCGGCCCTTCATCGCGAACCGGCCCGCGACATGCCGCTGGCTCTCGGAGAGCAACGAGGCCGCCCACAGCGGCTGTTCGGCGAGCAGGTCGTCCATGCGGGAGCCGTTGCGCACGCTGACCAGTACCAGCGGAGGGTCCAGCGAGACCGACATGAAGGCGGTCGCCGTCATCCCGGCGTCCTCGCCGCGCGGTCCGGTGGCGCTCAAGGGGGGTTCGTGCGCCGTCACCAGCACCACACCCGCGGCCAGCCGGGCGAGGGCGGCGCGGAACTCTTCGTTGCTCACCCCCTCAGGATGGGGGATGGCGTCGGTATGGGCGGCAGGGGTCGTCTGGGGCACGGGGACGACGCTAACCCCGGCCGCCGCCGCCCACATCGGGCCAGGGGACCAGCCCGGTCCTAGGACCAGGAGCGGTGGGGGCCGGTACGGGGCCGGTACGGGTCCGCCGTGGCCCCCGCCCCGACCCGCCTCCCGTTGTCGGAATTTGCGTTCAAGAAAGTTGGGGAGCGCTCTCACCAGGCCGTCCATCTCTTCAACAGGTCATGTGACTTGACTCACAGAGCCCGGTATTTGTTGACCCTGTGTACCGAGCGCGCAGCTCCCTGTGATTCAGTGGCGATGCCAGTGCAGGACGAGAGCCGATGAGAATCCTGGAGTTGCTGTCGAGGTCTCGGGGAGAGCGAGCAATGGAGACCGAGTCGGAGCCGTATGTCCGTCTTGCGACCCTGCGGCAGTTGCATGAGGCCGTCGCCGGACTCAACACCGCCCGCAGCCTGGCGGACACCTTGCAGACCGTGGCCGACGGAGTCGTCTCCGGGCTCGGGTACCAACTGGCCTGCGTCAATATCGTCCAGGCCGACGGTGACCTCGTCGTCGCCGCCTTCGCCGGAAGCCCCGCCGCGGAAGCCCTGATCACCGGCCGGGTCGGCTCCAGGGCCTCCTGGGAGCGGCGGCTGCTGATGGGCGAGAGCTGGGGCGAGCTGCGCTTCATACCGCACACCGAGGGCTGGGTGCTGCTGGAGGACGACGTTCCGCAGTGGTACACCGAGGGCCCCGATCCCCGCTTCGAGGACGAGTGGCACCCCCAGGACCGGCTCTACGCGCCGATGTACGCGTCCGGCGGCGGGAGCGAGCTGCTCGGCGTCATCTCCGTCGACCGGCCGCGCGGTGGGCGCCGGCCGGGGCCCTGGGGGCAGGAAGCGCTCCAGATGTACGCGTCCCAGGCCGCCATTGCGATCAGTAACGCTCGCCTCCGAGCAAACATGCAGCGCGCGCTGGTCCGGCTCGAACGGGAACAGCAGGCGCTGCGGGCCAGTGAGGAATCCTTCCGCCAGGCGTTCGAGTACGCGCCCAGCGGGATGGCCATCGCCGAGATGGGCGGTGACCAGCACGGCCGGCTGCTGCGGACCAATGACGCGCTCTGCCGGCTGCTGGGCCGCCCGGCGTCCGCGATGCGCCGGCACTCGTTCTCCGATCTGGTCCACCCCGAGGACATCGGGACCCTGCTGCGTACCTCCGCCGAGGGCGGCCGTGCCGAACTGCGGCTGCTGCGGCGCGACGGCACGTACGTCTGGGTCTCGCTGCGCAACTCCGTGGTCGCCGACACCGCCGACGGTCCGCGCTTCCTGCTCACCCACGTCGAGGACATCGAGGAGCGCAAGAGCCGCGAACTCCAGCTCGCGCACCGCGCCTCGCACGACTCCCTCACCGGCCTGCCGAACAGCGCCGAGCTGCGCTCCCGCCTCAGCGCCCGGCTCTGTTCGCGGCCCCACGCGATGCGGGAGACCGCGGTCGAGGCGCTGGACGCGGCGTACGGAGGGTACGAGGGCACCGTCCTGTACGAGCCCGGCTACGACGCGTACGACGGCTATGACGGCTATGACCAGTACGAGGAGCGGGGCGGCCGGCAGGGCGGCGGACACTCCGCCGTCCCCGCGCCCGGCGGGGTGCCCCTCGACCACCATGTGCACATGGTCGCGCCCGGCGACGACCCCGAGGCCGACGACGGCACGAAGGGCCTCGCGGTCCTCTTCTGCGACCTCGACGGCTTCAAGTCCATCAACGACCGGTTCGGCCACAACACCGGCGACGCGGTCCTGATCGAGGTCGCGCGCCGGCTGACCACCGGCGTACGGGACGGGGACACCGTCGCGCGCCTCGGAGGTGACGAATTCGTCGTTCTCGCGGACGGACTGGGCTCGGCGGACGCCGCCGATCTCGCCGTACGGCTGCGGAACGCGATCATTCCGCCGATCAGGGTCGACGGCCGGGCGGTCCGGGTCGGGGCGAGTTTCGGCATCAGCTGGGCGAGCTGCGGGATGTCGGTCGAGGAAGTGCTGCAATCCGCTGACCAGCGGATGTATATCGAGAAGCGGTCGCGGAGCAAGGTTCACCGGCGTGCGGGGTAGGCGTTATGCGACGGGTCCGCCGGACGCGTCGGGAAGAGTCCCGGACAGGCCGGGAAGGGTCCCGCGACCATTCGGGACAGGGCTGGGACATGTCCGCGATCCGTTGTTCACCCACGGGCCGCAGACTGGCTGCCACCCGTCAAGGCCCGTCCGTGGCCTTGCTCATTCGAGGTAGGCTCGGCCGGTCGGCGACGCTGGCGAGATGGTGAGGAGTGACCAGGGATGACGGCCGGGAACAACGGCGCGAGCACGCCCGAGGACGACGACCCGTTCGGCTATCTGTACGAGGACGGACAGGCGGCGGGCGCCAATCAGCGACGCCAAGGCGGCTACGGCTACCCCGGTCCGGCCGCGCAGCCCGGCGTGCCCAGGACGTCGTACAACCAGGTCAGGACGGTCGGCGAGCGCCAGTACGGCCAGCAGCAGGCGGCCCCGCAGCAGCAGGCGCCGTACGGTCAGCAGCCGCAGTACGGCCAGGCTCCCTACGGCCAGCAGCAGGCGCCCTACGGCCAGGCTCCGTACGCCCAGCAGCAGAACCCGCACTACGCGGCCCCCGAGACCCACCCCGGCGGTGCCACCACCCGCCAGGTGCCGGCCCAGCGGGGCGGCGGACGCGGCAGCGGCCCCAACACCAAGGGCCTGCTGATCGGCGCGATCGCCGTCGTCGCGGTGGTCGTGATCGGTATCACGGCCGCGCTGCTCACCAACGGCGACGACAAGGACAGCAACGCCGACGTGCCCCCGACCGGCGGCACCAGCCCCTCGGCCGGCCAGCCGTCGGAGCAGCCCACCGACGGGGCGGGCGACAAGGGCGACACCTCGCCCGACGGGATCGGCCTGCCCAAGCAGGACGCGGCGACCCTCAAGCTGGGCCCGCCCGCCGTCCTCGCGACGGACATCGACGGCGCCCAGGGCACCAACGGCTCGTATGTGACCGGCTTCAACGCCGTCGGCGCCTCGGTGACCTGGACCGCCGACATCGAGAAGGCCGGCTCCTACGCGCTGTCCGTGCGCTACGCGATACCCGCCAAGGACGCCAACGCGACCCTGACCGTCAACGGCAAGCCGAACAACTCCCCGCTCGGGCTGAAGAACTTCATCAACTCCAACGACCCCGACTGGTCGAAGAACTGGCAGACCACCTGGGCGCCGGTGGAGCTCAAGAAGGGCAAGAACACCCTCAAGATCTCCTGCGAGCAGGGCAATCAGTGCGACGCCATCCTCGACTGGCTGGAGGTCACACCCCCCAAGGGGTAGCCCCGGTCAGTCGGCCGCCGAGCCGACCACCCGCAGGAAATCCGCCACCGTCCCGGCCATCGCCTCGCGAGCCGGGACGAGGTATTTCCGGGGGTCCACCGTCGTCGGGTGCGCCGCGAGGTAGTCGCGTACGGCGCCGGTGAAGGCCGTGTTGAGCGCCGTTCCCACATTGATCTTGACCATGCCGGAGGCGACCGCCCGGCGGATCTCCTCGTCCGGGACGCCGGACGAGCCGTGCAGGACCAGGGGGACCGGGACGGCGTCGCGCAGCGCGGCGATCAGGGTGTGGTTGAGGGTGGCGGTGCGGAGGGTCATCGCGTGGGACGAGCCGACCGCCACGGCCAGCGCGTCCACGCCGGTCTCGGCGACATAGCCGACCGCCTCGGCCGGATCCGTACGTACCCCGGGGGCGTGCGCGTCGAGGGACGGTTCGCCGTCCTTGCCGCCCACCGCGCCCAGCTCCGCCTCGATCCAGATGCCGTGGTCATGGCCGAAGCGCACGGCCTCGGCGGTGGCCGCGAGGTTCTGCGCGTAGGGCAGTTTCGACGCGTCGAACATCACCGAGCTGAAGCCGGCCCCGGGCGCGGCCCGCAGCAGTGCGACCGATTCGACATGGTCGAGATGGAGGGAGAGCGGCGCGGAAGAGGCGCGGGCGACGGCCGCCGCGGCGGCGGTGACGGCGACGGGGTCGCCGCCGTGGAACGTCACCGCGTTCTCCGATATCTGGAGGATCGCGGGCGCCCCGGCCCGCTCGGCACCGGTGGCGATCGCCTCCGCGTGCTCCAGGGTGATGACGTTGAAGGCGGCGATCCCGTGGTTCCCGGCGCGGGCGGCCGTGACGAGTTCACCTGTGCTGACGAGTGGCATGCGTGCCTCAGTCCTTCCGGTGTGCGATTCGGTCCTGGTCGCGGCGCTACGGACCGGGCTGTTCCGTCACTGCCACCCGTGGCAGCAGTTCCTCGTACGCCTCCGCGTCGAACTCGCCGGCCGCCGGGGCCAGGACCGTCGCCGTGGCCAGGGCGACCGCGCGGGCGAGCCGGGCCGGCCAGGGCAGGCGCTCCACGAGGCCCGAGAGCAGCCCGGCCACCGCCGAGTCGCCCGCCCCCGTCGGATTGCCCTTCACGGGCGCGGGCGGGGTCGCCTGCCAGACGCCGTCCGGGGTGGCCGCGAGGATGCCGTCGGGTCCGAGCGAGGCGATGACGGCGTGCGCGCCGCGACGGCGGGCGTCGCTCGCGGCGCGCAGCGGCTCGCGGGAGCCGGTGAGCCGGGCGAGTTCGTCGGCGTTCGGCTTGACCAGATCGGGGCGGGCGGCGACGCCGCGGCGCAGCGGTTCGCCGCTGGTGTCGAGGAGGGCCGGTACGCCCGCGGCGCGGGCCCGGCGGATCAGTTCGGCGTACGCGCCGACATGGATGCCGGGCGGCAGGCTGCCGCACAGGGCCACGGCGTCGGCGCCGGTGAGCAGCCGCTCGTACGCGCTGAGGAAGGTGGACCACTCGGCGGACGAGACGGTCGGGCCCGGCTCGTTGAGCTGGGTGGTGTCGCCGCTCGTCTCGTCGACGACGGCGAGGGTGCGGCGGGTGGCCCCGGAGATCGGTACGAGCGCGTCCACCGGCCGGCTCCTGGAGCCCCCGGGGGCGCTGCTGCCGAGCAGCTCGCGCAGCACATCGCCCGTCCGGCCGCCCGCGAACCCGGTCACCACCGTCTCGTGGCCCAGCGCCGACAGCACCCGCGCGACGTTCAGGCCCTTGCCGCCCGGACGCTCGGCGACATCGCTGACGCGGTGCGTGGTGTGCGGGACGAGCTCGGGGGTGCGGTACGTGATGTCCAGCGCGGCGTTGAGCGTGACCGTCACGATCATCCGTCGCACCCCCGGGAAACGCGCTTGTCGGGCCGATCGTTCGCTCGGCCGATTACCGGAGCGATCATGCCAAACAGAAGGCGGTAGGCCCAGACCCCGGGCCGACCGCCTTCGTATGGCTTCTCAGGGTTTGAGACTGAACCGGCTGACTTATTGCGGAATCAGCCGACTTGAGGTTCAATCACCCATTCGCCCTTGTGCAGGACGCCCTTGACCGAGAACTCCTCGTCCAGGACCACCAGGTCCGCGTCCTTGCCCGGCTCCAGCGAGCCGACCGTGTCGTACACGCCCAGCAGCCGCGCCGGGTTGGCGGAGATCGCCCGCACGATGTCCTCCACCGGCAGCCGGTCCACCGTCGCGGCCCGCTTGAACGCGGTGTCCTGGGTCAGCGTGGAGCCGGCGATCGAGCCGCCCTCCACCAGCCGCGCGACGCCCTCCTTGACCTCGACCGCGAGCGGGCCGAGCTGGTAGCGCCCGTCGCCGAACCCGGCCGCGTCCATCGCGTCCGTGACGAAGGCGACCCGGTCCGCGCCCGCGCGGTGGAACGCCAGCTCCAGGGCCGCGGGGTGCAAATGCGTACCGTCGTTGATCAGTTCGACCGTGACCCGCTCGTCCTCCAGCAGCGCGGCGATCGGTCCAGGGGCGCGGTGTCCGAGCGGCGGCATCGCGTTGAAGAGATGCGTCGCGACGGTCGCGCCCGCGTCGATGGCCTCCACGGTCTGCTCGTACGTCGCGTCCGTGTGGCCGACGGCGGCGATCACGCCGTGCTCCGCGAGCAGCCGTACGGACTCGATGCCGCCGGGCAGTTCGGTGGCGAGCGTGACCATCCTGGCCGTGCCGCGCGCCGCGTCGAGCAGCTTGCGCACCTCGGCCGGGTCGGGGTCGCGCAGCAGCGCCTCGCTGTGGGCGCCCTTGCGGCAGGGGGAGATGAACGGGCCCTCGAAGTGGATCCCGGCCAGCTCGCCCTGCTCGACCAGCTCGGAGAGGAAGCCGGCGCGGTGGGCGAGGAAGTCCATCTCGCCGGTGACGGTCGAGGCGACGAGGGTGGTGGTGCCGTGCTCGCGGTGCGTACGGATGCCCTTGAGTACGTCGTCCACCGAGCCGGAGGTGAACGAGGCGCCGCCGCCGCCGTGATTGTGCATGTCCACGAAGCCCGGGACGATCCAGTGGCCGGAGAGATCCAGCGAGACGGCGTCGTCATGGGCGGCGCCCGCGATCCGGCCGTCCTCGATGATCACCCGCCCGCCGTCCACGGTTCCGGTGGGCAGCACCACCCGGGCGCCGGTGAGAACGGTGCTTCCGGCGCGTGGGGTGCGTGCGGCGTGCGCGGCGCGTGGGGCGCTAGCGGCCATCAGGCGGATACCTCCGTGGCGAGTGGTTCGTCGGCGGGCGGATCGGTGGACGGGTCGGTGGCGGGCCGCGCGGCGGCGAGCAGGTCCCAGGCGAGCAGCCCCGCGCCCAGACACCCGGCGGTGTCGCCGAGGGCCGCCGGGACGATCCCGGGCAGTTTCTGGAACGTCACCCGCTCCGCCACCGCGGCCCGCAGGGGTGTGAACAAGGTTTCCCCGGCCTCGGCGAGTCCGCCACCGATGATCAGCGTCCGGGGGTCGAGCAGGGTGAGCGCGGTGACCAGCCCGGCGGCGAGCGCGTCGACCGCGTCGCGCCAGACCCGTACGGCCGCGGGGTCGCCGGACTCCACGGCCTTCGCGCAGTCGGCGGCGTCCGCGTCCGGATCGCCGCTGGCCGCCGCCCAGGCACGGGACACGGCCGAGGCGGACGCGAGGGTCTCCAGACAGCCGCGCTGCCCGCAGCCGCACTCGGGTCCGTCGGGGCGGACCACGACATGGCCGATCTCGCCCGCGTAACCGTGGGCGCCGGCCTCTATGCCGCCCGCGATGCCGATGGCCCCGGCGATCCCGGTGCCCAGCGGCACGAACAGGAAGCGGTCGGCGCCACGGCCCGCGCCGAGCCGCCCCTCGGCGAGACCGCCGGTGCGTACGTCGTGCCCGAGCGCGACGGGTACGCCGCCGAGCCGGGCGCCGAGCAGATCGCGCAGCGGTACGTCGCGCCAGCCGAGGTTGGCGGCGTACCGCGCGATACCGCGCTCGGCGTCGACGATCCCGGGCACGGCGACCCCGGCGGCGACGGCGCTCTCGCCGAAGTGCTCGATGCCGTGCGCGCGCAGGTCCGCCGCGAAGCCGAGGATGGTCTCCACGACGGCCTCGGGCCCGCGCTCTCTGCCGGTCGCCCGCCGTGCCGCGTACAGCAGCGCGCCGTCCGCCCCCACCAGGGCGGCTTTCATACCGGTGCCGCCCACATCCAGGGCGATGACATGTCTCACGGGAACAGTCTCGCGCGTGGACCCTTAAAAGGTCTAGTCCACTGTCCAGGATTGTTGAGCCTCCATACAAACGCGCGACCTGTTGGCTCATGGTCCAGGCGTTGCCTAAGTGAAACCAATCCCAGGTGGACCCCAAACCTCCGGATGAGGGAAAATCATTTGCTTCTATAACAGTGCGTCATGGGGGACCGACCGGGGCCTTACGCGCAATCAAAGATCAAGGGCGGGAACACGGCTGTGCGACAGCGCTATCTGGGGATGACCGCGGCGATAGCCGCATGGAGCATGGCAATGGCGCTGGCCGGCTGCGGCAGTTCGGGAGGGTCCGGGGACATCACCCTCAAGCTCGTCGCCGCGGATTACGGCACCAACTCGGAGAACAGCTCCGAGAAGTACTGGTCCGCGCTCGCCACGGCGTTCGAGTCCGAGAACCCCGGCATCAAGGTCGATGTCGACGTCCGCCCCTGGAAGACCGTCGACAGCGATGTCGCCACGATGGTCAAGGAGAACCGCGCCCCCGACATCGCGCAGGTCGGCTCGTACGCCAACTACGCGAAGCAGAACGAGCTCTACGCCGCCGACGAAGTGCTCTCCGTCCCCACGCAGTCGAACTTCCTCTCCCAGCTCGCCGACGCCGGCAAGGTCAACCGCATCCAGTACGGACTGCCGTTCGTCGCCTCCACCCGGCTCCTCTTCTACAACAAGAAGCTCTTCGACCAGGCCGGTCTCGACGCCCCGAAGGACTGGGACGACATCCAGTCCGACGCCGAGGCGCTCAAGGCGACGGGCGTGACGACACCGTTCGCCCTGCCGCTGGGTTCCGAGGAGGCGCAGGGCGAGACCATGATGTGGCTGCTGAGCGGCGGGGGCGGCTTCACGGACACCGCCGACGGCTCGTACAACATCGACTCGCAGCAGAACATCAAGACGTTCCAGTGGCTCCAGAAGGACCTCGTCGGCAAGGGGCTGACCGGCCCGGTCGCCCCCGGGAAGCTCGACCGCGCCATGGCCTTCAAGGCGTTCACCAGCGGCCAGGTCGGCATGCTCAACGGGCATCCGTCCCTGATGGAGGAGGCCGCCAAGCAGGGCGTCAAGGTCGGGATGGTGCCGCTGCCCGGCGTCAACGGCAAGGCCAAGGCGTCCATGGGCGTGGCCGACTGGATGATGGCCTTCAAGCAGAACGGCAACCGCACCGCGATCGGCAAGTTCCTGGACTTCGCGTACCACGACAAGAACGTGATGTCCTTCGCCGGTCAGTACCACCTGCTGCCGGTCACCTACAGCGGGAACGAGGCGATGGCGGCGGACCCGCACTACGCCGATCTGCGCAAGTTCCTGGCGGCGCTGCCCACCTCCGAGCTGATCCCGTACAACAAGAACTCGTGGGCGAGCGTGAGCGAGAGCTTCAAGAAGAACATCGGCAAGGCGGTCGAGCCGGGCGCCAGCCCGTCGAACGTCCTCGGCGGGATCGCCAGGGACGCGGCGGCGGCCGAGGCCGCCGAGTAGCGTGTGGTCATATGACCGCGTCTGAGCCCGCTGCCGAGCCTGCCGGGCCTGCCGAGCCCCCCGGTTCCGCCGAGCCCGCCGGGCTGTCCGAGCGGGACCGCGCCGTGCTCGCCATGGAGCGGCGCGGCTGGCCGGGGCCCGGCGCCAAGGAGCGCGCGATCCGGGAAGGGCTCGGCCTGTCGCCGACCCGCTACTACCAGCTGCTGGGCGCGCTGCTGGACGATCCGCTGGCGGTGGAGCACGACCCGGTGACGGTGAACAGGTTGCGGCGGATCAGGGACGAGAAACGCCGCCGCCGATAAGGTCGGGGCATGGGCAGCAACCCGTACCCCCTGCCGAAACCGGCCACCTCCGCCGGCGCCGACGGTCTGGCCGCGCTCCTCGCGCGGCCCGGCAAGGCCGTCGTCGCGCTCGACTTCGACGGCACCCTCGCCGAGATCGTCCCCGACCCCGAACAGGCCCGCGCGCATCCGCGCGCCGTCCCCGCCCTGGTCGCGCTCGCGCCGCATGTCGCGTCGGTCGCGGTCGTCACCGGCCGCCCGGCCGGGGTCGCCGTGCGGTACGGCGGCTTCGCCGGAGTGCCGGGGCTGGAGCATCTCGTGGTCCTCGGCCACTACGGCGCCGAGCGCTGGGACGCCGTCTCCGGCACCGTCCGCACCCCCGCCCCGCACGAGGGCGTCGCGGCGGCCCGTGCCGAACTCCCCGGATTGCTCGAACAGTTCGGCGCCTGGCGCGGCACCTGGATCGAGGAGAAGGGCCAGGCGGTCGCGGTCCACACCCGCCGCGCCTCCGACCCGCAGGCCGCCTTCGACGCCCTGCGCGACCCGCTGACCGAGCTGGCGGCCCGCCACGGCCTGATCGTCGAACCGGGCCGCATGGTCCTGGAGCTGCGCCCGCCCGGCGTGGACAAGGGCGTGGCGCTGCTGGAGTACGTCCGCGAGGTCGGCGCCGAGACGGTGCTGTACGCGGGCGACGACCTGGGCGACCGCCCGGCCTACGCGGCGGTCGAGAAGCTGCGCTCCGAGGGCCACCCGGGGCTGCTGGTCTGCAGCGGCGACGAAGTACCCGAACTGGCCGAGCGCGCCGACCTGCTGCTGCCGGGACCGGCGGCGCTGGCCGACTTCCTGGCGGCGCTGGCGGAGGAGATGGCCTGACGGCGGATGCCTGACCGCCGATGGCCGAGGGCCGCCGCCCGGCGGCGGGCGCGTCAGGCGCGCAGCGCCGTCAGCTGGTCCAGGAACCACTGCTGCGGCGGCAGCGCCGTCGCCGCCGCGGCCAGCCGCTTGGCCCGTTCCGCGCGCTCGTCGGCCGGCATGGACAGCGCCTCGTGGAGGGCCGCCGCCGTGGCGCTGATGTCGTACGGGTTCACCACCAGCGCGTCCTCGCCCAGTTCCTCGTACGCCCCCGCCTCCCGCGACAGCACCAGCGCGCAGCCGCGCTCCGAGACGAGCGGGATCTCCTTCGCGACCAGGTTCATGCCGTCGCGGATCGGGTTGACCAGCGCCACGTCCGCCAGCCGGTAGGCGCCCAGTGAGCGGGCGAAGTCGTCCCGCACGTGCAGGACGACCGGGGTCCAGCCGGCCGTGCCGAACTCGGCGTTGATCTCATCGGCCACCCGCTGGACCTCCGCCGTGTAGTCGCGGTAGACCGCCAGGTCCTGCCGGGACGGGTAGGCGAAGGCGAGATGGACGACGCGTTCGCGCCATTCGGGGCGGTCGGTCAGCAGCAGCCGGTAGGCGAGCAGCCCGCGCACGATGTTCTTCGACAGTTCCGTACGGTCCACCCGGACGATGGTCTTCCGCTCCTCGCCCGTGCTCGTACGGCCGATCTGCCCGCGCAGGGTCACGATCCGCTCGTCCACGTCCGGGCGGTGCGCGCGCTCGCGCAGGAAGTCGCCGTCCGTGCCGAGGCCGTGCACGCCGATCCGGGTCTTTCCCGTGCCGCCCGTCGCGCCCAGCAGCTCCGTACAGCACGCGGTGAACGCGTCGGCCCACCGGTGCGTCAGAAAGGCCGCGCGGTCCGCGCCGAGGATGCCGCGCAGCAGCTGGCGCGCGATGTCGTCGGGCAGCAGCCGGAAGTAGTCGACCGGCGCCCAGGGGGTGTGCGAGAAGTGCCCGATCCTCAGGTCGGGGCGCAGGGCGCGCAGTATCCCGGGCACCAGCGCCAGGTGGTAGTCCTGCACCAGCACGGCCGCGCCGTCCGCCGCCTCGTCGGCCAGCGCCTCCGCGAAGGCGCGGTTGTACGTCTCGTACGACGCCCACCGCGCGCGGAACTCCGGGCCGAAGGAGGGCTCCAACGGGGTCTGGTAGAGCAGATGGTGGACGAACCAGAGCGCGGAGTTGGCGACGCCGTTGTACGCGTCCGCGTACACCTCGGGTGCGATGCCCAGCATCCGGACGCGCTGGCCGCCCGTGTCGGCGGGGTCGAGCCGGCCGCCCGTACGCCGTACCGCCTCGCGGTCGCCGTCCCCGAGCGCCGCGCACACCCACACCGCGTCCGCGTCGGGCCCGATGGCCGACAGACCGGACACCAGCCCGCCGCCGCCCCGCTTGGCCTCCAGTGCGCCGTTGTCGCGCAGCGTGTACGAGACGGGGCCGCGGTTGGACGCGACGAGGACCTGGGCCTGGGAGGGCGGCTCGGTAACCATGTGCCGAAACCTAGCCCGTCACGGAAACGCTCAAACGTACGGACGCGGCCATGTCGTCGGCTGTGCCGCCGTCACCGGGCGGGCACGGCCGTCAGTCCCGCCGGCCGCGCAGGGCCGCCAGCGCGACCACCCCGGCGCCGCTCAGCGCGAGTACCACCCCGCCCAGCAGCCACAGCCGCTCGGCGGCGCTTCCGGCCACGGCCAGCTGCGTGTGGACGGCACCCAGAGGCTCGGTCAGTGCTCCGGCCATCACCTGATTCATGCCCATAACCGGGCAATCTAGGTAGTGCGCCTGATCGCGTTCCGTTACGCCGCGCGTCCGGCCGTGTACTCCGCGATCTCCCGCACCGGCGGCCGTTCCTCCGTGTCCACCGCGTGCGTACGCGGCACGAAGCCGTTCTCGCCGCGCTCGAACTGCGTCAGCTCCGGCCGTACCAGATGTGCCCGCGACAGCCGCAGCTGCGCCGTACGGTAGATCGCCGCGGCCATCCGCCCCAGCGCCCGTTCGTCCTGGTGGCGGTGGATCCGTACCCCGACGTCGACCTGTCCCAGCGCGTCGAGACCCGCCAAGTGCAGCGCGTCCACGAGCAGCCCCAGCTCCACGCCGTACCCGACGGGGAACGGCAGCCGCTCCAGCAGCGAGCGCCGCGCCGCGTACTCGCCGCCCAGCGGCTGGACGAAACCGGCCAGCCGGGGCCAGTGCAGATTGAGCAGCGGCCTGGCCACCAGCTCGGTCACGCGCCCGCCCTGGCCGCCGTGGCCGCCCTGGCCGCTCTGACCGCCGTGCCCGCTCTGGCCGGGACCCCGTTCCGTCGCGGGCCGGTGCAGCGGACGGTCGTACATCGCCTTCACGAACTGCATGTCCTGGTCGGTGAGCAGCGGCCCCACGATCCCCGACACGAAATCGGCCGAAAAGCGCCGCAGATCGGCGTCCACGAAGCACACGATGTCGCCGTTCGTCACCAGCAGGGAGCGCCACAGCACCTCACCCTTGCCGGGCAGCGCCGGGAGCCGCGGCAGGATCGCGTCCCGGTGCTCCACCCGCGCGCCCGCCGCCGCGGCGACCGCCGCCGTACGGTCGGTGGAACCGGAATCGACCACCACCAGCTCATCGACCAGCCGCACCCGCTCCATCAGTTCGCGCCGGATCACGGACACGATCTCGCCGACCGTCTCCTCCTCGTTCAGGGCCGGAAGGACCACGCTCACCGTCGTGCCGCGCGCGGCCTTCGCCACCATCAGCCGGTCGAGCGGGCGGTCGGCCACGGACCAGGAACGCCTGGTCAGCCAGTGCTCCACCTCTTCCAGCACGGTCGGAACTCCCTGTACGTCTGCCATGAACGTGATCCATCTCGCGGTGCGGACGACTATCTCAACCGTGCGCTCCTTCGGTTACAGTCTTGAACAACACGAATGACCACCACATGCCGGGGGTCCTTACGTGAAAAAACGCGTCGGACCCGGAGTCCGGCGCCATAGCGCTCATCCAGAGGGACTGAGGGAACGGCCCGTTGAAGTCCCGGCAACCCTCCCGCCGACCATTTCGAGGTCACGGTGGGGAAGGTGCCAATTCCGTCTCGTGGCGAAGTACGTCGCGAGGAAGATGAGGAGAAAGGGCCTCGCCTCCATGGCTGTGCAGACCGCCGTACAGAACTCCGACGCCGGTACCGGCTCGGTGGATCTCGGACCCGCCGCCGCACTCTCGTGCCGCGAGTGCGGAGAGCGCTTCGACCTCGGCCCCATCTTCGCCTGTGCCAGCTGTTTCGGGCCGCTCGAAGTGGCGTACGACCTGCCGAGCGGCACCCCCGAAGAGCTGAAGAAGCGCATCGCCGAGGGCCCGGACAACATCTGGCGCTACGCCCCGCTGCTGCCCGTCCCCGCCGACGTGGCCGGCAAGCCCAATATCAACCCCGGCTTCACCAAGCTCGTCAAGGCCGACAACCTCGCCCGTGAACTGGGCGTCACCGGCTCCCTGCACATCAAGGACGACTCCGGCAACCCGACGCACTCCTTCAAGGACCGCGTCGTCGCCATCGCCGTCGAGGCCGCCCGCGCCTTCGGATTCACCACGCTCTCCTGCTCCTCCACGGGCAATCTGGCCGGTGCCGTCGGCGCCGCCGCCGCCCGTGCCGGCTTCCGCTCCTGCGTCTTCATCCCGCACGACCTGGAGCAGGGCAAGGTCGTCATGGCGGCGGTCTACGGCGGTGAACTCGTCGGTATCGAGGGCAACTACGACGACGTCAACCGCTTCTGCTCCGAGCTGATCGGCGACCCGCTCGGCGAGGGCTGGGGCTTCGTCAACGTCAACCTGCGCCCGTACTACGGCGAGGGCTCCAAGACGCTGGCGTACGAGATCTGCGAGCAGCTCGGCTGGCGGCTGCCCGACCAGATCGTCGTCCCGATCGCCTCGGGCTCGCAGCTCACGAAGATCGACAAGGGTCTCCAGGAGCTGATCAAGCTCGGCCTGGTCGAGGACAAGCCGTACAAGATCTTCGGCGCGCAGGCCGAGGGCTGCTCGCCGGTGTCCACCGCCTTCAAGGCCGGACACGACGTCGTACGGCCGCAGAAGCCGGACACCATCGCCAAGTCCCTGGCGATCGGCAACCCGGCCGACGGCCCGTACGTCCTGGACATCGCCCGCCGCACCGGCGGCGCCGTCGAGGACGTCGACGACGAGCAGATCGTCGAAGCGATCAAGCTGCTGGCGCGCACCGAGGGCATCTTCGCGGAGACGGCCGGGGGTGTGACCGTCGGCGTGACGAAGAAGCTGATCGAGGCCGGTGTCCTCGACCCGGCGCTGACCACCGTCGTCCTCAACACCGGTGACGGACTGAAGACCCTGGACGCCGTCGCGCCGACGACGGGACCCACGGCGACGATCCGACCGAGCCTGGACGCGTTCCGTGACGCGGGCCTCGCCACCAACTGAAAGGCACCTGATGAGCGTCAACGTCCGCATCCCCACCATCCTCCGTACGTACACCGGCGGCAAGGCCGAGGTCGCCGCCGAGGGCGCGACCCTCTCCGAGGTCATCCAGTCCCTGGAGGCCAGCCACCCGGGCATCGCCGCCCGCGTCCTGGACGACCAGGGCAAGCTGCGCCGCTTCGTGAACGTGTACGTGAACGACGACGACGTCCGCTTCGAGCAGGGTCTGGAGACCGCCACCCCGGCCGGGGCCGGCGTCTCGATCATCCCCGCCGTCGCCGGAGGCTGACTTCCCGGATGCCCCGGATGTCCTCCGCTCTGTGACGAGTACGGCCCCCTCCGTGAGAGAAACGGAGGGGGCCGTTCTACATGGTTGAGCGCGGTAGAGTGTGGGAACGCCCCGCTGTCGCCCCTGCCGAAGGCATGCGAGAACGCGACAACATGGGGTCGAAGTCGGAGTGTCGTATGCGCCGTAGGTGCGCTTTGCCCGGCCCGACTTGCCCTGGAACGCAGCGAATTCATCACTATGCGTGTTCAGCCATGCCCAGAATTCTCGTCCGATTGACCTGTTGCAGAGGGCAGTTGGGCAGATACATTCAGCCGCGGTCGACGCGTTCCGGCGCGAAGTGTGGCCCCGTGCAAGGGCCAGTAATAGGGGAGTTAGGCATGGCTCAGGGCACCGTCAAGTGGTTCAACGCGGAGAAGGGCTACGGCTTCATCGCGGTAGACGGTGGTGCGGATGTTTTCGTCCACTACAGCGCGATCCAGATGGACGGATACCGCACCCTTGAAGAAGGTCAGCGAGTGGAGTTCGAGATCTCGCAGGGCCAGAAGGGTCCGCAGGCGGACATGGTCAAGCTCGCCGTCTGATCCCGGCGCGATCGGCCACCGACGCACTGACGTACGTACTCACGCCGAAGGGTCCGCATCCCGTACAGGGGGTGCGGACCCTTCGTGCGTTCCCGCGCCGCCGTTCCGTTCCCGCGCCTCCGTTCCCGCGCCTCCGGGGACACCAGGCGGACCCAGGGGAGCTTGCACTCTCGGGGGTCGAGTGCTAATCATTGGCGTTAGCACTCTGCACGTGAGAGTGACAACTTAAGGACCGGGTCGGTGAGGCCCGAAGAGCCGGTGGGGCAAGGAACCGCACGGCTCTCAGGCCGTCCGTCGCGGGCGCCAGCACGGTCCGGAGCAATCCTTCCCCAAGCTCTCAACTGCGTTCGAGCAGGGGAGACCCCATCCGTCCGGGAGGACCACTTCACATGGCCAAGATCATCGCGTTCGACGAGGAGGCACGGCGCGGTCTCGAGCGCGGGATGAACCAGCTCGCCGACGCCGTCAAGGTCACCCTTGGCCCCAAGGGCCGGAACGTCGTCCTCGAGAAGAAGTGGGGCGCCCCCACGATCACCAACGATGGTGTGTCCATCGCCAAGGAGATCGAGCTCGAGGACCCGTACGAGAAGATCGGCGCCGAGCTGGTCAAGGAAGTCGCCAAGAAGACGGACGACGTCGCCGGTGACGGTACGACCACCGCCACGGTGCTCGCCCAGGCGCTGGTCCGCGAGGGCCTGCGCAACGTGGCCGCCGGCGCCAACCCGATGGCCCTCAAGCGCGGTATCGAGAAGGCCGTCGAGGCCGTCTCCGGTGCCCTGCTGGAGCAGGCCAAGGACGTGGAGACCAAGGAGCAGATCGCTTCGACCGCCTCCATCTCCGCCGCCGACACCCAGATCGGCGAGCTGATCGCCGAGGCCATGGACAAGGTCGGCAAGGAAGGCGTCATCACCGTCGAGGAGTCGCAGACCTTCGGCCTTGAGCTTGAGCTCACCGAGGGCATGCGCTTCGACAAGGGCTACATCTCGGCGTACTTCGCCACCGACATGGAGCGTATGGAGGCGTCCCTCGACGACCCGTACCTCCTGATCGTCAACTCCAAGATCGGCAACGTGAAGGACCTCCTTCCGCTGCTGGAGAAGGTCATGCAGTCGGGCAAGCCCCTGCTGATCATCGCGGAGGACGTCGAGGGCGAGGCGCTGTCGACCCTGGTCGTCAACAAGATCCGTGGCACCTTCAAGTCCGTCGCCGTCAAGGCCCCGGGCTTCGGTGACCGCCGCAAGGCCATGCTCAACGACATCGCCATCCTCACCGGCGGTACGGTCATCTCCGAGGAGGTCGGCCTCAAGCTGGAGAACGCCGGCCTGGACCTGCTGGGCCGTGCCCGCAAGGTCGTCATCACCAAGGACGAGACCACCATCGTCGACGGTGCCGGTGACAGCGACCAGGTCGCCGGCCGGGTCAACCAGATCCGTGCCGAGATCGAGAACAGCGACTCGGACTACGACCGCGAGAAGCTCCAGGAGCGCCTCGCGAAGCTGGCCGGCGGCGTGGCCGTCATCAAGGCCGGCGCCGCGACCGAGGTCGAGCTCAAGGAGCGCAAGCACCGCATCGAGGACGCGGTGCGCAACGCCAAGGCCGCCGTCGAGGAGGGCATCGTCGCCGGTGGTGGCGTGGCTCTGCTCCAGGCTTCCTCGGTCTTCGAGAAGCTTGAGCTGACGGGCGACGAGGCGACCGGCGCGCAGGCCGTCAAGCTCGCGCTGGAGGCTCCGCTCAAGCAGATCGCCGTCAACGGTGGTCTTGAGGGCGGCGTCGTCGTGGAGAAGGTCCGCAACCTGACGGTGGGTCACGGCCTGAACGCCGCGACCGGCGAGTACGTCGACATGATCGCCGAGGGCATCATCGACCCCGCGAAGGTGACGCGCTCTGCCCTGCAGAACGCCGCCTCCATCGCGGCGCTGTTCCTCACCACCGAGGCCGTCATCGCCGACAAGCCGGAGAAGGCCGGCGCGGCCCCGGCCGGCGGCGGTATGCCGGGCGGTGACATGGACTTCTGAGCCTGACGGCTCGGACCGGTCCATGGTCTGAAGTGACCGAGGGCGGTACCCCTTCGCGGGGTACCGCCTTCGGGTGTTTCAGGGGGTGTAGTCCTTGAGCTTCTCGGTTTCGAGGGTGATTGCGACGGGGTCGGGGAGTTTGACCGTGGAGCCGTAAGGGTGTGTGGTGCGCGTTTGGTATTTGCCCTTCCGCGGGTCGGCGTAAAGGACCAGTTCTTCCGCGTC
Source organism: Streptomyces scopuliridis (assembly GCF_042790125.1). GTDB lineage: Bacteria > Actinomycetota > Actinomycetes > Streptomycetales > Streptomycetaceae > Streptomyces > Streptomyces scopuliridis_A. The sequence goes on from NZ_JBHTZS010000008.1 coordinate 147,322, forward strand.
GCGGTCGATGAGGAGATAGACGGGGATGTTCGCCGCCGCGTAGCCGTCGCGCTTCTCGATGCGGTCGCGGCGGTCCGTGTCGTGGTCGTGTGAAGTCACTTCGACTGTCATCAGTACGCCTTCGGGTCCGGCCCACTCACCATCCTGGCCCACGAAGTGGTCGAGCGGTGCGAGGGCGCCGTCCGCGCGGGCGCGGCCGTTGCGGTAGGTCTCGACCTTAAGACCTTGCTCCGGGTACAGCGCGAGTTCGGGACGTTGCTGCATGCACTGCCTCAGCAACCACATGGCAATGGCCCCGTGAAGCTGGTCCGGCAAGGGTTTGACCTCTAGCTTTCCGTTGATGAATTCGAGCAGCACCGTCTCAGGAGCCTTGCGAGCAAGCTCCTCGAAGTCCTCGACGGACATCTGCGGCCGCACCTCGGCGCAGGGGCTGGAACTGGGGCTGGGGGTCATGGCGTCGCCTCCTCCCCTCCATGGTGCCCCGGTTTTATGGCGGCGGATCGACTGGATGGTCATGTACGGGTCCTTTCGGGTGGGCGGGTCGCCGCCGCGCGGGCCTCTGCCACGCGGGCGCGGACCTGAGTGGGGGAGAGCCGGGAGGCAGGGGGTGCGGGGACAGGCTCACCCCTGCATGGGCCGCACTCGCCGTCGGTGAGCGTTTCGGGGCGGCCTGGGGCGCCGCACTTCGCGCACTCCAGGACGCGTAGTGGCGGGCGTGGGGCGCGGATCCGCTCCGGTGGGAGCTTGGACGTCAGCCGTGCACGGGCGATCCCCGCCGGGTGATGGACCTCCGCGGGGAGTCCGGAGGTGAGGGCGCGCAGGATGTCCCTCTCGGTGGCGCCCCGTTCGAACCACGGCGTGGTCAGCGGCTCCAGCGCCGCGCAGTCGGCGGCCGACAGTGACATCGTCGGCGCACTGCGGCCGAGCGCGGCGAGCAGGATGAAGGCGCGGGAACGCGTCGGCGGGTGTGAGGTGTTGACCCGCGCGTCCGCGGTGGCAAGGTCGCCGGTGACGAACGCCGCCCACCAGTCGTTGCCCCGCGCGGTACGGGAGAACCACGTACGCGTCACCCAGCGCATGCCGTCCGGCCCGGCGAGGTGTTCCCTGCCGCGCCGCAGATGCCCGGCCACCTGGAGGCGGCGGAGCGCGGTACGCAGGGCGCACTGCCCGTACGGGAGCACCCTGGCGAGGGCCTTCACCGAGATGTCCGTGCCTTCGGGCAGCCGGTCGATGAACGCGGCGACGGCGGCCTCGCGCGGCGGGAGGTGCGCGAAGTCGTCGTCCCTGCGGGCCTGTTGACCGGGCGTCGAACGCTTGCCGTAGCCGGGGGCCGCCATCGGGGGAGAAGTGGGTGAAGCGGGTGAGGCCGCGTGCGTCTCGGGCACGGCGGCACTAAGCTGGCTCTCAGCCATGGGATCGGGTCCTAAGCCGTCGATCTTGATTGGTCAGGCCCTCGCAGGTGTTGCTAGCACCGGCGGGGGCTGTTTTGTGCTCTCTGGGGCACGCTAGAGCGTCGCAACCCTGCGTGGCAAGTCGGTCACGAAAAGTCAATTCCCCAGGCAGGGAGGGTGGGTGGGTTAAGACCCGGCCTCCCGATCCTTGGAAAGAGGGCTCGGATCCCGAGGCTTGAGCCCCGGGACGCGCATCTCGACGTACGTCCCCGCGCCGGGCGCCGAGTCGATCGTCACCCGGCCGCCGACGCCCGCCACCCGGTCACGTACGGAGCCGTCGAGACCCGAGCCGGTCGGGAGCGTTGTCGGGTCGAAGCCGGTGCCGTTGTCGAGGACGCTGACCATGACGACGTCGCCCGCGAGTTCGGCGCGTACCACCGCGCGCGCGGTACCCGCATGCTTGACCACGTTCGTCAGCGCCTCGCGTGTCGCCTCGACGAGCGCGTCGGCGACCTTCTCCGGCACCCTCGCGGCTCGCTCGGACGCGCTGCGCAGTTGGGCGGTATGCACCTCCACCGTCTGGCCGATCCTCGCCATGTCCTCGGCGAGCCGGGCGAGGCCGCTCGCGAGGTCGCCGTTTCCGGTGACGGGGTGTTCGCCCCGTACGAAACCCCGCAGCCAGACGGCCTCGGCCCGGACATGCGCGTGCAGTCCCGGGTCGGTGATCCACGGCTCACGGGCGAGGGTCTCCAGGGTCTGGAGCACGCGGTCGTGCAACAGACGCGCGTGTCGGACGCGTTCGCGCTCGGCCGCGAGCTCCGCCTCTTTCACCATGGCGGTGTCCGTCGCGAGGTCCAGTTCCCGGCCGGTGCGGCGCAGCGCCCCGGCCACCGCCCAGGCGACCCCCGCGTTGGCCAGGTAGGGAACGCTGTTGGGGACGGCGTTCCAGACGGGTTCGCCGAGCCGGGTCACCGCCGTGACGGCGTACGCCGCCGCGGGCAGCGCGGCCAGCGCCACGACGGACACCAGCCTGGTGCATACGAGCCCGAACCCGACGCTCGCGAGCAGGCTGAACGGGTAGACGAAGTAGGCCCAGGTGTGGCCGTGCGCCCGGTCGGTGAGACCGCCGCCCACGACCAGGACACCGGCCATGACCGCCGCGTCCGCGGCCACGAGCGCGCGCGGCGGGACCCGGCGGAGCCGTAAGCCCACCGCGATCAGCGCGAAGCTCTCGCCGGACACGACCGCGCACAACGCCACCCCCGCCACCAGCGGTTGATAGTGGGGGAACGTGGTGACAGCTCCGATCACGACCTGCAACAGCCCGCCCAGGCGGAACAGTACGTACGCCCGCAGCACCACTCTCTCGCTGCGAAGCACTCCCGCGACCGAGCCGGTGGCCGCACCCATGACCGGCGCGCTCACGTCGGGGCTGTGCCTCTGTCCGCGCCCAGCCGCGCCATGGCCGCGCGGGTCAACTCCGCCTTGTTGCCGACCTGGAGCTTCGCCCGGATCCGCTCGACGTACGTGTCGACGGTGGTCTTGCGTACGCCGAGGCGCGTCGCGATCTGCGCGTGGGTGAAGCCGCGCGCCACGTAACTCAGCGTCTCCTCCTCCCGGGCGGAGAGCCGGGGGCCGACGGTCTCCGCCCCCGGCCCCGGCTCCCGGCGGGTCAGTTCGGCCTGGAGGATGTCGGCGAGTTCGGCCGACAGCGAGAAGCCGCCGGCGGCGACGGTCTCCACCGCCGCGACGAACAGTTCCGCGCTGCAGTGCTTGGTGACGTAGCCGCCGGCCCCGGCCTTGATGGCGCCGAGCACATCGGCGGGCAGCCCGGAGGCGGACATCACGAGGACGCGGGTGGCGACGGACAGCGCGGCGACCGCGTCCAGGGCGGGCGTACCGCCGTCGAGATAGAGGTCGAGGACGATGACGTCCGGTGCCGCGCCGGCCGCGAGTGCCTCCTCCAGCTCGCGCAGCGAGCCGACGGACGCCGTCGTCGTGATGGACGAGTCGGGCAGGGCACCGAGAATGTGGGCGATGCCGTGACGGGCGATGGGATGGTCGTCCACCACCGCAACGGTGATCATGGGAGACCCCTCGGCGGCCGAAAAGTCGGTGGTGACGCGGTCGGCGGCCATTGTGTCCTGTCTTTCCGGCGTACGGAAGACGCGCCGGCCGGGCTCCTCCCCGAGGGGAGCGGCGGATTCCGGCCGACGCGTCCGGCTGTACGGGAGCGCGGCGGTATCAGTAGCAGACCTGCTGGCCCTTGTTGATGTACTCGTAGTAGCCACCGCCACAGCCGAGATGGAACAGATGCCGGGGCTGGGCGCTCTGGCCGCCGTACACCCCGCCCGCGCCGGTGAGCTTGGCGTTGTACATGAGCGAGAAGTGCAGGTGCGGGGCGAAGCCGCCGGTGCCGCCCACCAGGCCGATGACGGTCGCGTCCGTGATCCGCTGGCCCTTGCTGACCAGAATCCGGCTGAGGTGGCAGACGACGCTCCAGTAGCCGCCGCCGTGGTCGACGACGATGTACTGCCCGCAGGTCTCCCAGCCCGCGGGCGCCCAGCCCGCGTACAGGACCGTGCCGGGGCCGCCCGGCGCGAGGACTTCGTCGCCCTCACGCATGCCCAGATCGAGTGCGTAGTACTGGTTCATGTTGCCGGTGGTGTTGCAGTTGACGTGGTAGCCCTCGCCGTAATGACTGCCGTTCTGCATGGCGTAACCGGCGCCGCCGTTGGCCTTGTACGTCAACGGGGTCTGGAGGAACTTGCTCGTCGGCCAGTCGACGCAGCCGGCGATCGCGGAGGGTGCCGTGGCTGCGGTAGGTGCTGAGACCGCCGCGACCGCGCCCGGTACGGCGAGCGTGGTGAGCAGGGTGAACGCGGCGGCCACGGCCACGGCGAATCTGCGCGAGCGGGACCGGGGTGGCCGGGGCCATCGGATGCCCATCGGGACCTCCTAGTGATCGTCAAACGTCAACGGAGGTCCCAGCGTCGCAGCGCCACGGAGGGCGAGGGCAGGGAGCGCGGTGTCGTCCATTCGCACCACATGTGTTGTGGTGCGGGCGGCGCGCCGCCGGTATCGGCTATCGCATCGTCGGCCGCGTGGGTCCTTTCTGTTGAGTGCGGTCCCGGGCCGACACCGTGATCAGTGCCGGGGCGGTCGTTCCCGTGGACCTGAGTGCGTCCACGAAGATCTCCGTCGTCCACGTGGCTACATCGAGTGACCACTCGCGGACGCGGCAACGGAACGACGGCCCTGGGCGCATCCCCTCCGTCTGGACTTCGCCGGCCAGGGGGAGTGCCAGGCCGTCCAGCGCGGTGGTCGGGGGTGAGTCGGGTGGTGCGGGGCGGATCGTCATCGCGTCGTACGTACGTTCCTGGGCCGCGGTGAGGATGTCGGAGGCGCGGGAGGGCAGAGCGGCGGGTTCGGTGGCCCATACGGACACGGTGAGGTCGACCGGCGCGTCCGGGGCCGGGTCCGCGAGGGCGAACCAGGCCGCCGCGTCCGCGAGGTCCGCGCGGCCGTCGGGGGCCAGGTGGAGAGGGGCCAGGGTGTGCAGGCCCGTCAGGCGGAAGCGGCCCAGTCGGGTCAGGACGTCGCGGAGGACCGTCGCCGCGGGCTGGACCGGCAGCCGCTGCCCGCGAAGCTGTTCGGTGACGGCGACCTGGAGCCAGGCCAGTTGGCGGATCTTCCCGTCCTGGGTCCAGTCCCCGCCCGCGTCGTTGTGCCCCCAGCGCTCGCCCTCGGGCCCGCCCGCGTGGAAGGAACTCAGCCCGTAGGCGACCGTACGCTTCACGACGAGGCTGTACATGTCCTCTTCGAAGCTGTGGTCCTCATAGGCCCGGCGGATCCATGAGGCCAGATCGAGGACCCCATGGACGCCCAGAATCATGGTCGGTGCCAGGCCGTCCATGTCCGCGTCATCGCTCAAGGCAGCAAGCTCCTAAACCGCGCACCGCAACGACTGGGTCGCCGTGACGGCCTTCTCCGGTGAGTCGACCACTCCGATGATGTCCACATCGATGACGCTCCGCCAATGGATCGTCCGATTCACATTGACGCACTGTTTGCGCGCATTGGCCCGGCGTGCGCTGCCGCCGCCGGGCTTCACGACCTTGGAGCCGGTCGCGACGGTCCGCCAGGAACCGTCAGCGTTCTTCACCTGTAAATCAACGGTGACGCGCGCCTTCTCGCCGGGGCCGCTGACCTTCTTCCACCACCCGTGAGCGGACGCGGTGGGCGGTGGCGTGCTGGAGACATGGACGCGGTCGCCATCGGTGATGATCACGCCGGGCTCGGCCGCCTCCTCCGCGTAGGCGGGAGCGAATGACGTACCGGCGAGGAGGGTGGTCACGGCAGCTGACAGGACAAGGACTTTCCGCATGTACATGGGGATACCTCCGCTGATCCACTGGTTCGTGGTGTTCTGTCAGCTTGGAGGTCGGGCCGGGTACCGATCAAGGAGTTGGCGATGAGTCGCCAGCCTCGGCCAGGAGGATGCGGGCCAGTTCGTGGGGCTGGGAGAACATCGGCAAGTGGCCGGTGTCCATCTCGACGAGCCGCCAGTGGTCGCTGGTCAGCAGCGCGGCCACGCGGGCGTTCGGCTTATCGCCGTCGAGGAGGCATTTGATGTATGTCGCCGGAAGCTCGCCGAGCGGGCGGGCCAGCGTGGCCGGCTCGGTCAGCGAGGCGCCCGGGTGAGGCGTCGAGCCGGTCACGATCCGGGTGATCTGCTCGTCGCTGAGTCCCTGGCCGTCGTAGTCGGCCGCGGTCAGCGGCGGCCAGAAACCACCGGTCTCGGCGATCGCGCCCTCCACCATCGCCCGGCCGTCCGGCCAGCCCGACACGAACGACTCGCCGTCGGCCGGAACGTCGGAGTCGACGAAGATCACGCGCGTCAGCCGGTCACCGATCAGCTCGGCGGCCTGGCCGGTCGGGATGCCCGCGTAGCTGTGCCCGACCAGGACGACGTCCCGCAGATCGTTCCGCTCGACGACGTCAACGATGTCCCGGACGTGCGTCCGCTGTCCGGCCGGTACGCCCTGCTTCTCGGCGAGGCCGGACAGCGTCACCGCGTGGGCGCCGTGGCCCGCCGCGCGCAACTCCGGCACCACCTCGTCCCACGCCCACGAACCGAGCCACGCTCCTGGTACCAGTACGAATTCAGTCATGCCGGAAACGTAGTGGAGGGGTCTGACAACCCGTGTCAGGCCACTCCGCCGCCGGTCAGCCGGCCTTGCTGTCGGACTTGACGTCGGAGAGGAAGGTGGACCAGGACGCCGTACGGAAGACGAGCGCGGGGCGGTCGGGGAACTTGGAGTCGCGGACGGGGACGATGTCGGGGTGGCCGTCGGCCACCTCGACACAGCTTCCGCCGCTGCCGTCGCTGTGCGTCGACTTGCGCCAGACACTGCCTACTTCGACGCAGTTGCCGCCGTCCCCGCCGCTGTGGGTCGACTTGTTCCAGACGGTGCCTACTTCGAGGCAGTTGCCGCCGCTCCCGCCGCTGTGGGTCGACTTCCGCCAGGAGGTGCCTACTTCGAGGCAGTCGCCGCCACTGCCGCCGCTGTACGTCGACTTCTGCCAGGTGCCTACCTCCAGGCAGTTGCCGCCGCTGCCATCGCTGTAGCTGGACTTGTACCAGGACACACCGCTCAGGTCGTACTCATGGCTGCTGCTCTGCATGTTCGTAATCCTCCGCCACTGATTCGATCAGGGCCAAGGACTTTTCCGGTGAGAGTGCGCTGGCCCCCAATAGATCGTAGGCCAGTTCGTACCGGGCGACCGATGCCGGATCGTCCAGCAATTGGCCCGATCCCGCGCCCTGGAGATAGGCGAGTGGGGGTGCGTCCTCGAAAGACATGAGTTTGATGGCGCCTCCCATGGACGCGTGAGCTCCCGCGCTGAACGGCAGTACCTGCACGATGACCCTGTGGCGTCGGATCAGAGCCGCGACATGACGCAGCGCCTCCGCCATCACCGCAGGTCCACCCACCGGCCGACGCAGAATCGCCTCGTCAAGCACCGTCCACACAAGGGGCATTGTTGGATCCTTCAGCAGCTTGGCGCGATCCAGCCGCGCCGCTACCAACTCGTCGATGACCTCCTCCGGCGCCGTCGGGTGGTACCTGCGGAAAACCGCCCTCGCATACGCCTCCGTCTGCAACAGACCCGGGATCAGCTGCGGCTCGAACTCCCTGATCATCGTCGCGATCGCCTCGGCCTCCGCCGCCTCCGCGAAGTGATCCGGATACTTCGACTTCTTCAACGCCTCGCAATTCCGCAGGAAGAAGCCGTCCGTCTTGAACACCTCATCGAAGTGAATCGCGTATTCCGGCTGCATTCGACGCGTACCCGCCTCGATCTGGCCGATCAGCGATCCGCTGACGAAGATCGGCCTGCCCAGCTCTTCCTGGGACATGTCCGCTTCGTCGCGCTGATGTCGGAGCTCGGCGCCGAGCATGGCGCGCGGTGAGGACGACGGGTCGAGGGGCTTGGGTCCAGGCATAGGTGCTCCCGGTGGGACAGATGTCGGTGTTGTGCCGCTTCCTCTATGCACGCTAGCGACTGTTGGCCACGCTGTGTAGCCCGATCAGTCACACACAGTGGAGAGTTGCGATGCTTCGTACCCAGGACACAAGAGACGCCGTCATGCACCGGTTCAGCCTTGTGCACTGCTCAGCAGACAGTTCCCCGGACTTCGACGACCCCCGTTACGACGGGCTCAAGTCCCGGCCACCGGAGGGATGCACGGTGGTGCGATTCGAGGCGTACTTCAGTCTGCGCTGCGTGCGCCGGGGTGCGACCCTGCTCGACGCCGTGGGGCCGCTGTGCGCCGAGATCAGGGCCGAACACGGCCTGCTCATGACCGATCTCGGGATCGAGGGGCTCTGGGAGTGGGCCTCCGACGGGACCGACGGCCGGGGCGCGGAGGTGGTGGGGCAGTTGCTGCTGATGGCCGCCGAGCGCGGGCCGCTGCTCGGGTACAGCGTGGATGACCTGGTGCGGTTCCTGCGTACGGCCGCGGTGGGTTGAATGACCTGTCGGATGTTCAGGCGCCCGTCGTGGAGCCGGGGCGGATGATCATCAGGACCGTGACCGTCGCCCACAGGAGGTTGAAGATCCCCGTGTGCATGCCCAGGCGCGCGGTCATCCTGGTGGTCGACGTTCCCGTGGCTTCTTCGAGGTCCGTCACTATGGCCTCCTGGCGCGGCAGTACCAGCACCATGAGCGTGACGGCCGCGAGCCCGGTCAGGATGATCGAGACGATCAGCCAGGTGTCGCCCAGGACGCCCATCGCGCTACCCGTGGCGAAGCCGAAGACCGGCACCGCGAGACCGATCGTCGCGTAGACGCGGCAGATGCGGTGCAGCAGTTGTACCGACGACAGCGCCCGGGGGTCCCCGGGCGCTGCCATCGCCCGTCTCGCGTACGGCGGGAACATGCTGGCGGCGACGGTGACCGGGCCGATCGCGACGATCGCGGCGAGGACATGAACGGCGAGCAGGAACTTCGTCACGGCGTGGATCGCTCTTTCGGCTTCGGCGGGAGGAGGCTGTACGCCGACGCTAAGGCGCTGCTCACGGCCGTAGTAGTGGCTCGATTGCCAGGTGTCGCCGGATTCTCGCCATGGGTCGGCCGGACCGGCCCTAGCGGGTCTCCTGGCGGCGGTAGTCCACGGGCGGGAGGCCGTAGGCGGTGCGGAAGGCGCGGCTGAAGTGGGGGTAGTGGACGAATCCCCAATGGGCCGCGATGCGTTGGGCGGACAGATTCCGCAGGGCGGGATCGGCGAGGTCGCGGCGGGCCCGTTCCAGACGCTGGCCGCGTATCCAGGCCGAGACGGTGACGCCTTCGGTCTGGAAGAGGCGGTGCAGATAGCTGACGGAGATCTGGTGTGCGGCGGCTATGGACGGTGGGGTCAGCCCTGGGTCACACAGATGCTGCTGGATGAACGCGTGGATCCGCAGTGTCAGGGAGTGGCCGCCGGCCTCGGGCGGCAGCGTGTCGTCGGCGTCGATGTGATGCGCCAGCACCGCCGAGATCAGATCGATGACGACCAGCTCCAGGCGGGGACCGTCGGCGAGGCCGTAGGAGGCGGTGTCCTTGACCAAACGCGTGAGGAGCCCCGCCAGAAGGGCGCCCGTCCCGTCGCGCAACGGCAGCGGCCGGGCCAGCAGCCGGTCGACTGCGCGCGTGGGCAGGCGCAGCAGCGCTTTGGGAACCTCGATCCCCACCATCCGGACGGGTGCCGGACTGTCGAGCACATGGATGTCGAACGGCCGTGAGGAGTCCACGACATGCATGTCGTGCGGGCCATGGACGGTTTCCAGGCCGACATGCGAGATGCCGTTGGTGCCCCGCAGCGGAAGGGTGAGGTGGTACAGCTCGGGATCGGAACGCCGGATCAGCCTGGCGGTCCGCCGGAAGCGCACCGACTGTACGGTCATCGGCCATACGCATACGGAGCCGAGCTGGAGCAGCCGCATGTCCACCCGGAAGCCCGCGGTGTGTTCACTGCTCATGTCCATCGGACACAGCGCCTTGACCATGTGCTCACGCCAGAGGCCGAACCGGTCGGCCGGGGACAGATCACCGGTCCGGAACACGGTCTCGATCATACGTTTCACTCTATCCGGACCTGTGGACGCAAAGGCAAGCGTTATGCACCCTCCGTCATGGACGGCCCAGGTGGGAATGGCGAGAGTGGGTGACGAGCGGAAAGGAAACGAAAACGAAGCTGACGGGCCGCTCAGTACCGTCTCTCCGTCATCGAACGCGAACAGACCATACCCCTGGAGGGAACGCACGTGTCGTGGAAGAAGAGAACCGCCAGTACCGCTTCGGTCATGCTCCTGGCGGCGGGGGGCATGATGGCGACGGCGTCACCGGCCGCCGCGGACGGCCCATGCCCGGCGAACCGCATCTGCGTCTACGACGCGACGAACTTCGGTGGCAATCGCATCGCCAGCGGTAGCACCAACTCCTGTTTCTTCCCTCAGGACTTCACGTTCGGCACCATCGTGTCCTACGACAGCAACCTGTCGGTGGACGCGAAGGTCTGGCACTACTACGCCGACGTCGGTGTCTACAAGGCCGCCCGTACGTTGGTGGCCGGCGGTTTCAGCAGCAATATCGGTGTCCCCAACCTGGGCGCCGCCTATGGCGACCTGGTGTGCATGGGCAACGCGCGCCCGTGAGCTTCGATGTGCGCAAGGCGCTCACGGCCGTTCTGGCGGCGGCGCTGCTCATGCCGCTTCTGTGGGCTCCGGCCGAAGCGACCGAAGCGGTCGGCGTGACCGGAGCTGCCGGTCGCGTCGACCGTCTCACGCTGGTCGCCGACGTGGACATACCCCGAGGTGCCACCGTCGACCTGCTGCGACGGACGATGACCCTTGCGGCTGGAGAGAAACGGCATCTGCGTGGCCGGCTGGAAGCCACCAGCAGTACGACGGGAATCGTCGGCCTGACAGAGCGCATCAGGTGCCTGAACTCGACGGGCCAGACCGTGCCCGTAGTCGCGGCGTCTGCCCGTAACCACGAAGGCAGTGACACAACCACGTACGCGACCCCAGGCCATCTGCCGCTCTACGCCGATCTGCTGTTCACCGCGCCGACTGCCGGTGTCTATACCTGTGTGCTGCAGGGCACGGCCTACTCAACGCTGCCGGGCACCTACCACCTCACGGCGGTCGCCAACGGCACGTGGCTGGAAAGCGACGACACCCACCAGCACGGTGCGCACTGGTGGCAGAACCCTGCCTGCGAGAGTGCCGACACGGCCGGTGCGTGCACGTATGTCGGTGACGGAGCCGCCCGCCGGGATGCCTGGGTCTTCTACGACGACGGAACACCGGTCCACCAGTGGCAGGCACACCCCGACGCGGTCAGCGTCTCGGCACAAGCGAATGTCGAACTGACCACGTGCTACCGGGGAACCGCTTCCTGCGCCGAATCCATGCAGGTTCACCCGCGCGGTCGGAACGCGGTGGTGGACACCCGCTTCGAGTTCATCCAGCTCGATGCCACCGCCCATGCTTGCCGTACCCACAGCGCGTCCGCCCGTCGGAACGTCACCGACGACGCGCACCACGCCGTCGGCTACTCCGCCCTGTCCGACATCCCCGTCGACCCCGCGTGCGGCACCCGGACATTCCTCATGCGTGTCTACGTGAAACACGTATCCGGACAGACCGTCAAGATCGACGGTGTGCAGAGCGGCATCACGTCCCTCACCAACGGCATCGCATTCAACAACTTTCCCACTGACGCGGCGGGGGCAGCCCCTTAGCCTGTGGCCATGCACACCGTGGCCGTCCTCGCGCTCGACCGGGTCATCCCCTTCGACCTGTCCTCACCGATCGAGGTCTTCTCCCGTACCCGGCTCCCCGACGGCCGGGCCGCCTACCGGGTCGTGGTCTGCGCGGCCTCGGCCGGGGCCGAGGTCGACGCCGGGCTGTTCGTGCTCCGGGCGCCGTACGGGCTCGACGTGCTCGCCGAGGCCGACACGATCATCCTGCCCGGTACGGACACCCCGGCCGCCCCGGTGCCTCCGGACGTACTCGACGCCCTGCGGGCCGCCGCCGCGCGTGGCACGCGTATCGCCTCCGTGTGCAGCGGGGCCTTCATCCTCGCCGCCACCGGGCTGCTCGACGGGCTGCGCGCGACCACCCACTGGGCCGCTGCCCCGCTGCTGGCCGCGAACCATCCGGCCGTGACCGTCGACCCCGATGTGCTGTATGTCGACAACGGCCAGTTCCTCACCTCGGCCGGGGCCGCCGCCGCGCTCGATCTGTGTCTGCATCTGATCCGTAAGGACTACGGCTCGGCCGTCGCCGCCGACGCGGCCCGGCTGTCGGTCATGCCGCTGGAACGGGAGGGCGGCCAGGCGCAGTTCATCGTCCAGGACCAGCCTCCGGTGCCCGCCGGGGCCACGATGGAGCCTCTTCTGCGGTGGATGGAGGAGAACGCCGGGCGTGAGCTGACCCTCAAGGACATCGCCGCGCGGGCGGCGACCAGCACGCGGACCCTCAACCGGCGGTTCCGGGAGCAGACGGGGACGACTCCGTTGCAGTGGCTGCACCGGGCCCGTATCCGGCAGGCCCAGTACCTGCTGGAGGCGACGACCCACCCGGTCGACCGCATCGCGACCCAGGTGGGGTTCGGGTCACCTACGGCTTTCCGCGACCGGTTCAAGCGGGTCGTCGGTACGAGTCCGCACCTGTACCGGAGCGCTTTCCGGCACGGATGAAAGCGCTGTTCGCGCGTTGAGTTCCGTCAGTATCGTCCTCGTGAAGCCGAAGCAGTACGTGGCGACGAAGCCCGCCGCGTAGCCGGCCAGCAGCCCGCCCCCGTACACCATGACCAGCTCGCCCAGGCCCTTGTCACCGTCGAGCAGCGGGAACAGCGCCCAGCCGGACGGGCCGATCGCCGTCGAACCGACCGCCGCGCCGAGCTGGCTGAAGAGGCCCACGAAGCCGCCGCCGAAGGCGCCGCCGACACAGGCCGTGATGAAGGGGCGGCCGAGGGGGAGGGAGACGCCGTAGATGAGCGGTTCGCCGACGCCCAGGAAACCGGCCGGGAGGGCGGACTTGATGGTGCGGCGGATCGAGCCGTTGCGGGGGAGCCGGACGTAGACCGCCGCCGCCGCGCCGACCTGGCCCGCGCCCGCCATGGCGAGGATGGGGAGGAGAACGGTGTATCCCTGCTGCTCGATCAGGGTGGTGTGGATCGGGATCAGTGCCTGGTGCAGCCCCAGCATGACCAGGGGGAGGAAGAGGCCGCCGAGGACGAAGCCCGCGCCCGCGCCGCCGTTCGCCAGCAGCCAGTTCGCGGCGTCGCCGATGGCCGTGGAGACCTCGCCCGCGACGTACATCAGGCCGTACAGCGTGACCAGACCGGAGACGAGGACGGTCAGGGCCGGGGTGACGAGGACGTCCAGCGCCTCCGGTACCACCCGCCCGCACCACTTCTCGACGTACACCGCGAGCACCGCCGCGCCCAGCGCGCCGAGCACGCCGCCCTGGCCCGGGGCGAGCTTCTGGCCGAACGCGTCAATGTGGGCGACGCCAGGGAAGACGATGATCGCGGCGACCGCGCCGCCGAGGACGGGCGTACCGCCGAACTCCTTCGCCGTGTTGTAGCCGACGAAGACCGCGATCAGCGACATGAAGCCGGACGCGAGGGCGGCGAGGGCGGGGACGAGGGCGGGGAGCCAGTGGAGGTTGGTGAGGAGACCGTTGAGGCCCGCGAGGATGCCGCAGCCGATGAGCGCGGGGATGAGCGGGACGAAGATGTCGGCGATGCGGCGGAGGAAGAGCTTGAACGGGGTGGCGTTCCTGGCTTTGCGTGCCGCCTTGATCGCGGCGCCGCGTTCGGCCAGTTCGTCTGCGCCGGCCGCCTGGGGCGCGCGTTCCGCCTCCACCAGGCGCTCGAACTCCGGCGTCACGCGCGCCACCGTCCCCGGGCCCAGGACGATCTGGTACGTCTCGTCCTCGACCACGCCCAGCACGGCGGGGAGCGCCTTGAGCGGCTCGTCCCGGACGAGGGAGCGGTCGTGCAGGCCGAGGCGGAGCCGGGTCATGCAGTGGGCGACGGCCGCGATGTTCGCGGCGCCTCCGACGAGCGGGAGGATCGCCTCGGCCGTGGCGCGGTTTCTGTCGGTACCGGTGTTTCCGGAGGGTTCGGGCGTTTCTGCTGGTGCCATGGTGCGTGGTGTATCAGCTGGTACGGGTGGCCTTCAGCGCGGCGCGCAAGTGGCCGTCGGAGTCGGTGAGGAGCGCGGCGGCGGTGGGTGCGTCGACGGCGCCGAGGATGGTGAGGATGGCGTTCTTCACCTCGCCGTCGGTGGCGGCGAGCGCGACCTCGATCTCCTCGTCCGACGCGCCCGTGGCGAGCGAGACGATCCGCCGGGAGCGGGCGCGCAGCTTCTCGTTGGAGGCGCGGACGTCGACCATGAGGTTTCCGTACGTCTTGCCGCGCCGGATCATGGTGATCGTCGAGAGCATGTTGAGGACGAGCTTCTGTGCGGTACCGGCCTTGAGGCGGGTGGAGCCGGTGAGCAGTTCGGGGCCGACGACGATCTCGATGCCGTGTTCGGCGGCGGCGGCCAGCGCGCTGCCCGCGTTGCAGGAGAGCCCGATGGTGAGCGCGCCGAGGCCGCGGGCGTGCTCGACGGCGCCGATCGCGTACGGGGTACGGCCCGAGGCGGAGATGCCGACGACGGTGTCCTCCGCGCAGAGTTTCAAGGCGGTCAGATCGGCCGCTGCCAGCTCCTTGGAGTCCTCGGCCCCTTCGACGGACGTGACCATCGCGCCGGGGCCGCCCGCGATCAGGCCGACGACCTCCTCGGGGTCGGTGTTGAAGGTGGGCGGGCACTCGCTGGCGTCCAGCACGCCGAGCCGGCCCGCCGTACCGGCGCCCGCGTAGATCAGCCGGCCGCCACGGGCCGCGCGCTCGGCGGTGGCGTCGATGGCGGCGGCGATCCGGGGGAGCTGGGCGGCGACGGCGGTGGGGACGGTGCTGTCCTCGCCGTTCATGATGCGGGCGATGTCGAGGGTCGGCAGCTGGTCGATCTCGGCGAGCTCGGGGCGGAACGCCTCGGTGGTCAGGGAGTCGAGCTGCGCGCGGAGTTCGCCGTACTGGGAGGTCATGAGGAGGCGGCTCTTTCTTCCGAGTGAGCGGCATGCGGGTGCCGTTGATTACCGGGGAGGGGAGGGGAGGGGAGGGGAGGGGGTGGGGCGGGGTCAGCGGGTGCTGCGGGGGCTGTGGCGGTGCGCCAGGGCCTCGTACGAGTCGGAGAGCGCGGGCGCGGCCGTCTCGTACGTACGCTGCGCCACGCCTATGAACAGGCAGTCCACGACCAGCAGTTGGCTCGTACGGCTGGACATGGCGGCCGGGCGCAGCTCGCTCTCGCGGGCGGTGGAGGTGGTCAGTACGTGGTCGGCGTACTGGGACACGGGACCGTCCGGACGGCCGGTGATCGCGACCGTCGTCGCGCCCCGGTCGAAGGCGACGCGGAGCGGTTCGATGACATCGCCGGTGGAGCCGGAGTGGGTGATCGCGATGGCGACGTCGCCGGAGCGGAGCTGTACGGCGTTGGTGACGGCGAGGTGCGGATCGGAGTGGGCGTGCGCGATCAGGCCGATGCGCAGCAGCTTCTGGGCGAGGTCCATGCCGACGAGGCAGGAGGCGCCGACGCCGTAGATGTCGATGCGGCGGGCGGCGGCGGCAGCGGCGACGACCGCGCCGAGCTGGACGGTGTCGAGTCCGGCGGCGGTGTCGGCGAGCGTCTGCTGCTCGTCGTAGGCGAGCTTGGCGACGACATCGGCGATGGGATCGTCGACGGCTATGTCGGCGGTGACGGAGGGGGCGCGGCCGGACTGCTGCTGGGCGGCGAGGCCGGCGAGCGCGAGACGGAGATCGCGGTAGCCGGGGTAGCCGAGGAGACGGGCGGTACGGACCACGGTGGCCTCGCTCGTACCGGTCAGCTCGGCGAGACCGGTGACGGTGAGGGCGGCGCAGCCGGCGGGGTCGCCGGCGACGGCTTCGGCGACGAGCTGCATGGAACGGGTCATGGTCGGCGCGAGGGTCCGTACCTTGGCGGCCAGGGCTGCGGGGGCGGGTGGGGCGTCACCGCTGAAACTTTCCTTCACGTCTGAGGTCACCTGTGAAAGATATTTTCGGATTTCGGCGGTCGTCAACCCCTCGCCGTCACCGACAATGGCTGAATGGACGACCTTGAGCAGGCACTGCACGCCGCCCGCGCCCTGGTGCTGGCCGACCTGGCGGCGGGCGATGTCGCGCGCGCCGAGGTCGTGTCGCTGGTGGAGGACTCGGTGTCGCACCGGCGCTGGTGGGTGGAGCAGTGGCCGGAGGGCGTCGCCTACGTGGCCGGGCTGGTGGCGCAGGACGTACAGGACGCGTTGTTGGAACGGTACGGACGGTGGCCGCTGTGCCCCGTCTGCGCCGAGGACGAACCGGACGGACCGCACGCCCTGGAGGTGGAACCGGAGCTGGGGCCCGATCCGCACTGGGTGTGCGCGAAGGCGGGGGTGGTGGTCGCGGCGGTGGGGTCGCTGGGCTCAGGACGAGGGGCCGGAACCACCTCATGACGCCCTAGAGCCAGTCGTGTTCGCGCGCGTAGCGTGCCGCTTCGTGGCGGGTCCGTGTCTGGGTCTTCCGCATGGCGTTCGAGAGGTAGTTGCGTACGGTGCCCTCCGCCAGGTGGAGGCGGGCGGCGATATCGGCGACGGAGTACCCCTCGCCGGTCACGCGCAGGACGTCGATCTCCCGGTCGGTGAGCGGGCAGTCGTCGACGACGGCGAGCGCGGAGACGTCCGGGTCGATCCAGCGCTTGCCCTCGTGCAGCGTGTGGATGACCGACGTGATGTGCGCGGGCTCCGCCGACTTGCTGACGAACCCCTGGACGCCGAGTTTCAGGGCCTTGCGGAGCACCCCGGGCCTGGCATGGCGGGTCACCATGAGGATCACCTGGTCCGGCCGCGCACGGCGGATCTCCGCGACCGCGCCGAGCCCGTCCAGACCGGGCATCTCCAAGTCGATGACGAGCACATCGGGCCGGTGCAGCAGGGTGGCCCGGACCGCGGATTCGCCGTCGTGCGCTTCGGCGAGCACGGTGATCTCGCCTTCGAGCGTCAGCAGCGACGCCAGTGCCTTGCGGAGCAGAGCCTCGTCGTCGGCGAGCACCACGCTGGTCATCGGTCGCCCTCCCGCGCCCCTGCGGGCACCGTCGCCGGGCGAAGGCGGGGAAACGCCGCGGCCGTGATGAAACGCCCGTTCTCCTGCTCCACCGTCAGCGCGCCTCCGTTGTCGCCCACTCGTTCCCTGAGGGCCGCCAGTCCCCTGAGCCCCGGAAGGGGAGTCTCCCGCGCGCCGTCGTTGACGATGGTGATGCCCGACTTCGAGAGGGTGATCCGCACGCGCGTGGCCTGCGCGTGGCGCAGGATGTTGGTCGTCGTCTCGCGGAGGACCTGGCCGAGCAGCCCGTTGACGCTCTCGTCGACGTCGGCCTCACGGTTGACGCGCACGCGGATGCCGGCGGCCTCGAAGAGGTTCTTCGCGTTCTCCAGCTCCACGGACAGATTGAGCCGCCGCTGTGCGTAGGCGAGCTCCTTGGTCTGGGTGATGGTGTCGCTGACCAGGGCGTGCACTTCCCGTAGTTCCTCCTCCACGCGCCCGAGGTCGCTGCGCAGCAGCTTCTCGGCCAGCGTGATCTTCAGCTTCACCACATGCAGTGTGTGGCCCTGGATATCGTGCAGATCACTGGCGAACCGTATGCGCTCCCGGATGACGGCCAGCTCCGCCTCGCGTTCCCGTGCTTGCTCCATGACCTTGTAGAAGCCGTGGTTGGCGAACTGGGCGCCGATCGTCACCACCGCGACGGCCGTGGGGATGAGGACGTACTCGATCAGAACGCCGGAGACGTTGTCCCGTGATTCCGTCAGCCTCGCCGCGCCCACCGCGGCGACGTACACGGTGAGCGCCAGGGCCGCCGCCGCTCGGTGGCGCGGCAGCCGGGGGATCAGATAGGGGCCCACGATCGTCAGGCCGTAGAACGCCGTGTGACTCCCGGCCACCAGCACCCCGAACGGCCACACGGCCGCGGTGATGACCAGGCAGGGGAGGACGACGCGGGAGGTCTCGTCCGCCGACCACCGCGCGAAGACCAGCAGGCCCGCCGCCACGCCGAGGGCCAGGACGGCGGCGTCCCACCAGGTCCGGGAGTCGGTCGCCACCAGCACCGCCCCCACGGCGGCCAGCGGCGGGACGAACGTGACGCGGTTCCATCGGCGCAGCGGCCCCTGGGGCGTCTCGGCGTGCTCCATGTGCGGCTCCCCGGGATCGGGCATCAGGGTCTGTCCCCGCAGTATTCTCCCGGCTCCGCGCGTGGCACCAGTGACACCGCGTCATGCCTTCGCCCCCAGGAATGTCATGGCGCGGTGATGACACCACGCCACTGCCCGACGCGCGTGACAACGGCTGAGATCGACCCATGACCTCGACACCAGTCATCGACGTAGAACGTCTGAACCTCAGCTACGGCGACTTCCACGCCGTGAAAGACCTGTCCTTCCAGGTGGGGAAGGGGGAGCTCTACGCGCTCCTCGGCACGAACGGGGCCGGCAAGACCTCGACCCTGGAGACCATCGAGGGCCACCGTCCGGCCACCTCGGGCACCGTGCGCGTCTTCGGGCAGAGCCCGCGCGACCGGCGCGCCGTGCGGCCCAGGATGGGCATCATGCTCCAGGAGAGCGGATTCTCCCCGGACCTGACCGTGAGGGAATCGGTCCGGCTGATCGGAAAGCTCTCCCAGCGTGCGGACAGGGCCGAACGCGTGCTCAGCATCGTCGACCTCACGCACAAGGCCGGCACCCAGGTGTCCCAGCTCTCCGGCGGTGAGAAGCGACGGCTGGACTTCGCCACGGCCGTGTACGGGAGCCCCGAGCTGGTCTTCCTGGACGAGCCCACCACCGGCCTGGACATCCAGTCCCGGGACGCTCTGTGGGACGCCGTGGACAAACTGCGCGAAGACGGCTCCACCATCGTGCTCACCACGCACTACCTGGAAGAGGCCCAGCAGCGCGCCGATCGCATCGGGCTCATGCACAAGGGCACCTTCCACCAGGAAGGGACCGTCGCCGAGCTGACGCGGACCCTGCCGGCCGCGATCCGCTTCTCCCTTCCGGTCCGCTCGGCCCTTCCGGCCCTGGCACTGGCGCTGCCGTTCCAGGCCACGCGCGAGGGTGACGGGAAGGTCCTCATCGAGACCTTCAACGTGCAGGAGGACCTGCACACCCTGCTCGACTGGGCGCACGCCAACGCGGTGGAGCTGCGGGATCTCCAAGCGGGACCGACTCGACTCGATGACGTCTTCCGCTCCATCGGCAGCGCGTAGACCACCACCGGAACGTCCACGGAACTTCCCGAGAAGAGGACCTGCCCCATGCTCTCCATCGCTCTCAGCGAGCTGATCCAGATCTTCCGGAACCGGCTGGTTCTGGTCACCAGTTTCATCATGCCCGTGGCGGTCAGTACGTACTTCATCTACCAGCACGAGATCTTCGCCAAGCTGGGCAGCCTCGGATACATCGCGGCGGTGGTGATGTTCACCGTGGCCGCGTTCGGGCTCTACACCACCGCGGTGACCACGCTGGCCTCGCGCCGTCAGAACCTCTTCCTCAAGCGGCTGCGCTCCACCCCGGCGAGTGACGCCACCATCCTCTCCGGGCTGATGCTCCCGGTCACCGTCCTCGCACTGGTCCAGATGACCGCGATCCTCATCGTGCTGGCCGCTGCCGCCGGCGAGCCGGCCAATGTTCTCCTCCTGGCGGCGGCGGTCCTCTCGACGGTGGTCATGATGCTCGGCCTGGGGCTGGCCACGGCGGGACTGACGAACTCCCCCGAGCACGCCCAGGTGACCACGCTGCCGGTCAGCCTCGGCGTCATCGCCGTGACCAGCTGGGTGGGAATCAGCGGCACCGAGGAGTTCACCCTGCTCAAGCGGCTGCTCCCCGGCGGCTCGGCCACCGAACTGGTCCTCAACGCCTGGAACGGCGGCGTTCCCGTGGCGGACTCCCTGCCCCTGCTGTTGCCCACGCTGGCCTGGGTCGTCGTCGCCGTGGTGCTGGCATCCCGGCTCTTCCGCTGGGAACCGCGCCGCTGACCATGCCGATGAATGCTCGGTCAGCCGCGCTGGGCCCGGTCGTAGACCTTCTTGGCCGTGGTCCTCAGCACCTCTCCGTACATCTTGGTCGGTGTCAGGGAGTCCAGCGAGGCGTTGACCGAGACCAGGACGCCCTTGCCCTTGCCGGTGGTGGCGTCGAAGTCGGCCAGCCACGGCCCGCCGCTGGCCCCGCCGGTCAGGTCACAGGGGATCATCTGCGTGCCGTGCTCCCTCTTCGTCCTGCCGACGCAGCGGAGAAGTTCCTCGCCGAGCTGCGGACGGGTGGCGGAGTAGCCGAGGGCGGTGACCGTGCCGCCGACGGCGCGGTCGAAGGCGATGGGCCGGCCGCCCACGACGTCGGTGAGCTTGCGGCCGTTCTTGTCGGCGTCGACGACCAGCGCGGCGACGTCGTTGACGGAGTCGTTGTCCCAGGTGCGCGGGGTCGCGGCGGAGCGGAGCGCGAACGCGCCGTACGGCTTCTCGCCCTTGTGGTAGCCGGGGACGAACACCATCGTGGTGTTGGTGTTGGCGGGAGAGGAACCCATGCGCACGCAGTGGGCGGCGGTCATCGCGACGGAGCGGTTGGCGCTCTTCACGGCGGTGGCCGTGCACCATGTGTCGGCGCCCCGCGCGTTGACGAAGAAGAGCCGCCCCACGGCCTTCAGAGCGGCGCCCTTGTACGGCTTGGCCTTCGGCCCGGTCGGGCCGAGGTCCACGGACTTCCCGACGGCCTTGATGCGGGCGGTCGTCCAGTAGGCCAGGGCCTCGCGGCGTTCCTTGGCGGTGTACGTCATGACCGAGACCGGATCGGCCGAGGCGGCGGCACGGGCCCCGGCGGTCGCGGCCATCGCCGGGACCGGGGCGGCGAGGACGAGAGCCGTGCCGGCCACGGCGAGTCCCGTGGCCCGGCCACGAAGGCGCCGGAACAGGGGAGTTGAGGTCTTGGGCATGGCGGGTGTCTCCTCGGGGGCCCGCGGGGGCGCGGGCTGCGGACGGCGGACGGCGTGTCCCCGTCCGCCCCACAAGAGAGGGGAGGCCGTGTGTTCGGTTCGCGCTGTCGATGATCTGTGACAGAGGGGATCAGCCGGCGGTCTCGTCGGCGGGGAACCAGGTCTCGGCCTCGTGGCGCATGCCGAGGGCGGTGGCCTTGAGGGCGACGGTACGGAAGGGCAGCCTCAGGCGCATGGCCACGGTGGCGAGGGTGGGAAGCGAGATCTCGACCGCGTAGTCGATGTCGACGATGGGTTCCTCTCCGCGCGAGAGGACGTCGATCAGGTCCGCTTCCGCCTTCCGTTCCTGGAGCCAAGTGTCGGGGATCTCGGCGACGTCGTAGCCGAAGTCGGTGAGCGACTGGGCGACTTCCTCCGGAGGGCGTCCCAGGTGCTCGGCCACCGCGTACAGCTGCGTGGGAGAGATCACGGTCGGATCGTTATCCTTGGGCAGAGTCCACCGGAGCGCTTCGACGTCGTGTTCCTTGAACCGGGCGAGCAGCCATTGAGTCGGAGCGCAGCGGTACCCCAGGCCGTTCAGCCTGGCGGCCGTTTCCGTCATGGAGAGGGTGGAACGGCTTGCCCGCTCCGCGATTGCGCCGAGCCCCATCGGGCGATCCGGCTCGGGCCATGCCTTGCTGGACGACGATTCGTATCTCGCGTACAGGAAGTTGATGTCCTGTTTGCTCAGCAGCTTCCCGTCGGTAGGGAGTTCGGGGACCTCGAAGCCCAGCGCGCGCAACCGTACTGCGACCTCCCCCGGTGTCTGCCCGGTGCGGTGCGCCACCCCCACCACGTGAGGCAGCGGTACTTGGCGGTCCACATTGAGGGTGATGTCGTTGTAGACGAGCAGCGCCCATTCGTCGTCCCGGATTGTCAGCCCAGGCGTGCCATGGGAGGGCACGGAGAAGCCGGTGTCTCGCAGCAGTCCAACGACCGCGTGCGTGGTTGCGCCGGAGGCGCGTGCCACGCTGATCAGCTGGGCATAGCTGATCTCCCGGGCCCGATCTGCCGGTACCGGATCCGCGTGCAGAGCCCATAGCCGCTGAAGCACCTCGCGCTCCTCTGCGGTCCAGGCATCGGAGTTCGGATACTCGGAGGGAACGTCGAACCCCAGTTCCCGGAGCCGGTCGGCCGCCTCACGAGTTGAACACTCGGCCATTGCCGCACTGAGGCAGAGCTGAGCCACTGACAGGTTGCTGCCAGGCTCCAGCCAGCCGTCGGTAACCGAGCCCAGCGGGCGGAGCAGAGGGAGGTCCTCCCACCGGACTCCCTCACAGCCTGTCGGAGGAACGACTGAGTAACCCAGGGCTGTCAGGCGTTCAGCAACGGCCTCGGCGGTGAGTTCGGTCAGGCCTACCAGAACGAAGATCTCGTCGAGGGTGACCACCTGCTCGGGATCGCGCCACACGTCAACGCTATGGGCGCTCAGGATCCCGGAGTCCACCAAGGTGCGGGACGGGTTCTTGAGCAAATAGAAAGCGCTGTTGTCCGGTCCGGAGAGCCAATCCTTATATCTCTGGGTCCAGTTGAGCGTGGTGTATGAGCCATTGGCAGTGAGCAGCCGATGGTCCGAGGGGCGTGCGCATGGCAGCGGAGGAGATGCCTGTGCAGCCTCGGTCAGGGAATCTCCCAAGCCGGCCCGGTAGAGCGTGAGCAGTCTCCACCGCAGTACGGGCGTGGGTATCAGACGGAGATAGGACGGTCCGTACGTTTCCGATGCCGCCGGGTAGCGACCGGTGACTAGTGGCAGGAGCGTCTGGTCGGGACGGAAGAACCCCAAGGCGTCGAAGGGGCGCTCGGTGTCCCCCGCAGGCCAGGGCACCCCACTGGTACGAGCGTGTTCGGCGACCTCGTCCCCGAAACCGACAGAGGATCGGCTGGCTTCGAACAGCCAGTCAGGCATCAGAAGCGGTTGCGCGGTCGAGAACAGGCTCGGCAGCGCCTCGCTCAGCACCGCGTTGACATGGTCCTTGTCGTTCGAGCGGACGGTCTTGCGGTCGACGCTCAGCTCCGGCTGGTGCTGTTCGCGGAGATTGACCACGGCGCCAAAGCGCTCCCTGGCGCTGCTGTTGGTGGTCGCCGAGTTAGTACTAGTGAGCAGGCCATCCGAAAGAAAGTGGCCTCTACCGTCCACCCACCATACGTCCGGGTTCTGCGATGGATAACAGGCGCCGGTGCGCCGGAACATCTCCGAGTCATCCGCCCAGGCCAGCTCAGGACCACTGACCGACAGCCGCCCCGGCTCCCATTCGTGCCATCGCGAGCCGTGCTCCGCCCTCGTGCGGTACGGAGCCAGCCACAGCACCTTCTGGAGCGTATCCACGCAGGACACCCGCTCTTTATGGTCGGTCAGCAGCAGCCGCACCGTCGTGCCGGAGTCCGTGCCGGGACCCTTGTCATCGACGCGGAACAGGTTTCCCGGGCCCGCGATCTTGACCACGTACTTGTTGCCGGGCCGGCCGTCGCGGCCCATGCGGCACGTCGTCACCTCGATCTCGTCCGCCAGCATGAAATAGCTCAGCACGCCGATCCCGAAACGGCTGTTGGGGTGCAGCTCGATGCGCGGCTCGCCCAGCTCGGCCCAGGCCGTCTGTTCCTCGATGTACTCCGGCAGGTCGACGAAGCGGGCGCCGCCCTGGGAGAAGACGTTGCGCAGCTCGTCGAGGCCCATGCCGACGCCGTTGTCCCGGCACTCCAGGTACGGGCGGCCCTGGGGGTCGGCCTTCTGGACGAACTCGATGAGGCCGTCCCATTCCGGCGGCGTACCGTCGGTCCTGCGCAGGTATTCCGTACGGCGGTCCCGGTAGCGGACCGCGTCCAGGGCGTTCTGGTACAACTCCCGGATCGCCAGCTCGCGTTCGCCGTACAGCTCCTCACCCATCAGCAGCTCCTGCACCCGGTCCTCGGCGAGCTGGAAGCGGATGCCGTCGGCCAGATGCGTGGGGGTGTTGCCGCTGAGCCTGACGCGGTCGGCGTCGGCGTACGGGGGCAGGGAGCGCAGCGGGGCGAGCGTGGACGTCCGGTTGATGTCGCGGAGAAGCGCGTCCACGCGGTGGGCGTGCTCGCGCAGGGCGATCTGGACGGCCGGGTGCCCGCAGACCGCGTTCAGGGAGCGGCCGAGGCCCGAGGTGCGCCAGTCGGAGCCGCGGATCGTCGTCAGGAGATCGCCGAGGTGCACGCTGTCGGAGATCCCGATGTGCTCCACCAGGATCTCGGGCAGGTCCACCGGGTCCACGGCGAACGCCTGGGCGGCCTTGGCGAGGGACGCGACGAGGGATTCGCGTACCTCGTGTTCGTCCCTCGTGCTGGCGGCGATGACGTCGTAGTCGCCGTCGCGCTGGTCGGTACGGTCCGACCGGTCCGGTTCGCCCGGCCGGCCGGGGGTGTGGCGGGGCACGGCGAACGGCGCCGCCCGCAGCTCCTGGAGGAAGCGCATGAAGCGCTCGCCGGACAGGGCGTCCGTCACCCACTCCGGGCACTCCGGGCCGCCCGGCGGCGGGCCGAGCAGCGTCTTCAGGGTCTGGGACGCGTACAGCTCGGGCTGCCGGACGAGCCAGCGGTGGAAGAGCCACCAGCGGATGCGTTCGGCCGATCCGTCCGAGACACCGCGCTGCTCCAGGGTGCGCAGCCGGCGCTGGAGGCGGGGGAAGCCCTGGGCGAACTTGCCGAAGCGGTCGCGCTCGGGCGTGGACTGATCGGCCGGGCCGGCGGTGACCACGGGCGCCCGCTGGGCCGCTTCGTGCGTCCAGAACGCCTGGCCGAGCAGCGGCAGCAGGACCGTCAACGCGCCTTCGGTCGGGGAGAGTTCCGTACCGGCGGCCAGCCGGCCGGTGAGGAAGCCCAGCCGGTCCTGGGCGCGCTTGGCCAGCTCGGCGTCGTGCCACGGGTCGTCCCGCAGCGTGGCCGCCGCCGTCTCGTACCCCTCGGCGAGCCGGGCGGCGAGGGTGGCGCAGACGTCCTTGAGCGCCTCGCGGGCGGGGCCCGGGGCCGTCCGTTCCCATACGGGGTGGGTGGCGGTGCCGCGTACCCAGGGATGCTCGGCGGCGTCCCGGGCGGGGCCCGGCAGCACCGTGAACTCCTGCCAGGGGATGTCGGTCTCGGCCCTGATCCGCTGGACGGGGGGCGTCTTGCCGTACGCCGTGTGCAGCGCGGTCACCCGGCGCTGCACCTCATCGATGAACTCGCCCATGTGCAGGGTGTGCGGCACATCCGACACGACGTCCGCGACCGCGCGGGAGAAGAGGCTGAACGAGTCCTTCGGCCGGGTGCCCGCGGCGTCGGCGTGCTGGGGGAGGACGGCCTCGGACTCGTCCACGTACAGCGCGTACTGGGCCTTGGAGCACGCGTATACGTACGCGACCTTGCGGCGCAGCGCCGCGGCGATCTTGGGACGTTCCCAACCGGGCATCCGGGTGGGGGACTTGGTCCGGCGGGCGGATCCCTCGCGGCAGGCGTCGATGAGGAAGACCACCTGGCCGGCGGGGGAGTCCTCCAGCTCCTTCTGCCAGCCGATCTCGACGCAGCTCTCGGCGAACGGCTCGCTCTCGTAGTAGGCGTCCTCCGGGACGAGATAGTCCCGGCCGTCGAAGTGCACCCCGTGGCCGCTGAGCATGATGAACAGGGTGTCGCCGCGGCCGGCCTCGCGCAGGAAGCGCAGGACATGGCGGTTGACGGCGTTCGGCGTGATGCCGCGCTGGGACTCGGCGATCTCCACCGGGCGGAACCCCCGGTCGGAGAGCGCGCCCTCCAGCCGCTGGAGGTCGTCGCGGACGAAGGGCAGCGAGCGGATCGTCTCGTCGTCGTACTCGCTGGCTCCGATGAGGAGAGCTTTGTGGCGTGGCAGCGAACGTGGCATGGAGCGTGGCATGGAGCCCCTACGACGGGCGCTTGAACGTCAGAGTCAGCCCGCGGGTGCCCTGCACCTGGCCACTGCCGATGAGCTGGATGCCGCCGGAGGCGGTGACCTGGAAGGAGAGCTGGGCCTCGGCGAGCGGGAGCGCGCCGCCGCGCTCGGCGACCTCCTCGAAGACCTTCTGGAGGGCGTCGACCGTATCGGCCAGATTCTTGCGGAGGGGGCCGAGGGGGACGGAGCGCAGGACGGCCTCGCCGTCGTGGCGGAAGAGGCCGCCCATCGCGTTGCCGTCCTCGTCCTCCTCCTCCACGACGTCGACCCAGAAGGGTAGCGTCTGCCCCTCGGTGTTGTCCGGCGCGTGCTGCGACATTCCGGTCTCCGCCCCCTGAAGCTGATGGTGTCTCAACTCTAGATTGCCGAGGGGGACGTGGGGAGTGTTACGTAACAGACGGCCGGGGTCCGTGACCGTGAGGCTTCAGCGGTCCGCGGACGCGGTGTCCGGCTCGTGGCCCACCGGGGCCCGGTCCTTGGCGGGCTCGGCGGACGAGGCCAGGAGCGAGCCCGCGACCACCCGGCTGCCCGCCGTCGCGCGGTGGTAGCGCAGCGAGAGCGCCGCAAGGCCGATCGCGACGACCGTCATCGCCGCGCCCGCCCAGGCCGTCGAGGCGAAGCCGAAGTCCGCGTCGATGACCGTGCCGCCGAGCCAGGGGCCGCCGGTGTTGCCGAGGTTGAAGGCGGCGGTGGTGGTGGCGCCCGCGAGGGTGGGGGCCGCGGCGGCGATGTTGAACATCCGGGCGTTGAGCGCCGGGGCCGTGAAGAACGCCGAGACGCCGAGCAGGAAGGTCAGCGTGATGACGGCGACCGGGTGCGCGGCGGTGAGCGCCAGCACGGCGAGCAGGACCGTCGACGCGGTGACGCCGCCGATCATCACGCCGAAAAGATGCGCGTCCGCGAACCGGCCGCCGAGCGCCGTACCGATCAGCGCGCCGACACCGAAGAGCGCCAGCACGGTCGGCACCCAGCCGCTGTCGAGACCGGCCACGTCCGTGAGCAGCGGGGCGAGATACGAGAACGCGCAGAAGACACCGCCCGCGGCGAGCGCGGTGACGGCGATCGAGAGCCAGACCTGACGGTCGCGGTAGATGGTCAGCTCCCGCTTGAGCCGCGGCTTCTCGGCGGGCAGCGGGATGCGCGGGATGAGCGTGACGACACCGGCGAGCGCGACCGCCGAGGCCGCGCCGACCGCCCAGAACGCCGAGCGCCAGCCGAGGTGTTCGCCGAGGAACGCGCCGGCCGGGACACCGAGCACGTTCGCGATGGAGAGCCCGCCGATCATGACGGCCATGGCGCGGGCGCGCGCGTTGTGCGGGACCATCGCGATGGCGACGGCCGCGCCGACCGCCCAGAACCCGGCGCAGGCGAACGCGCTGATGACGCGGGAGGCGAAGAGGATCTCGTACGTCGGCGCGAGGGCGCCCGCGACCTGGCCGAGGCCGAAGACCGAGATCAGGGTGATGAGTGTGGTGCGGCGGGGGAGGCGCAGGGTGGCGACGGCGAGGAGCGGCGCGCCCACGACCATGCCGATCGCGAAGGCGGATATCAGCAGCCCGGCCGTGGGGATGGAGACGTTCATGTCGTCGGCGAGGGGCGGCAGCAGGCCCGAGAGCATGAACTCGCTCGTACCGAGGGCGAAGACGGAGAGGCCGAGGATGTAGACGGCGAGCGGCATACGGGCCCGGGCCGGCGACGGGTCTTGGGGCAGGTCTGCGGGCAGGTCCGGGGACGGGAGCGGCTTCGGCGGCGGGGAATCGGCGGAGTCGGGCATGACAGGTGCCAACGCCGATATCGGCCGTGACATTCCGCCGGTTCGGCGTCTCTCAGCTGGTGAGACGGGTGAGGCCGCGCAGCTCTTCCGCCAGGTTCGCGCGGGCGCGCGCCTCCCACTCGCGCGCGCCGTAGGGCGTACGGAACAGCGCGGGCAGGGCGAGCAGCTGCTCCAGTACGGCCGCCCGGCCGCTGCGGAAGGCGTCGTCGGGGACGAAGCCGTACTCCTCCCGTACCGCCGCCGCGTAGGCCGCGTACGCGTCGGGGCCCGTGGCGAGGACGGCGAGGTCGGCGTCGCACAGGACGGCGCCGTTGCGGTCGCCGGGCGCGGCGGCGTGGGTGGTGGTGAGGCGGACGAGCCGGGCGACCTCGCGCGTACGGTCCTCGCTCAGCCGGCCTCGGGGAGGGCGCGTTCGGCGAGGCGGGCGGAGCGTTCCTCGTTCTCGGAGCGGTCTGGGCGGTAGACGGCGTCATGGAACCAGGCGGCGAGACGTACGACGTCGGGGTCGTCGGCGTACTCGGCGAGCGTGTCGACGCGGTCCAGGACGGCGAGCAGATGATCCGTGGTGTGGTACCGGCGCTGCGGCTCGGACCAGCGGGCGAGGAGGCGGTCGGCGTACGCGTAGGGGTCGGGGCCCCCGGCCCTCCCGGCTTCCCCGGCGCCCTCCCGGAGTGCGAGAAGCGTGGTCGCGAACCGGCTGCGCAGATCGGGTGCGGGCATGGGACGACGATAGGGCCGGGCCCCGGGACAGAGAGTCCCGGGGCCCGGCGGGTGTGGTCGTCGCGCGGGGGTCACACGGCCTTGAATCCGCGGAGCCGGAGGCTGTTGCCGACGACGAAGACGGAGGAGAAGGCCATGGCGGCGCCGGCGATCATGGGGTTGAGGAGTCCGGCGGCGGCCAGGGGGAGTGCGGCGACGTTGTAGGCGAAGGCCCAGAAGAGGTTGACGCGGATGGTGGTGAGGGTGCGGCGGGCGAGCCGGATGGCGTCGGCGGCGGCGCGCAGATCGCCGCGGACGAGCGTGAGGTCGCCCGCTTCGATGGCGGCGTCGGTGCCGGTGCCCATGGCGAGTCCGAGGTCGGCCTGGGCGAGGGCGGCGGCGTCGTTGACCCCGTCCCCGACCATCGCGACCGACCGGCCTTCGGCCTGGAGCTTCTTGACGACGTCGACCTTGTCCTCGGGCATGACGTCCGCGATGACGTGCTCGGGGTCGATGCCCACTTCCCTGGCGACGGCGTCGGCGACGGCCTTGTTGTCGCCGGTGAGGAGGAGCGGGGTGAGACCGAGGGCACGCAGCCGGCGGATGGCCTCGGGGCTGGTGTCCTTGACGGCGTCGGCGACTTCGAGGACGGCGCGTGCCTCGCCGTCCCAGGCGACGGCGATGGCGGTGCGTCCGGCGGCCTCGGCCGCCTCCTTCGCGCGCTCCAGGTCCTCGGGGAGGTGGATCTCCCACTCGGCGAGAAGCTTGGTACGGCCGACGAGGACGGCGTGGCCCTCGACGATGCCCTGGACGCCGAGGCCGGGGATGTTGGCGAAGTCCTCGGGCGTGGGGAGCGTACCGACCTGCTCGGCCGCTCCGGCGGCGACGGCCTGGGCGATGGGGTGTTCCGAGGCGTGCTCCAGGGCTCCGGCGATGCGCAGTACGTCGTCGCGGTCCGTGCCGTCGGCGGTGTGGGTGGTGAGGAGGGTCATACGGCCGGTGGTGACGGTGCCGGTCTTGTCGAGAACGATGGTGTCGGCGCGACGGGTGGATTCGAGGACTTCGGGGCCCTTGATGAGGATGCCGAGCTGGGCGCCTCGGCCGGTGCCGACCATGAGGGCGGTCGGGGTGGCCAGGCCGAGGGCGCAGGGGCAGGCGATGATCAGCACGGCGACGGCCGCGGTGAAGGCGGCGGTGAGCCCGCCGCCGTTGCCGAGCCAGAAGCCGAGGGTGGCCAGCGCCAGCGCGATGACGACGGGCACGAAGACGGCGGAGATCCTGTCGGCGAGGCGCTGGGCGGCGGCCTTGCCGTTCTGGGCGTCCTCGACCATGCGGGCCATGCGGGCGAGCTGGGTGTCGGCGCCGACGCGGGTGGCTTCGACGACGAGCCGGCCGCCGGCGTTCAGGGTGGCGCCGGTGACCGGGTCCCCGACGGTGACTTCGACGGGGACGGACTCGCCGGTGAGCATCGACGCGTCGATGGCGGAGGAGCCTTCGACGACGGTGCCGTCGGTGGCGATCTTCTCGCCGGGGCGGACCAGGAAGTGGTCGCCGGTCTGGAGCCGCGCGGTGGGGATGGTGGTTTCGGTGCCGTCGCGGAGGACGGTGACTTCCTTGGCGCCGAGTTCGAGCAGGGCGCGCAGGGCCGCGCCCGCCTTGCGCTTGGAGCGGGCCTCGAAGTAGCGGCCGGCGAGGATGAAGGCGGTGACGCCGGCGGCGGCTTCGAGGTAGATGTTCCCGGCGCCGTCGGTACGAGCGATGGTCAGCTCGAAGGGGTGCGTCATGCCGGGCATGCCGGCCGTACCGAAGAACAGGGCCCACAGGGACCACAGGAACGCGGCCGAGGTACCCACCGAGATGAGGGTGTCCATGGTGGCCGCGCCGTGACGGGCGTTGGTCCAGGCGGCGCGGTGGAAGGGCCAGGCGGCGTAGGTGACGACGGGGGCGGCGAGGGTGAGGGAGAGCCACTGCCAGTACTCGAACTGGAGGGCGGGGACCATCGCCATCGCGATCACCGGCACGGACAGGACGACGGCGGTGGTGAGCCGCTGCCGCAGGGACCGCAGCTCGGTGTCGGCGGTATCCGGTGTGTCCGGGGTGCTGTCGGTGTCCGTGCTCGTCCGGAGGGGCGCGGGCCGGGTGGCGGTGTAGCCGGTGGCTTCGACGGTGGCGATCAGGTCCTCGACCGCGACGTCCTCACCCCGGTAGCTGACCTTGGCCTTCTCGGTGGCGTAGTTGACGGTGGCCTCGACCCCGTCCATCCGGTTCAGCTTCTTCTCGATGCGGGCCGCGCAGGAGGCGCAGGTCATACCGCCGATCATGAGCTCGACTTCGGCGGCTGTGCCTGTGCCGGCTGTGCCGGCGGCGGTCCGTGTGGGGCTCATGGCTGACGGCTCCTTCTCCTCGACGATGTGCATCTTACCCCCTAGGGGTATCTCGCTCCTTCATGTATACCCCCAAGGGGTATCTGGCGCAAGGGTTGCCCATGGATGCGCTGATGCGCGCGGGCGGGAGGGGCCCGTAGGCTTGGATATTGGACTAGACCTATATTCGGTCCCGTCCAGTCATGTCCTCGACCCGCCGGCATACCTATGAATGAGGTCCCATGAGCAAGCGTGCACTCCTGGAGGTGATCGCTCTCGACGCGGAGGACGCGGTCGCCGCCAGGAACGGAGGCGCGGACCGCCTTGAACTCGTCACCGACATGGCGGCGGACGGGCTGACCCCGCCCCGCGAGACCTTCGCGAAGATCCGGGCCGCCGTCGACATCCCGCTGCGGGTGATGCTGCGGCTGTCCGACGGATTCGCGGCGGGCGAGCCACGGGGCGCGGACGCCCTGGTCGAGGTGGCGCGGGGGCTGCGGGCCGAGGGGGCGGACGAGTTCGTCCTCGGCTTCCTCGACGCGGACGGGGCGCCGGACCTGGTGACGGTGGAACGCCTGATCGCGGAGCTGGACGGCTGCCGGTGGACATTCCACCGCGCGATCGACCGCGCGGCCGACCGCGACGCGCTCCGCAAACGGCTGGCGGACCTGCCGGGCCTGGACACGTACCTCACGGCGGGCTCGGCGGCGGGCGTGGACGACGGGCTGCCGACGCTGCTGACGGAGGCGGACGCGGGGGCGCGGGGGGAGCCGGGCTACATACCCCGGCTGATGGTGGGCGGCGGCCTGCGGCTGGACCACTTGGAGGCGCTGCTGGGGGCGGGGGTGGACGCGTTCCACATCGGGGGCGCGGCGAGGTCGGGGGGGTGGGCGGGGGCGGTGTCGGCGGATGCGGTGCGGGGGTGGCGTGCCCGCATGGACGCGTAGCGCCGTCCGGCGGGGGGCGTGGGGTGGTCGTCTTTGGCCCGGGGCCGGTGGTTGTGTGCGGGTTGTTCGGTCCGGGTTGTCTTTGGCCGGGGCCGGTTTCCGGGTGCGGGTTGTCGCCGGGGTGCGCGGTGCGCCTGCCGGCGGGGGGTCGTGGGGCGGTCGTCTTTGGCCCGGGGCCGGTGATGCGGTGCGGGTTGTTGCCGGGTGGCGCTCCGGGGCTCGCGCCCGGGACGGCATGATTTACGGCGCGACTCTGGCCACAGTCAGGACACGGGCGTTCGTGCGCCACAAATCACGCTTTAGTGTCCCGGACACGACCCCTGCGCGCCCCCCTTCACCGCCCGTCACGGACCGGCCCGGCCGGGCGGCGAGTCGCCGGGCCCACCGGGGGGAGGGGGTCGGGGTCGGAGGAGGTGCGTGTCCGGACGTAAAGCGTCGCAGCTCGCGCGAAGCGCGGTGAGGAAAGCAGTCCGGATACGCACCTCCGGAGGCCCCGGCCCCCGGCACCACAACGGCGCCCCGCACCACGGCCCCCGCCGGACGGCGCCCCGCACGCCGTGCCCACGACCCCCCGCCGGGAGGCGCCCCGCCCCCCGGCCACCTACGTCGCCGACAGCGGCCCCGGCAACTCCGTCGCATGCAGGACGATCAGGCCCGACACGGCTCGCGTCAGCGCCACGTACAGCCGCCTGAGCCCCGTCCGCTCGTCCGGTTCGCCGTCTACCACCGCCGCCGGCTCGTCCAGGACCACGTAGTCGTACTCCAGGCCCTTCGCGAGGGACGCCGGGACCAGTGTCAGGCGGGCCTCGGCCGTCGTCTCCTCGCCCGGGGAGAGGTACGGCAGCCCCGCCGCCGTCAGTGCCTCCCGCAGCGCCGGGATACGGGCGTCCGCCGCGATCAGGCCCGTGGAGCCCTCGTGCGCGAGCGACTCCACGCAGGCCGCGACGACGGCCGCGTCCAGGTCGGACAGCCCGGTCGACCCCGCCGGCTCCGCCGGCCCCGCCGCGTCCAGGTCGGACAGCCCGGTCGACCCCGCCGGCTCCGCCGGCCCTGGTACCGGCCGTACCGACAGCGACCCCGGCGACTCCCGTACCGACGCCACCTCCGCCAGCCCCGGCGCGATCGACGGCAGCAGTCTCGACGCGTACGCGATCACCTCGCGCGGTACGCGGAAGCCCGCCGTCAGTTCCTCCACCACCGCGTCCGTCTTGCCCAGGTGCCGCAGCGCGTCGGTCCAGTTCGCCGTCGCCCAGGGCGTCGTCCCCTGCGCCAGGTCGCCCAGTACCGTCGCCGAGCCGGTCGAGCAGCGGCGGCCCACCGCGCGGTACTGCATGGGGGACAGGTCCTGCGCCTCGTCGAGGACCACATGCCCCAGTGAGTGGGTGCGGGCGATCAGATCGCCCGCCTCGTCGATCAGTACCGCGTCCGCCGCCGACCACTTCGCCGACTTCGCGCTCCGCACCGGCTTCGTCCACAGGATCGTCTTCTGCTCGTCCGGCGTGAGGACGTCCTCCGCGTGCGCCGCCAGGAAATCCGCGTCGGAGAGCAGCCGCAGCACCAGCTTCGCCGGATCGACCGGCGGCCAGACGGCCTTGACCGCCGCCTTCACCGCCGGGTTGCGGGCCACCGCGTCCTGCACGCGGTCGTCGGGCGCCTCGCCCGCCTCCTCCATCCGTACGAGCACGGCGTGCGCGATCCGCTGCGGAAGGGCCTCGCGCGCGGCGCCGTACCGCATGTCCCGGGCGAGCAACTGCTCGACCATCTCTTCGAGTTCGTACACCGGTACCCGCCACCGCCGTGAGCCGCGTACGACCACGACCGGCTCCGTCGGCGGCGTGACGTGGGACCGTACGGCCCGGCGCAGGACCTCCGCCATGCGGGCGTCGCCCTTGATGACGGCGGCGGGCGCGGGGTCCGTGCCGCGTACGTCCACCGAGGCGACCAGATCGTCCACCGTCGCCTGCTTGACTTCCAACTCTCCCAGCGCGGGCAGGACTTGCTCGATGTAGTGGAGGAAGGAGGCGTTCGGTCCGATGACGAGCGTGCCGGTACGGGCCAGCCGCTCGCGGTGCGCGTACAGCAGATACGCGACCCGGTGCAGACCGACGGCGGTCTTGCCGGTGCCGGGGCCGCCCTGGACGCAGACGGTGCCGCCGAGGCCGCTCCGTACGATCTCGTCCTGCTCGGGCTGGATCGTCGCGACGATGTCGCGCATCGGGCCGACACGCGGCCGTTCGATCTCGGCCTGGAGCAGCTTGCTGGAGCGCGCGGTCTCGGCCGGGTCGGAGAGGTGCTCGTCCTCGTACGCGGTGATGTCACCGGCCGTGTAGCCGAAGCGCCGGCGCAGTCCGACGTCCAGCGGGTCCTTCTTGGAGGCCCGGTAGAACGGCTGGGAGGCGGGGGCGCGCCAGTCGATGACCATGGGATCGCCCTCGGCGTCGTGGACATGGCGCCGGCCGATGTAGAAGCGTTCCCCCTCGCCGCCCTCGGCCTCGTCCGCGCCCACGGGGTGCAGATAGTCGAGCCGGCCGAAGAAGAGCGGGGTGTGGGCGAGATCGGCGAGCGCCTTGATGCGGTCCTCGATCTGGGCCTCCAGGACGGCGGCGTTGACCCAGTTCGCGGTGACGTCGCGGATGTCGAGCGCCTGGACGTCCTCGCGCATGGCGCGGAGGGCGGAGCGGGAGGCGGTGAGGTGGGCACGTTCCCGCGCCAGGGGATCCAGGGGATCCGGGGCGTCGTCGGCGGGGGGCGTGGCGGGGTCAGGGGCGTGCGCGGACACGGTGTTGCCTCCGGGGGCTTTACGCAGGCCGACGGGCCGCGCCCCGTCGGGCGACGGGCGGCGGTGGCCGTTCGGCGTGGATCACGTCATGGCGTTCGGCCGTCCGGTTTCCGTCCGGACGACGGCGCTCCGCGAGGGAGGCGGGCAAGGTGGGCGATTGTAGCCAGCCGGTGACGGGGAGGCGAATGTTTTTCCGCGGGGGCCGTGGCGGCGGCCTTCCGGCCGGGAGCCCTCGGCGGCGCGAGCGCGTCCGTCCTGCGGGCCATCCGCCGTCTCCGCCCCGTAGGGGATGCCGTTGGACCGTGGTCGTACAGGGCCTCACACGAGGCTCAAACCGGAGAGCGATGACGCACACGGCGCACGTGCCCATCATGGATGTATGAGTACCGCAACCTATACCCCGGCCCATGCCCCGCACGGTTCGCCGCTCCCCGGCGCGACCGCCACGGGCTCCGTCCCCCACCCCGCCCACCACCTGGGCAACGCGCTGCGCGCCGTCAAGGTCTTCGTGAGCGCCGCGTTCAACGTGGCCGTCCTCGGGGAGTACGCGGAGGAGGCGGGTATCAAGCGCCGTTGACCGGGATCACGCCAACCGCGCGCCGTCTCGTCCCGTCGCGCTCCTGAGTAACGCCTCTGATCCACTAGGGTCGCGGCCGTGACCTACCGGACCGTGACGCCCCGTTCACTCGCCGCAGTGGGCGCGCTCGCCCTGTCGCTGGCCGCACTCGCCACTCTCTGCGTCGCCCTGCGCATCCCCATGGCCGACACACTCGTCTACCGTGCGGAGGGTGCTGCCGTCGTGGACGGCACCGACCTCTACGGGTTCACGGTCACCGAGTGGCAACTTCCCGCCACCTACCCGCCGTTCGCCGCGATCCTCTTCGTGCCCACCACCTGGCTGCCCCTCGACGCCCTCAAGGTCGTCTTCGTCATCGGGAACGCCGCGCTGCTGGCGCTGCTCGTACGGCTGTCCTGGCGGTTCGCGGGGATGCCCGCGGGGCCCGTACCGCTGCTGGCCGCCGTCGCCGTCGGGCTCTGGCTCGAACCTGTCTTCCAGACCGTCCTCTTCGGACAGATCAACCTCGTCCTCGTCTGCCTCGTCCTGTGGGACCTGTCGAGACCCGAGCACGCGCTCGGCAAGGGGTTCGCCCTCGGTGTCGCGGCGGGCATCAAGCTGACTCCGGCCGTCTTCATCGTGTATCTGCTGGTGACCGGGCGCGTACGGTCCGGACTGATCGCCCTGGCCTCCCTCACCGGCACGGTGCTGCTCGGGGCGCTCGTACTGCCCGAGGCGAGCGACGAGTTCTGGACGACGCGCGTCTTCGAGACCGGCCGGGTCGGCAAGGCGTGGATCGTCGACAACCAGTCACTGCAAGGGATGCTGGGGCGTCTCCTGCACACCCCGGAGCCGGGTGTGGTGTGGCTGGTGGCCGCCGGGCTCACGGCCGTCGCCGGGCTGTGGATCGCCCGGCGGGCCGTCCTGGGGGCCGGGCTGGAGACCTGGGGCGTGCTGGTCACGGCGCTGACCGCGCTGCTCGTGTCGCCGATCAGCTGGTCGCACCACTGGGTGTGGTGCGTACCGCTGCTGGCGGTGCTGATCGCGGAGCGCCGGTACCGTACGGCGGCGGCGGTCGGGGTGGTCTGGACGGCGCGCAGCTTCTGGATCGTGCCGCACGCGGGCGATCTGGACCTGCGGCTGCCGTGGTGGCAGCAGGTGCCGTCCTCGCCGTACCCGCTGTTCGCGCTGGGGCTGCTGGCGTTCGCGGCGTGGCGCACGGGTCCTGGGGCGGGCGAGGGCTCCGCCCTCGTCCTTCCGGTGCAGCGCGCGGAGGCCGGTTCGGGGGTGAGTACGACGGCGGGTACGGGGTGAGTACGGGCGCCGAAGCGGGGCGTCCCGCCGCGGTGATGTCATCGGACCATGCGAACGACAACGACCGCCCCCGCCTTCACTCCCGAGCAGACAGCCGACCGCGGCGCCCTCCTCGCTCTCCGGCTCTGGGCGCTGGGCGGTCTCGGGCTGCTGCTCGGCGGCTACCTCCTGACGGCCGCCATCGCCCTGATCGACGCGGTCGATCCGGCCGACGGTGTCGGGGGCGCGTACATCAGCGCGGGCTTCTGGTCCCTCCACCTGTCCGGGATCGTCGGCCTGGCCGCCGCGGCGCTGCCCGCGGGCTCGCTGCTGCGGGGCGTGCGGTGCGGTGCGGTGGCGGTGCAGTACGTACTGCTGGCGGCGGGGCCGGTGCTGGCGCTGATGGACTGAGCCCGGCCGGCTCTCAGTCTTCGGCGAGGAGTTCGTCCGCGTCCACGATCCGGTACGCGTAGCCCTGCTCCGCCAGGAACCGCTGGCGGTGCGCCGCGAAGTCCTGGTCGATGGTGTCGCGGGCGACTACCGAGTAGAAGCGGGCCTCATGGCCGTCCGCCTTCGGGCGCAGGACACGGCCCAGGCGCTGGGCCTCCTCCTGGCGGGAGCCGAACGTACCCGAGACCTGGATCGCGACCGTCGCCTCCGGCAGATCGATCGAGAAGTTCGCGACCTTCGACACGACCAGCACCGAGATCTCGCCCTGCCGGAACGCCTCGAAGAGCTTCTCGCGCTGCGCGTTGCTGGTCTCGCCCTTGATGACGGGGGCGTCCAGATGCTCGCCCAGTTCGTCGAGCTGGTCGATGTACTGGCCGATGACGAGCGTCTGCTCGCCCCGGTGCTTGCGTACCAGCGCCTCCGTCACCTTCCGCTTCGTCGCGGTCGTCGCGCAGAAGCGGTACTTCTCCTCCGTCTCGGCCGTCGCGTACGCCAGGCGCTCGCTGTCGGTCAGATTGACCCGAACCTCCACACAGTCCGCGGGAGCGATATAGCCCTGCGCCTCGATCTCCTTCCACGGCGCGTCGAACCGCTTCGGCCCGATGAGCGAGAAGACGTCCGACTCGCGGCCGTCCTCCCGTACGAGCGTCGCCGTCAGCCCGAGGCGGCGGCGGGCCTGGAGGTCGGCGGTGAACTTGAAGACGGGCGCGGGCAGCAGATGCACCTCGTCGTAGATGACCAGGCCCCAGTCGCGCGAGTCGAACAGCTCCAGATGCGGATAGATGCCCTTACGGCGGGTGGTCAGCACCTGGTACGTGGCGATCGTGACCGGGCGGATCTCCTTCTTCGTACCGCTGTACTCGCCGATCTCGTCCTCGGTCAGTGAGGTGCGCCTCACCAGCTCGTGCTTCCACTGGCGGGCGGAGACGGTGTTGGTCACCAGAATCAGCGTCGTCGCCTTCGCCTCGGCCATCGCACCGGCCCCGACCAGCGTCTTCCCCGCGCCACAGGGCAGCACGATCACACCTGAACCGCCGTGCCAGAACCCCTCGACGGCCTGCTTCTGGTACGGGCGCAGCGCCCAGCCGGTCTCGTCCAGCTCGATGGTGTGCGCCTCGCCGTCGACATAACCGGCGAGGTCCTCGGCCGGCCAGCCCAGCTTGAGGAGCGTCTGCTTGATCTGGCCGCGCTCCGAGGGGTGGACGGCGACGGTGTCCGGGTCGATGCGGCTGCCGACCAGCGGCTGGACCTTCTTGGAGCGGAGGATCTCCTCCAGCACGGGACGGTCGGTGGAGGTCAGGACGAGGCCGTGGGAGGGGTGCTTGGAGAGGGTGAGCCGGCCGTAACGGGCCATCGTCTCGGCGACATCGACGAGCAGCGCGTGCGGCACGGGATACCGGGAGTACTCGACGAGCGCGTCGACCACCTGCTCGGCGTCATGCCCGGCGGCGCGCGCGTTCCACAGTCCGAGCGGGGTCAGCCGGTAGGTATGGATGTGCTCGGGCGCGCGCTCCAGCTCGGCGAACGGCGCGATGGCGCGGCGGCAGGCGTCGGCCTGCTCGTGGTCGACTTCGAGCAACAGGGTCTTGTCGCTCTGGACGATGAGGGGTCCGTTCACGCGGCTGCCTTTCCGGATGGCTCTGCACGGCCGAATGGCCAGTGGCCAAATGACCAGTGTCGCGCATCTTCGGCGGATCGGGCGCGGGGGGCGCGTATCCGGGGCGGGCGGGGGCATCCGGGGGCTATGACCGCGGAGACGGAAAGGTCCAAGCAGAAGTCCAAGCAAAGGTCCAAGCAAAGGCCCGAGCAGGCGAAGGCTGTTCCGGGAGGTGTCTCGGGGGGACGCGCGGGGCGTGCGGGACGTGCGGGACGTGCGGCGTTGCGGATTCTCATCGTGACGGTGGCGCTGGTCGCCCTGGCGGGGTTCGCCGCGGTGCTGGCCGAACTGACGCTGACACCGTCCCCCGCGTCCGAGGAGATCGCGGGGGCCAATCTCAGCCCGGGGCACTCGCTGAGGCAGTACGCGGAGGACTACACCTTCCTCGCCGCGTGCAAGCAGATCGGCGGCAATCTGCTGATGGGGGCGCCTTTCGGGCTGATCCTTCCGGTGCTCGTGCCGCGCAGGCTGCGGATGGTGCGGGTGGTGGCGCTGACTGTGGTGGTGATGGTGCTGGTGGAGCTGGCGCAGGGGGCGGTGGTGCGGGGGCGGGCGTTTGACGTGGACGACGTGATTCTGAACACGGGGGGTGCGGTGATCGCGTACGTGGTGGTGGGGAGGGTGATTGGGCGGCGGTTCCATGAGTTGGGCGCGCGGGGCGCGGCGGGCGCGCCGGGTGCGCGTGCGGGTGTGCGTGCGGGTGTGCGTGGGTCCGGCGCCGCCGGGCGGAAGTCGGGGGCAGCCGGGTCTTGGCGTGCGCGGCTTGGGAGGCTTGGGCGGGGCTGAGGTGTGCGGTGCGCCTCCCGGCGGGGGGTCGTGGTGCGGGCCGTCGCTGGTGCCGGGTGCCGGGTGCCGGGTGCCGGGTGCCGGGGGCCGTGGTGCGGGGTGCGTTGTGGTTCCGGGTGCCGGGGCCTCCGGAGGTACGTGTCCGGACTGCGCTGCGATCGATGTGCGACTCCGTCGCGTGGTCACCGCGCTTCGCGCGAGCTGCGACGCTTTACGTCCGGACACGCACCTCCTCCGACCCCGGCCCCCTCCCGTCCGTGGTTGCACGCACCGGTCGTTCCGCCACGGCACAAGCCCAAGAACTACGCCGGGTCGTCCGCCAGTTCTGCCACTCCTGTGATGCGATGCAGCGGATACGTGCGGACCTCGTCCGCCGTGTGGTCGTAGCCCGTGACGTAGCCGCCCTCCACCCGTACCGGGGCGATGACGCGCTGGCTGGCCGCGCCGTCCGCGTTGACGTAGCCGATCCAGACCGCTGAGCCGGTCATGGCGGCGGCCTGGACCGTGGCGAGGGTTTCGGCGGAGGTGGTGCGGGGGAGTGCGCCGTTTCTGGAGGCGGCTGCCGCGGAGGCCAGGGCGGCCGAGCCGGAGCCGGAGGGTTCGGGGACCGGTTTGTGGACGACCGTGGCGGCCAGGTCGCCCGCGCGGATCGCCTTCACCGCCGCGCTGAGCAGCGCCGTGTCCGGGGTGGGGGGTCCGTCCGGGACCGGGGCGGGGGCCGTTCTGGGCGGGGTGCGGTGGGCGTGGGCGCGGGTGATCATGACGTCGCCCTCGGCCGACTCCGCGGCCGGTGCGAAGCCCATGACGCGCAGTCCGTCGAGCAGGGTCACCGCGTCGGCGTGGGCGGCCAGCACGGTCGGGGCGAGGCGGCGCAGCCGCAGGCCCTGGGAGCGTTTGTCGGCCAGGATCTCGTCGAGTACGGCCTCGTCGTCGCAGCGTACGTACGCGGAGGCCGCGCCGACCCGGAGGTGGCCGTGCTTACGGGCCACGTCGTCGATGAGGTAGGCGAGCGGCTGCGGGACGGGCGTACGGCTGTGGTTCCTGAGGAAGTCGTGCAGGTCGGAGGCCGACTGTCCGGCGTCGAGCGCGCGGCGTACGGAGCCCGGGGTGAAGCGGTAGACCGTCGCCCCGCCCTTCGACTCGACATCGGCGGCGATGGCGAGCAGTTCGGCCAGCGGGCGCAGGAGCGGGCCGGGCGCCACGGCGGTCAGGTCGGCCTGGAGGAGGACATGGTCGAGCGGTTCGGGGAGGAGCGGCGCGAGGGCTCGGGCGGCCCGGAGGCCCGCCGCGGCCAGTTCGGCGTGGGTGCCCGCGCCGTCGCCGGGGGTGTGCGCGGCGTCCTCGGACGGTCCCAGCAGCGCCCGTGCGTGCGACGCCAGCGCCCCCCGGCCCGTGACGCCCAGCATCTCCGCCTCGTTCAGCGTCCACGCCGCCAGCCGGGCGCGCAGATCGTCATGCCGGCCGGTGCCGGACGCGCCGCGCAGGGGCCGTTCCCAGCGGAGCCGGGCGAGCAGCGACTCGGGGTCGGGGGCGGTGCCCTCGGGGAGGGTGGCGAGGAGGTCCAGGATCCGGCGCCGTACCTCGGGCGCGGCGCCGCGGTCGAGGTCGGGGCCGAGCGCGGCGAGCGTGCGGCCCTTGGAGTCCTGGCCGCCGACCAGACCGGACGTGCGGGTCGCCGTCAGCCAGGCGGTGGCGAGCCGGGCCCAGCGTTGCGGGGCGGGCAGTTCCTGCCAGTCGTCGTAGGCGGGCGTCGGCGCGTACCGCTCGTCGGCTTCGCCGTCGGCCGCCAACAGCCCGGCCGAGAAGGCGAGTTCGACCCAGAACGCGGCTACCGGCTCGGTGACGTCGAGCGCGGTGGCGGTGCGCTTGAGGTCGCGTACGGACAGGCCGCCGGCCCGCAGGACGTTCGGGCCGCCCTCGTTCCAGTCCTTGGCCAGTTCCTCGACGGTGGCGAGCGCGGTGTACGCCTGCCCGGCCGCCGTGTTGTCCACAACCTGTGGACGGGCGCCCGTGCTCGCGTCCGAGGCACGCGGCGCGACGGTGGGTGCCACGGGCTCCGGCGTACGGTGCGCGCGCCCGGCGCGCAGATGGAGCGCGGCCTCGCGCGGCAGGACGACCGTACGGGTCGTCGCGGGCAGCAGCAGCCCGCGGTCGCGCAGCCACTGCACGGGCGGGGTGGGGCTGGAGGTGACCTCGCCGTACGGCGGCCCCCACACCAGCCGGTCCAGCACCGACAGGGCATCCACGGGCGCGGTGTCGAGGAGCGCCGCCATCCGCGTCCGGTCGGTGAAGAGCGCGGTGAGCGAGGCCACCGCGGAGACCGGATCGTGGGTGGAGGGCAGCCCGGCGGCGGTCAGGATCTCCTGGAGCCGGCCCGGCGACATGCCGGCGGTGGCCTCGGCGACCGTCGGACCGAGCCCGGTCGGCGAGGGGTGGGTGGGGGAGGGAGCGAGCAGCTCGCGGGCGGTGCGTACCAGCCGCAGCCGGTCGTCCCCGCCCCAGATCAGCGCCCGGTCGCGCAGCGTCTCCACCGCGCGGGGCAGGGCCGCCTCGATCTCCGGGTCGCCCTCGTCGCCGGTCAGCAGCGCGCGCAGCGTGTCGTACGGCGCGGGCTCCGTGGCGACGGCCAGGGCCTCCGCGGTCTGGAGCGTGAACCGGTCGAGCCGCTCCAGCGCCCGGACGACGGAGGCGCGGGTGCCCGCGCGTGTCGCGAGCTGCGAAAGGTCGCTCGGTACGGGGCTGAGCAGATCGGGGCGGGCACGCAGCAGCGCGACGAGCGATCCGTCGCCCTGGGTGCGCAGGGCCTCCGCGAGCGTACGCGGTGGCGTACCGCCGGTTCCTTCTGGCACGTGCGCCTCCTGGTCAGGCTTCGCGGGTCCCCATCCGTTCCACGTTAACCCTGGGAGGCGCTCTGCCCGTGCCCCCGGGCCATGGGGGCGCCACCGCGCCTTTCTTCGTACTGGATGCATGGGGTGGACGTACGGGGGTGACTTCGACACGATCGCCTACGGGTATCCGCCGTGACGGCGGCTGCCGGGCGTGCTTGTGCGGAGGACTGTGTGGGGATCGAGAGCGATCAGCTGGTCTATGACTACCTGAGCCGCGTGGGAGACGAGGCGCAGCAGCGGCATCTGCCCTCCGGGGACCGGATGCGGCTGGTGTCGTCGCTGCGGAACGAGATCGACAAGCAGCGCGGGAAGGCCGGCGGGGACAGCCCGGCGGCCGTACGCCGCATCCTGGGGCGGCTGGGGACACCGGACGCGGTGGTACGGGCGGCCTCCGAGGGCGGCGCGGGTGACGACGCCCCGGCCCGCGCGGACGCCCCCGCCCCCCGGGCCCCGGAACCGCAGCCCGTACTGCCGGAGCAGCGCACCCGGCGGATGAAGGGGGCCAGGAGACTGGTCATCCCCGAGCAGGCGTCGGAGTCGCCCGCGCCCGCGTCACCGCCGCACCTGGCGGGGATGGACGAGCTGGGCCCGCCCGGCGGCGGGCAGCCCGACTGGTGGCGGATCGAACCGGGTCCGATGGGTACGGCCGAGCAGGTGCCGGGGTTCGTGGGCGGCGTCGAGATCCCCGACATACTCAAGCCACCGCCGGAGCCGAAGGAGAAGCCGGACAAGGCGGGCGCCGAGGCCGAGGGCGGGGACGGGGACGCGACGGAGGACCGGGCGGAGGAGGCGGCGGGCGGCGCGGGCCGTCGCCGCCGGCTCCCCCGGCTCCCGCGCCGGGGCCGGGGCCGGGGTCAGAACAACGCGGAGAAGCGGGCCGGACTCTCCCACCCGTTCCTGCTGCTCGCCGCCGCGCTGCTGGTCGCCGGAGCGGTGTTCGGCTCCTGGCTCGCCCTGGGCGGCGGCTGGCTTCTCGCGTACGCCTCCCGCACGCTCTCCCGCGCCGAGGCCAAATGGGCGGTCTTCGGCCTCCCCGGGGTCTCGGCCGCCGGAGGCCTGGTCTGGCTCTGGGGCCGGCTCGACGGCCGCTGGGGAGAGGCGATCCCGGAGGACGGGATGGCCGACGCCCTGTCGAGCGCCTGGCCGGTG
Source organism: Streptomyces scopuliridis (assembly GCF_042790125.1). Lineage (GTDB taxonomy): Bacteria > Actinomycetota > Actinomycetes > Streptomycetales > Streptomycetaceae > Streptomyces > Streptomyces scopuliridis_A. The sequence continues at coordinate 190,634 of NZ_JBHTZS010000008.1, forward strand.
GTGCTCCGTACGGCGGCGGTGACCTCAGCGCTGTATCTGGTCTGGCGGGCACGGCGGAAGCCCGCGAGTTAGGCGGGGTGCGTGCGGCTGTCCGGACACCCGCGCGCACCCCGCCCCCCTCACTCCGTCTCGCGCGCTCCACCGGAATCCACAACTCCGCGTCCGCCCGCGTCCCGTCCTCCGACACCCGGGTGCGCAGCAGCTCCGGGCCCGGCACGCTCCGGTACGGGTTGGACGGGAACCACTCGGTGTAGACGTCCCGCCACAGGTACTGGAGCGCCCGCGGGAACTCGCCCGAGCTCTCGAAGACCGCCCATGTCCCCGCCGGGATCCTCAGCGTCTCCATCCCCTCGGGCGCGGGCGCCTCGGTCACCACGCCGTGCAGATAGTCGAGTTCGGTGCCTTCCGCGCGGCTCTCGGAGAGGTTGTCGGTGACGGCGATGATCCCGCGCGGCTCCCGGTCCGGAGGCGCCCCCAGCTCCCCCAGCTCCTCAAGCCTCCGCAGCGTCTCCCGGCCGAGGCCCCGGATGAACGAGACGATCGCGGGGTTCATGCCCTCGTGCACGAGCGGGACCCGTGTCTTCGGGCCGACCACCCTGAACTCCGGCTTCTGGACCACCCGGTACCGCATGTCGGTACTCCCTTCGACGATGAGGCGGAAGGACATCCGTGGCTGGGAGCGCAGCGCCGCGCCGGTCCGCCGGGCCTCGCCAGGACCGACGCCGTGCAGGGCACGGAACGCGCGCGCGAACGCCTCGCCCGAGCCGTACCCGTACCGCACCGCGACATCGAGCAGCGTCCGCTCCCCGCCGAGCACGTCGGCGCCCGCGACGGTGAGCCGCCGGCGCCGGATGTACTCGGAGAGCGGCATGCCCGCCAGCGCGGAGAACATCCGGCGGAAGTGGTACTCCGACGTGACCGCGATCCGCGCGAGTTCGGCCACCTCGATCCGCTGCCCGAGGTTCCGCTCGATGTGCTCCATGGCCTGGTTCAGCCGTTCCAGCATCACCGGACCTCCTTCCCTTGCTGATCAGCCACGTTAGGGAGGGGCGGCCCCGCGGGACCCGGCAATCCGTGCCCGGTCCTGTCGGGTCGCGGAGAAGGCGACAGGCTTATGAGGAGGTATCACCCGGCCGGTACGGTGCGCCCGGTACCACCAGCGGCGATCCCGTCACCGGGTCCGGGACCACCACCGACTCCAGGCCGAAGACCTCCCGTACCAGCTCCGCCGTCACGACCTTCTCCGGCCGCCCCTCCGCCACGATCCGCCCCGCCTTCATCGCGACCAGGTGATCCGCGTACCGCGCCGCCTGGTTGAGGTCGTGGAGCACGATCACGACCGTACGGCCCTGGTCGTGGTTGAGGCGGCGGACCAGATCGAGGACCTCCACCTGGTGCGCGATGTCCAGGAACGTCGTCGGCTCGTCCAGCAGCAGCAGATCCGTCTCCTGCGCGAGCGCCATCGCGATCCACACCCGCTGGCGCTGGCCGCCCGACAGTTCGTCCACCGAGCGGTCGGCGAGAGCCGTCACGTCCGTACGCTCCATCGCGTCCGTCACCGCGCGCTCGTCCTCGTCCGACCACTGCTGCCACCAGTGCTGGTGCGGCTGACGGCCGCGCGAGACCAGGTCGGCGACCGTGATGGCCTCCGGGGCGACCGGCGACTGCGGGAGGAGGCCGATCGACTGCGCGATCTTCCGGGTCGGGATCCGCGCCAGCTCCGTACCGTCCAGCAGTACGGAACCGCCCCGGGGCTTCAGCAGCCGGCCGAGCGCGCGCAGGGTCGTCGACTTGCCGCAGGCGTTCGGGCCGACGATCACCGACACCTGCCCGTCGGGGACGGCCAGGTCCAGTCCGTGGACGACCGTGCGGTCCTCGTAGGCGAGCGTCAGCTCGCGGGCGACGATCCTGCTCATGCCTTGCCTCCTGCGGTACGGCCCGTACGGCCGCGGACGATCAGCCAGATCAGATACGGGGCGCCGACCGCCGCCGTCAGTACACCCACCGGGAGTTCGGTCGGGGACAGCAGCCTGCGGGCGAGCAGATCGGCGAGGACGACGATCACCGCGCCCATCAGCGCCGAACACAGCAGCGGGATCTGCGCGGTACGGGTCATGCGGCGCGCGATCTGCGGCGCCAGCAGCGCCACGAAGTCCACCGGACCCGCCGCGCCCGTCGCGACCGACGCCAGCACCACACCGAGCAGCACGAGCCCGAGCCGGACGCGGCCGAGCCGTACGCCCAGGCCCGTGGCGGTGTCGTCGTCCATCGAGACCGTGCGCTGCGCGTACGCCGCCCACAGCACCGCGGGCACCAGCGCGAGCAGCAGCCAGCCGAGCGGCGCGGCGGCGTCCCAGCCCCGGCCGTTGAGCGAACCGGTCATCCACACCTGGGCCTGCTGGGCGACCAGATAGTCGCCCTTGGTCAGGAAGAGCGTGGTGATGGAGCGCAGGGCGATCGCGAAGCCGATGCCGATGAGCACGAAGCGCGTGGCGTGCAGCCCGCCGCGCCAGGCGAAGACGTACACCAGCGCCGCCGCGACGATGCCGCCGGCGACGGAGAGATAGGGAAGGACGGCGTACGAGGTGACGCCGAAGGTCATCGCGCCGACCGTGAGCGCGCTCGCGCCCTGGCTGATGCCGATGATGTCCGGGCTGGCGAGCGGATTGCGGGCGACGGTCTGGATCAGCGCGCCCGCGATGCCGAACGCGAGCCCGACCAGCAGTCCGACCACCATGCGCGGCAGCCGCAGGGTGCCGACCACCAGCTCGTTCGCCGCGGGCTGTCCCAGCAGCACCTTCAGGACGTCGGACGGCGGTACGAAGCTCTCGCCGACGCTGAGATACGCCACGCACACGGCCGCCAGCGCGACGGCGAGCGCGCCCGCCACGGCCGCCGCCCGCCGGTGCAGCAGGAACGAGGCGCGTCCGAGCCGTACCCGCGTATAGCCCGCGGGCCGGATCCCGCCCGCCCCGGCAACGCTCTCCGGGGCCTCCTTGAGGGCCGTCGTCATGCCGGCACCGCCTTCCGGCGTACGAGAGCGACCAGGAACGGCACCCCGAGCAGGGCCGTCATCACACCCGCGGGGACCTCGCTCGGCGGGAAGACGATCCGTCCGATGACATCGGAGACCAGCAGCATCACCGGGCCGATCAGGGCCGCCATCGGAAGCACCCAGCGGTGGTCCGAGCCGACGATCGCGCGGGCGATATGCGGAACGGCGAGACCGATGAAGGCGATCGGTCCCGCCGCCGCGACCCCCACTCCGGTCAGTACGGTCGCGCCGAGGCCGCCGACGATCCGGACGGCCGCGACGTTCTGGCCCAGGCCCTTCGCCACGTCCTCGCCGAGGGCCAGGGCGTCCAGGCCACGGGCCACGGATATCACCAGTACGGTGCCGAGCAGCAGGAACGGCCAGACCTGACCGGCCACTTCGGCGTCCCGGCCCGCGATCGAGCCGACCTGCCAGAAGCGGAACTCGTCCAGCGTCGCCGCGCTCGTCGTCAGCACGCCCATCGTGACCGACACCAGCAGCGCGTTGATCGCCGCGCCGCCGAGGGCGAGTTTGACCGGGGTCGCGCCGCCGCGTCCGCTGGAGGCGATCGCGTACACCGCCACCGACGCCACCGCCGCGCCCGCGAAGGCGTACCAGACATAGCCGGAGAGCGTGTGCACCCCGGCGAAGGCGATGGCCAGGACGACGCCCGCGGAGGAGCCCTGGCTGATGCCGAGGATGCCGGGGTCGGCGATCGGGTTGCGGGTGATGCCCTGGAGCGCGGTGCCCGCCAGGGCGAGCGCGGCGCCCACCATCAGCCCGATCAGCGTGCGCGGCACCCGCAGTTGGCGGATGACCTCGGCGTCGTCGCTGTGGCCGCCGTACAGCAGCGCGTCGACGACGGCGGAGGGAGCGACGGCGCGCGCCCCGACCGCGAGACTCAGCAGGACCGAGAGCAGCACGGCCGCGACGGCTGCCGCCGTCCAGCCGATACGGCGGGCGACCAGGGCGTTTCTGGTGCTGTGGATCGGCGGGGCGGCGGCGGGCATCGGAACCAATCGGACGGTGCGGCAGGACGCGGGAGGGCGGACAGCGATGGTTAGGCTTGGCTAAGTCTAAGCATCCGATTCCGGCCATCCGCCGGGGCCCGGCGCCCGTACCGGCGGCCTGGGCACAATGGCCCCATGGCTTCCCTCACGGCTCGGCAACCGCTCACCGTCGGCTTCGACCTCGATATGACCCTGATCGACTCACGGCCCGGCATTCACGCCGTCTATCAGGCGCTCTCCGAGGAGACCGGGGTCCCGATCGACGCCGATCTCGCGGTCACCCGGCTCGGGCCGCCGCTCGAACAGGAGCTGGCTCACTGGTTTCCGGAGGAGCGGGTCGGTGAAGTGGTCGACCGTTACCGGGAGATCTATCCCACATTCGCGATCCCGCCGACGCGGGCGATGCCCGGCGCCCGCGAGGCCGTCACCGCCGTCCAGAAGCTGGGCGGGCGCGCGATCGTCATCACGGCCAAGCACCAGCCGAACGCCGAACTCCACCTCACGCACCTCGGAATCAAGCCGGATGCGGTGATCGGCTGGCTGTGGGCCGAGGCCAAGGGCGAGGCGCTGCGGGAGTACGGCGCCTCGGTGTTCGTCGGCGACCACATCGGGGACGTACGGGGCGCGCACACGGCCGGGGCGCTGGCCGTCGCCGTACCGACCGGGCCGTGCGACGAGGAGGCGCTGCGCAGGGCCGGAGCCGAGGTGATGCTGCCGGACCTGACGGCCTTCCCGGCCTGGCTGGAGGGTTACGCGGCCGGCCTGGCCCGCCGGCGCTGAGCGGCGATCGAGCGCAGCACACCCGCGGCGGCGATCAGGAAACCCACGCCCATCAGCATGCAGACGGCGTAGGCGACGGACGGGAAGGGCTCGGAGCCGAGGAACAGCGGCGCGACGGTGATCAGGGTGGCGAGGGCGCCGACGATGAAGACGATCGCGCCGATACGAACCAGCCCGTCGCCGGGTCCGGCCTCTTCCGTCGCACGGGGTTCAGGAGTAGCAGTCACGCCACCAGGGTAGTTCCCTGCGGAAAGCAGCGGACAGGAACCATCCGGCGACGTCTTGTCACCAGCCTCTGGACCATTAGCCTTGGTGGTGGCGGGTCGATGGACCCGCTGTAGTGCTATCCAGAGCCGTTTTTGTGCGCGTCAGGGGGTGTCGACACCTCCGGCGCCCCAACGAGTACGAGGACGAGGACAGACGTGCCTACCGGCAAGGTCAAGTGGTTCAACAGCGAGAAGGGCTTCGGCTTTCTCTCCCGCGACGACGGCGGCGACGTCTTCGTGCACTCGTCGGTCCTCCCCGCCGGAGTCGACGCCCTCAAGCCAGGCCAGCGCGTGGAGTTCGGCGTGGTAGCGGGACAACGCGGTGACCAGGCGCTCTCGGTGACCGTCCTCGACCCGACGCCCTCGGTCGCGGCGGCGCAGCGCCGTAAGCCCGACGAACTGGCCTCGATCGTCCAGGATCTGACGACGCTGCTGGAGAACATCACGCCGATGCTGGAGCGCGGGCGCTACCCCGACAAGGCGCAGGGCGCGAAGATCGCGGGCCTGCTGCGCGCGGTGGCGGACCAGCTGGACGTGTGACCGGGGCGGGTGAGCCGGGCGTGTGATCCGGCGGGACGGTTTCAGACGAAACGCAGCGCGTCGTGGCCGAGGGGAGGTACGAGCCCCTCGGCCGCGGCGCGGGTGAGCAGCCCGCGGACGGCCGCGTAGCCGTCCTCGCCCAGATCCGCGGTGAACTCGTTGACGTACAGCCCGATGTGCTGGTCCGCCACCGCCGGGTCCATCTCCTGGGAGTGCGCCAGTACGTACGGCCGCGAGGTCGCCGGATCGTCCCAGGCCATCCGGACCGACCTGCGGATCGACTCCGCCAGCAGCTGGAGCACTTCGGTGCCCAGCGACCGCTTCGCGATGATCGCGCCGAGCGGGATCGGCAGCCCGGTCGTGGACTCCCAGTGCTCGCCCATGTCGGCGAGCCGGTGCAGCCCGTAATCCTGATAGGTGAAGCGCGCCTCGTGGATGACGAGTCCGGCGTCCACCCTGCCGTCGCGCACCGCGGGCATGATCTCGTGGAAGGGCAGCACGACGACCTTGCCCACCCCGCCGGGGAGTACATCCGCCGCCCACAGCCGGAAGAGCAGATAGGCCGTGGAGCGCTCGCTCGGCACGGCGACGGTCCCGCCGGTCAGATCGGCGCCCGGCTCCCTCGTCAGCACCAGCGGGCCGCAGCCCCGGCCCAGCGCGCCGCCGCAGGGCAGCAGCGTGTACTCGTCCAGGACCCAGGGCAGCACGGCGTACGAGACCTTCAGTACGTCGAACTCCCCGCGCTCCGCCATGCCGTTGGTGATGTCGATGTCCGCGAACGTGACGTCGATGTCGGGCGCGCCGGTGACCCTGCCGTGCGCCCAGGCCTCGAAGACGAAGGTGTCGTTGGGGCAGGGCGAGTAGGCGATCTGCAGCGGCTGCGGGGTCATGACGGCTCCTCGAATACGGGGGTGAGCAGCGTGAACGCGTACCGCAGCGCGTCCAGCGCCCCGCCGATCCGCCAACTGGCGCGGTCGCGCGGGCCGACGGTGTTGGAGACGGCGCGGATCTCGGCGCACGGTACGGAGTGGGCGGCGGCGGCCTCCGCGACCCCGAAACCCTCCATCGCCTCCGCGGCGGCGCGTGGATGACGCGCGGTCAGCTCGGCGGTACGGGCGGCCGTGCCCGTCGCGGTGGTGACGGTGAGGACGGGCGCGAGGACCGAGTGGACCCGCGGATCGGCGGCCAGGACCTTTGACAGCCGGGCCGTCAGCGCGGCCGGCGGCGCGTGGACACTACGGCCGAAACCCAGCTCCTCGACCGGCAGATAGCCGTCGGGGGTCTCGGCGCCCAGATCCGCGGCGATGATCGTGTCCGCCACGACGAGCGAGCCGAGCGGGGCGTGGGGCGCGAAGCCGCCGCCGATACCGGCAGAGATGACGAGATCGTACGGCGGGTCGTACGGGGAGGCGGCCAGCGCCGTTGCCGTGGCGACCGCTGCCGCCGCCGGTCCCGCGCCGCCGGCCAGCACCTCCACCACCGGTATCCGCACGGATCCGGGCCTCGGCGTGAACTGCGCGTGGGTCGTCATCTCGTACCCACCCGTCAGCTCCCGGACACCGGCGCCCGCGAACCGGCCGAGGCCCGTGGCGACGGCGTCCGCCTCCGCGGCCACCGCCGTGACGACAAGTACACGCATGGCGGGAGCCTCCAGGGGCGCCCGGCCTCCGGGACCGTACCGGCCGCCGGATCACCGGGTCGGTCAGGAATTCTTCTTCTTGAACTCGAAGTGCCAGATGCCGGTCAGTGTCTTGCCGTTGGTCTCCACGATGCTGACCTGCGTGTCGTTCGTGGTCTCGCCGGTCTGGGTGGAGAAGAACGCGTTGCCGGGGATGGTCCGGTAGGTCTTCTTGTAGGGCTCCTGCTCGGCCTGCTGGCCGTTGATGAAGAGCGTCCAGCCGTGCTCGGCGATCGTCGGGTCGACCCCGAAGCGGACCTTGTCGTCCATCGCGATCTCGACGACCTTCTCCGCCTTCTTGTTCAGGCAGGGCTGGATGTCGGCGGTCTTGATCGCCTTGCCGTCGTTGTAGCAGGCCGCTTCGGTGTTGATCGAGTTGTCACCGACCGTCACGGTCGCGAGCGGCGTCGGCTTTTCACAGGCGGCGAGGACGAGGAGGCCGGCGGACACCGCGCCGAGGGCGGCGGCGGCCCGGCGGGACCTACCAGAGAAGAACGCAACGGTCATGGGGCGAAGGCTATCGGTCGCCCGCGCCCACGCCGCGAGGGGGTACGGCGAGCCGTCGGCCGGCCGTACCGGGCCGGGCCCGGCCGGGGTCACGCGACACGCGCGTGGGCCGTGCCGCGACGGGACGCGGTCAGCAGTCCGCGTACGGCGGCGATCGCGCCGATCCCGACGATCGCCGCGGCGACGGACATCCCCAGCACGCCGTTGAGCGGCAGCGCGATACCGATCGCGCCGCCCACCACCCAGGACATCTGGAGCACCGTCTCGGAGCGGGCGAAGGCGGAGGTCCGCACCTGCTCGGGGACGTCCCGCTGGATCACCGCGTCCAGGGAGAGCTTCGACAGCGCCTGGGTGAATCCGGCCACCGCGCAGAGCACCGCCATCATCAGGCCGCCGAAGAGCAGCGCCGCGACGATCGCCGCGGACAGGGCCATGCCCAGGACGGTGGCGATGATCAGCTCAGGACCGCGGGCCTTCAACCAGGCGCCGACCGCCGTCCCCAGCGCGTTCCCCGCCCCCGCGGCGACGCCGACGATGCCCAGGGAGACGACGGCGCTGTAGCCGGAGAGCGGATGCTCGCGCAGCAGGAAGGCGAGGAAGAAGGTCAGGAAGCCGGAGAGGGCGCGGTGGGACGCGTTCGCCTGGAGGCCGTGCAGCACCGCCGGGCCGACCGTACGCAGCGAGGGCTTCCGCTTCTCCCCGTGGACGACCGTGACCAGCCGCGCCCTGCGTTCGCCCTTCGCGGAATCCACCGTGCGCGGCAGCGTGAACGCCAGGAACGTTCCGGCGAGAAAGATCAGGCACGCGCCGTACAGCGGCCACTTCGGACCGATCTGGTGCAGCCCCGCGCCGATCGGCGCCGCGACACCGGTGGCCAGCAGCCCGGCCAGCGTGACCCGGGAGTTGGCCCGCACCAGTGAGAAACGCGGCGGCAGCAGCCGGGGGACGACCGCGCTGCGGACCACCCCGTACGCCTTCGACGCCACGAGCACCCCGAGCGCGGCCGGATACAGCTCCAGACTGCCCGTGATGACGGCGGTCGACATCAGGATCGCGAGCGCGGCCCGGGTGAACATGGCGCAGGCCATGGCGGCGCGGCGGCCGTGCGGGAGATGGTCGAGGAGCGGGCCGATGACGGGGGCGAGCAGGGTGAAGGGCGCCATCGTGACGGCGAGATAGAGGGCGACGCGGCCCCGCGCCTCGTCCGTCGGCACGGAGAAGAAGACCGTGGACGCGAGCGCGACGGTGATCATGACATCGCCCGCGCCGTTCACCGCGTGCAGCTCGATCAGCTTGCTGAGCCCCGACTCACCCGCGCCGTGCGCGTGGGTGGCCTTGCGGATTCCCCTCGCCCCGGCGGTGAAAGGGATCCGCAGGGCATGGCCGATGGCCCGCCCGGCCTTGCGGACCGGGCCGGCCGTATGTGTGTCGGACGACCTGACGGCTGCCACCTCGTCATAGTGCCCCAAGGGCCCCTGGTGCGAACCGAACCCGGGCATGACGGGGCCGTGACGGTGCCATGAAGGACGAGCCGGCGGGGGCCACCGGCGAGCCGGGGAGAGTTCACCGGCCGGTACCGGAACGAGTCGGTCCGCCGCCGGGGGCCCGGACGCGCGCGGAATCTCTGCCGGCTCGTCTCGCAACTAGGGCCGAACACATTGTCGGCCTCCCACCATGGGGTTTCTCCGGGTCACGGCCTGGTTGCGGTGTGGTCCGAAGTCCGGGAAAGACGGCGTGCAGGTGGGCGGGGGGCGAGAGAGGGGGTAGCGTGCGTAGCGCGCCACCGGCGGTTGTTCTCGGCCGCGCGCCTCTTCGTCATCCCGCAGAATGGATAACGGTAGGTGTGCCCGAGGAGAGATCGGGCGTGGACGTCGATGCGGCCCTCAGGTCCGCTCCGCCCTCGGCTCGTACATCGCGAATCGGCCGGCGCACCCGTGAGACGGCGTAGGAGAGAAGCGAGACCTGTGAGTGCTGCGACGACGCGAAGCCGAACCCCCGACCGCCTGTGCGCCGAGGCGGTAGACCTCGCCAGGTCGGCTGCCGAGGAGGCCGCCGCGCCCGGCGTCGTCGGGGAACACGTCTCGGTGGTGGCGGACGGGGACCGGGTCGTCACGCACTTCTTCGAGTGCAAGGAGCCCGGCTACCGGGGCTGGCGCTGGGCGGTGACGGTGGCGCGGGCATCCCGCGCGAAGGTCGTCACGCTGGACGAAACGGTGCTGCTGCCCGGCCCCGACGCGCTGCTGGCCCCTGAGTGGGTGCCCTGGAGCGAGCGGCTGCGGCCCGGCGACATGGGCCCCGGCGATCTGCTGCCCACCGAGGCGGAGGACCTGCGGCTGGAGCCCGGCTACTCCGGCGCGGACGCGGTGCCGCCGAACTCCGTGCTGCCGGAGGTGATGACCCCGCGGAACCTCGCGGAACTCGTCGAGGCGGAGGACGCGGGGCCGGATCTGGAACCGGCCGACCGCACGGGCACGTCGCCCGTGCCCGAGCGCGGCTCGATCGCGTCGGTCGCCGAGGAGCTCGGCATGCGCCGGGCGCGGGTGCTGTCGCGATACGGGCTGCACGCGGCGGCGGACCGCTGGGACGAGGCGTTCGGCGCGAAGACCCCGATGGCACAGGCCGCCCCCGCGCCCTGCGTGACCTGCGGCTTCCTGCTACCGCTGGCGGGCTCGCTGCGGCAGGCCTTCGGCGTCTGCGCGAACGAGTTCTCGCCGGCGGACGGGCGGGTCGTGTCGCTGGCGTACGGATGCGGGGGGCACTCCGAGGCGGCGGTGATGCCGAAGCCGCCGCGGCGGGCGGCGCCGGTGCTGGACTCGATGGCGACGGACGCGTTTCCGCTGAGACCGTCGGCGGACAGTGGGTCGGTGATCACGGCGGAGGACGACTCGGAGGACCTGGGACACTCTTAGCCTCCCGGCTGGGGGTCGTGGGTCTTTGGCCTCGGCCCGGTTTCCCGGTGCGGTGTGCCGTCCGGCGGGGGTCGTGGGCCGGTCGTCTTTGACCTGGGGCCGCTGGTCGGGGTGCGGGTTGTTGCCGGGTGGCGCTCCGGGGCGGTGTGCCGTCCGGCGGGGGTCGTGGGCCGGTCGTCTTTGACCTGGTGCCGGTGGTGCGGTGCGGGTTGTTCGGTCCGGGTTGTCTTTGGCCGGGGCCGGTTTCCGGGTGCGGGTTGTTGCCGGGTGGCGCTCCGGGGCTCGCGCCCGGGACGGCATGATTTACGGCGCGGCTCTGCCCAAGGTCTAGACACGGGCGGTCGCGCGCCACAAATCACGCTTTAGTGTCCCGGACACGACCCCTGCGCGCCCCCCTTTACCGCCCGCACAGGCGGCCCGGCCGTGCGCGAGGCGGCGGCACCGTCCCACCGGGTTGCACCCGCCCCCAACCCCGAGCCGGGCGGCGAGTCGCCAGGCCCGCCGGGGGGAGGGGGTCGGGGTCGGAGGAGGTGCGTGTCCGGACGTAAAGCGTCGCAGCTCGCGCGAAGCGCGGTGACCACGCGACGGAGTCGCATATCGATCGCAGCGCAGTCCGGACACGTACCTCCGGAGGCCCCGGCACCCGGCACCACAACGCACCCCGCGCAACGCCCCCCGCCGAGAGGCGCACCGCACCACGGCCCCCCGCCGGGAGGCGCACCCGCACCACGGCGCCCCGCCGGGAGGCGCACCCGCACCACGACCCCCCGCCGGGAGGCGCACCCACACCGCCCGTCGCGATACGTTCGGGCCCGCACATACGCGACAGCGAAAGAGCGGAGTCAGAGCGTGAGCGTCAGGACCACCGAAGGGGCCGACCCGTTCGGGACCGCGCGGCTGCGGCGTGGGGTGCTCGATGCCTGGGGGGCCAGTCCCGCGCGGTTCCGGGAGGACGCCAACGCCGAGGAGGACCTCGCGCTCGGCGGCTACCGCGACCGGCTCGTCATCGAGCTGGCCCAGAACGCCGCCGACGCGGCCGCCCGCGCCGGCGTGAAGGGCCGGCTCAGGCTGACCCTGCGGCCCGGCGGAGCCGACGGCCCCGCCGTACTGGTCGCGGCCAATACCGGCGCCCCCCTCGACGCGACCGGCGTCGAGTCGCTCAGTACGCTGCGCGCCTCGGCCAAGCGCGAAGGGCACGAGAGCGCCGTCGGCCGGTTCGGCGTCGGGTTCGCCGCGGTGCTCGCCGTCAGCGACGAGCCCGCCGTCATCGGACGGCACGGCGGCGTCCGCTGGTCCCTCGCGGAGGCCCGTGAGCTGGCCGGGCGGGCCGCGCAGGCGTCCCCCGGTCTCGGGGACGAGCTGCGGCGCCGTGACGGACACGTACCGCTGCTGCGGCTGCCGCTGCCGGCGGAGGGCACGGCGCCCGAGGGGTACGACACCGTCGTGATCCTGCCGCTGCGGGACGGCACCGCCGCCGATCTGGTGGCGCGGCTCCTCGCCGAGGTCGATGACGCGCTGCTGCTGACGCTCGCCGGACTCGCCGAGGTCGTCATCGAAACCCCCGACGGGGAGCGGGTGTTGCGCCGCTCGCAGGACGGGCCGTACATCGACGTGGACGACAGCGCGGACGGCGCCACGCACCGCTGGCGGGTCGTCGGCCGCCATGGCGCGACCCCGCCCGCGCTGCTCGAAGGGCGGCCCGTCGAGGAGCGGCTGCGGCCCCACTGGTCCGTCACCTGGGCCGTGCCCGTGGACGACGAGGGCGCCCCGGCCCGGCCCCGTACCGCGCCCGTCGTGCACGCGCCGACGCCCACGGACGAGCCGCTCGGCGTGCCCGCGCTGCTGATCGCCTCGCTGCCGCTGGACACCACCCGGCGCCATCCCGCGCCGGGACCGCTCACGGACTTCCTGGTCGGGAAGGCGGCCGACGCGTACGCGGAGCTGCTGGGCGGCTGGGAGCCGGTCTCGACCGGCACCATCGATCTGGTGCCCGGTCCGCTCGGCAGGGGCGAGCTGGACGGCCGGCTGCGGGCCGCGATCCTGGAGCGGCTGCCCCGGGTCGCCTTCCTCGCCCCGGCGGCCCCGAGCGAGGAGCTGACCGCGCTGCGCCCGTTCGAGGCGGAGGTCGTGGAGGGCGCGGGCGCCGACACCGTGAACGTGCTGGCGGAGGTGCTGCCGACCCTGCTGCCCGCCGGGCTCGAGCGGCGGGTGGAGCTGCGCACGCTGGGCGTCGGGCGGCTGCCGCTCGGCGAGGCCATCGAGCGCATCGCCGGCGCCGAGCGCCCGCCCGCCTGGTGGTGGCGGCTGTACGAGTCGCTCGCGGGTGTCGACCCGGAGCGGCTGTCCGGGCTGCCGGTGCCGCTGGCCAACGGGCGTACGACGATCGGGCCGCGCCAGATCCTGCTGCCGCTGCCGGACGCCGCGTGGTCGGCCGAGCTCGCGCGGCTGGGGCTGAAGGTGGCGCACCCCGAGGCCACGCATCCGCTGCTGGAGAAGCTGGGCGCGCTGCCCGCCACGCCTCGTGCCGTACTGACGACCCCGCAGGTACGCGCGGCGGTCGCCGCTTCGATGGACGCGGGCGAGGTCTGGGACGAGGACGTCGACACGCCCGACGCGGAGGAACTGGCCGAGATCGTGCTCGGTCTCGTACGGGACGCCGGTCTGGAGGCGGGGGACGAGCCGTGGCTCGGCGCGCTCGCGCTGACCGACGAGGACGGCGAGCTGGCACCGGCCGGTGAACTGGTGCTGCCCGGCAGCTCGTTCGCGTCCGTGCTGCGCGAGGACGAACTCGCCTTCTGCGACGCGGAGCTGGCCGAGCGCTGGGGCGAGCAGCCGCTCGCCGCGTGTGGCGTCCTGGCGGACTTCGCGCTCGTACGGGCCACGGATGTGGTGCTGGACCCGGATGAACTGGAGCCCCGCGAAGGGGACTTCGCCGAGCCCGACGACGCCGGGCTGCTGGACGCGGTCGACGTGTGGTGCGAGGACGTACTGGACCGGCTGCCGGAGACGCCCGTACCGCCGGTCGCGACGGAGATCGTGGCCGTACGGGACCTGGACCTGGTCGACGACGACGCGTGGCCGCGGGCGCTGGCGCTGCTGGCACGGCCGCCGCTGCGGGACGCGCTGACCCAGTCCGTACGGGTGCTGCTGCCGGACGGGACGACGGAGACGGTGCGTTCGTACACCGCGTGGTGGCTGCGCGACCATCCCGTACTCGACGGGCGACGCCCGGCCGGCCTGCGGGCCGCGAGCGGTGACCCGCTGCTGGCGGGGCTGTACGACTCCGTGGACGCGACGGGCTTCGACGACGCGCAGGTGCTGCGGGCGCTGGGGGTACGGACGTCGGTCGCCGCGCTGCTGGACGAGCCGGGTGGCGCGGCGGAGCTGCTGGGGAGGCTGGCCGACCCGGACCGGGCGGTGACCCCGGAGCAGCTGCACGGGCTCTACACCGCGCTCGCGGACCTCGATCCCGAGCAGGTGACGCTCCCGGACGAGCTGCGGACGGTCGTCGACGGCGAGGTGCGGGTGGCCGACGCGGCGGACGCGGTGATCGCGGACGCGCCCGATCTGCTGCCGCTGGCGGGCGGACTGCCGCTGCTGCCGGTCTCGCCGACCCGGGTGGCCGAGCTGGCCGAGCTGCTCCAGGTGCGGCGGCTGAGCGAGGTGATGGCCGGCGCGGCGGAGGTGACCACGGAGGGCGAGGAGCACACGGTCCCGGAGTCCGTCCGCGTACTGCTGGGCGCGGACACCCCCGGCACCTATGTGGAGCACGAGGAACTCCTCGCGGGCGGAGTCGAGCTGGACTGGCGCCGTACGCCGGACGGAGTGCTGCACGCGGCGACGCTGGAGGGCGTGGCGGCGGGGCTCGCCTGGGCGGCGGGACAGTGGCCGCGGCGCTTCGAGGTCGCGGCGCTGCTGGAGGACCCGTCGCGGACGGCGGAGCTGGCCAGGGACCGCTGGTTCGACTGAGGGTGGCCGGGGCGGGCCCGGCCCCTCGCCGGCTCCGGGCCAGGGCCTGTCCGCTGGACAGGCCCTACGCCGGGTATCTGCGGCCCACCCACCGCCAGCAGAACTCCAGCGCCGCCGACGCCACCACCGCGATCGCGACCGCCGCCCACGGCATCGTCGTACCCACCAGCTTCAGCGCGAAGAAGTGCTGGAGCCATGGCACGGCCAGCACCACCAGGAACCCCACCCCCATCGACACCACCAGGCAGATCCGCCACCAGGTGTAGGGGCGCGCGACGATCGCCAGCACCCACATGGAGACCAGGAACAGCGTCAGCGTGGCCGCGCTGGTCTCCGCGTTCAGGGCGTCGGGGCCGGAGTAGTAGCTCCGGGCCAGCAGATACGTGGTGAAGGTGGCGATCGCCGCGATGATGCCCGAGGGGATCGCGTACCGCATCACCCTGCGTACGAAGTTCGGCCGGGCGCGCTCCGTGTTGGGGGCCAGCGCCAGGAAGAACGCCGGGATGCCGATCGTCAGCGTGGAGAGCAGCGTCAGATGGCGCGGCAGGAACGGGTACTCCACCTGGAAGCAGGCCACCAGGATCGCCAGCAGCACCGAGTAGACCGTCTTCGTCAGGAACAGCGTCGCCACGCGCGTGATGTTGCCGATGACCCGGCGCCCCTCGGCGACCACCGACGGCAGCGTCGAGAAGCTGTTGTTCAGCAGCACGATCTGGGCGACGGCGCGCGTCGCCTCCGAGCCCGAGCCCATCGAGACGCCGATGTCCGCGTCCTTCAGCGCCAGGACGTCGTTGACGCCGTCCCCCGTCATCGCGACCGTATGCCCGCGTGACTGGAGCGCGCCGACCATGTCGCGTTTCTGCTGCGGGGTGACCCGGCCGAAGACCGCGCCGGAGTCCAGCGCCTCGGCCATCTCCGCCCGCTCCGCGGGCAGTTGCCGGGCGTCGACCGTGCGCTCCGCGCCCGGGAGGCCGAGCTTTCCGGCCACCGCGCCGACCGAGACCGCGTTGTCGCCGGAGATGACCTTGGCGACGACGTCCTGTTCCGCGAAGTAGGCGAGGGTGTCGGCGGCGTCGGGCCGCAGCCGCTGTTCCAGGACGACGAGCGCGGTCGCGCGGGCCCCGTACGCGGCGTCGGGGGCGTCGAGCTCGCTGTCGGTGCGGGCGAGCAGCAGGACGCGCAGGCCCTGCTGGTTGAGGTGGTCGATCTCGGCGAGCGCGGGATCGTCGGAGGCCAGCAGCACATCGGGCGCGCCGAGCAGCCAGCGCGGGGACTCCCCGTCGGCCTCGCCGAAGGCGGCACCGCTGTACTTGCGTACGGAGGAGAACGGCAGCGCCTTCGTGACGGGCCACCGTCCGCTCTCGTCGCGGTAGGCGTCGATGATCGCCTGGAGGCTGGCGTTGGGGCGCGGGTCGGACTGCCCGATCGCGCCGAGGACCTGCCGTACGTACGTCACGTCCGCGCCGTTCAGCGGTCGCAGCTCGCGGACGTCCATGCCTCCCTCGGTGAGCGTGCCCGTCTTGTCGAGGCAGACGACATCGACGCGCGCCAGCCCCTCGATGGCGGGCAGCTCCTGCACCAGGCACTGTTTGCGGCCGAGCCGGATGACACCGATCGCGAAGGCGACGGAGGTCAGCAGGACGAGCCCCTCGGGGATCATCGGGACGATGCCGCCGACGGTCCTGGCGATGGAGTTCTTGACGTCGGTCTGCTGGACGACGAGCTGGCTGACGATCAGGCCGAGGGCGGTCGGGATCATCATCCACGTGACGTACTTGAGGATCGTGCTGATGCCGTTGCGCAGCTCGGAGTCGACCAGCGTGAAGCGGGACGCCTCCTCCGCGAGCTGCGCGGCATAGGCGTCGCGCCCGACCTTGGTCGCCCGGAACGCGCCGCCGCCCACGACCACGAAGCTGCCCGACATCACCTGGTCGCCGGGGCGTTTCAGGACCGGATCGGCCTCGCCGGTGAGCAGCGACTCGTCGACCTCGATGCTGTCGGCCTCGACCATCTCGCCGTCGACCACGACCTTGTCACCGGGGCCCAGCTCGATGAGGTCCCCGAGGACGATCTCGCTGGTGGAGATCTCGGCGGAGACGCCGTCACGCCGTACGGTCGGCTTCGCCTCGCCGATGACGGCGAGTCCGTCGAGGGTCCGCTTGGCGCGCCACTCCTGGATGATGCCGATTCCGGTGTTCGCGATGATCACGAAGCCGAAGAGGGTGTCCTGGATCGGCGCGACGAAGAACATGATCACCCAGAGCACGCCGATGATCGCGTTGAAGCGGGTGAAGACGTTGGCACGGACGATCTCGGAGAGTGAGCGGCTGCTGCGGACCGGGACGTCGTTGACCTCACCGCGGGCGATATGACGCGCGACCTCGGCGGCGGTCAGGCCGCTGTGGCGATCGCTGGGGCGGGGTGGCCGCATGGGGTGTACGGGGTCGAGTTCGGCGCCCGCGTCGATGGCCGGGCCGGTGCGGCCGGGTGAACCGGCCGCTCCAGTGGGGTCGGTCGGGTCGGTCGGGCCGTGAGATCCGCGGCCGTGCGGCTCGGGGCCATGGGGCTCGGGGCCGTCGGTGTCGATCTTCGCCCGCTGCGTCATGGTTCCGACGGTACGGCCGGTCGGGCGCGTTCACCCGCCGGCCGGGGAGAAGATCCGACCCGGGGACGAGGCGGATCGTCCCCAGGCAGTACGGGGAGCGGGGCCGGGGTGCGACTTTGGCCGGGCTCGGTCGGGGCCGGGCCGGGGGTCCTGTTGTCAGGGTGCCGCCGTCAGGGTCCCGTTGTCAGGGTCCCGTCCTCAGGGTGCCGGCCGGGGAACCGGTCAGGGGGTGTCGTCGGGGTCCTCGGCGCCGGCCGCCTTCCGCGCCGCCGCGCGCTTGATCGCCGCGTCCCGTTTCCGTACGTACCAGATGCCGATGAGCCCGAGGCCGCCGCCGGCGAGGCAGGTCCAGATCCACCAGGCGTGCCCGTGGTCGCTGAACCAGCCGTAGAACGGGAGCTGAAGAAAGAAGAGGGCGAACCAGATGATCGTGCCGCCCGTGATGGTGCCGACGACCGGCCCCTCCAGGGGCTCGGGCGCCGCACGCCGGGGAGTTCCCGTCCAAGAACCGGTCATGCCCGTCAGTCTATGCGGGGTCGACAGGGGGTCGCGGAGGCGGGCGGTGCAAGGGTCTACGCGCGGAGATAGCGATCTTCGACTTATGTATTCATACTGAAACGGTTTCTCGCTGACTTGATTTATTCGTCTGAATGTCCAAGGCGGGCTGGATTTTGTTCTTTCCTGGCCCGTCCTGCCCTGTCCTGTCTGCCCCTGCTCGTACGACGACTGAGGTTCCGCATGCCCCCCTCGGCCACCGCTCCGGTCGATTCCGATGCCCAGCCGCCGACCCCCGGTCGGCCGTCCGGCGGGCTGGACCGGTTCTTCAAGATCTCGGAGCGCGGCTCCACGGTCGGTCGTGAAGTACGCGGCGGCTTCGCCACCTTCTTCGCGATGGCGTACATCATCGTGCTCAACCCGATCATTCTCGGTAGCGCGAAGGACATGTACGGGCATCAGCTCGACAACGGTCAGCTGGTCACCGCGACCGTGCTGACCGCGGCCTTCTCCACGCTGCTGATGGGGGTCATCGGCAATGTGCCGATCGCCCTGGCGGCCGGCCTCGGCATCAACACCGTCGTCGCCCTCCAGCTCGCCCCCAGGATGAGCTGGCCGGACGCGATGGGCATGGTCGTACTCGCCGGTTTCGTGGTGATGCTGCTGGTGGCGACCGGTCTGCGGGAGCGCGTGATGAACGCCGTGCCGCTCGGGCTGCGCAAGGGCATCGCGATCGGTATCGGCCTCTTCATCATGCTGATCGGTCTGGTCGACTCCGGCTTCGTCTCACGTATCCCGGACATCGCCCACACGACCGTGCCGCTCCAGCTCGGCTCCAACGGGCATCTGCACGGCTGGCCGGTCCTGGTCTTCGTCCTCGGGGTGCTGCTCACGCTCGCGCTGATCGTCCGCAAGGTGCCCGGCGCGATCCTGATCTCCATCGTGGCGATGACGGTCCTGGCGATGATCATCGACGCGGTCGTGAAGGTGCCGAGCTGGGGTCTGACGACCCCGAAGTGGCCGGGCAACCCGGTCTCCACCCCGGACTTCGGTCTGATCGGGGACTTCAGCCTGTTCGGCGGCTTCGAGAAGGCCGGCATCCTGACCGGGGTGCTGTTCGTCTTCACCGTGCTGCTGTCGTCCTTCTTCGACGCGATGGGCACGATCCTCGGCGTCGGCGACGAGGCCAAGCTGATGGACAAGCAGGGGAATCTGCCCGGTATCAACAAGGTCCTCTTCGTCGACGGCATCGCCGTCGCGGCCGGCGGCGCGTCCTCGGCCTCGGCGAACACCTGCTACGTGGAGTCCACGGCCGGTGTCGGCGAGGGGGCGCGGACCGGGCTGGCGTCCATCGTCTCGGGTCTGCTCTTCACGGTGGCGCTGTTCCTCACGCCACTCGCGACGATGGTCCCGTCCCAGGCCGCGACACCGGCTCTGGTGGCGGTCGGCTTCCTGATCCTGGCCGGTTCGGTACGGGACATCGACTGGAGCGACTACACCATCGCCGTTCCGGCGTTCCTGGCGATGGTGATGATGCCGTTCACCTACTCGATCACCAACGGCATCGGTATCGGCTTCATCAGTTTCAGCGTGCTGCGGCTGGCGGCCGGGCGCGGCCGTGAGGTGCCGGTGGCGATGTATGTCGTCTCGGCGGTCTTCGTCTTCTACTACGCGATGCCGGCGCTGGGCCTGACGTAGGCGCCTCGTTTCGGGCCTGGCGCAGCCGCCTCGGTTCGGGCCTGGCGTGGCCGCCTCATTTCACCCCGTAGAACTTCTCCGTCTCCTCGACGGCCGACTTGAAGCGTTCGTCGAAGTCGTCGCGAATGAGCGTCCGGACCACATAGTCCTGGACGCTCATTCCGCGTATGGCGGCATGCCGCCGGAGCCGGTCGAGCAGCTCACCGTCGATCCGCAGGCTGAGCACTGTCGATCCCATACGCACCAGCCTCGGGCCCGTACGCGCCCCGGCGCGTCACTTTCCGCAGCGCTCTCACTCGTACGGGTGATCCTCCGCATGATCTTTGCGCCCGCGCATGAGCGGGGTGCGTGCATCCCGGTGGTATTTAGAATGGGTAATGAGTTACCCTAACAAACATGCCTGACCTACCCCACGGCGACGAGAACGAAGCCGCCGTGAACTCTCTTCGCTCGGCCGTCATGCGGCTGGGCCGGCGCCTGAAACACCAACGTGTCGACGAGTCGCTGAGCCCCACCGAGATGTCGGTACTGGGCACCCTGGCCCGCTGCGGTTCCGCCACCCCGGGCGAGCTGGCGCGCAAGGAGCACGTCCAGCCGCCGTCGATGACCCGCATTGTGGCGCTGCTCGAAGCGAAGGGTCTCGTCAGGCTCGAGCCGCACCCCGACGACCGTCGGCAGAAGGTGGTCAGCCAGACAGAGCGGGCCGAGGCGATGCTCGAAGAGAGCCGTCGCAAGCGCAATGTCTGGCTGGCGTCCCTCGCTGAGGGCCTGGACGATGACGAGTGGGCGAAGCTGCGCGCTGCCGCCCCCGTACTGGAAAAGCTCGCCCACTTGTAATCCGCGCGCTGTTAGGAGGCGAACCCACTTTGAGTACGGGATCCGGAGCAGACTCCGCCCCCGCACCGAAATCCACCCACGACCTCACCACCTCGGACAGAGCCACCCCACGGCCCTCGCAGCCCTCGCAGAGCCCCACTTCGCAGAGTCCGGCTTCGCGGACTCCGGTCACGCCGAGTCCGGTTACGCCGAGTCCGGCTTCGGAGGGCACGGCCCCGGAGAGCGCGACTCCGCAGAGCGCGACTCCGCAGAGCGCGACTCCGCAGAGCGCGACTCAGGACAGCGGTCCGCGCGACAGCTGTACATCCGACAGCTGTGCATCTGACGGCGGGACAGCTGACGGCGAGATATCCGACGGTGAGATACCCGACGGCACGGCCGTCGAGCGCACGACCGGCGGCGGGACCTTCTCGTCGCTGAAGATCCGCAACTACCGGCTGTTCGCGACGGGCGCCGTCGTCTCCAACATCGGTACGTGGATGTCCCGGATCACCCAGGACTGGCTGGTCCTCAGCCTCACCGGCTCATCTGCGGCCGTCGGCATCACGACGGCTCTCCAGTTCCTGCCGATGCTGGTCTTCGGCCTCTACGGCGGCGTCATCGCCGACCGCTACCCGAAGCGTCAGCTGCTGCTCTTCACCCAGAGCGCGATGGGCCTGTGCGGCCTCTCGCTCGCCGTCCTGACGCTCTCCGGACATGTCCAGGTCTGGCACGTCTATCTGATCGCCTTCCTGCTCGGCATGGTGACGGTCGTCGACAACCCGAGCCGCCAGTCCTTCGTCTCCGAGATGGTCGGCCCCGACCAGCTGCGCAACGCGGTCAGTCTCAACTCGGCCAACTTCCAGTCCGCCCGGCTCATCGGCCCCGCCGTCGCCGGTGTTCTGATCACCACGGTCGGCAGCGGCTGGGCCTTCATGCTCAACGGTCTGTCCTTCCTCGCCCCGCTCGCCGGACTGCTGCTGATGCGCCAGCACGAACTGCACAAGTCCGTCCGCGTACCGCGTGGAAAGGGCCAGCTCAGGGAGGGACTGCGCTATGTGCGCGGCCATCCCGAGCTGATCTGGCCGATCGTCCTGATCGGCTTCATCGGCACCTTCGGCTTCAACTTCCCGATCTGGCTGACGGCGTACGCGCACGAGGTCTACGACGGCGGTGCCGGGCTGTACGCCTTCTTCAACATCCTGATGGCGGCCGGTTCCCTGGCGGGCGCCCTGCTCGCCGCCCGCCGCGGCTCCAGCCGGCTGCGGCTGCTCGTCCTCGCGGCGATGGCCTTCGGTGTGCTGGAGATCGTAGTGTCCTTCTCGCCGTGGGTCTGGCTGTTCTCGCTGCTGCTCCTGCCCATCGGCATGCTCGGCCTGACGACCAACATCAGCGCCAACACGAGCGTCCAGATGGCGGCGGACCCGGAGATGCGGGGCCGGGTGATGAGCCTCTACATGATGGTCTTCGTCGGCGGCACCCCCATCGGCGGCCCGCTCCTCGGCTGGGTCACCGATACGTACGGCGCCCGCGTCGGCTTCGCCACGGGCGGCGTGGTCTCGCTGCTCGCGGCGGCGACGGTCGGTCTGATCCTGACCCGGGTGGCGGGGGTACGGCTGAAGGTCGACCTGCGCGGCGGACGCCCGCATGTGGCGTTCGTGCCGAGGAAGGAGCAGCTGGCGACGGCCGCGTAGACGAGGGTGGTCCGGACCGATGAACTTGGGTGCGGACCACCATAAGTCGCGGTGTCAGCGACGGGGGAAGTCGTCAGTCTGCAATGTCAGGGCTGAGCCAGAGATAGTGAGGTCGATTTCCATGCCGAAGGTGGCGGTCAGTTCGCCCGTGTACTCCCCCTCCTTCGGATCTGTGTAGACGTGGCACCTGCCGGTGTACGGATCCGCGATGACGTAGACGGGGATGCCGGCCGTGGCATACACGGCCTTCTTCGGGCCGTAGTCGTTCGCGGCCGTGTCCTTCGAGATCACCTCGGCGATGAACTCCACGTCCGCGAAGTCCCATCGGCCACGCGGATCCTGCTGTGCGTCAGCGGCCAGCTTGACGACGTCGGGGCAGAACCCGTTCAAGTGTCCGGGAAAGTCGAACCGCACGTCGGACTTCACCTTCGCGGACCTGCCGAACGTGTCATCCAAGGCCCACAGAAAGCGCCGGATGATCTCCCAATGAGTGTCCCGCTGCGGCGACATGTAAATGGCCCCCCCGACGATCTCGACCTTGTATCCCTCGGGGACGGGCATTTCTTCGAGCATCTCGAACATCTTGTCCAGAGTCAGCTCGTTGCTCTCCTCGGCCATGGCGATCCTGACGGTCTCTACGACGGCGGTCATCCTGGCGCTCCTCCCCGCTGCCGCGAGGATGCGGCAGCCGCGCAGTACAACGATACGCACGGTGACCGGGTTACGTACGGTTTCGTACGGCTGGGAGACTCGGCTTCATGAGCATGAGACTGTTCGCCGCCGTACTGCCGCCCCCCGAAGCCGTCGAGGAACTGGCCCGTGCCGTGCACCGGCTCCGGGGGCTGCGCGGCGCCGACGGGCTGCGGTGGACCGAGCGCGACGGCTGGCACTTCACGCTGGCCTTCATGGGAGAGGTCGAGGACGAGCTGCTGCCGGAGCTGACCGAGCGGCTGGAGCGGGCCGCGCGGCGTACGGAACCGTTTCCGCTCCGTATTCATGGGGGCGGGCACTTCGACGGGCGGTTCCTGTGGGCCGGGGCCGCCGGGGGAATCGGCGAGCTGCGCCGCCTCGCGGAGCGCGCCGACGCGGCGGCGCGGCGGGCCGGAGTGCCGATGGAGGAGCACCGCCACTACCAGGCGCATCTGACACTGGCGCGAGGCCGTGGCGGCCGTAGCCGCCGTGGTGGCCGCGGCAGCCGTGGTGGCCGCACGGATATGACCGACAGTGCTGTGACCGACAGTGCTGTGGCCGGCGGCGCGGATCCGGCCCGCCGGGCGGATGTGGACCTGCGGCTGTACGCGGAGGCCCTCGGCGGGTTCGAGGGCACGCCGTGGGAGGTGGCCGAGCTCGTGCTCGTACGCAGCCGGCTGCCGGAGAGCGGGGTGCCGGGGGAGCAGCCGCGGTACGAGGCGGTGGCGCGCTGTCCGCTGGGCGGTGCGGCGTCCGGGTAACCCGGGGGTCGGTGCTGTCACACCCGGCCGTTAACCTCGACCTGTGGACCCCAAAACCCGGAACCGCATCATGGCGGGCGTGCTTGTGCTGATGTTCGCGATCATCGCTGTGGCGGCCGCGGTCGGTTAGTCACCGGCCGCGGCCGCCCCTGGACACGCCCTGGCCGCGTCGCGGCCCTGGTCGTGGCGTCGTCGGCGTACTACCAGGCGAAGGCCTCCGGCGCCGGCCCCGGGCCCGGGAAGATCTCGTCCAGCGAGGACAGGACCTCCTCCGACAGCTCCAGCTCGACCGCCCGCACGGCCGACTCCAGCTGCTCCAGCGTCCGCGGGCCGACGATCGGGCCCGTCACCCCGGGCCGGGTGAGCAGCCAGGCGAGCGCCGCCTCGCCGGGCTCGATGCCGTGCTTGTCCAGCAGGTCCTCGTACGACTGGACCTGCGCGCGGGTGCTGGTGCTGGCGAGCGCCTCGGCGGCACGGCCGGAGGCGCGCCGTCCGCCCTGCACCTCCTTCTTGATCACGCCGCCCAGCAGACCGCCGCTCAGCGGCGACCAGGGGATGACCCCGAGGCCGTACTCCCGCGCGGCCGGGATGACCTCCATCTCGGCGCGGCGCTCGGCCAGGTTGTACAGGCACTGCTCACTGACCAGGCCGTACGAACCGAGCCTGTGGGCGGTCTCGTTGGTCTGGGCGATCTTCCAGCCGGGGAAGTTGGAGGAGCCCGCGTAAATGATCTTGCCCTGCTGGATCAGGGTGTCGATGGCCTGCCAGATCTCGTCGACCGGGGTGTCACGGTCGATGTGGTGGAACTGGTAGAGATCGATGTGGTCGGTCTGGAGCCGCTTGAGGCTCGCGTCGACCGCGCGGCGGATATTGAGGGCGGAGAGCTTGTCGTGGTTGGGCCACGCGTCGCCGTCGCCGCCCATGTTCCCGTAGACCTTGGTGGCCAGGACGACCTTGTCGCGGCGGTCGCCGCCCTTGGCGAACCAGGTGCCGAGGATCTCCTCGGTGCGGCCCTTGTTCTCGCCCCAGCCGTAGACATTGGCGGTATCGAAGAAATTGATGCCCGCGTCGAGCGCGGCGTCCATGATCGTGTGACTGTCGGCCTCATTGGTGAGCGGGCCGAAGTTCATCGTCCCGAGGACGAGTCGGCTTACCTTGAGTCCGGTGCGTCCGAGCTGCGTGTACTTCATGACTCCACAGCCAACGCGTTCGAGCGCACTCGAAGCAACCCCTGCTGGTCCTTGTGGCCGTCGCGGACCGGCGCAGCCCGGCGTGGCTCGGCTCGGATCAGCTCGGCTCGGCTCAGCTCGCGAACGCGTCGAGCCCCGCCCGTACTTCGCGCCGCTCCGCCGCGCTGCCCTTGTGCCCCGCGTCCTCGATGACGATCAGCCGGGCGTCCGGCCAGGCGCGCGCCAGCTCCCAGGCCGTACCGAGGGGCGCGCTCAGATCGAAGCGGCCGTGCACCAGTACGCCGGGGATCCCCGCCAGCCGCCCCGCGTCGCGTAGCAGCGCGCCCTCGTCGAGCCAGGCGCCGTGCGAGAAGTAGTGCGCGCAGATCCGGACGACGGCCCGCCGGGCGGCGAGTTCCCGCCCGCCGAAGGGGTGCGCGGAACCGTGCGGCTCCATGGAGAGTACGGCGTCCTCCCAGGCGCACCAGTCGGTCGTGGCCCGCTCCCGTACGGCCGGGTCGGGATGCTCCGTCAGCCGGGCGTAGGCGGCGACGAGATCGACGGTGCGCCCGCCGCGCTCGGCCTCGGGGACGCCCGCGCGGAAGCGGTCCCACTCCTCGGGGAAGATCTGTCCGACGCCCCCGTACAGCCAGTCGATCTCCGACCGCCGGGTCGTGGTGACCCCGGCGATGACGATCGCGGAGACGCGTTCGGGGTGCCGCTCGGCGTACGCCAGGATCAGCGTCGAGCCCCAGGAGCCGCCGTACAGCAGCCAGCGGTCGATCCCCAGATGGATCCGCAACCGCTCCATGTCGGCGATGAGGTGGTCGGTGGTGTTGTGGCGCATGTCGGCGGCCGGGTCGCTCGCGTGCGGGGTGCTGCGTCCGCAGTTGCGCTGGTCGAACAGGACGGTGCGGTAGCGCTCGGGGTCGAAGAACCGCCGGGAGCGCGGGCCGGCTCCGGATCCGGGGCCGCCGTGGACGACGAGCGCGGGCTTGCCGTGCGGATTGCCGCAGACCTCCCAGTGGACGAGGTTGCCGTCGCCGACGTCGAGCATGCCGTGGTCGTGGGGCTCGATGGGCGGGTAGAGCGGATCCGGGGACTGGGGCTGGTCCTCGGGCTGGTTCTCGGCTCGGGGCATGGGGTCGGCTCCCTGGGTGCGGCGCGCGGGGCGATTCGTTCGGTTCGGTGATGCCGACGCCGACCCTATATATACAACAGCACTGTTACATTTTCTTTTATGACGTCGGACAGCTGCCATCCAGATCCATCGGCCCGCCGCCCACCGGGTCCCGAACTGCTCGGGACCCGGCTGCGGCATCTCCTCGACCGTCTCGAAGCCGGTGTCGAAGCGGTCTACACGGATCTCGGGATGGACGGTTTCCGCCCCCGCTACACCCCCGTCGTCCGCGCCCTGGCCGCCGCTCCGGGGCCGTGCTCCATCCGCGAACTGGCCCAGGCGACCGGAGTGACGCACTCCGCGGCGAGTCAGACCGTCGCGCAGATGGCCAAGGACGGCTTGGTCGTCCTGGCTCCGGGGGACGACGCCCGGCGGCGCATGGTCCGGCTGACCCCCCGGGCGGAGGAGCTGCTTCCGGCGCTGAACGCCGAGTGGGAGGCGACCGCGGCCGCGGCGGCGGAGTTCGAGGCGGAGCTGCCGTATCCGCTGAGCCGGCTGATCGGCGAGGCGCTGGAGGCGCTGGACCGCCGCCCGATGGGGCAACGGATCGCGGACCGGGCGGCGTTGGGTCAGGGCCCCGCCTCTGGCGGCCCGGTCCCGGATGCGGGGGGCTGACGGGCGGCGGGGCGGCGGGTGACCCGGAGGGGCGGTTGCGTGGTCGCACGGTCGCACGTTTGCGTGGTTGTGCGGTCGCGTGATCGTGCGGTTACGCGTCGGGGACCCAACTGCCGTGGAAACCGAGGGGGACCCGTCCCGGCAGATGGATCCGGGCGACCGGCTCGCCGGTGAAGTCCTGTGCGGCGAGGATGACCAGGTCGGCCGCGCCGCGCTCGGGATTGTGCACATAGGCGAGCGCGTAGCCGTCGTCCTCGGCGCGGGTGTCCTCGGTGCGGGTGTCCTCGGTGGCGCGGGGTTCCGTCCGCGAGGGTACGAACACGGCCTCGCCCGCAGCCGCGTTCCGGGGGAAACGGTGCACCTCGGTGGTGCCACGGAGCAGATCGTGCTTGATCAGGGCGTTGCTGAAGGCACGGTCCGGCGGCACGCCGTCGACCGTCAGATACGCCTGCCACATCGCCCCCGCCGTGGCGGAGTACGCGTAGCGATGCCGCCGGGACACCAGCACCTCGTTGACCCGCGGGAACTCCTGCGGACGGTCGTCGAGACGTCGCGTACGCACGCGGCCGTGTGCCAGGTCGATCGTCCAGCGGTCGAGGGACGGGGTCCCGAGCGCGGTGGGACCGCCGGAGCCCCGGCCGGCCGTGAAGAAGGGCGCCGGCATGGTGGTCAGATCCACGACCACGGACGAGCCCTCGTCGTAGGCGTTCAGGGTGTGCGAGTAGAAGAGGGACGGCACCTCGAACCAGCGGATCCGGCCACCGGCCCGTGGCATCACCCCGACGCGCGCCGGGTGCCGGTCGTTCCAGACGTACGGGACGGGGGCGCCCGCCCCGGCCGCGACGGGATCGAAGGTCACCGGCATGTCGAAGACGACCACGTGCTTCTCGGTCAGGGCGAAGTCGTGCATCATCGGGCTGTCGGCGACCGGGATCCGCGTGGTCCGTACGACCCGGCCTGTGCGGTCCACGACGAGATGCCGGACGTGGTCCCACGTCGGGTAGTACGCGATCGCGTGCAGCTCGTCGGCTCGCGCGTCGAACTTGGTGTGCGCGGTGAACGCGCCGCTCAGCGTTCCGCCGAAGTCATGCGTGCCGATGGTGTTCAGCTCGTCGTCGAGTTCGTACGGCAGCGCCCCGCTCTCCTGCATCGCCAGAACGCGGCCCTTGTAGGGGATCACGTGGGTGTTGGTCGCGAAGTCGCCCTCCGGAACCGGACCGTCGTACGGCTCGCCTAGCTTGCGTGCCACGGCGGCCGACCGTATCCAGCGGTTGCGGTACCACTCGGCGCGGCCGTTCCGGAGGCGTACGCCGTGGACCATCCCTTCGCCGAGCATCCAGTGGTGCGCCACGGGGTCCTCAAGACCGAGGGGGTTGGGGCCGTTGCGCAGATAGCGACCGTTGAGCTCGCGGGGGATGCGGCCGGTGACGGGGAGATCGAAGGCGGTGAGCTCGTCGGCTACGGGCGCGAAGGGGCCTTCGAGGAAGGGGCGGGTGGGTTCGGGAATGGGTGTGGCGGTCGCGGTGGTAGCGGCGGCTGCCTGCGCGCCGAAGGGTGGCCCGCCGTGCAGGCCGATAACCCCTCCGGCGGCTGCTACTGCCGCGCCGCGCACGATGTTCCGCCGAGTCCGGTCGGTCATGGTCGATCCCCGTCGTCTGTCTGGTTGTGGCCGCTGATCAGCGGCGTGACACCCAGAAGTCTCCGACGGAACACACCCCAGGTCAGGAGGCCTGGCCCCCGGACGGGGGTGTTGCTGAGCCCCGGATGGGGGCGGGGTGGTGGGTGGGCAGGTGGATGGCTGGTCTGCGCGGGAGTGGAGTGGGGCGGCCCGGCACCGGCTCAGCGTCTTGCCCCCGTGGACGGCTGGGTTTCCTGCCCCGCTGGTGGCGGTTGGTTGTCGGGTGGGGGTGAGGACCGAGAGGTATCCGGGGTGGGCCGGGGGGTGTGATGGCGGGTGGGGGCCGCCCCTCAAGGCTTCAGTTTCGCGGTTGCGGGTTGGGCGTCAAGGGCGCTCCTTCGTCGCGTCGGCTGCGCCGATTGCGCTGCGCTTCACCTTTGACTCCCAGCCCTCCACCGCAAGTGCTGCTTTGAGGGGGGCGGCCCGGGGGGAGGGGTCCCCGGAGGGGATCCGTGCAGGGGGACGGTCCTTTGCCGACTGCTGGCCGGTGGGGTGGGGGCGCGGGAGTGGAGTGGGGCGGCCCGGCACCGGCTCAGCGGGCAGGTGTGGGTGGGTAGTTGGGGCTCATGCCCCGCTGGTGACCCGCCATTGCCGGGCACACCTGCCATCCGACCCGTATGTCCCACTTTGTGGGCCCTTTCGGGGCTCCTCCGGTCGGTGATGCGTCCCGCTGCCAGGAAACCTGGCTCCACCGCACATCACGGCCCTCCAGACGCCCACTGGCCGCCTCACCCGTCACACCCGCCCCACCACCCACGCACCCCCACCAGCGGGGCATGAATCCCAGCCCCGCACATACGAACAGCCGCTGAGCCGGTGCCGGGCCGCCCCACTCCACTGGTGCGCAGCCCCGCAGGGCCCACCGGCCAGCAGTCGGCAAAGGACCGTCCCCCTGCACGGATCCCCTCCGGGGACCCCTCCCCCAGTAGGTCCAACACTCTGGGACTTGCTCGGGTAGCGGGACGTTTCCGCTGGTCACAGGGGGTACCCCATGGCGACAGCCACACCGGTCAAGGCGCGCAGGAAACCTCTGGTCTCCCGAGAGACCATGAAGAAGACCACCGAACGGGTCACAGACCCTGTCCCTGCCGCATGCGACAACCGCCCCGAAGTTGACCTGTTGCTCAGAAAGTCCAAGGTCGTCCGCGAGGGGGAACGGGCCCTCTCCATCCGCGCACAGGAGGAGCGGGGCCGTGCGTGGGCCGATGAGAACGGCTACCGCGTCCGCAAGGTGTGGAAGGAGAACCTGTCTGCCTGGTCGGACGTGAAGCGTCCGAAGTACGACGCGGCCATGGACGCCGTACTGAACGGTGAAGTGACCTGTCTGTGGGTGTACGCGCTCGACAGGTTCAGCCGCAAGGGCGCCGAAGCGGTCGTGCCGATCCTCGGCAAAGCCCGGGTGATCTTCGACTACGAGCGTCTTGACTCCATGGACGAGCGGGACCGCCGATGGATCACCGACCGTGCCGAGAACGCACGTGAGTACTCACAGCGCCTGTCACACAACGTCCGCAGCACCAAGGCCAAGCAGCGCAACGAGGGACGCTGGCTCGCACGCGCCCCGTTCGGCCTGGTCGCCGACCCCGCCACGCGCAAGCTGTCCCCGGACCACACCCCCTACATCTGCCTGGCCAAGGGCAAGCGGGAAATCACGCCGTGGGAAGTAGTCGTGCGCATCTACACGGGGATCGCCGAGGGCATGTCAGCGCGAGCCATATCCCGCGCGTTCAACGCCGAAGGGATCGTGTCCGCCACGGGTAGGGCATGGACCGGTGCGACCATCCGGGCCGTCCTCGTGCATCCGGTCTATGAGGGGTGGCTGACCCTCACGAACGCGGGGAAGGTCCCGGCGCACTACCTGAACAGCATGGGCGAGCGGGTCCGCTGTGTCACAGACGATGTCCTGCCGCAGATGATTCCCGCCGGTCTTGCCGCACGGGCCCGCCGGCTCGTCTCCGGACACCAGATGTTCAACACCGCCGAGCCCCAGGCAGGGCGCCGGGTCCACCCGCTCACAGGGCTTCTGCGGTGCGCGGACTGCGGGCACGCGATGTCCTTCGGCGGCGGGTCCTACGAGTGCCAGTACTACTCAGGCGGCGGTGCGTGCAACAAGCCCGCATCTGCTTCCCGGTGTTGTGCCACGGGTGCCACGGGCTGAAGACGAGCACGGAGTTCGGGGCCGTGCGCGGGCGGGAACTCAAGTAAGTCCCCGCCCTGGCACGTCTCATTCGCGGTTGCCGAGTTCCTTTCGCCGACGAGCCCGTTCCTGCTCATACTTCTGGGCCCTCTTCTGCTCGCGCTGTCGCTGCCACTCTCGCAACAGTTCCTTGCGGTGGACGGAGGATTGCGGCCACATCGCGCGGACGAAACGCGGAATACCGAAGACAACAATTCCGAGAACCGCCACACCCAACACGGCCCACCAGGGAGCCGTTTCCGGCAGATTGAACATGATGCTTACTAAGCCTTCCGACCTGACACGGTCGGCGAGCTACCTAGGCAGCCAGTACGGCGCTCCCCAGCGCACAACTGCTTTGGCGCCCGCCCCGGTAGATGCTCACGGGGAAAGCAGGGTTCGGACCTCGGGGTGCGATCTGCGGTGCGGAATCGAGCGGAACAGGCTTCCACGCCGGTATGTCAAAGGTGGCAGTGCGGCCCAAGAGTCGCGAGAGAAGTACAAGCAGCACACGCGCAAGCATCTGTAGGAGCTGCGCACTCGACTCGGCGAGCGCATCAAGGAACTCGCGGACATACGCGCGTCGTTCGGTGCTAGTCGTGGCGTGACGCAGACCCCAAGCAGCGCGCCAAAGCTGCTTACAGGCTCTCTCGCGTGTGCCCTTCGCCACGAAGATCAACGTGGGCTCTTCGTCAGCAACCCACATGCCGTCGAGGTTCTTCGCCAACGTGGCTACGTAGGAGAAGAGTTCGAAGATCCGGTCGCGCCCCGCAGAATTGGCCAGCACCTCGTCAAACCGTGCCATGAGCCGGAGTTCGGACGGGCTCAGCTGATCGTCCTCTTCCATCACACCCCCCTTCATCGATCCCTCTGACTCTACCGGACGGGGCTGGCAGGGCGCGAAGCCCAGCAATGCTCTGCCCGCTGACCACTCACGGAGGTGATCCCCCGTGCCTCGGCGACCCCGCCCCTGAGCGGTAAGAATCACCGCGACGTGAGCCATGCCGCGAGTCCGCTTCCCGCGGCCGTGGCGAGAGCTGCCACCAGCCACCCGGGGACGCGCTGGATAGTCAAGTGCAGCCCGCCGCAGCGGAGTTCGAAAGCGGGCGCTGTTGCCTTGTCGTTTGCCATGACCCAAGACCAACACGCTGAATGCGTCGTTACCAGTATTCCGCCGGAGTCCCGCAGGAGTCCCTTTCATGTCCGTGTGACGACAACTCCCATCCCGCGATGTAGGTGATCCCCCTTGCCCCGCAAGCCCCGCCCCCCCGTGCTCTGTCCCCGGGTGTCCCGAGCTGACCACGGGTGGCCGGTGTGCGGCCCATGAGAGGGGAGCGACCGCGCAGCGTGTGACACCTGGGACGAGCGCGTACGGGCGCCTTTGGCCGCGCATCCGCAGCGCGTACCTGTACACGAACCCGTGGTGTGTGCTGTGCGGTCGTAGCGCGTCGGTTGCCGACCATTTCCCGCTGTCGCGAAAGCAGCTGCTCGCACAGGGAGCCGTGAATCCGGACGCTGCGAAGCATCTGCGTCCGCTGTGCACGTCGTGCCATAACCGCGAGACCGCACGCAAACAGCCTGGTGGATTTGCTGCGGAAGCGCGTTCCCGTCGTGAATCCGGCGAGCGTCCGTCGTTCTGACCAGGGCGGGTGCCCCCTTCCCCTCCTGAGATTGCACGTGAGGGAGGAGAAAAACTCTCGCCGGAGCTGTAGGAGTTTTTGGGCGCCCTTTTGAACCAGTAGGAAAGTGGGAATTCGTGGCTGACCGATACAGACCCGCATCCGCCATGCAGCGGACACGCGAGGGAAACCCGTCAAAGACGCCGATCAAAGAGGGAGTGGTAATCCCTCGCGCGATCCTTGCCGAACCGGACTGGTCCGGAGTGTTCGCGCCCTCGCCGTTTGCCGAAGTGGAAACGGCCAACGCGCGATGCCGGGAAGTCGCATCGCAAGAATGGCGGCGCGTGGTTCCGGTGTTGGAAGTCGCCGCCGGTATCGGCGAAGTGGACCACGCGACCGTCAAAGATCTGTGCGTATGCGTCGCCCGTATCGACCAGGCGGAGCGGGACCTTTCAGAGCGCGGGCTGATGGTGACCGCAGAGCGCGGAACGGTGAAGAACGGAGCGGCCACCATTGCAGCGCAGTACCGGACGCAGCTTGCCCGGTACATCCGCGAATTGGGTCTCTCGCCGAGTGCGCGAATCGCAATTACAGCGCCGGAAGCCGATGATGAGGATTCGGGTATCTGGGATTGATCGCCGACTCGTCAACCACACTGAAGACAGGAGAAACAACTATGGCTCTTACGCTCGCTGAATCAGCCAAGCTCACTCAGGACATGCTCAAGCTTGGCGTCATCGAAATGTTCGTTCAGGAATCGCCGATCCTCGATCGGCTGCCGCTTATCGACGTCCAGGGGAGCGCGTACAAGTACAACGAAGAATCCAAGCTTCCGGGTGTTGCCTTCCGGGCTGTGAACGAGGCATACCCAGAGAGCGTTGGTGCGGTTAATCAGCGGATTGAAACCCTTGCCATCCTCGGCGGTGATGCGGATGTCGACAAGTTCATTGTTCAGACGCGAAGCAATCTCAATGAACAGCGCGCCATTCACACGCACATGAAGATCAAGGCTGCATCAATTCACTTCTCCGATCAGTTCTTCAACGGTGACATCATGGTCAACCCGAAAGGTTTCGACGGTCTCCGAAAGAGGCTGATCGGATCACAGGTGGTCGATGCCGGGGGGACGTCCCCCGTGGCGGATGGATACGCGTTCTTTGATGCGCTGGATTCCCTGGTCGGTCGGGTTCGCGGACTCAGCGGAGCGAACGGAGCCATCTATACCAACAGTGAGATAATCGCCAAGATAAAGTCTGGATTCCGGCGACTGGGCGGCAGTGAACTCCTCATGAGCGAGATCGGGGGAAAGCTTGCTCCCACATGGAACGGGATTCCCCTCCTGGACGCCGGCCAGAATCTCGACGGTACGGACGTGATCCCGCTTACGGCTGGTGAGGACGGTAAGGAGACCAGCGACATGTACGCCGTCCGTTTCGGCGCTTCCGAGGCGGACACCGGGGTAACCGGTCTCACCAACGGCGGGATTCAGGCAACCGATTTGGGCGAGGCCCACGAAAAGCCGGTCTACCGAACCCGGATTGATTTCTATTGTGGACTCGCCATGTTCGGCGGTAAGGCTGCCGCTCGCCTTACCCGAGTCCTGAACGGCTGATCGCCACACAGAGCCCCCGTACTTGTCTCCCTCAGGGGGCGAGTGCGGGGCTTTTCGCGTATGCGGAAATGGCAACTAGAAGCCCCGCCGCTCCGGAAGAGAACGGCGGGGCTCAACTTGGGGCGCACGGGGTACCGGTACCGCATCAGACAGTGTCGAGTGTGCCCGCCTTGATGCCCGCCACGAACGAGGTGAACGCACCAGCGGGAACGTTCAGCATGGGACCGCTGAGGTTCTTGGAGTCGCGGATGGGGACCACGCCGCGCGAGACTACGAGGTTTGCGGCAACCTCGACGCAGTTACCGCCGTTGTTGCTGTAGGAGGATTTGGACCAGCGGGGGGATTCGTCGGTCGTCACGGGGTGCCCTTTCGTACCTCGTTGATCATGGCCACGGATGCCGCCTGCGACAGCGCTTCAGCCTCTAGTTGATGGTAGGCCGTCAACATGGGGAGAACAGAGGCTGGCTCACGATCCAGGTGTCCTTGCGCTTGAGACTCGGCGTAGGCGACGACTGATCGGTCCGGGAGCGTCAGCAAGTTGACCGGCAGGTCGAACGTGCGGCGCTCGCCTATGTTGAACGGCGCGATGTGTAGCACTGTCGTGGGACGAGCAGCGAACTCGACCAGTCGTTCAAGCTGAGCGCCCATGATCTCGTGTCCGCCGATGGGCCGTCGGATGCAACTTTCGTCCATCACCACGAACACCATGGGTGGACGATGCCGCTCCAGCGTCTCTTGCCGCTCCGCCAGGAACGAGACCCGCTCTGCTGCTTGCTCGGGAGTGATCGCGCCCCGCTTGACGGCACTGTCAGCCAGCACTGACGCGTAGTCCGGTGTCTGGAGCAGGCCCGGGATGATTCCAATTTCGTACAGCCGTATCTCTGCTGCTCGCCCCTCGTACCCGACGTACTCCGGGAACCCTTCCAACAGCGAGCCGTGCCGCATCTCGCGCCACTCGCGTTCGAACGAATCGGCCGTATCCCCTGTGCCGAACACGAGATCGAGCTTGCGTGAGAAGGGGAGGGTTGGCGGCTTGCGGCCAGTTTCAACAGCCGAAATATGCTGGCTGGAATATTCCACGTTCGCGGCTAGCTCTTCTTGGCTCCAGCCACGACCCTCGCGCAACCTGCGCACACGGGCGCCAAAGGCCGCTCGTGGGCTGCTCTCAGGGCTTAACTCCTTGCGGTTGACCATGCTGCCTGCAACCCCTCCTTCACTTCTGACTAGTTGAAGGGATTCTGACTCTAGGCCAGTCTGGCGCACCCCGGTAGTGGAACCGCTACGGAGAGGAGCGGACGTGACTGAGGAGCGCACCTTCCTTAAGCCCCGCCGCAGTGAGCGGGAGGCGTGGCTCAGTCGGTGGGCCCTGTACCCCGCTGGTGTTTATCGAGGCCCCTACGCTCCGCCCACACCGACCAGCCTGAACGCGACTCTTGCCGGTCTGGAGAGGTTGTCTGCTGTGATCCGAAGTGAGGAAACGACCGCTCCGGCCGTTCCGATGCCGAACCTTGAGCCCGTGCCCGTACCCGAGTGCGTGATCTGCAACGCGGCGCACAACGGACGTACTTCAAGCCGAGCGCGCAGCGACATGGCAGGCGTCCGGAAGTACAGCGAGATCATCTCGGCCCACCCGCACCGGACGGCGGAGCGGTGAACGCCGATTCCCCGGAGGGGGCGGACCTGGCCCCGGCATCAGCCCTAGCATTCCCGCCGTGCGAGTGCGGAATCCCGGAGTGCCCCGTGCCTGTGCCCGTGGTCTCCGGTGAGCCGGAGCACAGCCGAGCGGACGACGACAGCCCGACCATGCAGCGCATCCGACGCCAGATGGCCAAGGAGAACGCGGAGCGTAGGCGCGGGGGCTGGTCCTGATGGCAGCGAAGCACCCTGTTGCCAAACCCCCGCGCAGCGTCCGGTACACGCCCGCTTTCGGCAGGCCGAACGACATTCTCATCGGCGCGGTGATCTTCGACCGGGACTACGACATGCCCGGCACCGTGAGGAACGTGGACGGGCCCTTCATCGAGCTGGAGCGGCCCACGGGCCTCATCTGGCGCGTCCACTACCGACGGCTGCGCCCGGCAACCGCCTGGGAACAACGGCAGCTGGTAGCGGTCGGAAAGCTGCACGCGATACGGCAGAAGGGCACGTCATAGGCTCCCCTCCCCTGCCGATGGCCGCCCCGTGCGCCCCAACGCACCGGTCGATCCGGCAGGGGAGGGGGCAAGCACCAGGGAGCGAAAGGGCCCCGCAAGGCGCTGACCCTGGACCCCTGTCCGGCCATGAAGCGCGTGGGGTGCTCATCGGCCGGGCAGGGCGAAACGGCCCCGCCTGTCTGCGTTCCCTTCCCCGGCCCGGCAGACAGGCGGGGCTCTCAACAGGGCCCGTTCCAACGTCCGTTGAAACAGCAGAACAAGGAACCCCGGCGAGTGCTGGTAACACTCCCGGGGCCGTGGACGACATCACTTTGAGGAGCTGTCGCCGTGCGCCACTCTATTGCGCGCGCCTTCGTGGCG
Source organism: Streptomyces scopuliridis (assembly GCF_042790125.1). GTDB lineage: Bacteria > Actinomycetota > Actinomycetes > Streptomycetales > Streptomycetaceae > Streptomyces > Streptomyces scopuliridis_A. The sequence continues at coordinate 226,648 of NZ_JBHTZS010000008.1, forward strand.
TGCCTTCGCATCATCCTTGCCGCGCTGCTGCCCGCCACCGGGAACCGGCGCGCCGAACCCATAGCGGCCCCCGCACAGCCATGCGTCCCGACTGCGGGTCCCTGGACCAAGCCGTGGACCGGGCCAAGCTCGGCGGACGCCCGCGCCATCTTCCGCGCCGAAGAGACCATGCCACTCACACCTCTACAGCGGGAACGCCGCTTCGCCGTCGAGTTCGCGGCACGGGGAGTCGAGTACCCGTACAGATACCCCGGTGACCAGTTCTCCGCCCTACACAGGAGCGCATGACCACGGCACAGCGGGCCACATAGCCCCGACCTGAGACAGCAGACCAGCCCCGTTCGGCCACGCGCCGGGCGGGGCATTTCCATGCACTGACCTGGTGATTTCCCCACTCCCAGGGTGTACGGTCTACCCCCGGGCCGCCCCCCTCAAAGCAGCACTTGCGGTGGAGGGGCGGGTGTCAAGGGTGGAGCGCAGCGCAATCGGCGCAGCCGACGCGACGAAGGAGCGCCCTTGACGCCCAACCCGCAACCGCGAAACTGAAGCCTGAGGGGCGGCCCCCACCCGCCATCAAACCTCCCGGGTCACCCCGACTACCCCTCGGCACGAACCCCCACCCAAAAACGAACCGCCACCAGCGGGGCATGAGTCCCAACCACCCACCCCCATCAGCCCGCTGAGCCGGTGCCGGGCCGCCCCACTCCACTCCCGCGCCCCATCCCCCCACCCGCAGACTGGAAGTGAACCGGTCTTCATCCGGGCGCCGGTCGACCCGCAGCTCGGGGCGGAGTCCGCGCGGTCGCCTGAGCCCCGGACCCGTCGCCCGAACCGTTGCCCGAGCCGGCGTCCGGGGCTTGTCCGGAACGTCGGCCGGACGGGCCATCCCGACCAGCCGGCGCCGGCGGGGATGGCAGTCTTATTGAATGCGTTCGCTTCCGTGCCACCCCGGCCCGCGCGTCTCCGGTGCCGTCGCCATCGCCCGTGCCCTCGCTGTCGTACTGCTGACCGCGGCCTCGGCGGTGGCGTTCGCGCCCGCCGTCACCCCTGCCGCCGCGGCCGACGGGGCGCCCGACCAGAGCTTCACGATCAAGGACCCGAGGATCACGGAGTCCAGCGGACTCGCCGCCAGCCGAGCCCACCCCGGCGTCTACTGGACACATAACGACAGTGGCTATGGGCCCCAGATCTATGCCGTGGACTCCAGGACCGGTGAGACGGTCGCGACGCTTACCCTCGAAGGCATCGGCAAGCCGCGCGATGTAGAGGCCATCTCCATAGGTCCCGATGGGAACGTGTATGTCGGCGATATCGGCGACAATCTGAACGGCACCTGGGATCACGTGTGGATCTACCGCTTCCCCGAGCCCAAGGAGCTCAAGGACGCGACGGTGCGCGCCACGCAGTTCACCGTGAAGTACGCCGACGGGCCGCGTGACGCCGAGTCGATGATGGTCGACCCCAAGACCGGTCGCGTCTATATCGCCTCGAAGAACGAGGACGGCGGCGGGCTGTACGAGGGCCCGGCCGAGCTGACCTCGTCCGGGACCAACACCTTCCGGCGGATCGATGACGTGCCCTGGGTGACGGACGGGGCGTTCTCGCCGGACGGGAAGGAGCTGGTGCTGCGCTCGTACTTCAGCGCGCGTGCCTACGTGTGGCAGAACGGCCGGCTGGGCAAGGATCGCCGGATCAGCGCGCCGCTCCAGCGGCAGGCCGAGTCGGTGACCTACACGGCGGACGGCAAGGCGCTGATGTTCGGCACCGAGGGCGAGCAGAGCGGGGTCGTGCGGGTGGACCTGGACAAGGACACCGGCGGCTCGTCCTCCGGCGGCAACTCGTCCTCCGGGGGCGGGAATTCCTCGTCAGGCACGGGTGCGGACGGGGGTATGGCCGGCAACGCGGACGGCGGCGGGACCCAAGGGAACGCCACCCTCGGCGCGATCATCGTCATCGGTGGGGCCGTACTGGTCCTCGCCTTCAAGCGCATGCGCCGGAAGGGCTGAGGCGGAGCGCCGGCCGCCTCGCGTCATCCCGCCGTATCCCGCTCCGCCGCGCGTCGTTCGACCAGTACCTCCAGGCCGTCGAGGATCCGCTGGAGCCCGAATTCGAAGTGGTCGAATTCGGGGCCGAACGCCTCCTCGGACAGGGAGGCCATGACCGGATACACCCCGCTGTTCATGGCCCTCGACAGCACGGGCTCCTGCGCCTGCCAGAACTCCTGGTCGGTGATGCCCGACCTGTTCTCCGCCTCGACGGCATGGACATGCGTACGGGCGACCCCGGTGACATAGCCCTCGATCATGATGATCACCGAGATCAGCTCCGGGTCGCTCAGCCCCATGCCCTTGATCGCGGAGAGCGTCTTCTCCAGCCCGCTGACCGTGTTCGGGCCGAGGACCGGCCTGGCCTGGTTCACGGAGAGCAGCCAGGGGTGGCGCTGGTGGAGCGCGAGCGCGGCGCGCGCCATCGCCTCGGCGGCGGGGCGCCAGCCGGAGCCGGGGGTGAGGCTCGCGGTCAATGTGGCCGTCTCGCCCTGTACCTGGTTCAGCATCAGATCGATCAGCTCGGCCTTGCCGGGCACATACCGGTAGAGCGACATGGTGCCCGTGCCCAGCTCGGTGGAGAGCCGGCGCATCGAGACCGCGTCCAGGCCCTCGGCATCCGCGAGAGCGACGGCGGTCGTGATTATCCGGTCGAGCGTGAGGCCGGGCTTGGGGCCGCGGCTGGGGCGTTCGCCCGATCCCCAGAGGAGTTCGAGGCTGCGCGCGACATTGCCGCTGCCGGTCGATTCCGTCGATGTCATGGGCTCAGCGTAATCCCCTGGAAAGAAAATGAGTACGGCGTACTCTGATGTGGGTACGCTGTACTCAGTTGATCGGCGACCGATGACCGATGGCTTGCCTGGGAGGGGCTGTGAACGAACATGCCGTGCTGGCGGAGGCGGTTCAGAAGAGGTACGGGGAGAAGGGGCGGTTCGGGAAGAACGGGAAGAACGAGGGGAAACGGGAGAGGACGGGGAGCGGTGGGGGGCCGGGGGAGAGACGAGGGAAGTACGCGCTCGACGGCTTCGACCTCGCCGTGCGCAGAGGCACCGTGCACGGGCTGCTCGGTCCCAATGGCGCGGGCAAGACCACCGCGGTCCGTGTGCTGGCGACCCTGCTGCGGTTCGACGGCGGGCGGGCGGAGGTGGCGGGCGTCGATGTGGCGCGCGATCCCCGGGGGGTACGGAGCAGGGTCGGCCTCGCCGGGCAGTACGCGGCGGTGGACGAGATCCTGACCGGCCGGCAGAACCTGGAGATGTTCGGCCGTCTCTTCCACCTGGGCTCGCGGCGGGCGGCGCTGCGCGCCGGTGAGTTGCTGGAGCAGTTCGATCTGGCGGAGGCGGGCGGCAAGGGCGTCGGCGAGTACAGCGGTGGGATGAGGCGGCGCCTGGACCTGGCCGCGTCGATGATCCTCGCCCCGCAGGTCCTCTTCCTCGACGAGCCGACGACCGGGCTCGATCCGCGCGGGCGCGGTGAGGTCTGGGACGCGGTCCGTGCCCTGGTGGCGGGGGGTACGACCGTACTGCTCACCACGCAGTATCTGGACGAGGCGGACAAGCTCGCCTCGCGCATCACGGTCATCGACCAGGGGCGGGCGATCGCGGACGACAGCCCCGCCGAGCTGAAGAACACCGTGGGCGGTGACCGGATCGAGGTCGTGGTGGCGGAGCACGCGGACATACCGGCGGCGGTCGAGGCGGTGGCGCGGGTGGCCGACGCGGCGGTGGAGACGGACGACGCGGCCCGCCGGGTGCACGCGGCGGTGAGCGACCGGGTGGCCGCGCTGACGGAGGTGGCGCGCACGCTCCAGGACCGGGGGACGGCGGTGGAGGACATCGGGCTGCGCAGACCGAGCCTCGATGACGTGTTCCTCCGGCTGACCGGGCGCCGTACGGGAGTCGACGCCGGCCCCGGCTCCGACACCGACGCGGACGGGGACGGGGACGGGGACGTGGCGACCGACATGAAGGAGGGGGTGGCGGCATGAGTGTCGCGCTGGACCGGGAGACCGGGAGCGACTACGGAAGCGGCCATGGCCGGGCGTACTGGGCGGTGGCCGACTGCTGGAATGTCGTGCGGCGAGGGCTGACGCACTACCAGCGCCAACCGGTCTATATCGTCTGGCAGCTGGGCTTTCCGATCGTCTCCGTGCTGCTGTACGGGTATGTCTTCGGCAGCGCCATGAGAGTGCCGGGCGGGGGCGACTACCGGGAGTTCCTGATGCCCGGGATGTTCGCGATGACGATGGCCTTCGGCTTTATGAACACGGCGGTGGCGGTGGTCACCGACAGCACCAAGGGGGTCATCGACAGGTTCCGGTCGATGCCGATGGCCCCGTCGGCGGTGGTCACGGGCCGGGGAGTCGGCGATCTGCTGACGGCGATGGCGGAGCTGCTGATCCTGGCCGCGACGGCGTTCGCGATCGGCTGGCGGTGGGACAGCGGGTTCCCGGGCGCGCTCGGGGCCTTCGGGCTGCTGCTGCTCCTGCGCTTCTCGCTGATGTGGGTGGGGGTATGGCTGGGCCTGCTGGTCCCCGGCCCGGAAGCGGCGGGGAACCTCTTCGTGGTCGCCTTTCCGCTCACGATGATCTCCAGCGTCTTCGTGGCGCCCTCGCTGATGCCGGACTGGCTGGGCACCGTGGCGGCGTGGAACCCGGTCTCCTCGACGGTGACGGCGACGCGGGAGCTGTTCGGCAATCCCGTGGCGAGCGGCGGCACCTGGCCGGAGGAGCACGCACTGCTGCTGTCGGTGGCCTGGCCGGTGGCGCTGACGGCGGTCTTCATACCACTGGCGGTACGGAGGTTCCAGCGGCTGAGCAAATGAGATGAGCTGCGGGGGCGCATGCGTCGGGCCCCGGCGCCAAGTGCGTGCGCCGGGGCCCGGGAAGCGACGTTCCGGATCAGTGGATCCGAACTGTCAGAGGCGTTCGATCACGTAGTCGATGCACTCCGTCAGCGCCGCGATGTCGGCCGGGTCGATCGCCGGGAACATCGCCACGCGCAGCTGGTTGCGGCCCAGCTTGCGGTAGGGCTCGGTGTCGACGATGCCGTTGGCGCGCAGCGTCTTGGCGACGGCCGCCGCGTCGATCTCGTCCGCGAAGTCGATCGTGCCGATGACCTGCGAGCGCTTCGCCGGGTCGACCACGAACGGAGTCGCGTACTTGGACGCGTCGGCCCAGCCGTAGAGCGTGCGCGAGGAGGTGGCCGTACGGCGGGCCGACCAGTCCAGGCCGCCCTGCGAGTTGAGCCACTTCAGCTGCTCGTTGAGGAGGAAGAGCGTGGCCAGCGCCGGGGTGTTGTACGTCTGGTTCTTCAGCGAGTTGTCGATCGCCGTCGGCAGCGAGAAGAACTCGGGGACATGGCGTCCCGAGGCGTGGACGCGTGCGGCGCGCTCCAGCGCGGCCGGCGAGAAGACGCCGATCCACAGGCCGCCGTCGGAGGCGAAGGACTTCTGCGGGGCGAAGTAGTAGACGTCCGTCTCGGCGATGTCGACCGGCAGGCCGCCCGCGCCGGAGGTGGCGTCGACCAGGACGAGTGAACCCTCGTCGGCTCCCGCGACGCGCTTGATCGGGGCCGCGACACCCGTGGAGGTCTCGTTGTGGGTGAACGCGTAGACGTCGACGCCCGCCTCGGCCTTCGGGTCCGGGTGCGAGCCGGGGTCGGCGGAGATGACGGTCGGGTCGGCCAGCCACGGCGCGAGCTTGGCCGCCTTGGCGAACTTGGAGGAGAACTCACCGAAGGAGAGGTGCTGAGACTTGTTCTCGATCAGACCGTGCGTCGCGATGTCCCAGAAGGCGGTGGAGCCGCCGTTGCCCAGGATCACCTCGTAGCCCTCGGGGAGCGCGAAGAGGCTCCGTACGCCCTCACGCACCGCGCCGACCAGGTTCTTGACCGGGGCCTGGCGGTGGGACGTGCCGAGGAGCGACGTACCGGTGGCGGCCAGCGCGTCCACCGCCTCCGTCCGCACCTTGGAGGGGCCTGCGCCGAAACGGCCGTCGGCGGGCTTGATGTCAGCGGGAATCTGGATATCGGCCACGGGCCGGAGCGTAGTCCCTCCCGTCGCACCGCCGATAACCGTGTCCGTCGGGTGAGACACCCGCCCCGGGGCGTGGGACGGGGGCCACGGCGGCCCCGCTCGCGCCATCGCCGCCCCGTCTCCACGGTCAGAGCTTCACCCTTAGGGAGTACGACCGTCGGTCAGGGAGCGCGGCGGTCGTTACGGGGCGGTCTCCGCCTTCACGTCCGTGGCCGGGGCTCTTCTCCCGGCCGCCGCTCTTTTCTCGGACAGGGCGTGGAGGTACTCGACCAGCGTGATCAGTACGTACTTGCTGGACGAGCGGTCCCGCGCGTCGCATTCCACCAGCGGCACGTCCGGCGCCAGCACGAGCGCCGCGCGGATCTCCTCTTCGGTGTGGACGGGCCCGCCGAAGTCGTTGCAGGCCAGGATGAAGGGAATGCCGTGGTGCTCCAGCCGGTCGATCGCGTACCAGGAGTCGGAGAGACGGCGGGTGTCGACCAGTACGACCGCGCCGAGGGTGCCGGAGAAGAGCCGGTCCCAGAGATACCAGAAACGTTCCTGCCCGGGAGCCCCGAAGAGATAGAGCACCGAGCGCGCGTCGAGGGAGATCCGGCCGAAGTCGAAGGCGACGGTGGTCGTGTTCTTCCTCTGGAGCCCGTCGAGCCCGGCGAGTTCGCTGATGTCCTGGCCGGCACGTGTCATCGCCTCCTCGGTGTTGAGGGGACGGATCTCGCTGACGGAACGGACCATGGTCGTCTTGCCGACGCCGAAGCCGCCGACGATGACGATCTTCAGACCGTTGTCGGCGGTACTGGCCAGGGCCGGCCGGGCCGTTGACGGGCCGGTGGTCCGTTCGGAGGTTACGGAGTCCAACGCGCACCTGCTCCAGGACGTGGGGATCGGGAAGGCGGTCGGCCGCCCGGGCCGTCCGGGGATGAGGGGCGCGGGCGCTGTTGGATATTGCTCAAACGGTGGCCACTATATGAGAATTGACGATCAGTTTGGGAGTTTCCTGTTTCCTTTCTTCGCTGGTCCGGGAGCGGCGAACCGGGAAAAACCGGGACGGTGAGTGCGGCGGGGGCATGCTGGATTCATGGCTGAGCGCGATACGCGGAATATGCGGGATACACGCAACGCACGAAAAGCGACGGCACCGGCGACGGACGCGGCACCGGCCACGGAAGTGGCGGCGGCGCTGCGGGAGGCCGTGCGCGGTGAGGTGGACTTCGGCGCGGCGGCCAGAGCGCTGACGACCATGGACGCGTCCAACTACCGGCGGGTACCGGTCGGAGTCGTCGCCCCGCGCGACGCGGCGGACGTGGCGGCGGCGCTGGCGGTCTGCCGGACGTACGGGGTGCCGGTGGTGCCGCGCGGCGCCGGGACCTCGATCGCGGGGAACGCCACGGGCCTGGGCGTGGTGCTCGACCTCACGCGCCATCTGCGGTCGATCGTGTCCGTGGACCCGGCGGCGCGTACGGCGGTCGTCCAGCCCGGCGTTGTCCTGGACGCCCTGCGCGAGGCGGCCCGGCCGTACGGGCTGACCTTCGGCCCCGATCCGTCCACACACAGCCGGTGCACGCTCGGCGGGATGATCGGCAACAACTCGTGCGGAGCGCACTCGGTGGCCTGGGGCACGACCGCCGACAATGTCCACGAGCTGTCGGTGACCACCTACGGCGGCGCCGCGCTGCGCCTCGGCAGGGGCTGGGACGGCGCCCCCGCCGGGGTGCGCGAGCTGGTCGAGGGCCATCTCGCGCCGCTGCGCACGGGCTTCCCCGCCGGGCTGCCCCGGCGGATCTCCGGATACGCGCTGGACGCGCTGCTGCCCGAGGCCGGCACCGATCTGGCCCGCGCCTTCTGCGGCAGCGAAGGCACGCTCGGGGTGGTCACCGAAGCGACGGTCCGGCTCGTCGAGTCGCCCCCGGCCCGCGCCCTGGCCGTCCTCGGCTACCCGGACGAGAGCGCCGCCGCCGAAGCCGCCGCCGGGCTGCTCCCGTACGGTCCGCTGACGGTCGAGGGCATGTCCGAGGACCTCGTGCGCGTACGGGGCGACGGCGGGCACGGACTGCCGCGCGGCGGGGCCTGGCTGTTCGTGGAGACCGGCGGCGCGACGCCCGGCGAGGCGCGGGCCGCCGCCACCGCGATCCTCCGGGCGGCCGACGCGCTGGACGGCACGGTCGTGGCCGACCCGGCCGGACAGCGGGCGCTGTGGCGCGTACGGGAGGACGCCGCCGGGACCGCGACCCGGATGCCCGACGACACGGAGGCGTGGCCCGGCTGGGAGGACTGCGCGGTGCCGCCCGCCCGGCTCGGCGCGTATCTGCGCGACTTCCGCGCGCTGCTCGCGGACCACGGCCTGCGCGGCACGCCCTACGGGCACTTCGGCGACGGCTGTATCCATGTCCGTATCGACTTCGACCTGCTGACCGACGACGGGGTAGGGCGCTTCCGGCGGTTCTCGGAGGAGGTGGCGTCGCTGGTCGTCGCGCACGGCGGCTCGCTCTCCGGCGAGCACGGCGACGGGCTGGCGCGCTCGGAGCTGCTGCCGAGGATGTACGGGGACGAACTGGTCGGGCTCTTCGGCCGGTTCAAGGACCTGTGGGACCCGGCGGGCGGGATGAACCCGGGTGTGCTGGCCCGCCCGGCGCGGCTCGACGAGAATCTGCGCTTCGCGGTACTGCCGCGCGAGCGCGTCGAGGTCGCGTTCGGCTATCCGCACGACGGACCGGGAGGCGGGGACTTCTCGGCGGCCGTACGCAGGTGCGTGGGGGTCGCCAAGTGCCGGGTGGGCGGGCCCGGTCCGGGAGCCGGGGCGGGTTCCGGGCAGGGTTCCGGGGCGGGTTCCCAGCAGGGTTCCGGCCAGGGTTCCGGGCCGGGGGTGATGTGCCCGTCGTTCCGTGCGACCGGGGAGGAACAGCACTCCACGCGCGGGCGCGCCCGGCTGCTCCACGAGATGCTCGCGGGCGAGGTGGTGACGGACGGCTGGCGCTCGACGGAGGTACGGGACGCGCTGGACCTCTGTCTGTCCTGCAAGGGCTGCCGCAGCGACTGCCCGGTGGGCGTGGACATGGCCACGTACAAGGCGGAGTTCCTGCACCACCACTACGCGGGCCGGCTGCGGCCGGCCGCGCACTACGCGATGGGCCTGCTGCCGCGCTGGCTGCGGCTGGCGGCGCCGTTCGCGCGGGTGCTGAACGCGGCGGCGCGGGTGCCGCCGCTGGCGTCGCTCGCCAAGCGGCTGGGGGGCATCGCCCCGGAGCGTACGATTCCGCGGCTGGCGCCCGAGCCCTTCGGACGGTGGCTGGGGCGGCATCTGAAGGCCCGTACGGAGGTCTTCGCGCGCAGCCGTTCCGCGGTCCTGTGGCCGGACACCTTCACCGAGTACCTGACGCCGTCGGTGGGCCGGGCGGCGGTACGGGTGTTCGAGGCGGCCGGGGTCGGGGTCGTGGCGGCGCCGCAGGGGGGCCGGGTCTGCTGCGGACTGACCTATGTCTCGACGGGCCAGCTCGACCGGGCGCGTACGGTCATGCGCCGCACGCTGGATCTGATGGAACCGCTGCTGGACGCGGGCCTGCCCGTTGTCGTCCTGGAGCCGAGCTGCGCGGGCGCGCTCACCACGGATCTGCCGGAGCTGCTGGGCGACGACCCGCGCGCGGCGCGGCTGGCCGCGTCCGTACGGACCTTCGCCCAGGCCCTGGAGGAGTGCGCGCCGGGGTGGCGGCCACCCAGGCTGGACCGTCCGGTCACCGGCCAGACGCACTGCCACCAGCACGCGGTCCTGGGCGACGCGGCGGACCGGCGGCTGCGTGAGCGCGCGGGCCTGACCGGCGAACTGAGCGGCGGCTGCTGCGGGCTGGCGGGCAACTTCGGCTTCGAACGCGGCCATTACGACGTGTCGGTGGCGTGCGCCGAGGATCAGCTGCTGCCGTCGGTGCGGGCGGCCGGAAAGGGAACGGAGATCCTGGCGGACGGCTTCTCGTGCCGTACGCAGCTGGCGCAGCTGGGGGGCCACCGGGCGCGGCACCTGGCGGAGGTGCTGTCGGAGGCGCTGAAGGAGAGGAAACCGCCGGAGAAATCGACGGAAAGGCCGGCCGAGAGGCGGTGACGGGAGGAGTGGTGACGGCGTGACGGTGGCGCTCGTGCCGTGAACCGTCCGGGCCCCTCGGCCGGCTCCTGTGCTGGTGCTGCTGTGCTCGCGTGCCCGTGCCCGCGTGCTCGTGCTCGCGTGCCCGTGCCCGCGTGCTCGTGCTCGCGCGCTCGTGCCCGCGTGCTGGTGGTGCTCCTGTGGTCGCGCTTCCGCGCGTCAGCTCGCGGTGGGCCGTCGCCTGCGGGCAGCGGAGATCAGGCTCGCCCCCGCGACGACGGCCGTGCCGGCGATCCCCGCGACGACCGACGGGTTGGGGCCGGTGGCGGCCAGGGCCTCGTCCGGCTCGCCGCCCGCCGCCCGGGACGTGGCGGCGTCGAGGATCAGATCGGTGACGGCCTTGGGATCGGCGAGCATGGCGAGGTGCGGGGCGCTGATCTCGACGGTATGGGACCGGGCCCGCTTGGCCTCGAAGCGCTCAAGCTCGGGGGAGATGGTCTTGTCCTGGGTGGAGACGAGGGCCCAGGAGGGGATGGTCTTCCAGGCGGCGGGACCGGCCGTGTCGGCGAACGCCTGGGCGTCGATGGGGCGCTGCGTCGCCGCCAGTACCTCGGTGATGGTCTCCGGCAGGGAGGCGGCGAACACGGCCCGGAACCGCTCGGGCTTGATGTAGAGATCCGTGCCGGTGGATCCGTCGGGCCGCGTGTACGGAACGGAGTTGGTGGCCGTACCGAGTTCGCTGCCCGGGAATTTGCCCGACAGGACCGAGAGGACCTCGCCCTTGTCGGGCATCAGCGCGTTGATGTAGACGAGCGCCTTGACGTGCGGATTGCCTACCGCGGCACCGCTGATCACCGCGCCGGCGTAGGAGTGGGCGACCAGAATGATGGGGCCCTTGATGCTTCTGAGGAAGCTGGCTATGTAGGCCGCGTCGCCGTGCAGGCCCCGCAGCGGATTGGCGGGGGCCATGACGCGGTAGCCGTCGTTCTGCAGGTTGGGGACGACATCTCCCCAGCTCGACGCGTCGGCGAAGGCGCCGTGCACGAGCACGATCGTCGGTTTGGCGGCGGTGACACCGCGGCTCGCGGAGTGGTCGGCGGCAGCGGCGGCGTCGGCGGCGGGGATGGCGTTGGCGAACGCCGTCGCGGTGAACATCGCGGCGAGGGCGCACACGCTGTGCGAACGTATCCGAGGGCCGGTACGTGAACCTCTCCTCGGGCCGGGACGCGAACGTATCCGCCGCCCGGGAGTGGAGGGCATGGGCATGTCTCTCTCCTCTGCTGAGACGTTGAGGGCGAGTCGACATCAGTGTGTTCACCCCCCGTCGAGGGGGCGCGCGGTAGCGCGCATGCGGGTGAACGGGGCGGGATCGGGCGCGGCCGTGTGAGCGCGGTGGTGTGAACGTGGCCGCAGTCGCGCGCGCTGGTGTGAACGTGGCCGTGGTCGCGCGCGCTGGTGTGAACGTGGCCGTGGTCGGGCGCGGTCAGGCTCCCGACGCCAGTTCGTGCGCCAGCGCGGCGAGATGGGGGATCGCCGGATGCCCCGCGCCCTCGCGCCGGACCAGGAAGACCTGGAGCGGCGGGGCATCGGGCAGGGGCCGGTAGGCGACCCCGGGGTGAGGGTGCACGGAGGCCGTCGAGGTGCCCGTGACGCCGATGCCGCGCGCCGCGGCGATGGTCGTCAGCCAGTCGTCGGTGTTGGTGACCGTGACGGTGGTCGCCGGACCGGCGCCCGGCGGCCAGAGCGCGGGACTCGTCGTGCCGGATACCCGGTTGACGATCAGCGGCTCCGCCGCCAGATCGGCGAGCGTCAGGGACGTACGCGCGGCCAGCGGTCCGTCGGCCGGGACCGCCGCGATCCGGGCCTCGGTGAACAGGAACTCCATGACCAGCCCGGGTGTCTCCACCGGGCCGCGCAGCAGCGCCGCGTCGACCTCGCCCCGGGCCAGTCCGGCCGTACGGTCGTCGATCCGCAGCAGTTCGAGCGGGGTCTCGGGACGCTCCCGCTCCCAGCGGCGCAGCAGCGGTGTGGTGTACGGGCCGAAGGCCGACCACGCGTGGCCGACCCGGAGCGGCCGGCGGCGCAGCCGCTCGACATCGAGGGCGTCGTCGAACGCGGCGACGGCCGAGGCCGCCCGGTCGCGGAAGGCGCGCCCCTCGGCGGTGAGGGCGAGATGGTGGGTGGAGCGCTCCGCGAGCCGTACGCCGAGGTGTTTCTCCAGCGCGGCGAGGGTGCGGGAGACGGCGGGCTGGGTGAGATGCAGCCGGGCCGCCGCCCTGGTCACACTGGACTCCTCCGCGATGGCGAGGAAGCAGCGGAGATGGCGCAGCTCAATGCTCATGCGTCCGGAGCATAACGGCAGCCCACTATTCATTTCACGGGGTGCAGGCCGGGGCCCTAGCGTGACCGTGGAAGGCAGCGTGAAAGGCCGTCGCGCAAGTGCAGTATGTTGGACTGCAAGTGCACTGAACCGAACCGAGGGAGGAATCCGGTGGAAGAGCCGCGTACCACTGCCGCCGCTGTCGACGCTGCCGCCGCTGTCTCACTGCCGGAAGCCACCGGGTCCGTCCAGGCCGCGCAGCTCGCACAGGCCGCGCAGACCGGCGACTCCGCCGGGCCCGGCCGGCCCGCCGGTGGCAAGCGGGCTTCCCTCGGGCCCGTCGCGCTGGTCGTGGCCGGCGGGCTCTCCGTACAGTTCGGTGCCGCCATCGCCGTCCTGCTGATGCCCAGGACCGGCGCCCTCGGTGTTGTCTCGCTGCGGCTCGCGCTCGCCGCGATCGTGCTGCTCGCGGTCTGCCGGCCCGCCCTGCGCGGCCACTCGCGCGCCGACTGGGGCACGGTGATCGCCTTCGGCGCCGTCCTGGCCGCCATGAACTGCCTCTTCTACCAGGCGGCCGACCGTATCCCGCTGGGCGCGGCCGTCACCCTGGAAGTCATCGGGCCGCTCGCGCTCTCCGTGATCGTCTCGCGGCGGCTGGTCAATCTCCTGTGGGCGGGGCTCGCGCTCGGTGGTGTGCTGCTTCTCAGTGGTGGCGGCTTCGACCGGCTCGACCCCATAGGTACGGCATATGCGCTCGGGGCGGGCGCCATGTGGGCCGCGTACATAGTCTTCAGCGCCCGCACCGGCCGGCGCTTCCCGCAGGCCGACGGGCTCGCGCTGGCGATGGCGATCGGCGCGCTGCTCGCCCTCCCGCTGGGCATCGTGGAGTCCGGCTCGAAACTGCTGGTGCCCTCCACGCTCGGGCTCGCTCTCGCGGTCGCGGTGATGTCCTCCGTCCTCCCCTACACCCTCGAACTGCTCGCTCTGCGGCGGCTGCCCGCCCCCACCTTCGCCGTGCTGATGAGTCTGGAACCGGCCATCGCGGCGACCGCCGGATTCCTCGTCCTGCACCAGGCGCTCTCCGCCACCGACGCGCTGGCGATCGCGCTGGTCATCGTGGCGAGCATGGGGGCGGTACGTACGCAGATCGGCCACGCGAACCCGAAGCCGAGCCGGAAGCCGAACCCGAGCCCTGCCTCGGAGCCGAGCCGGAGAACGGCCCGCGAGGCGGCCGGGGAAGAGACCCCGTAACAGCAAAGCAAGCACGCTTGATTGTTTCTCCGGGCGCTGCCATGCTCCGGGGCACGCACACCGCCGTGTCCCGAGGGGAGCGCATCCGTGTCCGACTCCGGCTCTGCCGCAGTGCTCGACGATTCGCACGGTGATCCGCGCAGCGATCTGCATGGCGAGAGCGAGGAACTCGACCGGCTGGTCGCCCCGCTGGAGCCCGGGAGATGGGCCCTTCCGACCCCGGCGCCCGGCTGGTCCGTGGCCCATCAGATCGCGCATCTGACCTGGACCGACTCCGCCGCGCTGCTCGCCGTGACCGACCCGGAGGGCTTCGCCGCCGAATCCGGCAAGGCCCGCGCCGCCCCCGACACCTTCGTCGACGAGGGCGCGGCGGCCGGCGCCGCGCTCCCGCCCGCCGAACTGCTCGCGCGCTGGCGCGACGGCCGCGCGCGGCTGCACCTGGCCCTGCGCGGGGCGCCGCCCGGCGCACGCTTCCCCTGGTACGGGCCACCGATGAGCGCCGCCTCCATGGCGACCGCACGGCTGATGGAGACCTGGGCGCACGGCCAGGACATCGCGGACGCGCTCGGCGTACGCCGCGAGCCGACCGCGCGGCTGCGGCATGTGGCATGGATCGGTGTACGGGCCCGTGACTACGCCTTTCTCGTCCGGGGCAAGCAGCCGCCCGCCGAGCCGTTCCGTGTCGAACTGACCGCCCCCGGCGGAGGGTTATGGACCTACGGCCCCGAGGACGCCGCCCAGCGGGTGACCGGGCCCGCACCCGACTTCTGTCTGCTGGTGACCCAGCGGGCGCACCGCGCGGATCTCGCCGTACGGGCCGAGGGCCCCGACGCCGACGCGTGGCTGGACATCGCGCAGGCCTTCGCCGGACCGGCGGGCCCCGGCCGCGCGCCCAAGGGGGCCTGATGACGGCCGGTTCCCCGCCTGCTTCCCCGCCTGTCTCTCCAACCGGTTCCGTGGCCGGTTCTGCGGCCGGTTCCGCGCCCGGAGTGCTGCGCGTCGGGAACGCCTCCGGCTTCTACGGCGACCGCTTCGACGCGCTGCGCGAGATGCTGACGGGCGGTCCGCTCGACGTCCTCACCGGCGACTATCTCGCCGAGCTGACCATGCTCATCCTCGGCCGGGACCGGCTGAAGAACCCGGACGCGGGGTACGCGAAGACGTTCCTGCGACAGCTGGAGGAGGGCCTTGGACTCGCCCATGAGCGGGGCGTCAGGATCGTCACCAACGCGGGCGGACTGAACCCGGCCGGACTCGCCGCCGCCGTACGCGCGCTGGCCGAGCGGGTGGGCGTGCCGGTACGGGTCGCCCATGTCGAGGGGGACGATCTCCTCGCCCGAGGCGGCTGGGGTGACGACGTCCTCACCGCCAACGCCTACCTCGGCGGCGCCGGGATCGCCGCCTGTCTGCGGGCCGGAGCCGATGTCGTGGTCACCGGACGCGTGACGGACGCGGCGCTGGTGACCGGGCCGGCCGCCGCGCACTTCGGCTGGGACGCCGACCGCCCCGGCGATCTCGACGCGCTCGCGGGCGCGGTCGTCGCAGGCCATGTGCTGGAGTGCGGTACGCAGGCGACCGGCGGGAACTACTCCTTCTTCACCCGGCACGACGTACGCCGCCCCGGCTTCCCGCTCGCCGAGATCCACGCCGACGGCTCGGCGGTCATCACCAAGCACGACGGCACGGGCGGGGTGGTCGACCTCGGTACGGTCACCGCGCAGCTGCTGTACGAGACCGGCGGCGCCCGGTACGCGGGGCCCGAGGTCACCGCGCGCCTCGACACCGTACGGCTCGACCAGGACGGGCCCGACCGCGTCAGGATCTCCGGCGTACGGGGCGAGCCGCCGCCCCCGGCCCTCAAGGTCGGCCTCAACCGGCTCGGCGGCCTGCGCAACGAGATCGTCTTCGTCCTCACCGGCCTCGACATCGACGCCAAGGCCCGGCTGGTGCGCGGCCAGGTCGAGGACGCGCTCGCCGGACGGCGCCCCGCCGAGGTCCGCTGGGAGCTGGCCCGTACGGACCGGCCCGACGCCGGCACCGAGGAGACCGCCAGCGCCCTGCTGCGCCTCGTCGTACGCGACAGCGATCCGGAGGTGGTGGGCCGGACGGTCAGCGGGGCGGCGGTCGAGCTGGCGCTCGGCAGCTACCCCGGGTTCCATGTGACCGCCCCGCCGGGCACGGGCGTGCCGTACGGGGTCTTCGAGGCGGCGTACGTCGACGCGTCCGAGGCCGCCCACACGGCCGTGCTCCCCGACGGGCGGCGTGTGGCGGTGCCGACTCCCTTACGTACCCGTGCGCTTGAGCCGGTCCCGGCGCCCCCGCCGCCCGAACCGCTGCCCGCCGGCCTGCCCACCCGTCGCGCGCCCCTCGGACTCGTCGTGGGCGCCCGCAGCGGCGACAAGGGCGGCGATGCCAACGTGGGCGTCTGGGCGCGGAGCGAGGACGGCTGGCGCTGGCTGGCCCATGAGCTGACGACCGACAGATTCCGCGAACTGATCCCGGAAAGCCGGGGGTTGACCGTCGTCCGTCACCTCCTGCCCCGGCTGCGCGCCGTCAACTTCACCGTCGAGGGGCTGCTCGGTGAAGGCGTCGCCGCGCAGGCCCGGTTCGATCCCCAGGCGAAGGCGCTCGGTGAATGGCTGCGCGCCCGGCACGCCGATATCCCGGAGGTCCTGCTGTGACCGTGCTCCCCTCGGCCCTCGACACCGCGTCCCCCGAGTACGGCGCCCACCGCGCCGCCATGCTCGGCAAGCTCGACGAACTGGCCGCCGAACACGCCAAAGCCCTGGCCGGCGGCGGCGAGAAGTATGTGGCCCGCCACCGGAAGCGCGGCAAGCTGCTCGCGCGCGAACGGATCGAGCTGCTGCTCGACCCCGACACCCCGTTCCTCGAACTGTCCCCGCTCGCCGCCTGGGGCAGCGACTACCCCGTCGGCGCGTCCATGGTCACCGGCATCGGCGTGGTCGAGGGCGTCGAGTGTCTGATCACCGCCAACGACCCGACCGTACGCGGTGGTGCCTCCAACCCCTGGACGCTGAAGAAGGCCCTGCGCGCCAACGAGATCGCCTTCGCCAACCGGCTGCCCGTCATCAGCCTGGTCGAGTCGGGCGGCGCCGATCTGCCGTCCCAGAAGGAGATCTTCATCCCCGGCGGCGCGCTCTTCCGCGACCTCACCCGGCTCTCCGCCGCCGGTATCCCCACCGTCGCGGTGGTCTTCGGCAACTCCACGGCGGGCGGGGCGTATGTCCCCGGGATGTCCGACCACACCGTCATGATCAAGGAACGGTCGAAGGTCTTCCTCGGCGGACCGCCCCTGGTGAAGATGGCCACCGGCGAGGAGAGCGACGACGAATCGCTCGGCGGCGCCGAGATGCACGCCCGTACGTCCGGGCTCGCGGACCACTACGCGCTGGACGAACCGGACGCGATCCGGCGCGCGCGGCGGATCGTCGCCCGGCTCAACTGGCGCAAGGCACACCCCGATCCGGGCCCGGCAGAGCCGCCGAAGTACGACGAGGACGAACTGCTCGGCATCGTCCCCGGCGATCTGAAGATCCCCTTCGATCCGCGCGAGGTCATCGCCCGGATCGTGGACGGCTCGGACTTCGACGAGTTCAAACCGCTGTACGGGCCGAGCCTGGTGACCGGCTGGGCGCGGCTGCACGGCTACCCGGTGGGGGTGCTCGCCAACGCGCAGGGCGTGCTGTTCTCCGCCGAATCGCAGAAGGCCGCGCAGTTCATCCAGCTCGCCAACCAGCGCGACATCCCCCTCGTCTTCCTGCACAACACCACCGGCTACATGGTCGGCAGGGAGTACGAACAGGGCGGCATCATCAAGCACGGCGCGATGATGATCAACGCGGTCTCGAACTCCCGGGTCCCGCATCTGTCCGTGCTGATGGGCGCCTCGTACGGCGCCGGGCACTACGGCATGTGCGGCCGCGCGTACGATCCGCGCTTCCTCTTCGCCTGGCCGAGCGCCAAGTCCGCGGTGATGGGCCCGCAGCAGCTCGCCGGGGTCCTGTCGATCGTGGCGCGGGCCTCGGCGGCGGCGAAGGGACAGCCGTACGACGAAGGCGGGGACGCGGCGCTGCGCGCGATGGTGGAGCGGCAGATCGAGTCGGAGTCGCTGCCCGTGTTCCTGTCCGGGCGGCTGTACGACGACGGGGTCATCGACCCGCGCGACACCCGTACCGTCCTCGGCCTGTGCCTGTCCGCCGTCCACACCGCCCCGGTCGAGGGTGTGCGGGGCGGCTTCGGCGTCTTCCGGATGTGAGGTCCTGATGATCGAGTCCTTGCTCGTCGCCAACCGGGGCGAGATCGCCTGCCGGGTCTTCCGGACCTGCCGCGCACGGGGGATCGCCACCGTAGCGGTCCACTCGGACGCCGACGCGGGCGCGCTGCACGTACGGGAGGCGGACGCGGCCGTACGGCTGCCGGGGGCCGCGCCCGCCGACACCTATCTGCGCGGCGACCTGATCGTGAAGGCGGCGCTCGCGGCGGGCGCCGACGCGGTGCATCCCGGCTACGGCTTCCTCTCCGAGAACGCGGAGTTCGCGCGGGCGGTGCTGGACGCGGGCCTCGTCTGGGTCGGGCCGCCGCCGGGCGCCATCGAGGCGATGGCGTCCAAGACCCGGGCGAAGGAGCTGATGGCGGCGGCGGGCGTACCACTGCTCGCGCCGGTGGATCCGGCCACCGCCACCGGGGCCGACCTGCCGCTGCTGCTGAAGGCGGCGGCGGGCGGCGGCGGGCGGGGGATGCGGATCGTGCGCGAACTCGCGCAGATGAAAGGGGAGTTGCGGGCCGCCTCGGCGGAAGCGACGTCCGCGTTCGGGGACGGGGAGGTGTTCGCCGAGCCGTATGTGGAGCGCGGCAGACATGTGGAGGTGCAGATCCTGGCGGACGCGCACGGCACGGTGTGGGCGCTGGGCACCCGGGACTGCTCCCTCCAGCGCCGCCACCAGAAGGTGATCGAGGAGTCCCCGGCGCCCGGCCTCCCGGACGAGCTGTGTGCCGTACTGCGCGAGGCGGCCGTGGTCGCGGCCCGCGCGGTCGGCTACCGGGGCGCGGGCACGGTCGAGTTCCTGCTCTCGCCCCAGGGGCGGCCGTACTTCCTGGAGATGAACACCCGCCTCCAGGTCGAACACCCGGTGACGGAGGAGGTGTTCGGGCTGGATCTGGTGGCCCTGCAACTCGCCGTCGCGGAGGGCGCGGCGCTCCCGGCGGAGCCGCCGCCGTCCGAGGGGCACGCGGTGGAGGCGCGGCTCTACGCGGAGGATCCGGCGGCGGGGTGGGCGCCGCAGACGGGGCGGCTGCACACGCTGGAGGTGCCGGGGACTGCGCCGGGGCTTGTTCCGGTGGCCGCCGCCGCTGCGCCACGTCTGCGCGTCGACACCGGCTACAGCGACGGCGACACCATCGGAGTGCACTACGACGCCCTGCTCGCCAAGGTCATCGTCTGGGCCCCCACACGCGCCGAGGCGCTGCGCGCGCTCCGGCACGCGCTGCGGCGCGCCCGCGTGCACGGCCCCGGCACCAACCGGGAACTGCTCGTACGCTCCCTCGGCCACCCCGACGTCACCGGCGGACGGTTCGACACCGGCTTCTACGAACGGCGGCTGGACGCGCTCACCACCCCCGTCCCCGGTGAGCGGTGCGCGGCCGTCGCCGCCGCGCTCGCCGACGCGGCGGCACGTACCAGCGGCGATACGCTCCCCGCGCGGATCGGCGGCTGGCGCAATGTGGCCGCCCCCGCGCAGCGCAAGACGTACGGCGAGCACGAGGTGCGCTACCGGGCCACCCGTGACGGCTTCGTGGTGGAGGCCGAGGAGGGCTACGAGGGCCGCGAGGGCCGCGAGGGCGGCAACGGTGACGACGGCGACGAGGTGCGGGTCGTAGCCGCCGGGCCGCACCGCGTCAGCCTCGAAATCGCCGGTGTCGTACGGCACTTCGACGTCCGTGCGTACGGCGACGAGGTCCATGTGGACACCGCCACCGGCGCGTACCGGCTGATCGCCCGGCCACGCTTCAGCGAGACCGGCCACCGCGCCCCGCCCGGCTCGCTGCTCGCGCCGATGCCGGGAACCGTCGTACGGCTCGCCCCCGGGCTGGCCGAAGGCGCCCGGGTCACCGCCGGGCAGCCCCTCATCTGGCTGGAGGCCATGAAGATGGAGCACCGCGTCATCGCTCCCGCCTCCGGCACGCTCACCGCGCTCCACGCCGCCCCCGGCCGCCAGGTCGAGGTCGGCACCCTGCTCGCCGTCGTCACCGCCCCGGACGCCCCGGACGCCCCGGACGCCCCGGACGACCCGCACGCACAGGACGCACAGGAGGAATCGGCATGATGAGCAACAGCGGCATCATCGAGAGCGAGGAGCACACCGCGCTCCGCGCCGCCGTCGCCGCCCTCGGCCGCCGCCACGGACGCGGATACGACCGCGAGACCCTCTGGCGCGAGGCCGGCAAGCTCGGCTACCTCGGCGTGAACCTCCCCGAAGAGTACGGCGGGGGAGGCGGCGGGATCGCCGAACTCTCCCTCGTTCTGGAGGAGTTGGGAGGCGCCGGCTGCCCGCTGCTGCTGATGATCGTCTCACCCGCCATCTGCGGCACCGTCATCTCCCGCTTCGGTACCGACGAGCAGAAGCGCCAGTGGCTGCCCGGTCTCGCGGACGGCACCCTCACCATGGCCTTCGGCATCACCGAACCCGACGCGGGCTCCAACTCCCACCGGATCACGACCACGGCGCGCAGGGACGGCGACGACTGGGTGCTGAACGGCCGCAAGGTCTTCATCTCCGGCGTCGACCTCGCCGACGCGACCCTTGTCGTCGGCCGTACGGAGGACGCCCGGACCGGCAGCCTCAAGCCGTGCCTGTTCATCGTCCCGCGCGACACCGAGGGCTTCCACCGCTCCCCGATCGAGATGGAACTCCAGGCCGTGGAGAAGCAGTTCGAGCTGGTCCTCGACGACGTACGGCTGCCCGCCGACGCGCTCGTCGGCGACGAGGACGCCGGGCTGCTCCAGCTCTTCGCCGGGCTCAACCCCGAGCGCGTCATGACCGCCGCCTTCGCCCTCGGCATGGGCCGGTACGCGCTGGACCGGGCCGTCGAGTACGCGAAGACCCGCCAGGTGTGGCAGGAGCCCATCGGTGCCCACCAGGCCATCGCGCACCCGCTCGCCCAGGCCCATATCGAACTCGAACTCGCCCGGCTCATGACGCGGAAGGCCGCCCACCTCTACGACGCGGGCGACGACACCGGCGCGGGCGAGGCCGCCAACATGGCCAAGTACGCCGCCGCGGAAGCCTGCGTCAGGGCCGTCGACCAGGCCGTCCACACCCTCGGTGGCAACGGGCTCACCCGTGAGTACGGCCTGGCGTCCCTCATCACCGCCGCCCGGGTGGCCCGGATCGCGCCCGTCAGCCGGGAAATGATCCTGAACTACGTATCCCATCAGTCCCTGGGACTCCCCAAGTCCTACTGAAACAGGGGATTCTGTCTCTCCCAGAACGTCCAGTACGTCCACACGTCCAGTACGTCCACACGTCCAGTACGTCCACACGTCCAGTACGTCCACACGTCCAGTACGTCCACACGTCACGTACGTTCACACGTCCACCGCGTCGAAGGGGCCGTCATGGTGTTCCACAGCGAGTACGCGGATGTCCCGGCCGTCGAACTGCCCATCCACGAAGCCGTGCTCGGCCACGCCGCCGCGTACGGGGACACCGTCGCCCTCGTCGACGGCGTGACCGGCACGAGCACGACGTACGCCGAGCTCGACGTCGTCCACCGCCGGATCGCCGCCGCGCTCACCGACGCCGGGGTGCGCAAGGGCGACGTCCTCGCGCTGCACAGCCCGAACACCGTGGCGTACCCCGCCGTCTTCTACGCCGCCACGCGCGCCGGCGCCTCCGTCACCACCGTCCATCCCCTCACCACGCCCGAGGAGCTCGCCACCCAGCTGCGCGACTCCTCCGCCCGCTGGATCGTCACCGTCTCGCCGCTGCTCGACGCGGCCCGCAGATCGGCCGAACTCGTCGGCGGCATAGAGGAGATCTTCGTCTGCGACCGGGCGGAGGGACACCGTTCGGTCCTGGACCTGGCGCGGTCGACGGCCCCCGAACCCGAGATCGCCATCGACCCGGCCGAGGACATCGCGGCCCTGCCGTACTCCTCCGGCACCACCGGCCTCCCCAAGGGCGTCATGCTGACGCACCGTTCGATCGCCACCAATCTCGCGCAGCTCGAACCGGTGATGCCGATGGGGCCGGGCGACCGTATCCTCGCCGTCCTGCCGTTCTTCCACATCTACGGGCTGACCGCCCTGATGAACGCGCCGCTGCGGCACGGCGCGACGGTCGTCGTGCTGCCCCGCTTCGACCTCGACCAGTTCCTCGCGGCCATCGAGAAGCACCGCATCAACGGCCTGTACGTCGCCCCGCCCATCGTCCTCGCGCTGGCCAAGCACCCGGCCGTCGCGCGGTACGACCTGTCCTCGCTCGACTACATCCTGAGCGCCGCCGCCCCGCTGGACGCCCGGCTCGCCGCCGCCTGTTCGGCCCGGCTGGGGCTCCCGCCCGTACGCCAGGCCTACGGCATGACGGAGCTGTCACCCGGCACCCATGTCGTGCCGCTGACCGCCGACACCCCGCCGCCGGGCGCCGTCGGCAAGCTGCTGCCCAGTACGGAGATGCGCGTCGTCGCCCTGGACGACCCGGAGAAGGACCTCGACCCGGGCGCCGAGGGCGAGATCCTCCTGCGCGGCCCGCAGGTCATGAAGGGATATCTCGGCCGACCCGACGCCACCGCCGAACTGATCGACGGCGAGGGCTGGGTGCACACCGGCGATGTCGGCCGCGTGGACGCCGACGGCTGGCTCTTCGTCGTCGACCGGGTCAAGGAGCTGATCAAGTACAAGGGTTTCCAGGTCGCCCCCGCCGATCTGGAGGCGCTGCTGCTCACCCATGAGCGCATCGCGGACGCGGCGGTGATCGGTGTCCGGGACGAGGACGGCAATGAGGTGCCCAAGGCATACATTGTTCGCCAGTCGGGTGCGGGCGTGCTCACGGAGGCGGACGTCATGGCGTTCGTCGCCGAACGCGTCGCCCCGTACAAGAAGGTCCGCCGGGTCGAATTCGTCGGAGGCGTACCCCGCGCCGCCTCCGGAAAGATCCTCAGACGTGAACTGAGGGACCGCGAAATGAGAGACCGCGAAGCGCGGGACCGCGAGAGGAAGAACACGTGACGCAGACGCAGCCACCGGCGTCCGGGCCCGCGCTGGTCACCACGGCGCACGAACGGGGCATCACCACCCTGACCCTGGACTCACCGGCGAACCGCAACGCCCTGTCGGCGCGGCTCGTCGACGCGCTCGGCGACGCCCTGACGGCCTGCGCCAAGGACCCCGCCGTACGGGCCGTGCTGCTCACGCACACCGGCACCACCTTCAGCGCGGGCGCCGACCTGAAGGAACCGGCCAACCCGTACACCTTCATCGCCCTGATGCGGCAGATCGTCGAACTGCCCAAGCCGGTCGTCGCGCGCGTCACCGGCCATGTCCGGGCCGGCGGCATCGGGCTGCTCGGCGCGTGCGACATCGCCGTCGCCGACCGTACGTCCGACTTCGCCTTCACGGAGGTACGGATCGGAGTCGCCCCGGCCGTGATCTCGCTGCCGCTGCTGCCCCGCGTCGAACCGCGCGCGGCGGCCCGCTACTACCTCACGGGCGAGCGATTCGACGCCGAGCGCGCCGCCACCGCCGGGGTGATCACCGAGGCAGCGGACGATGTGGACGCCGCGCTCGCGCCCGTACTCGACGGGCTGCGCAGGGCCTCGCCGCAAGGGCTCGCCGAGTCCAAGAGGCTGCTCACGGTCGGTGTGCTGGACGCCTTCGAGCGGTACGCCGAGGAGCTCGTCCAGCGCTCCGCCTCGCTCTTCGTGACGGCGGAGGCGCGGGAGGGCATCACGGCGTTTCTGGAACGGCGGGACGCCTCGTGGGTGCGATAGGGCCGGTCCGGGCCGCGCCCCAACCGTCCGGAGCCGCGCCCCCACCGGCCAAGGCCGCGCCCAAATCCGCCGGGGCCGCGCCCAAACAGGATCGCAGCCGTGCCACGCGGCGCGGACTGCTGGAGGCCGCCGTGGCCTGTCTCGCCGAGTACGGCTGGGCGGGCTCCACGGTCGCCGTCGTCGCCGAACGCGCGGGCGTCTCGCGCGGGGCGGCGCAGCACCACTTCCCCACCCGCGAGGACCTGTTCACGGCGGCCGTCGAGTACGTGGCGGAGGAACGGTCCTCCGCGCTGCGCGCCCTGGTCCCGGCCGGGCCCGCGCACCGCCGCGAGGCGGTCGAGGGCATCGTCGCGCTCTATACGGGCCCGCTGTTCCGCGCGGCGCTGCACCTCTGGGTCGCGGCCTCCGACGAGGAGCAACTGCGGCCCCGCGTCACCGAACTGGAGGCCCGGGTCGGCCGCGAATCCCACCGGATCGCGGTCGAACTGCTGGGCGCCGACGAGTCCGTACCCGGCGTCCGCGAGACCGTGCAGGGGCTGCTCGACATGGCCCGCGGCCTGGGCCTGGCGACGCTGCTGACGGACGACGCGCGGCGGCGGGAGCGGGTGGTGGCGCAGTGGGCACGGATCCTGGACGGCGTGCTGGGATGAGGGGCCCGGCTGCCCCGTCGTATGTCGTATCCCGACAGGGCAGGCGGTCCGCCCAGTACCCGGCGCTCAGTGCCTGACGCCCGGCGCCCGGCGCTCAGCGCGCGATCGCGTCGTACCCCTCGATCTCGCGCGGGCTCCGCGTCCCCGGCCCCACATAGCGCGCCGAGGGCCGCACCAGCCGGCCCGTGCGCTTCTGCTCCAGGATGTGCGCCGACCAGCCGGCCGTACGGGCACAGGTGAACATCGACGTGAACATGTGCGCCGGGACCTCCGCGAAGTCCAGCACGATCGCCGCCCAGAACTCCACGTTCGTCGCCAGCACCCGGTCGGGCCTGCGCGCGTGCAGCTCGTCCAGCGCGGCCTTCTCCAGCGCCTCCGCCACCTCGAACCGCGGCGCGGCCAGCTCGCGCGCCGTACGCCGCAGCACCCGCGCCCGCGGGTCCTCGGCCCGGTAGACCCGGTGCCCGAAGCCCATCAGCCGCTCGCCCTTGTCCAGGGCCCGCTTGACGTACGCCGTCGCGTCGCCCGTGCGCTCGATCTCCTCGATCATGCCGAGGACCCGCGAGGGCGCGCCGCCGTGCAGCGGCCCCGACATCGCGCCGACCGCACCCGACAGGGCCGCCGCCACATCGGCGCCGGTGGACGCGATGACCCGGGCGGTGAATGTGGAGGCGTTCATTCCGTGCTCGGCGGCCGACGTCCAGTAGGCGTCCACGGCCCGCACATGGCGCGGGTCGGGCTCACCGCGCCAGCGGATCATAAAGCGCTCGACGACCGACTCCGCCTTGTCGATCTCCCGCTGCGGCACCATCGGCAGCCCCTGGCCGCGGGCCGACTGGGCGACGTACGAGAGCGCCATCACCGCGGCACGCGCCAGATCGTCACGGGCCCTCCGCTCATCGATGTCGAGAAGCGGTTTCAGGCCCCATACGGGCGCGAGCATCGCCAGCGCGGACTGGACGTCGACCCGGATATCACCGGAGTGGACCGGAATCGGGAACGGCTCGGCGGGCGGCAGACCGGGCGCGAACGCCCCGTCGACCAGCAGCCCCCACACATTGCCGAAGGACACCTTGCCGACCAGGTCCTCGATGTCGACGCCCCGGTAGCGGAGCGAGCCACCCTCCTTGTCCGGTTCGGCGATCTCCGTCTCGAACGCGACGACTCCTTCGAGTCCGGGGACGAACGAGGTGGTGTCGGAATCGGACATCAGGCGGCTCCTCTGAGGTGGGGGCGGACTTCGGCGGGCCGGTCACCCCGGTGGATGCCCCCTGCGGCAGCCGTCCGGGAGGCGGGAACGTCCGGGAGGCAGGAACGATAGCCCCTGGTGTACGAAGGCCACAGAGGCCCGCCCCAAGATTTTGGCGGGTTCCTCCGATGCGGGGAAGCGTGATAACCGGCACACTGCCAGACTTCCTCCCCGGGGGATTAGCGGCAGCCGGCGCCGGGGAAACTACGCCTGCGGCAGGATGGCCGCGTGCCTCATGAGACCCCGGATTCCGTCGATCCCGCCGACGCCGCAGATCCCGCCGATCCCACGGACCCCGCCGCCATGCGCGAGCAGTACCGCACCACACCGCTCCTGGAGAAGGACCTCGCGCCCACGCCGATGGACCAGTTCGCCCGCTGGTTCAAGGAGGCCGCGGCCGGCGATCTCCACGAGCCGAACGCGATAGTCCTCGCGACGTCCACCGCCGAAGGCCGGCCCTCCTCGCGCACGGTGCTGCTGAAGGGGTACGACGACCGGGGCTTCGTCTTCTTCACGAACTACACGTCCCGCAAGAGCGACGAGATCGAGTCGAACCCCTTCGTCTCGCTGCTCTTCCCCTGGCACCCCCTGGCCCGCCAGATCACCATCACGGGCACCGCCGCGCGCACCGGCCGCGACGAGACAGCCGCGTACTTCCGCACCCGCCCCCACGGCTCCCAGCTCGGCGCCTGGGCCAGCGACCAGTCCAGCCCGATCGCCTCCCGCGAGGAACTGCTCCACCGCTACGACGAACTCGCCTCCCGCTACCCGGAGGGCGAACACGTACCGGTACCCCCGCAGTGGGGCGGCTACCGCGTCACCCCGCGGACCGTCGAATTCTGGCAGGGCCACGAGAACAGGCTCCACGACCGGCTGCGCTACGTACGCGACGGCGACGGTGGCGGAGAGGGCGACGGCTGGCGGGTGGAGCGGCTCTGCCCGTAGCCCCGACGAGAAAGCCCGCGGGAAAAGCAGTACCCCGCGGGCTCGGGTTCCTCCGAAGAGAAGCCGGCCGGACGTACCGGCGAGCCCGCGGGGCGGTGACTGCTTTGGATTGGGCCGGCGGTTACCGGCTCCGCACTGAGTGCGACAACGGGCCGTCAGCCCGCAGCCACCTCACGAGTCCGGAAAGAAATCACTTCCGAATCACCTCCTTTCAGTGTGCGTCACACCTTAGGAGGGGCCCCGGCGACTCTCAAGCGAATTTAGCGAGGGAGTTTCATGAGGGGCCTCCGGCCTCAGGCCGTAACCGTAACCATCGGCTCTCTGGAGCATCCGGAGGTTCCTGTGGGAGACGTCGAAGCGGACCCCGGAGGCGGTGAGCCGGTGCTGGCCGTTGGCGCGGACCGAGACGCGTCCGGTCCAGACACCCGCCCATCTGCCACCCGGAACCACGGCCCGCACGAGGTCACCGGTCCCATATCCGAAGTGACGCTTGATGCGGCTCCGCCGGAGACGGGGGAAGCCGAACCGGTCCGGGGTGGTACGGGCGTATGACCCGCGTCCGGTGGCCGTGACCACGATGACCTGCGCGGGAACGCGAACGATGGCGGCCCCGTTCTCGTGATCGAGGTGACCGACCGCGAGGGCGTCGAGGGTATGGCTCTTCGCCAGACCCATGGCGACGCGGTTCCACCTGGTACGGGCACCCGACCACGCGCGAACGGGCTTCTGGAGCGAGCCGAGGTCTTCACCGAGCTGTCGGCGCGTCGCGTTCATGGCGGCCGCGTCGCTCAGGGGAGCCTTCAACTGTTCGAGCACCGTGGCCAGGCGAGCCGGATCGTGAGCCAGGAATTCCTCCACCGGCCTGACGCCCTTCGTTTGATTGCAGGTGACGCACGCGAGCGTCAGGTTGGATACACGGCTGGAGCCGCCCCGTCCGCGGGGGCGGATGTGGTCGATATTGAGGCGAACCCCTGAGGCTCCGCAGTACGCGCAAGCCCTGCCGTGTGTGGCGAGCAGGTATGCGCGGATCTCCGCCCCGATAAGGCTTTCTCGTGTGCACTCCAGCCCACTGCCGTGCCCATCGCCGTATCGAGTTGTATCCATGGCACGCGTATCGAATGCCACCCGCTCCACATGGATCTCGGTGACGGGCGCGTACCGGCACAGGCGACTGGCGACGGACAGCGTGGTGTCGACGCGGTGGCGCAGCGACGGGGCAAGCCGGCCGGCGCGCTTGGCGCGGTTCAGCGACCGTGGCGCTCGGTAGCGGAGATTCGCGGATCGCCGCCTGCGCCGGTAGCCCGCGCGCCGCAGCAGGCAGTCGCGGATCTTCTCACCGCGGTGCCGCAATTCGATCGAGACCAGACCGCGGCGAACCGTGCGGGTCTCGCCGTCCGTACCGGCCTGCCTTCGCTCCTCGGTGAGGGCGATCCCGGTTCCCTTGGAACCAGGATCGACGCGCAGCTGCACGCCGTCCACCTCGGACGCTTCCAGCGCGCGGTCCCTGAGGCGGATGGTGAAGGGCATCTGGCGTGCGACAACGGCGCGCCCGCGGGTGAGGAGTTCGCGGGCGCGGGCCGGATGGCACGGCATCAGCGGCTGTCCGCCCCTCGCGAGGACGAACACCCTGTTCGCGTCGGTCCCGCCGCCGTAAGGGGCCGCCCGGGTGGGAACGTCACCGTTCCCGGTCTCTGCCGGCACCGCTGTAGCGGATTCAGCGTGACGCCGACGGGTTTCGGTGCCGGCCCCGCCGGTGCACCTCGCCTCTGATCGGTGATCGTGATGACTGGGGCTGGTCACTCGGTGAGGGAGCGAGTGACCTCCCTTCTCGTGTTGTCGCCGAAGGTAGGCGGGAAATCTCCGGCATGCGCTCAAAGGACGTCCGGTACGCTCATATGTGTGTTCCTCGTCGAAATCCTGATCGATCGCCCCTGGCGTGTGGTAGCCGGTGTGCGGGACAGCTTTTGGGGTGCGACGATTTCGGGGAACCTTGTGTGTGCTGAGTCACGTTCGAGTTGAATGATCGGACGTGCGTCAGCACAGGCGGAGACGCCCTGCAGGGGGTGCCAGGATGAGTGCTTCTCGGAGTGAGACCACCGATCCGCGCGGGCCGGACAAGCCGGAGCCCGATCCCGAGTCGGAGAGCGGTGCCGGGGCGGGTGGCGGGGGTGGGGCCGGGCGGGACGGGGGCGGGTCCGATCTGCTCGCGGCGTTGCTCGACGGTATGGACGCGGCCCTGTGCGCCTTCGACGCGCACGGTGTGATCACTCACTGGAACCGCGAGGCCGAGCGGATACTCGGCTGGTCCGCCGAGGAGGCCGTCGGGCGGCAGGGGTTCGCCGGATGGGCCGTGCGGACCGCCGACGCGGACGAGGTGCAGGCGCGGCTGATGGCCGTGATGGAGACGCCCGGGCGGCAGGTGGACGAGTTCGCGCTGCTGCGCAAGGACGGCGGCAGGGTGCTGATCCGCACCCAGTCGTCCGGGATGCGCGGGGCGGACGGCAAGCCCGCCGGGGTCTACAGCGCCTTCAGCGAGGTCCATGAGCAGATCGATCTGGAGCGGTCCATCGCGCTCAGCGAGGCGCTCTTCGACGACGCGTCCTGGGGTGTCGTGCTGGTCGATGTCGATCTGCGGCCGACCGTCGTCAATGGATACGCGGCGCGCGCGTTCGGTTCCGGGCGCGTTTCGGTGCTCGGCCGGCCGCTGGGCGAGCTGGTCGTGCAGGGCGTGGAGGAGCTGGAGGCCGCGCTCCACCATGTGCTCGCGGAAGGGGCGCCGAAGTCGCCCGCCGAGCTGTGGGTGTCGGTTCCGGCGGCGGACGGGGAGCGGCGCCGCTGCTGGCGCAGTGGCTTCCTGCGGCTGGCGTCTCCGCTGGCGGAGGAGCCGGTGCCGCTGGGCGTGGGATGGATGTTCCAGGATGTGACGGAGTCGAAGCTGGCGGCGCAGGAGGCGGACCGGCTGCGGTTCCGGTCCAGCCAGCTGTACCGGGCGGGGCGCGCGGCGGCGGAGTGCGAGGACCCGATGGAGGCGGCGACGGTCTATCTGGACTTCGCGCTGGCGGGTTTCGCGGATCACGCGCTGATCGATCTGGTGGCGGTGGAGCGGCCGGACGGGTCGGCGGCTCCGGTACGGCTGGTGCGGGTGGCCGAGACACCGTCCGGTGGCGGGTCGGGGCCGGGCATGCCCGTCGAGACGGGCGGGATACCGGTGCGGTACATGACCGGGCATCCGGCGCTTCAGGCGATGGACCGCAACGGTTCGGTCCGGGCGAGCGCTCCTACCGCCGCCTCCGGCGGTTCCGCGCAGGCGCCGGGCGCCGTCCCCTCCCCGGCCTGGGCGAGTTCGCGGCAGTGGCCGCCGGACTCGGTGCACGCCCTGTGTACGGTGCTGCGCAGCCGGGGCCGGTCGCTGGGCGTGGTGACGTTCCTGCGGGGAGCGAGCCGGGCCGCCTTCGAACGGCCGGACGCGGTGTACGCGGAGGATGTGACGATCCGCGTGGCGGCGGCCCTGGATCTCTTTGAGGTCCTGTCCGCCCTGTCCGACTGACGGCGGGGAAGGACGGCCGCTGCCGGACGGCGCGGGCAGTACGGACGGCGCGGGCAGTACGGACGGCGCGGGCAGTACGGACGGCGCGGGCAGTACGGACGGCGCGGGCAGTACGGACGGCGCAGGCAGTACGGACGGCGCAGGCAGTACGGACGGCGCGGGCAGTACGGACGGCGCGCGGGCGCGTCGTACATGCGCCGCCCGCGCGCCGCCCAACACTGACGCATCGTCAGGTCGCGCCCGCCTTGGGCCCCGACGCCGCGCCGCCTTCCCCGAGTGGTGCCGCTTCCGGGGGCAGCATCCTGACCGGTTCCGTCTCCGCGTCGTTGTGCCGTAGCGCCCAGTTCTCCAGGGCGATGCGGCACGCGTGGTCGACATGGCGCAGACCGGACAGATCCAGCTCGATCGGCCGGTCCTTCGGCAGCGCCTCCAACTGCTCCATGATGCGCGGGAGCCGAAGGAACGTCGCGTTGCCGGTGACCGACACCACCATCCGGCCGCCGGTGAGTTCATGCACGTCGACGTGGAGGTGGGAGATCTCCCACGCGGTCTTGACCACCGCGAGCAGCAGCCCGAGCACCACGCCCTCGAAGAGGTTCGTGACCAGGACTGCCAGCGCCGTGATGGCGAGGATCACGGCTTCGCCGCGGTGCTCCCGCCACAGCGGGCGCAGTTCTCTGAACGGTACGAGCTTGCAGCCCGCGTGCACCAGGACGCCGGCGAGCGCCGCGAGCGGGATGATGCCGATCGCCGCCGGCAGCAGCGCGGCGAACAGCAGCAGCCACAGGCCGTGCAGGATCCGGGAGAGTGAAGTCCGCGCGCCCGCCTGGACGTTGGCGGCGCTGCGTACGATGACCGCGGTCATCGGCAGCGCGCCGAGCGCGCCGCAGACCGTGTTCCCGACGCCCTGCGCCATGAGTTCCTTGTTGTAGTCCGTGCGCGGACCGTCATGCATACGGTCCACCGCCGCGGCGCTGAACAGGCTCTCCGCCGAGGCGATCAGGGTGAACGCGAGCACGGTGCCGAGGGCGGCCACGCTCGCCAGCTGTCCGAACTCGTCGAGCCCGGGTGGACGTATGGACTCCAGCAGACCTTGCACCTCGACCTTGGCGACGGGCAGATCCAGCAGGAAGACCGTTCCGGTGGCCAGCGCCACGGCGGCCAGCGGGCCCGGGATCATCCGGGCGCCGGCCGGGAGGCGGGGCCAGAGCACCAGTACGGCGATGGTCCCCGCACCGATGAGGAACGCCGTCAGCGCCGTGCCGTCGGTGATGATGTCGAAAGCCAGTCCGGGCAGCCCGGCGATCTTGCCGAGCCCGCCGGACGGCTGTGCGCTGTCGGCCATGGCGTACACCTGGCCCAGGACGAGCACGAGGCCGATGCCGGCCAGCATCCCCTGGACGACGGCGACCGAGATGGCCCGGAACCAGCGGCCGAAACCGAAGGCGCCGAGGGCCAGTTGCAGCAATCCGGCCACCAGGACGATGGCGCCGAGTGTGCCGACGCCGAACTCCTTGACCGCTTCGTATACGAGGACCGTGAGGCCGGCCGCGGGACCGCTCACCTGTAGCGAGCTGCCGGGCAGGCAACCCACGATGATTCCGCCGACGATGCCGGTGACCAGACCGAGTTCGGCGGGGACACCGGAGGCGACCGCCACCCCCACACAGAGTGGCAGGGCGACGAGGAAGACGACGAGGGACGCGAGTATCTCGCGTCGAAGGACACGCTGGTCCTTCAGAAGTGGGAGGGAGAGCATGACGGGTTGTCCTAGCTGTGCGGTCCGCGAGCGGACAGGAGGTGGGGAGAGGTCGAAACCGAGGCCGCCGTCACAGCGGTCTGAACTCCCCGCCCAGCTCGGGCCGGTGGACGCTGATCGCGCCCGTGTCCACTTCGTAGTACCAGGCGTGCAAGGAGAGACGGCCCTCCGCGAGGCGTTCCCGTACGGCGGGGTAGCTCCGGAGGGTGTCGAGCTGGGCCGCCGCGTGGTGCCGTACGGCGTGGGCGAGGCCATGGTCCGACGGCAGCGCGGAGGCGCCGAGGCCGAGCCAGTCGCGCACGGCGGGAACCGCGGAGAGATCCTCGCCGCGGACCATGGCGCCCACGGCGCCGCAGTGTGAGTGACCGCAGACGACCAGGTCACGGACGTTGAGCACGCGCAGCGCGTACTCGATGGTGGCGGTCTCGCCGCTGGGCCTGTCCGCGTCGTACGGGGGGACGATGTTGCCCGCCGTACGCAGCTCGAACAGCTCGCCCGGACGGGCGCCGGTGATGAGGGAGGGGATGACACGGGAGTCCGAGCAGGTGATGAAGAGCGCTTGCGGCGTCTGCCCCGCCGCGAGATCTCGGAACTCGTCGGGGCGTTCCGCCACCTGCACGGAGAAGGAACGGGCGTTGTCGATGAGGGATTTCATGATGGCCTGCCTCCTGCACCCTCGGGCTTGCCGGGGCGCGGTGTGGTCGGGTCAGTGGGGGGTGAAACGGATGTGCGAGAACTGAGAGTTGAGCATGAGGGTTGAACCTGAGGGTTGACGTGAGGGTCGCACTGAGGGTTGAACGTGGGGGTGGAGCACGAGGGTTATGGCGTGCGGGTCAGATCGTGGGGGAAAGGGCCGGGCGTCGGTGGAAGTCCCGGGCCTGACGGGGAGCCGTGCGGGCGTCGCGCCCTGCCGGATCGCGGCAGTTGAGGGAGGCCGGCGTGGCGGCTGCCGTGCGGTGGTCGTGGCGGCCGGGTCAGGAAGCGGTGGTCCCGCGTCTGACGGTGGACTCGCGGTCCAGTCGGATTCTCACAGCTCGCCCTTTCCGTCTTTCGGTCTTTCCGTGGCGCCGTGCGGGTGCGGCCGTACGTGCCGACGCGTCGTCAGCTCCGATGATGCCGCACCGCAGCGTCCCCCACTTTGCCTGAACATTACTTCCTTGTGAAAGATCAAAATTCCGCCAAGTGCCCCTCCGGTGACGCAAAGTGGCGGTTCTCGGGGGGCGGAGCGGGCCGGGGCCTGCGGAAACGTGTCCCGCAGGCCCCGGATGTCACTCTCGGTTTCCGTTGTTACGTGCGTCGCATTTTTGTCTCCGGCAGCGTCGCTTTACCGCGGCCGCCGCAGTCCGTCGCGATTCGCAGACACGTTCTAGTGTCGGTAGAAGATCCGATCGCCGTACTCGGTCATGACGCGGCCATTCCACTCGGTCCCGCCGTCGACATTCCCCGAACGCAGGAGCGGGGGTTCGATTCCGCGGGCGACCAGCTCTCCCGCGGCCGCCGCCATCATCGCCTGCATCAGGGCGCTGGTGACGACGGTGGAGGCCGGGGCGAAGGGGGCCTCGATGCCCTCGGCCGTCAGTTCCGCGTCGCCGACCGCGATCTTGCTGTCCAGCACGATGTCGCAGTGGTCCTTGAGATAGGTCCCGGTGAGGTGCCGGGACTTGGTCTCCGTCGCGTACGCCACGGACGTCACGCCGATGACCTTCAGCCCCAGCGCCCGCGCGTTCATCGCCATCTCGACGGGCAGCGCGTTGCGTCCGGAGAGGGAGATGATCACCAGCAGGTCCCCGGCGCGGGCGGGGCTGGAGTCGAGTACGGCGCCCGCCAGCCCGTCGACCCGTTCCAGCGCGGAGCCGAGGGTCGCCGGCATGACATCGACGCCGACCACGCCGGGCACGGTGAGCAGGTTCATCACGGCGAAGCCGCCGGCCCGGTAGACGACGTCCTGCGCGGCGAGCGAGGAGTGCCCGGCGCCGAAGGCGAAGAGCCGGCCCCCGGCGGCGACGGTGTCGGCGACGGCGGTTCCGGCGGCGGCGACGTGGGCGGACTCCTCGTCGCGTACCCGCTGGAGCAGACCGATCGCCGCGTCGAAGAACTGGCCGGCCAGCTTGCTCTCGCTCATCGGGGAGGCCCTTCCGGGGTGGGGGTTCACGGGCGGGGCGGGCACGGGGAATGTCTGTGCCGCGGATCACGTTGAGGTCTGGACCATTGCTCTGTCAATACGGCGACCCGACACGGCCGTCCCGCCGCATCCGGGTCCCGCTCCTTCCACTCGCCACGGCACGGCACGGTTGTCGGTGGTATGGGTCAGAATTGGGTCAGGGCCAGCGCACGATTTATCGAGGGGCATGTATGTCCGGACTGATCGACACGACGGAGATGTACCTCCGCACCATCCTTGAGCTGGAAGAGGAAGGTGTGGTCCCGATGCGCGCCCGGATCGCGGAGCGGCTCGACCAGAGCGGGCCCACGGTCAGCCAGACCGTGGCCCGTATGGAGCGCGACGGACTGGTGCAGGTCGCGGGTGACCGGCATCTGGAGCTGACCGAAGAAGGGCGCCGGCTGGCGACGCGCGTGATGCGCAAGCACAGGCTCGCCGAGTGTCTCCTGGTCGATGTGATCGGCCTGGAGTGGGAGCAGGTGCACGCGGAGGCGTGCCGCTGGGAGCATGTGATGAGCGAGGCGGTGGAGCGGCGCGTGCTCGAACTGCTCCGTCATCCGACGGAGTCGCCGTACGGCAACCCGATCCCGGGCCTGGAGGAGCTGGGCGAGAAGGCCGAGGCGGACCCGTTCCTGGATGTCGGGATGGTGAGCCTCGCCGAGCTGGATCCGGGCGCCGAGGGCAAGACGGTCGTGGTGCGGCGGATCGGCGAGCCCATCCAGACCGATGCGCAGCTGATGTACACGCTGCGGCGCGCGGGCGTACAGCCCGGGTCCGTGGTGAGTGTGACGGAGTCTCCCGGCGGGGTATTGGTCGGGAGCAGTGGCGAGGCGGCGGAGCTTCAGTCCGAGGTGGCGTCGCACGTCTTCGTCGCCAAGCGCTGAGGCACCGGGTCCCGTCGTCGAAGGAGCGCCGTCAGCCCGTGGGGCGGCGGCGCTTCGTGGCCGGAGGGTATGCGCTTTCCGGCCGGAGGGGGCGACGGCTGGGCCGTCGCGTGCCAGTCTGTGGCAGAGGCATATGACCTGAAGGGCCGGCCGGGGGTGCGCCCCCGGGGCGGTCCGAGGCCGGGGAGGGGGCGGGGTGATGCGCCTGTGCGGGGGTGTGCACGGTGTGTCCCGACTGCGGTACGGCGCGTATGCACTGCGCCTGCGTGAAACGAGCCATGTGCGCGGGCCGGGCGGACTGCCCGGCCGGACCGGTCCGTTCGGAAGGGGCGGCTCCGGCACCTTTCGGCACCGGAGCCTGTCCTCCCCTGCACTGACCCGGAGCCCCGAGCTCCCAGGGTCATTCCCCTCGGACCGTCATCCCCGAGCGGCCCGCCTCCCGGAGAAGATCTCCCCCGGGCCGCGTCCGGCAATCCTGGAGCGCGGTCACTCGAACGAGCGGTGTTGCGCGGGGGAATCATATTTTCGAATGGGAGTTCGATAGTCTGGCGCGGCTGGACGCATCGGAACGGGGCCAGAGCGGAATCCGACTCGACCACTCAGGACCGAAGGGGGTGCCGGGACACATGGTGCGGCGCATCGATGTGACCGGAGCGGACGGTGTACGTCTCGCTGCCTGGGAGTTTGCCGACCCGCCCAAGCGAGGCGAGGAGAGGGGACGGGAGGAGACGGAGAGGGCCACCGGCGTCTTATTGCTGCACGGCCTCATGGGCCGGGCCTCGCACTGGGCCGCCACGGCGCGCTGGCTCTCGGAGCGGCACCGCGCGATCGCGCTCGACCAGCGCGGCCACGGCCGCAGCGACAAGCCGCCCGAGGGGCCGTTCACGCGCGAGGCGTACGTGGCCGACGCCGAGGCCGCGATCGAACAGCTCGGTCTCGCGCCCGTCACGCTCATCGGCCACTCGATGGGCGCGCTCACCGCGTGGCAGCTGGCCGCCAGGCGCCCCGATCTGGTCCGGGCCCTGGTCATCTGCGACATGCGGGCCTCGGCGCTGGGGGCGGCGTCCCAGCGGGAGTGGACGGACTGGTTCCGCGCCTGGCCCGTCCCGTTCGCGACGCTCGCCGACGTACGGAAGTGGTTCGGCGAGGACGACCCCTGGGTGGAGCGCCCCACGCCGGCGCGTGGCGAGTTCTTCGCCGAGGTGATGGCGGAGAGCGCGGACGGCTGGCGCCCGGTCTTTTCGCGCCGCCAGATGCTGACGTCCCGGGAGACCTGGGTCCATGACGCGCACTGGGAGGAGCTGGCACAGGTCCAGTGCCCGACCCTGGTGGTCCGCGGGCTGGACGGTGAGCTGGGCCGCGCCGAGGCGCACGAGATGGTGCGGGTGCTGCCGCGCGGGCAGTACGCGGAGGTGACGGAGGCGGGCCATCTCGCCCATTACGACCAGCCGGAAGCCTGGCGGGCGGCGATCGAACCGTTCCTGGACGGTGCGCTGACGCCCTGACGCGACGGGACGCCCTGACGCGACGGGACGTCTTGACGCGACGGGGCGTCTTGACGCGACGGGGCGCCCTGCCGGGGCGGGCGCCCTGACGTGCCGGGACGCCTCGACGCGACGATCACGACGGACGGCCGGGCGGGTCCCGGACGCGTCAGCCCTTGCTGACCGCCGTGAGGATCTCCGGCAGGCGCGCCGCCGTCCGCGGGGCCGCCAGACGGAGGCCGCCCGCCGCTGCCAAGGCGCCGTACACCGCACCGGCCGGGAGCAGCAGCCAGGCCCATTCGTCCGCGCCGGAGACATGGATCCAGATCGCCAGCGCGAGCACCGGCGCGCACAGCAGCGCACCCCCGAGCATGCCGCCGAAGATCGAGATCCAGGCGAGACCGGCCTGGCCGGGGGCGACGTTCTTGTAACCGCTGTCCTGCGGTATCGAGTACGGGAAGCGCGCCGAGGCGAGCGCGCCCGTCGCCAGCATCGCGCCGAGCAGGGCGAAGGAGAGCCCGAGCGCCTCGGGCAGGGCCTGCCAGTCGCCCAGCAGCGCCGCCGTGGCCACGGTCACCAGCGCCGAGTACGGCAGGGTGATCACCAGCAGCGCCAGCGCACGCGCGCGCAGTTCGAGATAGGCGTCCCGCGTCGAGGAGATCGTCAGCGCGACCATCCAGAAGGCCGAGGTGTCCTGGCCGAACTGGTTGTACATCTGGATGCCGAGCATGCCGGCCGCGAAACACGCGAAGTAGATCGTGCCCGTGCCCTGGAGCGCGTTGAACAGCGGCACGATCAGGCCGATGGCCAGCGAGGTCACCCAAGCCGCCTTGGTCTTCGGGTCGCGCCACACGTACCGCAGACTGCGGAGCATCACCGTGCCCGTACGCCCCTCGGGCAGCAGCCGCCCCGGCTGCCACCCCGACTCCTTGCGGGCCGGTTCCGCCGCCGCGAGCGTCGAGCCGTCCGGGGCGGTCATCAGCTTCACCAGCGAGCGCTGCCACGCGTACAGCAGGGCCGCCAGCGCGGCCACCGTCAGCAGCAGCTGGGCCACGGCCCGCCCGTACGCGCCTTCGCCGACCGACTCCACCGCGCCCATCGCGGACGCCGGCGGCAGCCACCGTACGAGGCTCGCCGCCGGGTCGAGCGCGGCGAGCCCGCCCGCCTCCCCGAGCCGCCGGACGCCGAAGTTGACGACCTGGATGCCCACCGCGATCACCAGACCGCTCAGGACGGCCAGATCG
This sequence comes from Streptomyces scopuliridis, assembly GCF_042790125.1. GTDB lineage: Bacteria > Actinomycetota > Actinomycetes > Streptomycetales > Streptomycetaceae > Streptomyces > Streptomyces scopuliridis_A. Next base: position 264,296 of record NZ_JBHTZS010000008.1, read on the forward strand.
CGGCCCTTGCGCGAGGTCAGCAGCCGGATGTTGGCCGTCGCGACGGCGCGGGCCAGCGCCACGCACACGAGCAGGACCAGCGGTACGGCCAGGACCGAGACGGCGACGGCCGCCGCGCCGTGTGCCGTCGCCGCCGCCGAGCCGACCGCCAGACAGAGCGTGAACAGCGGCCCGATCCCCACCAGCGAGGCCGCGAGCAGCGCCCCGACCAGCGGTCGCGGGCGCAGCGGCAGCATCACCAGCCGGGTCGGGTCGAGCGTCTCGTCGCCGCCGGGGAAGAAGAGCGGCATCACGGCCCAGCCCAGCGCCAGCAGGGCGGTCAGCAGCACGACCAGCGTGCCCGCGTGCTCGTTTCCGCGCAGCAGGAAGAGGCCGAGGAACTGCGCCGCCGCGAGGAGCAGCGCGATGACCGCCGACGCGATGTACGCGACCGCCCGGCCCGACGACTGCCGCAGCCCGTTGCGCAGGAGGGAGAGCTTCAGCCGTACGAAGACGGGCGTGAGCGAGACGGACGCGGGCGAGGCGGGTGTCAGAGGGACGGGCCCCGGCGGCACGGGCCCCGGCGAGACGGAGCCCGGCGAGACGGAGCCGGGCGGGGCGGGCGTCAGTGGGTCGGACGTGAGCCGGTCGGAGGCTATCGGCGCGGGGTTGTTCTCGGCCATGTTCATCGCGCGCCGCCCAGCCAGTCCAGCGACTCCCCGGCGCCGCGTCCCCGCGCGCCCACCAGCTCCAGGAAGGCGTTCTGGAGGGAGGGCGCGTCACCCCGTACCTCGTCGAGGGTGCCCTGCGCGCGGATACGGCCCGCCACCATCACGGCGACCCAGTCGCACAGCGACTCGACCAGTTCCATGACATGGCTGGAGAAGACGACGGTCGCGCCCGAGTCCGTATAGCGCTCCAGGACGCCGCGGATCGTCTGCGCGGAGACCGGGTCGACGCCCTCGAACGGCTCGTCCAGGAAGAGGACCTGGGGGTTGTGGAGCAGCGCTGCCGCGAGGCCGATTTTCTTTCGCATACCTGTCGAGTAGTCGACAACGAGTTTGTGTTGCGCACCCGCCAGGTCCAGTACGTCGAGAAGCTGGGTGGCCCGTTTGTCGACCTCGGCGCCCGGCAGCCCCCGCAGCCGCCCGGTGTAGCCGAGAAGTTCCCGCCCGGAGAGCCGCTCGAAGAGCCGCAGCCCCTCCGGCAGGACGCCGATCCGCGCCTTGACCTCGGCGGGGTCGCGCCAGACATCGTGCCCGGCGACCCGTACCCGCCCCTGGTCGGGCCGGAGGAGGCCGGTGACCATGGACAGGGTCGTGGTCTTGCCCGCGCCGTTCGGCCCGACCAGGCCGATGAACTGGCCGGCGGGCAGTTCGAGGTCGATGCCCGCGACGGCGATGTGTTCGCCGAAGCGCTTCCACAGCCCCTCGACCTGAACGGCGGGCGGTATCGGCCGCGCACCGTCGGCCCCGTCCGCCCCCTCGGCCGGTGTCCGATCCCGTGCCTGGTCCCGTGCCTGCTCCGGCATCGCGCACCGCCTCTCGATGTCTCGTACGGATGTCCCCGTATGGCTACGGGGAGCGGATGGCTACGGGGACCACCTTATGTACGAGGTCGGACAGGGACTACGTGATGTACGGGGCCGGACAGGACTACGCGCGACGGGCCCGCTCCTCGGCGGCCTCCCGCCCGCACGCGTACGCCAAGGGGCTCATCAGATCCTCGACGTCCGGCAGCCAGCGGTTGGCGTGCGTGGGGCGGCGCGCCCACTGCACCGCGCCGCTGCCGCCGATCCGCGTCGGCGGGGCCGCCACATACTCCCCCTCGCCCCGCGTGACCAGGTCGATCGCCCCGGGCGTCCAGCCCAGCCTCCGTACGAGGTCGTCCACCTTGAGCGCCGCGCCCGGCAGGACGAAGAACAGCATCCGCCGGTCCGGGGTGCGGGTCACAGGACCGAGCGTCAGCTCCATCCGCTCCATCCTGGCCAGGGCCAGGAAACCGGCCGACTCCGGTACGTCGAGCGCGTCGAAGGCGCGTCCCGTCGGCAGCAGGACCGACGCCCTGGGCTCTTTCGACCAGAGTCTGCGCGCCGCGACCGCGCTGCCCGTCGCCTGGGCCGCCCAGTCGGGACCGGTCGCGTGCGCGCCCGGCACAGGGCAGTCGGTCCGCTCGCACGAGCAGGTCTCCCGGCCGTCCGCCGCCTCCAGCCAGGTACCGGGGAACACGTCCCAGTGCCGCTCTTCCGCGTACCGCACCGCGCTGTCCAGCAGCAGGTCGCCCCGCTGCTGAGGGATGTGCGCCGTGTCCGTCACTCCGATGGTCTCTTCCACGAACAGCACAACTACCGCCGCCACCACGGGTTACGGGGTGCCCGTTGCCACGCCGGGGAACATCCGCCGTGCAAATGGGGCGCATGGATGCATGGGCGGGGGCGCGCGGGAAGGGGTGGGGCGGTAAGGGGGTAGCCACCCTCGGGGGTCCGACAACATATGGGCAACGCGGGCGGCACGCAGGGAAGCCCTGCCGTGTTTACCGAAGCTTTCTGAAAATCCTCGAATTTTTCCGTTATCACCGAACATGTGCATTCTTTGCATATGTGACGGGCAGTGTTCAGTGAGCTGATCACTGCGGCCACAGGGGGTATCCATTGGCAGCCAGACCACTCGTCGCGCGCCAGCCGAACGAACGGCTCCAGGCGCTCATCCAGGAGGCGGGGTGTTCCAACGCCGGGCTCGCCCGGCGCGTCAACATGGTGGGCGCGGAGCGCGGGTTGGACTTGCGCTACGACAAGACCTCGGTGGCGCGCTGGTTACGTGGACAGCAGCCGCGTGGCCGGGCCCCTGGAGTCATCGCCGAGGCGCTGGGCCGGAAGCTCGGCCGTACGGTCACCATCGACGAGATCGGGATGGCGAACGGCAAGAATCTGGCCTCGGGCGTCGGCCTGCAGTTCTCGCCCACCGTCATGGGCGCGATCGAGCAGGCCTGTGAGCTGTGGCGCAGTGATGTGGGCCGCCGTGACTTCCTCTCCGGCTCGGCGGTGGCGTCCTCGGCGCTCGTCGAGCCCAGCAGGGACTGGCTGATCACGGGCGCGGACCCGTCCGTCGCGCGCAACACCGGTGCGCGGGTGGGGGATTCGGATGTCGAGGCGGTACGGGCCATGACCACGGCCCTCATCGATCTCGACCACCGGTTCGGCAGCGGTCATGTCCGTCCCGTCGTCGTCCACTATCTCAACAGCGTGGTGTCGGGCCTGCTTTCCGGTTCGTACCGGGAGTCGGTCGGCCGGAGGCTCTTCGCGGCGGTCTCCCGACTGACCGAGCTGGCCGGCTATATGGCGATCGACACCGGTCAGCCGGGGCTCGCCCAGCGCTACTACATCCAGGCGCTGCGGCTGGCCCAGGCGTCCGGGGACCGCGGTTACGGCGGCTATGTGCTGGCCGCGTCCATGAGTCATCTGGCGGCGCAGCTCGGGAATCCGCGCGAGATCGCGCAGTTGGCGCGGGCGGCGCAGGAGGGAGCGCGCGGGCAGGTGGCGCCGAGGGCGCAGGCCATGTTCCACGCGGCGGAGGCCCGGGGGCACGCGCTGCTGGGCGACGTCCGTACCTGCGAGGCGGTCGTCGGCCGGGCGGTCACCGCGCTGGAGCAGGCGGACGACGCCTCGGGCGACGACCCGGACTGGATCACGCATTTCGATCACGCGTATCTCGCGGACGAGTTGGCGCACTGCTACCGGGATCTGGGCATGCCGGAGGCGGCGGCCCGGCATGCCGAGGACTCCCTGGCGGGCCATCCCGAGTCCCGGGCCAGGCGGCGGGCGATCGGGTTCGTCCTGCTGGCCACGTCCCAGGTCCAGCAGCGGGAGGTCGAGGAGGCGTGCCGGACGGGCACGCGCGCGGTGGAGCTGCTGGGTACGCTGCGCTCCAGCCGGGGCGCGGAGTATCTCGACGATCTCCAGCAGCGGCTGGAGCCGTACGCCAACGAGCCCGCGGTGCGGGAGTTCGGGGCGCGGCTGGAGATCCAGGCGGCGTGACGGCGCGACGGGGGTGCCGCGGGGCCGGCGTCGAGGTGATCAAGTCCGGGGCGGGGTGGGTGAATTCGGACCCGTTATCAGCGTCTGGAGGGGACGAGTTGTTACAGGGCCGACGCGCGTGGCAGTGGCCGCGATTCACCCGGTAGCGTGAGCCGACGATTCGGTAGGTCGACACGTTCCATACGTAGGAGTCCCGGTGACGCACAGCGGACAAGGGGATGAGCCGCAGCACCCCGCCGCTCGCCCCGCGCACGAAGGCGTGGTGCTGCCCAGCGACGGCAGCGGGCCCTGGATTCCCGGCACGGCCGCGGACCAGGACCGGGCCGTGCCGGCCGGCGGGCAGCCGTGGGGACAGCCCTGGGGGCCGCAGGACGGCCGCCAGGAGCAGCCCGGGTTCGGGGGCGGCGCGCCGTCGGCCCCGCCGTCGTACGGGCAGACCTACGGGCAGTCGTACGAGCCGCAGCAGGGCGGCCAGTCGTACGGCGCTCCGCTGCCGCAGGCGCAGGGACAGCCGGTCCAGGGACAGCCGGCCGAGGGACAACCGGTTCACGGGCAGCCGGTCCACGGACAGCCGGTTCACGGACAGCCGGTCCACGGGCAGCCGTACGCGCCGTACCAGCAGTATCCGCATCCGCAGGGACAGCAGCTTCCACCGGCGCAGCCCCAGCCCCAGCCCCTGCCTCCGGTCCAGGCGCAGTCGCTGTCGCAGCCTCTGCCGCTGCCGGCGGAAGCGCCCGCGCCCGGCAGTGCGGACGCGACGCAGTATCTGCCGCCGGTGCCCGCGGCAGGGGACTCGGACGCCACGCAGTTCATCGCACCGATCCCGCCGGGCCCCGGCATGCTGCCGCCGGAGAGCGCCGCGGAGGCCACGCAGTATCTGCCGTCCACCGCACCGCCCCCGCAGGGCCCGGACGGGGACGCCACGCAGTTCATCGCGCCCGTCCCCCCGCAGAACGTCCCGGCCCCGCCCCCGGGAGCGCCGTACGGCATACGGCCCGGCGCCCCCGGCGACCGCCAGCCGCCCGCGGAGTTCGACAACCTCTTCCGCACGGACGGGCCGGGCGGGGGACAGGGCGCGGAGTCCACGCAGCAGATGCCCCAGTTCGACGCGGGCCAAGGGCCGCAGCCGCCCCGGCAGCCCCAGCAGCAGCCCGGGCCGTACGGCCGCCAGCCCGGCGCGTACCAGCAGCCGCCGGTCCAGCGGGGCCCGACGGGCGGCGGGCGCGGCTCGGCGCGCCGCAAGTCCTCCCGTGCGCCGGTGATCGCGGCCGTCGTCGTCGGCTGCGCCGTGCTCGGCCTGGGCGCGGGCGCGCTGATGAGCGGCGGCGGCGACTCGCCCCAGGACGACAGCAAGACGGTGGCCTCGGCGAGCTCACCCAGCGCCGAACCCTCCACCCAGGCCGCCCCGGACCCGGTGAAGCAACAGGCCGAGGCGCTCGACAAGCTCCTCGCGGACAGCAACAGCAGCCGTTCGACGGTCATCAACGCGGTCGAGGACATCAAGTCCTGCGACAACCTCGACCAGGCGGCCACCGACCTCCACGGAGCGGCCGAGCAGCGCCGGAGCCTGGTGACCCGGCTGGAAGCGCTGACGCTCGACAAACTCCCCAGCCACAGCGCCCTGACGTCCTCCCTCACCGACGCCTGGCAGGCCTCGGCCTCGGCGGACGACCACTACGCGCAGTGGGCCAAGCAGGCGAAGGGCAAGAAGGGCTGCAAGGACGGCCGCGCGCGCACGACCTCCCACTTGGCCAAGGGAAACCAGGCGAGCGGCGAGGCCACGGCGGCGAAGCAGAAGGCGTCGGGCCTGTGGAACAGCATCGCCAAGCAGTACGGCCTGACGGAACGGGCCCCGACCCAGCTGTAGCCGTACGGGCCGCGCCCCAGCTTTAGCCGTACGGGCCCGACCCAGCTGTAGCCGTACGGGCCCGACCCGGCCGTAGCCCTGGACCGCGGGCCTGTCAGTGCGCGCCGCTCAGGGTTTCGGCCACGTTGACGAAGCCCTTCCTGTCCGCCACCAGCCGTCCGTCGCGCACCACTTGGAACGTCACGTTCCCGTTCACGATCCGCGGGAAGCCCGGTGTGCCCAGCATGTCCTCGTAGCGCCAGCGCAGGGGCGGGGTCAGGCCGCCCGTGTCGACGCGTACGCCGCGGTCCAGGGTGTCCGCGATCTTGCCCGGGGTGACGGTGTCGCTGTTGACGGACTCGATGACCGCCTTGAGCGCGGTGTACGCGATCCAGGTGGTCTGGGCGCCCGGGTCGGCCGGATCGATGTCGTTGTCGCCGAAGGCGTACTTGTCGATCACGTCGCGCATCGGCTTCCACGCCGGGTCGCTCGCCACCGGGTACCAGCCGGTGAGGTACGCGCCCTCGAAGGGGCCCTCCTTGCCGCCCGTGCGGTTGATGAGCGGCTGGCCCACGCTGCCGAGGACCGAGGAGACGCGGATGTCGAGGCCGTCCTCGGGGAGGCGGCGGTAGGAGTCGAAGAAGGTCTCCGTGCGGTCGCCGAGCACCGCGGTGACACAGCCGCCGTCCTCGGCGCTCTCCCGGGCGCGGCCCGACGCACCGGTGTAGTCGGTGGCGTCCTCCGCCGCGCGGATGTCGGTCGCCGGGCCGCGCTTGCCCTTGGCCAGGCCGGAGTTGAGCAGTTCGGGCAGGTCGTCGCCGGTGATCGTGTCGGGCCGTACCAGCGCGGTCTTGTCGCAATCACGGGCCAGCTGGAGGCCGTTGCCCGCGAGGAGCGCGGCCTGGCCGCCGTTGACGGGGTAGGAGAGGAAGCTCGTGAACTCCTCCTCCGTGACGCCGTATCCGCCGAGGTACGGAATCGACGCGGCCTCCAGCGGTGCCATGAACTCGCGGCCGTGCTGGCTGTACGAGCCGACGACCGCGACGGCCTTCTCCTTCACCGCCCGGCGCGCGCACTCGGCGGCGCCCGCGGTGTCGTTGCGCTCGTTGCAGGTCAGGACGCGCAGTTCGTGGCCGTCGATGCCGCCGGACGCGTTGACCCAGCGGGCGTACGCCTTGGCCATGGCGGGCATACCGGGCAGATTCGTGGCGTTGGTGCCGGCCGGCGCCCAGGTCATGACCGTGACGGGCTCCCTGGAGCCCCCCGAGCCGCCGGGGAGAAGGCCGCAGCCGGTCAGCAGAGACAGAAGCGAGGTCCCGGCCGCCCTCAAACAGCGCGCGCGGACCGCGCCGGACTGGAAGGGGCGGGGGGAGGATGAGCGTCGCCAACCGGTCATACTCATGCACACTTCCGCCCCCCGAGTAACAATCGAGTGAGCGGGGACCAACGGTCGGTGACCTGGAGGTGAATTGCGGGGGGTCGGCCGTACGCCCCCGCGCGGAACGTAAAGTCGTGGACTGTGCAGCAAGGTTCCGAGAACTCTTCCCGTCGTGCCCGTCGCTCCCCCACCATGGGCGGCATGCCGCTCAATGACATGCCGTGGTGGCGCTGGCGCAGCAATGTGCGCTCGGCGCTGCACATGCTTTCCGATCCCGTCTTCCACCAGGAGTACTGGCTGGCCGGCCTGGAGGGGTACGGCGACGTCACCGACGCCGTCTACCGTCTCGTCGAGGACACCTGGCTGGACAACTGGTCCGCCGAGAAATACGTCGGCACGATCTTCCGCGACTCGGGTGAGGCCGCCCTCGTCGATCTCGCCGTGCTCCGGGTGCTGCGCATCATGCACCAGGTCGGGGCGGACGCCCCCGTCTCCGCGTATCTGGAGCACCATGGCTGGCCGGAGGCGGTACGGGCCGCCCGCGAGGCGCACGTACGGCTGGCGACGAGCGACGGGGACGACCCGGATGTGGTGCCGACCTCGCTGGATGTGCTGCGGATCATGACGCGGTCCGCCTGACGGCGCCGCGTCGCACCCGTACCGTCACCCGGTCGTACCGTCATCCGCGGTCGTACCGCCACCCGCGGTCGTTCGGTCACCCGGCGTCATCGGCGCAATGTCCACGTACTGGCCGATTCCGGGGCGCGCGGGACAGATGTGGGATCCTCTGGGGTCATGACCACCGCCACGCCGCCCCCCGCCGCCCCGCCGTCCGACCAGTACGTGCTCACGCTGTCCTGCCCGGACAAGCAGGGCATCGTGCACGCCGTGTCGAGCTATCTCTTCATGACCGGCTGCAACATCGAGGACAGCCAGCAGTTCGGGGACCACGACACGGGTCTCTTCTTCATGCGGGTGCACTTCTCGGCGGACGCCCCGGTGACCGTGGAGAAGCTGCGGGCGAGCTTCGCCGCCATCGGTGACTCGTTCCGGATGGAGTGGGCGATCCACCGCGCGGACGAGCGGATGCGGATCATCCTCATGGTCAGCAAGTTCGGCCACTGCCTCAACGATCTGCTCTTCCGGGCCGGTATCGGCGCCCTGCCGGTGGACATCGTCGCGGTCGTCTCGAACCATACGGACTTCGCCGATCTGGCCGCCTCGTACGACATCCCGTTCCACCACATCCCGGTGACCAGGGACACCAAGGCGGCGGCCGAGGCTGAGCTGCTGGAGCTGGTCCGCGCGGAGCGGGTGGAGCTGGTGGTGCTCGCCCGCTACATGCAGGTCATCTCGGACGATCTGTGCAAGCAGCTGAACGGCCGGATCATCAATATCCACCACTCCTTCCTGCCGAGCTTCAAGGGCGCCAAGCCGTACCACCAGGCGCACGCGCGGGGCGTGAAGCTGATCGGCGCGACGGCGCACTATGTGACCGCCGATCTCGACGAGGGCCCGATCATCGAGCAGGAGGTCGAGCGGGTCGGCCACCAGGTGACGCCCGCTCAACTGGTCGCGATCGGCCGGGACGTGGAGTGCCAGGCGCTGGCGCGCGCGGTGAAGTGGCACGCGGAGCACCGGATTCTGCTCAACGGACACCGCACCGTCGTCTTCGGTTAGGACCTGACCGGGTGAGCGATGAGGGCCGCCCTCAGAGACGGCTCATCGTCGCCGCCGCGAGCAGCACGTCCCTGATCGCCTCGCGGTCACCGTCCTGGCCCGCCGCCGCGTCCTCCGGCGACACCCGTCCGGCCACCAGCTGGCAGAACTCGACGCCGTCCAGCGCGACGTGCGCCACGGTCCGTTCGCGGGAGCCGACCGCCGCCGGCGAGTCCAGCGCGATGAACCAGTCGCCGCCGCCCGCGCCCTCGATCTCCAGATGCAGTGATCTGCCGGGCGAGCCCGCCGTCACCAGCTCCCGGGCCGGTGTCGCGAGACCGCCACGGCGGCGGATGGCGAGCGCGGCGGGCAGCAGCCGGGTCGCCAGATCGATCATCTCGTGCAGATGCCCGCTGGTGGGCGGCTTGTACGGATAGTCCACCGCCTCCGCGATGTCCGCGCCGTGCACCCAGCACTCGAAGGCGCGGTCGAGCAGCGCGTCGCGCAGGGGCAGGGCGAAGAACCCGTACGACACGGAGAGTTCGGCGATCCCGCGGCCCGCGAAGGACACCGTCCTGATGAGGGTGTGGCTCTGCTCGCGCCACGGCTCGTGGATGGTGCGGGTCGGCGGGGGCTTCGCGGCCCGCCAGAAGCTCTCCGTGCGCTCGGTCGGATGGGCGGAGGCGGCGGAGGCGTCGGAGCCGAGCGGGTCGTCGAGCCCGAGCGAGGTCGCGACGAGGCCGTCGACGGTCATCAGATGGCCGATCACCCCGGCGACGGTCGTCCGGCGGGAGGCCGCTCCCTCGTCCCCGTACCACTTGAGCCGTACGGGCGCGTGCCACTCGGCGTCGCCGATGTCCCGCAGCAGCGCGTCGAGCCGCGCGGTCTCGGCGTCGTACGGGGCGGCCCAGCCGGGCACCGGGACACGGGCGGGGCGGCGGCCCAGAGCGTTCTCCAGCACGCGGGAGCGCAGCAGCGGGTCGAGGTCCAGATTTCCGTCGGCGTGCAGCAGCCCTACGGCGTCGCGCAGCCGGAGCGCCTCGTCCGCGCAGGGGGCGCACTCGGTGAGATGCGCCTCGACGAGCGTGGTCTCCTCGGCGGAGCAGGCGCTCAGCGCCCAGGCCCCGAGCAGCGACATGAGCACCTTGTGCGACAGCGGCTCGGGTGCCCGCGATGCCTCCGGTGCCGGCGGTCTCTCCGCTTCCGTCATGTCGTCCGGCGCCGTCCTCGGTGCGGGGATACGGAGGAACGCCCCCGGCTCGTCCGGATCACGGCCGTCATGGGCGCCGCCGTCCAGCGGGCCGGTCACAGGGAACGTCCGTCGTCCGGCGGCGACGAGCCGCTTCCCGCCTGGGTGTTGGCCGTGGAGAGCAGTTGCAGCCCGAGCCGCAGCCGGCGCCGCGCCTCGTCCTCCGTGACCCCGAGGTCCGCCGCGGTCTGGCGGTAGTCCCTGCGCTGGAAGTACGCCAGCTCCAGCGCGTCCCACAGGGGCGCAGGCATCGACCTGACTATGTAGTCCGCCCGCGCGGCCACCGAGACCCGGCTTATCTTCTGCTCCAGCTCCTCCGCCGAACCCTCGCCGCGCGCCTCGTACGCCTCCGCTTCCGTACGCCGGAGCCGCTGCACGGCCAGCCGCTGTGTGACCTTCGCCACCCAGGAACGTATGGAGCCCTGTTTGGGGTCGTACGTGTCCGGGTTCTCCCACACATGACCGAAGACCTCACGGGTGACGCGGTCCGCCGCGTCGTCGTCGTCCAGCACCCGGTGGGCCAGGCCGTGCACCAGCGACGCGTACCGGTCGTACAGCTCACCGAGAGCCGCCGCCTCGCCCCGCGACAGCCGCTGGTGCATCCTGCGGTCCCAGCGGGGCGGTGTGTCCTTCGCCATGCGACCCCCAGCCCTGTTCCTCCGTGCGCCTGCCTGTGCCTCTGTCCGTTCCCGTGCCCCTGTCCACCATCATGTCGAAGCGCGCCGACGGCCACCATTGGCCACTGTTCCCTCGAATGTAGTGGGCGCCACCGACAACGCACTCCCCTTTGCCCAAGTGCGCCCCCGAGGCGCTGCCGCGGGCCCGGCGCGGGCGGCGGCGGGCGGCGACGTGAGGTTTCACCACGTTTCACGGGGGCGCGGCGGGGCAGTGGCGGGGATGAGGAAGGACAACCTCCGGATCAGCCTCTTCCGGATCAGCCCAGGAACCCGAATCAGCCCAGGAACCCGACGAAAGGTCCAGGCGCGTGACGCTCATGATGGAGGAGTCCGAGCAGGGCCCGTGGACCGTGCTGCACATCAGGGGCGAGCTGGATCTCATGACCTCGCCGGAAGTCCGCCAGCGGGTCCATGACGCGGTCGCCGCCGGACGCCACGCACTGGTGCTCGATCTCTCCCAGGTGTTCTTCTGCGACTCCAGCGGCGTCGGCGTACTGATCGCCTCGCGCAGGCTGCTCCACTCCTGCCGGGGCAGGCTCCATCTCATCCTCCCGGCCCGTGGCGCCGAGGCGGGTTCGCATGTCAACCGGGTCCTCGCGGCGCTGGGCGTACGCCGTCTCTTCGAGGTCTATCCGGATGTGCCCGCGGCCGTCGACGACACGGTCCAGCCGCTTTCGGCATAGCCACTCTCCGCGTAACGGGACACATCGCGGCCCCCGGCCGTCGTACGCTCCGGGCATGGACAGCGCAGAGTATGAGGCCAAGATCGCCTCCCGGTTCGCAGCCTTCGACCAGGACGGCAGCGGGTACATCGATCGCGACGACTTCAGCGGAGCGGCGGCGGCGCTGCTCGCGGAGTTCGGTACGACGGCACGCTCCGACAAGGGACAGGCGCTCTACAGCGGGGCCGAGGCGTTCTGGCAGGGCATGGCCGGGATCGCGGACGTGGACGGCGACCAGCGGGTCAGCAGGCAGGAGTTCGTCACCGGCGCGGTGAAGCGGCTGCGGGACAACCCGGAGCGGTTCGCGGAGATCGCCCGCCCGTTCCTGCGCGCCGCGATCGCCGTCGCCGACGAGGACGGCGGGGGTGTGACCCCCGCGTCGGCCGAGCGCGCGCTGCGGGTGCTCGGGGTCGAACCGGACGCGGCGGCGCGGGTGGCGGCGGAGCTGGACGTGGACCACGACGGCAGGATCCACGAAGGGGAGATCCTGTCCGGCTTCGCGGCGTACTACGTGACGCCGGAGCCCTGAGGAGCGCCCCGGGGCCGGTGCGCCGGCCCCGGGCCCCCGGGTACGGCGCCGGATAGTGCCCGGAGCCGGTAACTCCCTTCCCACGGAAGGGGAAAGCCCTTCCCAAGGAACGGGAAAGCTCTGGCCTCAGCGCTCTGATGCGTCACCGTCCGTGGCCGGAACACGATGCCCGAGGTCGATACCGGGTTGTGTCCTGGCGACGGGCCGTCACACGCCGGAGTCGTGTGGGGCCTCCGGTACGCTCCGTGGCGTGCGAGACGTTGTGAGGCGCGACGGTCGCGGTGCTGCCGGTACGGCGGCGCCGGGATCGCGAATGTGCGCCGCTCGCGCGGTACGGAGGCGCCGTGTGCGCCCGTGTTCGACTCCCCGCGACGCGCGTCGCACAGTATGCACTGCGCGTACTCCTTCGCGCTGGAATATGCCCGAAGCGCTTGTTGCGGTGACTGTACGTCAACCATGCTGTCTCGCAAGGAAATCACGTTCCGTAACTCTTGAGACTCTTGTGACTCTGTTGAGGACCTTGTCGAGGCGCGAGGCGATGTGTCCGCCGGTTCGGATGGTGTGAGCGGTGCAGGTGCTTCAGGTTCAGTTGGAGGTCGGGCCGGATCCCGCGGAGGTGGGGCGGGCCCGCAGATGGGCCCGTTCCAGGCTGGCCGGTTCCGGCATAGAGGACGATGAGCCGGTCGCCGAGACGCTGATCCTGCTCATCTCGGAGCTGGTCACCAACGCCGTGGTGCACACCGGCTGCCCGGCCGTGCTGCGGATGCTCTTCGGCTCGGGCGCGGCCGAGGCCGGCACGGTACGGGTGGAGGTCGCCGATACGAGCGCCTGCCCGCCGCGCCCGCGCCACGCGGACGGTGAGGACACCAACGGCCGCGGTCTGGAACTGGTCGACGGCCTCGCCGACCGGTGGGGCTGGCAGCCGGAGGGCGCCGGCAAGCGCATCTGGTGCGAGGTCGACAGAAGCGCGCCGGGGGTAGCGGCGGAAGCATATGCCCCTGCCACGTATGAGCCCCCATGCGCTGTGCCGCGGCCCGCGTGACGCGTCGATCCCCCGGATCGCCGTTGACGCGGCACCCGGGCGTGATCACCCTGGGACGAGCGATCCGCCGCGAGGGGACGCCGAGGGCGCGCCGGGGTCCTGTCCGGCCGGACGGGACTTCGGACTCACCCGTCCAGGGGGGGCGCGGGTTGTGTCCTCGGCGAGTGCGGTTCGTGGCCCGGCGCCGGTTCTCGGGGCCCGTACGCCGGGGTGAGCCGGATGGCGGACGGCGCCGCGGCGCGTGCGCGTCCGCCATCCGGCTCCTGAGCGCCCTTCGGCCGACCGAGGGGGCTCGCGCCCGTACCTACTACCGGCCCGCTCCGGCTCCCGCGCGGAACGTACGCCGGTAGACCGTCGGCGGGACGCCCAGTGCGGACTGGAGGTGCTGGCGCATCGACTGCGCCGTGCCGAACCCCGCGTCCCGTGCCACCTGATCGACCGACAGATCCGTCGACTCCAGTAGCTGCCTGGCCCGTTCGACCCGTTGCAGCACCAGCCACTGGCCGGGGCTGATCCCGGCCTCCTCGCGGAAGCGGCGCGTGAACGTCCGTACGGACATCGACTCCTGCTCCGCCATGTCGCGCAGCTGGATCGGCTCGTGGAGGCGCGCGAGGGCCCAGTCGCGGGCGGTCGCGGTGGTGGCCAGCTGCGGTTCGGGGACCGGGCGCCGGATGTACTGCGCCTGGCCGCCGTCCCGGTACGGCGGGACGACCATACGCCGGGCGACCTCGTTGGCGACCGCCGTGCCGTGGTCGCGCCGGACGATATGCAGGCACAGATCGATCCCGGCGGCGACCCCGGCGGAGGTCAGTACGTCGCCGTCGTCGATGAACAGCACATCCGCGTCCACCTTGACCCGCGGGAACAGCCGCTGGAAGTGGGCGGCGGAGGACCAGTGGGTGGTGGCGGGGCGGTCGTCCAGGAATCCGGCGGCGGCCAGCACATAGCCGCCGGTGCAGATCGAGACCATACGGGTGTCCGGCCGCAGCAGGTCGAAGGCGGCGCGGAGTTCGCCCGTGAGCCTGCCCTCGTCGAAGACCGGCCCCAGTTCGTAGGAGGCCGGGACGACCACGGTGTCGGCGGTGGCGAGCGTCTCGGGGCCGTTCTCGACGAGTATCGAGAAGTCGGCGTCGGTCCGTACCGGCCCCGGCTCCCGGACCGAGCAGGTCACGATCTCGTACAGCGGCTCGCCGGAGGAGTCGCGCGCACGGCCGAAGATCCGCTGGGGGATGCCCAGTTCGAAGGGGATCAGCCCGTCGAGGGCGAGGACGACGACGTGGTGCGGGCGGGCGTCCGGCATGGTGTGCTCTCCTCTCCTCCGGTCTTCGCTGTCCGTTCCCGGAAAAGCTCTGGTGGTCCAGACCATCACTTGATATCAGTCGCGTCTGTGACAGAAAAGCGCACGGCGGCCCCGGGCATTCCCGGACCGACCGCATCTCCGCACGAAGCCCCGGACGGGACGGCTCCGGATGGGGCCGCCCGTACCCTCTGGAACCGTGATTTCCGGCTCTTCTTCCTCGCCCGTACCGTCGCGCGCTTCGGGGACGGGATGGTGCCGGTCGCCCTCGCCGCCGGTCTGCTCGACGCCGGGTACGGCGCGTCGTCCGTCAGCTTCGCGCTCGGCGCCTGGATGGCGTGCTTCGCGGGGTTCGTGCTCGTCGGGGGAGTGCTGGCGGACCGGTTCACCCCGCGCCGGATGATGGTGCTGGCGGACGGCATACGGATGGTGGGCACGGCGGTGCTGGCCGTCGCCTTCGCCTCCGGCGCGCCCGCGCTCTGGCTCGTCTGCGCGCTCAGCGCGCTCAACGGGCTGGGTGCCGCGATCTTCCAGCCGGGGGTGGCGAGCATGCTCCCGCGGCTGGCTCCCGATGTGCAGCGGGGCAACGCGGTGCTGCGGGTCGCGGAGGCGCTGACGGCGATGGCGGGCCCCGCGATCGCGGGCGCGCTGGCCGGCTTCGGCGGGCCCGGCCTGATCTTCGGGGTCAACGCGGCCACCTTCGGGATCAGCGGGCTCTGTCTCTTCCTGATCCGGATGGCGTCGGTCGCGCCGGTGGTGACCGGTGAGTCGATGCTCGCCGAACTGCTCGGCGGCTGGCGCGAGTTCCGGGCCCGGTCCTGGCTGTGGGGGGTCATCGCCGTCTGGTCGGTGTACGGCATCACGGTGCTCGGCCCGATCACACCGCTGGAGGCGGTCGTCGTCACCGAGCGGCACTCCTCGGCGATGTTCGGTCTGATGATGACGGTCGCGGGCGCGGGCAATGTGGCGGGCGGGCTGCTGGCGATGCGCCTGCGGCCCCTCAGACCGCTGTTCGCGGGCGCGCTCGCGCTGTTCGGGGTGATCGCGAACGTACTGGTCCTGGCGTACGACGTGCCGGTGCCGCTGCTGGCCGCGGGCTTCTTCACCGGGGGTGTGTCGCTGGCGTTCTGGCTGGTGATGTGGTCGACGACGGTCCAGACGCAGATCCCCGCCGAGGCGCTCAACCGGCTGCACGCGTACGACGTGGCGGGCTCGCTGATCATGCTGGCGGTGGGGCGGGCACTGGCCGGGCCGGTCGCGGAGGCGGTGGGGGTACGGGAGGTGCTGGTGGCCGGGGCGGTGATCAATGTGGGGGTGTGCGCCGTGCTGCTGGCCGTACCGGCGATCCGGGGCCTGAAACGCGTGGGGTGAGCGGGCTGTAGGGGGACGTGGGGGGCGGTAGGCGGCGGTAGGGGGCGGTAGGGGACGGTGGCCCGATCCTGGCGAATGCTGGCCGTCGGGCCACTCGTCAGTAGCGTGGCGCCCCTTGATGCTGTCTGACGTGCCCCAGACAACCGGCCTCTCCGCGCAGCCCGACCCGTCCGTGCCACAGGAGCCCCCTGTGCCGCCCACGTCCCTCATATCCCCCGCGCCCCGCGCGCCGGGGCGCATCCACCGCGCGTGGTTCGTCGCCGTCGTCACGTTCGTGACGATCATCGGCGCGGCGGCCTTCGCCTCGCTGCCCGGTCTGCTGATCGAGCCGCTGCACACGGAGTTCGACTGGTCGCGCGGCACGATCGGCTTCGCCGTCTCGGTCAATCTCGCGCTGTACGGGCTGACCGCGCCGTTCGCCGCGGCGCTGATGGACCGCTTCGGTATCCGCCGGGTCGTGGCCGTCGCGCTCACCATCATCTCGGTCGGTTCCGTGCTGACCGTATGGATGACCGCGGCCTGGCAACTGGTGCTGTACTGGGGCGTGCTGGTCGGTCTCGGCAGCGGTTCGATGGCGCTGGCCTTCGCCGCGACGGTGACCAACCGCTGGTTCGTGGCGCGACGCGGTCTGGTCACCGGCATCCTCACGGCGGCGGGCGCCTCGGGCCAGCTGGTGTTCCTGCCGCTGCTCTCCTGGCTGGTGGAGCACCACGGCTGGCGCCCGGCCGCCGTCACGGTCGCGCTGGCCGCGCTCGCGGTGGTCCCGTTCGTCTGGCTGCTGCTGCGGGACCATCCGGCGGATGTGGGTCTGCCCGCGTACGGCGCGAAGACGTTCGTACCCAAGCCCGCGCCGGTGACGGGCGCCGCGCGGCGCGCGGTCTCGGTGCTGTTCTCGGCGGCGCGTACCGGACCGTTCTGGCTGCTCGCCGGGACCTTCGCGATCTGTGGCGCCTCGACGAACGGCCTGGTCAAGACCCATTTCGTACCGGCCGCGCATGACCACGGCATGCCGATCACGGCCGCCGCCTCGCTGCTCGCGGTGATCGGTGTCTTCGATGTCGTCGGCACGATCGCGTCCGGCTGGTTCACCGACCGCTTCGAGGCGCGCAGGCTGCTGGCGGTCTACTACGCGCTGCGCGGGGTCTCGCTGCTCTTCCTGCCCATGCTGCTGGCGCCTTCCGTCCATCCGCCGATGCTCTTCTTCATCGTCTTCTACGGCCTGGACTGGGTCGCCACCGTGCCGCCGACGATCGCCCTGTGCCGCGAGCACTACGGCGAGGACAGTGCGATCGTCTTCGGCTGGGTCCTCGCCTCCCACCAGGTCGGCGCGGCGGTGATCGCCTTCGCGGGCGGTCTGGCGCGCGATGTCTTCGGCTCGTACGACGTGGTCTGGTACGCCTCGGGGGCGCTGTGCGCGGCGGCGGCGCTGATGGCGCTGGTGATCAGGCGCAGGCCGACGGTGGCGGTGGCGGCCTGAGAACTGGGCCCGTGCGGGCGGCGGTTGCGGGCCCGGCCGCTCACCGCCGGTCGACGCCCTCGCGGAAATCCCCTCGCGCTGTGGCCGGAACGGGCTGAGACTCGTCTCATGGATGACATGGGGGCGTTCCGGGACGCGGTCACCGCGTGGGCGGCGGGTGGCTCCGGCGGCCCCGCGCACGAACTGGCCGCGCGGCTGCCCGTCCGGGCGGCCGTCCTGCTCGAAGGACCGAGCGATGTCGCGGCGGTCGACGCGCTGGCGGAGAGCCGCGGCCGGGACCTGGCGGCCGACGGAATCTGCGTCCTGCCGATCGGCGGCGCCATGAGCGTCGGGCGCTACGCCCGGCTCCTCGGTTCACCCGGTCTGGGCCTCCGTCTCACGGGACTGTGCGACGAGGCGGAGCGCCCCTACTACGCACGCGGCTTCGAACGGGTCGGCGCGGCACAGCACGGCTTCTTCGTCTGCGCGGCGGACCTGGAGGACGAGCTGATCCGCGTGCTGGGTGTGCCACGGGTGACGGAGCTCGTCCGGGCGGAAGGCGACCTGCGTGCCCTCCAGACCTTCCTGCGCCAGCCCGCACAACAGGGCCGCGCCCCACAGCAGCAGTTCAGGCGCTTCCTCGGAACGAAGAAGGGGCGCAAGATCCACTACGGCCGCGTCCTCGTCGAGGCCCTTGACCCCGACCAGGTCCCGGCCCCGCTCGACGGCCTGCTCTCCAGCCTCTGACCGCCAGGACCTATCGGGACCGGCGGGCCAGAGCCTTCGCTATCTTGCGCGCGTCGATCGCCATCTCGCGGAGATTGCCGCTGATCGGGTTCGTGAAGCCCGTGAAATAGAGACCCCGCGCCCGCTCCGGGGTACGGCCGCCGTGGGTCACCGGCCGCCCCCGCTCGTCCAGTACGTCCAGATGCCCCAGCAGGTCTTCCAGGGCCCGGCGGTAGCCGGTCGCCGCGATGACCGCCTCGGGGGTGATCCGGGAGCCGTCCGCCAGCACGACCTTGTCGCCCTCGAAGGACTCGACCGCCGCCACCGGCTCGATCCGGCCCTCGCGCACCGCCTTGATCAGACCCACGTCCTGCACCGGGATCGCGCCCTCGCGGACGCGTGAGTAGAGGCCCGTCTCCGGGCGCGGCAGGCCCTTCGCCGACAGGTCGGGCACCGAGATCCGGGCCAGCACCCGGCACGCCCGGTCGACCAGCGGGACCGGCAGCCGGCGGACCAGCACGGCGCTCGCCTGCGCCGGCCAGCCCAGCGTGGAGCGGCGCACGATGTGGGGGACCGTACGGACGGCGAGGCGCACCCGCGCCGCGCCGCCCTCGACCAGGTCCACGGCGATCTCCGCGCCCGTGTTGCCCACGCCGACGACCAGGACGTCCTTGCCCGCGTACGGCCGGGCGTCGCGGTACTCGCCCGCGTGCACCAGCTCGCCGTCGTACGACTCACGGCCCGGCCAGGACGGCAGCCGCGGTGTGTGGTTGTAGCCGGTGGCCACGACGACGGCGCGGCCGGTCAGCTCCCGGCCGCCGGTCGCCCGCAGCAGCCAGCCGGTCCCGTCGGGGGCGCGCTCGATCCGGGTGACCTCGACGCGGGTGACGATGTCCAGCCCGTGGTGCTCCGCGTACGTCTCCAGATAGCGCACCAGCTGCGCGCGCGGCACCCAGCGCCCGAAGGAACGCGGGATCCGCAGCCCCGGCAGGGCCGACATCCGGCGGGTGGTGTGCAGCCTCAGCCGCTCGTAGTGGCGGCGCCAGGAGGCTCCGACCGCGTCGGACTTCTCCAGTACGACCGCCCGTACGCCCTGCTCCCGCAGTGCGGCGGCGACGGCGAGCCCACCGGGGCCGGCGCCGATGACATACACGGGAAGGGCATGGGCGCGATCGGAATCGTCGGGCATGAGAGCTGAGCGTAACCGGATCCTCACTTGTTGGGTCTCGGTCAAGATGGGAAATGGGTTGCGAATCGATCACATCCGTCGATTCGTCGGCCGCGCCGGGACGACGGACGCCGACGACGCTCACGGCCAGAGCAACTCCCGTACCCACAGGCCCCCTTCGCGCCGGTAGCGCAGCCGCACATGCTGTCTGCCCGCGTCGCCCTGGAAGAACTCCACCTCGTCGGGTACGAGCGCGTACGCGGTCCAGGACGGCGCCTCGGCGTCCGGCTCCCGCCGCGCCCGCTCCCACGCCGCCGCGCTCGCCTCCGCCAACTCCTCGGCCGAGCCCAGGACTTCGCTCTGCCGCCCCACCAGCGCGGAGGCGAGCGCGCCCGTGGAGCGGACCCGCAGATCCGCGCCGCTCTCCTCGGCGCCGGCCGTACGGACCGCGCCCCGCAGGCGTACGGCACGTCCCTGCGCCGCCCAGTAGAAGGCGAGCGCGGCCTCGGGGCGCGCGGCCAGCTGGCGTCCCTTGCGGCTGGTCGCGTGCGAGGCGAAGTGCCAGCCCCGCGCGTCCGCGTCATGCAGCATCAGGGTCCGTACGTCGGGCCTGCCCCGCTCGTCGGCGGTCGCGAGCGTCATCGTGTGCGGCTCCGGCTGGCCGGCGGCCACCGCCTCGGCGAACCAGCGGTGGAACAGCGGCAGCGGCTCGACGGGCGCGTCCGACGGATCGAACGCGGGCAGTTCGGTGTCCCAGACGGGCTGGGCGCGCAGCAGGGCGCGGAAGGTCTCTTGCCGCCGGTCGTCGTCGTCCATGCGGCCCATTCAATCCCGTCCGTTCGGCCGTCGCCGTTTCCTTCCCTGCCTAGTCACTACGCTTGGAGTGGTCCGACGGTCCGACGGTCCGACGCGTCCGACGGGTGCGAGAAGTGCGGGAAGTTCGAGAGAGGGCGGTGCTCCATGCGGCAGAACCTGGCACGGCGCGCGGCGCTCGTGGACGCGGCCATCGAGGTGCTCGCCCGTGACGGCGCGCGCGGGCTGACCTTCCGGGCCGTGGACACCGAGGCGCGCGTCCCCAACGGCACCGCGTCCAACTACTTCGCCAGTCGCGATGATCTGCTCACCCAGGCCGGCGGCCGGATCTATGAGCGGATGCGTCCGGACGACGCGACGATGGCGGCCATGGCGGCGGGACCGGCCACCCGTGAACGGGTCGTGGAGCTGGTCCGTGCGGTGGTGGGGCGCGTCGCCGCGTTCCGTACGGGCTATCTCGCCCTGCTCGAACTGCGGCTGGAGGCCACCCGCCGCCCCGCGCTGCGCGCGGTGCTGACCGAGCGGGTGCGCACGGATGTCGAGGCCAATGTCCGGCACCATCTGGACGCCGGTCTGCCCGGCGACGCCGATGCGGTCAAGATGATCTATCTGGCCACCAACTGGCTGGTGGTGGAGCAGCTGACGCTTCCGGGGGTGTTCCCGGCAGAGGAGGCGGGTGCGCTGATCGGAGCGCTGGTGGAACGGCTGCTGCCGCCGGAGTGACAGAACGGGGGGAGGGGCGCGCGGCGGAGAAGGGGCGCGCGGTACGTGCGTACCGTGGCCGCCGGTCCATGCGCCGGCCCGCTTCGGCGGGGTGCTTCGGGTGGAGCGCGTTACTTCTGGAGCGTGTTACTTCGCGGGCTTCTTGCCGGTGACGCCCAGATGGACCAACTGGGCGAGCGTAGGCCGCAGTTCGGCCTGCTTCACGCCCCAGCTCTGGAAGCCCTTCTGGTGCGCGGCCACCGAGGCGAGCAGCACGACCAGCGAGCCGGCCAGCGCCGCGGGGTTGATGTCCTTGTCGACCCTGCCCTTGGACTGAAGCTCCTTCACGGACTCGGTGAGGGAACCGGTCACGGAGTTCAGGATCTTCAGACGGATCTTGTTGAACCGCTTGTCGCCCTCCGCCGCGCCCAGATCGACCACCCGGAGGATGGCGTCGTGTCTGCGCCAGAAGTCGAGGAAGCCGTCGACGAGTTCCTCGGACGTCTGCCAGCCGGCCTTGCCGGCCCAGGAGCGGCCGGAGACCAGCGCGGTCAACCCGGCGCCCTCCTTGGCCATTTCCTCGGCGATCTCAAGGACGGCGCCCTCGACGTCCGGAAAGTACTGGTAGAAGGTCGCGGGTGACGTGCCCGCCTTGCGGGCGACGTCGATGACTTTGACGTCCCGGTACGGCGAGGAGCTGAGCATCTCGCCGAGGCAGTCGAGCAGCTTCTGCCGCGTCGCCTGCCCGCGTCGACCAGCCACGCGGCCGTCGACGGTGCGCACTTGTCCTGTCATGCAGTCAGCTTACCGAGGGGTGATCCACGCGCGATTTGGCCGACTGCAAATGGGGAATCGGCCATCGTTCGCAGGGGGCGGCGCGTGACTCGCGGGGAGACCCGGGGAGACCCGGGGGGATCGGGGCGGCGGTTCGCGGGGGAGATCCGGGAGGCGGACGGCGCGGGTGCGGGCTTGAATAGTGTTATCAACAGCCTGTGGACAACTTCGGTGGATAACTCGGGGTGGCGGCGGGTTCACGCTGGGATAGTGAATTGGTTGTTCTATTTGTCCCTACGGAAGGGGTCCGGGACATGGACGCATTCGCGGAAGGCACGCCGTGCTGGGTGGATGTGTCACTCCCCGATCTGGAAGCGGGCAAGCGATTCTACGGGGAGCTGTTCGGCTGGACCTTCGGCCGGGCCAGGGGCATGGAGGACGGGCACTACACCCTGGCGTTCAGCGGCGGGAAACGCGTCGCGGGCCTCGTCGCCAAGCGGGACGGCCGGATGCCGACCGTATGGACGATCTACTTCGCCACCCCGGACGCCGACGCGCTCAGCGAACGGATCAGGCGGGCGGGCGGCCAGATGGTGCGGGAGCCGATGGCCGTCGGACGGTTCGGTGTGATGGCGCTGGCCGCGGATCCGGCCGGCGCGGTCTTCGGGTTCTGGCAGGCGGGCGAGGACCTGGGTTTCGAGAAGACGGGCCTGCCGGGATCCTTCTGCTGGACAGAGGTCTATACGAGGGACAAGGAGCGCGTCGACCCCTTCTACGAGACGGTCTTCGGCTTCCGGGGCAGGGATCTCCCGGGCGACGGCGTCGACTTCCGGCTGTGGTCCCCGGCCGGTTCCGAGCCGGGCGCGGACAGCGCGATCGGCGGGCGCAGCGTCATAACGGACGCGTTCCCGGCGGAGCTGCCCGGCCACTTCCTCAGCTACTTCTCGGTCGACGACTGCGACGAGACGGCGGAGACGGTCGTCCGGCTCGGCGGCCGGATCACCGCACCGCCGTTCGATATCGACTACGGACGGATGGCGGGGCTGCTGGACAACCAGGGCGCGTACTTCGCCGTCCTGGCCGAGCCGAAGCGCGAGCCGGAGCGCGAGCCGGAGCCGGCGGCAGGGGAGGAATCGGCGGCAGGAAGGGAATCGGGGGCGGAACCGGGGGCGGAATCAGGGGCGGCGGAGGGCGCGACAGCGGCGGCGGAGCCCGCGCCGGAGCGGGAGGCGGGGCAGGAAAGCACATGAGTGTCCGGATCGGGATGAGACACCCCGATCCGCCCCCGGGTTCGCAACCGTCGCCTCCGACAGGAAGAATCAGGAGGCACGGGGCCGTACCTTTGTGGCCCGTACGGGGAGGTGGCACGCAAGTGGAGCAGCTGACGCAGCACGACCCGAGGCGCATCGGCCCTTTCGAGGTGCTAGGGCGGCTCGGAGCCGGCGGCATGGGGCTGGTCTACCTCGCGCGCTCGGCGTCCGGCCGCCGGGTGGCGATCAAGACGGTACGTACCGAGCTCGCCGAGGACCAGCTGTTCCGGGTCCGCTTCACGCGAGAGGTGGAGGCCGCCCGCGCCGTCAGCGGGTTCTACACCGCGGCCGTCGTGGACGCCGATCCCCGGGCCGCCGTGCCCTGGCTGGCGACGGCGTATGTGCCCGCCCCCTCGCTGGAAGAAATAGTGAATGAGTGCGGTCCGATGCCGGCCCAGGCGGTGCGCTGGCTGGCGGCGGGGATCGCGGAGGCGCTCCAGTCGATCCATGGCGCCAGCCTCGTCCATCGCGATATGAAGCCGTCGAATGTCCTCGTGGTGGAGGACGGCCCCCGGGTCATCGACTTCGGTATCGCCTCCGGGGTCTCCAACACCCGGCTGACCATGACCAATGTCGCCGTGGGCACGCCCGCCTACATGTCGCCCGAGCAGGCCCGCGACTCGCGCAGTGTGACGGGCGCCAGCGATATCTTCTCGCTCGGCTCGACCCTCGTCTTCGCCGCCACCGGGCACGCGCCCTTCCACGGTGCCAACCCCGTCGAGACGGTCTTCATGCTGCTGCGCGAGGGCCCGGACCTGGCGGGGCTGCCGGAGGAGCTGAGACCCCTCATCGAGGCGTGCATGCAGATGGACGCCTCCCAGCGGCCCACGCCCGCCGACCTCCAGGCGCAGCTGGCCCCGCATCTCTTCGCCTCGGGCGGCGACGACAGCGGTACGGCCTCGGCGTGGCTGCCGGATCTCGCCACGGCGATGATCGAGCGCCGCCGGGCCGGTGGCCGGGGGCCCGCGCCCGCCGTCCGGCCCGCGGGTCCCGCCGCCGTACCGCCGAGGCCCGCGCACGAGCCGCCGGTGCCCGCGCGGGCGACCCCCGACTGGGACGCCGCGTGGCGGCCCGACGGGGCACGGCAGGGCGGTGGCGGGCACGAGAACCAGCACGCCGGCCGGTCCGAGGCGTCGGCCGCGATGTCGCCGCCCGCCCTGCCGCACGCGCCCCGCTCCGCGCCCCCGGACGGCCCGCTCCGGCTGCCCGGGTCGCCGGTGCCGATCGGCCCCGGCCCACGGGTCGCGGACACGCGCGTCGGCGTCGCCGAGGCGGGACCCGCCACCGGCTGGATCCGCCCGCCCGCCGGGCTGACCGGCGCGGAGGCGCCCGCCGGCCCGGCGCCCGCCCCGGCCGCTCCGCCGGTGCCTTCGCCGGCCCAGCCGCCCGACGGCGCTCCCGGCCGCTGGCGGCCCTGGCGGTTCCGGATGTCCAACGACGTCTGGGGCACGCCGGTCGTCGACGGCGATCTGCTCTACGTCACCTCCTTCGAGGTGCACGCGCTCGATGTGGGCAGTGGACGCCGCCAGTTCAAGACCAGGGACGTGGCCTGGGCGATGGCCGTCGCGGGCGGCCGGATCCACGCCTCGGACGGGCCGACGCTGTACGCGCTCGACGGCGCGGACGGCACCGAGCGCTGGCGGCTCCAGACGGACGCCTGGGTGTACTCGCTGAAGGTCGACCGGGGCACGGTCGTCACCGGCACGCGCGGCGGCGGCGTCCAGGCGTGGGAGGCATCGAACGGCGACAAGCTGTGGGAGACCGCCGGGGCGCAGACGGACTTCGAGACTCCGGAGGCCGGGCCCGCGATCCATGACGGCACGGTCTACGTGTGGAGGGACGCCCGGCTGCTGGCGCTGGACGCGCGCACGGGCGCCGAGCTGTGGTCGTACCCCATCGGGGACGCCGCCTCCTGCGGGGGCGTGCCGGTGCGGGTACGGCCCGCCGCCGACGGCCAGTTGTATGTCTCGGCCGGTACGCGCGTGCTCTCCATCGATCTGGCCAGTGGCCATGTGCGCTGGCACTTCGAGGCGCCCGCGGTCTTCCTCTCCCCGCCGGCCTTCGCGCCGGGCCCGGCCGTGACCGGCGGCGGCGTCTATCTCGCGGACTATCTGGGCACGGTGTACGCGCTGGACGCCACCACCGGCAAGGACCGCTGGCGCATCGCGACGGAGTCCCGGCAGTCGATCGAACCGGTGCTGGTCGCGGACGGCAATATCCACGTCGGCAGCGGCAGCGCGCTCTACACGCTGGACGCGGTGACGGGCACGCCCAAGTGGCGCTTCGCGGCGGGCGGCGAGGTCATCGGCGCGCCGGTCGTCGCCGACGGCCGGCTGCACTTCGGCTCGGCCGACCATGTCCTCTACACGCTCGACGCGAGCGGCGGCCAGCTGCGCTGGAAGCTGGCGACGGGCGGCGAGATCACGGGCTCGCCCGTGGCGCGGCGGGGTGTGGTGTACGCGTGCAGCAAGGACCGGTGCGTGTACGCGCTGGACGCGGTGAAGGGGACGGCGACGGGGCGCGGGTCGAGATAGCGGCGGGGGAGCGGCGAGGCAGCGGGCCGGGCGCCGTTCGCCGGCGGCTCCAGAGGGGTCGGCGGTCCCGGCGTTCCGGGTGGTCCCGGTGGTCCCGGCGTTCCCCGTTGGTCCCGGCGGTCAGCGGGACCGGGGCGCGTCGGGCGGTTCTTCGGGCGGCGGTCCCTGCGGCGGGGTGGAGCTGGGGCTCCATGGCTCGTCGGTGATCCGGGGGAGCGACTGGGTGTTGCCGTCGTGGGACCACTCCTCCGGGGGTGAGGACGGCGGAGGCTGGGGCTCGTAGTCGTACGGCTGGTATCCGTACGGGTCATAGCGGTGCTGGGGCCCGTACTGCGGCTGCTCCTGCCGCGTCTGCTCGTACTGCGGCGGCCCGTACTGCGGCTGGTACTGCTGCTCGTACGGGGGCTGATACGCGGCCTGATACGGGGGCGGGTACTGCTGCGGCGTCTCGTACTGCTGCGGGCGCGGGGGCTCGTAGTCGTACCGGGGCTCGCGGTTCCACCGCCGGGCGGCCCGGCGGCCGCTCATCACCAGCGCGGCCAGCAGCAGCACGATCCCGCCCCCGGCGGCGTACGCGACGCCGGTGCCCAGGCTCGTACCGTTGGCGCCGACCCCGAGGCCGTCCGCCGACTGGCCCTGGCGCACCATCCACAGGACCGTGAAGCCGAGCACGGTGAGACCGGCCAGTCCCACGAGCGCGCGCGAGCGCAGCACCACGCCGAACAGCGTGACCAGGGCGGCGAAGAAGAAGGGCAGCGCGAGCGAGACGAGGACGTGGGAACCGCCGCCCGAGATGCCGTTGAACAGGTCGGTGACGGGGTAGTCGCTCCCCTCCCGGCCGTCGTACCAGGGACGGAAGGGGCTGAGGACGGCGGCGGCCGCTCCGATGAGAGCGAGCAGCGAGCCGAGGATGTTACGGACCATCGCCGGCCCTCCTTCGCGGTGCGTGATCGTGCTCCGCAGGCGACGCTACGCCGCGTATCCGGCCCCCGCCACGCGACCACGAGGTGCCCGCCACACCGCCGAGGGCGCCCGAGGCCCAACTGCTAGGGTGTCGCGCGCGATTGACAGGTCCATGGGCAGGTCAGCCCCTGGGCCATCGGGTGAATGAGTACAACGGGGGAGTGACTCGACCGTGATGCGTCGACGTCTGAAAATCGCGGCCGTACTGGTCGTGGTGGTGCTGGCCCTGACGGGCTTCTCGTCCTCCACGGGCGGCAAGAGCGGCAAAAGCGGCAAGAGCAGGGGATCGAGCGGCGGCAGCGGCGGGGGTGGCGGCTGCTCCAACTCGAAGAAGAGCAACGGCTCGTACTCGGGCTCGCGTTCGGGCTCGGACTATGACTCCGACGACGACTACGGCTCGTCCGGCAGCTCGTACGACCCGACCCCCACGGCGACGGCCGGCGCCGAGGCACGGATCGTCACCTGCGTCAGCAGGGCGAAGGGCAAGCGGAAGGCCGTCACCTACGCGACCGTGCAGGTGTCGGCCGCGCCCGGTCCGACGGACACGTACGAGGTCGACGTGACGTTCGAGGACGCGTCGGGCTCGGTCGTCGACTACGGCGACACGAAGGTGGAGCTGGACGGCAGCGAGACGACGACGGTCCGGGTCCCGATGGACAGCCCGAAGCAGGTCTCGCGGGTACGGAAGTGCGAGGCGACGGTCCAGAGCTAGCGCCCTGCCGGGCACTGGAAAGCGATCGAGGCGGGCCGGGCGACAGTGCCCGGCCCGCCTCTTCGTGCGTGGTCCGCCTCAGGTGGCGTGCACGTCCTGAGGGGTGACGACGACGGGTATGTCGCCGCGGTCCTGAGAGGCGACCGTGACGTGGCTGTCGGCCGCGAGGGCCGGCGCCGCCGAACCCGCGGCCGCCGCGGCTGCCAGAGCCGTGGTGACCAGAATGCGCTTGACGAGTGTCATCTCAAATCCTTTGCGGCAGGGACCCTTGAAGCGTAGGCGCGTTGGCCACGCCGGCTAGCGGTGATATCCGGACATGCCACGACCGCGACGGCTCCCCCTCCGCGCCGCCGCGGTCGTCACCCCCGTCGAAGAGGTCTGGCTCAGGCAGGTTCACCAGTGGCGTGGATGTCGCCCTGTGTGGTGGCCTCGCCGCCTGTGGCATGGATGTCCTTGACGGTGTTCTCGCCGCCGGTGGACGTCGCGTGGATGTCCTTCGGCTTGAGTACCGGCTCGTCCTTCTGCTTGTCACCCATGGTCGATATCTCCCCTGTTTTCAACATGTGCGTGATGGGCTGGGAGATGCCCGTCCGACAGCTCCCCCGGAAGCCGTCGGCCGGGCACCTCGGGGACCGGTTACCGTGCGCCGGTCCGTGTCGTTCCGTCTGCCCCCCGATACGACGGCTCGACGTGAACCAGAGTGGCGGATGGCGATAAACGAACGATGAACGCCCCCCCGGGGGCCGAGGTTCACGCCGGGATCACGCCGCTGCGGCCGGTGCGGACCAGGCCGATCACGCCGCGGCGGCCGGTGAGAGCAGCTCGCGTACGCCCGCCGCCTCGGGCGAACCGAGGTCCTCGTAGAGGGACAGCGCCTCGCGCCAGCAGACCTGGGCCCGGCCGGTCTGCCCGATGCCGTGCAGTGCCCGGCCCAGGACCGTGAGCACGTTCCCGCGCCGCCACTCCCCGCCGATGCCGCGCAGGACCGTCAGTGCCATCTCGGCGTTGGACGCGGCCTGGGCCGGCTTGTGCCCCTCCAGATCGGCTTCGGCCAGCCGGCAGAGCGTCATGCCCTCCCACAGCCGCTGCCGGCTGTCCCGGAAGACGACCAGTGCCTCGTGCAGCCGCTGGGTGGCGTCGCCGAGCTGTCCGGCCTGGGTGAGCGCGAGCCCCAGCGCGTAGCGGCCGTTCGCGCCGCGCAGGGAGTGCCCCAGACCGTCGTATATGTCTATGCCCTGCTGGGCCAGGGCGACGGCGCTGGACGTACGCCCGGTCGCCAGCCGGATACGCGAGAGGTTGCACAGGGCGCTCGCCTCACCGGCGCGGTCCCCGGCCGCCCGGAACCGCTCCAGGGAGCGCGTCAGATACTTCTCGCCCTCGGCGTGCCGGCCCTGGAAGAGCGCGATGACGCCCCGGGCGTTCGCTGCCCAGCAGCTGGGCAGCGGGTCCTGTGCCGCCTCCGCGAGCCGGTGCGCCTGCCCGGCCTCGCTGTCCGCCTCCTCGAAGCGGCCCACCAGCTGGTGGACGTTGGCCAGAATCACCAGCGCGCGGGCCTCGGCCCGCTGGTCGCCCGCCGCGTGGGCGGCCTCCCGGAGGACGGTGGCGGCCTCCTCGTACTGCTTGGAGTTGGCGCCGGACTCGGCCAGGTCGACGCAGGCCCACAGGAGATCCACCGCCCGGCGCAGCGTCAGCGCGCCCGAGCACTGGCGTACGAACGCCAGCAGGCAGTTGGCCTCCGCGTACAGCCAGTCCTGCGCGTCGTGCCGGTCGGTGAAGGACAGGCCCTCGTACGACGTCGGCTCCAGGTGGTCCACCAGGCGGTCCCCCGGGCGCTCCAGGGCGTATACGTTCGCGGCCGTCGCCAGGTAGAAGTCCAGCAGCCGCGAGAGCGCCGCCTCCCGCTCCGAGGGCGGCTGTTCGTCGCGTTCCGCGCAGGCACGCGCGTAGAGGCGGACCAGGTCGTGGTAGCGGTAGCGGCCCGGCGCCGCGGATTCCAGCAGGGAGGTGTCGACCAGCGACTCCAGCAGGTCCTCGGCGTCGTGCAGCGGCAGGTCCAGTACGGCCGCCGCCGCGGCCAGCGAGAGGTCGGGGCCGTCGGCCAGGCCGAGCAGCCGGAAGGCGCGCGCCTGGGCCCGGTCCAGGGCGCCGTAGCCGAGTTCGAAGGTCGCCTTGACCGCGAGGTCGCCCGCCTGGAGTTCGTCCAGCCGGCGCCGCTCGTCGGCGAGCTTCGCCGCCAGGACCGAGACCGTCCACGTGCGGCGGGCCGCCAGCCGGGACGCCGCGATCCGGATCGCCAGCGGAAGGAAACCGCACGCCGCGACGACATCCAGCGCCGCCTTGCGCTCGGCACCGACCCGCTCCTCGCCGACGATCCGGGTGAAGAGCTGAAGCGCCTCCTCCGGCGACATCACATCGAGGTCGACGAGATGCGCGCCCGCCAGATCCACCATCCTGACCCGGCTGGTGACCAGCGCCGCGCAGCCCTCCGTACCCGGCAGCAGCGGGCGGACCTGCGCGGCGTCGCGGGCGTTGTCCAGCAGGACCAGGATGCGCCGGCCGTCGAGCGCCGAGCGGTAGAGCGCGGAGCGTTCGTCGAGGGAGTCGGGGATCGCGGTGTCGGGCGTGCCGAGGGCCCGCAGGAACGAGCCCAGTACGTACTCCGGTTCCGCCGCCCGGGTGCCCGCGCCCTGGAGGTCCACGTACAGCTGGCCGTCGGGGAACGACGTCCGCGCCGCGTGCGCGACATGCACCGCCAGGGTCGTCTTGCCGACGCCCCCGATGCCCGCGAGCGCGGAGACCGCCATCACGGACCCCTCGACCGTGGACAGCCGCTTGCCCAGCTCCCGTACGAAGGACACGCGGCCGGTGAAGTCGGGCACCGTCGCCGGGAGTTGGGCGGGGCGCAGGAAGGTGTGCGCCGGCACGGACTCCTCGACGGGGCGGGCCAGTTCGGCGTCCGCCTGGAGGATGCGCTGCTGGAGCTGGGACAGCTCGGGGCGCGGGTCGACCCCCAGGTCCTCGGCGAGCAGCCGCCGCGTGTCCGCGTAGACGGCGAGCGCCTCCGCCTGCCGGCCGCTGCGGTAGAGCGCCAGCATGAGCAGTTCGCGCAGCCGCTCGCGCAGCGGATGCGCGGCGGTCAGCACGGTCAGCTCGGAGACGGCCTCCGCGTGGCAGCCGACCTCCAGGTCCAGATCGAGCCGGTTCTCGGTGAGCTGGAGGCGCCACTCCTCCAGCCGGGCGCGCTGTGTCTCGGCGTACGGCCCGGGTACGGAGGCCAGCGCCTCGCCGTCCCACAGCCCCAGCGACTTGTTGAGCAGCGCGCGGGCCTGGTTGCGGTCCCCGGCGGCGCGGGCCTTCTCCGCGTCCGTGGCCAGCTCCTGAGCCACGTTCAGGTCCAGCAGGTCCGGCCGGTTCCGCACGGCGTAGCCGCCCGCCTCGGTGACCAGCACGCCGGGGGAGAGCTTCTTGCGCAGGCGCGAGGCGTAGGTCCGTACGGCGGCCAGCGCCTGCGAGGGCGGTTCGACGCCCCAGAGCGCGTCGATGAGTTCACCGGCCGTGGCGGTACGTCCGTCGCGCAGCAACAGGGCTGCCAGCAGGGCGCGTTGCTGCGGCGATCCGGGCGGCACCGGCTCGCCGCCGCGCCAGGCGCGCACCGGTCCGAGCACGCTGAAGCGCAGCTCGCCGGAGTCACCCAGCACGGCCGGAGCGCGCTGCTCCGGTACGCGCGGCCCGCCGTCACGTTCCATAGCTCCCCCTGCCCCTGCCACTGCCGGTATCGCCCTCGACAGTCTGCCTTGTCGGCGGCTGCGCGTCAGCAGTGAGTGGGTGTCTGCACAAGCCCTCGACAGGATCGGGACGGCCATTGACTGATCTGGCACGGAGCGCCGGTCTTCAGTTGCCCCAAGGGTATTGGTATGACGGTGACCGATACCGGTGAGGACGATGAGGAGGCAGCGGCCATGACCGATGTGATCGTGGTGGGTGCCGGTCCGACCGGGCTGCTGCTCGCGGGGGATCTCGCGGTCGCCGGACACTCCGTGACCCTGGTCGAACGCCGCCCGGAAGCCGTCGGAAATCTCACGCGCGCTCTCGCCGTCCACGCCCGCTCGCTGGAGCAACTGGACGCGCGCGGGCTCGCCGACGAACTGGTGGCGCGCGGATATCCGGTGCGGGAACTGCGGTTGCTCACGCGGACGGCCATTGATCTGACCCGGCTGCGCAGCCGCTTCCCGTTCGTCCTGGTCGTCGGACAGTACGAGGTGGAGCGACTGCTCGAACGGCGCGCCCGCGAGGCCGGGGTCACCTTCCTGTACGACACCGAGGTGACCGGCGTACGGCAGGACGCGGACGGCGCGGAGGTGGAGGTACGGGCGGGCGGCGGGCTCGGCGGGGTGGGGCACGGGGCCGGGTCGGAGTCGGGCGCCAGGTCCGGGTCCGGCGCCGGGGCCGGGGTCCGTACGCTTCGCGCCTCCTATGCCGTCGGCACGGACGGCGCCTCCAGTACCGTCCGCCGCTCCCTCGGACTGCCCTTCCCCGGCTCCGCCGTCATCCGCTCCATGGTGCTGGCCGACGTCCGGCTGACCGAGGCACCGCCCGCCCCGCTGATGGCCGACGCCGAGGGCGACTTCTTCGCGCTGATCGGCTCGTTCGGCGACGGCTGGTACCGCGTCATGGGCTGGAACCGCGACCGGCAACTCCCCGACAGCGCGCCCGCCGATCTCGACGAGGTGAGGGAAGCCGCCCAGCAGGCGCTCGGCTCCGACTACGGCATGCACAGCCCGCGCTGGATCTCGCGCTTCCACAGCGACGAACGGCAGGCGCCGCACTACCGCGTGGGGCGCGTCCTCCTCGCGGGCGACGCCGCGCACGTCCATTCCCCGGCGGGCGGCATGGGCATGAACACCGGCCTCCAGGATGCCGCGAACCTCGGCTGGAAGCTGTCGGCCGTGCTCGACGGCCGGGCGGGCGACGCGCTGCTCGATACGTACGAGAAGGAACGCCACCCGGTCGGCGCCATGGTGGTGCGTACCAGCGGGGCCATCATCCGGCTCGCCCTGACCCGCTCCGCCCCACTGCGCGCCCTGCGGTCGGTCGGCTCCCAACTCCTCGCCCGCGCACACCCGTTCAGCGACCGCGTGATGCGCATGGTCACCGGCATCGGCATCGCGTACCCCTCCCCGCGCGGCGCCCACCCACTGGCCGGCAGGCGCGCCCCCGACCTGGCCCTGTCGTCCGGACGGCTGTACGAGGCATTGCGCGCGGGCCGGTTCGTGGTGGTGGGACCGCGCGGGGACGAACGCGTACGGTCGGTGGTGCCGGCCGACGGACCCGCGGTCTACACCGAGTCCGCGCGCAGCGCCACGCGTACGCTGCTCATCCGGCCCGACGGCTATATCGCCTGGGCGGCCGACCACCCCGACCCGACGGGCCTGAGCCGCGCCCTCACGGAGTGGACGGGACGGCGGACCTGACGGCCGTGGCCCACCGGATCGAGGTTTCCATGACCCGGTGGACGAAGACCCGGCGGCCCGAGACGTGATAGGCGGCCTTCCGCATGCCGTGCTCGCCGACCTCGATGATGTCCGTGCCGGGTCGCCGTCACCTCAGCTGAGACGACCTCTTATTGGTTTGCCTCCGGCCGACCCGATTGGATAGGAAGCCTGCATGCTAAGGGGCAGCAAGGTCGGGCTCAGGGCTCGGCATGACGACGACATCCCGATCCTGGAGACCGAGCTCTACGAAGACGTGGCCGGCCACTCGCGGGCCGATGGCCGACCGTGGCGGCCGATCACCCCCGGGTCGAAGGACTCGAAGTTCGCGGTGGACAACGAGGAGCAGCGGCACGTCCCGTTCTCCGTGGTGGAGCTGGACGGCGGCACGCTGGTCGGCACCGCGGTGCTGTGGGACATCGACAACCACCACCGGTCCGCGCACATCGGGCTGGGGCTGCTGCCGTCCTCCCGGGGCATGGGTTACGGCACCGACGTGGTCGCCGTGCTCTGCCACTACGGTTTCGTCGTGCGCGGCCTGCGGCGGCTGCAGATCGAGACGCTGTCGGACAACGCCGCGATGCTGCGCTCCGCCGAACGCAACGGCTTCGTCCGCGAGGGCCTGCTGCGCTCCTCGGCCTGGGTGATGGGCGAGTTCCTGGACGAGGTGCTGCTCGGCCTCCTCGTTCAGGACTGGAAGCCGGGCCCGAAGGTCTAGGCTGCCGCCCGCCGAGCCCGAGCACTTCCTGGGCTTCGTCGGCATGACCGGCGCCCGCATCTGCTATCGCGCCGGACACGCGTACTCCGGGCGCACCCGGTGCGGACTGCACGCAACCAGATTGACGGAGAGGAATCGGCCTCCAGTCAGCCACCAGCCCCCCCACGACATCCTCACCGGCCGCCAAGCGCCGTGTGATCTCCTCGCGGTCGGCCGTCGGAGCGTAAGTGCCCGCGAAGGTCTCGGTGTGCTGCGCCAGTTGCTCGGCGTACCAGTTGGCAGCCTCTTTCGGCTCGGTGAACGTCGCCTCGATCCGGGCCGCGGATTTGAGCAGCCAGTCCGCGATTTCGAGCGGCATCACCTGGGCGGACGGGAATTCCGGGTGTCCCGCGCGACGATGGGCGTCCCCCGGTTTCACCAATACGTCTCCGTGGCCGAGCCATACGTACGCGTGGTGGTGCGGAGCCACTTCTCTCCTTGGCGTTCGGCAGGCGGCCCCGCCCGATGTGCGGGGCCGCCCGGTTCAACGATGTGCCGTTACTTCCGACCGCAGCCGTCGCCGTCACCGCAGCCACCGGAAGGGCTGCCGCCCTTGCCATCGTCCTCGCTGGTGTCCTCTCCGCCGGCCTTGACCGGCTCCATCAGGTGTCGCATGGTGACCTCCTGTGCCTTATCGGCGCCCGGTCTGTCCGGGCAGGGCCGATTGGTGCAGTGCTGGGCCCTTGTGGCCCGACCCGTTCCGGTCGGCAATTCCTTCGCCGGGAGTCCGGCCGGAGCGGGGGTTTACGTACCTTCCGTAGACGGCGATGCGACCCTGACCCGATGCGGTCGCCATGGGTGGTGGGGCTCCGGCTCTCCCGGTGCCGATCGCGCTCTCATTCCGGAGGCGCGTAATCGGGGCAGAGTGAATGCCCGCATTCACACGGAGGCCAGCGCAGCGCCGACCCGGGTACGAGGTCGGTGTTCTCCCCTCCGGGTGCGCACTTCGGGATGGCGAGGAGGCCGTCCGTACCGAACTCCTCCGTCAGCTGGGCCAGGACCTTCCGCGCCATGCTGTGTGTCATTTCGCCTCTCGTCTCAGTCCGTTCAGTCCGTGGAGTACGCGCTCCAGGAGCGCCCTTGTCACCGGGTCGTACATCCGGGGGACGGATTCGGGCACGAGGCGCCAGAAGCCACCGCTGTGGACCGTGGCCTCAAGTTCGGCCGTACGGCCCGCCGTTCCAGGGGCTTGCTCGCACATGTCGAGACTGTGTCTTCCGTCAGAGTTGGGCACGGACCGTCTTTCCATCGCCTTGGCGCAAGAACCAGGAGAGGGAAGCGCCCAGACCATGGACCACCGCAAGCCCCCGACCGCCCTCGACATCGCCCGGTGGACAGCTCAGTTCGGTGAAACGTGGGAATGCCCCCACCGGCTCGGACACATCGATGAAGAGACCGCCGTCTTCCAACACCGCCGCGCGCACCGTCAGCAGATGCCCCGAGATCCGGCCGTGGTTGATCGCGTTGGTCACCAGCTCGGACACGATGAGCGCCGCGTCCTCCACGTCGCCTCGCCAGCGCATCACCGTCAGGTGGCGGCGGAC
Source organism: Streptomyces scopuliridis (assembly GCF_042790125.1). Classification (GTDB taxonomy): domain Bacteria; phylum Actinomycetota; class Actinomycetes; order Streptomycetales; family Streptomycetaceae; genus Streptomyces; species Streptomyces scopuliridis_A. The sequence continues at coordinate 299,026 of NZ_JBHTZS010000008.1, forward strand.
ATGTATGCGTGCGAGACGCACCGAGCCGTGCACCATCGTGTAGTTCATCGACCACTCACGGGCCACGGAAACGGTGTCCACTGGCTCTGTTCTCGTGACAATCACAGGTCCCCCTAACCGGCAGCCGGGTACCGAACCGGCCGCGCTCGGGTCTCCAAGAGATCTCAAGCAAACCGCGCCAACTCCATTGCTGCCACGTCACATTCACCAGGCGGATGGCGATATTCACGATGTGCATATCCGCGGGTTGTCCGAGGTGGGATGCTGTCTAACGTGGGGAGAGAGAACATTGACTGGCACGCCTTCGGCGATCTCAAGGACGCGTCTCAGGCCGGGGACTACGGCCGAGTGATTCAGCGCGCGAGACAGATTGCAGGATCGACACAAGAGGATCTCGCCGACTCCTGCGACATGTCCCAAGCGGCCGTTTCCCGCCTGGAAAACCGAGGCGTCGGCGCCTACAACACGACAATCTTGGCGAGCGCCGCCAACGCCCTTGGACTACCGTTCGAACTGGTTGGCCTCGCCAACCACCAAATGAACGGACACCCTCCTGTGGAACGACGGGAATTCCTGGCCGCCGCCGTCGCGGCGACAGCGCAGCCGCTCGCATCGGTCGTGTCATCACTTGCACAGCCTGAGTGGGACAACTCGCAGGCAGCCGCCCTGCGGATGGCCACCAGCTCCTACCGCCGACTGGACGCCACGATTGCCTCGCGCAGCCTGGCTGAGACAGTGCAAGGTCACCTACGGCTGATCCAGACGGTCGCCGATCTTGCCCCCGATGCGACGCACCGTGCGCGTATGGCTTCCGTCGGATCTGAGGCGGCGTCCTTCGCCGCGTGGCTGGCGTGGGACATGGCTGACCACGGCTCAGCTCGACGGTGGTACGGATCAGCGATCGGAGCTGCGAGAGGGGCCAACAACGTCCTGCTGTGCGCCTACCAGACTGGCTCGCTTGCTTCCTTCGAAGCAGATACCGGGAACCCGCACGAGGCGCTGCGCCTTGTCACCCACGCCCGGCACCAGCTTGGCCCGAACATGCCTCCGCTCGCTGCCGCATGGCTCTCCTCGATCGAAGCAATTGCCCATGCGTCAGCCGGCGCTCACCAAGCGTGCGGCAAAGCCCTCCAGGCATGTGAGCAGCACACAGCTCGGATCCCTGACGCCGAACCTGTCGCGTGGCCCTGGATCTTCGCCTTCGACGAACGGAAGGTTGCGGCCTGCCGCATCACTTGTGCCGCGCGGCTCGGTACGGTGCATCGTATGAGGGTAAGTGACGAAACAATCGCCACCGCTCTCAGTGGTGGACACGACAAGCAACGCGCTCTTCTCACGTTGGACGTTGCTACGCGGTACCTCGCCGCAGGGGACGCCGAAGCGGCTTTCACCCTGGCCGGCCGAGCACTCGCCGAGGGGATACGGCTTCGCTCCGGAAAGATCGCAGAAAGGGCCCGCGTCCTCCGACGTTCCTACGCGGCAACCTCGCCACCGAGTAATGTGCGCGAATTCGACAACCAGCTACACACCGCTTACCTGTAGGGGGCACACCATGCGTGTGGGCATCACTGGACACCGTGGCCTGTCGAAGGAGATCGAGCAGCAAGTAAAGGCCATGCTCGCCGAACAGATCGCCACGCTCGACGTACGCGACCTCGTCGGGATCAGCTGTATCGCCGACGGCCCGGACGCGTGGTGGGCTCAAGCGGTCCTCGACGCCGGCGGGAACATCGAGGTCGTCATCCCGGCAGCCCAGTACCGACAGGACCTCCCCGACTGGCATCACGCGGAATACGACGCGCTGTTCTCCAGCGCCTCTGATACCCACCACACGGGAATGACCGAATCCACCTCGGAGGCGCACCAGGCAGGAAGCGAGATCCTCGTCGGCCTCTCCGACGTCGTTCTCGCCGTTTGGGACGGCCTGCCGGCCCGGGGATACGGTGGCACCGCCGACGTCGTGGCGTACGCGGAACGCGTAGGTGTGCCCGTCACCGTCCTATGGCCCCACGGTGCGACCCGATAAAGCCCCTACTCCTCATTGAGTTGCCCCGGCCGACACCTGTGATGGGTGTCGGCCGGGGCTTCCCGTTTCGGCCCGTCGTCACTCCCCGAGGAAGACCGGGTTCGTGAAGGCCGCGAGCGCGCCCGGGAGGCCCGGGGTCTTCGGGGCGTGGCGTACCTCCGCGCGTACGTAGGTGGCGTAGGCCGGGGTGGTGCGCCATTCGACCGTGCCCGTGCCGGATTCCGGGAGGGTGGTCGTGTGGAGGGTGCCCTGGTCGGTGACGAAGTGGGTGGTGCAGCCGGGGGCGCCGGTGACGTCCAGGCGTACCGTCACCGGTTCGTCCGCGCCGACGCGCAGTCGGTCGCCGATGCCCGCGTGCTTGCCCCGGCCGCCCGCCGCGCCGAACGCCAGGGAGACCGCGGAGGACTCGGCGACATAGCTGTGGCCCGCGCGGATGCCGGCGACGATGGCGTCGCGGGTGAGGTCGTCGGCCAGGACGACGGTCTGCGGGGTGCCGATGGGGTCGGGGTCGCGGTGGGAGTCGCTGCTGCCCATCGCGGGGGTCCAGGGGCGGCCCGAACGGGCCGCGGAGACCAGGGTGTTGTCCCAGTCCGCGAGGGAGACCTCGTCGTCGACCGTGTACGGGCCGTTCCAGACCTCCACGGCGTCGGCGTCGCCGAAGCCGAACTTCCAGTTGCAGCCGATGCAGGTGGCGTGGGGGTGGGCGGGGACGACCAGACCGCCGGCGCGGCGGATCTCGCGGGCGTAGTGGCCGAAGCGGTTGTCGCGGGCGCGGTAGCGCCAGTCGATGAACGTACCGCCGTCCATGCCCAGCGCCACGACGTGTCCGTTGCGGGTGGTGACCTCCTCGCCGGTGAGGATCAGCAGGTCGTCGCCCCACAGGCCGTCCCAGGCGCTGTGCGCGGAATGCGTGTTGTGCTCGCTGGTGTTGATGAAGTCGAGGCCCGCGGTCCTGGCGAGCGCGGCGATCTCGGCGGGCGTGCGCCTGCCGTCGGAGTGGACGGAGTGGATATGGCAGTCACCGCGGTACCACGCCCGGCCGCGCCCCTTGGCGCGCTCCGGCGGGTACACGGGCTTCGGCGTCTCGCCGGGGGTGCCGTACTTCAGCGTGATCGTCACCTCGTACGCCAGGCCCTGCGGGGCGACGGTGTACGGGCCGAGCGCGATGTGCCAGGTGCCCGCGTTCACCGGGCCGGGGAGATAGCCGGGGGTGGCCGCTTCGGCGCGCAGGAAGAACTCGGTGCGGGCGCCGCCCGACCAGCCGCGGAAGCCCTTGCCGCCGAGCTGCGTGCCGCGCTCGTCGAAGATGCCGATGTCGAGGGCGTTGCCCTGGGTGCCGGCCGGCATGGCGGGGCGCTCGTAGGAGTAGGCGACATGGATCTCGCGGACCCCGCGCGGCACCTCGACGGGCAGATGGACGAAGTCGGGGGAGCCGGGCGGCAGCGTGCCGCGGACGGTTCTGGTCTGCTCTCCGGACCCGTTGCCGTCCGCGCCGGAGGAGCCGGAGGGCACGGGGGTTCCGGAAGGTCCGGAAGGGGCCGCGTTGGCGAAGCTCACGGTACTCAACGTAAGCGCGGCGGCGGCTCCCGTCACCAGAAGACCTCGTCGGGCGATCGCGCTGTCGTGGCGGGCGTCGTGGGTGTCTGCGTGGTCCTTGCACATGCCGGCGGCTCCCAGGGTGCCGAGAGGGACAGGTGGTCACAGACGTGACCCCCGATTCGTGCGTTCGAACTCTGGTATTGAGCCGTGAACCAGGGGGCAAGGAAAGGGGGTTGGCAGATGACCGAGAACGGTCCAGGACTTTGACGTGTACGGGGCGATCACGTCCCCGGTCCCGTGTCGTGGCAGGCCACGACGCCGAACGTATTCTCGGAGGATGACGACGCGCGTGCCTGAGGAACCCGGAACAGGACGACCGAACACCCCCCGGCCCGCCGGAGAGCGGACCGGACGACCGGCGACACCGGCGGAACCCGGCGGAACGGCGGGCCCCACCGCCAACGCCATGCGGCGGGCGCTCAAGCGCGCGCGGGACGGGGTCGCGCTGGATGTCGCGGAGGCCGCCGTGCTGCTCCAGGCGCGCGGCGACGACCTCACCGACCTCGCCGCGTCCGCCGCGCGGGTGCGGGACGCGGGCCTGGCGGCGGCCGGCCGGCCCGGCGTCATCACGTACTCCCGGAAGGTCTTCATCCCGCTGACGCGGCTGTGCCGGGACGTGTGCCACTACTGCACCTTCGTCACCGTCCCCGGCAAGCTGCGCCGCGCCGGGCACGGCATGTTCCTCTCGCCCGACGAGGTGCTGGAGATCGCGCGCCAGGGCGCCGAACTCGGCTGCAAGGAAGCGCTGTTCACGCTCGGCGACAAGCCCGAGGACCGGTGGCCCGAGGCCAGGGAGTGGCTGGAGGCGGAGGGGTACGACGACACCCTCGCGTATGTCCGCGCCATGGCGATCCGCGTCCTGGAGGAGACCGGGCTGCTGCCCCATCTCAACCCGGGCGTCCTCTCCTGGACCGATCTCCAGCGGCTCAAGCCCGTCGCGCCCAGCATGGGCATGATGCTGGAGACCACCGCCACCCGGCTCTGGTCCGAGCCCGGCGGCCCGCACCACGGCTCGCCGGACAAGGAGCCCGCCGTACGGCTGCGGGTGCTGGAGGACGCGGGCCGCTCCAACGTCCCGTTCACCACCGGCGTGCTGATCGGGATCGGGGAGTCGTACGAGGAGCGCGCCGACGCCCTCTTCGAACTCCGGCGCGTCCAGCGGGCGTACCACGGTATCCAGGAAGTCATCGTCCAGAACTTCCGCGCCAAGCCGGACACCGCGATGCGCGGGATGCCGGACGCCGAGCTGGAGGAGCTGGCGGCGGCCATCGCCGTGACCCGGCACGTCCTCGGCCCGGCCGCCCGTATCCAGGCCCCGCCCAATCTCGTCGACGCGGAGTACGCGCTGCTCATCGGCGCGGGCATCGACGACTGGGGCGGCGTCTCGCCGCTCACCCCCGACCATGTCAACCCCGAACGCCCCTGGCCGCACATCGACGAACTGGCCGCGCGTACCGCCGAGTCCGGCTTCGCGCTGCGCGAGCGGCTCACCATCTACCCGGAGTTCATCGCGCGCGGTGAGCCCTGGCTCGACCCCCGGCTGATGCCGCACGTACGGGCGCTGGCCGACCCCGAGACGGGCCTCGCCCGCGAGGACACGCGACCGGCCGGGCTGCCCTGGCAGGAGCCCGACGAGGGCTTCACCGCCACCGGCCGGACAGATCTGCACCGCACGATCGACACCGAGGGCCGCACCGCCGACCGGCGCGACGACTTCGACGAGGTGTACGGCGACTGGGAGGCGCTGCGCGAGGCCGCGGCCCCCGGCATGGTGCCCTCCCGTATCGACACGGACGTACGGTCGGCCCTCTCCCAGGCCGCCGACGACCCGGTGAGGCTCACCGACGACCAGGCGCTCGCGCTCCTCCACGCGGACGGCCCGGCGCTCGACGCGCTGACCCGGATCGCGGACGAGCTGCGCAGGGACGTGGTCGGCGACGACGTCACGTACATCGTCACGCGCAATATCAACTTCACCAATGTCTGCTACACCGGCTGCCGCTTCTGCGCCTTCGCGCAGCGCCGCACGGACGCCGACGCGTACACCCTCTCCCTGGACCAGGTCGCGGACCGCGCCCAGCAGGCGTGGGAGGTCGGCGCCATCGAGGTCTGCATGCAGGGCGGGATCCACCCGGACCTCCCCGGCACGGCGTACTTCGACATCGCGCGCGCCGTGAAGGAACGCGTCCCCGGCATGCACGTCCACGCCTTCTCCCCGATGGAGGTCGTCAACGGCGCCTCGCGCACCGGTCTGTCGATCCGCGAGTGGCTGACGGCGGCGAAGGAGGCCGGACTCGACTCGATCCCGGGCACGGCGGCGGAGATCCTCGACGACGAGGTGCGCTGGATCCTCACCAAGGGCAAGCTGCCGACGGCGACCTGGATCGAGGTCATCAAGACCGCCCATGAACTGGGCATCCGGTCCAGTTCCACGATGATGTACGGCCATGTCGACCAGCCGCGGCACTGGCTCGGCCACTTCCGTACGCTCGCCCGGATCCAGCAGGAGACGGGCGGCTTCACGGAGTTCGTGACGCTCCCCTTCATCCACACCAACGCCCCGGTCTACCTGGCCGGCATCGCCCGCCCCGGCCCGACGGACCGCGAGAACCGCGCGGTCATGGCGATGGCCAGGCTCCTCCTGCACCCGCACATCACCAATATCCAGACGAGCTGGGTGAAGCTGGGCACGGAGGGCGCGGCGGAGATGCTCCGTTCCGGCGCGAACGATCTGGGCGGCACGCTCATGGAGGAGACCATCTCCCGGATGGCGGGCTCCAGTTACGGCTCGTACCGCTCGGTCAAGGACCTCGTCGCCATCGCGGACGCGGCTGGCCGCCCGGCGAAGCCGCGGACGACGCTGTACGGCGAGGTCCCGGAGGAGCGGGTACGGGCGGCGGCGGCTTCGGACGGACATCTGCCGGAGCTGTTGCCGCTGCTGGCCGCAGGCGGCGAGGAAGGCTGAGCGGCCGAGGGTACGTGGTCCGTTCACCCGCGGCGGCGGGTGAACGGACCATGCGGAACCGCTGCCGCTCCTGCCAGACTGGGTGCGCGGGGGCGCCGGGGGTGCCCACGGGTTTCGGGGTCGTACGGGGCCCTTCGTCGGGGGACGTGGAGGGGCGCATGGCGCGAGCACAGGTGTCGATGGCCGAGCTGATCAGGCGGCGCCGGAGGGCGGGCTTCATCGGCCGCCGTGACGAACTGGGCGCTTTCCGCGCCAACTTCGACGTCCCGCCGGACGACGAGCGGCATCGCTTCCTCTTCCACATCCACGGGAACGCGGGGGTGGGAAAGACGTTCCTGGTAAGGGAGTTGGAGCAGACCGCGCGCGAATGCGGGGCCCTGACCTGCTATGTCGACGAGTCCGTGAGCAGTGTCCCGGAGGCGCTGGCCGTGCTCGGCGAACAGCTCGCCGGACAAGGGCATCCACTGAAGCAGCTGGACCGGCTGCTCGCGACCTACCGGCAGCGGCGGCACGAGGCGGAGTCCTCATCGGCCGCGCCCGTCGATCAGACGGCGCCGCAGTCGCCGCAGTCCCCGCAGTCCGTGGAGCCGCAGCGGCGGTCGCAGCCGCAGCAGCCGTCGGCCGCGAGCACGGCCGCGGTGACGGCGGGCGTGATCGGGCTCGGCATGGTGCCGGTTGTCGGTGCCTTCGCCGGAGCGCTCGACACCGTACAACTCGCGGCGGGGGCCGACCGGTTGCGGGCCACGCTGAGCGCGCGCCTCCGCGACCAGGAGGACGTGCAGCTCGTGCTGGCGCCGGACCGGGTGCTCACTCCCGTACTCGTCACCGAGCTGGCCGAGGTCGCCCGCCGCGTCCCCTGGATCGCGCTCTTCTTCGACACATACGAACGCACCGCGCCCTTCCTGGACGCCTGGCTGCGCGACCTGATGACGACGGAACGGTACGGCGCGCTGCCCGCCCAGGTCATCGTCACCCTCGCGGGGCAGCGCCCGTTCGACACCGCTCGCTGGGGCGTCTTCGGGGACTTCATGACCCACCAGCGACTCGAACCCTTTACGGAGCACGAGGCGCGCCAACTGCTCACGGCCAAGGATGTCACGGACGAAACCGTGGTCGAGGAGGTGCTGCGGCTCTCCGGCGGTCTGCCCGTCCTCGTCTCCACGCTCGCCGAGAACCAGCCGGCCGACCGCGCCGACGTCGGTGATCCCAGCGCCACCGCCGTCGAACGCTTCCTCAAGTGGGAGCAGGACCCGGTGCGGAGGGCCGCGGCTCTCGCCTGCGCCCTGCCCCGTCGGCTGGACGAGGACATCTTCCGGGCGGCGGCGCCGGAGGACGCGGCGGGGCTCTACGACTGGCTGCGTGCCCTGCCCTTCGTCACCCGCAAGGACACGGGCGTCTCGTACCACGGTGTGGTGCGCGCCCCCATGCTGCGCTTGCAGCGCACCCGTTCGCCGCGCGGCTGGAGCGAGCGGCACGCGGCGCTCGCCAGGTGTTTCGCCCGCTGGCGCGAGGAAAAGGAAGCGGGCCTGCGGGCCGACGAGGTGTGGGAGAGCGCCGAGTGGCGCGCGCTGCGCTTCGAGGAGACGTACCACACGCTGTGCGCGGGCCCGCGCGGCGCGCTGCCCGGGGCGCTGCGGGATGTGGTCGAGGGCTGCCGAGAGAGCCCCGCGGCGGGCCGCCGCGCCGCGCAGGTACTGGCGGAGGCCGGTGCGGACACCGACGACGCCGCGGCCCGGGAGTGGGGACAGCGGTTGGTGGCCGCCCTCGACGACGAGGAAGAAGGGGTACGGGCGGCCCTCGGCCTGCTGCTCGACCGGCCGGGTCTGGACACCCGGGGCCGCGCGGCGGCCCACACGGTACGCGGACGGGAACTGCGCCAGGCGGGCGTGTACGAACAGGCGCTGGCCGAGTACGACCGGTCGCTCGCCCTCGACCCGGACGAGCCCGTCACGTACTACGGCCGTGGCCTCACGCACCAGTTGAACGGGGCGTACGAGACCGCCCTGGCCGATCTGCGCCGGGCCGACGAACTGGCCCCGGACACGATCTGGATCCTCGAAGAGTACGGGGAGACGCTACGGCTCGTCGGCAGACACCAGGACGCCGTCGATCTGCTGGACCGTGTCCTGGCGCTCGACCCGACCGACGCGTACGCCGTCGCCTCCCGGGGCGTCGCCCAGTACGCGCTGGGGCGGCACGCCGCCGCGCTGGCCGATCTCGGCCGCGCCCTGGAACTGGACGAGGAGTATCTGTGGGCGCTCGTCCGCAGATCCCGCCTGCTGCGCGAGACGGGGGAAGCCGGCCGGTGCTTCGCGGATCTGGACCGTGCGGCCGAACTGGCGCCGGACAACGCCTGGATCGCCTCCGAGCGCGGCGAGGCGTACCGGCTCGTCGACCGGAACGAGGACGCGGAACGGGAGTTGACCCGCGCTCTGGAACTCGACGCCGATCACGCCTCGGCCCAGGCGGGCCGTGGGGCTGTCCGCCATCTGCTGGGGCGGCACGCCGAGGCGCGCGCCGATCTGGACCGTGCGATCGAACTGGACCCCGAGTACGCCTGGGCCTTGGCGCACCGTGCCCGGCTGCGCCAGGAACTCGACGACGCCACAGGCGCGTTGGCCGATCTGGAGCGCGCCGTCGACGCCGATCCGGACATCCTGTGGATCCGCAGGGAGCGAGGAGACGCCCGGGCCAACGCCGGACAGCACGAGGGGGCGGTCGCCGATCTCACCGAGGTGCTGAACCGCCGGCCCGACGACACCTGGGCGCTCACCCGGCGCGGCAGCGCCCACCACGCCCTCGGCCGTTACGGTGACGCCTTCGCCGATCTGGACAGATCCCTGGAGCTCGATCCGGACGGCTCGTGGGCGTACTACTGCCGGGCGAGGACGGCACAGGCCGCGGGCCGCCCGGAGCGGGCGCACGCCGATCTCGTGCGGTGCGTCGAGCTGTACCCGGACGCGGACCACGCCCGGCGCAGAGCGGTGACCATGAGCCTGCTCCTGGGCAGACACGAGGAGGCCCTGCGCCGGCTGGACGAGCTGACCACCGCCGACAACGACGACCTGGGGGAGCGGTGCGAGGCGCTGCGCCGCGGCGGGCGGTCGGCCGAGGCGCTGGCGGTGGCCGAGCGGTACGGCGTCGAGGAGCCGGTGTACGGCACGCTCCAGCGGGCCATGACGGTGACGGTGGCCGAGGGCGCGGACGCCGGGGTCCCGGTGTGGCGGGAGCTGGAGCGACTGCTGTCGCAGGCCGTGGACCTCGCGGTCGAGATGCCCGAGTACGCGGCCATGCTGAGCGCGGCCGTACGGGGGGACTGGGAGGCGGTGGACGCCTCGCTCGACGCCCTGTTCGCGCTGGAACACGAGTGGGACGATCTCGCGAACATGGCCTCCCACCTCGAAGAGCTGCTGCGCGCCCCCGGCATCGACACCGTCCGCCTGAGCCCCCGGCTCGCCCGTACCGTCGCCGCGCGCGACGCCTTCGCCGCCCGCTGGACGTAGCCGGGCAAGACCGAAGAGACCCGGCCGGCTACTTTGGTCGGATGCGCCGCCCCGGCCGCCGACCGTAGCGTCGTACGGTATGACACCACCGTCCCAGACCGAGCCCGCACCCGCGGGCCCGTCCGCGACCGCCCGGCTCGCGGATGTCGACGCGCTGCGCGGCTTCGCGCTGTTCGGCATCCTGATGGTCAACATCCCGTTCTTCGCGAGCGGTTACACCCTGCTGGACGTGCCCGATCCGGCGCGGCTCGCCTGGCACGACGAAGTCGCCGAGGGCGTCGTCCAGTTCGTCTTCGAGTCGAAGTTCTATCTCCTCTTCGCCTTCCTCTTCGGCTACAGCTTCACCCTCCAGATCAACTCCGCCGCCGCGCGCGGGCTCGCCTTCCGTCCCCGTTTCCTGCGCCGGCTCGGGGCGCTGTTCCTGATAGGCGTCGCCAACGCGGTGCTGCTGTTCTACGGCGACATCCTCGTCACGTACGCCGTGCTCGGCCTGCTGCTCTTCCTGGTGCGCGGCATCTCGCCGCGCCGCGCGCTGTGGGTGGCCGGGATCATCACCGGCACGATCGCGCTGCTGTTCCTGATCGTGGCCGTCCTCGTGGCCGTCATCGACGGGGCCTCGGCGACCGCGACGGCCTCGGAGCAGGCCAGGATGCTCGCCGACGGGCGGGCCGGCACCGAGGCGATGCGCGGCGGCCTCGGGTCGGTCATCGACCAGCGGATCTCCTCGCTGGGGACCTCGTTCCCGCTGATCCTCCTCTTCCAGGGGCCGTTGGCGTTCTCCGCCTTCCTGGTGGGGCTGGCCGCGGGCAAGCGGCGCGTACTCGCCGACCTCGCCGGCCAGGAGAGGAAGCTGCGGCTCATCCAGCTCGTCGGCTTCCCCGTCGGGCTGGCGGGTTCGCTGTTCTACACCTTCGGCGGGGACGACAACCTCTTCGCCATGGCCACGCACCTGGTGAGCGCGCCCTTCCTCACCGCCGCGTATGTCGCCACGCTCCTGCGCGTGTTCAGGACCGCGCGCGGTGCGCGGCTGGCCGAGGTGCTGGCCGGGCCGGGACGGATGGCGCTGACCAACTACCTCAGCCAGTCGCTGCTCTGCGTACTGATCTTCACGGGGATCGGCCTCGGACTCATCGGCCGCGTGCCGTACGCGGCGGTCCTCGCCATCGCGGTGGCGATCTACTCCGTACAACTGGTGTGGAGCGCCTGGTGGATGCGGCGGTTCAGGATGGGCCCGGTCGAATGGCTGCTGCGCGCCGCCACGCATCTGGAACGGCCCGCCATGCGGCTGCGCGAGCGCCCGCGCGGTAGCCCGGCGTCCGTGTGACCCGGCCGGGGCGGCGCGGGACGACGAGCCCCACGTAACCCTCACGAAACCTTCGCGCGGCACGCCCGGCCGCCCAAAACCGACCTGCCGGGCGTCCGCCGCCCATACCGCCCACCCTGCCCCAGGCAGTGCGAAGCGCGCCCTCAACCCGCTGTTCCCGGTCGATTACAGTGCTGCGCAGTTTGTGCGGTCGCTCGGAGGCCCAGGGGAGGGAGTGACGCGTGAGCACACCGTCCGGAGCCGTCTGGGGCCGTGCGGAACAGCAGGATTTCCGCAGCCGGGTGCGGGGCTGTCTGCTCGGCGGCGCCATCGGGGACGCGCTCGGTGCCGGGGTCTCCGCGCTCACGCTCGACGAGATCAGGGCCGCCCACGGGGCGGGCGCCGTCAACGACTTCGTGCCCGCCTTCGGCCGCCGTGGCGCGGTCAGCGCCGCCACGCAGCTGACCCTGTTCACCGTCGACGGGCTGATCCGCGCCCAGGTACGCAGGGACACCGGCGCCTGGCATCCGCCCACCGATGTGCATCGCGCGCATCTGCGCTGGGCGGCCACCCAGCGGGACTGGGGGCCGGATCTGCGCCGCAAGGACGGCGGCTGGCTGGCCCAGGAGGAGTGGCTGTACGCGCGCCGTGACCCGACCATCTCCTGTCTCACCGGGCTCGGCGACACCATCATGGGCACACTCGACAAGCCCAAGAACACCATCGCGCGCGACTCCGGCGCCCTCGTACGGTCCGCGCCGTTCGGGCTGCTCGTGGGCTGGGAGCCGCAATTGGTGTGCCAGCTCGCCGTGGAGTGCGCCGTCCAGACGCACGGCTCCCCGGGCGCGTATCTGTCCGCGGGCGCCTTCGCCGTGATCGTGCACGCGCTGGCGCGCGGCGAGACGCTGGACGCGGGCGTGCAGCGCGCCCTCGCCCAGCTCACCCCGCGCCCGGGGCACCAGCCCGTCTCGGACGCACTTCAGCAGGCGCTGGGCGCCGTACGGCAGGGGATCCCGGGCCCGGAACGGATCGCCGCGCTCGGTGAGGGGCGTACGGCCGAGTCGGCGCTCGGCGTCGCCGTCTACTGCGCGCTGGTCGCCGAGGACATCCGCCAGGGGCTGCGCCTGGCCGTCAACCACGACGGTCCGTCGGCGGCGACCGGGACGCTCTGCGGCGCGCTGCTCGGCGCGCTCCACGGCGAGACGGCGCTGCCGCCCGCGTGGCTGGCGGAGCTGGAGGGCCGGCCCACCCTGCTGGAGATCGCGGACGACTTCGCGATGGAGATGACGCAGGGCCCGGCGCTGCACAGCCCGGGGACCGCGGCCTCGGGCTGGCTGGTCCGGTACCCGCGCGGCTGAGACGTGCGGGGGATACGAGGCATGGCATGTGAGACGGCCGGTGCCGGGGCCTGACGTGACGGCGCGGCGGGTACGGACGTGACGTACGCCCGTACCCGCCGCGCGGCGGTCTCGGAGAGGTACCCGTGGCCTCAGCCGTCCGAGCCCTTCCTGCCCGTCGTCTTCGTGTCACCCGGCTCCGCCGGCGCCGGCACCCGCAGCGAGCCCGCGGTCAGCCCCGAACCGTCGCCGTCGCCCTCCCCGTTGATCCGGGCCAGCAGCACATCGCGCTCGGAGGAATCCTCCGGCTTCAGGAAGCCGATCACGATGTAGAGCACCAGCGAGACCGCGAGCGGGACCGAGACCTGGTACTGGAGCGGCACACCGCCCTCGACGTTCCAGTTGATGGGGTAGTTGACCAGCCAGAAGGCCAGCAGCCCCAGCGCCCAGCTGGTCAGCGCGGCGGTCGGCCCCGACCTGCGGAACGGCTTGAGCAGACCGAGCATGAACGGGATCGCGATCGGACCCATCAGACCGGCCACCCACTTGATCACGACGGTGATGATGTCCTTGAACGTCGGCGAGTTGACCTGGGTGGCGATCGCCATCGACAGCGCCAGGAACGTGATCGTCGACAGCCGCGCGGCCAGCAGCCCCGCCCGCTCCGACCAGCCGCGCGCCGCCTTCGAGACGACGGGCGCGATGTCCCGGGTGAAGACCGCCGCGATGGCGTTGGCGTCCGAGGAGCACATGGCCATCGTGTGCGAGAAGAAGCCGACGATGACCAGGCCCAGCAGACCGTGCGGCAGCAGCTGTTCGGTCATCAGGGCGTACGAGTCGGACGCGTCCGGCTTCTGTGCCTCGACGAGCAGCGGCGCGCACCACATCGGGAAGAAGAGGACCAGCGGCCAGACGAGCCAGAGGACGGCGGAGAGCCGGGCCGAGCGCGTCGCCTCCCGGGCGTTGGCCGTCGCCATGTAGCGCTGGGCCTGGTTCCACATGCCGCCGTTGTACTCGAACATCTTGATGAAGAGGAACGCCATCAGGAACGTCACGGTGTACGGCCCGGCCGTCGGCTCGGCATGTCCCTCGGGCAGCTTGTCCCAGACCGTCCACAGGGCGCTGAAGCCGCCGAGCTTGCCCATGACGGCGACGAGCATCGCGATACCGGCGAAGAGCTGGATGATGAACTGCCCCAGCTCGGTGAGGGCATCGGCCCACAGCCCGCCGACGGTGCAGTAAATGCCGGTGATCACACCGGTGATGAGGATGCCCTGGTTGAGGGAGATCCCGGTGAAGACGGAGAGCAGGGTGGCGATGGCCGCCCATTTGGCGCCCACGTCCACGATCTTCAGCAGCAGTCCCGACCAGGCGAGCGCCTGCTGTGTCTTCAGGTCGTAGCGGTTCTTGAGGTATTCGAGCGGCGACGCGACATGGAGCCGCGAGCGCAGCCGGTTGAGCCGGGGCGCGAAGAGCTTGGCGCCGATCCCGATGCCGATGGCGATCGGGAGGGACCAGGTCACGAACGAGGTGACACCGTAGACATAGGCGATGCCCGCGTATCCCGTGAACATCACCGCGCTGTAACCGGACATGTGGTGCGAGATACCAGAAAGCCACCAGGGCATCTTGCCGCCGGCGGTGAAGAAGTCGCTGACGTTGTCCACGCGCTTGTGCGACCAGAGGCCGATCGCGACCATCACACCGAAGTATGCGATGAGCACGATCCAGTCGAGGCTGTTCATGTGCCCCCTCCAGGGGTCCGCCCTATGAACGTCGAGTGCTCTTCGTCAGTTCGTCCGGTCGGCGCTTCCCCGTGCGGGAGCGGGGACTTCGGGGATTGAACCGCCTGGCGCGACGGCTGGTCAAGGGCTTGGCCGGTCATAGATGTGAACTCAGGTCAGAAAGCCGAACCATTTTACTTGTTCTTGACCCACCGGGGCGTTGTCGGGAACGTGACGGCCCCCACACGATGAGCGAGCGCTTCGTCAGGCTTCGCCACAACGAAAAGACCGCAGGGGATGCGGGTCCCATGCGGCCGGGAAAGGGAGTGGACGTACGGAGGAGGAAGAGCGGGAGAAGGCGTGAAGGGGCCGTGGAGGAGAAGGTGCCGGGCGCGGCCGAGCCCCCTCGGCCAGGACGGCGGACCGGTCGAGAGGGCTCTTTCAGTGGTGCGGGTGCAGGGCGCCGAATGACCTCAGCCGAGGTCGAAAGCGCCCTTGTTCATTTCCTGCACGAAGGCATTCCATGAGGTGGGGACGAAGGAGATCGAGGGCCCTTCGGGGGCCTTCGAATCCCGGACGGCAATGGCCTGGACGACGGGGGACTTGACCTCTACGCACGCGCCGTTTCCGCCGGAGTACGAGGACTTGATCCACGTGTCCGTAGCGCCCTGAAGAATTGCCATGTTCGCTCCGGTTCAGCAAGGGGTGTGAAATAGCGCCAACTTCCTGCTGGCATGATCGACGCTACTAGCCACGCTCCATGGGCGGGACGGGCGTTCACTCGTCCTGGTGGCTTATCCCTTGGGGGCCTTCCGCATCCGGGTAGCGGAGGTGTACCTTCCCCTCGCTCCGGACGGGAAAGTCGGCGTACTCGACATTTCACACAAATGCCTGGGTGGCAGCCGTCGTCGGAGCCGCCGGCCGGCCGCCGTGGTCGTCATGCCGGACCCGGCAGCCGGTATACGGTCCGACAAGTCCGTTAGCGGGCGTATTCCTTGGCGATATCCGCGATGAACTGCCGGGTCTGATCGGCGTTCAGTGCCTGGGCGCGCAAATGCTCGTACATCACGCTGTAGCGCTGCACATCATTCGCCTTCTCCAGATAAAGGTCGCTCGTCACGCCCTCGATGTAGACGACGCTGGAGTCCGAGGCGTCCGGGAATTCGAGAATCGCGTAATGCCCGGTGATCCCGGGATGCGCGCCCATGTCGAAGGGCAGCACCTGCACGGTCACATGGGGGAGCTGTGACTGCTCGACGAGATGTTCCAGCTGCTCGCGCATCAGCTGCCGGTCGCCGACCCGGCGGCGCAGGGCCGCCTCGTCCACCACCGCCCAGAGCCGCAGCGGGTCGTCGGGCGTGCTGATGCGGTCCTGTCGTCGCAGCCGTACCCCGACGCGCTTCTCGACGTCGAGCACCGGGGATTCGGGCAGCGCGCCGTTGATGAGCGCCTCCGCGTACGGCCGGGTCTGGAGCAGCCCGGGGACGACCTGGGGCTCGTACACCCGCAGGGACGCCGCGTCCGTCTCCAGGCCGATGTAGACGCTGTACGGGATGTCGCCGAAGGCGTGCCACCAGCCCTGCTGGCGGGAGTCCTTGGCCATTTGCATCAGCGAGTCCACGATGCGCTGGTCCTCGACCTCGTACACTCCGCAGAGGTCACGGACATCGCGCTGGCTGATGGAACGGCGGCCGTTCTCCAGGCGGCTGATCTTCGACTGGGAGACCAGCAGGCGCTCCGCCACCTCCTCGGCCGTCATGCCCTTCAGCTCGCGGAGCCGGCGCAACTCCTGGCCCAATCGGCGTCGCCTGACGGTGGGATTGACGTTGGACGCCACGGAAACTGCACCTCCGGCTGCGTAGCTGTACGTATCTACTGCTCAGCAGACTGCCACCACATGCCGTGACCGCGCTGGAAAATGGCCACAGAGGCGAATGGGCCGGTCTGCGCGGTTCCCCGCGCGCCGGAGCGAGCGCCTCCGCGCCGGGACGGGCTCCGGTCCGCCCCCGCGCCCCTGAGCCACTCCGCCGGGTCCCACGGGCCGTCAGGAGGCCGTCAGGGAGCCGTCAGAGGGCCGTCAGGGGGCCGATACGCGACGCGCGGGGCAGTCAGACTGATGTCGTCTGGCTGCCCCGCGCGTTCTGTGCGGCTCCCGGACCGGCTCTGGGGACGTCGGTGCGGCGGACTGCGGTGTTGCCGGTTCCTGCGGTTCCTGCGGGTGTTGATGGTGTTACGGGCGTGCGAGTCGTTCAGTGCGCCGGGACGCGCGCCATGCCGCCGTGGTGCGGCTGCATCGGCACGGCCCCTGGGGTGCGTCCGCCGCCCGGGGCGCTGGGGGCGCCCTGGGCGGGATTACGGCGTGGCTGTGCGCCCACGCCGTTCTGGACGTCCATCACGGCGTGCGCCACGAGACCGCCCATCGGGTCATGTCTGATCAGGTCCCGGAGCCGGGAGCGCGAGGAGCGCCCCTCGTTGCCGGGGTAGAGGTGCTTGCCGAGTCCGACCGCGTGGGCCAGCGCGGCGAGCGCCGCGGTCCGCGGGTCCGGCGGTACGCCGGTGCGGATCGCACTGTCCAGCCGGGACCTGATCTCCCGGCTGATCGCCGTCTCCGTCGCCTGGTAGCGCGTCGTCGGCAGCACTCCGCACATCTGGCCCGCCACGGCATGCACCATGCCGCACCGCTCCAGATGCGAGAGATAGGTCTGGCGCAGCCCCAGTCGGGGCCCGCCGATCCAGTGGACGGCCCGGACCGGGCTGCCGCGTCTGCGCAACAGCTCCAGTGCGGAGTCCAGAGTCGGATCTCCGGTCGGCCGTGGCATCACCACGGCGATACGATCCCCGTCAGGGGCTATCCGTCCTGCCAGAGCCAGCTCTACTAGCTGTGCTCCGGCCAGGCCGAGGTCGAGCGACTGCGGCTGCGCTGTGGTACCCGTGGCCGGGTCCAGAGCGAGCAACAGAAGCTCCTCCGGAATTGTTCTGCGGCTCCTGCCCATCCATGCCTCCCCGCGTGGATGAATGACAGGGTGACCCCTCTCACATTGGTCTGTCGAGGGTGCCTGGGTGCTTTGTGCGGGAACCGTTATGTATGTCGTTCTCGTCTAGCACGTTGGCCGAGGTCTCGGAGCAGGACACTGAGAGATGCTTCGGGCCAGTGCGGTACGTCGGATGAGACATGAAGGAGACACGGTGGCGGGCGAGTCCCCCGGCAAGTCGGATCAGCGTAAGTCATCGGGGGAGACGGCTCCGGGAGAGCGGGACCCGCGGTTCGCGGTCTTCCGTGAACCGGCGACAGGGACGGCGGACGCGGCGGAGCGGGACTCCGGCTCGGGGGCGGTGTCGACAAAGGTCGCGATCGCAAATCGTACGGAGGAGTCCGAAGGGTCCGAGGAGGCCGGGGGCGCGCCTGGATCGGACGGTGGGCGCATAACTCCGGACTCCGAGCCGCCGAAGGCCGGGCCCGCCAAGGCCGAGCCCGCTCAGGCGGATGACGCGGATGACGCGGACGAGGCGGACGCGGACGAGGCGGACGCGGACGAGGCGGACGGCGACGCTGACGCCTCGGGGCGCGCGGAGGAGCCCGCCTCCGCCGACAGGGACACGGACACGGACACCAAGGCGGATACCGGCGCTGACGCGGCGAAAGCCGACAAGGGTGCTGAACCCGACAAGGGTGATGAGTCCGGCAAGAGGGGCAAGGTTCCCTCCTGGGCCACGGCCGCCAACGAGGACGCCAAGAAGGAGGACGCCAAGAAGGAGGACGCCAAGAAGGCCCCCGACGGCGACTCCAAGGACGACGCCGACGCCGACGCCCCCTCCACGGACGCGGGGCCCGTCGACAAGCCCACCGCCGTCCTCACGACGCTTCCGCGGCCCGCCGTCGATCAGCCCACCACCACCCTCAAGGTGCCCGGGAAGGCCGGGGAAAAGACCGACGGGAAGCCCGAGTCGGCGGCCGAGCGGACCAGTACGTTCGTACCGCTGCGGCGGGACGACAAGCCGGCCGCCCCCGCGTCTCCGCCCCGGTCTCCGGCTCCGTCCCCGTCGCCGTCCGTTCCCCCGTCCGTGCCCACCGCGCTCCCCGAGGCGGCCGAGCGGACCCGGCAGCAGCCGATGCCGCCCATGCCGCCGCTCGATCTGCTCGCCGAGCTGACGAACAAGCCCGCCCCGCCCGAGACTCCGGTCCGTACGGCCGTCCGTCGGGTCAAGATCTACACGCCTCTCGTCGTGCTCGCCCTGATCGTCCTCGCGGTCGTGCAGGCCGTACGGCCGCTCCCGGCGCCCACGCTGGCGCTCTCCGCCGATCCCACGTTCACCTTCGAGGGCGGCGAACTCGCCATGCCGTGGCCCGACGAGGGGCAGGGCGGCGCCGAGGTCGAGGGCGTCGGCACGATCGGGATGTACGGGCAGCAGAAGCCCGCTCCGATCGCGAGCGTGGCGAAGGTGATGACCGCGTACGTGATCCTCAGGGACCACCCGATCACGGGCGAGCAGGTGGGCCCGAAGATCGAGGTCGACAAGAAGGCGGGCGAAGAGGCCAACCGCCCCGACGAGTCGACCGCGCCCATAAAGGAAGGGCAGCAGTTCACCCAGAAGCAGATGCTCCAGCTGCTGATGATCCCGTCGGGGAACAACGCGGCCCGGCTGCTGGCCCGTTGGGACGCGAAGTCGGAGGCGGCCTTCGTCGAGAAGATGAACGCCGCCGCGGAGGACCTCGGCATGACGAACTCCACGTACACGGACCCGAGCGGTCTGGAGTCCTCCACCGTGTCCACCGCCGCCGACCAGCTGAAGCTGGGCAAGGCGGTCATGCAGAACGATGTCTTCCGCGAGATCGTGAACCTGCCCCAGGTCGAGATCCCGGGCATCGACAACATGATCATCAACAACAACTCGATCCTGCTCGAACCCGGCGTGAGCGGGATCAAGACCGGCTCGTCCACCCCGGCCGGCGGCAATCTGCTGTGGGCCGCCAACACGATCGTCGACGGCCAGAACCGCCGGATCATCGGCGTGGTCATGGGCGTCCAGAACGGCGTGAAGCTCTGGGACAAGCTGGAAATGTCGATCCAGAACAGCCTCAAGCTGATCAAGGCCGCCCAGGACGGCGTCACTTCCGCCACGGTCGTCAAGAAGGGCGATGTCGTCGGGTACGTGGACGACGGGCTCGGCGGCCGGACGCCCGTGGTCTCCACCAAGGACCTGAAGGCGGTCGGCTGGGCAGGTCTCCAGGTGAAGCTCAACCTCACCGAGGGCAAGGAGACGCTGCCGCACTCCGCCGCCTCCGGCACGGTCGTCGGGGAGATCACCGTCGGTACCGGTGCCGGCGAGGTCTCCGCGCCCGTCGCGCTCCAGGAGGACCTGGCGGAGCCGGGCTTCGGAGCGAAGCTCACCAGGATCGGCTGATCCGCCGGCCGCGTGTCACTGGGCCCCGCCGGGCCCGGCGGCCGGGGAGGGCGCCGGAATTGGCGTCCTCCCCGGCCGCCGTCACGTGTTAGCGTCCCGAAACGGACCATCTGCATGAGGCATCACCCGCTCGGCCGGCCGCCCGGGCAACGCCGGACGCGGGGACGGCGTCTCGCAGAGTGTCGGGGGTCGGCACACCGGGTGGGACAACGGTGAGACGGAAAGACGTGGAGAGCCGCAGTGACCACCACTGAGCCGACGCACGCCGACGGCGCCAGCCCGCCCGAGGGCGTCATCTCCGCCGGCCCGCGGGACACCGCCCGGCAGGACACCGGCCCGCGGGACACCGCCCGGCAGGACACCGCCCCGCCACGAATACAACTGCCCGCACAGCGCGGCGCCGAGCCGCCCGGCGGCCCCCGGGGGTGGCCGGCCCGTCATCCCGTGCTCTTCACCACCGCCGTCGCCGCCCTCACGCACGTGGTGTGGTTCCTCCTCTTCGCGAACAGCGGCGGCGACATCGCCGCGCAGGACGCCTGGGCCGAGTTCGTCGGCCGGCACCCGGACTCCGCGTACAACCTCGCCTGGTACGGCGGGATGCATCCGGTCTCGTACAGCGTGGTCTCGCCGTATCTGATGTCCGTCCTCGGCGTCCGTACGACGATGATGATCGCCGGGACCGTCTCCGCGGCCCTCACCTCGCTGATCCTGGTCCGGGTGCGGGCCGTTCGTAACCCGGTGGCGTGCTCGCTCGCCGGGGTCTTCGCGTTCCTCTGCAACGCGCTGTCGGGGCGGGTGACCTTCGGCCTCGGCATGATGTTCGCGCTCGGCGCCGTCGCGGCGGTGTTCTGCTGGCCGTACCGCTGGCGGACGAAGCGCTGGGCCAAGGCGGTCGCCGCCGCCCCGCTCGCCGGTCTCGCGACCGCGGCGAGCCCGGTGGCCGGGTTGTTCCTCGGGGTCGTCGCGGCGGCGCTGTTCGTCAACAAGCGGCGCCCCGGGGCGTACGCGCTCGGTCTCGCGCCGGCCGCCGTGGTGGCGCTCTCCTCCTGGCTGTTCCCGTTCTCCGGGACGCAGCCGATGTCGGTGGGGACGGCCTCGCTGCCTTTCCTCTTCGCCGTGCTCGTGTTCGTGCTCGTCCCCGGGGAGTGGCGTACGGTCCGGGTCGCCGCGGTGGTCTACGGCGTCGGGGTGCTGCTGACCTATGTGATCGATTCGCAGATCGGGTCCAACGTCTCCCGGTTCGCGATGGTCATAGCGGGCGTGGTGCTGCTCGCGGCCCTGCCGTACGCGGCCCCTCGGTCACGCCGCTGGTACGCGCTGGTGCTCGCGTTCGCCGGGCTCAACTTCTGGATAGGGTTCAAGGGCGTCGACGACATGGTGCGTACGGCGCCCACCGCGTCGTGGACACGTGAACTGGCGCCGCTGGTCAACCAGTTGCAGCGGACCGGCGCGGACAGGGGCCGGGTCGAGGTCGTCCCGGCCAGGAGCCACCGCGAGGCCTCCGCGCTCGCTCCGTACGTCAATCTCGCGCGCGGCTGGAACCGCCAGGCGGACATGGAGCGCAACCCGCTCTTCTACGACGACACCCTGACCGCCGAGAGCTACCGCGGCTGGCTGGACCGCTGGGCCGTGCACTACGTGGTGCTGCCCAAGGGCAAGCCCGACTCCGGCGCGGGCCTTGAGGCGGAGCTCGTCCAGAAGGGCCTGCCCTATCTGGAGCATGTGTGGGGCGACGCCAACTGGCAGCTGTTCGCGGTCAAGGACCCGATGCCGCTGGCCGATCCGCCGGCGACGGTGGACCGGGCGGGCGCGGGCGAGCTGACCATCCATGTGAAGTCGGCGGGGCGGGTGCTGATCCGGATCCCGTACTCGCCGTGGCTCGGCCTCGTCGACGAGGAGGGCAAGAGCGTCCCGCCCCCGGAGGAGACCCCGGCGTCCAAGGCCGACGAGGACGGGCCGAAGGTCTACACGAACCCCAACGGCTGTCTGCTGAAGGCCGAGACGAACGTCGAGGGAGACGAGTGGACGGAGCTGCTGGCGCCGCGCCCCGGTGTGTACCGGCTGGCCGCGCCGTACCAGCTGCCGCGCGGGACCGGCTGCCCGGAGGAGCTGCGCTGAGCCGGCCCCGGGGCGCCGGCGGGGGCGTGACCGTACGTACGGTCACTG
>NZ_JBHTZS010000009.1:0-317693 GCF_042790125.1 Streptomyces scopuliridis
CGGCCTCTTCGAGACCGGTGCGGTACGGCGTACGCGCCAGCCGGCGGGCCGCGCGGTAGACGGTCAGCGGGACGAACAGCGAGGCGGGCGTGGGGGCGTCGGCCCAGGCGAGCGCGCTGACCGGGTGCAGCAGATGGCGTCTGCGCCGGTCGAGCAGCAGATCGGCCAGCCGCGCCGGATGCGCGTCGAGCACTTCGCGGGCGCCGGCGCCGGTGAAGTGGTCGGCGCTGCCCGCGGCGAGTCTGCGGCGGTGCCGCTCGGCGGTGACGAGGGACGGCCCCGGCTCGTCGGTGAGCGGGCCCTCCAACTCGGCGTAGGGCAGGGCCTCTTCACCGGCCGCGACGACGACATGGTGCAGCCGCGGGTTGGCGGCGATGGCGCGGGCCCGTTCCAGTTCGGCCTCGTCGCGCCCGCCGGTGGACAGATCGTTGAAGGTGACGGCGAGCAGCCGCTCCCCCGCGCCGGTGCCGTGCCCCAGGATCGTGCCCGGCGCCCCGGGCAGCCCGGCGGCGAGCAGCGCGAGGGTGCCGGAGGCGCTGCCGCCGGACAGATCGGCGCCGATGCCGGGGACGGGCCCGCCCCGGGCCGCGCGCCGGTCGGCCGGCCCCATGCCGGGGACCGGTCCGGGGTCGGGCGGCAGGGTCTCGGGGGCGTGGCGCGGCGCCAGCAGCCTGGCGCGTACGGCTTCGACGAGCGCGTCCCGTACGCCCTCGACGGCGCGGTCCGGATCGCGCTGGGGCCCGGCGACGGCGAGGGAGGCCACCGGCTCGTATCCGGTGATCTCGCGCGAGCCCTCGCGCAGGACGAGCGCGTGCCCCGGCGGGATGCGCTTGACGCCGTCGTACGGGGTGCTGTCGCGCAGCGCTTCCGGGGTCTCGGGGCAGGCGAGGAGCGCGGCCAGATGTCCGATGTCGAGCTGAGCCTCGATGAGGTCGGCGAGCGGCAGGGCGGCGGTGGCGTACGCCGTACCGTTCGCCCACGGCGTGTAGAAGACGGGCCGCGCCCCGGCCAGATCGCCGGCGATGGTGATGCGGCGGCCGATCTGGGCGACGGCCGTGTAACTGCCCGGCCAGGCGGTGAGATGGCGCAGGGCCCCGCCGCGCGCGGCGAACAGCCCGACCCGCAGCTCCTCGTCGGTGGCCCCGCAGCAGCCGAGTACGGCAAGCCGGGTGAAGGGATCGACGGTGACGACCCTGACCTCGTCAGGACGCCAGTCGCCCACCGCCCACAGCGGATCCGGGTCGCCCCACAGGAGTTGGGAGCCGACGGGATGCACGTTGCCGGTCTCGGAGCCGTCACCGACCGGGCCGACGGCCCCTGCCGTACCGAAACGCGCGGCGATACTGCTCCATCCCACCAACCAGCGCATCGCCGCCTCCACAGCCTGTGGACAAGTCCAGACCAAGCTGGAAACGCTTGAGCTGAAGCCGTTCGGGAACATGCTGCCATGACAACAGCGCACAGGAGGGCCTACGGAAGCGCGGGTGGGAATGCGAATGCGCCCCTGGCATTGGCCATTTGGCGGAGATGTGGCCTTCCGCGGACAGACAGCATTCAGCCAATCTCCGGGCCCGGCACGTGAGTTCAGCACCGGTATACGTTCAGTCCGGGAGGCGCATCCCGCCTCCCGGACTGATCCACCGCCCGCGGGGATTGGGGCGGCGGGATCCCCCAGCCCACTGGTTCCAGTACGCAGTGGGCCGACCCACGCAGGACTCATGGAAGCGCTCTCGCTCCACCGGGGCCAAGAGCGCACGGCCGGGCGCACGCTACACAGCCGGAGCACGGCGTGCCGCTCGGGGACCTGCGGCGCGATCACCGCACGGACAACAATCCCGCCATCCGGAACTCCGCCCCTTAACGGTCGGGATGTGGCGAACTACGCTGGGTTTACGAATGCCGCGCGCCTATGCCGCGAAGCGGCGGGCGTCTGTGTGCCGAGGGGTGACGCATGTCCAGGGAGCAACGCGGGCCGAACGAAAAGCTCGGAACCGTTCTCGCCCTCGCGGGAATCAGCAACGCCGGCCTGGCCCGGCGGGTCAACGACCTCGGGGCCCAACGCGGTCTGACACTCCGCTACGACAAGACCTCCGTGGCGCGATGGGTGTCCAAGGGGATGGTTCCGCAGGGTGCGGCGCCCCATCTCATCGCCGCCGCCATCGGAGCGAAGCTGGGACGTCCCGTCCCGCTCCATGAGATCGGTCTCGCGGACGCGGATCCGGCCCCCGAGGTCGGGCTCGCCTTCCCGCGCGATGTGGGCGAGGCGGTGCGCGCCGCCACGGAGCTGTACCGGCTGGACCTCGCGGGCCGCCGCGCGGGCAGCGGCGGCATCTGGCAGTCGCTGGCCGGATCCTTCGCAGTGAGCGCTTACGCCACACCCGCTTCGCGGTGGCTGATAACACCCGCCGACTCCTCGGTCGCCCGGGACGCGGCGGTCGCGGAGGCGGCGCAGGGAGCGCATGGCGGGAGCGGGGGGGCCGTCGATGCCCCAGGACCGGGCGAGGTCACGCCACTGCGGGTGGGCCACAGCGATGTGGCCAAGCTGCGGGAGGCGGCCTCGGACGCCCGGCGCTGGGACTCCAAATACGGTGGCGGGGACTGGCGTTCCTCGATGGTGCCCGAGTGTCTGCGGGCCGACGCGGCGCCGCTGCTGCTCGGCGCGTACAGCGACGAGGTGGGCCGGGGCCTCTTCGGCGCCACCGCCGAACTGACCAGGCTGGCCGGCTGGATGGCCTTCGACACCGGCCAGCAGGAGGCCGCGCAGCGCTACTACATCCAGGCGCTGCGGCTGGCCCGCGCCGCCGCCGACGTACCGCTCGGCGGTTATGTACTGGCCTCCATGTCGCTCCAGGCGACCTACCGCGGTTTCGCGGACGAGGGCGTGGATCTCGCCCAGGCGGCGCTGGAACGCAATCGCGGTCTCGCCACCGCCCGCACGATGAGCTTCTTCCGGCTGGTGGAGGCGCGCGCGCACGCGAAGGCGGGCGACGCGGTCGCGGCAGGAGCCGCGCTGAAGGCCGCCGAGGGCTGGCTGGAGCGCTCCCGGGAGGGCGACGCCGATCCCTCCTGGCTGGGTTTCTACTCGTACGACCGGTTCGCGGCCGACGCCGCCGAGTGCTACCGCGATCTGAAGGCACCGCGCCAGGTACGGCAGTTCACGGAGCAGGCGCTGTCCCGGCCGACGGAGGAGTTCGTACGCTCGCACGGACTGCGCCTGGTGGTGAGCGCCGTCGCGGAGCTGGAGTCGGGCAATCTGGACGCGGCCTGCGCGGCGGGCACCCGGGCCGTGGAGGTGGCGGGCCGGATCTCCTCCGCGCGTACGACGGAGTACGTACGGGATCTGCTGCACCGCCTGGAGCCGTACGGCGACGAGCCGCGGGTGGCGGAGCTGCGGGAGCGCGCGCGCCCCCTGCTGGTGGCGCCCGCCTGATCCCGGCGACACCGCGGGGCCGCGGACCACGGCCCCCGGCACCCGGCCCCGTGGCACCCTCCTGGCACCCGGCCGGCACCTGTCCGTGAGGCATGGCGCACATGTCCGCCGGTCAACGGTTCGAACGCGGTGGTTTAAGCGCGTCTCCGGCGGGCCAGTGCACTATCGGGGTGGGAGGTGGCGCGCATGAGCGGACGCGGACGCGTGGGATTCGACTGCGAGGTGCTGGTGATCGGCGGCGGGATCGTCGGTCTCTCGACGGCGTACGCGATCACGCGCGCCGCTCCGGGCACCAGGGTCGTGGTGCTGGAGAAGGAGCCGGGCCCCGCCCGCCATCAGACGGGCCACAACAGCGGGGTGATCCACAGCGGCGTCTACTACCGTCCGGGCTCGCTCAAGGCGCGGTACGCGGTGCGCGGCTCCGCCGAGCTGGTCAAGTTCTGCGCGGAGTACGGCATCGCCCACGAGGTCACGGGCAAGCTGATCGTCGCGACGCGGCGCGACGAGCTGCCCCGGCTGCACGCCCTGGTCCAGCGCGGCAGGGAGAACGGCATTCCGGTGCGCGAGCTGGGCCCGGCGCAGATCACGGAGTACGAGCCCCAGGTGCGCGGCCTCGCGGCGATCCAGGTCGGGACGACCGGGGTCTGCGACTTCGTGGCGGTCGCCGAGCAGCTCGCGGAGTCGGCCGGGGCGACGGGCGCGTCCGTACGGTACGGATCCGAGGTCACGGTCATCGACCGGCGCCCCTGGGGCGTCGCGGTCCGTACGGCCGCCGGCGCGGTGGTCAGGGCGCGGGCCCTGGTGAACTGCGCGGGGCTCCAGTGCGATCAGGTGGCGCGGCTGGCGGGCGACGACCCGGGGATGCGGATCGTGCCGTTCCGGGGCGAGTACTACGAGCTGGCCAGGCCGGAGCTCGTACGGGGGCTGGTCTATCCGGTGCCGGACCCGGCGTTCCCGTTCCTGGGCGTGCATCTGACCCGCTCCATCGACGGCGGGGTCCACGTCGGGCCGAACGCGGTCCCGGCGCTGGCCCGCGAGGGCTACACCTGGTCGGACGTACGCCCCGCCGAGCTGGCGTCCACCCTCAGCTGGCCCGGCTCCTGGCGCACGGCCCGCAGACACTGGCGGTACGGCGCCGGTGAGCTGCACCGTTCGCTCTCGAAGCGCGCCTTCGCGACGGCCGTACGGCGGCTGCTCCCGGCGGTCACGGACGCCGACCTGCGCCCGGCGGCGGCCGGGGTACGGGCCCAGGCGGTGCTGCGGGACGGCACGCTCGCGGACGACTTCCTGATCCAGGAGACCCCGCGCACGGTCCATGTCCTGAACGCCCCCTCCCCGGCGGCGACCGCCTCGCTGCCCATCGGCCGGGAGGTCGCGCGGCGGGCGCTGGCGGTGCTGGCGGAGGACTGAACCTCCGGGCCCCGGCGAGGGCCCGGAGGGATTCCCCGGCTTCCGTAGAATCGGAGGCACTGTGAGCGAGACGAACGAGATGGCCGAGAGCCGCACCATGAGCCGGATGTTTCCCGAGGGCACGGGCCCCTCGGCCGACCCCGCCGGGTCCCACTTCGAGCGGCGCATCCGCAGCTTCCAGCCACGCCGGAGCCGGGTCACCACCGGCCAGGCCGACGCGCTGCGGCGGATGTGGGCCGACTGGGGCATGGAGATCGACGGGCAGCGGATGCTCGACCCGGACGCGATGTTCGACGGGCTGCCGGTCGTCCTGGAGATCGGGTTCGGGATGGGCGAGGCCACGGCGCGCATGGCCGCGGACGACCCGGGCACCGGCATCCTCGCCGTCGATGTGCACACCCCCGGCCAGGGAAATCTGCTCCGGCTCGCGGAGGAGAAGGGGCTGACCAATATCCGGGTGGCCAACGGCGACGCGATCATCCTGCTCAGGGAGATGCTGCCGGCCGAGTCCCTCGCCGGGCTGCGGATCTACTTCCCCGACCCCTGGCCCAAGAAGCGGCATCACAAGCGGCGGCTGATCCAGCCGGAGTTCCTCACGCTGGCCGCGGGACGGCTGAAGCCGGGGGCCGTACTGCACTGCGCGACCGACTGGGAGCCGTACGCGGAGCAGATGCTGGCGGAGCTGACCGCGCACCCGGGCTTCGAGAACACCCAGTGGGACGGCGGTTACGCGGCACGGCCGGCCTTCCGTCCGCTGACCCGGTTCGAGGGCCAGGGGCTCGACAAGGGCCATGTCGTGCGCGACCTGCTGTTCCGCCGCGCGCCGGAGTTCAGCGCGCCAGAACACCACGTACCGGAACACCACGTACCGGAACACCGAGTACCGGAACACCACGCACCGGGACACCACGCACCGGAACGTCCTTCCGCCGCCGGACCCGCGTAGCCCGGCGCCCGTAAGCCCGGCCCCCGTAACCCGCGGTAGGGACTCGGGCACCGTGGCCGGCTGTCAGTGCCCCTCGTTAGGGTCATCGGGTGTCAGAACCGTCCCCGCAGCCACTCGCTCCGCGTCCGGCGATCCCCGTCTACGAGCATCAGCAGCAGCTCGGTGAGTTGTGGGCCGCCGTGCCGGAGCCCGCCCGCAGGCGCTACCGGCCGCGCCTCGCTTTCTGGCGCCGCCGTGCGGTGCGGGTGGCGGCCGTGATCACGGTGCTCGCCCTCTGCGCGCTGGTGATCCTCGCGCTCGTCCGGGACGAGACCGGCACGCAGGGCTTCCTGGTGGGCCTCGGGCTGGCCGTCCTGCCCGTACCGCTGCTCACCACGGCCTTCCGCTGGCTGGACCGGGTGGAGCCGGGCCCCTGGCGGAATCAGCTCTTCGCCCTGGCCTGGGGCGCCTTCGCCGCCGCCCTCGTCGCGATCATCGCGAACTCGTTCGCGACCGAGTGGATAGCCATCGCCACCGCCGACCCGGCGGGCGCGGAATCCCTCGGTGCCACGGTGATAGCCCCCGTCGTGGAGGAGAGTGCCAAGGCCGCGGCCATCCTGCTGATCTTCCTGTTCCGCGGAAGGGCCTTCACCGGGCTCGTCGACGGTGTCGTGATCGCGGGGTTCACCGCCACCGGCTTCGCCTTCACCGAGAACATCCTCTATCTCGGCAGCGCCTTCGGCGAGGACCAGCACCTGGGCAACTCCGGCCTGGCCTCCGTCACGGCCGCGACCTTCTTCGTACGGATCGTCATGTCGCCGTTCGCCCATCCGCTCTTCACCGTGCTCACCGGCATCGGCTTCGGACTGGCGGCGATGGCGGCCCGCCGGCAGCGAATCCGCCGGTTCGCCCTCCCCCTGCTCGGTCTGGCCCTGGCGATGGGCATGCACGCGCTGTGGAACGGATCGGGGGCGCTCTTCGGGCCGTACGGCTTCTATCTGGTGTACGGGGTGTTCATGGTTCCGGTCTTCGCCCTGCTGACCTGGCTGGTGATCTGGAGCCGCCAGCGCGAGCTGCGCACGGTCGGGTCCGAACTGCCCGCGTACGCCGCCGCCGGCTGGCTGTCCCCGTCCGCGCCCCCCGCGCTCTCCTCCATGCGGGCGCGCACCATGGCGCGTAACTTCGCGGGCCGTACGTACGGTCCGCAGGCGGCCCGCTCGGTCGCGGAGTACGAGGCGTTCGCCACGTCCCTGGCATTTCTGCGCCACCGGGCCCAGCGCGGCGCGGTGGGCCCGGACTTCATCGAGCGCGAGCAGGAGCTGCTGCACCATCTGTGGCAGCGCCGGGAGATAGCCGGGCCCGCGCTGACGTACGCGGCGCGGGCCACGGGCCGGGTACGGGTGCCGCCGCCGTATATCGACTACGACGGCTACAACCCGTACCGCCAATGATCAACGCGTCCGGCGACGGCCTCAGGCCGAGGCCGTCGTGAGTTCCGCCAGCTCCTCCGCCGACAGCCTCAGCTCGGCGCCCGCCAGCAGCGCGGGCAGCTGCTCGGTCGTACGCGCGGACGCGAGCGGCGCGACCACGGTCGGCTGCGCGGCCAGCCACGCCAGCGCGACGGACGCGATCTCGGCGCCCCGCGCCCCGGCGATCCGGTCCAGCGCGGTCAGGACCTTGATGCCCCGCTCGGACTCCAGATACGTGGTCGCGCGGCCGGCCCGCGCGCTGTCGACCGTGGTGCCAGGACGGTACTTGCCGGTCAGGAAGCCCGAGGCGAGCGCGGAGTACGGCACGGCCGAGAGCCCATGAGCGGCCACGGTGTCCTGGAGCGCGCCCTCGTAGGTGTCCCGGGAGACCAGGTTGTAGTGCGGCTGGAGCGCCGCGTAGCGGGCCAGCCCCTCGCGCTCCGAGAAGGCGAGCGAGTCGGCCAGCCGCTCCGCACTGATGTTGGAGGCGCCGATCGCGCGGACCTTGCCCGCCTTCACCAGCTGGTCGAGGGCGGTGATGATCTCCTCGACGGGGACCTCGGGGTCGTCGAAGTGCGTGTAGTAGAGGTCGATGTGGTCCGTACGGAGCCGGCGCAGCGACTCCTCGGCACCGGCCTTGATGGTGGCCGCCCGGAGCCCCTTGAACTGCGGGTGCCCGCCGACCTTGGTCGCGACCAGCACGTCGGAGCGATTGCCACGCGAGGCGAACCAGTTGCCGATGACGGTCTCGGATTCACCGCCCTGGTGGCCCGGCACCCACGCGGAGTACAGGTCGGCGGTGTCGATGAAGTTCCCGCCCACGGCGGCGTACGCGTCGAGGACGGCGAAGGAGGCCGTCTCGTCGGCGGTCCAGCCGAAGACATTGCCGCCGAGGGCGAGCGGGAAGACGTTCAGGTCGGAGGAGCCCAGTGGGCGCAGAGCGGTCATAGGCGGCTGCAACCCCGGGGAGGGGACGGCCTATTCCGGCTCCGCGCCCTCGATGGGCCGAACGGGCGAGGGCTACGGGTTGAGACCCTTGCCGCGCAGCCAGCTCATCGGGTCGACGCCCGAACCGCCCGGCGTGTGGACTTCGAGGTGCAGATGGGCGCCGGTGACATTGCCGGTCGCACCGACCCGGCCGATGACCTGGCCGGTGGTCACCTTCTCTCCGGCGCTCACGCTGAGCGAGGACTGGTGGGCGTACCAGATCTCCGTGCCGTCTTCGAGCTCAAGGACCGTGCGGTAGCCGTACGAGCCCGACCAGCCGGCCGACTTGACCGTGCCGCTGTGCACGGCCTTGAGCGGCGTGCCCGTCGGCGCGGCGAAGTCCAGACCGGTGTGGGAGCCGGAGGACCACAGGGAGCCGGACTGACCGTACGTCGAGGTGATCGTGTACGAGGAGGT
Source organism: Streptomyces scopuliridis (assembly GCF_042790125.1). GTDB lineage: Bacteria > Actinomycetota > Actinomycetes > Streptomycetales > Streptomycetaceae > Streptomyces > Streptomyces scopuliridis_A. The sequence goes on from NZ_JBHTZS010000009.1 coordinate 8,639, forward strand.
GGGCATCGCGTAGCTGGCGGCCAGCTTGGCCAGCCGCTCCTTCTCCGCCTTGGCCCTGGCCTCCGCCTCGGCCTTCTTCTTCGCCTCTTCGATCTTCTTCTCGGCTTCGGTCTGCTGCTTCCTGGCCTCGGCCGCGGCCTTCTCGGCCGCCGCCGCCTCCGCGGCGGCCTTCTGCGCCGCGTCGGCCCCGGTCTGCTGCGCCTCGGCCTGCTGGAGGATACGGGCGCGCAGCGCCTCTCCCGCGTCGGTGGCGCCCTGTTCGGCGTCGGCGGTCGTGAGCCCGGCAGTGGTGAGCGGGGCGGCGAGCGTTTCGGTCTCGCTGTCGTCCGAGGCGAGGGAGCCCATTCCCGGCAGCGACTTGGCGTCCGGGAGATTGTCCGTGATCGCGTCGGGCAGGGATATGGAGACCGCGGGCTTGTCCTGCGCGGTGGCGATGCCGCCCGCGCCGACGGCGGCGATGACGCCCACGCCGAGGACGGTGGAGCTACGGGCCAGTCCGCGCTGCTTGGCGACGCGGTGCCGGCCGCGTACGGGCCGTATGGACTCCTCGGTGGGATTCCATTCCCCCCATGCCCTGTCCGGCTCGTTGCCGAGGGTGCGCGTTTCGAAGAGGGCTTCGGGGGCAGGCTTGTTGGACGCCACTGAGGCGTGCTCCTTTCCTTCCTTCTCGCCTACCGGGTTAGCTGACGGGTTCGGAGCAGGAAGGTCTCCTACGGGCGCTCCTGCCGCACAGGGCAGCAAAAGACACCCGATTCACCCCAATTGGTGGTTCCCCGGTTCCCTCGCGGGATTCGGCGCGTGCGCACGGTGCCATCTCTTACGACGGCTGGGACGACCGCGCTGCGTTATCGAACGTTAATAGAGACCCGGGCCTTATTCCAAGCTGTTCCGGATGATCGTTAACGACTTCGCATCGGACGTACCGGGACGCAAGGGAACACAACCGGGCGAGTTGAGGGCCCGTCAGGGCAGCTCGCCTTTCTGACGGTGTGTCAAATGTTATGCGGAGGGATACCTCTCGATTACACACGGTGGCGAGGGCTCCGTGCCGGGCGGTTCAGGTGACGACGGTCACGCCGACGAGGGCCGTCTCATGGCACGACGGGCATGGTCCTGCGCCGCTCCGGCTCGCCCTCCAGGGGCCGGCTGACCGCCAGCAGCGCCATGTCGTCCTGGCTCCCGCCGCCCGTATGCCGCCGTACGTCGTCGATGAGCGCCTGGAGCATCTCGTCGGGCCCCTGGAAGACCCGTCCGCTGAGCCGCTCGCGCGGGACGTAGAAGACCCCATGGGCATCACGCGCCTCGGTGAGCCCGTCCGTGTAGAAGAGCAGCGTCGCGCCGTCCGGATACAGGGCCTGCTCCGCGCGGTCCGGCCAGGCACCCAGTTCGCTCATCCCCAGCGGCAGCGCGTGATCGCCGGGGACGAGCATCCGCACCTCGCCGTCACCGCACATCAGCAGCGGCTCGGGGTGGCCGCGGTTGACCAGCCGCACCACACCGTCGTCGTGCGGGATCTCCGCCAGCACGGCCGTGGTGAACCCCTCGAAGACATCGAGCCCGTCCCGCCGCGTCCCCTCGCGTCTGAGCGCGCGCTCCAGCCGCTGCGCGACCCCCTCCAGCGAACTCTCCTGCTCGGCGGCCTCCCGGAAGGACCCGATGACCACCGCCACCGCTTCGACCGCGTCAAGACCCTTCCCCCGTACGTCCCCGACCACCAGTCGCACCCCGTACGGCGTGTCCTGTACGGCGAAGAGGTCCCCGCCGATGAACGCGCCCTCCTGCGCCGCCTCGTACCGCGCGGCGATCCGCAGCCCGCCGATCCGCTCGGCGGGTCTGGGCAGCACCGCGCGCTGGGCGGTCTCGGCGATGACGCGGGCGGAGGCGAGCCGCTCGCCGCTGCGCCGTACGACTCCGTTGATGTACAGCGCGAGCAGGGAGACGACCAGCACCGTCAGCACCTCGCTGATCGACTCCACCTCGTACTCCGTGCCCGTGCTGATATGCAGCCCCACCTCGGCGGCCAGCGAGGCGACGGCGATGACGAGCGTGCCGAGCATCGGGTAGAACGGGGCGGCGACCAGCGGGGCGGCGGCGAAGAGCGGGGACGCGGTGATGCGCGTCGGGGTCAGGATGTCGAAGATCACCCCGGCGATGATCACCAGCACGGGCAGTACCCGCACCAGCCTGCGGCCGGTACGGCCACGTCCGCCCGGGTACCGGCCGCCGCCGCGGACGTTGTCGCCGGCCGCCCAGAAACCCGTTCCGTCACCCGGCCAGATACCGGCGTCCTCAGCCGTCCGCCGGCCCCTGCCGCCGATGCTCTTTCCGAGCGTCCTCAGTTTCCACACCAGTGGTCTCCTGCCCGGTCCGCCGACTGCTGCGGACGGTGCCGCGCTCCACCAGGCTGGCCGCTGCCCTCCCGGGCGGCGACTCGCCGACGGCCGAGTGGGCTACGCCCGAGAGGACCCGTCGGCCGGCCGGAACTCCGGGGAGCCGGGGGCCGACGGACCCGGTCAGTCGGTCAGGTGGCGCTCGGCGTACACCTTCATGGCGTCCCGCACGAGCACAGCCGTACCTTCACCGTACTGGTCATACGTGGCGGTGAACCGCGCGTCATCGACATACATCGCCGTCACGCCGATGACGTAGGACCTGGTGGGCTCGACCGTGACGGACAGCCAGTCGCAGTGACGCCGGGCGACGGCCTGCGCCTCGTCGCTGTCCGGGGCGAGCCCCGCGGCGGCGAGGCGCCCCCAGTCCCGGGCGATGCTCTCGTGCCGGTCCTTGAAGCCCTGCCGCTCCTCCTCGCTCAGCGACCGCCACCAGCGGTCGCCCTTCTCGTAGGCGTCCCGGCCCCAGCGCTGGGTCACCTCTTCCTCGTACCGCGTGTGATCGAAGCCGTCGAGTACGTCCTCGGCCATGAGTTCCTCTCCCGTCGCCGTCTTGTGGAGAGTGGTCCGCACCGAGACGATCAGCCGCCCGATGCGCTCGCGCTCCTGCTCCAGCAGCTTCAGATGGCCGCGCAGTGCGGCGGCCGTGTCCTGCTGGCCGTCGAGGACCCGCGCGATGTCCGGCAGCCCGAGCCCCAGCTCCCGCAGCAGCAGAATCCGCTGGAGCCGGACCAGGGCGTCCTGCCCGTAGTAGCGATAGCCATTGCTGCCGGTTCGGCTGGGCTCAAGCAGCCCCAGCTCGCCGTAGTGCCTGAGCGTGCGGCTCGTCGTGCCCGCTTTCTTCGCGATTTCCTGGATCGACCACTCCATGACTTTGACGGTAGAACTTGACGTTACGTAAAGGTCAAGCCCTGCCGGGCCATGGGTCGGGCGGACACGACGAAGGCCCGGATTCACCAGGAATCCGGGCCTTCGTTTTCTTCCAGTAGCGGGGACAGGATTTGAACCTGCGACCTCTGGGTTATGAGCCCAGCGAGCTACCGAGCTGCTCCACCCCGCGCCGTTGACTGCAACTCTACGCCATCCGGAGCAAGATCATCACCACTCGGCGGCCGGACAGGGCCTACGCGGCCTCGACGACATCCGCGCGGACCGCGGCGGCCCACTCCACCAGAAGCCGCTGGTAGCGCTCCTGCTCGGCGGGCGGCAGCGCGCCACCGGCGCGCGCCCACAGGGCACGGATCTCCGCGTTGACGACAGCGGCGGACCTGACGGCGGCGGATCCGGCGGCGGCGGACTCGGGAGCGGCGGGCCCGGCGGCGTCTAACGAGTCGCCGTCACCGGAAGCGGGCGAAGAAGTGGACGAGGAAGCGAACATAGGAGCAAGGCTACGGCCAGCCACTGACAATCGGCAGAGCGTGTCCCCCTACGCTTACACCGGTGATCGAAACCATCGTGTTCGACGTCGGCGAGACCCTCGTCCGCGACGACCGCTACTGGGCGTCCTGGGCCGACTGGCTGGGCGTTCCCCGGCACACCATCTCGGCGCTCGTCGGCGCCGCCACCGTCCAGAACCGGTCCAGCGCCGACGCCCTCCGCCTCATCAGGCCCGGCATGGACGTCGGCGAGGCGTACCGCGCCAGGGAGGCCGCCGGCCGCGGCGACCATCTCGACGAGTCCGACCTCTATCCCGATGTACGGCCCGCCCTGGCCGGCATCCGGGCCCTCGGCGTCCGCGTCGTCCTCGCGGGCAACCAGACCGCCAGGACCGGGGAGCTGCTGCGCGGCCTCGATCTGCCCGTCGATCTCATCGCCACCTCGGACGAGTGGGGGGTGGAGAAGCCGTCGCCGGAGTTCTTCGCGCGCGTCGTCGAGGCGTCCGGGGCGGCGCCCGACAGGACGGTGTACGTGGGCGACCACCCCGCGTACGACCTGTTCCCTGCCCGGGAGGCAAGCCTGCGCGCCGCCCATCTGCGGCGCGGTCCGTGGGGCTATCTGTGGGCGGACGACCCGGAGGTGATCGAGGCGGCGGACTGGCGGATCGACAACCTGACACAGCTCGCCACGATCGCGGCGGAGCAGCGGGACCGGGCGGACCAGCAGGGCTGACGGGGCTCACCGGGCGGGCGGGCCGACCGGGCGCGGGGCGCGGGGCGGGCGCGGGGGCGGGCGCGGGGCGCGGGGGCGGGCGCGGGACGGGCCCGCGTACGCGCCTCATCGCGGCGGCTCACCTCACCGCGCCGGCTCACACCACGCTGTACTCGTGCGCGGGGCCGCCCTGCCACTCCACCCACGTCGGGTCGTCCAGCAGTTCCCAGGCGTCCGGCAGCCCCGCCAGCCGCAGGAATTCGATCAGATGGTCGTCGGAGTGGGCGAGCCCCATGATCCGCCCACGGACCGTGACCCGCCGCCCGCCTGTCCCTGACGCCCGGTGGACGACGATCGGTGCATCACTCATAGGCCCAAGAGTGCGTCGGTCTCGCCCCATCCGCAGCCTCTGGGACCCGGATCTTTTCCACACGGTCCGGCGGCCGTGGTGCGCGGGGGCGAGGCATTGCGGCATATGCCCGATTACACCTCGGCGAGCCGGATGGCGTACCGGATGCCCTGCAATTCCCTCCGCGCCCGCGCCGACAGGTCCCGGTCGTCCAGCAGCGCCGGCAGACACGCGCTCAGCGCGCTCCCCGCCCGGCCCCCGGACCGCAGCAGATTCGGCCGGGCGGCCAGCAGCGCCCACAGGGTGTGGACATTGAGGTCGAAGAACCCGTGACGCGGCGTCAGCCCCCGTACGAGGTGATGCATCAGCCTGTCGCCCGGCCAGCGGCCCGGGGTGCGGGCCGCGATGAAGTCGTCGGAGAGCTGGATGTGCGGTGCCTCGCCGATCCAGTACGCCCAGTAGTTCAGATTGGCGGCCTCGCCCGCGTCGTCGTCGACGAGGGCGCTGTCGATGAAGTGGCGCATCCGGTCCCGGTCGCCCTGCCGGGCGGCGACGGCCGCCACCGAACGGGAGTTGAGCCAGCCCGACAGCCAGTCGTCGGGCCGCTCGGTGCGCTGCTGGCGGGCCAGCCAGCCCGGAGTGTCGGCCCGGTCGTCGTAGCCGGCCAGATACAGGGCCTGGCGCCGCAGCAGAAAGCTCTCCGCCCCCCGGGCCCGCTCGGCCGTGTGCCGCATCTCCGTGAAGAAGCGGCGCCGGTCCGCGACCGCCAGCTCGGGCCCGTGCGGCACCGGCCCGCGCCGGGGACGCGGGCGCTCGGGCAGCGCGCTGAGACACGTCGGAGCGACCCCGCTGAGGGGCCAGGCGAGCACCTCGACCAGATCCCGCCGCATGACACACGCGCCCAGCGGGCTGGCCTCGTACCAGGAACCGCCGTCCAGCGCACCGGCGAGCAGGACATCCGCCTCCATGGCGCGCTCCAGGGACAGCAGCAGCGCGGGGACGGTGCCCAGCCGCATCAGCCGGTGGCTGTACACGAACAGCTGCCCGACGGGTACGGCGGTCAGCGCCCGCCGCCCCGACTCCCACCCGGCGACGGTGTCGGCCGACACCCGGAACTGCTCCGCCAGGGCCTCCTGGGTGAGCCCCAGCTGCTCACGGATGATCCGGAAGACATAGCCGGACACGATCCCCGCTCGGGCCCGCGGCCCGCTTTCCCGACCGCCGGTCAGGGTGAACCGCGGAACGTTCGGCACGGGGCCCCCAATCGCACGCGGACCGCGGCCGGCTACCCGTACCCGTGGTCACTTCAGGCGGTGATCTCCGCGTCCTTACTGTCATGAGCCCAGTAATGGACGGGCAACTCAGCGTAAGGGGAAGGGTGTCATGGTGATTGCCGTGGCATCGCCCCGGCCCCGTGGGCACGGCGCGGAAGCCACACCTACGGATGACGCGGCAGCCCGAGCGACGACGGACGGACACGAAGTGGAAGCGGCCCAGTGACGCCGAAGGCGCCCGCGTACACGGCACCGGCGTGCCGTATCGACGAGCACGCGGAGTGCCACGGCCCGTGCGAGACCCGGCTCCCCTGGCAGTCGCGCACGGGCCCGGCGATCGAAACGCTGCGCTGCGACTGCCCCTGCCACACCGCCCCCCAACCCCAGGCGCGCGCGGCCCCGGCCGGAGGACTCCTCACCTGGGCGACCAAGGACTGAACGACCGTCAGGGGCGCGGCGGGACGCCGACCGGGCTGTGCCCCGTTTCCGCTTCGGCGGCACGGAACCCTCACGGCGTGGAGAGATCATTCCACGCTGTGGCGAAGCGAGGGAGACCATCACGGAGGGCGGGGAGCGTGCGACAGAGTGTGACATGTCCATGCCGTCCGCTCACCGGAGGAGCTTTCCGTGAACAGATCCTCAGCCCGGCGCGCCAGTCGCCTGTGCGTCCTGGCCGTCACAGCCGCAGCCCTCTGCGCGGGGGCACTCGCGCCCACGGCCGCCGCCCAGGACACCGCGGCACGTGAACTCGGCGTGGCCGTCTCCCAGGAGACCTCCACCCGGGCGGAGCGACTCGCCTTCTGGACACCGGAGCGCATGCGGGAAGCGATCGACAACCCGCTGACCGGACCCGAGTCCGCGCCCGGTTCCGTCGCCTCCCCGACTCGCCCCACCGGCACGCCCGGTGAAGCCGAACAGAAGGTCGTCGCCTCAGCACCCGCGACGGCACCCGCCTCCGCGCCGCCGTCCACGTCCGGTAGCACCCCGCCGTCGGTGGCCGGCGCGGCCGCCGCGGACATCGCGATATCCCAGCGCGTTCCGCTCACCACCACGTATCCCATGAACCTGGTGGGCAAGCTGTTCTCCTACGACGACCAGGGCAACGAGGCCGGAACCTGTTCCGCGTCCGTCATCACCACCCAGACCAAGAGCACCATCTGGACCGCCGCACACTGTGTCCACCGGGGCGACAAGAGCGGCGACGCCGGGTTCTACAAGGACCTGATGTTCATCCCGGCCTACAGTAACGGCGCTTCGCCGTGGGGCATTTGGATGGCGACAACGAAGTACGCCCCCGTGGGATACACAGAGGAAAGCGACAACCTCGAATCGGACTTCGCCGCCGTGGAGCTCGCCCCGGAGCCGGACTACGGCAAGATCCAGGACGCCATGGGCGCCTTCGGATACTCCTTCGGCTCGGCCGACCACGCTGACGCGGTCACCGCCGGCTACCCCGGCGAGGGCTACCAGCGGACCGATCTGGACGGCGAGTACATGATGGCGTGCTACGGCAACGCCGAGGACTACGCGAACTTCAACCCGTTCGACAACCGCATCAAGATGGACTGCGACATGGGCAAGGGCGCGTCGGGCGGACCGATGCTCATCGCCTCCGAGGCAAGCGGCATCCAGATCATCGGCGCCAATTCGCACTACCTGGCCGACAGCTCCACGAAGGAGCGGATCAACGACGACCTCCTCTCCTCCGAACACGGAGTACGGGCCGCGAACGTGATCGACGCGGTGAACAGCGGATCCTGAACACCTCGCCCACACCCGGCTGTGGAGTTGAGAACATAGGCGCATGAGCCCGGAAACGCGCACATACGGATATCCGTAGGAGGTGACCGTGGTCCCCGCGCAGGCGGGGGTGTTCCGGTATCACACAGGAACGTTCCTAGGTGGTCACGGAGGTCCCCGCGCAGCGGAGGGCGTTCTCGTTGCGGCCGGCACCCGCCGCTCAGGGGTCAGAACCCTGACCGGGGCCTGGTTCAGGGACGCCAGCAACGCTGCCGCGTGGCTGGACCGTGGCCGGTCGGTGCTGGGTGGCGTGGAGAAGAAGGCGTCGGCCAGGGCGGCTTCAGAGTGACCCTCCATTCGGACGCCTCTTCGCACTTGTGGGCACAGAGCCCACCGTGCCGTGCTCCTGCGTCCTCCACCGTCCCGACCTCGAAGGTCCGTCCGCCCACGCATCACTCACGCACAGGCCCTGAAACGCCGGAACGCCCCGACCGGTCCGAACCGGGCGGGGCGCTCCGTAGCAGGTCAGAGGGAGGTATCCCCTGTCTGCGGGCGGTAGGCCGTGTGGGACTCGAACCCACAACCAACGGATTAAAAGTCCGCTGCTCTGCCAATTGAGCTAACGGCCCTCGGCACAACACACACGAGCATAGCCCGCCGTCGGCCCTGCGCCGATCGGGTATGCCGTCGTGGGTATGTCGCGCGTCGGCGCGGGTGTCTGCGCGGTTCGTGGGGGAGGTGTCGGCAGGGTGGCCCAGGGCGGTTTTCGCGGGCGGAGTCGGACGGGGTGTCCGTCCCCCTCGGGCCCTCGGAGCCTCGGACACGGGCAAGGCCACGGACGCGGGCAAGCCCGTGGTGCCCCTGGCCCGGAGCCCCGGACGCGGGCAGGGCCCGTGTCCCACCTCGGGGGTGGGGCACGGGCCCTGGTGACGCGTCAGGGACCGGGTCCGGTCCCGCCTCCGGTCAGCCGTTGCGCTTCCAGCGCGGCTTGTCGTCGCGGCGGCCGAAGGAGCCGGTGCCGGTGCCCGTCGTGCCGCCGCGGTGGTCGTCACGGCGGGTGGACGGACGGTCGTGGCCGCCGGAGCGGAAGCCGCTCGACGGGCGGTCGTCGCGGCGGTCGCGGTTGAACGGGCGGTCGCTGCCCCGGTGGTCACGGCGCTCGAAGGAACGGCCACCGCGGTCGTCACGGCGCTCGCCACCGCGGTCGTCACGACGGTCACGGCCGAAGCCGCCCCGCTCGCCACCACGGTCGTCCCTGCGCTGGAAACCGCCACGGTCCGAGCCCCGGTCGTCCCGGCGGAAGCCGCCACGGTCGTCACGACGGTCACGGCTGAAACCACCACGGTCACCACCACGGTCGTCACGGCGCTCGTCCCGGCGCTCGTCCCTGCGGAAGCCACCGCGGTCGTCACGGCGCTGGAACCCGCCGCGCTCACCGCCACGGTCACCGCCGCGCTCCGCGCCGCGCTCGGCACCGCGGTCGTCACGCGGCGTGTAGCCCCGCGCGCCGCCCCGGCCACTGCGCTCGCCGCGGTCGTCGCGGCGTCCGAAGTTGCCCCGGTCGTCCCTGCGCTCCTCGCGCTGCGCCGGAACGGCGGCGGCAGCGGCGGCCGCCTCCTCCACCGCGCGCTCGGCCTCGGCGGCCACCTCGGCCACCGCCGCCTCCGGGTCGTCGCCCCGCTCGCGCGCCGCACGGGCGACCAGGCGCTCGGCCTCCTCGCGCAGTTCGGCGGCGCGGCGCTGGACGCGCTCCAGCTGCTTGGCCAGCTCCGCGGCCTCGCGCTCGGCCTGCTTGGCCGCGTTGTTCGCCGAGTCGGCCTGGACCTCGGTGAGCGAACGCGCGCCGGTGATCTCGGCGACCTCCGGGTCGAACGCGCCGGCTCCGCCGACCATGTGGCGCGAGGCGTCCACGCCCGCGTCCTCCATCAGCCGGAAGATCTGACGGCGCTGGTGCGGCAGCGCCAGCGAGACGACGACACCGGACTTGCCGGCCCGCGCCGTACGGCCCGAGCGGTGCAGATAGTCCTTGTGGTCCCCGGCCGGGTCCACGTTCAGCACCAGGTCGATGCCGTCCACGTGGATACCGCGCGCGGCGACGTCGGTGGCGACCAGCGCGTTGACGTAACCGTCCTTGAAGTCGGCCAGCGTCCGGGTCCGCGCGCCCTGCGTCATACCGCCGTGCAGCGCGTCGGCCTTCACGCCCGAGTCGCGCAGCTGCTCGGCGATACGGTCGGCGCCCAGCTGCGTACGTACGAAGATGATCGTGCGGCCCTTGCGGGCGGCGATCGCCGCGGTGACCGGGGCCTTGTCCTTCGGCTTCACGACGAGCACGTGGTGCGTCATGGTGGAGACATTGCCCTGGGCGCTGTCGACCTCGTGGCTGACGGGGTTGGTGAGGTACCGCTTGACCAGCGTGCTGATCTCGTTCTCCATCGTGGCGGAGAAGAGCATCCGCTGACCGCCCGCGGGCACCAGGTCGAGCAGTTCGGTGACCTCGGGCAGGAAGCCCAGGTCCGACATCTGGTCGGCCTCGTCCAGGATCGCGATCTGGACCTGCTCCAGGGAGCAGGCACCGCGGTTGATGATGTCGCGCAGCCGGCCCGGGGTGGCCACGAGGATGTCGACGCCGCGCTCCAGCGCGTAGATCTGGTTGCCCATCGACGTACCGCCGCAGACGACCTTCATCTTCAGGCCGAGCACGTCGCCGTACGGCTGGAGGGCGTCCGCGACCTGCATCGCCAGCTCGCGGGTCGGGGTGAGGATGACGCCGCGGGGCTTCTTCTTCTCGGTGTGACCGCCGGCGAGCGTGGCCAGCAGCGGCAGACCGAAGGAGAGGGTCTTGCCGGAGCCGGTACGGCCACGGCCCAGGATGTCCTTGCCGGCCAGCGCGTCCGGGATGGTCGCGGCCTGGATCGGGAAGGGGGCGGTGACGCCGTTCTGGGTGAGCTTGCGGACGATGCCGTCCGGGAGGCCCAGGTCGGCGAAGGTGAGACCGGGAGCCTCGTCGGCGTCCGACGCCTCGTCACCCCGGGAGGTCTCGGCGGTCTCGGGGGCCGTCTCGGGGGCCACGACGGCCTCCGTGCTCTCGACGATCTCAACGATCTCGGCGGTCACATCGGTGACCGTCTCGGGGGACTCGTTCTCGGGCATGACGGCGCGGTCAGTACTGGAAATGGACATGCGAAATGCGAAACCTTCCGGAGTCTCGGCACGCGCCCAAACTCCGTGATTCGCAAATCGACCGCCTCAATGCGGTCAGCCACGGCAAGGGAGAGTACGCGCCACGCGGCGCTCTTCTGTGTCGGCGCCGGGCAATGATCAAACGATCTACTACCATACGCACCCTCCCCCCTCTTAGGCAAACCAGCGGGTAGACCGGCCGGCGGGCCCGACAAAGAACCGGCACAGACCCGGCACAGACCCGGCACAGGCCGGGCCCGGACCGGCGCGGATCGACTCCGCGACCGCCGCCGCGACCGCCTCCGCGGCCCGCCCCCGCGAACACCCTCGGCGACCGCCTCAGCCACCGCCTCAGCGAGCGCCTCCGCCGTGACTCCCGTCACACCGGCCCGAGCTGCGGCGACGCCGTCGGCTCCTTCCGCATCCCCATCCCGTCGGCGACCGGCATCGCGCTCGTACGGACGTCCGCCGCCGGTGACGCGGACGGCTGCTCCGGCGGCGGCGTCGGCTCCGGCTCGGGCTGCGGTTCCGGATCCTGAGGCCCCGGCGGCGGCGAGGCCGGCGGCGCGGGGCGCGTGGGCTCCTTGGGCGGTACGGGCCCGCCCCCCGGCGGGACCGGCTTCCCGGGCTGCGGACGCGTGCCGTTCGGGGGTTGGGGCGAGGGCGTGACGGCGGAACTCGCGCTCGGCGAAGCGCCGTTGCCGGCCGTGTCGCCCGTATCGCCCGTGTCACCCGCCTCGTCCGTGTCCTTGCCGCCGCTCTTCGCGCCCCGGCCCTCCTTCTCCCGGTCGTCCGTGGCGGGCCCCTCCGCGCCACCGTCTTCCGTACGGCCCTGCCAGGCATGGGGCTCACCGGCCCCGGCGCCCTCGCCCGTGACGCCGTCGGGCTCGGCCGCGGCGCCCCGGCCCTCCGCCGACCGCGAGGGCGCCGGCTTCCCTTCGTCCTCGCCGACGCTCATGCAGCCGGTGGAGGCCGCGACCGCCAGTGACGTGACGATCCAGACGGCGAAACGGCCAGAGGGGGACAACTGGCGCACGAGTGGCACCTCCGGGGGCGCGGTACGGGTCTCCCCGCCGGTGGCGAGGGGAGGGTTTCCCTGCTCAACTCCCTTTTCCCCGCTGGGGACACGCCCGGGACACATCCCGCACCCGCGCACGCGGAAGGCAGGGGCCGTTCCGCCGGACTCTGCTGGACAATGGCCATGTGCTGGAGATGACACGCGAGACCTTCGAAGAGCTGGTGAGCCAGGCCCTCGATCAGATCCCCCCGGAGCTGACCAAGGTCATGGACAACGTCGCCGTCTTCGTCGAGGACGAACCCGACGCGTCCGACCCCGAGCTGCTCGGGCTCTACGAAGGGACTCCGCTCACGGACCGCGGCGAGTGGTACGCCGGGGTGCTGCCCGACCGCATCTCCATCTACATGGGGCCGACCCTGCGCTACTGCGAGACCCCCGAGGACGTGGTCCACGAGGTCTCCGTGACCGTCGTCCATGAGATCGCCCACCACTTCGGCATCGCGGACGACCGGCTGCACGAACTGGGCTGGGGATGACGAACCGGGCTGGGGATCACGAGCCGGGCGGGCGCGACGAACCGGGCCGGCTCGACGAACCGGGCCGGCTCAACAAACCGGGCCCGGGGTAACCGGAACCCCCCGCCCATTACTCCTGATGGCGGCGTCCAGGCATGGCCGCCCGCCGTCGTGGGCATACGCGAGCAATGGCCCGTGATGTACCGCGCTTCCCGTTCCGTACCTCGCTCACCCGCATCCAGGGCCATCTCAGTTCCCGGCGCGATGCCCCCACCAGCGCCCTGGTCCACTCCCCGCACCCCTACAGCCGCGCTGTCGGGCTGCTCTCCGTCGTCCTGCTGGGCGCCTGGCTCGGGCTGCTGATCGTCGGCAGCGTACGGACCCCGGTCGGGCCGATGGACACGAAGATGACGCTGCGCCCGTCCCTGACCGGCGGCACCAAGATCAATGTCTCGCCGCTGGGCGCGCTGGAGCTGAGTACGCACACCGCCCCCATCCGCCTCGACGTCGATGTGGACCAGCTGGACCCGGTACGTTCCCAGGCGCTCGTCGAGCACCCCGAGCGGCTCTCCGGCCTCCAGGGCGAGGTCAGCCACGACGTCATGAACGGCACCACGGACCTGGCCGTACGGTCCGTCGTCGCCGTCGTCTCCGGAGCCACCGCCCTCGGGCTCGCCGTCTACCGCCGCCCGCGCCGCGCCCTCGCCGCCGGCGGGCTGGCGCTCGCGCTGCTGGCCGCCTCGGGCGTCGGCGCGTACGCCACCTGGAACCCGAAGTCGGTGCTGGAGCCGCGGTTCTCCGGACTGCTCTCCTCCGCTCCGCAGGTGGTGGGCAGCGCGCGCTCGATCGTGAACGATTTCGACGTCTACCAGAAGGAGTTGGCGCGGCTGGTCACCAACGTGACCAAGCTGTACGACGCCGCCTCGACGCTCCCCACCTACCAGCCGGACCCGGCCACCCTCCGGGTGCTGCATGTCTCGGACATCCATCTCAACCCGGCGGCCTGGCACATCATCGGCTCGCTCGTGGAGCAGTACGGGATCAACCTGATCATCGACTCCGGCGACACCATGGACCACGGCGCCTCCGCCGAGAACACCTTCCTCGACCCGATCGCCGATCTGGACGTCCCGTACATCTGGGTGCGCGGCAACCACGACTCCCGGGGCACCCAGGAGTATCTGGGGCGCATGAAGAACGTCCGGGTCCTGGACGAGGGCCGGGCCGTCACCGTCAGCGGACTACGGGTGGCGGGCAGCGGCGACCCGCAGTTCACCCCCGACCGCTCGGTGGAGGCCCAGGGCGACCCCGCCGAACGCATGACGGGCATCCGGCTCGCCTCGGCCCTCCGCGACCAGCAGCGGGCGGGCAGGCCCGTGGACATCGCGGTCGCCCACAACCCGGTGGCGGCGCGGGAGACCGACGGCCTCGTCCCGCTGGCCCTCTCGGGCCATATCCACCAGCGCGTGACCGAGACGCTGCCGCGCGGCACCCGGCTGAAGATCGAGGGCTCGACGGGCGGCGGCGGGCTGCGCGCCGTACAGAACGAGAGCCCGGAGAAGGTGCAGATGTCCGTGCTCTATCTGGACCGGACGACCAAGCGGCTCCAGGCCTGGGACGAGATCACGCTCGGCGGGCTGGGTCTGACGACGGCCGAGGTCAGCCGCCATCTTCCGCAGGAGGTGGTCACCCCGGGGGCCGGCGCCTCGCCCGGCGCGGATCCGTCGGGGACGGGCAGCCCGGGACCGTCGCCGGGCACCGGCTCCCCGTCCGCGCCCCCCGGATCGCCCTCGCGTACGCCCGGCGCCGCCGTACCCTCACGGACCTCGCCGGGCGTCCCCGTACCCGCTGACTAAACCGTTTTGGCGATAGCTCTGCCCATCCCATATGCTTCTCACGTCCCCGACGCGCTGCAAAGCGCCCAGGCGGGCCCTTAGCCCTCATCGTCTAGTGGCCCAGGACGCCGCCCTTTCAAGGCGGTAGCACGGGTTCGAATCCCGTTGGGGGCACCACGTTGATAGTCCCTCTGACCAGCAACAACATTGGTCAGGGGGACTCTTTGTGTCTATGAACGTCAGCACCTGGTGAACGGCCACGGCCAGCAGTGGCCGCCGGGGCGGGTACGCGGGCACGGCTTCGTCGTGGACGTATGCGAACCCGGCGAACTGTTCGAGCCCTTCGCGTCGTCGACGGCAACTCAGCCCGGCGCCGGGCGTCATCCACCGTCGAGCGGGCCTTGCCGTCAGGAGGCGTCTCGATCGCGACGAATCGGTGTCGTGCTGCGGTCCGGAGCGTGGGGCCCGCGTCTTTGCCGCCGCGTGCCGTGACTCATGCCGCCGTGGTGCGGAACGTGCTGGGGCTGAGGCCCTTGTGGCGTTTGAAGGCGGCGCTGAAGCCGAAGGCGTCGGCATAGCCGACGGTCTTGGCGATCTGGGCGATGCTGAGGTCGGTGTCGACCAGGAGTGCCTCGGCGTCGTCCATGCGGCACTCGGTCAGGTAGGTGAGGGGCGGACGGCCCATCAGCTCGGTGAAGCGCCGGGCGAACAGTGCCCGGGAGACGCCGGCTTGAGCGGCCAGCGATGCGACCGTCCAGCTCTCGGCGGGCCGCCCGTGGAAGGCGTGCAGGGCTGGGGCGAGGACCGGGTCGGCGAGGCCGCGGTACCAGCCGGGCGCGTCGGCGCCCGCTCGGTCGAACCAGGTGCGCAGCGTGCAGACCAGGGTCCAGTCGAGGAGCCGGTCCATCAGCGCCTGCGAACCGGCGGAGAGCCCGGCGGCGTCGGCGGCGGAGTTCTCCAGCCAGGCGCAGACCTCGGCGTCCTCGGCGATGACCAGGACGGGCGGCAGGGCGCGCAGGAGCCGTTCGTGGCGGTGCCCCGAGGCGCGGTAGGCGCCCACGATCAGCGCGGTCGCTCCCTCCGGGCCGGTGCCCCAGTGGATGCCGTCGAGTTCCTGGCCGGTGCGCGCGGCGTCCGCGGTGAAGCAGTTGATCTCGTACGCGGTGTGGGGGCGGTGGACAGTGGCAGGCTCGTCCGCGAGGCGGAACCGTGCGGGGCCCTGGACGATGGCCGTGTCGCCCGCGCCGATCGCCCGCTCGGTGCCGTCGGACAGCAGCAGCGTGCCGCCCCCGCGCAGCACGCTGACCATGGTGAGCGGAGCGGCGTCGGCGAAGGTGATACTCCAGGGCGCCGTCAGGACGGCATGGCTGACGACCGAGCCCTCGGCCCGGATGCCGTTCAGCAGTGAGCTCAGAGGATCCACAGGGCAATCGTAGACGATCTCCTATGTCCTGGAGAGTTTCTCCCATGGATCATCTACGGTGCCGCGGTTGTACTGGACTCACTGCACAGATCGAGCCCTCGGGAGACACCGTGCCGCAGCACAGCAGTGACACCAGGACAGCCCTCGTGGTCGTCGCGCACCACCGCAACGATTCCCTCACCGCCCACACCGCCCGCCGCGCGGCTGCCCAGCTTGAGGCCGCCGGATACCGCATCGACCTGCTCGACCTGCACGCCGAGGGGTTCGACCCGCGGATGAACGTGGAGGACCAGCCGGACTGGGGCAACCGGGAGAAGCCGTACTCGGACGAGACGCACGCCCACATGCGGCGGATCCTCGACGCCGATGTCGTCGTCGCCGTCTTCCCGGTGTACTGGCAGAGCGTGCCCGCCATCCTCAAGGGATGGATCGACCGCGTATGGAACTACGGGTTCGCCTACGGCCGCAGTAAGCCCCGCCTGGCGGGCAAGCGCATGCTGTGGCTGGCCCTGGCCGGCGCCACCGTCGACGACCCCGTCGCGGAGGCGATGCAGTCCGTCCTCGAAGCCAACCTGAGCGACGGCATCGCCTACTACTGCGGCTTCTCCCGCTCCACCGTAGGCCTGCTCCTGGACGCGGAGGAGCGACCGCAGCGCATCGACGCCGAGGGCAATCTGCTGGTCGGCGAAGCGGTCGCCGGCGCCAAGCGGGAGGCGCAGTACACCGATTTCGACCGTCGGGCACGGAAGTTCGTGGAGGAGTTCCTCGCGGACGGACTCGTCGCGGCCTGACGGCCTCCGGATCCCGTGGGCTGACACTGCGGTAGTAAATGCGTGACCTGGTGCCCGGCTCGCACCGGCGGACCCCTGGGCGCAATTCCGCCACCATCGCCCGACTCCGCGAAGACGATCGACGACACACACGCCTACTGCACCGACATCGCGCACTTCATGGCCAGGCCTGCCCCTACCCGGCCCCTCGCCAGCAAGGTGGCTCGATGGCGAAGATGGCGTGAGCCCCGCGCTCGTCCGCTCCCCGGCTCCGGCCGCAGGGCCCGGCCGGGCGGAAGTCCGTCCGCCCGGCCGGTACGTCGTCACTCGATGGGGGCTTTGCGGTCGAAGAAATACGACTCGACCAGATCGGCGGTCGGCGCAGTGCTCTTCCACTGCTCGGACCGGCTGTAAAAGCGCCCTCCCTGCGTCACGACCGCAGCGGTCACCCGCAGAACCTCGGCCACCGGCAACCGGAGATCAGCGGGAACGCCGCCTTCGCCGCCGTCCCAATCGGAATCCTTCAGCGTGCCGAACCTCCACAGGGCCTCAAGGCCCTCGATCGACAGACCTGTGTACGGCTCGACGCACGTCGTGCCGAGGCAGAGGCCACCTTTCGCCCCGGCCAGCACCCGACGAACTCGTGGTTCGAGAAGGCGAAGACGCGAGAGATGGCCGCAGCGAACACGCTGACCGCGCGCGATGCTGCGGTGAAGGCGGCTCAGGCGAAGGAGGAGGCCGACGTCACGGCGCGGGAAACAGCTGCTGTAGTCCTGCGGCTGTTCGACAACGACGCCAAGTTGGTCTCGGAACTGCTGGACGTCCCGGCGGAGGAGCTAGAACGCGAGGCGAAGCCTGTTACCGCCGCTCGGGCAAAGGAGGTCATCGAAGCGCTGCGGGCCTCATCCCGCTCACGGCGGTGAACGGGTCCGGGCCCGTTCCCGTTGACGAGCAACTTGCCCTCATGGGTGAGCCAACGCCCGTACGCATACGGGGGCATCTCCAGCACCGGGCACGCCAGTTTCCGGGCGACATCACGGCCCGGCCCGACGCGCCGCCGGCGCCCGTCGGCAGCCCAGGCTACCGCCGTGAGCTGCCGATGGAATGGGCGCCGCTTGCCGCACCTGAGCGTCAGGGAGGTGATCATCCGTTGGTGCGCGCCAGTGCACGGAGGAATTCGATGGTCTGCATCTCGCGGCTGACGCTCTCGCCAGGAGACGTGCCGTAGCGGCGATTTGCGGAGAGCTTCACGATGGTCGTGGAGGCCGCTGGGTCGACGTATACGAACTGGTTGTAGACCCCGATGGCCATGAACTCGCCGCGATCGCCTTCAGGAATCCACCACTGATAGCCGTAGCCGACGCCGACGGGGTGGCCGGCCACAAGGACACGTCCCGCCTCCAGGTGGGGTGCCGCGACGGTGACGGAGTCACGCACCCACTTCTCGGGCAGAACGCGGACGCCGTTGACGACACCATCGGCACGGTAGAGCTCGCCGAGCCTCGCGTAGTCGCGGGCAGTGAGATTGAGTCCGTTGAAGGACAGTTCGGTACCGGAGGAGTCGATCAGCCAGTGTCCGGGAGAGGTCATGCCGAGCGGTTCGACGAGCTTCTCGGTCATGTAGTCGGCGAGAGTGCGCCCCGTCGCTCGTGACACAAGGGCGCCGAGCACCTGCGTGTCGGCGGAGTTGTAGTGGGAGATGGTGCCGGGTTCGTGCTCCCGCTCCATCGACGCGACGAAGGCGTCGATGGACCCGCCTGGCGAAAGAGCCCGCCCCAGACGGTGGACCTCGGAGTTGGGGTCGCTGTAGTCCTCGTTCCAGCGCGCACCCGAGGACATGTGCAGGACATCGCGCACGGACACGCCGTCATAGGCGGAGCCGGAGTCCACGGGAATGATGTCGCTGACCGGCGTGTCGATCGAGGGGATGTGCCCTTCGTCCAAAGCGATGCCGACGAGCGCGGAGACGAAGCTCTTGGCCACGGACATCGAGAGCCAGGGAACTTCCGGTCCTCCCGTGAGCCAATACCCCTCGAACCGGATCTCACCGTCCTTGAGCACGAGCAGGGCGGCGGTATCCGTCTCGGTGAGAAGCGCCTCGACGGAGTGGTGCGCACCGTTGAAACCGAAGGTGTCAGGGAGCGTGAGGGGTGCTCCCGAGGGCCACTGGCGAGGGCTCGCAGACGCGGGCATGGCACGCGTGGGCACGAGCTCGGCCATGCGGGAGAAGTTTCCGTGCTGCGGGGTTCCGGTGAACAACTGGAGATCGCCCAGGTGCTTGTGCTCGATGGTCATGGCTGTCCTGTGTGATGAGTGATGACCACTGCGTGGGTTGGCAGGGTCCGGTCGCGGCCGGCAGAGACGGGGGATACGCAGACCGCGCGGAGACAGAAAGCCGTGTGGAACGCACCGCCGGCACCATCGGCACACTAGACACGCTAAGCCAACCTGGCAGTCAATGCCAAATAGCGTGCAGCTGCCAAACTGGCAGTGAGAGTAGAATGTGAGACATGACGCAAGCGGGAGAAAGCCCATCCGTGTGGCAGCGATCCAGGCGGCTGGCCACGCAAGAGATCATGGACACGGCGATTCGCCTTTTCGCTGCGCAGGGCTACGAAGAGACCACAACTGCTCAGATCGCCCAGGAAGCGGGGGTGTCCCAGCGGACCCTGTTCCGCTATTTCGGAACCAAGGAAGACCTTGTCTGCGGAGAGCAGGACGAATTGGGCGAGCGATTCCTTGAGACCGTTCACACCCAGCCGGCGAGCGTCGGCATCTGGGATGCCCTGCAACATGGCTTCGCGTCGCTGTTCACCGACACCACCAGCCATCGGGCGCTGGCACTCGTCACGCTGATCTTCCACACCCCAGCCCTGCGGGCGAGATACACGGAGAAGCGTCTGCGCTGGCAGTCCGAGTTGCTGCCCATCGTCGTCCGCCGCCTCACAGCCTCCGGGACAACGAAGGACAGAGCGGATCTGGAGGCCCGTGCGATCATCGCCGTCACCTTCGCCTGTGCCGACGCCGCTGTGGGGAACTGGGTTGCTCTGAACGGCAAGACGGACCTCTCCGACCTGTATGACCAGGCTCTCGCTCTTGCCCGCACCGCACCCTGCGAGTTCGCCGCCGGCGAGGCGTAGGCGTCCGCCGGGAACCGCGCCCGCCCCCGCGGACGCGGCACCCTCCCGGTCAGTGACCGACGCTTCCGGTGATCAGTACGGCCGGGCCCGCTTCGCGAAGGCCGGCGCCACCTGGTCCTGCAAGGCGCGCGGGAAAGCGACCGTGTTCGGGTCGCCGTCCGAGACGTACCAGTTCTTCGCGGCGGCGATCTTGTCGAGCCACCGCGAAGAACCGAACTCGGCGTCCGCGTCCTTGGGCCCCGCCGAACGGATCCGCGGGATCCCGCCGGGTGTGAAGGACTTGGCGAACGGCGAGACCGAGGGGTTGGCGCCCACGAGGTACACCCCGTCGTTGCGGTAACCCGTCCCCCGCGCGGCGACCTCGGCCGGCTTGGGCATGGCCCCGAAGGGCAGGGCGAGGGACGTGACCTGGGTCCCGGGGGCGGCCTTCACGATCGCCTGCACCCCGCCGGCGATGGCCTTCGCGGCGCCCGCCTGGTCCAGCGAACTCAGATTCTGGTGGCGGTCGGTGTGGTTGCCGACCTCGTTCCCGTGCTGCTTCAGCCAGGCCAGCGCCTTGGCGGAACCGGTGGTCGAGAAGGCGTCCGCGTTGACGAAGAAGGTCCCCACCGGCTTGAACGCGGGGTACTTCTTCGCCGTCTCCGCCATGATGGCGATGGCCGTGTCCCGCGCCGGGTTGCCGTCCGCGCCGAGGGCCACCTGGCTGTTGGTCGAGTCGTCGAACGTGAGGACCACCGGGTGCATTCCGGCCGGGATGTCGATGTGTCCCGTCTGGAAGTCCCGGGCGGTGACCGGCACGTACTTCTCCCGGGCGAGGCGCTCCAGCTCGGCCCGGAAATCGGCCGGGGTGCGGTCGTAGACGCTGGCCGGTTTCGCGGTGAGCTGGTGGTACATCAGCACCGGCACCTGGCCGAGCTCGTCGGCGCCGACCTCCGCCGGGTCTTTCGCGGCGACCTGGCCGGCCGCCGCCGCTGAGGCGGCCGCCTGCCCTTCCCCCGCGGCCGGTGACGACCCCGAGGAGCAGCCCGAGGCGAGCAGGGCGGCGCCCGCCAGGGCGCAGAGCGGGACGAGCGGGTGGCGCATGAGGGACCTCCAAGTCGAATGTGTCGCGCCATCCCTACCGGCGGCGGGAGCCCCCGTACCGCACCATCGCCTGGATGGCGCAGTCACCACGCCGGGGCCGAACGCGGCCGTTCGTATGAAATCCGGTACGAAACAGGAGGACTGACGCACCGGCACGGCAATCAATGGAGGTACCACCCGGCCACAGCACAAAGGACGCCATGATGCCCACATACATATCGCCCTCCGCCTCCTCCTACCGTCCCCCCCGTCCGACCCGACGGCGCACCCTGATAGCGACGGCCGTGGCGCTCGCACTGGCCGGAGCGGGTGTCGGAGCGTGGACCTTCCTCACGCCGGGACCGGGCGTGCATGGTCTCGCCGACGGCTCCTACCTCGACGGGCGCAAGGCCGCGCAGGTCAGCGCCTACCTCGACGCCGGGGCGGCCGGCAGCAAGGAAAAGGTGCGCGCCACCCTCGACGGCAAGGTCGTCCCCATCACGGCTGAGGGCGCCCGTCTGAAACTCGGCCTCCCGCGCCTGACCGAGGGCCGGCACACCCTGGTGGTGGAGGGCGACAGCAAGCTCCCCCTCGCCTCGTACCGGAAGGTCGTCGGCTTCACCGTCGACACCAGCGCTCCCGATCTGACGGTGGCCGACCCCGAGGTGAAGAACGCCTCCGAGCCCGTGACCATCACCGGCAAGGCCTCCACCGATGCCAAGGTGACCGTCGACGGCAAGGAGGTTCCCGTCGACAAGGGCGGATCCTTCAAGATCACAGTGCCCAAGGGCACACCGAGCGTGACGGTCGCCGCCGTGGACCGCGCCGGAAACACCACCTCCAAGGCCGTATCGACCCGGGGCCGTCGCCCCATGATCCGTGCCGCGCACATCACCGCCATCGGCTGGGGCAACGACGCCCTGCGCGGCGGCGTCCTCGCCCTGATCCGCAGCGGCAAGCTCAACGCCGTGGAACTGGACGTCAAGGACGAGGACGGCGAGGTCGGGTACGCCTCCCAGGTGCCGCTGGCCCGTCAGATCGGCGCGGCCAAGGGCTACTACGACGCCCGCAAGGCGATAGCCGAGATCCACGCCGCCGGCGCCCAGGTCATCGGCCGTATCGTCGCCTTCCGTGACCCTAAGCTCGGCGCGGCGGCCTGGAAGTCCGGCAAGCGCAGCCAGGTCGTCCAGACGCCCGCCGGAGAGCCCTACAACGGCGGCCACTACGGAAACCTGTCCTTCACCAACTTCGCCGACCCCGCGGTCCGCAAGTACAACCAGGACCTCGCCGTCGAAGCGGCCAAGCTCGGCTTCGACGACATCCTCTACGACTACGTGCGCCGCCCCGACGGCCCGCTGTCGAAGATGCGGTTCCCGGGCATCGGGTCCGCCACCCCCGAGCAGGCCATCACCTCGTTCGTCGCCGACACCCGGGTCGCGCTGCGCCCGCACGCCAAGTACCTCGGCGTCTCGGTCTTCGGCATAGCCGCCACCCGGCCCCTTGAGATCGCCCAGGACATCCCGGCCCTGGTCAAGGTCAGCGACTACATCGCGCCGATGGTCTACCCGTCCCACTGGGGTCCCGGGGAGTACGGCGTCGCCAACCCCGACACCGCCCCGTACGCGATCGTGCAGCGCTCGCTCGCCGACTTCGCCCGCCTGGCGAAGGGCACCCAGACCGAGATCGTCCCGTGGCTCCAGGACTTCTCGATGGGCAGCAAGTACGGGCCGGCCCAGGTGGCCGAACAGATCAAGGCCGCGGCGGCCAACAAGATGAACTCCTTCATCCTCTGGAACGCCGGTGCCCGCTACCAGGGCGCGGCACTCCAGCAGATCTCCGCACACTGACGCGGCAGGCGAGACCAGTCCCTGGTCTCGCCTCCGCCCAATGGGCCGCGGCGAGGGCCCGTGGATCACGCGGACAGGGCATGACCTGCGTTCTGATACGCTCATCTAGCGACATCGGGCGACCACAGCGTGTCTGATCGGTCACCTGGGGACACCCCCGGGCGGCGAAGCTGAAGCTCGACTGTCGTGGCGATTGTGAGCTCTCCGCAGGTTCGGTTTCGTGCGGAAGCCGACGGAATTCCGTTGGGGGCACGCAACGCCGTGTGCGAGACTGGTGCTCGCACATCGCTTGGTCCTGTGGAGCAGTTTGGAGTGCTCGCCACCCTGTCAAGGTGGAGGCCGCGGGTTCAAATCCCGTCAGGACCGCTGCAGCCGTTGAGGTTGCGTGGCTGGGTAGCTCAGTTGGTACGAGCGATCGCCTGAAAAGCGATAGGTCGCCGGTTCGATCCCGGCCCCAGCCACTTCGGCCCGTAAGGGCGAGAGCCCCCCACCGAGATCCTCGGCGGGGGGCTTTTCTCATGTCCCCGTTTCGGTACGGACCGGCTCGGCCCGCTCGTCACGCCTCTCGCGGCCCCTACGGTCACGCTCGTCGCGGTCCTCGCTGTGGTCGCGGCCCTGGAGCCACCGCAGCAGTGTGATCAGCGCCACCACCAATACCACCCCGCCCAGCAGCGCCCAGTCCGGGATCGCCGCCCCTACCCCGCGCGCCCACTGTTCGGTCGCGAAGGAGTCGTCGACCGAGAGCAGCCCCGGCAGCGCCGTCGTCCCGTCGAAGACGAGGAAGACCGTGCCCAGGACGATGAAGAAGAACCCCGACAGCAGCGAGGTCGTGTGCAGCTCGAAGCGTCCGAGCCGGAAGGCCCGGCCGCGCAGCCACCGCCGGCCGCCGAGATCGAACCGCTCCCAGAGCAGGGCCAGCAGGAAGAGCGGTACGGCCATGCCGAGCGCGTACACCGCGAGCAGCAGCCCGCCGTAGACCGGGCTGCCGCTCAGCGCGGCCACGGTCAGCACGCTGCCGAGGATCGGTCCCGCGCAGAAGCCCGCGAGCCCGTAGACCATGCCGAGCGCGTACACGGACAGCGCGGTCGTCGGCCGGATCCGGCCCGACAGCGCGGCCATACGGCGCGAGGCGAAGCCCATGCCGAGGATCTGGGCGGCCCCGAGCGCGATGATCAGCCAGCCGCCGACGGCGACCAGCAGATCGCGGTGCCCGTAGAACAGCCGGCCGGCGAAGGAACCGGCGGCGCCCAGCGGGACGAGCGTGGTCGCCAGGCCGAGATAGAAGATGCCCGTACGGGCCAGGAGCCGGCCGGCCGAGTCGATGGAGTACGCGAAGAACGCGGGCAGGAGCAGGGCGCTGCACGGGCTGAGCAGCGCGAGGAGGCCGCCGATGAGGGCGACCGGATACCCGATGTCGGTCACTGGTCCGCCTTGCCGCTCTTCTCGGCTTCCGGGGCGGGCTCGGGGGCGGACCCGGGGGTGGACTCCGCCGCGGCCTTCGCCGACTCGATGGCCTCGGTGAAGATCCTCTCCGGCTGAGCACCGGCGATGGGGCGGCCGTTGATGAGGAAGGACGGGGTGGACGTGGCACCGAGGCCGTACGCCTCCTCCTGGTCCTTCTGTACGGCCGCCGCGGCGGCGTCCCCGGCACGGTCGCGGCGGAACCGGTCCAGATCCTTCACCCCGGCCTCCCGGGCGAGCGCGTCGAGCCGGCCGGGGCCGAAGCCCTTCTCCTTCGAGCCCTGGGCGTACGCGGCCGAGTGGAACTGCCAGAAGCGGCCCTGCTGTCCGGCGGCCCAGCCGGCACGGGCGGCGGCCTCCGACTCCGCGCCGAAGATCGGGTAGTTGCGCCACTCGATGCGCAGGGTGCCGTTCTTGACGTACTTCTCGATGAGGCCGGGCTCGGTGTCGCGGGCGAACTTGCCGCAGAAGGCGCACTTGAAGTCGGCGTACTCGACCATGACGACCGGCGCGTCCGCGCGGCCGACGGCGAGCGGGTCCGCCCCGTCGCGGCGGGCGAGCTTCGCCAGCTCGGGATAGACCCCGGCCTGCGGATCGGCGGAGACCTCGGCGACCGGGCTGTCCCCGGTCGCGACGCGGGCGGAGGTGTCGGGCTTGGTGGCGGTGTACGAGACGACGCCGAGCAGGGCGGCGGCGGCCACGACCCCGGCGCCGATGGCGACGGCGCGGCGGGAGGACATGCGGGAAGGCTGTGCGGACATGAGGGTTCGACTCTCCGTGGCAATCCGTGAGAAAAGTGGGCGAAAAGGGCGGATGACTCCGAGCCCTATACGCGCAGTACGGAGAGATCGACCGGAGAGGGCGCGGCGACCGGCGGCGGCCCGCGGTCGGGCGTCACGGCGAGCACGGCCTGAGCGGCGCCCCACGCGCCGGCGGTGTCGCGGGCGTCGTGCAGCGCGGGCAGCAGTTCATGGACGGAGCTGCCGCGTGTGGGTGTGAGGGGCGGGGTGCCGGTGTCGTCCCGGTCGCCGCGCCCACAGCCCGGGGTCTGGCCGCCGTACCCGCCACCGGCCGTAAGGGCCTCGGCCGTGACAGTCCCGGCAGTCGCTGTGCTCCCGACGGCCACGGCGGCCGACGGAAGACAGAACACCAGCGCCACCAGCATCCCCACCAGCGCCCCGCCGACGCCCACACCCACGAAGCGGCGGCGCCGGCTTCCGGTGCGGGTCATCAGGTGCGCCTTTCCGGGGGGACGGAAGTACGGGGACGAGGGGGCGGGGACGGGGGGCGGGGGTACGTGCCTCGCATCGTAAGGGCTGCTCCTCCCGATCGGGCAATACGGCCCCCCGACCCGCCGCGCCGCCGCACCGGGTCCGCCGACAAATGGGTTCGCCACTCCCGAGCCGCGGGTGAGATCCTGGGCCAGGTATGTCTACTTCCTTCGCCGACCTCCAGACCCTGCTGGCCGACGTCTCGCTGCGCGACGCGCAGCGGCTCGGCCGCCGTCTCGAAGGCGCACGGCGCATCCGTAAGCCCGACGCGCGGCAGGCCGTGCTGGACGAGATCGCCGGCGAGGCCGGGAAGGCCGCCGAGCGCACGCGGCTGCGCAGGGCGCGGACGCCCCTCGTCTCGTACCCCGAGGAGCTGCCCGTCAGCCAGAAGAAGGACCTGATCCTGGAGGCGATACGCGACCATCAGGTCGTGATCGTCGCCGGTGAGACCGGCTCGGGCAAGACGACCCAGATCCCCAAGATCTGTCTGGAGCTGGGCCGCGGGGTCCGCGGCATGATCGGGCACACGCAGCCGCGCAGGATCGCCGCCCGTACCGTCGCCGAGCGGGTCGCGGAGGAACTGGACACGCCGCTGGGCGAGGCCGTCGGCTGGAAGGTCCGCTTCACCGACCAGGTCAACCCGGACGCGACGTTCGTCAAGCTGATGACCGACGGCATCCTGCTCGCCGAGATCCAGACGGACCGCGAGCTGCTGGCGTACGACACGATCATCATCGACGAGGCCCATGAGCGGAGCCTCAACATCGACTTCCTGCTGGGCTATCTCGCCCAGCTGCTCCCCAGACGCCCGGACCTGAAGGTCGTCATCACCTCCGCGACGATCGACCCGGAGCGCTTCTCCCGCCACTTCGGCGACTCCCCCATCGTGGAGGTCTCGGGGCGTACGTACCCGGTCGAGGTCCGCTACCGGCCGCTGCTGGAGGAGGACGGCGAGGAGGGCGACCGCGACCAGATCACCGCGATCTCCGAGGCCGTGGACGAACTCCACGCGGAGGGCCCCGGCGACATCCTGGTCTTCCTCTCCGGCGAGCGTGAGATCCGTGACACCGCCGACGCGCTGGAGAAGCGCAAGCTCCGGGGCACCGAGGTCCTCCCCCTCTATGCCCGGCTCTCGCACGCCGAGCAGCACCGCGTGTTCCAGCGCCACAGCGGTCGCAGGATCGTTCTGGCGACGAATGTCGCCGAGACGTCGCTGACCGTCCCCGGCATCAAGTACGTGATCGACCCGGGCACCGCCCGTATCTCCCGCTACAGCCACCGCACCAAGGTCCAGCGGCTGCCGATCGAGCGGATCTCCCAGGCCAGCGCCAACCAGCGCAAGGGCCGCTGCGGCCGTACGTCGGACGGGATCTGCGTACGGCTCTACTCCGAGGACGACTTCGAGGCGCGCCCGGAGTTCACCGACGCCGAGATCCTCCGTACGAACCTGGCGTCCGTCATCCTCCAGATGACCGCGGCCGGCCTGGGCGACATCGAGAAGTTCCCGTTCATCGATCCGCCGGACCACCGTAATATCCGCGACGGTGTGCAGCTGCTCCAGGAGCTGGGCGCGTTCGACCCGTCGCAGGCCGCGCAGAAGGATCCGAAGAAGCGGCTCACCCCGCTCGGCCGCAAGCTCTCCCAGCTCCCCGTGGACCCGCGGCTGGCCCGGATGGTCATCGAGGCCGACCGCAACGGCTGCGTGCGCGAGGTGATGGTGATCGCCGCCGCGCTCTCCATCCAGGACCCGCGCGAGCGGCCCGCCGACAAGCAGGCCCAGGCCGACCAGCAGCATGCCCGGTTCAAGGACGAGACCTCCGACTTTCTCGCCTTCATCAATCTCTGGCGCTACATCAGGGAGCAGCAGAAGACGCTGTCCTCCTCGGCCTTCCGCCGGATGTGCAAGTCGGAGTATCTGAACTTCCTGCGGATCCGCGAGTGGCAGGACATCTACTCGCAGCTGCGTACGGTCGCCAAGCAGATGGGCATCCACCTCAACGAGGAGGACGCGGCGGACCAGCCGATCCATGTCTCGCTGCTGGCGGGGCTGCTGTCGCACATCGGGATGAAGGATGTGAAGGACGGCCAGAAGAACGAGTATCTGGGCGCCCGCAGCGCGAAGTTCGCGGTGTTCCCCGGCTCGGCCCTCTTCAAGAAGCCGCCGCGCTTCCTCATGTCCGCCGAGCTGGTGGAGACCTCCCGGCTCTGGGCGCGCGTCAACGCGAAGATCGAGCCCGAGTGGATCGAGCCGCTGGCCGGCCATCTCCTCAAGCGCACCCATAGCGAGCCGCATTGGGAGAAGGACATGGCGGCCGTGATGGCGTACGAGAAGGTGACGCTGTACGGGGTCCCGATCGTCGCCCAGCGCAAGGTGAATTTCGGCCGAATCGATCCCGAGGCGTCCCGGGAGCTGTTCATCCGTCACGCGCTGGTCGAGGGCGACTGGCGCACGCACCACCAGTTCTTCCATGACAATCGCAAACTCCTGGGCGAGGTCGAGGAGTTGGAGCACCGCGCCCGGCGCCGCGACATCCTCGTGGACGACGAGACGCTCTACGACTTCTACGACCAGCGGGTGCCGGACGAGGTGGTCTCGGGCGCGCACTTCGACTCCTGGTGGAAGAAGAGACGCCGCGAGGAGCCGGAGCTGCTCGACTTCGAGCGGTCGATGCTCATCAACGAGAAGGCCGGCTCCGTCACCAAGGACGACTACCCGGACTCCTGGCGGCAGGGACCGCTCAAGTTCCGCGTGACGTACCAGTTCGAGCCGGGTACGGACGCGGACGGCGTGACCGTCCATGTCCCGCTCCAGGTGCTCAACCAGGTCACCTCCGAGGGCTTCGACTGGCAGATCCCGGGGCTGCGCGAGGACGTGGTCATGGAGCTGATCCGCTCGCTGCCCAAGCCGGTCCGCCGCCATTACGTGCCCGCGCCGAACTACGCGAAGGCGTTCCTGGAGCGTGCCGTGCCCCTCCAGGAGCCGCTGCCGGTGACGCTGGCCCGCGAGCTCCAGCGGATGGTCGGAGTGCCCGTCACGTCCGACGACTTCGATCCGGCCCGGATGCCCGACCATCTCAGGATCACGTTCCGCATCGTCGACGAGCGGCGCCGCAAGATCGCCGAGGACAAGGATCTGGAGGCGCTCAAGCTCCAGCTGCGCCCCAAGGCCCGTCAGGCGCTCTCCAAGGCCGCCGCGGCCACCGCCGAGCGCGCGGGCGGCGAGTCGATCGAACGCACCGGGCTGACGGAGTGGACGATCGGCACGCTCTCCCGGGTCTTCGAGACCCGGCGGGCCGGCCAGCCCGTCAAGGCGTACCCGGCGCTGGTCGACCAGGGCGCGACCGTGGCCGTACGGCTCTTCGACACCGAGGCCGAGCAGCGGGAGGCGATGTGGGCGGGCACGCGCCGGCTGATCCTGCTGAACATCCCGGTGAACCCGGCGAAGTTCGCCTCCGACAAGCTCACCAACCAGCAGAAGCTGGCGCTCTCCCGCAATCCGCACGGCTCCATCCAGGCGCTCTTCGACGACTGCGCCATGGCCGCGGCCGACAAGCTGATCGCGGACCACGGGGGTCCGGCGTGGGACGAGGAATCGTTCCGGAAGCTGTACGACAGGGTGCGCGCCGATCTCGTCGACGCGACCGTGCGGACCATCGGGCAGGTCCAGCAGATCCTGGCCGCCTGGCAGGCCTGTGAGCGCCGTTTGAAGGCCACGGGCAGTCTGACCCTGGTCAACAACGTCCAGGACGTCAGGGACCAGCTGGCGGCCCTCGTACCGGCCGGCTTCGTCACCCGCACCGGGCTGCGCAGGCTGCCCGACCTGATGCGCTATCTCGTCGCGGCGGACCGCCGGCTCCAGCAGATGCCGACGAGCGTCCAGCGCGACACCACGCGCATGGAGAAGGTCCACGAGATGCAGGACGAGTACGCCTGGCTGCTCGAACAGCTGCCGCGGGGACGGCCGGTGCCGCAGCAGGTGCTGGATATCCGCTGGATGATCGAGGAGCTGCGGGTGAGCTACTTCGCGCACGCGCTGGGCACCGCGCAGCCCGTCTCGGACAAGCGCATCATCAAGGCGATCGACGCGGCGGCGCCGTAACGCGTTCATGGTGGAGGGTGCGCGGGGAGTGAGTTCGACCGGACCCTCCGAGCTGCTGTAGAGTCTCGTTTCGCAGCCGCCACTACGGGGCCGCGAAACCTGGTCCTGTGGAGCAGTTTGGAGTGCTCGCCACCCTGTCAAGGTGGAGGCCGCGGGTTCAAATCCCGTCAGGACCGCAGTAGAGCGAGAGCCCGCATCCCCTCGGATGCGGGCTCTCGTGTTGTGCCGTGTCACGGGTGACCCCCTTGCGTACGGCAAGCGCCGTCGACGCGGTGGTCACGCGGCAGTAATGCCGTACCCAAATCCGCCGGGCCGCGCCCGCATCTCCTTGACGCCGCCAACGGCCGGGGGTACCTAAGCAGAAGGGCCCCACGCTCATCGCATCCACGGGCCCGCCCCGGGGGTGGTGTGCATGACGGCATCGTCGACGAAGCATGAGACCCGCGCGCTGCTGCGCGCCCATCTGGCGGCCGCGTCCGGCCACCCGCATCGCACCGGGTACTGCCCGATCTGTCATCGGCTCCAGCGGCTCGCCATGGAGCCCTCGGCCGGCGACGACCTCTTCCTCGAAGAGTGCTTCCTGGACGAGGAGTTAGCCGAGGGTCAGGCCACCTCCGCCACATGACCGCCGCGCGGCCGTCATCCTTCCCGTAGCGCGCCCGCCGTTGGCAAGACCTTCGCGGTGTGATGCTAGTCACCGAATGAGTTTCTGGAATGAAGGCGCTTACACCCCACATACAATCCACCAATTTAATATGTGCAATTGCACCCTCTTCCGACCCTCTCCGGAAGCACCTCCGAAAGCGCTCACACAGCGCCCCAGCAGGGCCGGGACACCCGTCTCCCCGGCACACAAAAAAGATCGCGCTGGACCCGGCGGAGTCCAGCGCGATCGACGACTTACCCGTGTTGCGAGGGCATGGGACCTGTTGGGGCAGGCGCCCGTCGTGTGGAGCTATGGGTCGGGACGACCGAGTTTGGGGGACCCGGCTGTGCCCTGCTTGTAGTTACGCCCTAATGAGCCTTACTGGGTTGTTCAGGCCTCGCTGCGCTGCTGCGGAATACCCGCAAGCAGTGCGCGGACCTCTGCCTCGCGATACCGGCGATGCCCACCGAGCGTGCGGATGGACGTGAGCTTGCCGGCCTTTGCCCAGCGCGTGACCGTCTTCGGGTCCACACGGAACATCGTGGCAACCTCAGCCGGGGTCAGCAGCGGCTCGGCATCAGGGGTGCGAGCGGTCATGAGCGGCCTCCTCGGGAGAACCGAACCATCTCGGTTCTTTCCTCTAAATTCTGCACCTTGACCCGCGTTGCCCGAAATGGCGGACGCGGGCCGAGTCGGTTATAGGACGAACGGCTTGTCCTCGGCACTACAACTACACCATCCGTCCAGCCACGTCGGCCAAACCGATGGAATTGCCCTCTGAGGTGCTCATCA
Source organism: Streptomyces scopuliridis (assembly GCF_042790125.1). GTDB lineage: Bacteria > Actinomycetota > Actinomycetes > Streptomycetales > Streptomycetaceae > Streptomyces > Streptomyces scopuliridis_A. The sequence goes on from NZ_JBHTZS010000009.1 coordinate 39,539, forward strand.
GTGGCGGAAGCCGATGGACCATGCCATAGCGGACAGTCACGTCACAGATACGATCAGTCACAGAGCGATCAGGAGTCAACAGATCCCCCGCATAGAGTGCAATGCTGAGCGTTCCGCCCACACTTGGACGGAAGGAACCCTCCCCGGACTCCTTGTCCTATTTTGACACGAGGGTGGGTGATGGGCGCAAGAGCCCCGTTAGTGCGGTCCGTCACGCTTGAGACAAAGGCCCGGATCGGGACCTCCGCCCCAGGGCCGGTTCACGGTCCGTAAAGGACCGCGCACCGCCCGTTTCGGTGCCCGTTTCGTGCGCCGCCGCCCGCAACTCTCCGCCCCGTGGGAGTCGGGGAGTGAGACAGAGTATGAACTCAGTTCGCGAACTGGCGGTCCCGGACCGCCCGCCACCGCTCCGTGAGCCGCCCGTAGGCCTCCCCGGCACCCTCGTCGTCCCCCTCGCGCAGCGCCGCGATGGCCTCCGCCACGTCGGCCGCCGAGTGGTCCTCGGCAAGCTGAGCGCAGGACAGTACGTGCACCAGACCTCCGTAGTCCAGTTCGACCAGTGAGCGCGGGTGGAACTCCTCCAGCCAGCGCCCCACGTCCACCAGGCCCTCGATCAGCGGACCGTCGTCCACGGTGTCCCGCAGGGTCTTCAGCGAGCGGGCCAGCCGGCGCCGGGCCTGCACCATCGGGGTCCGGTAGCGCAGCACCCGCGCTTTGGCCCCGCCGTCCCCGCCGTCCTCACCGGCCCCGGCGCCCCCGGCCGCACCTGGCTCAAAAGTGCGCTCGTCGTCGGCGAAGAGCGTGAACCAGCGCACCGGCACCTGCCAGACCGCCGTCCGGATCCACGGCCGCGCGTCCGGGTTGCGGTCCCGCCAGCGCTCGTAGTCCTTCGCCGCCTGCCCGCGCACCACCGGCGGCAGCACCGCGTCCAGCAGCGGTACGGGCAGCACCTCCCCCAGCTCCTCCAGCGCCAGCCAGCCGCGCAGCCGGGTCCGCCACGGACAGACGCACACCACACCGTCCACCTCGGCGATGAAGGCGTCCGCGCTCTCGTGCACGGGTACCGGCACCGGCGGGGTGGGCAGCAAGTCGGCCAGGGAGCGCCGCAGTTCGTCCTGCGCGGTCGGCGTGCCGTCCCGTGCGGCGTAGCGGCGCCAATGGCCGCGCTCGGGCTCCGCGAAGGCCGCCAGCGGCTCGTAGACCCGCAGGTAGGACGCGTATGGGACGAGAACTGAAGACACCGCCGGCATGCGGCGCATCGTCCCATGCCTGTACCCCACAAGGGGGTGATCCTTGGCAGTGCGGCTGATCTGCGCCCCCGCAGGACTTACTCTCTTGCTTGCTCGACCGACCTACCCGCACAACCAGCACCATGAGGGCCCTCCCCCAACCCATGGGAGGGGCCTTCCCACCGCCGCTTCGTACTTGGGAGTCACCACAGTGACCGATGTGACCGGCGCTCCTGTCGATGTACTGCACACCCTGTTCCGTTCGGAGCAGGGAGGCCACGAGCAAGTCGTGCTGTGCCAGGACCGTGCCAGCGGCCTCAAGGCCGTGATCGCCCTTCATTCGACCGCCCTGGGCCCCGCCCTGGGCGGCACCCGTTTCTACCCCTATGCCTCCGAGGAAGAGGCCGTCGCCGACGCGCTGAACCTCTCCCGGGGCATGTCGTACAAGAACGCCCTGGCCGGGCTCGACCACGGCGGCGGCAAGGCCGTGATCATCGGTGACTCCGCGCAGACCGAGGGCAGCCGGCGGACCGAGCTGCTGCTCGCCTACGGCCGGTTCGTGGCCTCGCTCGGCGGCCGGTACGTCACCGCCTGCGACGTCGGCACCTATGTCGCGGACATGGACGTCGTGGCGCGCGAGTGCCGGTGGACCACGGGCCGCTCCCCGGAGAACGGGGGCGCGGGCGACTCGTCGGTCCTGACGGCCTTCGGGGTCTTCCAGGGCATGCGGGCGAGCGCGCGGCACCAGTGGGGCGACCCGTCACTGAGCGGCCGTACGGTCGGGGTCGCGGGCGTCGGCAAGGTCGGGCAGCACCTGGTGGAGCATCTGCTCCAGGACGGCGCACAGGTCGTCATCACGGACGTACGGGAAGAGTCGGTCACGCGTATCACCGACCGCCATCCGCAGGTCGCGGTCGTCGCCGACAACGACGCGCTGATCCGCACCCCGGGCCTGGACATCTACGCCCCGTGCGCGCTCGGCGGCGCGCTCAACGACGAGTCCGTACCCGTCCTCACCGCGGCCGTGGTGTGCGGAGCGGCCAACAACCAGCTCGCCCACCCCGGCGTCGAGAAGGACCTCTCGGACCGCGGGATCCTCTACGCGCCCGACTACGTGGTGAACGCCGGCGGAGTGATCCAGGTCGCCGACGAACTGAACGGGTTCGACTTCGAGCGGTGCCGCGCGAAGGCCGCGAAGATCTTCGACACCACGCTGGCAATATTCGCACGTGCGAAGGAAGACGGGATTCCGCCGGCCGCGGCGGCGGACAGGATCGCCGAGCACAGGATGGCGGAAGCCCGCCATAGCTGACCGCACGTGAGGCCGGCGTGACGCCCGGGGACCGCGCGGGGGACCGTTCGGGAGACCAGACTCACGCCGGTCGGCGGGTCGCCCCTCAGGAAGAGGTTAAAATCGCAGCTGACCAGCGAGGACGGGGCGTCTCGTTGGTCCCGCGCCGAGGCGCGTCATGCGGGCGGCGTACCGTATGGCCGCGGAAGCAGGTACCGTTGAAGCCCTACGGACGGGTCTCTCCGCGGAGAGCTCGTTCTGATTCATGAACGCGTGTCAAGACTCTGGGGCCGTCGAGCCCCGTCACCGAGGGGGTCGAGCCATGGGGCGCGGCCGGGCCAAGGCCAAGCAGACGAAGGTCGCCCGCCAGCTGAAGTACAACAGCGGCGGGACTGACCTGTCGCGTCTGGCCAACGAGCTGGGCGCATCGCCTTCAAGTCAACCACCGAACGCGGAGCCGTTCGAGGATGACGACGAGGAAGATGACCCGTACGCACAGTACGCGGATCGGTACAACGACGACGAGGACGAGGACGACGAGTCCGGACCCTCGACGCGGCGCCGCGGCGCTTGACGTCCTTATACGTCGATATACCCCGAGCAGTAGCTCATTGCCCGGTCCTGGGCGGTAGTCCGGGACCGGGTTCTGTGCTGTCCGCTGCTCCCCTGGACGGGTGTCCCGGCACTCACCCCGCGTAGTCGATCAGCCCGCGTAGTCGCCGGTCAGCGTGGCGCCGGTGGTGTGATCGGCCCGCTCCGTGATCTCGCCGGCGATCCAGGCGTCCACCCCCCGGTCGGCCAGCGTGGTGAGTGCGGCGTCGGCCGACTCCGCCGGGACGACGGCCATCATGCCCACGCCCATGTTCAGCGTCTTCTCCAGCTCCAGGCGCTCCACCCGGCCCGCCGTGCCGACGACATCGAAGACCGCGCCGGGGGTCCAGGTCGAGCGGTCCACCGTGGCGTGCAGTCCGTCCGGGATCACCCGGGCCAGATTGGCGGCCAGGCCGCCGCCGGTGATGTGGCTGAAGGCGTGCACCTCGGTGGTCCTGGCGAGCGCCAGGCAGTCCAGCGAATAGATCTTGGTGGGTTCGAGCAGCTCCTCACCCAGCGTGCGGCCGAACTCCGCGACCTCGCGGTCCAGCGACCAGCCGGCCCGGTCGAAGACCACGTGCCGGACCAGCGAGTACCCGTTGGAGTGAAGACCGGAGGACGCCATGGCGATCACCGCGTCACCCGTACGGATACGATCCGCGCCCAGCAGCCGGTCCGCCTCGACCACGCCCGTACCCGCGCCGGCGACATCGAAGTCGTCCTCGCCGAGCAGCCCGGGGTGCTCGGCGGTCTCGCCGCCGACCAGGGCGCAGCCGGCCAGCACACAGCCCTCGGCGATGCCCTTGACGATGGCGGCGACCCGCTCGGGGTGGACCTTGCCGACACAGATGTAGTCGGTCATGAAGAGGGGCTCGGCGCCGCAGACCACCAGGTCGTCGACGACCATGCCGACCAGATCGTGACCGATCGTGTCGTACACGCCCATCTTGCGGGCGAGGTCGACCTTCGTACCGACGCCGTCGGTGGCGGAGGCGAGCAGCGGGCGTTCGTAGCGCTTGAGGGCGGAGGCGTCGAAGAGGCCGGCGAAGCCGCCGAGGCCGCCGAGGACCTCGGGGCGCCGGGTCTTCTTGACCCACTCCTTCATCAGCTCGACCGCGCGGTCACCGGCTTCGATGTCGACGCCCGCGGCGGCATAGCTGGCACCAGTAGTCGTTTCGGACATGGCTGGATACTTTCCTGTCGTCTTGCGGTCGTCGGAGGGACGGACGGTCACGGGCGGGGAGGGAAGCGGACGGCTACGGGCGCCGGAGCGCGTCCGTGGCGGCGGTGTTGGCCGGGCCCGCCGCCAGCTCGCTCTCCAGCAGCCGCTTGCCGAGCAGCTCGGGGTCGGGAAGATCCATCGGGTACTCGCCGTCGAAGCAGGCGCGGCAGAGATTCGGCTTGGCGATGGTCGTCGCCTCGATCATCCCGTCGAGGGAGATGTACGCGAGGGAGTCGGCCCCCATGGAGACGCCGATCTCCTCGACCGTCATGCCATTGGCGATCAGCTCGGCGCGGGTGGCGAAATCTATCCCGAAGAAGCACGGCCACTTCACCGGCGGCGACGAGATCCGGATGTGGACCTCGGCGGCGCCCGCCTCGCGGAGCATCTTGACCAGGGCGCGCTGGGTGTTGCCGCGGACGATCGAGTCGTCGACGACGACCAGGCGCTTGCCCCGGATGACTTCCTTCAGCGGGTTCAGCTTGAGGCGGATGCCCAGCTGGCGGATGGTCTGGGACGGCTGGATGAAGGTCCGGCCGACATAGGCGTTCTTGACGAGGCCCGAACCGTACGGGATGCCACTGGCCTCCGCGTAGCCGATCGCGGCCGGGGTGCCGGACTCCGGGGTCGCTATGACGAGATCCGCCTCGACCGGAGCTTCCTTGGCGAGTTTCCGCCCCATTTCGACCCGGGACAGATAGACGTTCCGCCCGGCGATGTCCGTATCGGGACGAGCCAGATAGACATACTCGAAGACACAGCCCTTGGGCTTCGCTTCCGCGAATCGCTGCGAACGGAGACCGTTCTCGTCGATGGCGATCAGCTCGCCGGGCTCGATCTCCCGGACGTACGAGGCGCCGCAGATGTCGAGCGCAGCGCCCTCGGAGGCGACGACCCAGCCGCGTTCGAGCCGGCCGAGGACCAGCGGGCGGATGCCCTGGGGGTCGCGGGCGGCGTAGAGCGTGTGCTCGTCCATGAAGACGAACGAGAAGGCGCCCTTGACGTCGGGCAGCACCTTGGCGGCGGCGTCCTCGACCGTGAGGGGCTTGCCGTCCTCGTCGACCTGGCTGGCGAGCAGCGCCGTGACCAGGTCGGTGTCGTTGGTGGCGGCGACGCGGGTCGTCCGGCCGTTCTCCTTGGGCAGATCGGCGACCATCTCGGCGAGCTGGGCGGTATTGACCAGATTGCCGTTGTGGCCGAGCGCGATGGAGCCATGGCCCGTGGCCCGGAAGGTCGGCTGCGCGTTCTCCCACACCGAGGCTCCGGTGGTGGAGTAGCGGGCATGGCCCACCGCGATATGCCCGAGGAGTGAGCTGAGGGAGGTTTCGTCGAAGACCTGTGAGACCAGGCCCATGTCCTTGAAGACCAGGATCTGGGACCCGTTGCTCACTGCGATGCCCGCGGACTCCTGTCCACGGTGCTGCAGGGCATACAGTCCGAAATAGGTGAGCTTGGCGACCTCTTCGCCCGGGGCCCAGACTCCGAAGACGCCACAAGCGTCCTGGGGGCCTTTCTCTCCGGGGAGCAGGTCGTGGTTGAGTCGTCCATCACCACGAGGCACGCCACCGAGTGTAGGCGAGATCGACCACTGGTCCGAATTGGGGATACGGACGGGCCCCCCGGCCGCCCCCGGACTACTTCCCGGGAGCGGCCGCGGTGGCGCTCAGTCCCTGGCCGCCGGCGGACGTGAGGGTCAGCCCGCGGTGACCCAACTCATAGGCGACCTTGCCCTCCAGCACCTTCTGTACCTGGCGTTCCAGGGTCATTTCGGGCCCCGGGCAGAGCTTGCGGGTGGAGCTGACCCGGCCGATGGTGAGGATGCCCGGGGCACCGGGCTCGGGCTCGGTGAGCCGGGCGGGCGCGCTGAAGGAGTTGCAGCCGAGGCTGCCCTCCAGGGACAGCTCCTCGCCGTCCTCACGGAACGTGAAACGCGCCTTGCCGTCCGTCCCCTTGGGCAGGGAGGTGGCGGTGGCTCCCCGGCCCAGCGCGCCGACGGTCCACTCCGTGCCCACGAGGGGCGCGGGAGGCTCGGAGGTCAGGGCGATCGCGTCGCCGTCGGCGGTGGTGAGCGTGAGCCGTTTGTCCTGGACGGTGGCCTTGAGCGTGCCGGAGAACGCGCCGCTGAGCGCCCTCTCGAAGGTCTCCAGCTCCTTGGGACAGCCGATCAGCGTGGACTGCTTCTTGCCCACGGTGACGGTGTCGCCCTCGACGGTGACGTCCGCGCCGATGGAGTTGCAGCCCGTCTTCGCGCTGGCCCGGCCCTGGGAGTCGATCTCCACGCTGGCGCCGTTGGGGGCGGCGGTCTTCTTGCCGCCGACGGTCACGCTGTCGACGTGCCAGCGCACATCGGTGAGGGCGGTCTCGGTCCGTACCTCCCCGCCGGAGCCCGCGCCGGCGCCCGATCCCGAGCCCTTGCCGGACTCCGTACCGCAGGCGGTCAGTGTGAGCAGAGCGACGGTAGTGACGGCTGTGACAGTGGTGATGGGGATGATCCGCTGCTTCGGCATACCCGTGGGACGGGGCCGGCGGGGCTCCGGTTCCGCGGTTCTTCCGGTGTCGCCCGGCTGGCGGCGGTCCTTCACCCCATGAGCGGGAGCAGCCCGGCCAGATCCGCGCGCTCGCCACTGGCGCTGACCTGCGCCGCGTCGAGCGCCGCGCGCCAGGTCGTACGTCCGGTGGCGAGCCTGACCCAGGTCAGCGGATCGGTCTCCACGACGTTCGGCGGCGTACCGCGGGTGTGCCGGGGACCCGCCACGCACTGCACCACGGCGTACGGCGGGATCCGCACCTCGGTCGAGGCCCCGGGCGCCTTCAGCGCGAGGGCGTCGGCGAGCAGCCGCGTACAGGCGGCGAGCGCCTGCCGCTCGTAGGGAATGCTCAGCCCGGCCGCCCGGTTCAGGTCGTCGGTGTGCACGATCAGCTCGACGGTCCGGGTGACCAGATAGTCCCCGAGGCGCATGGCGCCGATCCGGGTCGCCAGCAGCCGGTCGTCGGGGGCGCCGGGCAGCAGCGCGGCGACGCGCGTCCCGGCCCGCTCGAACAGCTCGTCGGGGGTGGCGGACGCGGCGAGCGCGTGAACGTCCTCGGAGACGGCCGTGCCGTGAGCGGCGGTCGTGAACGGCCACTCGGGCAGGACGACCACGGGACCGGGCGGCGGTCCGGGGTACTCGGGCTGTTCGAGACAGCGGTTGACGGACTCGACGGCCATGCTCAGATGCGCGGCCAGCTCGCGGACGGTCCAGTCGCCGAGCCCTGCGGGCAGCGCGAGCTGCTCGGGGGTGAGCCGGGCGACTGCCTCGCGTACGGTCCCGAACTGGGTCAGGACGGCGGTCCGGATCTTGGCGGAGTCATAGCTGCGCAGACGCTTCTTGGCCGGTGGCATGGCGCGAGCATATGCGCGGCCCTGGACAAGGTCCGTACGGATCTCCGCGTACGACGGGCGCGCAGCGATCGCGCGGGCGGCGCGCTCACGACGGAGCCCCCGCCCGGTGGAGACCGGGCGGGGGCTCGTCGCGTGCGGACTTACTCGTTCAGGCCAGCAGCGCGGGGATCGTGCCCTCGTGGGCGTCCTTCAGCTCGGCCAGCGTGACGCTGAACTCGCCCTGGATCTCGATCGCGTCGCCGTCCACGACCCCGATCCGGGTCACGGGCAGCCCACGCGCACCGCACATGTCGGTGAAGCGGAGCTCCTCGCTGCGCGGTACGGAGACGACCGCGCGCCCCGCGGACTCGCTGAGCAGGAACGTGAACGCGTCCAGGCTGTCCGGCACGACCAGCCGGGCGCCGTTCCCGCCGCGCAGGCAGGACTCGGTGACCGCCTGGATCAGACCGCCGTCGCTCAGATCGTGCGCCGCGTCGATCATGCCGTCACGGGACGCCGAGATCAGGATCTCGCCGAGCAGCTTCTCCCGGTCCAGGTCCACGGCCGGCGGCAGCCCGCCGAGGTGGTCGTGGACGACCTGCGACCAGGCCGAGCCGCCGAACTCCTCGCGCGTCTCGCCCAGCAGATAGAGGAGCTGGCCCTCTTCCTCGAAGGCGATCGGCGTACGGCGGTTGACGTCGTCGATCACACCGAGCACCGCGACGACCGGCGTCGGGTGGATCGCCGTCTCACCGGTCTGGTTGTAGAGCGAGACATTGCCGCCGGTGACCGGGGTGCCCAGCTGGAGGCAGCCGTCCGCCAGACCGCGCGTGGCTTCGGCGAACTGCCACATGACCGCCGGGTCCTCGGGCGAGCCGAAGTTCAGGCAGTCGGAGATCGCGAGCGGCTTGGCGCCGGAGGCGGCGACATTGCGGTACGCCTCGGCCAGCGCGAGCTGCGCGCCCGTGTACGGGTCGAGCTTCGCGTACCGGCCGTTGCCGTCGGTCGCCATCGCCACGCCGAGGTTCGACTCCTCGTCGATCCGGACCATTCCGGCGTCCTCCGGCTGCGCGAGGACGGTGTTGCCCTGCACGAACCGGTCGTACTGATCGGTGATCCACGCCTTGGACGCCTGGTTCGGCGACGCGATCAGCCGCAGGACCTGCTCCCTCAGCTCGGCGGAGGTCGCCGGGCGTGCCAGCTTGTTGGCGTCGTCCGCCTGGAGGGCGTCCTGCCAGCCGGGGCGCGCGTACGGCCGGTGGTAGACCGGGCCGTCGTGGGCCACCGAGCGCGGCGGTACGTCGACGATCTGCTCGCCGTGCCAGAAGATCTCCAGGCGCTCGCCCTCGGTCACCTCACCGATGACGGTGGCGATGACGTCCCACTTCTCGCAGATCTCCATGAAGCGGCCGACCTTGTCCGGCTCGACCACCGCGCACATGCGCTCCTGCGACTCGCTCATGAGGATCTCCTCGGGCGAGAGGGTCGCGTCACGCAGCGGTACGGTGTCCAGCTCGACCCGCATCCCGCCCGAACCGGCGGACGCCAGCTCGCTGGTGGCACAGGAGAGCCCGGCGCCGCCGAGATCCTGGATACCGGCGACGAGCTTCTCGCGGAAGATCTCCAGGGTGCACTCGATGAGGAGCTTCTCCTGGAACGGGTCGCCGACCTGGACGGCGGGCCGCTTGGCCGGGCCGGTGCTCTCAAAGGTCTCGCTCGCCAGCACCGATACCCCGCCGATGCCGTCGCCGCCGGTGCGGGCGCCGTACAGGATCACCTTGTTGCCGGGACCCGACGCCTTCGCGAGATGGATGTCCTCGTGCTTCATCACGCCGATACAGCCGGCGTTGACCAGCGGGTTGCCCTGGTAGCAGGCGTCGAAGACGACCTCGCCGCCGATGTTCGGCAGGCCCAGGCAGTTGCCGTAGCCGCCGATGCCCGCGACGACGCCCGGCAGGACGCGCTTGGTGTCGGGGTGGTCGGCCGCGCCGAAGCGGAGCGGGTCCACGACGGCGACCGGGCGGGCGCCCATGGCGAGGATGTCGCGCACGATGCCGCCGACGCCGGTGGCCGCGCCCTGGTAGGGCTCGATGTACGACGGGTGGTTGTGGGACTCGACCTTGAACGTGACCGCGTATCCCTGGCCGACGTCCACGACGCCCGCGTTCTCGCCGATGCCGACGAGCATGGCGTCGTTGGCCGGGGCCTTCTCGCCGAACTGCTTGAGGTGCACCTTGCTGCTCTTGTACGAGCAGTGCTCGGACCACATGACGGAGTACATGGCCAGCTCGGCGCCGGTGGGACGGCGCTCCAGGATCTCGCGGATCCGGGCGTACTCGTCCTCCTTGAGACCGAGCTCCTTCCAGGGCTGCTCGGCCTCGGGCGTACCGCTCGCGTGCTTGACCGTGTCGAGGGTCTTGATGGTCATCAGGCGCTTACCAGCTTCTTCAGGATCGAGGTGAAGAATCCCAGGCCGTCGGTACGGCCCGTACCGATCAGCGGCTCCACGGCGTGCTCGGGGTGCGGCATCAGGCCGACGACATTGCCCGCCGCGTTGGTGATACCGGCGATGTCGCGCAGCGAACCGTTGGGGTTGCCGTCCAGATAGCGGAAGGCGACCCTGCCCTCGGCCTCCAGCTCGTCGAGCGTGCGCTCGTCGGCGACGTACCGGCCGTCGATGTTCTTGAGGGGTACGGAGATCTCCTGGCCAACCTCGTAATCGGCGGTCCAGGCGGTGTCCGTGGTCTCGACCCGCAGCTTCTGGTCGCGGCAGATGAAGTGCAGGTGGTTGTTCCTGAGCATCGCCCCGGGCAGCAGATGGGACTCGGTGAGGATCTGGAAGCCGTTGCAGATACCGAGGACCGGCAGACCGGCCTTCGCCTGCTCGATGACCGTCTCCATCACCGGGGAGAACCGGGAGATGGCGCCGGCCCGCAGATAGTCGCCGTAGCTGAAGCCGCCGGCCAGCACGACGGCGTCGACCTGCTTGAGGTCCTTGTCGCGGTGCCAGAGGGAGACGGGCTCTGCCCCGGCGATCCGGACGGCGCGCAGACTGTCCCGGTCGTCCAGGGTGCCGGGGAAGGTGACGACTCCGATACGAGACGTCACTTCGACTCCTCGGCCTTCTCCGCCTTCTCCGACTCGACCTTCACGATGAAGTCCTCGATGACGGTGTTGGCGAGGAACGTCTCGGCCATTTCATGGATACGGGCGAGGGCGGCGGCGTCGACCGGCCCTGCCACCTCAAGCTCGAAGCGCTTTCCCTGGCGGACGTCGGCGATCCCCTCGAATCCCAGGCGGGGCAGTGCGCGCTGCACCGCCTGGCCCTGCGGGTCGAGGATCTCCGGCTTGAGCATGACGTCGACTACGACGCGTGCCACTGGCACTCCCGGTGGTGTGGTGCGGCTGGTTCTCGCTGCTGTCTTCTCCGGGGAATCCCCCAGACCCCCCGAGCTCCTTCAGCGTACCCGGCCGCAAAATCTACGCGGGTAGATATACCGGTTCACAGATCACGCCGTGATTTCGGCCCCGGCGACGCCGGGAAAAATCCAGGGAAAAAGTCACTCCCCACCATTGCCTCGGGACACGCTGATGCAATTGGCTGGGCTTCACAATGCGATGCCTGCCGCTGTACAAAGGAATGCAGAAGAAAGCAGCACTGCCCCATAACAGCCGGAAGGCCGGTATCGCCGCACGTCAGCCGCGTTTCTCGCAGGTGACGGGCGTGGCCGGTACCGCAGGAAAGGACCGATATCCGTGGCGCAGCGCGTAGTGGTCACGCTCTCCGACGACATCGACGGAGGAGAAGCGGCGGAAACGGTCACGTTCGGCCTGGACGGGAAGTCGTACGAGATCGACCTCAATCCCGCCAATGCAAAGAAACTGCGCAAGGCCCTGGCACCGTTCATGGCCGCAGGCCGAAAGCAGACAAACGCCAGCAAGCACGGCAAGTCTCGCACCACCTATCGGCACACCGCCCTCGCACCCGACCCGGCGGCGGTCCGCGCGTGGGCGCAGTCCCACAAGATGGAGGTGCCGGCCAGGGGCCGGATCCCCAAGCGGGTGTACGAGGCGTTCCGCGAGGCGAGTTGAGCCCGTGGCACCCGGCTCCGCGGGCCCGGCGCGGCCCGGCCCCGCGGGCAGTACGCCCCGCGGGGCACGGAGTTGCACAGCACCCCCATTGATCGGCTAGAGTTTGGACCACGCCGAGGGGCAAGGCCGAAAGGCCAAACCCCAAGCAGCGTGCGGGTGTAGTTCAGTAGTAGAACGCCCCCTTTCCAAGGGGGAGGCGCAGTGTGCAATTCCTGTCACCCGCTCTGCATCGCTCTCCGGACCTCCGGTCCGATGGTTCAGCACTCCAGTTGGATCAGGTAGAGTGGTGTTCGCGCCGGTCTTCCGACGCACTGCGGACGTAGCTCAGTTGGTAGAGCGCAACCTTGCCAAGGTTGAGGTCGCCAGTTCGAACCTGGTCGTCCGCTCAGAGATGAAGGCCCCGGTCACTTCGACCGGGGCCTTCTTCGTATATCCCGGCGGTCGAATCCGGCGGCTGATTCCTGCGGCCGATTCCGGCGGCCGATGACAAATGTCATCCGCCGCGATGACACCGCGCACTGCCGACCGCACCGGTCGGGCGGAAACCTCGAAGACATGATGAACGACGCGGTAATCGAGGTGGAAGAGCTGAGGCGGGCCTACTCCGGCGGCTTCACGGCGGTGGACGGTGTCTCCTTCTCCGTGGCGCGCGGCGAGCTGTTCGCGCTGCTCGGGACGAACGGAGCGGGAAAGACCTCCACCGTCGAAATGCTGGAGGGACTCGCCAGACCCAGCGGCGGCACGGTCCGGGTGTTCGGCCGTGATCCGTACACCGAGCGGGCATCCGTCCGGCCCCGGATGGGCGTGATGCTCCAGGAGGGCGGCTTCCCGTCCGATCTGACGGTCGCCGAGACCGTACGGATGTGCGCCGGCTGCACCAGCGGGGCGCGGGCGACCCAGGAGGCGCTGGATCTGGTGGGGCTCACCGAGCGCTCCGGCGTACGGGTCAAGCAGCTCTCCGGCGGGGAGAAGCGGCGCCTGGACCTGGCGCTCGCGCTGCTCGGCCGGCCCGAGGTGCTCTTCCTCGACGAGCCGACGACCGGGCTGGACGCCGAAGGCCGGCGCGACACCTGGGAATTGGTCAGGGAGCTGCGGGACGGCGGCACCACCGTGCTGCTGACCACGCACTACCTGGAGGAGGCCGAGACCCTCGCCGACCGGCTGGCGATCATGCACCGCGGCCGGATCGACATCACCGGCACCCCGGCCGAGGTGACCGCCACCCGGCCGGCCCGGATCCGCTTCGTCCTGCCCGGGGACGTCCCCGCCGGGCGGCTCCCGCTGTCCCTGCGGGCGGCGGCGGACGGACAGGCGGTGGAGATCCGTACGCAGCGGCTCCAGCGGGATCTGAGCGAACTCCTCCGGTGGGCCGAGGAGTCGAACGTGGAGCTGGAGGCGCTGGACGCGCGGTCCGCCTCCCTCGAAGAGGCGTTTCTCGACATCGCGGCGCGGGGCGCGGAAACGGTGGAAGCGGTGGAGACGGTGGAAACGGTGGACGCACGATGAGCGCGATGAGTGCGGGGAAGACGAGCCCGGGGAAGACGGAGAGCCCGCGGAGCGAGGAGACCGGCGTACGGACGACCACGACCGGGGACCGCCTCAAGGCACTCGGCCGGGCCGAGTTCGCGCTGCTCGTACGGAACAGGACGGCACTGTTCACCGCCCTGTTCGTGCCGCTGGGGATGATCGTGGCGATCAGGGAGTCGCTCGGCAGGATCGACCTCGGCGACACCGGGTTCAGCGTCATCGAGGCGTCGATGACCGGCGGCGTCGGCATGGTGCTGGTGATGGCCGTCTACGGCAGCCTCACCTCCGCGTACACCGCGCGGCGCGAGGAACTGGTGCTCAAGCGGCTCCGCACGATGGAGGCGTCCGACCGGGAGATCCTGATCGGCACCGCGCTGCCGGCGGCCGGGCTGGCGTTCGCACAGTCCGCCGTGATGATCGCCGCCGGGGTCGCGTTCCTCGACGTACGGGCGCCGCAGCAGCCGGTGGTGCTGGCCGGCGGGCTGCTGATCGGTCTTGTGCTGCTCAGCGCGCTGGCGGCGGCGACCTCCGCTGTCACCCGTACCGTCGAGAGCGCCCAGATCACCATCATGCCGCTGTTCATGGTCTCGGTGGTCGGCTCGGGGCTGTTCGTACCGCTGGAGGCACTGCCCGAGCGGGTGGCCTCCGTGTGCGAACTGCTGCCGGTGACCGGGGTCATGACGCTGATCCGCGCCGGCTGGCTCGGCGGGGCGGAAGGGAACGACCTGCTGGGCGCGGCGCTGAGCGCCTTGGTTTGGACCATCCTCTCAGTGTTTGCTGTACAGCGATGGTTCCGCTGGGAGCCTCGTCGCTGAGACACGGACACAGGCACCAGGACACCGAGGAAGGGCGCGATGTCCAGACTGACGGGCTGGTGGCACGGCAGGGGCGGGCCGGCCAGGAGCAACATGGCCAAGGTCGAGCTCTACACCCGCTGGACGTTCCATGCCTTCACGGGCATCGAGGTCGGCGTGATCGGCATTCCGCTGCTCGTCGACGGGGGCGGAGTACAGCTCGGAGGCTGGCTGTTTCTGCTGGTCATCGTGCATGCCGCGCTGTCGGGCGTGCTGCTGTCGCTGGCCATGGACTGGCGTCGGGGGCGGCGTGAGCAGCCTGTACGGCTGATTCTGGGCGTTTCCGCGCTGACAAGCGGAGGCATCATCCTCGTGCTCGCGCTGCGGAGTACCGGCTCGATCCCCTCGGACACGGGGTACGCGACTCTGCTGGTGGGGTTCGCCGGCTTCGGTCTGGCGGCGATCATTCTGGGACTGCGCACGACGGCGCACGGGGTGTACGCCGTGCTCGGTATGACGGTCGGTACGGCGGCCATGAGTCTGGTGCTCGGGCTGGGGTGGATCAGCGCCGCCGCGAACGCGTTCGCGGTCTTCGCCACGGGTTCGGCTCTCGGCTTCTCCTGTGTTTTCTCGGCCTGGCTGGTCGATGTCGTATGGGAGCTGGACGAGGCGCGGGAGCTGCATACGCGGCTCGCGATCGCGGAGGAGCGGCTGCGTTTCGGGCGCGATCTGCACGATGTCATGGGCCGCAACCTCGCGGTGATCGCGCTGAAGAGCGAGCTGGCGGTCCAGCTGGCGGAGCGCGACCGGCCGGGGGCGGCGGCCCAGATGACCGAGGTGCAGCGGATAGCGCAGGAGTCGCAGCGGGAGGTACGGGAGGTCGTACGCGGCTACCGGGAAGCGGATCTGCACACCGAACTGGAAGGAGCCCGGGGCGTGTTGAAGGCGGCGGGCATCGACTGCCGGATCACGGGGGGCGATGTCGGCGGACTGTCCGCCGAGGTCCAGTCGGCTCTGGGGTGGGTGGTACGGGAGGCGACGACGAATGTGCTGCGGCACGGGGACGCCCGGCGGTGCACGGTACGGCTGTCGCAGACCGGGGGGCCGGGGGCCGACGAGGGGCCGGACGGCGGGTCCGGCCGGTTCGCCGGTGGGTCCGGCGGCCGGGAGGCGGTGCTGACCGTGGAGAACGACGGGGTGCCGGATGCCGGTACGGGTGCCGGTACGCGGGCCGGGAAGGGCCCCGGGCTCGCGCGACGCGGATCCGGGCTTGCGGGGAAGGACTCCGGACTGGCCGGGAAGGGTTCGGGGCCGGCCGGGAAGGGCTCCGGGCTGGCCGGGAAGGGTTCCGGACTGGTCGGGAAGGGCTCCGGACTGGTCGGGAAGGGCTCCGGGCTCGCGGGGCTGCGGGAGCGACTGGCCGCGCTGGACGGGACCCTCGACGCGGGAAGTACGGCGGACGGCTGCTTCGTCCTGACGGCGCGGGTGCCGCTGCCGGGGACGGCCGCCGAGGACGTCCGCCCGGTGTCCGATGAGGCCGACGAGGCCGGCGAGGAGGTGGCGGTATGAGTCCTGTTCGCGTCCTGCTCGCCGACGACGAGCATCTGATCCGGGGCGCGCTCGCCGCGCTGCTCGCGCTCGAAGACGATCTGGTCGTGGTCGCCGAGGCGGCCTCCGGGCCGGAAGCCCTGGCGATGGCCCGTGCCCACCGGCCCGATGTGGCCGTCCTGGATCTCCAGATGCCGGGCGCGGACGGTGTGAAAGTCGCCACATCGCTCCGTACCGAACTGCCCGGCTGCCGGACGATGATCGTGACCAGCCACGGCCGGCCCGGCCATCTCAAGCGGGCGCTGGCCGCGGGCGTACGGGGCTTCGTACCGAAGACGGTGAGCGCGCGGCAGCTCGCCGAGATCATCCGTACCGTCCACGCCGGTAACCGTTTCGTCGACCCCGAGTTGGCGGCGGACGCCATCTCGGCCGGGGACTCGCCGCTGACCGCGCGGGAGGCCGAGGTCCTGGAGCTGGCGGCGGACGGGGCGCCGATCGCGGAGGTCGCGGAGCGGGCGTCGCTGTCGCAGGGGACCGTACGGAACTATCTGTCGTCGGCGGCCTCCAAACTGGGGGCGGAGAACCGTCATACGGCGGTGCGTCTCGCACGCGAGCGAGGTTGGGTATAGTGGGCTTCGCGCCACGGCGCACGCGGACGTAGCTCAGTTGGTAGAGCGCAACCTTGCCAAGGTTGAGGTCGCCAGTTCGAACCTGGTCGTCCGCTCAGTACAGAAGCCCCCCGGCCGGATCGGTCGGGGGGCTTCTTCGTGTTCCGGCGGCCTTTCCGGCCGCGTGCTCCGGCGGCGTCCTTCGGCGGTGTACTTCGGCGGCGTGTGTATCCGGCGGCTGCTCGCTCGTGCCGGGCCTACCGCCAGCTGAGGCCGGTGAGGCGCTCGTACGCCTCCAGGTACTTCGCGCGGGTCGCGTCGACGATCTCCTGCGGCAGCGGGGGCGGCGGCTGCTCGCTCGCGCGGTCCCAGCCGGAGGCCGGGGAGGTCAGCCAATCGCGTACGTACTGCTTGTCGTACGACGGCTGCGCGCGGCCCGGCTCCCAGGTGTCGGCCGGCCAGAAACGCGAGGAGTCGGGGGTCAGCACCTCATCGGCGATCACCAGCCCCTCGCCGTCGAACCCGAACTCGAACTTGGTGTCGGCGAGGATGATCCCCCGGTCACGGGCGATGTCCCGGGCCCGGCCGTAGACGTCGAGGGTCGTCCGGCGCAGCAGGGCCGCGGTCTCCGCGCCGACCTGGCGGGCCACTTCCTCGTACGGGACGTTCTCGTCGTGGTCACCGACGGCCGCCTTGGTGGCGGGCGTGAAGATCGGGGCGGGCAGCTCGGAGCCGTCCATGAGGCCCTCGGGGAGCGTGAGCCCGCAGACGGTGCGGGACTGCTTGTACTCCGTGAGACCCGAGCCGGTCAGATAGCCGCGGGCGACGCACTCCACCGGGACCATCCGGAGCGACCGGCAGACGAGGGTACGGCCGGCCCAGTCGGCGGGGGCGCCCGCGGGGAGGTCGGTGGAGATCACATGGTGGGGCACGAGATCGATGAGCTTCTCGAACCACCAGAGCGAGAGCTGGGTGAG
Organism: Streptomyces scopuliridis; assembly: GCF_042790125.1. Taxonomy (GTDB): domain Bacteria; phylum Actinomycetota; class Actinomycetes; order Streptomycetales; family Streptomycetaceae; genus Streptomyces; species Streptomyces scopuliridis_A. The sequence continues at coordinate 56,779 of NZ_JBHTZS010000009.1, forward strand.
CACCCGGCCCTTGTCGGGGATTTCGGTGGGCAGCACCCAGTCGTACGCGGACATTCGGTCACTGGCGACCATCACGAGGTCGCCCGCCTCGTTCCGGTACAGATCCCGCACCTTGCCGGTGTGGATATGCACCAGACCCGGCACCTCTACGGGCTCGGGCTTTTCTACGAATCCGGACACGGTTCCTCCCCGTGGTTCTGTCCGATCTGAGAGATCGCCTCGATTCTCCCGTATGCCGGAAGTCCCAGCTCGCAGGGGTGCCGCGCGCCGTCCAGTGCCCCGTCGGTCCCGTCCGTCCCGTCGGTCACTTCCGCCCCGCCGGTCGCGTCCGTCCCGCCGGTCACTTCCGCCCCGCCGGTCACTTCCGCCCCGCCGGTGCCGTCCGTCCTGTCGGTCCCGTCAGTCGCGTCGGTCCCATCGGTCCCTCAGTCCCGCTTGCAGATCCGGTCCAGGAGGTTGGCGGTCGCGCGCTGGATACGGGGGTCCACATGGCCCGGCCGGTCCAGCGCCGGGGACCAGGCGAAGGTCCCCGACGCGAAGACGAGCGCGCCGGACGGAGCGCGGTAGAGCGAGGTCTCCTGGTGGCGTCGGCTGTTGTCGAGATCGCGGTACGGGGAGTGCGCGAGCAGGATGCGGTCCTGGTGGTCGGGGAGTGCGGTGCGCGGGAAGTAACGGTCCGCCTCACCCGCGACGAGCCCCTCGATCTCGTCACCCTCGGTCGCGCCGGTGGCTTCCCAGAGCCAGTGGTCGGCGTTCCGTACGACCAGGGGGCGCGGCTCGGGGACGCGGCCCGCGTACTGGATTCCGAGCAGCTGCTGCTCCGGCTTGTCCACTTCTCGCCAGAGCGTGGGACGGCCCGGACCTCGGCGCTTGCGGCAGGTGAGCAGGCGGTCGGGGACGCCGGAGGCCGACGGCCCCAACTCCACCTGCCAGTACATGGTGTTGGCGGAGAGGAAGACGAGTGAGGTGCCGCCGTCGCGCGCGGCCTCGACGGTCCGGCGCATGGGGACGGACCAGTACTCGTCATGGCCGGGGAAGACCAGGCCCCGGTAGCGGCTGGGGTCGACGCGGCCCGCGTGCAGATCGCGGGTGTCGGCGTAGGCGAGGTCGTAGCCGTACCGCTCGGCCCAGCGGATGAAGTCGTAGGCGTGGCCGACATGGAGGGGCAGCCCCGCGCCCGCGTAGGGGCGGTCGAAGGAGACGGTCGTGGCGGCGTCCTGCTCGCCGAGGAGCCGGCCCTCTTCGTCCCAGGCGTGGTAGAGGCTGGCGCCGGTGTGGCCGTCCTCGGGATAGAGGTTGTACGCCTGCCAGGTGATGTCGGGGAGGAGCAGAAGCAGATCGGCGGGGTGGCTGTCGCGGACCGTGAAGGGGATGTGGGAGCGGTAGCCGTCGACCGTCGTGAGGACGGCGACATAGGCGCCGAGCGCCCAGAACTCGGGGATCTGGAGCCGCCAGGAGAGCCACCAGTGATGGCAGGAGACGGTCCGGTCGGCGGCGAGCGGGGGCGGCTGGACGATCCCGGAGAGCCGGGGGCTGGTGATGATCTTGCGGGCGCCGTCGCCGCCGTAGTGCCCGATCCGGTAGATGTCGACCGAGAACTGCTGGGGCGGGTCGACGGTGACATGGAAGTCGATCGCCTCACCGGGGGCGACGGCGCCGGTGGACGCGAAGCCCTTGATCTGGCGTCGTACGTCGTCGGCGGTACGGGTGCCACCGCTGCCGGCGCTGCCGCCGTGGTGGCCGTAACCGGCGTGGTTGCCCTGGCTGTCGCTGCCCAGGTGGGGATCGGCGTACCAGGGGACGACATGGCCGGTGTCGTCGAAGTAGTTCTCGCTGCCGCGCAGCCAGGGCAGCGGGCCCTGGCCGAAGGGATCGCTGACCGCGTGGGCGAGCGCGCCCGATTCCCACCGCCGGATCTGGTCCGCCCCCATGGTGCGCCCCTCCTCCGAGCCCCCGCGCCATCAGGTGGCACGACCGTTGACAGATGCGCCGACGCGAGCACCGACGCGCCGGTGATACGACCGTTTATCCGGCCGGTGAAGCGGTCGGGTGTAAGCGGCGACCCCCAGCACATCACATTACGCACGCACTCCGTCACCGTTCGTTGCGAATTAACCTTAACGGAACGCGACAATGGTGATTCACGGTGTGATAAGGGATGGTCCGCGATCGTGAGCCGCGCTCAAAAAGGTGGTGTGTGGAGGGGGCTCACACGAGGCGCACGGGCTTCTCGGCCCGTACGCCGAGCGATGTCAGCCAGGAACGGAGCGGCTCGGCGTCGCCGCCCTCGACCAGGCTGAGGACGCGCCCGCCCAGATCCGCGCGGCGCTCGCCGTCGATCAGGAGGGCCGGGCCGTCGAGCCAGTCGAGGCCGGGCGTGGCGCCCGCCGTATCGACGGCGGAGCAGCAGACCATCGCCGTGACATGGTCGGCGAGCAGCTCACGGCCGCTGCGGGGCGGCTGGAGGGGGAAGAGGGGCAGCGGGTCGGTACCCCAGAGCGCGAGGGCGTCGCTCGCGGCCTCGGCCGGGGCGGCCGGAACCGCCGCGGCCTCTTCGCGGGCCAGCTCCGCGCTGATGCCGGCGGCCAGGGCATCGCCGGCCTCACTGACCTCGCCGGTCCTGGCGGCTCCGGGGGCTCCGGGGGCTCCGGGGGCTCCGGGGGCTCCGGGGGCTCCGGGGGCTCCGGGGGCTCCGGGGGCTCCGGGGGGCCCGTAGCTTCCGGGGGTGCCGGGGGTGTGGCCGGGCATGGCGGTACCGCTCGCCTTGCCGCCGGCCGTGGTGGAGCCGCTGGTCCCGGTGGGACCGCCCGTACCGGTGGGACCGCCCGTACCTGTGGGGACGCCCGTACCTGTGGGGACGCCCGTACCTGTGGGGACGCCCGTACCTGTAGGAGTGCCCATCCCTGTTGGAGTGCCTGGCCTTGTCGAGCCGTCCGTTCCGGTGGGGCCGTCCGTTCCGGCGTCATGTCGGGAGAGGTGGTCGATGACCCGTTCCAGGGTCGGGCCGGGGCTCAGGGCTGAGCCCGCGGGGTCGGCGGAGCGCCGCACGCCCATGGTGTCGAGGACGCGGTGCAGCCTCGCCGCTTCCGTACGCCACTTACGGTCGACCACCTCCTCCGGATACTGCTGCCAGTCCACCGGCGACCAGTCCGGGCCCGCCTCGGCCGGTCCGCCGTGGAAGAGGCGGGCGGCCAGCAGGGAGGCCGCCTCGTCGACCACGCCCGGTTCTTCGAGCAGATCGCAGGCGGGACGCTCGCCGAGCCGGGAGGCGAAGCCCTCGGCGAGGCGGTCACGACGGGACAGCTCGGTGAGCGCGGACACCACGCCGGCGTCCAGCCGGGAGGGCCAGCGGCCCATGCGCCACGCGGGCAGCGCGACCCTGGTCAGCAGCCGGTCCCAGCCCGCGTACGCGAGGCCCACCTGCTCCTGGGCGACGATGCGCAGACCGTAGTCCACCGCCTGTGCGCGCTCGGACGCCGCCGCCGCGACGCCGCGCTCCATCAGCGCGGCATGCTCGCCGCAGCCGCGCAGCAGCAGCTTGGCGACCCGGCCGACAAAGCCCAGCGCCACGCGTTGTATCGGCCCCAGGCCCGGCCGGGTCGCGACCGCCACCGCCGCGTCCAGCCCCCGGACGAACCGGCGGGCCGCGGCTATGTCCGGATGCGCCGAGGGACCCGTACCGGCCACGACGGGGGCGAGCACGGCGCGCAGCTCCGCGACCCGCATCCACCACAGGAAGGGCGAACCGATCACGAGGACGGGGGCGGCCGGGATCCGCCGGGCGGCGCGCCGACGGCCACCGCCGAAGCCGGACAGCGCGCGCGGGTGTGGCTGCGTATATGCGTCCGAATGCGTACCCGAGAGCGCCTCGGCGTGGGCCGGATGCGTACGGTCCTCCAGCCAGCTGTCGCAGTCCGGGGTCAGCGCTATGGCCGAGGGCGCGGGCACGTCGAGCCGCTCCGCGAGGTCCCGTACCAGCCGGTAGAGATCGGGGGCGGCCTTCTCGGTGACCGGGACGGTCGGGCTGAGCGCGGGCCTGGCGCGGTCGACCACGGCGGCGACGGCGCCCGCGAGCAGCAGCACGACGAGCGCGAAGCCCGTCACGGCCCAGCGCGCGATGTCCCAGCCTCCGCCGCTGAGGCGTCCCGTGGCCCCGCCGACGAGCAGTACGACGGCGACCGCGGCGGGGAGCAGCGCCACGGCCAGCGCCCGGCTGCGGATGCGCAGCACGGCGAGAGCCCGTACCCGGGCGCCCTGAGCACCCATCTCCTCACCGATACCGATACCGGAACCGGACATGGTCGGAACTCACCCCCTCTGCCCTGCGGCCTGCGTTGCTCACTCCCCCACTGTGGCACCCGCCACTGACATCGCAATGCCGGTGGGCCAAGTGCCGGAACGCCTGCGCCGCACCCTAGTTGGACCCTGGAGACCCGTCATCCGGATGGACCAACGGTCACTCGATGGAATGGCTTTGGGTAAAGCTGCTGACGGGAGCCGCAGCCGAGGGAAGAGCGGGAGAAGCAGAGAAACGGAGAAGCGGAGAAGCGGGAAAGACGAACGGGCGCCCGCCGTCCCCAGGACAGCGAGCGCCCGCCCGCCCGAGATCCGGCCAGGCGAGGCGAGGCCGAGTCGGATCAGCTCGGATCGGATCGGATCAGCTCGGATCGGATCGGATCGGATCGGATCAGGCTCCCGCGGCCTCCGTGGCTTCCGCGGTCCTGACGGCCTCCGCGGCCTCCGCGGCCTCACGGGCGATGTCCGTACGGTGCTGGGACCCGTCCAGACGGATACGGCGCAGCGCCGTGTACGCGCGCTCCCGCGCCTGCGTCAGGTTCTTGCCCGTCGCCGTCACCGACAGCACGCGACCGCCGGCGCTCACGACCCTGTCACCGTCGCGCCGGGTGCCGGCGTGCAGGACGTACGCGTCGGGGGCGTCCTGCTCCGCGATCTCCCCCAGACCCTCGATCGGATCGCCGGTACGCGGCGTGTCCGGGTAGTTGTGCGAGGCGACGACCACCGTGACCGCCGCGTCGTCGCGCCAGGTCAGCGGGGGCAGCATGGCGAGGTCACCCTCCGCCGCCGCCAGCAGGACGCGGGCCAGCGGCGTCTTGAGCCTGGCCAGGACCACCTGTGTCTCGGGGTCACCGAAGCGCGCGTTGAACTCGATGACCCGCACGCCGCGTCCGGTGATCGCGAGGCCCGCGTACAGCAGCCCGGAGAAGGGGGTACCGCGGCGGTGCAGTTCGTTGACCGTCGGCTGGAGAACGGTCTCCAGGACCTCGTCCACCAGCCCGGGGTCGGCCCACGGCAGCGGGGAGTACGCGCCCATGCCGCCCGTGTTGGGGCCCTCGTCGTTGTCGAGAGCGCGCTTGAAGTCCTGCGCGGGCTGGAGCGGAAGGACCGTCTCGCCGTCGGTGATGGCGAAGAGCGAGACCTCGGGGCCGTCGAGGAACTCCTCGATGACGACGCGGTCGCAGCCGAGCGCGTGCTCGCGCGCCACGGCGAGATCCGCGGTCACGACGACGCCCTTCCCGGCGGCCAGTCCGTCGTCCTTGACGACGTAGGGCGGGCCGAAGGCGTCGAGCGCTTCGTCGATCTGCTCGGGGGTGGCGCAGACGTAACTACGGGCCGTCGGAACGTTCGCGGCGGCCATCACATCCTTGGCGAAAGCCTTGGAGCCCTCCAGCTCGGCCGCCTCCCGGGACGGGCCGAAGCATGGGATGCCCGCGGCCCGTACGGCGTCGGCGACCCCGGCCACCAGCGGCGCCTCGGGCCCGACGACGACGAGCCCGGCCCCCAGCTCGGTGGCGAGGCGGGCCACGGCCGTACCGTCCAGCGCGTCCACCGGGTGCAGCTCGGCCACCTCGGCGATGCCGGCGTTGCCGGGCGCGCAGTGCAGAGCGGTGACCTCGGGGTCGAGGGAGAGAGAGCGGCACAGGGCGTGTTCGCGGGCGCCGCCGCCGATGACAAGGACCTTCACGAGGGGCAGCCTAGCCGGGACAGGGCGCCGCTCCGTGTGCGGGCCTTGGACGGGCCGCCGAAAGACGGACCGCTATTCGTTTGTGTATTCCTCCACAACCGTGGCTCCCAGCTCGCGCACGATCAGTTCATGGCCGGAGAGCGCGGAGTCGACGAGGTCCGGATCGTCCTCCTCCGGAATGTCGTCCTCCGGTGCCACCGGCGGCTTCGCGGGCGCGCCGGGTCTGTTGTCGGGCCGGTCCGAGCGGTCGGGTCCGTTCTGGCGCTGCGGCTCGGGTCGCGCCGTACCGGCACCGGTCGGGCCCTGGGATACGGGGGCGGCCGACGACTGCGACGCGTGCGCGGGCTGGGCGGGACGCTGTGCCTGCGGGGCGGCCGGGGTGGCGTTCGAGGCGGAGGGGGCGCCTCCGTAACCGCCACCGCCGCCGTACCCCCCGCCGCCTCCGTAGCCACCGCCTCCGTAGCCACCGCCGGAGCCGGGCGCGCCCGCGCCGCCGGGGCCACCGTAACCGCCTCCTCCGCCGCCGCCTCCTCCCGACGGGGGCGCGGCGGTGCCGCCCGACGGGTCGACGATCGCCTCGATCTTCCACTGCACATGGAACTGCTCGGAGAGCGCCTGCTTGAGCACGTCCTCGCTGCCGCTGCTCGTGAAGTTGTCCCGGGCGCCCGCGTTGATGAAGCCGACCTGGAGCGTCGTCCCGTCGAACCCCGCGACCTGCGCGTTCTGGCTGAGCAGGATCCAGGTGAAACGCCGGCGGTTCTTCACTGCCTCCAGGATGTCCGGCCACATGTTCCGTACCTGGCCGGCGCCCTGCGTCATACCGGGGGCCGGCGCGGCGGCACCGGGCTGGGGAGCGGCGGGTGCGGGCGCCGCCGGTCCCGGCGTCGGTGCGGCCCCCTGTCCTTGCCCTTGTCCCTGTCCCTGTCCCGGAGTGGAGGCGGTGGGCCAGCCACCGGGACGGCGCCCCGGAGCCTCCGGCGCCGCGGCGGAGGGCCAGGCGCCGGGCCGCTGCGGCTCGGCGGCGGGGGCCGGGGCGGGAGCGGGGGCCGACGGGGGCGCGGCAGACGGCGGAGCGGTGGGCTCCGCCGCGGCATGCGGCACGGCCGGTGGTACGGCCGGTGGTACGGCCGGTGGTACGGACGCGGGCGCGGCCGGTCCGGGCATCGCGGGCGGTACGGGCGCGTGCGCCGCGGGCCCGGGGACGTACCTCGTCGCGGGACCGGGCCCCCCGGCCGAGAACGCGGCCCCCGCAGTCGACGCGGCGGCGGCCGCCCCTCGCTCCAGCCGGTCGAGCCGGGCCTGCACCGACCGCTCGTCGTCGAAGGCCGCGGGCAGCAGCACCCGCGCGCAGATCAGCTCCAGCTGAAGCCGGGGCGAGGTGGCCCCGCGCATTTCCGTCAGCCCGGTATTGACGAGATCGGCCGCCCGGCTCAGCTCGGCCGCGCCGAAGACCGACGCCTGGGCCCGCATCCGCTCGACGACATCGGCGGGCGCGTCGATCAGCCCCTTCTCCCCGGCATCCGGCACGGCGGCCAAGATGACCAGGTCCCGCAGCCGCTCCAGCAGATCGGCGACAAAGCGCCGCGGGTCGTTGCCGCCCTCGATGACCTGCTCCACGACCTCGAACGCCGCGGCGCCGTCCCCCGCCGCGAACGCGTCCATCACCGCGTCGAGCAGCGACCCGTCCGTATAACCGAGGAGGGCCGTCGCCATGGCGTACGTCACACCGTCCTCGGCCGCGCCCGCGAGCAACTGGTCCATGACGGACATCGAGTCACGCACGGACCCGCCACCGGCCCGTACGACCAGCGGCAGCACCCCGTCCTCGACCGGGATCCGCTCCTTCCCGCACACCTCACCGAGATAGTCGCGCAGCGTCCCCGGCGGGACCAGCCGGAACGGATAGTGGTGCGTACGCGACCGGATCGTGCCGATGACCTTCTCGGGCTCCGTGGTCGCGAAGATGAACTTGAGATGCTCCGGCGGCTCCTCGACCACCTTCAGCAGCGCGTTGAACCCCGCCGACGTGACCATGTGCGCCTCGTCGATGATGTAGATCTTGTAACGACTGCTCGCGGGCCCGAAGAACGCCTTCTCCCGAAGATCACGGGCATCGTCCACACCACCGTGCGACGCGGCGTCGATCTCGATCACATCGATGGACCCCGGCCCGTTCCTGGCCAGGTCCTTGCAGGACTGGCACTCACCGCACGGCGTCGGCGTCGGCCCCTGCTCGCAGTTCAGACAGCGCGCGAGGATGCGCGCACTGGTCGTCTTCCCACAGCCACGCGGCCCACTGAACAGGTACGCGTGATTGACCCGGTTGTTCCGCAGGGCCTGCTGCAGCGGGTCAGTGACATGCTCCTGCCCGATGACCTCGGCGAATGACTCGGGGCGATAACGGCGGTACAGCGCAAGGGACGACACACCTACGACGATATCGGCCCGCTACGACAACGCCCCCCTACCACCACCCCCAACGCAAGCGCCCCCCACGCACCCGCCAGAGCCGACCTACCCTTGCTGCCTTCCGGCCCTGGGGGAGTTCAGTCAGATAGCGCCACGTGAGGGGCTCCGCCCACAGTACCTGATCCCGGAGGCCCGGATCGAGTTCGCGAGCACTCCCCGGCGTCTTGTATTGTTTGCCGCGGAGGATTCGCCTAGTGGCCTAGGGCGCACGCTTGGAAAGCGTGTTGGGGGCAACCCCTCACGAGTTCGAATCTCGTATCCTCCGCCAGTGCCTCACCGGGCACGATGTCGAAGGGCCCCACCGTTCGCGGTGGGGCCCTTCGACGTTCTTCGTCTCGGCCGTCGCCGCCGTGTGGTGCGCGGTGGGGGCTGGATGCGCCATTCTTGATGGCCGTACGGCGCTGGTCGGCCGGTGGTGTTGTTCCTCGTACGGGATGAGGTGTCCTCATCGGTAAGTCAGGTGGATCATCGCTGGCGGCATGGTTGCGGGGCCTTGATGTCCCGCGCCTGGAACGGGTGATGGCGGCGCGTTCGGACGCCGTGGCTCTGCCGGAGCCGCGGTCGGTGGGCGAGTTGGCGGACCGGTTGCAGCGTCCGGGGTCGGTGGCGCTGGTACTGCCCCGGCTCGCGCTGCCGTATCTGCAGGTGGCTGAGGCGCTGGCCGCGTTGGGGGCGCCCGCGACGCGTGACGCGCTCGGGAACCTGCTCGGAGTGGTGGACGAGGAAGACGCCCCAAGGCTGGACGCGGCGCTGGAAGTGCTGGCCGATCACGCGCTGGTCTGGTCCGACGGCAGCGGGGCGCTCCACATGACGGCACCCTTGAGGCAGGCATGGGACGCGCCTTTGGGACTGGACCCGCCGGTCTCGGAGTTGTTGGCGGGCCTGAACTCGGACGAACTGCGCGGCATGCTGGCGGCGCTGGGCCTCAAGCCGCCCGGCACCAAGCAGCGGCGGCTCACGGACCTGGTGGACCACCACAGCGATCCTGACCGCGTCACCGCCGTGGTCGCCCAGGCACCCGCGGCGACCCGCACGCTGCTTGAACGTCTGGCCGAGCCCGAGTTCCGACGGCGGCAGTTCGTCATGTTCGGGGGCCCGGAGCCGCGCGCCGAGCCGGGTGCCCGGTGGGCGCTGGACAGAGGACTGTTGGTCCAGGAACGGCACCGGTACGGGAACGGAGCCGCGCTGATGCCCGCCCAGGTGGCGATGGCGCTGCGCGGCCCGGACTGGCGCGCACCGTTCGATCCCGTACCGCCTCTCGCCCGGCTGCTGCCGGTCACCACGGAGGATGTGGAGCGGGAGGCGGCGGCCGCGGTCACCGCGTTCGCCGCTCATGCCGCCTCCGTGTTGTCGGTGTGTGCGGCCAGGCCGCCGGGCAGGCTGCGGTCCGGCGGGGTCGGGGTCCGTGAGCTGGTACGTATCGGCAAGGCGGCGCGGTGCGACGGGACCGTGGTGCGCGTCGTGCTGGAGGCGGCGTACGCGGCCGGGCTGCTGGCCAGGGAGGGCGATCTCGTTCCGGTTACCGAGGAGTACGACTCCTGGGCGGCGCTTGAGCCAGGGGAACGGGTCCCGTTGCTGCTCCGGACATGGTGGGCGCTGCCGCTCACCCCTGCCCAGGCCCGCGACGAGGAGGGCAAGTCCCTTCCCGCGATCACCGGGACACCGCCCTGCAACGGCTGCGTACAGGCCCGGCACGGGCTGCTCGCCGCCGCGGCGAACCTCCCGGCCGGCCAGGGTGTGCGGCAGGCGTCCGAGGATCTGGGACCGCTGGTCGCCTGGCACCGTCCCCTCGCCGACCAACTGCCACAGGACACAACGCCGTTCGCCACCGTCATCCGGGAAGCGGAACTGCTCGGCGTCCTCGCCCGTGGTGCCTTGTCCCGCATCGGCGCCGCCCTGCTCGCCGACGACGCGGAAGAACTCCTCGCCGGTACACGACAGCTGCTGCCCGCTGCCACCGAGACGGCCCTCATCGGCGCCGATCTCACGGCCGTCACCGCCGGGACTCCCTCCGCCCGGCTCACCGCGCTTCTGGACTCCGTCGCGGACCGGGAGGCCGGCGGCACGGCATCGGTCTGGCGGTTCAGTCCCGGCAGCGTTCGCCGTGCACTGGACACCGGGTGCGCGCCCGACGGCATCACGGCCGACCTGACCGCTGTCGCGGCCGGGCCGCTGCCGCAGCCGCTGACGTATCTGATCGCCGATATCGCGCGCCGCCACGGACACGTTCGCCTCGCGCCCGCCGCCTGCGTGATCCACGGTGCGGAACCCGCGCTTCTGGCCGAGCTCACCGTCCACCGCAAGCTCGCGCGGCTGGGCCTGCGGCAATTGGCACCGACCGTGCTGGTCAGCCGTACGCCACTCGACGAGACCCTCGCGGCACTCCGGGCCGAGGGCTACGCGCCCGTCGCCGAGACCCTCGACGGGACCGTCCGTATCGAAAAGGCCGAGCAGCACCGTGCCACCGCGCCGGTCCCATCTCCTCGCGTCGCCCGGGGCACCGCCGGCGCACGGCGACCGGCCGTGCGGATGAAGCGGGTTGGGGAGTCGGCCGACGGCCTGCGGGCGCTGGCGGTCAGGCTGCGGGAGTCCCCGGCGAGCGGCCCGGCGCCGGACCCGGACCCGGGCAACGGGATCCCCTTCGGCACCGGCACCGAGGAGATCATCGCTGGGTGCGCAAGCACGCTGTCCCTCACCGACGTACGTCAGCTGGCCCATGCCGTCGACGCCGGCCAGGCGATCACCGTCGAGTACGTCGCCGCCTCGGGAAGCCGCACCGTACGAAGCCTCAGCGATCTGTACCTGGACCCGCCCTATCTGCGGGCCTGGTGCCACCTGCGGAACGATGAACGTGTCTTCACGCTCTCCCGTATCCAAGGCGTCATGCCCGCCTAGCCGCCGGTCCGGTGCACGGATCAGCCTCACGCCGGGCCGTGTCGAACAGTCCGGGGGTGTCCTCCCTACGCCTCGGCGAGCAGCGGGTCGAAAGCGGTCGAGCGCTCACGACCCGACATGAAGGAGAGGAAGTCCTTCACGAACGCGCTGCGGGAGTACGTTGCCTCGGCGCCGGCCACGGTGCGGTGGAACCCCGTCCGGAACAGGGCCCGGTACTCGTCCGCGTCGATGAGCTGGTTGCCGTCCGCATCGGTGGCGCTGAAGAGCACCTCGGCGACCCTGATCAGCGCGGGCCCGGCGAGGGAGGGGACACCGGCGGCGTACTCCTCCTTGCTGACGCGGCCGTCGCCGTCGGTGTCGAGCGCCGCCTGGAGTTCCTTCCACCACTCGGCGTACGCGCGGTAGAGCTCGGTCTCGGCCGGTTCGTCCAGATCGATGCGAGTGGACAACTCCCGTGCCATGGCGGCGAGATCGGGCCAGTCCAGGTAGCCGTCGCCGGTCTGGTCGAGCACCGCCGTGAAGAATTCGTCGGCATCCCGCCGCGGCCCGGTCCCCTCTGTTGCGTCGTGCTCCGCCGGAAAGGGCGTGACCAGCCGGAACAGGGCGCCGGCCCGTTTCATCCGGCCGCGCAGCGCGTTGAGCGTCGCCGCGCGGGGGTCGTCGCCGTCCGGGGACAGGTAGAGCAGGCTGGTGACGTTCTCGGTCCGGAGCCAGCCGTCGGGCAGGAAGCGCGCCAGGCCGGCGGCCACGTAGGCGCTCTGCATCAGCGCCTGGGCGCCGGGGATTTCGGGCAGACCGGCCCGCCGGCGGAAGGGTTCGGGGAGGGACGCCACGGTGACCGTGCCGATGACCGGGCCCGCGAGCGCGCGGCCGGCCGCCCACACGGTGGGCAGGCCGTCCAGCAGCGGCGGCGCCGGGAGATGGTCGAAGAGCTTGTAGAGGATGATGCGCAGCGCCTCCGTGTTCTCCAGCTCCTCCTGGACCATGTGGTCGTAGTACTGCCAGAACTCCCTTAACGTGGGCGGCAGATGGCCGCCCTCATCCCCGAAGGCGGCGAGGAACGCCTGGAATTCGGCGTAGAGCTGTTTCATGGTGGCCTGGTCGAGCGGCTGCCCGCCCAGCCGGCACATGGTGACGGAGCTCTCGAACAGCGTCGCGACCACCCAGGCACGGACCTGCGGGTCCATCGCGTCGTACGGCCGGTTCTGCGCGTCCGTACCGCTCAGCCGCGCGTGCAGACGGTTGAGCCGGGCCGCCTCCCTCCGCCGCGTGTCCTCGTCGGGGCCGAACATGCGCTGCAGGCTCACGAGGGTGTTGCGCAGCCGTCGCCACGGGTGCGCCACGAACGTCGAGTTGTCGATCAGGGCGGCGCCGATCTGCGGGTGAGCGGCTTCCAGCACCGTGGCTCTGAGTATGGCCAGTCCCCAGCGCGGATCGTTGAAGAACCGCTGGAACTGCGAGTCGGGGCCGAACAGGGGGCCGGGCGGTGTTTCGGGTGGTGCGCCGTGTGGTGCGCCAGGTGGTGCTTCGGACGGTGCGCCGGGTGGTGTTTCGGGTGACGTGCCGTGTGGTGTTTCGGGTGGCGTGCCGGGTGGCGTTTCGGGCTGCGTTTCGGGGGTCGGCCGTGTGTCCGTCACGGGTGAGGTTCTCCGTTCGCCTTCGGCGTGACGCCGCCGAAGCGGCGATCGCGTTGCTGGTAGGTGTGCAGGCACTCCAGGAAGTGCGGCGCGCGGAAGTCGGGCCAGAGCACCGGCGGGAAGATCATTTCGGCGTAGGCCACGTGCCAGAGCATGAAGTTGGAGATGCGCTGTTCGCCGGAGGTCCGGATGACGAGATCCACATCGGGTGTGTCGGGGAAGGGCAGATGAGCGGCGAAGCGCCGCTCGTCGACGGCATCGGCCGCCACCCCGCTGCGGATGAGCGACCGTGCCGCCTCGACGATGTCCCTGCGTCCGCCGTGATCGAACGCCACGGTCAGGGTCATGCCCCGGTTCCTGCCGGTCAGCGTCATCAGATCGGCGAAGTCCCGGGCCAGCGGTACGGGGATCCGCGGGTCCGCCACGCCGAGGAACCGGCAGCGGATGCCGCGCGCGTGCAGCAGCGGTGCGTGTTTGCGTACGACGCGGCGCACCAGCCGCATGAGGAAGTCGACCTCGCTGCCCGGACGTTGCCAGTTCTCGGTGGAGAACGCGTACAGGCTCAGCCACTCCACCCCCGCCGTCCGCGCCGCCTCGATGACGTCGATCACCGTCGCCTCGGCCGCGCGATGACCCGACGTACGCGGTAACGACCGCTGCGCTGCCCACCGTCCGTTCCCGTCCATGACGCAGGCGACGTGCCGCGGCACGCCTCGCTGCCCGACCCCGTCGGCCGGACGACGCGCGGGCGCGGAGGCCGACGACGCGGCGGAAGCGCCGCGGTCTCCTTCAGCCGTCACATGTGCTCCCCCCGGCTGTCACCACACGGTCCCCCGCCGCGGGCGCCGCTGAGATCAACCCCCAGCAGAGTGCCGGTACCTCGGCCCGGACGTATCGCACTCTCCGCACATTCACCCGCAGTACGTGCGTCCGATTTAGCGACCATGTGACCCTCGATCGTGATCCGGGGGCCCGCGGGGGCTCTACCTCTGTCCGCTGTTCACGTCCGACGCAGTGCCGAGCGGCCCGCGAAGCGCGCCGCGTCGCCCAGCTCCTCTTCGATCCGGATCAACTGGTTGTACTTCGCCGTGCGGTCGGAGCGGGAGAGCGAACCGGTCTTGATCTGACCGCAGCCGGTCGCCACCGCCAGATCCGCGATGGTGGTGTCCTCCGTCTCGCCCGAACGGTGCGACATGACAGCCGTCCAGCCCGCTTGGTGGGCCGTGGCCACCGCGGCCAGCGCCTGGGTCAGGGTCCCGATCTGATTCACCTTGACCAGGACCGAGTTGCCGACGCCGGTGCGGATACCCTCGCGCAACAGCGTCTCGTTGGTGCAGAACACGTCGTCGCCGGTGAGCTGACAGCGGTCGCCGACGCGGGCGGTCAGCTCGCGCCAGCCGTCCAGGTCGTTCTCCGCCATCGGGTCCTCGATGGAGACGACCGGGTAGGCGTCGATGAGCCCGGCCAGGTAGTCGGCGTTCTCGGAGGGGGTACGGCGCACCCCCTCGCCCGCGTAGTCGTACACCCCGTCGCGGAAGAACTCCGACGACGCCGGGTCCATGACCAGGCCGATGTCCGTGCCGGGGCGGTAGCCGGTGCGTTCGATGGCGGTCATCACGAAGTCGAGCGCCTCCTCAGCGGTACGCAGCGCGGGCGCGAAGCCACCCTCGTCGCCGACGGCCGTGGAATGCCCGGCGGCCAGCAGATCGCGGCGCAGGGTGTGGAAGACCTCGCTGCCCATGCGGACGGCTTCGGCGAAGGTGTCCGCGCCCACCGGCGCGATCATGAACTCCTGGAAATCCAGCGGATTGTCGGCGTGGGCGCCGCCGTTGACGATGTTCATCATCGGCAGCGGCAGGAGGTGGGCGTCGGCGCCGCCGAGGTAGCGGTAGAGGGGCCGGCGGTGGGCCGCCGCGGCAGCCTTGGCGGTGGCGAGGGACACGCCGAGGATCGCGTTGGCGCCGAGCCGGGACTTCGTGGTGGTGCCGTCGAGGGCGATCAGCGCGGCGTCGAGACCCGCCTGGTCCGCCGCGTCCAGGCCGCACACCGACGCCGCGATCTCCCCGTTGACATGGGCCACCGCGCGGTCGACGCCCTTGCCGTGCCAGCGCGCGGAGTCCCCGTCGCGCAGTTCCACGGCCTCCCGGGCACCGGTGGAGGCACCGGAGGGGACAGCCGCGCGCCCCAGGGACCCGTCCGCCAGGACGACGTCGACCTCGACCGTCGGGTTGCCCCGGCTGTCGATGATCCGGCGGGCGGTGGCGGTCTCGATGGCAGCGTTGACGGTTCCGACTGCCTTTGCGGACATGGGAGGTCCTTCCCGTTGTCGTGTGCCGTGGCCCCGGCTGCGACAACGCTGGCGCTGAGCCCGACAACCAAACCCTACAGCAATGCTGTTCAGTTTGGCTGTACAGCATTGCTGTACAGGTCAGGTGCACAGCTTTGCTGACCAACGGGGTAAAGTGCCCTATGCCCACCCCGGAAGCCGCCGCCATCGCCGCCGAACTGCGCACCGCGATGGGCAAGCTCACCCGACGCGTCAAACACGAGGACCGCATCCCGCTGGGCCAGGTCGCCGTACTCGGTGCACTCGACCGCAATGGCGCCATGACCACCAGCGACCTCGCCGCCGATCAGCGCGTACGCCCCCAGTCGATGGCGCGGGCGGTGGGGCTGCTCATGGAGCAGAACCTGATCACGCGCCGGGCGCACCCCACGGACGGCCGCAAGTCGCTGGTCGAACTGTCCGACGCGGGCCGGGCCGCACTCGAAGCGGAGCGCGGCCGCAGGGCCGGCTGGCTCGCGCAGGCCATCGAGGCCGAACTCACGGACGAGGAGCGGGTGTTGCTGGCACGGAGCGCTGCCCTGCTGGAACGGCTCGCCACACGCTAGACGAGTAAGTCCGAAGTCCCGTCCGCCCCCGGGCCCGCCCCCGGGGCGGACGACGCCCGACGCGGCCACCAAGCTCGGTCCGGCCCTCGGCCGGCGGCCGGCCGGCTGAATCGGTTCCGGACCGCGGCGGACGCCACCCGGGTCCGGCCTCGGCTGGGCGAAACCTGAGTTTCCGCCAAGTCCGTTTTTGCCGCCCGGTTTGTCCCGTCGGTGCGTCCGGTTCGCTCGTGTGGGGGGCCTGACCTCCGGGTCGTCGGCGGGATCGGAGGGCGGGGCGGCGGGAGTGGACGGGGTGGTGCATGGTTCGAGGGGTGGCGGGGTGACCGGGGTTCGGGGCGCTTGGGCCCTCTAGCTGGCAGTTCGGTGATTACCGGCCAGTATGGGCAAGTTGGCGCGTTCCGCTCCCACCAGAACGTCACTCTGGGACCATCAACGCCACACGAAAAACAGCGTCCTGACTGCCGTGGGGGGAGTGGCCATGGGGCTGCTCGGCGATGAGTTGGCGTTCGCGCGTGCGCTGACCGACCGGGAGAACGAGAGCGTAATGGCTCTCGGGAACCGGAAGCGCTACGCGGCCGACGCCCATCTCCTGGCGGAGGGCGACCGGTCCACTCACGTCATGATCATACTTCAGGGCTGGGTGACCGTTTCCGTGGCCACGGACCGGGGCGCCACCCGGCTGATTCTGGGGCTGCGCGGCCCCGGTGAACTGCTCGGTGAGATGGCCGCGCTGGACAGCCATCCCCGCAGCGCCACCGTGCGCGCGCTCGGGCCCGTCGAGGCGCAGGTCATCTCCGGGGACGCGTTCCGGCGCTTTCTCGCACTGCACCCGCGGGTCAGCGGTCTGGTCATACGTCAGCTCACCTTCCGGCTCCGCAGCGCCGATCAGGAGCGGTCGGCGCTCGCCTCTCTCACGGTTCTGCAGCGCCTGGCCAGCCGGCTCACCGAGCTGTCACAGGCCGAACCTTCCGGGCCGTACGCGCCCTCCGTGCCGACGCCCTCCGTACCGACGCCCTCCGTGCCGGCCCCCGCAGCGGCGCGCCCCTCCGTGCCAAGGCCCTCCGTGACGAGCGCCTCCGTCACGGGGACATCACCCGCGGGCACCGTCGTACATCTGGCCCAGGACGAGCTGGCCGCCACCGTCGGAGCCACCCGGGAAGCCGTCGCCAAGGCCCTGCGGCTGCTGCGCGGCCAGCAGATCGTGCGCACGGGCAACCGAAGAGTGGAGATCCTCGACCCCGCTCTGCTCGCCCTCCTCGCCGACGGCCATCAGGAGGGGAGACCGGAGGGGAGACCGGAGTAGAGGACGGGGCGGAGGACCGGGCCGGTGTGTGTAAACGGCTACAGACGGCCTTCGTCCCGGGCGCGAGGCTGAGGGGGGACGGCAAGCGAACAGGACAGGGGGCACGGGGTGGACCACGACGGGATGGATGTCGCCGAGGCGCGCTACGAGTTGGTGATCAGCGTCGACGCGCGGCGCTCCGGGGAGTACGACGACGTGGACAAGCCACGTATGCGGGCCCGGATCTACCGGGTGCTGGAGGCGGCGTTCACCCACGCCAGAGTGGCCCGCGACGCCGTCCACATGGAGGACCGAGGCGACGGTGTGCTGCTGGCGGTGGCCGGCCGGATCGCGGTGACCCGGCTGCTCGGGCTGTGGCTGGTCGAGGTGCACGAGAATCTGCGGGACGAGAACCGCGCCCTGCGCGTACCGCTGGGGCTGCGGGTGGGCATGCATGTCGGCCCCGTCCGGCACGACGACCGGGGCATCAGCGGGCGCGCGGTCGATCTCGCCTGCCGCCTCGCCGACTCCCCCGTGGCGCGGCGGCTGTTGGACGCCGCGCGCGCCGATCTCGTGCTGGTGGTCTCGGACGCGCTGTACGAGGACGTGGTCAGCAGCGGCGGCAAGTTCATCGAGCCCGCGCACTACGCCCCGGCCCGCCTGAAGCTCAAGGAAGGCGATGTCAGCGCCTGGTTCCACCTTCCCGGGCGGACCGCTCCGGTGATCCCGGCCGGTGATCCGCCGACTGCGACGGCGGATGCGCATGCGGCACCCGTCGATGGTCCGCCGCCCGTCAGTGATCCCCCGCCCGCCGGCGATCAGCCTCTCGCCTCGGATACGCCGCCCGCCGCTGATCCGCCATCCGTCGCGGATCCCCGTACCCCCGGCGCCCACTACACCGTCCACGGCGACATGTCCCAGCACTCCGACAACGTCTACCAGCAGCCCGTGCACATCGGACGGATCACTCCCCGGCAGGAGGGCTGAGCCTCATGTCCGACGAACAGCGGGCGGCCGGAGCCCCCGAGCGCGCACCCCGGCCCGACGAGCGCCCCAGGGACGACAGGCCCCGCGCGGAAGAGGGCCGCGCCGGTGGTGACGGCGGCTCCGCCGACAGCAAGGCCGCCGAAAAGGGCAAGAACGAGCGGGACAAGAACGGGAGTGACAGGGACGGGAAGGACAGGGACGGGAGGGACAAGGACGAGCGCGACAAGGACGAGCAGGGGAAGGAGGAACGCGAGAAGGAAGAACGCGAGCGGGAAGAACGGGAGCGCGAACGGGAGCGTGTCACCGGGCGGTTCAAGGAGCACACCCGCGACCCCCTCGCCGAGGAGCAGGGCGACGACGGCCCCACCGATCTGGCCGCCGCCTCGCGGGCCCGGCACGCCACCCGGATGCTGTTCGACACCGGTCGGGATCTGAACAGCTTCGACCGTTCCTTTATCCAGAGCGCCCATATCGGCGATATCCATCTGCGGCTGGACTCCCGCCCGTCCGGTGCGGGGATGCGCAGCGGGCCCGTACCCGAGGACGAACTGCGCGGCCTGCGCCGGGTCCATGTCGAACCGCAGGGGTACGTACGGCTGCGCAACGCGCTCACCGCCCGCCGACTCCTCGTCCTCGGCGCCGCGCCCGGCACCGGACGTACGAGCACCGCGCTCTCCCTCCTCGACGAGGTCACGGCCGGCGCGGGCGCGGAGCCCGGGTCAGGACCGCGGGTGTCGCGGGTCGGTCCGGACGGTGGCGTGCGGCGGCTGGCCGACCTACTGAGCGGCGAGGGCGCGGAGGACCGGCACGGCACCGGATATCTGCTGGAACTCGCCCTGACCAAGCCCGGTTCGCTGCCGCCGGACGCGATGGACCTGGACGGGCTCGCCGCGGCGCTGGACGGGTGCGCGGCCTTCGCGGTGATCGTCGTGACGCTCGGGTCGGCGGCGAACCCGCTGCTCACCGGGCGGTACGGGATGATCTGCCCGCCCGCGCCCACCCAGGAACTCCTCACGACCCGGCTGCGGGAGAAGCTGGAGGAGCGCCGGGAAGGGCGGGAGGACCTCGCCGCCGGAGCCCCGGACCTCGCCGCCGGAGCCCCGGACCACGGCCCCCGCCCGGAAGACCTGCTCACCGCCGCCGAGGAACTGGCCGAGCGCGAGGAGGTCCGCGACGCCGTCGGGCTGAAGGATCTGCGCCCCGCCGAGGCCGAGTTGCTCGCGTCGCTGCTGGCCGGGCATCTGCTCGGGGACCTCTCCTACGACGAGTTGCTGTCCGGCTGCCGGAGCCTCGCCGCCGGCCAGGCCCAGGAGTGGTTCGTCGGCGTGGACCGCGCGCTGACCGCGCTCCCCGCCGCCGACGGGGGCACGGGGCAGTCCGGCACGGGGCAGTCGGGTCCGGGACGGTCGGGTACGGCGGCCCTCTTCCACCCCGTGGCGTTCCGTATCGCGCTCGCCGTACTCGGCGGCGCCCCGCACAGCGCCGTGGCCGCCGCCGCCCATCTGCTCACCTGGGAACTGTCCGTACAGAGCGATCCGGACAACACCCCGGCCCGCCCGCTGTTCTGCGACGACCCGGAATCCGATCGGGCGCTCTCGCGCGCCGAACTGACCGACGGCCGGGTCGAGGTGGCCGGCGCCGAGGTGGACGCGCGGCTGATCTGGTACCGGGGCTCGGCCCTGCCCGCCGCGGTGCTGGCCGAGCTGTGGGAGCGGCACTTCCCGGTACGCGCGCCGGTCGTGCGCTGGCTGCGGCTGCTGTCGGACGATCCGCGCCCCCATGTGTGGATGCGCGCCGCGGTGGCCGCCGGGGAGCTGTGCGTACGGGACTTCGACCACGGTTACGCGGAGTTGATCCGGCCGCTCGCCGAGGCGGCCACCCCGCGCCGGAGGATCTTCGCGGCCACCGCGATGGACCAGGCGGCCGGCCACGCCTCGCACCGTAAGGCGGTGCGCAAGCTGGTCGACGACTGGAGCAGGTACGGGACGAAGCCGCTGCGCTGGACGGCGGCGATGGCGCTCGGTTACGGGAACGCCGCGGCCTCGACCGACGACGCGCTGGACGCCCTGGCCCGGATCGGGGTCCGTGACGACGGGGACCAGCTGGCGGTCGCCTCGTTCAATGTCGTCCGGCTGCTGGCGCTGCCGGATGTCGCGAAGGTGCTGCGGCGGATGTCCGACTGGACCCACCACCGGCACGAGGCGTACCAGGACCTCGGGCTGGTGACCACCGTCCGGCTGGCGGTGACCGGGGTGGACGAGGTGCCGGCCGCCGAGCCCGGCTCCCCGCTGGGCGACCGCGGCGACTGGCCGCTGCCGCTCGCCCTCGCCGCCACCCGCCCCGAACTCGTCCGCCCGATGGCCGACTTGCTGTGGACGGCGCTGAACACCGCGCGGTCGAAGGACGTGGCCATGGACGCGCTGGAGACCCTGCTGCGCTCGGCCGTGCGCAAGGACGGCAGCGAGTGGGCCAGGCCGGGGCTGGCGGCGCTGCTGCCCGCGCTGGCGGCCGAGGAGCACGACCAGCGGCGGCTGGACTGGCTGCTGCGCCGAATGATGAACGATCCGGAGAATCCGCTCCCCGACGCGCAGGCGCGCTCCTTGTGGTGGCTCGCCGTCCCGTCGCCGGACCGGACGGGCGAGGAGGAGAGGCATGGCTGAGGACGAGGGCGTGGCGCCGGACCGGGGCGCGGCGGACCGGGACGCGGCCGACCGGGGCGCGGCCGACGGCCCGGGACCCGCGGGCCCGTTCCTGCGGGAGTACGCGCCGACGGGTTCGTTCCGGCAGACGGGCGCCCGTACCGCCTCGGTGCTGTTCTACCGGAACGGCGGCTACAGCGTGGCCACCGTCTCCGGCGTCCAGCACTACGACAAGCCGGCGCTGGCCAGGGCGCGGACCGTCTGCGAGATCGCGCTCGGCACGTTCGTGACGACGCTTCAGTTGGAGCTGCCGGCCGCGGGCGGCACCACCTTCTTCAAGGCCGAGGTGGACATCCACTGGACGGTGACCGATCCCCATCTGGTCGCCACCGAGGTGGTGACCGATGTCGCGCAGCGGCTCACCGCCCCGACGCTGGAGCGGCTGCGTGAGGTCTCCTCGGAGTTCCCGGTGGCCCAGGCCGAACAGGCCGACCGTGCCATCACCCGGCACTGCGCCGGTGGGCGCTGGGACGACCTGGGTTCCGAATTCGGCCTGCGGGTACGACTGTACGTACGGCTGCGGGTGGACGACAGAACGATCCATCACATGGACGACATCCGGGACGCGCACGCCTCGGCCGAGGTGACGCGGGTCCACCAGAACAGGTTCCGGGCCATGCTCCAGGGCGGGGAGCTGGACCAGCTCAGTTACATGCTGGCGGCCGAACCCCAGGCGGCCAAGGACTTCCTGGAGAAGATCCGTCAGGAGGGCAGACAGGACGAAAGGGAACGCGTCGACCGGCTCTTCGACATGGTCGCCAGCGGCCAGATCCAGTCCACCGACGTGGAGACGCAGGCGCTTGAGCTGCTCAACCGGGGCCGCCACCGCGTCCAGGGACCCATCGGCTCCCTGCCCGCGCGCCGTGAGAACCCGCGGCTCGAACAGCCACCGGCCGAGGGGTTCACGCCGGACTGGGTGGCCGACGAACCACCCTCCCGGGCCCGGCGCAGGACCTACCCGCCGGAGGACGAGGACGCCGTACCGGAGCCGCCGCGCCGCCGGAGCCGGGACCGGGACGACGGCTGGTCCTGGGCGGAGGAGGACTGATGACCGCCGACAGCGGCGCACGCACATCCCCCGACCCGGTCGGGCCCGTGCCGGACGGGGGTCTGCACGGGAACGGCCGGGCGGGGGAACGGATCGCGGAACGGTTGCTGAACACGGTCAGGGAGGATCTCGGCCGGGCCGACTCGAAGGCCGGCGTCCTGCTCTCCGGGGCGCTGGCGCTGCCCGCGTTCCTGATCAGCCGGCACGGCGCGCCCGACTGGCACGGGGCGGCCGACGCCATGCTCGTCGTCGCGGGCGTGCTCTGGGTGATCGCGGTGACCGCGCTGGTCCGGGCGCTGATGCCGCGTACGGGCACGATCCGCGGCCGGACCGGGGTGACGTACTTCGGCGATCTGCTGCCTCCGCACGACGTGGCGCGGCTGTCCGCCGAGGTCACCGAGGCCGGGCGGGACCTGACCGGGTGGCTGCTCGTCCAGGCCGTGGACGTCAGCTCGATCCTGTCCGCCAAGTACCGGGCCATCCGCTGGGGAGTGAGCGCGCTGGCCCCCGCGGCGGCGCTCGCACTGATCTGGAGTCTGACCGCGCGCTGACCGGCGCACGCGACGTCGCCACACACCACGCACGCACACCACGCAGAGACGAAATAAGGGGACGGCCGTGGGAACACTCAGGGGAAGAGAGCGGACGAGAAGGGGCTGGGCGCGCCGCGGCGCGGTCTCCGCGCTGGGCGGCGCCGCGGTGCTCGTGTCCCTGCTGGCGCCCGCCGGTCCCGGGCCGGTGCCGGCGGCGGCGTCCGAGCCGGCCTTCACGTCCGTCAACTACGCGGTCGCCGTGGACGAGTCCGCCAGTCTCGCGCCCGAGGACATGAAGGCCGAGAAGGCCGCCGCCGCCCGGATCGCGCTGGGCGATGTCTCCTCGTCCTCGAATGTCACGGTCTTCGGTTTCGCCGCCGCGGAGTCCGGCGACCAGCGCGCGGTGGACCCGGTGTGCCCGCGCACCACGCTGGACGCGGCGGGACGCGAGTCGGTCGGCGCGTGCGTCGGCAAGCTGCGCAGCCGTAAGAAGAGCGAGGGCACGGGCACCGACTTCCCGAGCGCGATACGCCAGGGCGTGCACGACCTCAGCAGCGGCACCGACCCGTCGGTGCCGCGTGTGCTGTTCCTGCTCACCGACGGGAAGATGGACGTCAGCGGCAGCCCCAAGTACGGCGATCCCGCGCACCGCGCGGCCGAGGGCGAACGCCAGCTGGAGCTGGAGCTGAAGAACGCGGCCGAGCAGCGGGTGCAGATCTGGCCGCTCGGATTCGGTGCCGCCCCGGACAAGAAGCAGCTCGACCGGATCGCCGCGGGCGGCTTCCAGCAGGGCTGCGTCGAGCTGCCCTCCGCCCGTCCGAAGGCGAGCAAGGTCTCCGGCGCGAAGGACATCGGCCCGACGCTGGAGAAGATCTTCGCCGCCGCACACTGTCTGCGCTACCAGCGGGGGCCGAGCAACCGGCCGCCCGCCACCCTGGAGATCGCGATCTCGCCGCTGGCGACCGTGGGCAGCATCGTGGTCGACAAGGGCGACCCCGAGGTGACGGTCACCTATCTCGACCCGAGCGGCCACGAGGTGCCCACCTCCGGGACGTACCGCGACTCCCGGTTCGAACTGGCGGGCGCCGGCGGCACGGTCGAGGCGCTGAAGATCGTCGACCCCGTGCCCGGCGTCTGGAAGGTGAAGGCGGAGGCGCCCGAGGGACACCGCTCGCTGCCCGTCGGCGTCAGCGTGCTGTGGCAGGGCGAGCTGCGCGGCTCCATCACCATGGACCCGCCGTCGCCGCGGGCCGGCGAGAAGACCACGGTGACCATGCGGTTGCAGACCCGCGAGGGGTACGAGATCAAGGACCCGCGCGACTACGAGGGGCTGCGGGTCCGCGGTGAGCTGACCGGGGACGGCTTCGCCCCGCTGGAGCTGCGCCTCACCGACGACGGGAAGGGGAGCGACCCCAAGGGGAGCGACGGCTCCTTCACCGGTTCCGTGGAGATCCCGGAGAGCGCGGACGGCGCGCTGAAGGTGAGCGGCACGCTGACGGCCTCGGGGCTGAGCGCCGACACCCGCAGCGAGGCCGGCCAGATCGCGCCCGGCGTACTGCCCGTCACCACCGCGCTGACCCTGCCCGCCGCGACCACCCACCCCGGCTCCTCGGTCACCGGCACGCTGGCCGTCCACAACACCAGCGACACCCCGCACACCCTGCGGCTGTCCGTCGCCGACCTCCAGGACGGGCTGCTCTCGGTCACCCCGGCCGAGATCGAGGTGAAGCCGGGCGAGTCGGGGACCCGGAAGGTGACGGTCGAGGTCGCCCCCGAAGACGTCTTCGGCGACCGCCTCGGCGACGGCGGGCTGCGGCTCGGCGGCACCGTCACGGTGGTCGACACCACCGACGACGACCGGACGCTGGTGCGCTCCCCGCTCTCCGTACAGGTGACGCCGGAGCCCGGGATCTGGGAGAAGTACTGGTGGGCGTTCCTCTCCGCCGTCGTCGTGGCCGCGCTCGTCGTCGTGGCGGTCCTCGCCTGGCTGCGCCAGCGCCGCACCCGCAGGGACCCGTTCGGCCTGGTGCTGCGGCTGGTCTCCGAAGGGGGCGACATCCTCGGCGACCACCCGGCGGGACACGGCCACAAGCAGTGGTACGAGTTCGCCGTCGTGGAACCCCACCGCAGCCCGCGCATCGAGCGGCGCAACCACGGCCCGTACGCCGTCCAGCGCAGCCCGGAGGGCGGGGCGGTACTGCGCACGCGCGGCGGCGGCCGGGCCAGGCTGACCGCCAACGGCCAGGTCCCGCTGACCGACGCGCTGAGCCTCGCGCTCGGCGAGGAGACCCGTACCCGTACCCGTACCCGCAGTCCCCGCCGGCCGTGGCTCTCGCGGTCGCGTCCCACCACGCCCACGCCCACCACCACCCCCGCGACCGGTGAGGGCGGGAGTTCGAGCACCTACGACTCGTACCTGTGACACGGGCAACGCGTCGCGGCAGCGGCGCCGCGACGCGTGAGGAGTCCACAGACGTGAATCCACCGACGTACCGAGGACGGACCGGCCGCAGGTACGGCCATGAGCGGGAGGAAACCCCATGAAGATCTTCCAGCCGATGCTCTTCGTCGGCCTGGGCGGCACCGGTGGCCTGGTCGGCGCCGAGCTGGAACGCAAGCTGCGCGCCGAACTGTGCGGTCCTGACGGGGTCGCGCTCAGCCATCTGAGCGGCCACGCCCCCTACCAGCTGCCCGACTGCCTCCAGTTCGTGTACGCGGACTACAGCGAGTCCGACCTCCAGCGGCTGCCGCAGTTCAATGTGGACCCGTCGCTGCGGGCCGCGTACGCCCGTACCTCCCGGGCCACCCACAACCTGCTGCCGAACTTCGACAGTTCACCGGAAGTGACCAAGATGCTGCGGGCGAGCCTGCGCGACGAGGTCGCCGACTGGCTGCCACCGCGTATCGACGAGCCCAAGGTCACCCCGCTGCACAACGGCGCGGGGCAGCTGCCCACCGTCGGGCGCGCCGCCCTGTTCGCCACGCTCAGGCACAGCCTCGCGCCGGTCCTCGAACCGCTGCTCCAGGCGATCGACGCGATCGCCAGGTCGGCCGGTGAGCTGAGTGAACTCGGCGGCGGCAAGGTCAACGGCTGCGATGTGTTCGTCGCCTTCTCGGTGGCGGGCGGCACCGGCGCCGGGATCTTCCTGGACTATCTGCATCTGATCAACCACGCGTTCCAGCTGCGCCGTTTCGACGGGGTGAAGATCTACCCGCTGGTCGTGATGCCGTCGTCGTTCTCCTCGTCCGCGGGCGGCGGCCGGGAGGCGGAGCTGAACGCGGCCCGCGCGCTGGTCGATCTCTTCCGGCTGGTGGACGGGCAGAACGCGCCGACGGAGGGCGCGGAGATCGGCGACCTGGACCATGAGTCCGGGCTCGGCATCCGCTACCCGGGCACGACACCGATCCGGCTGCGGACGGGCATTCTGCCCACGGCGTTCCTGTTCAGCCCGACCGCGGGCATCCGCCAGGACGATCTGCGCCGCTCCATCGTCTCCCTGGTGATGTCGCTGATCGGCACCGAACTGGGCGACGGCCGCTCCCCGGGCCGCAGGAGCGCCGGCGACGACGACTTCCAGACGTTCGCCGCGAGTTTCATCAACCGGGGCGTGCACCGCAGCGCGCTGTCGCCCACCGGCATCGGCCGGCAGGGCGTCTCCACCAGCCTCGTGGCGTCCATGACCGCGCCGATGGACCAGCTGGCCGATCTGGTGGCCGGCCGGCTGCTGCGGGAGGCGGTCACGGATCTCGTGGAGCGGCCACGCGCCGCGCTGCGGGAGCAGGCGGTGCCGCTGATCCGTCAGCTCTTCACCGACTCGTACCTCGAAGAGCTGTGGGAACGCAAGCAGTTGACCGTGCCGGAGCCCGATCCGCTGCCGCGCGGCAGCCGGGCCATCGAGCAGGCGCTGGGCGAGCGGGTCGCGGACATGCAGCGGCTGCTCTCCGACCTCCAGTCCATCGCCGACCGCCAGGCCGCCTCGATGGCCGACCGGTTCGCCCCGCGCCCCGCCATCGACAAGCTCCTCCAGAGCGTGGACCCCTTCCTGGCCGAACGCGTCGTCAGGGGCGTACCCGGCAGCGAGGAACCGATCGCCCGGCTCGGCTTCCTGGGCATGCTCAACAGCCGCGCCACCGCCCCCCAGCGTCCGCCGGGCGTGACCGAACAGCCGCCCAAGAACCCGCGCATCAAAGGCCGGCTGGCCGGCATGTCCCCGGCGCGCTGGGGCGACGACGAGGTACAGGCGGCCCTCCGCGACCAGGACACCTGGTACCAGTGGCGCAGCCGGACCGTATGGCACGAGGCATGGCGGGAGCAGCAGCAGCGCTGGCAGTCCCAGGCGGACGTGGCGGGCACCGACCTCGGGCGGCTGGTGAACTCCTTCCGCAAACACTCCGACCTGGAACGCAAGGTGTCCGCGCAGAAGGGCCTCGAACTGTACGAGGACCGCACCGGCATCTCGTATCTGCTGCCGCCGCAGCGCACCCTCAACCACTTCTACGAGGACCTGGTCGCCCGGATGATCCACCGGGAGGGGCTGCGCGAGAACGACGACGAGGCCACGCTCCTGCTGAAGATGATCGACGGGGACACCTGGCGCCGGGTCCACTCGCTCAGCCGCCGCAGCCCGGACGGCGCGGTGGCGGTGGTCAAGGCGCAGCTGGAGGGCCGGATCACCCGGCTGTTCGCGGAGAGCGGCGCACAGCTGGAGGAGCGCCCGCTGCTGCCGTCCATGAGCACCCTGCTGGCCGCCGCCGCGGGTGACGCGGACGCCACCGACCAGGTCAGCAAGGAGGCGCTGGACCTGTTCGGCCGGAAGCTGACCGGACTGCTGCCGGTCGGCTTCACCCCGGAGGGCACCGGCCCGCTCCGGGCCCTCGTCACGTACCCGCGTGTGCAGGCCGTGGAGGAGGTGCAGGAGTACCTCGGCAAGGCGCTGCGGCTGCCCTCGGACGCCAAGAACTCCGTGGAGTACCGGGGGGTGGAGAGCGATTCGATCACCGTGGTGCTCTTCCGCAGCGAGATGAGCCTCACGCAGGTGCCCGAGGCCCGCAAGGTGCTCAGGCAGTGGGCCAGGGCGAAGGACTCCGAGCAGGCCCAGGACGTGCTGCGGTGGCGGCAGCGGGTCGGCTTCCGGGACAGCTGGATGGTGTGCGGCGAGGACGACCGCCGCACCATCCTGCACCGGCTGCTGTGCTGCATGTGGAACGGCCAGGTGGACGTGGTCGACGGCGACTCCGCGTCGCCGGCCCGGGTACGGCTGCGGCTGTTCCCCGAGACCGGCGAGAACGTGCCCGGTGTACGGCTGCGGCTGGGGGACTTCCCCGGCGGCGTGTCGAGCTGGGCGGAGCTGCTGCGCTCGTACGAACGGTGGACCGTGCTGGACGACGAACGGACCGTCGAGGACTACTGCCGCGAGCTGATGGGGACCCAGCCGCTGGGGCTCGCCAGGAGCGGCAGCGATCCGCATCCGCTCTTCGTCGAGCTGGTCGAGAAGATCGCCCCGCGCCAGCTGGAGCTGCTGGAGGACCGCCGGGAGCGCGGCGGCGAGCGGGTCGAGGGGTGGGTACGGCCGCTGTGGGAGTTCTGGGCGGAGACGCTTCCGGCCGCGCTGGACATGGAGTTCGGGGACCAGCGCGCCATCCAGCCGACGCTGCGGACGCTGCTGGAGCACGTACGCGGCGGGACGCCGAAGCCGCGCCCGCGCAAGGAACTGCCGGAACCCCGGCGGGTGGTGGACGATGACGAGGACTGGGGCACCGCGCCGCGCGCTTCGGCCGACACGTATCGGGCCGGGGGCGACCGTGAGACATACGGCGACCGGGAGCGACACGACAGCCGGCCCGGGTACGGCGACCGCGACGCGTACAGCGAGCGCGACGGTCACGGCGACCGCGACGGTCACGGCGATCGCGACGCGTACGGCGAGCGCGACGCGTACGGCGACCGGCCCCGGCGCGCCTCCGGGGACGGTGTCAACGGCCGTTCCAGCGGCGCCGACCGGCCCTCCGTGCCCTGGGACGACCCCGGCGGCCCCCGCCCGTACGCCGACGAGGACCCCGATGCCCGCGACGGCTCCCGCCGCAACCCCTGGGACGGTGATGCGGAGTGATCACGTCCGAGGAGATCGCCACCGTCATCCATCTCGATCTGCGCGCCGGGGCGGCGGAGCTCGACGCCGCCCCGGTCCTGCGGGCCAAGGTCGCCAGGCAGCTGGGCCTGGCCGGACTGCCGGAGCCCGACCACCCGCTGTTCCTGGTGGTCGACACCCCGGCCGGGCTGACCGACCATCAGCGGCAGTACGAACTGATCACCGCCTACCGGGCCATCGGCGAGGTCCGGGTCCTCATCCTGCTGGTGGGCAGCGCGCCCGGTTCGTACGCCGGTGAGAACGAAGCGTTCCAGCCGGACCGGCGGCTGCTGCGGCCCGCGCTGCTGCGGGGCTCGGGGATCGCCCTGCTGTGGGCGGGCGATCTGCGCTCCGCCCGTACGGCGCTCGAACAGCCCGCGCCCGACGACCCGGAGGCGCTGGCGGTCCTGGTCGACCTGCTGTCGGTGCCGGATGTCTTCCTGCGGGTGCTCGACGACGTCGGGTCGCTGCCCGACGCCGTCGCCGCGCCCGGGGTGCGGCTGCTGGAGCAGGATCTGCCGCCGGAGGTGCGCGACCGGGCCTGGCGTGACGCGCTCACCCGGTTCGCGGGCGAGGACGGCATCGCGGGCGAGAACGGCGCGGGCGTACCGGACCTGCCGGTGACCGCCTGGTCGGGAGTCGATCTGCCGGAGCCGCTGCGGGGGCTGGTGGCGGGCCGGGGCGGCCATGACCAGCGGCACCGCGTGACGGGCGGGGTCGCGGACGACGCGTACCGCGCGTGTGCGGACGCCCTCGCCGACGCCGAGGACGCGCAGGCGGGGCTGCGTTCCCTCCCCGGGCTGCTGAGCGGCGCCCGCAGGGAGGCGTTCGAGGCGGACCTCGACCAGGCGCGCCGGGGGCTCGACGGCTACCGCGACCTCGTCGGCACGGCCCTGCGCGGTGCCGGTTCCGGCGGCGCGCCGTCCGCCGCCGAGGCGGCGGCCCGGCTCGCGTCGCTCGGTCTGCGGGTGCCGACGGCCGACGGCGTGGGCGAGCGGATCGGCGAGGGCCTGCGGGAGTTCGCCGGGAAGCTGCTGGGGCAGGGGCTGCCGCTGCGCGCGGTGGCCAGGCGCTTCACGGGGCTGGCCGGGCGGGTGGAGCCGGTGCCCGGTTCCGCGCTGCTGCCGAAGCTCGCCGACCACTCCGCCGACGCGGTGGCCCTGCGCACGGCGGCGGGCGCCGTTCCGGTGCCGGGCCCGCTGGTCGCTCCGGTGGCGGCCGTGGCGGGGCTGCTCGGGGCGCTGTGGCAGGGGCCGTTGGCGGTGCTCGCGGTCGTCGTACCGCTGGTGTTCATCGCCGTGGCGGTGCTCGGCGCGGCCCGGCTGCGGGGCGCGGGGCGGCCGGGAAGCTGGGCCATGGGGCCCCGGGTCGCGGCGGTCGGCGGCGCCGTGGCCGGGGTGGTGCTGGCGTACGTCACCGCGCCCCCGCTCTGGCTGAGCACCGCCGCACTGCTGGTGGGCCTCGGTCTCGCGGTGGAGACGACGCGCCGGCTCTGGGGCGAGGCGGCCGACTTCTGGGCCGCCGGCCATGGAACCGCCGTACTGCGCGGGGCCCTGGAAGGGCTCGACGGCCTGCTGGCCAAGGCGGTCCGTGAGCACTGGGCCGCCGAGGAACGCCTGTACTGCGCCGACGCGGCCCGGTCCGTCGCCGGCATGCTGCGGGCGACGGCCGCCGCCGCGGACGCCGAGGCGGTGCCCGAGCCGGAGCGGCCCGCGGTTCCGGATCCGGCCGGCGCCGAACCGGCCGCCGAGGACGACTGGCTGACCAGCGCCTCGGCCCTGGAGCCGGACGCCTTCGGCACCGCCGCCGACGAGGACACCGACTGGGCGAGCGCGTACGCCTGGGACGACGGGCCCGCCTGGGACGAGCCGGCCGGGACACGGGGCGGCGCCCGGCCCGCCGACCCGCCGGCGGACCGCACCGCCGGGGTCCCGCGCTGGCTGGACCGCGAGAGCGGCGAGGGCGGCCCTGAGCTGGTCGCCACCCTGGCCGGCGATCTGACGGACGCGGCCCTGGTCGCGATGGCGCCGTACTGGGGCGCCGTCGAACGCGGCCAGGCCGGCACGCTCGCCGTAGGACGCACCGAGGCCCGGGTCCGCGAGCTGCTGTCGACGGCACGTCATCACCTCCAGCGCAACGGGGTGCTGGCCCCGCCCCCGTTCGCCGCCGCGCACCGCACCCGCACGACGTCGGCGAATCTGCTCGGCACCGACCCGCACCGGGTGGCCGAACTGGTCGGCGCGGAGGCCGACCGGCGGATCGTGGTGCAACTCTCCTCACCCGAGCAGGGCGCCCTGCTCAGCCGCGACCCGGCGGCGGCGGTCTGGATCAGATTCGCCCCGGAGGCCGTACGCGGCGAGGTCGAGAACGCCTGGCGTACGAGCGGTTCGGGTGGGCCGGAGGAGGCGCTGTGGACCTCGTCGGGGCGGTACGCCGGACTGATCCGGCTCACCCCGCTGCGGATGGGGGTGGTGGACACGGTCCGGTCGCGCCAGAGCCCCGAATCCGACCGGCTGGAGGCGCTGGACGCGGTGGACGCGTACGAGCGGGGGGACGGCGAGCACTGGTGACCGGCACCCCGTACCGAGGCCGCCCGGTACCCACGTACCGAGGCCCGGCGCAGACGTTTCGACGAAAGGACGGCGACCGCCGGTGACCAGCACCCCGCACTCCCCTCCGGCGCACACCCCCCTGGCGGAGCCGGCCGGTCCGCGGCGGACCACCCTCTCCTTCACCACCCCTTCGGGGCGCCGCCGCACCGCCCCGGTCCGGTTCGGCCGCGAATCCCGCCGCGATCCGCTGCTGCCCCAGTGGATCCGCAAGGGCCTGCTCGACGACGAGGGACAGCAGTGCCTCCAGGTGCGGCTGACCGGCTCCGCCGCGGCGAACCCGGCCGCCCGCGCGCTGCTGCACGCGGAGGCGGGCACCGCCCTGCATCTGCACCGGGTGCTCGCCACTACGGAGTACGCCACGCTCTTCCCGGAGGTCATCGGCTACGAGCTGGACACGGCCGAGCCGTTCCTGCTGTACGCCCCGCCGCGCGGCAAGCCCGCCGTACGTACGCATGTGATGTCCGCGACCGACCAGCCGCACTTCGCCAACGACCTGATGCGGGCGCTGTGTCTGCTGGACGGCCAGGGCCTGGTGTTACGCGGGATCTCGCCCGCCAATGTGCTCTGGGACGGCATGTCGGTCCAGCTCTGGGGGCTGGAGGGGGTGGCCCGCAGCGGACGGCCGAGGACCCGGTGGGGCCGGGCCCCCTACTGCTCGCCGGAGCAGCGCGCGGCCGAGGGCTTCGTCGACTCCCGGGACGCGGTGTGGAGCGCGGCCCAGGTGCTCTACCAGCTGGCGACCGGCCGGGCCGGGCCGCCCGACCGGGCGCCCGCCGATCTCGGCGACCACCGGGTGCTCGCCGAGACGCTGCGGGGCGCCTTCGCCCCGCTGGCGGCCGACCGGCCGACGCCCGGCCATCTGCTCGACCTGCTGGAGCCGGGCGCGGCCCGGCGTATCGCGCTCACCGTGCCCGCCGACGAGACGCGCCCGCACCAGGAGGCGTTCGAGCAGGCGCTGCACCTCAAGCGGCTGGCGCCCGCGGCCGAGCCGCACGACGGGCCAGGGGCGGCGGCCGAGCGGGCGGCCGGTGAGGTGCTCTGCCCGTACTGCCTGGAGACCATCCAGCTCGACCTCACCTCGCTGTACGTCACCGACAGCAGGATGCAGTACGAGCGGCTCGACCCCGCCGGCCTCGGCAACTCCCTGCGCCGCCAGGACGTCATGCGCGGCGCCGTCCAGAAGTGCACGGCGGACCCGGACTTCCCCGAGCACTTCATCCCGGTGCCCTATCTCAGCTACGGCAGGCCGCTGACGGTCGCGATGGTCGGCCAGTCCTCCACCGGCAAGAGCCATCTGCTGACCCAGATGATCGCGGAGATCACCGACGGCGGTCTGGAGCCGTTCGGCCTGAAGTGGCAGTCCGTCAACCCGGAGCAGCACGCCCGGTTCGTACGGGAGCGGGTGCAGCCGCTGCGCAACGGCAGGGTCCTCGACCACACCGGCGCCCTCGGCCTGGACGGCTTCGCCCGCTTCGTGGAGTCCCTGCTGATCACCGACGCCCACGGGCAGGTCCGTCCGGTCGCCTTCTTCGATCTCGGCGGCGAGGATCTCGTACGGACCGACGCGGCGCTCCGCTTCCTGCTCGGGGTCGACGCCATGGTCTTCGTCGTCGATCCGGCGCTGGCGCTCCCGCTGCCGCATCTGGACCACGCCAGGGAACGCTGGGGACTTGAAGTGAACCGGGACGGCGATCTGGCCTTCGGCACCGTCCTGGACCGCCTGCCGAAGAGCGGTCCGTATCTGGACGTGGCGGCGGCGATGGTGCTCGGCAAGGCCGATCTGCTGCGCTTCCAGCCGCCCGTGGACCGGTGGCTGGACGAGGCGCCGGCCACCTCGCTCGACCCCGCGCGGATGCGCGAGGAGAGCCAGGACGTGTACGGGCTGCTGCGCCGGCACGCGGGCCAGGCGTGGCTGCGGCCCTTCGACGCGATCCGCCGGTGCACCCTGCATGTCGCGTCGGCCACCGGCGGCCAGGAGGAGCACGGCCGCTATCCGGCGGGGACGGGGCCCCGGCGGGTGCTGGAGCCGCTGCTGTCGCTGCTGGCGATGCACGGACTGATCGATGTGCCGGGCGGCGCGGAGGAGTTCGCCGTGGGGACGGCGACCGCGGTGGAGGCGGCGCCGCCGTCGCCGGAGACCTGGGGTCCCGGGGGATCCGACGGGTCTGAGGGGTCTATGCGGTCTATGGGATCCGCTGGATCCGCTGGATCTGCGGGATCTGCGGGATCTGCGGGATCTGCGGGATCTGCGGGATCTGCGGGAGAGGAAGCGAAGTGAACGACTTCCAGGATCGGGGAGCATCCCAACGGGCAGCCGGCGCCGCGGGCCCGGTGCACCAGGTGGTCTTCCGGTGGGACGGCAACCAGGGCCGCCAGGGCACCGGCATGACGGCCGTCGCCCACTCCTGCCCGGCCGAGCGCGCGGAGGAACTGGGCCGGGAACTGGGCCCGTTGCTGTGGGTGTCCGGTACGGCGGCCCCGCGGCAGAGCGTCGTACGGATGCTGTCCCGCGACGGTGACGTCATGCTCGTACAGCGCTGGCCCACCACCGACCGGGGCGGCCGGCCCAGCACGGTCAGCCATGTCCTGATCGGTGATCCGCGGACCCTGAAGACCCGTCAGTGTCTCGGACTGGCGTACGGCGGCTGGGGCAGCCGGGAGTCCGCCGAGAAGGCCGCCGGGCGGCTGCGCGCGGTGGAGAGCGCGGAGCTGGACTCGGTGGCGCGCAAACGGCTGCCCGGGATGCGGCAGCAGCTGCCGACGGTCCGCAACGCGCTGATCCTGGTGACCGCGGAGTGGCTGCGCGATCCGGCGCGGCGGGTGTCGCTGCTCGTCGACGGGTCGCTCACGGACGAGGAGAAACCGCTCGGCTGGCCGGACCAGGACGCGGTGCCGCTGGTGTATCTGGGGCTGTTCATGCTGTTCGGTTCCTGGCTGGGGCAGGAGTGGACGTTCGCCACGTACGACACGGTCGACACCCACCAGCTGCGGCTGACCTGCGTCCCGCGCTGGGAGCCGGACGCGGGCGGGTCGGGTCCGCTGGCCCGGGTCATGGGCCGGTCGCCGGCCAAGCCCCAGTTCGAGCACATGGCGGCGGCGCGGCTGGTGGACCATCTCCTGGCGCACCCGGCGGACAGCCCGGGTGTGCCGCAGCTGGTCGACGGGCTCAGGGACGGAGCGCGGCTTGAGTGGGCGCGGCGGCGCCTCCTGCTCAAGGAGATCCTGTACGCGGACCGCCGGGAACCGCCGGCCCGCGCCGCGTCCGCGGCGCCGACGGCGCCCGAGCCGGAGCCGGAGCCGGAACCCGCGCCCGTCTCCGTACCGCCGCCGACCCTGCCGCCGCCGACCCCGACTCCGACCCTGCCGCCGCCGACCCCGGCCCCGGCATCCGGACCCGAGCCGACACCAGCACCGACACCAACGCCCGCGCCACCAGCGACTCCGGCGCCCGCGCCCACCACCGGCTATCCACAGGCCGCCACCGCCCACGAAGCGCGCTCACTCCACGCGGAGCTGCGTGTCCACCGGCGCGGGAACGCCCTGCAACGCGGCCTGCTGGCCGAGCGATTGCGGACGCTGACCGACGATCTGCTCCTGGACGAGCTGCGCTCCGCCGATCTGCCGCAGGACTCCGTGGAACTGCTCCTGGACGAGCTGGGAAGCGACCCCCGCGTCCGGGTGCGCCGGACGGGCATGCGGCACGACCTGTGTGCGGAAGTGCTCCGCAACGGCCTGTATTACACGCCGAACAGGCAGGAGTCGGAGCCGCTTTCGAGAACAGCCCTGGCCAACCGGGCATCCGATCTCTTCACCTGGGCCGTCGCCCCCCTGGCCCGCGACGAGCGCTATCTGCGCGATCTCCAGGAACTGCTGCACCGCATGGGCCGGGACCGCCACCCCACAGCGGGCAACTGGCTCTGGCAGAGCATCATCACGCCCAGGAATGGCGAGGTCCCGGACCTGCCGCCCGTCGTGTGGCAGCAGATCCTGCGCGACGTGATCACCCAGAACTCCGCCCCACCGTCCCCACCTGCCGTACCCACCACACCCACCGCACCCACCGCACCCCGGGCGCCGCACACACCACACGCACCCCAGACACCCCAGACACCGCACGTACCTCAGCCGTCCCAGCTGCCTCAGCTGCCCCGAATGCCGCAAGCGGTCCCGGTTCCCCCCACACCCCAACAACCGTCCCCCACCCGCCCGTCACCTCCCACCCTCGCGACGCGCCTCTCCGAACTGGCGACCAGTCCGGGCTGTGTCGTCGGCACCGGAGTCGGCGTGATCGCCGTGCTCATCGCGGTCCTGCTGTTCCTGCTGTGACGGGCGGCCGGCCGGATCGGAGCGCCTACAACCATCCGGCACCTCCGGGAGTCTGCCTGGTCGTCCGGCCGCCCTACGGTCCGTACGTGCGCCGTCAGGGCGGCAGAGGCTCTCCGACCGTAAAGGAACGCGAACCGATGCAGACAAGGCACCTGCTGCGGGCCGCCGCCGTCTCACTGACCCTCGCCGCCACCCTGTTCACCACCGGAACCGCCAACGCCGCGGTCGCCGACCCCGCCGGCCCCGCCGGTACGACGCCCGGCTGGGAGGTCTCCCTCTCCGGGAACAGCCCCGTGGAGTCCGTGATGTCGGTCTCCTCCGTCAGCGAGGATCTCGCCTGGGCGGTCGGCAGAAAGGCCCAGCACGGCGTCATCATGCGCTGGGACGGGGAGAGATGGAGCGAGGACACCGCCCCGGGGCTGCCCGCCGTCTGGCAGTGGTCGTCGGTCAGCGCCGTCGCCGCCGACGACGTCTGGGCCTACGGCACGCTGGTCAGAAGCCAGGTTCTCGTCCACTTCGACGGCGAGCGCTGGAGCACCGTTCCCACCACCGGCCCCTCCGACGAGGCCTGGCCCGAGGTCCCGATCGCGGCCGTGCCGGGGCGGCTCTTCAAGGGCGGCAACGCTCTCTACACCTATGCCGACGGCGCGTGGCAGACGTTCGCGCTGCCGCGCCTCGTCGACATCCGGGACATCGAGGCCCTGTCGGCGGACGACGCCTACGCGACCGGCATGCGCTACCCCGTGGACGGCGGCCACCCGGTGACCTACCACTGGGACGGGACGACCTGGACCCTGATGGAGGAGCCCCCCGTACGGGCCGGTACGGACACGGCCAAGATCGCCGCGGACGCCCCGGACAGCGTCTACGTCGCCGGATGGGCCGACGGTCCCAGCGCCGGCCCGCCCGTCCCGAGCGTCACGCACTGGAACGGGACCGCCTGGGAGGACGTCACCGGTTCGCTCTCCGGCCTCTACCTCCACGCGATCGCCCCGGACGGCCGCGGCGGTCTGTGGGTCACCGGCAACGACCAGTCCGAATCGCCCAGCTCGTGGCCGGTGTTCTGGCACTACGACGGCACGAGCTGGACCAAGCGGCCCGGCGCCACGGCCCCCGACGGCGACACCCGGTATCCGTCGTACACCTTCTACGATCTGGCCCCGGCCGGTGACTCCGGAGCCTTCTGGGCCGTCGGCGACTACTCCACGCCCATGGACGCGAACGGCGATCAGACGATCAACGGCCTGATCGAGCGCTCCGCCACGCTCCCCCTCACGGCGGACCCGCGCTGACGGATCGGCACTGACGGATCAGCGCTGACGGACCCGCCAGGCCCGACCCGGGGCCGTTCGCTGTCAGTGGGCAGCGGGCGTCCCGGGACGGGCCCGCGACTACCGGCCGGAGCAGTGGGCGCCCGCGCGCACGCCCAGCGGCGGACCGATCCGCCGCGGCCCGGCCGTCACGCATATGCAGGAGGCGCTCACGCTCGTCGCCGGCGGCAAGGGCGCTCTGCTGTCGGCCGCGCACACCGCCGCGTACTACGCGCGGCCCGGCGTCACCTACCTCCCGTTCGAGGACGCCGACCCCATCGGATACGGCCTGGTGTGGCGGGCCGCGGACGACACCGGCGCCGTCCAGGTCTTCGCGCGAGCGGCGCTCGATGTGACGGGGAACGCCCAGCTCGCCCTCTGAGCAGCTCACGGTCGGCCCGCCCCGGCGGGCCTGTTCACTCGTTGTGCAGCACCTTCGCGATCGTCAGCCGGGCCGCCGAGCGGGCCGGGAACAGCGCGCCGAGTGCCGCGATCACGATGCCCGTCAGGGCGAGCAGGGCGAGTACGGGGGCGTGCCAGACGTCCGTCATGAAGGCGGGCAGCGAGACGCCTGCCGCGTCGGTCATGGCGGGCATGATCAGGCGATACGCGCCGATGCCGGCCGGGATGCCGAGCAGGCCGCCGACCGCGCCGAGCGCCGCCATCGAGGTCACCACCATCACGACGACCTGTCGTGGTGTCATACCGAGGGACTTCAGCGTGCCCAGATCCCTGCGCCGTTCACGGGTGTTGAGGAGGACGGTGTTGAAGACACCCAGCGCCGCGACCGTCGCGAGAAGCACGGTCAGCGCCAGGGCGGAGCCGGTGATGATGACGGCGTCGCGGTTCGTCGCCGAGAGGGCCTGGGGGTTGAGCCCGGGATCCGCCGCCCTGACCGCCGCGTTGTAGGCGCCGACGGCGGTGCCCGGGGCGAGCCGGACCTCGTACTGATTGGCCTTGCTGTCCGGCGCGAACGCCGTCAGCGTCTCCCAGTTGGACTGGAGCCGGTCGGGCATGCCGTCCATGGACTCGCCGACGATCGTGGCGGTCGCCGTCTCGCCGTCCAGGGTGAAGGTGACCCGGTCACCGACCTCCAGACCGCGCTTCTTCAGGAACGCCGGCGGCGCCACCGCCTCCCCCGGTCCCTCCAGCCAGCGGCCCTTGGCGATCGTCTCACCCAGGGTGTCGGAGTCGCCGCGGAAGAACTGGCAGCCGACGGTCTCCGGGTACCCGGCGAGGCCGACCTCGATCCACGCGTCGGCGGTCACGTGGACCGCTCCGGGCAGCGAGCGCAGCAGGGCCTCCGTCTCGGCGTCGCCCTGCTTCGGCGCGGGCTCGCCGAACTGGGGCTTGCCCACGTGGACCACGGTGTGTACGTATCCGACCCGCTGCACGGCCTCGCCGTACGCGGACATCGTGCGGGACAGTCCGGTCGCCAGCGTCACCGTGGTCACGCCGAGGACGACGGCCGCCAGCGTCAGGGCGGTACGGCCCGGCCGTGCGAACGGCAGGCCCAGGCCCAGGCTGACCGGGCGCGGCAGCCGGGTGCCGGCGAGCGCGTGCTGTACGCGCCGCCCGCGTCCGGCGCGCGGCGCGCTGCCCGCGCTGATCGCCCCGGCCGCGGGGAGCCGGTGCGCGCGCAGCGCGGGTACGAGCGCGGCGAGGACGACGAGGACGGGCATCCCGAGCAGCGTCACGCCGTACACCCAGGGGCTGATGCCCACGGCGAGGTCCTGGGTCCCGATCCCCATGAAGACGCTCTTCAGGAGGGGTTGTGCCGCGATGCCGCCGAGGACGGTGCCGGTGACACAGCCGACGGCCCCCGGGACGAGCACCATCACCAGATAGACGGAGACGACCTGGTTCGGGGTGAAGCCCAGAGCCTTGAGGACCCCGATGTGCCGGAGGCCCGCGATGACCGCGCCGCTCACCACATTGGCGACGATCAGGACCGCCACCACCAGGCCGAGGATCCCGAAGGCCAGCAGGAAGGGCACATAGGCCGAGGCCGCGCGGCCGACGTCCCGCTTGATGCTGAGATACGACTGCGAGGCGAGCAGGGACGCGGGCGGCAGGTCCGCCGTGACCGAGGCCATCGCCTTCTCGATCCGGCCGTCCGTGGCGGAGGCCGATCCGGTGAGGCGATAGAGCATCTGCGCCCCGGTCGGGTGCAGCGCCCCGATCTGGTCGGGGGAGACCCAGGCCTGGGCGGACCGGCTCAGACTGCTGGCCCAGCCCACCACGGTGAGTTCCGGGCCTCCGGGGACGCTGATCACCGTACCCAGCTCCCGTTCGGCGCCCCGCGCGTGCAGGACGATCTCCCCGGGGCGGGTGGCCCAGCGGCCAGCCAGGAGACGCACCCGGTCCACCGGGCCGGCCGGATCGGCGCGTCCGACGACCGTGAGGGGGCCGGTGATCGTGCGCGGACCGGCCGGGGTCTTGGATTCCGTACCGGCCCCGGCCCCGGCCTCGGCACCGGCTTCGGCACCGGCTTCGGCACCGGCTTCGGGGAGGGTGATGACGGCCTGTTCGAACGGACCTGCCGCGGCCGCCACCCCCGGCCGCCGTGCCGTCGCCCCCAGTTGCCCGTCCGAGACCCCGGCCCGGTCGAACGAGGCGACGACATGGGCGCCGCGCTGCTGCGCGAACGCACGGTCGAAGGGCACCGAGGCGGCTTCGAGCAGTCCGAGTGCCACCACGATCGCCACCGTGGAGGAGAAGACGACGAGACCGATGACGATGGTCTGGAGCCTGCGGCGCCGTACGGCCGCGCGCGAGGCCCGCCACACGGCGCTCATACGGACCGCCCCGGAGTACCCGCGATACCCGGAGTACCCGGAGCACCCATGGGCGCCGCGACGGTCTCCGTACGCTCCAGGCCACGCTCACCCGCCACCCGGCCGTCCGCGACCTGGATCACCCGGCTCGCGCACCGCGTCGCCATCCGCTCGTCGTGCGTCACCAGCAGCAGCGTCTGGCCTATCTGGTTGAGATCGAGCAGCAGATCCATCACCTGCTCCCCGGCACGGCTGTCCAGGGCGCCGGTCGGCTCGTCGGCCAGCAGCAGGGCCGGCCGGTTCATCAGGGCGCGGGCGGCGGCGACCCGCTGGCGCTCACCGCCGCTCAGCACCGCCGGATAGGCGTTGCGCCGGTCGGCGACGCCGAGTTCGTCGAGGAGTTCCAGCGCGCGCTCGCGCGCCCGTGTGGCCGGTACGCCGGTGAGCTGCGCCGCCAGCGCGACATTGTCCAGCGCCGGCAAATCGTCGAGCAGGTTGAAGAACTGGAAGATCATGCCGATCCGGCGGCGCCGGAACAGCGCGAGCCCCTTCTCGCTCAGCCGCCCCAGGTCCTCGCCGTGCACGGTGACGGTCCCGGACGTCGGACGGTCCAGCCCCGCGACCATGTTGAGCAGCGTGGACTTGCCGCAGCCCGACGGTCCCATCACCGCGACCGCCTCCCCGGCACGGATCTCCAGCGATACGCCGTCCAGCGCCGTGGCGTCGCCGTACTCCTTGCGCACGTCCGTGAGCCGGACGACGGCCTCCCCGGCGGCCGGTCCACTGTCCTCTTCGGTTTCGGTAGTCATGGCAAGAAGCTTGGAGGAGCGGTACGGGCCGGACGTCCCTCCCCGGAGGTAACCTCCCGGCCGCGTCATCCCACGGATGTACGGCGCTGCACCTGGCGATTGATGCGCGCCGTGGGGCCGTCTGCGAAGGTGAGTTCCGTGGGGATACCCGGGACGGGCTGGCTGACCGCCGCCCTCGTGGCGGCCTGTGCGGTCGTCGGCTGGCTGAGCGTGGCGCTCGTACGGGCGCGGCGTCTGCACCGCACGGCACTGGCGGAACGGCGCTGGCTCCTCGAACGCGAACGCGAGAGCGCGGCCCGTACCGCCGTCGACACCGAACGGGCCAGGATCGCCGAGGAGTTGCACGACATCGTCAGCCACAACGTGAGCCTCATGGTCGTCCAGGCCGGGGCCGCCCGCGAGGTGCTGGCGACGCTGCCGGACGAGGCCGCGGCGGCGCTGCTGGCCGTCGAGGGCGCGG
This sequence comes from Streptomyces scopuliridis, assembly GCF_042790125.1. Classification (GTDB taxonomy): domain Bacteria; phylum Actinomycetota; class Actinomycetes; order Streptomycetales; family Streptomycetaceae; genus Streptomyces; species Streptomyces scopuliridis_A. The sequence goes on from NZ_JBHTZS010000009.1 coordinate 97,626, forward strand.
GCCGTGACGCGATGACCGAACTGCGCCATCTGCTGGGGCTGCTGGCACCGTCGCAGAGCGGCGAGAACGGCGAGAACGGACACGACGGCGCCGACGGCATGGCCGCCCTGTCGCCGCAGCCGAGCCTGAGCCGGCTCAGTCCGCTGATCGACCGGATCGCGTTCGCCGGGCTGCCCGTCGAGGTGCGGGTCTCCGGGGAGCCGCGCGCGCTCCCGGCCGGCATCGATCTCACCGCGTACCGCATCATCCAGGAGGCCCTGACCAACGCGCTCAAGCACGGCGGTGGCGAGAAGGCCGAGGTGACGGTGCGGTACGCGGACCACTATCTGCGGGTGGAGGTGCTGAACAGCGGGCCGAGCGTGCTGTCCGGGCACCGGCCCGTGCCGGGGGCACCGGCCCCGGAGGCGCGGGGCGGAACAGGGCGCGGCCTGCTCGGGCTGCGGGAACGGGTCGCCGTCTACGGTGGCGATCTGGACGCCCGGCGGCGCCTCGGCGGCGGATACCGCGTCCGTGCGCGGATACCGTTGGACCGGCCATGAGCACCGCGCCCGACACCCCGCCCGAGCCGACGCACATGCCCACGTCCACGCCCACGGCTACGCCCCCGCCCGAGCCGACGCACATGCCCACGTCCACGCCCACGGCTACGCCCCCGCCCGAGCCGGCCCCCCGCGTCCTCATCGCCGACGACCAGGCCCTGGTCCGTACCGGCTTCCGGCTGATCCTCACCATGCGCGGCATCGAGGTGGTCGGCGAGGCCGCCGACGGAGCCGAGGCGGTCGCGGCGGCGCGCGGGCTGCGCCCGGACGTCGTCCTCATGGACATCCGTATGCCGAACATGGACGGCCTGGAGGCCGCCCGGCGCGTCCTGGAGCAGAACCCGGAGTGCCGGGTGCTCATGCTGACCACCTTCGACCTGGACCGTTACGTCTACGCCGCCCTGGCCCTCGGCGCGAGCGGCTTCCTGCTGAAGGACGTCACCCCGCAGCACCTCGCCGCCGCAGTACGCCTCATCAACACCGGTGACGCGCTGCTGTCCCCCTCGATCACCCGGCGCCTCGTCGAACGCTTCGCCTCGGGTGACCACCGTTCCGGCCGGCCGCCCGGCCACCGACCCGCCCACGCGCCCCGACTCCCCGCCGTCCACCGCGATCTCACGGCCCTGACACCCCGCGAACTGGAGGTCCTGACCCTCATGGGCGGCGGCCTGTCGAACGCCGAACTCGCCCGGCGACTGACCCTCAGCGAGGCCACCGTGAAGACGCATGTCGCCCGTATCTTCGCCAAGCTCGCCCTGCGCGACCGCGCCCAGGCCGTCGTCCTCGCCTACGAGACGGGACTGGTCTCGCCCGGCGGCCCCGCCGCGTAACCGCACACGGCGCCTCACCTGCCCGCACGCTGTACGTGCACCCGTACGCCGTGCGCGCGCTGGGCTATCCTGTGCGGCCGGAGCCACTGACGAGTGCGCTGACGAGCGCACTGGGGTGTGCGGGACACGAGGAGAGTGCGCATGCCGGCCGACGAGCAGCCGTTCCCGTCCGTCTGGACCCGTCCACGCCGGCAGCGGCGGGAACAGCCGGCGCTGAGCCGGGAGCAGATCGTCTCCACGGCCCTCCAGTTGCTGGACGCCGAGGGCATCGACGCCCTGAGCATGCGCAAGCTCGGTACCCGGCTGAACGCGGGCGCCACCTCCATGTACTCGCACGTGGCCAACAAGGACGAGCTGATCGAGCTGGTCGTGGACGAGGTCTACGGCGAGATCGAGCTGCCCGGCGCCGGAGACCCGGCGCGGTGGCGCGCGGCCACCACCCAGTGCGCCCACAGCCTGCGCTCGGCGTTCCTGCGGCACCCCTGGATCGTCTCCGTGCTCGGTGAGGCGGGGATGGCCCACCTGGGCCCGAACATGATGCGGCTGTTCGAGGGCCTGCTCACCGTCTTCGAGGAGGCGGGCTTCTCGCTGACGGAGGCCGACCGGGCCGTGAACACCGTCGTCTCGTTCGTCATCGGGGTGTCCACCAGCGAGGCCGCGTGGCTGACGATGCTCGCGCGCAGCGGCCGGAGCGAGCAGGAGTGGACGGAGCGGCTGTGGCCGGCCGCGGAACAGGCCGTGGCGCCGTACCCCCGGCTGCGCAGGCTGTACGCCGCTCAGCGCGGCCAGGACATGGGCGGCGCCCGCGAGGACCACTTCGACGGCGGACTGGCCTGTGTCCTGGACGGCCTGGAGGCCCGGCGCGCCCGCTGAGCGCCGCGCGCCGGGCCACGGCGCCCATGGCGCCCGCGGCTCAGCGGCCCCCCGAGTCGCCCGAACTCCCGTAGGCGCCCCCCGCCATCCGTCGCAGCCTGCGCGCCTCGTCCTCGATCCGCTGCGCGACGCTCCCGGCCCCCGTGGTGTCGTCCAGCCCGCTGGCCCGCAACTGGGCGGCGAGGGTGGTGAAGTAGTGCGCGGTGGTGAGGAGACGGCTCGCCGTGTCGTACCCGCCGCCGCCCTGGGGCCGGGTGGCGCTCGCGTCGGTCAGTACGCGGCCGATCTGCTGCGTGAGCTCGTCCCGCGCGTCCTGGGCCATCCCGACCGCCCGCCCGACCTGGGAGAGGATGGAGTGGCAGGAGCGCGTCAGCTCCGCCAGCAGCCGGTACTCGCGGCTCACCCCCGTATTGCCCGCCCCGCCGAAGCCGGTGTTGCCGGACGCGATCCGGTCGCCCGCCACCACCGGCTCGAAGCGCCGGAGGTCGATCGCGCTGGTGGCGCCCAACGCCTCACGGAAGCACGGATGGACATGGAACTCCGTCTCGTGCGGCTGGACGGCCAGCTCACCGCCGCCCGCGAACACCACGTCATTGCCGCGCCGCACCCCGAGGAAGCCCACGCTGTACAGGATGTCGATCGCGCCGGACGGGGTCAGCGCCTCGGCGTACGCGGGGAAGAGCCGGTGCAGCGTCTGAGCCGCCTCCCCGAAGCGGCTGCCGAGCGCGGCGCGCGACACCACGTACCCCGTGTTCTGGAAGAGCGGGAAGAGCCGTTCGAGGAACGGATGGGCGATCAGATACTCCTGCGCCAGGTCCTTCAGCTTCCACGCGGAGAACTGCCGGCTCGCCTGGAGAACATCGGTGTCCGTGATCCGGTCGCGGCCATGGGTCAGCCAGGCCGTCTCCTGGCAGAGGTTGAGGAACTGGATGGCGTCGCGCGGCCGGGGCAGACAGCGGCTGAATATGAACGCCGCGATGTCCTCCCCCCGCACGATCTCCGGGAAGATCTCCCGCCACAGCCGCTCCGCCGACAGACCCGCGTCCCCGGTCGAGGCCCGCGCGCGGGCCAGGGCGAGCTCCCGCAGGGCGTGCTCCGTCCAGACGATCCGCAGCTCGTCCCCGTGGAACTTGTCCCCCTCGCCGAACGACAGCGAGTCGTAGATGTCCGCGCGCAGGAACAGCAGACACCGCACCGCCTGTCCGTACAGCCCCGCCGCGTGCTTCGCCGCCAGCAGCAGCCCGATCACCATCGAGTTGCTCTCCGGCTCCACCGACCAGACCTGCTCCAGCTGGTCGACCAGGAGCAGTAACGGCTCGTGCGCGGCGGCGCAGTCCAGCTCGGCGAAGGCGTCCGCCACCCCCCTCTCCACCACGTCGAGCTGCCGGGCGGCCCGCGCGCCCTCCGAGGGCGCGTGCGCCAGCTCCACCCCGGCCTTGAACCCGAACGCCTCCAGCGACAGCGCCGTCTGCAACCCCCGCGCGCCCTGGGCCAGTCGGTCACCGAGGCGGTCACCCGGATAGTCGGACGGCAGCTCGTCGTTCTGCTTGAGGAAGCGGCGCAGCGCCTTCACCGAAGCGGCCTTCCGGCCGTGCTCTTCCGCGGCGTGCGCCACCAGATGGCGCGCGGCGTTGACGGCGAACACATAGCGCCAGATGAGCGACTTGGCCGAGTCTCCGGGCAGTCCCTGGAGCTCGAAACGGCGGATCTCGTCCCCCGCGGCGTCGTCGGGCGTGATCAGCACCTTCCCGCCGCCGTGCACCCCGTCCGCCATCAGACGCATACAGATCGCGCTCTTGCCCGACCCCTTGCGCCCGATGATCAGCATCTTCCGGCCGGACACCGCCGCGCGCGTCGCGTTCGTCGACAGGAACCCGCCGCGCAGCAGCAGCCCGTCGGTCACGTCCCGCTCGGCGTCCTCCCGTCCGAAGTGGAGGTTCGCGAGTACGGACTCTCCGGCCATCCCATCCCCCTGGTCGGTCCCAAATCGATCACTCCGTACTTTTTGCCAGATCGGGTGACGATGCGGTGTGTCGTTTTACGAAGTCTTGGTCTTCTGTAAATGTGTGCCCGTCAGCACGTCGCCTGAACTCGTGACCGGGCGGGTTCTGGAATGAGGGAGAACCATGCGCTACGGCAACGCCTTGCGAGAAGCGGTCGAATCACCTCGTACGACACCTCTCATCGGCATCTACGACATGTATTCGGCCTCGATCGCGGCCCAGCACTACAACGGATTCTTCGTCTCCGGCTTCGGCTTCGCCGCTTCCCATTACGGGCTGCCGGACATCGGTTTCATCGCCTGGCCCGACATGGTGGCCTTCGCGGAGCGGCTCCGTCTGGCGTTTCCCCGCCATCACATGCTCGTCGACATCGACGACGGGTACGTGGACCCCGAGGTCGCGTGCCATGTCGTCCAGCGGCTGGAGCGCGCCGGGGCCTCGGGGGTGATCCTGGAGGACCAGAAGCGGCCCCGCAGGTGCGGGCACGCGGACGGGAAGCTGATCCTGCCGCTGGAGGAGTATCTGGCCAAGCTCGAACTGGTCCTGAGCAGCAGGGAGGAGATGCTCGTGGTGGCCCGTACGGACGCCACGGAGGAGTCGGAGATCGTACGGCGCGCCGCCGCGCTGGCGGAGACGGACGCGGATGTCGTCCTCGTCGACGGTGTGCGGAGCGTGGAGTGGATTCGTAAGATCCGCTCGGTCGTCGGCGACAAGCCGCTGCTGTTCAACCAGATCGCGGGCGGAAAGTCGCCGCGGCTCTCCCTCTCCGAACTCTCCGACCTGGGCGTCAATCTCGCCATCTACAGCACCCCGTGCCTTTTCGCCGCGCACGGCGCGATCGACGGCGCGCTGTCCGATCTGAAAATGGCCGACGGACGGCTGCCGGACACCAGGGAGACGGGGGCAATCGGGGTCAAGGGGTCGACGGAATTGCTGGAAAAGAACATCAGCAGACACCACGACAGCCGCGTATCGGTATCGGTGTGATCGCGGGAATTTCCTCTTGTCCTCTCATTTCCTCCGGTCCGGCACCGGCCGGCACCGGCTTCCGAAGAAAGCGCCCCTCCTGAGGGGTGTCTCCGCGACGAGCGTCCTCGTCGCCGCGACCACGGGCGTCCTGTGCGGTGCCGGCACCGCACAGGCCGACGACGACGATTCCGAGCGGTCGGGGCCCGTCGCCGGACGCAACGTCGGGCTGGTGGTGATCGACAACTCTCATGCCGACTCCTGGCTGGAGGTCGACCGGACGCTCAACATGCTGTTCAGGAGCAAGGGCACGGCGGGCAGCGACCACGACGGGGGTGGTGGCGCCATCGACGTACAGACCGGGGATGTCTCCGAACGCGGAAACGGATCCGGGAACGGGTCCGGAAACGGAGCCGCGAACGGAGCCGGGAACGGGAGCGGCTCCGGCCCGGCCTCCGGCACCGGCTCCGGCCCGGGTGGTGTGATCGAGCAGATCGGGCAGATCGGGCATCCGCCGTACCAAGGCGAGAACGGTGAATGACGTGACCTCCAAGTCCTGGCTGATGTCCTGGCCGGGCCGGCTGGGAAGGGCGGTCGACCTCTATGTCGTCGCCCTTCTCGGCACGGTCGTGCTCGCGGCGCTGCTGCCCGCGAGCGGCCGGGCGGCCGTGGCCGTCGGCGGCGCCGCCGACCTCGCCATCGCGCTGCTCTTCTTCCTCTATGGCGCGCGCCTCTCCACCCGCGAGGCGGTCGACGGACTGCGGCAGTGGAAACTCCATCTCGTGGTGGGGGCCAGTACGTTCGCGCTCTTCCCGCTGCTCGGGCTGGCCGCGGGCGGACTCGTACCGTTCCTCCTCACCGACCAGCTCTACACCGGCCTCCTCTTCCTCTGCGTCGTCCCCTCGACCGTCCAGTCGTCGATCGCGCTGACCTCCACCGCCCGGGGCAATGTCCCGGCCGCCATCTGCGCCGGCACGTACTCCAGCCTGTTCGGCATGGTCGCGACCCCACTGCTCGCGGCCTGGCTGATCGGCTCCACCGTCAGCTTCTCGGCGCACGGGGCGGTGGCCATCGCCACCCAGCTCCTGCTTCCCTTCGTCGCCGGGCAGTTGCTGCGCCGCTGGATCGGCGGGTTCATCGGCCGCCACAAGAAGCGGATCGGTCTGCTGGACCGGTTCTCCATCCTTCTCGTCGTCTATACGGCCTTCAGCCAGGGCATGGCGGAGGGCATCTGGCAGCGGATCACTCCGGTGCGGCTGGCCGCTCTGCTGGCGCTGGCCGCGCTTCTGCTGACGCTGGCCCTCGCGGTGACCTCGTTCACCGCGCGGCGCCTGGGGTTCAGCCAGGAGGACCGGATCACCATCGTCTTCTGCGGCTCCAACAAGAGCCTGGCGACGGGGCTGCCCATGGCGGCGGTGCTGTTCGGCGCCTCGGCGGGCCCGGTGATCCTCCCTCTCATGCTCTACCACCAGGTGCAGCTGATGGTGTGCGCGGTCATCGCGGGCCGCTGGTCCCGCCGGCCCCTGGAAGCCGCGTCCGAACGGACCCCCGCGCAGGCGTCCCGCGCCGTTCCCGTACGGGAGACGGCCCGCTGACCAACCCGTCCCGGGGCTGGAGATTGTCATCCCATGGCATCTCCATGAAAGATCTGATCCAACTGGCCTTTATTCTATCTTTAGGCCCTTTGGGTGCAATTGAACACATAGTCCATTCCTGTGAGCGCCATGAACGTTGTTACGCACGTGGATCCACGTGAACTCTGGGAGCGGAACACCGTCCTGGCCGAAGCGTTCTGCGCCAGCGATGAGCGTGTGCGCCAGGCGCAGTCGGTACTGGACGAGGCGCAGGCCGAGCGGAGCAGGACGCTCGCGGCCTTCTCCGTGACGGTCGGGAACGACGGCGCGGTGGCCGACCTGATGGGCCTGAACGAACGGGAAGTGCGGGTGGCACGGCGCACGGTGGGCAGAGAGGACGCCCGGTCCGTCGCCGAGGAACTCCTGATCCGCGGAACGCAGCCACCACCGCCACCACTCACACCGCATGTCCCGCAGGGGCCACCACAGACACCGCCCGCCCCGCCCCCGGGGACCCCCACGGCGCAGCCACCGACCACCCAGATGCCGGTGCACGATCCGGGCGTCGACACCTTCCCGGTGTCGGAGGTCCAGCTGCCGCAGCCCCGGGGCGAGATGCCCCCGCAGCCGGACGCGATGCCGCAGGACGCGCAGACGGTCGCCGCGCCCACGGTCTTCCATCCCCCCGCCGTGGAGGAGACCGTGGTCTGGTCGGCCAGCATGGACTCCGTCCTGCTGTGGAGCTGGAAGTCCGGCCTCGACCTCCAGACGGTCGCCGCCGAACTGGGCCTGGACCTGCGGGCGCTGCTGCTCCGCGTACAGACCCTGGCCAACGACGGGCTGCTCACACCCCGTACCCCGCCCTCCGACAGTGGCCAGTCCGGCCGTCATCGGCGGCACGAGGACCCGTACGCGGCCCTCATCAGCCCGGCGACCACGCCGTTCCCCGTCTACCACTGAGGGCCGGGGCCCGCACGGCCGGCGGGCGCGGCGGTCGCGCTCAGCGGTGTTCCCGGGTGCCGTCCAGCCGGCGCGGCAGGTCGCGGGGGTTGCTGTCGGAGACATCGGCGGGGAGGAAGTCGGCCGGGACGTCCTGGTAGCAGACCGGGCGCAGGAAGCGGCGGACGGACAGGGTGCCGACCGAGGTCGTGCGTACGTCGGAGGTGGCGGGGTACGGGCCGCCGTGCACCATGGCGTGGCTGACCTCGACCGCCGTGGGCCAGCCGTCGTAGAGGACGCGGCCCGCCCTGGTCTCCAGCAGCGGCAGCAGGGCGGCGGCGGTGTCCCGGTCTCCCGGGCCGTGGTGGACCGTGGCGGTCAGCTGGCCCCGCAAGGCGCGGGCCACCTCGGTGAGTTGGGCCGTATCACGGCAGGTCACCACGGTCGCGGCGGCGCCGGACGGCTGATCCTGGAGCTCCGGCCGGCTCAGGAACGCCTCGGCCGGGACCGTGAACAGCCGGGGCACGCAAATGTTGGCGCCCTCGCCCGGCTGTCCGGCGGCGATCTCCCGTACGTCCTCGACCGCCGCCAGCGCCGCCGCGGCGTGCTCGTACGCGTCGTGGAAGGCCCGGGTCTGCACCGTCTGCCCGGCCTGCGCGGACACCGCACGGCCGGCCGCCGCCAGGAACTCCGCCAGCTCGGGTCCGTTGACGGCGGCCAGCAGCCCCGGCCGGGTACGGAACTGCCCCGCGCCCGCCGTCAGCGCGCCGATGAACCCCTCGACCAGCGCGGCGGACCGGTCGCGGAGGGCGCCGGGCAGCAGGAAGACCGGGTTGACGCTGCTCATCTCGGCGTACACCGGAACCGGTTCGGGGCGGGCGGCGGCCGTACGCGTCAGCGCCTCGCCGCCCGCCCGTGTTCCGGTGAAGCCGACCGCCCGGATCCGGGGGTCGGCGACCAGGGCCCGGCCCAGTTCCGCTTCGGAGCCGAAGAGCAGCGAGAACACGCCCTCCGGCAGCTCGCTCTCGCGTACGGCGGCGGCCACGGCCGAGCCGACCAGTTCCGAGGTGCCCAGATGGGCGCTGTGCGCCTTGAGCACGACGGGGCAGCCGGCGGCGAGCGCGGCGGTGCTGTCACCGCCCGCCACCGAGAAGCCGAGCGGGAAGTCGCTCGCGCCGAACACCGCCACAGGACCGATGCCGATATGACGCTCCCGCAGATCGGGCCGCGGCTCGGGGACGCGGTCCGGCAGCGCCCGGTCGATCCGTACCTCCGCCCAGCCGCCGTACCGCACCTCTGCGGCGAGGAACCGCAACTGCCCCGTCGTACGGTCCCGTTCGCCGGTGACCAGGCCCGCGGGGAGGCCGCTCTCCGCGACGGCCCGGACGATCAGCTCCTCGCCGAGCGCCTCGATACGGTCCGCGATCCGCTCCAGGAAGGTCGCCCGCCGCTCGGGGGAGGTGGCGCGGTACCCGGGGGCGGCCCGCTCGGCCAGTTCGCAGGCGCGCGCCACGTCCTCGGGGGTGCCGGAGCCGTAGCCGGGCTCCAGCGGGGTGTCCGTACGGGGATCGACCGAGGCGACCGCCGGGCCGCGGCCGGTCCGCCGCTCGGCGCCGAGAAACATCGCTCCTGTCAGGGGCATGGTGCGCTTCCTCACCTCTCTGGGCTTCGTCGGGCGCTCGGCGTGGGGCGTCTTCGGGCGTCGGGCCTCATGTGGCATGCGGTCGCGGGGCGGGACGGGGCGATACGGGCCGACGGGGAATCAGCCGCCCCCGGGGCTCTTCCCCGGGTTCTTCCCGGGCTTCTTCCCGCGGTCCGGACGCGGGGTGTTCCCGCGGTCCGGCCGCCACCGCTTCGGCGACTCCGCCGGGCTGAGGTGCGCCACCAGTTCCGCCAGCTCCACGCACGCCTGCTCGACCTTCAGCCGGATGTTCCGCTGCTCGGTGACGATCGCCGCCAGCAGCAGCGAGGTCAGCGCGACGGAACCGTTGAGGGCCTGGAGCGCGATCATCCGCTGGATGAGGGTGTGGTGGGCGAAGGCCCCGACGAGGTCGGTCGCCTCGGAGATCGCCAGCACGGAGACGAACAGCGCGTACGGCGCGCTCCCCGCGAGCTGGAAGCGCAGCGCGGCCCAGATGAGCACCGGGAAGACGAGGAAGAGCAGGGAGAGGGTGCTCATGGTGGCCAGCGGCGTCACGACGACGGCGACGATCAGCAGGGCCAGCGCCTCCGGCCAGCGGCGGAAGTCCGCTGCCCGGGGGCGCCGGACCCCGCGCAGCATCAGCAGCACCGGGGTGACCACGAGCACCCCCATGGCGTCGCCCACCCACCACGCCGACCAGGCCGGCCAGAATCCGTCGTGACCCGTGTTCCCGAGCTTGCCGCCGATCCCCAGCATCGCCGTGCCCAGGGTCGCGCTGATCAGCATCCCCGCCAGCGCCCCCAGGAACACCAGGGCGATCCCGTCCCGCAGCCGGTCCAGCTCCGTACGGAAACCCACGCGCCGGAGCATCAGATACGCGAAGACCGGCGCGATGGTGCTCGCGGCGATGATCCCGATGTCGAAGAGGTGGATGGGACCGAGCGTCACGATGGTGAAGAGGGCACCGAGCGAGATCCCCGGCCACACCCCGAGGCCCAGGAAGAGCAGGGCGGCCAGCGCGATGCCCGAGGACGGCCAGAGAGGCGTCACGACCGCGCCCCCGATCACCAGCTGCTTCAGCAGACCGAGCTGCGCGGTCCCGTAGTAGGCGACGGCGACGCCGAGAATCCGCAGACCGGCCAGGGACAGACGTCGGACTTCCTCGGTACGCACCACATCAGCCATCAGACAACGCCCGCCGCCCGTGTACGCCGTGACACGCACTGCCGAAGGGCGCGCGTCACCCCGTACCGACAGGGCCTACGCGCCGACCGGACCCTCCGGTACGGAGTCATGGCAGAGGACGAGCACGGCGGCGTCGTCCGAGTGACCGGTCAGCTCGGCCACCTTCAGCACTTCGGCGGCCAGCTCGCCGGGATCCGCACCGTCACGGGCGGCCTCGCCGGCCAGGACCGCCGCGGAGGCCAGCCGGGCCACCTGCCCGAGGCCGTCCTCGACCCGGAACGAGGGGCCTTCCACCACACCGTCCGTGACCAGCACGAACGCCCCGGTCTCCGTCAGCCGGCGACGGATCACCGGGTAGGTCTCCCCCGGCAGGATGCCCAGTGGCAGACCGCCCGGGTCCTCGGCGACCCCCGAGCTGCCGTCCGCCGCGGCCCACACCGACGCCACATGGCCGGCGCGGGCGCTCTCCAGCACGCGCGTGACCGGGTCGAAGCGGAGGAACGTACAGGTCGCGAAGAGGGTGGAGTCCACCGACAGCATCAGATCGTTGGCCCGGCTCAGCACCTGCCCGGGATCACCGGCCGCCGCCGCGACCGCCCGCAGGCCGATCCGTACCTGCCCCATGATCACGGCCGCCTCGACATCGTGGCCCTGGACATCGCCGACACAGAACGCGAGCGCGCCGTCGGGCAGCAGAAAACCGTCGTACCAGTCGCCGCCGATGTCCAGACCGTCCCGCGCGGGCGCGTATCGGGCGGCGGTCCGCAGCCCCGGTACGGCGGGCAGGAAGGGCGGGAGCATCGCGCGCTGGAGGGCCTCCGCCAGCTCCACCCGGGCGTGCTGAAGCTCCACCCGCCGCCTCGCCTGGGCGGTGAGCCGGCCGAGTGTGGTCAGCAGGTCGTCGGCGCTCGCCGACCGGCTGGGACGACGCCGGGTCATGCACCGCTCCGAGGTACGTCCATTGGTGGACCGCTGTGAGTTGTTCCTCGCAACGGAGTACAGAAGGGGCCTCTCGCTCAAGCCTCACCTTCATCATATTTCCGCCGCGCGGCTTCCGCCGGATGAGCCGGGAGTTCCCAGCGTACGCACGGTGCACGCAACGTGCGGCGGCAGCCGCGGGACGGCGCCCGGCCTCGCTCCTGGCCGGGCTGCCGGGCCTCTCACCAGGCCGGACTACGTCGGGCCCGCGCCGCCGACCTCGTTCGCGGCTCCGCCCGCGCCCAGCAGGGTGGTGGGGGTCGTGGCCGACGCGGGTTCCAGGGCGGGCAGGGCGCGGCGGGCCCGGCGGGCGGCGGCGGGCGGGAGGGCCGCGCGTACGAGCTGGGCCGCGCGGAGCCAGGGCTGGGCGTAGACCTGGCGGGCCCGGCGTTCGATGCCGGTGGTGAGCCGGTCCACGGCCGGTGCCAGCGGATAGGTGCGGTTGGCGGGCCAGCGCATACGGGAGCGCAGCTCGCGGAGCGTGGCGTCCTGCTCGGCGCTCCGGACCATGTCGGTGTCGGTCCAGGTGAGATAACCGACGCCGATCTCCACCCCGTGGTGCGCCACCTCGGTGCGCAGGGTGTGCGCGAAGGACTCGGCCCCGGCCTTCGAGGCGCAGTAGGCCGACATCATCGGCGCGGGGGCGAGGGCCGCGAGCGAGGCGATCTGGAGGTAGTAGCCGCGCGAGTCCAGCAGCGCGGGCAGGAAGGCGCGGGCGGTGTTGGCGCTGCCGATCAGATTGACCTCGATGACGCGGCGCCACGCGTCGGGCTCGGAGTGACGGAAGAGCCCGCCCGCCGCGACCCCGGCGTTGGCGACGACGATGTCGACCGTACCGAAGCGCTCCTCGACGAGCCGTGCCGTACGCAGCATGGCCGCCGCGTCGGTGACATCCGCGTGCCAGTGGTCCGCCTCGCCCGCCAATGACGCGGTGACACGGGCGAGTTCGGACTTCTCCAGGCCGACGAGCGCCAGCCGGGCGCCGCGCTCGGAGAGGGACCGGGCGAGCTGTTCGCCGACGCCGCGCGCGGCGCCGGTGATGACGGCGGTACGTCCTCGGAGCGGCGGGTGCCTGCTCATGGTGGGGCCTCCGGGGGTGGGAGTGAGGGGAGGCCGCCCCCCGGCGCGTGGCTGGAGGACGGCATTCCGTACGCCGGCGCATTGTGTGCACCGGCGCATCGCACGCACTGACGCATGACGAGCACGCGCTGAACGCGGTACGAGCGCGCTGACGCGGTACGAGCCCGCGCTGACGTGGGACCGAGCGCGCGCTGACGCGGGACGTACGGCGGTGAGCGCTGCGGTACGTACGACGGCGTGCGGGACAGCGTACGACCGCGTGCGGAACGGCATGCGGCGGCGCGGATCAGGCGCGTTGCAGCGCCAGCACCGCGTTGTGTCCGCCGAAGCCGAACGAGTGGCTGACCGCGCGGTCGATCCGCCGGCGCAGCGGCTGCTTGGTCACACAGTCGATGTCGAACTCGACGGCAGGCGCGTCCAGGTTGGCGATCGGCGGTACGACGCCGTGCTGGAGCGTCAGCACGGTCAGGCCCGCCTCGATCGCGCCCGCCGCCCCCATGCAGTGCCCCAGCACGCCCTTGGGCGCCGTGACCGGCGGGCGGTGCGGATAGACCCGGCTGATCAGCGCCGCCTCGGTCGCGTCGTTGAGCGGCGTCGACGTGCCGTGCGCGTTGACATGCCCGACGTCGTACGGACTCCACCCCGCGTCCCGCAGCGCCACCTCCACCGCGCGCTGGGCGACGGCGCCCGAGGGGTGCGGGCTCGTCGGGTGGTGCGCGTCGGTCGTGGCACCGGCGCCCGCCAGCAGCGCGCGTGGCTCCGCGCCGCGCGCCCGCGCGTCCCGCTCGCGCTCCAGCACCATGATCGCCGCGCCCTCCCCCAGGACCAGCCCCGCGCGGTCCGAGGCGAAGGGCCGGCACAGCCGCGCCGGGTCGTCGCCGGGACCCGCCAGCGCGGCGGCGCCCGAGCGCACGAACCCGGTTATGGCGACCGGGAAGACGATGGACTCCGTCGCCCCCGCCACGGCGATGTCGCACTGCCCGGTGGAGAGCAGATCCCGCGCCACGGACAGCGCCGTGACCCCTGAAGAACACGCCGTGCACGGCGCCATGCTGGGCCCGGTGGCCCGCATCTTGATGGCGATCTCGGCCGCCGGCATGTTGGGGATCGTGAGCAGGATCCCGGACGGGGAGGTCGCCTCGGGCCCGCGTCGGTCGAGCGCGACGGACTGTTCCGTCAGGCTGGCGGAGCCTCCGCTGCTGGTCCCGACCACGACGGCGACCCGGGTGCCGTCCCAGCGCGCCGGGTCGAGTCCGGCGTCGGCAACCGCTTCGCGCGCGGCGAGGAGCGCGAACTTCACGTACCGGCCCATCCGGAAGGCCGTACGCCCGCCGATCGCCGCGTCGAGGTCGATGCCTTCGACCGTACAGGCGAAGTCGACCGCGCAGCCGCTCAGTTCGGGCACCCGGTGGGCGGGGGAGACTCCCTCGCACACGCCGCGCCAGGTGGAGTCGGTGTCGTTCCCGGCCGGGGTGATCATCCCCAGACCGGTGATGGCGATGGCGGGTCCGGTCATCGGCCGACGCCCACCGGGGCCTCGTTCGTCTCGCTGACGCCGCTCGCCGTGCCCGCCCCGTGAGCGGTGTTCGCCCCGTGAGCCGTGTTCGCCCCGTGAGCGGTGTTCGCCGCGTGAGCCGAGCCCGCCGCGTGAGCCGTGGCCTTCACGTGAACCGTGTGCACCGCGCGGAGCGTGTGCACCGCGTGCGTGGTGCGCGCCGTACGCGCCGTGCGCGCCCCGTCGAGAAACGCGGTGATCTGCGCCAGCGTGGCGCCCTTGAGCAGCGAGTCCGAGTCGGCGTCGATCCCCAGCGTCTCCTTGATGATGACGGCGAACTCGGCGACGGCGAGGGAGTCCATCTCCAGACTGTCCATCGTGGCCTCGGGGATGATCTCCGCGGCGGGCACCTTGAACGTCGCCGTCAGCACCTCGGTGATCTTCGGGTGGATCTCGCTCATGGGATGTCCTTTCCAGGGGTTGGGTCGGTCGAAGGGGTCGGTGGTTTCAAGCGGGTGCGGCGGGTGCGGCGAGTACGGCGTGCCACGCGCCCTCCGCGTCGTCGTAGGCGTCCGCGTAACCCGCCCCGGAAATGGGCCAGTCGGCGAACATCTCCTCCGGCAGCGCGAAGGAATCGACGAGGGCGGGGGCATGGCCGGCCAGCCGTGAGATGAGCTGTTCGACGGCCTCGGGCAGTTCGTCGAGATGACGGGGGGCCAGCCGGCCGGCGGCCAGCAGATCGCCGCTGTTCCGGTCGATCCACTGGAGCGCGAAGAGCCGGTGCAGCGAACGCAGCAGGTCATGGGCCGAGGACGGCGACATGGCGGCGACGGACGAGGGCGAGGGCGAGGGCGACGAGAGCGACGAGGGTGACGAGCCGGGCTCCAGTCCTGCCACCGCCACCGCGTACGCCTCCGACGCGCGCCGGTACGCGTACGCCTCCACGGCGCGCAGCGCGGCCCCGGACGCCGCGTTCCACCGCGCCAGCGGATCGCCGTGCGGCACCTCGCTCATCCGGCGGCGTGCCCGCGCCAGCCATACGGCCTCGATGGCGACGAGGAGACCGTCCAGGAACATCGGTTCGGTCAGCCCGCGGCGCGAGGGATCGTACGGTCCGTCCCCCGGCTCCGGACCCGACACCGCGACCGGCCCGGGAGCCGCCGAGAACAGCATCTCGGCCGCCGCCTTCGCGTAGATCGCGACATTGTCGCCCTCGGCCGTGATGACGCCCTCGATACCCGCCAGCAGCTCGGTCATGCCGTTGTTCTCCAACAGCGCCTGCGCGCCGCACCGTTCCCGCGACTCCACGATGACCTCACGCGCCCGCCAGCTGATCCAGCCCTTGGCGACGGCCACCAGCCGCTCGGCCTCGGCCGTGTCCGCTTCGGTACGCGACTCCCACGCGTCCAGCGCCGTACGGTGCAGCAAGGACATCGCGAAGACCGTGGCCAGGGCCCCGACCAGCGGGCCGTGGTGGCTGCGGTGCGCGAACACCGGTACCCGCTTCCCGCCCCTGGAACCGGAGATCAGCCGGTGCCCGCCGTACCGCACGGCGAGCGCCAGCGTGACCCGCGCCGAACCGACCGCGCACGCGCTCATCGAGAGCTTGCCCGCCGTGACCCGGCCGATCGAGGTCAGAAAGCGCCGTCGGCGGTTGCTCTGCTCGCTCCGGAACACACCGTCCTCACCGATCCACCCCTGCGCACCGCCCAACAGCGCGTCGCGTCCCACGAAGACCCGGTCGAACGAGGTCAGACAGTGGTCCACCGGGCTGCCCAGCCGGGCGGGCAGCCTGCGCACCCGGACGCCGGGGAGCGCCCCAAAGGCGTCGGTCAGCGGGGTCAGAAACAGAAAAACGCCCTGATCGGCACCGTCCACCAGCAACCGGGCAGCCACCACACCGGACTTGGGGCCGCCCACCGGGCTGGTGTTGGGCATGAACTTCTGCGCCCCCGCGTGCGGCGTGCACAGGACGAAGCCGTCCCGCTCCCGGTCGTAGGCCGCCGTCGTCTCCACGGCGACCGCGTCGTTTCCGTGCGCCACCTCCGTACAGAGGAACGTGCCCACCCGGCGCAGCGCGAGGAAGTCGGCCAGTTCCGCCATACCCGCCGCATCCGCAGAGCCCGCCGCATCCGCAGAGCCCGCCACATCCGCAGAGCCCGCCGCGTTCGCCATGTCCGCCGCATCCGCCGTGTCCCGCGCCGTGCCGCGCGCCACGCCCTTCCCGCTCTCCGCGTGGTCGAGGAGACTGCCGAGGAACAGGTTGTAGTGAATGCCCGCGACCGTCGTGAACGCCGGATCGACCGGGCCCAGCCACTCATGCAGCGCGGCGAGCCCACGCGGGTCGGCCACCAGCTCCGCCGGGCTGTCGAGCGTGTCGTTGACGGTACGCAGCCGCTCGTACGCCATCGCCAGCCGCTCCGTGGACGAGGCACCGGGCCGGCGGCGGAACGGCGCCGCGGCGGCGAGCCGACGCCATGGCGCGTGCTCCCGGTCGAAGTCCTCCCCGAAGAGCACGCGCGTCAGCGAATCCACCGCATTCACGGCAACGCTATTGATATTTATACTCATGCCGGTATAACGATCAATCAATGGCGAAGAAACGACTCTCCCACCCGCAGAACCATGGGACATTCGTACGATCAGCTCCCTGATATGACGGGTCGTCAGGCCCGCCGAAACGCCAGCGCCACGTTGTGCCCGCCGAACCCGAATGAGTGGCTGACCGCCGTCTCCACCCACTGCCGCCGGGGTTCCTTCGTCACACAGTCGAGGTCGAACTCGACAGCGGGCGCGTCCACGTTGGCGATCGGCGGAATCACGCCATGTTCGAGGGTGAGCACCGTCGCCACCGCCTCGATCGCCCCCGCCGCCGCCAGCGTGTGCCCCACCACGCCCTTCGGCGCCGTGACCGACGGACGGTGCGGATAGACCCGGTCGATCAGTGTCGCCTCCATCGCGTCGTTGAGCGGCGTCGACGTGCCGTGCGCGTTGACATGCCCGACGTCGTACGGACTCCACCCCGCGTCCCGCAGCGCAACCTCCACCGCCACCTGGGCCCACCGGCCGTCCGGCGCGGGCGCCGTCGGGTGGTGCGCGTCCGTACTGGCGCCCGCGCCGGCCAGCAGCGCGCGCGGCGCCCGGCCCCGGGCCCGTGCGTCCGCCTCCCGTTCCAGGACGACCATGGCGGCGCCCTCGCCGATCACGAACCCGTCCCGGTCCGACGCGAACGGCCGTGACGCCCCGCCCGGATCGCCGGTACGCGTCGACAGCGCGCCCATCCGCGCGAAGGCCGTCACCACCAGCGGAGTCAGTACGGACTCGGCGCCCCCGGCCACCACCACATCGCACTGCCCGCTCGTCAGCAGATCCCGGGCCACGGCGATCGCGGTGGCCCCCGAGGCACAGGCGGTCGCCGGGGCCAGGCTCGGCCCCCGGGCCTTGAGCGCGATGGCGACCTCTCCCGCCGCCGCGTTGGGGATCATCATCGGCACCAGTACGGGGGAGACCGCCTGCGGGCCGTCCGCCTGGAGCTTCAGCGCGTTGTCGACGAGTACGGAGACACCCCCGACGCCCACGCCGAGCACCACACCCACCCGGCCGCCGTCCCAGCTCGCGGGGTCGAGTCCGGCGTCCGCCACGGCCTGCCGGGCCGCGATCAGCGCCAGCTTCACGAACCGCGCCATCCGCCAGACCGACCTGCCGCCGATCACCGCGTCGAGATCGATGCCCTCGACCGCGCAGGAGAAGTCGACCGGCATACCGGCCAGTTCCGGGCGCTGCCGGGCCACCGACCGCCCCGCGCACAGCCCTTCCCAGAACGACCGTTCATCATGACCTGCGGGAGTCACCACCCCGAGCCCGGTCACCGCGACCGTCCCGCTCCCCTCAGCCGTCGGCGTCATGATCCGTTCCTTCCGTCGAGGGCCGTGGCCCGTGAGTTCTCGGGCCGTACGGCCTCGGACGCGGTCGCCGCAGACGTGGTCACCGCAGACGTGGTCACCGCGAGCGCTGTCGTCGTGGGCGCCGTCGCCGCGGGCCAGCGCAGCGCCACCGTCCCCCAGGTGAGGCCGCCGCCGAAGGCGGTCAGCAGCATGCGGTCGCCCGTGCGGAAACGTCCCCGCGCGTCCGCGTCGGCCAGGGCGAGCGGGATGGAGGCCGCGCCGGTATTGCCCACCCGGTCGAGATGGGTGACACAGCTCCGGGCCCCGATCCCCACACGTTCGGCGACGGCCCGCAGGATCCGGGCGTTGGCCTGGTGCGGTACGAAATGGTCGACCTCGGCGGCGTCCCAGCCCACCGTGCGCAGCAGCGAGCGGCACGACCCGGTCATCCGCTCGACCGCGTGCTGATAGACCGCCCGCCCCCGCATCCGGAAGAACTCGTCGCCCTCGGCGGACGGTTCCGCCACCGACCTCGACCGCGCCCCGCCGCCCACCACGGTGATCAGGTCATATCCCGTGCCATCACTGCCCAGATCGAAGGCGAGCAGTTCGCCCGGGTCTCCGGCCCTGCCCGCACCGATCAGCGCCGCGCCGGCTCCGTCGCCGAACACCACACCCGACGAGCGGTCCCGGGGGTCCAGCCAGGTCGAGTACACATCGGCGCCCACCAGGAGCACCCGTTCACAGAGCCCCGACACCACCAGTCCATGGCAGACGGCGAGCCCGTAGACAAAGCCGCTGCACACCGCGCCGATATCGAACGCGGGTACCGTCCCCAACCCCAGTCGGGCCGCCAGCGCCGGCGCGGTCCCCGGACAGAGATGGTCCGGCGTCGCCGTGGCCAGCACCACGGCGTCCACCGCCCGCGCGGGGCCGGACCCCGCCGATCCCGCCGATCCCGTCCACCCCCGACCCGCCCCCGGTGAAGCCGTCTCTCCGAGCAGCAGCCTCGCCGCCTCGTACGCGAGGTCCCCCGTGGACATCCCCGGAGCCGCCCGATGGCGGTCGGCGATGCCCGTGCGGGTACGGATCCAGGCGTCATCGACCTCCCACTCCGCGGGCAACGCCCCATTGGGGACCGGCTCCCCCGGCACCCATCCGGCGACGCCCTCAAGCACCGCCGTCCGTGACTCCGCCCCCTCCCCGCCTTCCGCGCGCCCCCTCGCGCGCGGGCCTCGCGCCTCCGTACGCCCGTACAGTGCGTTTCCGCTCGCCACCCACGGCCCCCATCCGGTAAACGATCACATCGACCGGATGACAAACGGGCGCGCCCGTAAGCGAGTTACTGCGCCATTTGGGGCAAAGATCGAGCCGGTTCCCACCCAGGTAGGTGAATCCTTGCCGCGGAGGTGCCGAGCCCGCTCGGAACGGGCGGCAGCCGACGGGTGATACGGGCCCGGTCCTCCAGCAGTTCGGCCTCCTTGTACCGCTTACAGCCGTGGTGCCAGTTGAGAATCCCGGCCAGCCAGTTCTCCAGCCCCTTCACATGGCCGTCGAGCACCCGGCGCGCGTCCGCGTCGAGGCCGAAGTCGTCGTACAGCACGGGCAGTTCATGGGCGACGACATGCCGGAACTGGCTCAGCCGCGAGTGCATCAGGTCGTCGATGATGGTGAGGGCGGCCGGATAGTCGCAGTTGAAGAAGTTCTGCACGACGAGCACACCGTTGTGCAGCTCGCCCTCGAACTCCACCTCCTTCTGGTACGAGAAGACGTCGTTCATCAGCGTCCCGTAGTCCTGGGCCGCGTTCTCCAGGGACCTCATCGGCCCTGAGCGGTAGATCTCGGGCGGTACCACCCGGCCATGGCCCAGCCAGGACAAACGCATCGTCATGTCCGACCCGAAGGTCCGCCGGCGCATCTCGATGTAGTCGACGGGGTCGGGGATCCGGTTCTGCGCCTGATTGGCCAGCTCCCACAGCCAGCTGTCGGTCATGTCCACGACCGACTTGCGGAAGGCACGGCGCGCCTCCGGGTCCAGCCGGCCCGCCGTACGGACCCAGAGATCGGCCAGCCCACGTTCCAGCGCGGTCGCGGGCGCCGGTGTCCCGAAGCTCTCGACCGGCATGAACAGCGCCAGCCGGTCGTTGCACGCCTTCGCGCCCGCCACATCGCGTGCGTTGCCGTGGACCACCGGGTAGTAGTCGTCGCCGTACGTCCCCCACGTCAGCCAGTCCGAAGTGAGATCCAGCCCCTCCGCCGTGGCGTCCGGATGGATACCGGCCGCGCAGAGCGGCAGGTCGATACGGCGCAGCCGCCGCTCGTCCCAGACGCCCGAGCCGGGGATACCCGGCTGCGCCTCCAGCATCCCCATGCGGTGGGCCCACTCGACGGTGTGCTCCCGCGAGTGGTGCAGATGCGGACTCAGCGACAGCCCGAACGGCATCCGGAACTCGGGCAGTACGGCGGGGCCGACCCGCTGGAACGGGACAGGGCTGTGGCTGCGCGCCCGCGCCGGCGCACCCGCGCTGATCGCCTTCGCGATATCGGCCGCGGCCGTACCGAGACCGACCGGCACCAGCGAGAACGACACGCCCGCCCCATCACCTGTCCCCCCGACAGCCTCGCCACCGGAGCCGAGGCCGGAACCGGAGCCGGGGCCGGAACCGGCGCCGTTCATATACCGACTGGAGCGCATATGCCACTCATGGCCGCCCGACTGCCAGTCCTGAAGCCCCTTCACATAGGCGAGGGTGTCGGCGCACGACTGCGGATCCAGCCCCTTCTCCGCGAAGAGCGGCCCCAGTTCGGTCAGCGCGGTGTTCTCGAACTGCTGGACGCGGGAGGTGAGCAGATCGTTGACCGCGTCCGCCGCCTCCTGTGTCGTACAGCCGAGGAAGGTCTCCAGGACGAGCACGCCATTGCTCAGCTCGCCCTCCTCCTCGATCTCCCGCTGGTACGAGAACAGGTCGTTGCGCAGATGGACAGCGTCCGAGAACGTCTCCTTCAGCACCCGCAGCGGGCGTGAGCCGGCGATCTCCGCGGGCACTTCGGCATTCGCCGCGTACTCGATGAGCCCCGCGGACCAGGGCGCTCCACCGACCTTGCGGCGCATCTCGATGTACTCGACGGGATTCGCGACCCGATGCGCGTTGATGTTCGCGAGTTCCCAGTCGGATTCGTTGAGGAGATTCTCCGTGGACTCCGCGAACCGCTGCCGCCACGCCATCGACATGCTCGGGACCGTACGGGCCCAGAGGTCCGCCAGCCCCGCCTCGACCGGATTGGTCGGCTCCGGGAATCCGGCGGCGAGATCCATCGGCATGAAGGCGGCCAGCCGTTCGAGATACGCCTTGCCGCCCTCCCGGTCCTGGGGCCGCTTGTAGACCTCCAGGAAGTGGTCGTCGAAGAAGAACACCCACACATACCAGTCCGTGACCAGCGACAACGCCGGACCGTCGCAGTCCGGATGCGTGTACGAGCAGAGCAGCGCGTAGTCATGGGAATCGAGGTCGTGCTCCTCCCAGACACCCGACCCCTCCAGCATGCCCATGTCTCCGGCCCACTGCTTGGAGTGCGCCCTGGCCTCCTCCAGGTGCGGATTGAGCCGGGCCGGATAAGCCAAATAGAAATCCGGCAATTCAAACGGCTGTGTCACGTGCGAGCGGCCTTTCCTGACGATTCCGGTGGTTTTCCCTCCGTCGTGATCTACCCTTCGCCCGACTCCGCCATTCGGACCACAAATTAGTCATATGAACACACGACAAGCGCGTGGCGTGCCCGGCCCACCACGCGACCCAGGCGATCATCGCTGAATGAGCACCACAATCCGGCTCGCACAACAGCCCGAGGCCGACGAACTGCTCGGCCGCAGCCCGCTGGCCGCGCTCGTCGGCATGCTGCTTGACCAACAGGTGCCGATGGAATGGGCGTTCTTCGGCCCGTACACCATCGCCGTACGCATGGGACACGACGACCTCGACGCCCACGAGATCGCCGCGTACGACCCCGAGGCGTTCGTCGCACTGCTCACGGACAAGCCCGCCGTGCACCGCTATCCGGGGTCGATGGCCAGACGCGTCCAACAGCTCTGCCAGTACCTCGTCGAGCACTACGACGGCGATCCCCGCGCGATCTGGCGTGACATCGCCACCGGCGCGGAGGTACGGGACCGGCTCAACGCGCTGCCCGGCTTCGGCAAGCAGAAGTCCCAGATCTTCCTGGCACTGCTGGGCAAGCAGTACGGGGTACAGCCCAAGGGCTGGCGCGAGGCCGCGGGGGCGTACGGGGACGTGGGGTCGTACCGCTCGGCGGCGGACATCACCGGACCCGAATCGCTGGCCAAGGTACGGGCGTTCAAGCAGGAGACGAAGCGCGCGGCGAAGGCGGCACGAGCGCCCAGGACCGACTGACCACCGTCCGGCCTGCCCCCGATCCGCGGCTGATCCGCGGCTGATCCACCGATACGCACCGTGAGCTGTGACACAGGTGTTCCCAGGGAGCGCGGCGCTGGCTAGCTTTCCCTCACCTTTGTTCGCACTGGAAGGATCCCAGTCCCTGTGAACGCAACGTCCCGCAGACTCCTGGCAGTCGCGGCCACCACCGCGCTGGCCGCCCCTCTCCTGCTGTCCGCCTCGCCCGCCACCGCGCTCTCCCACGACCCGGCCAAGGACGCCGCCAAGGACGCGGCGAAGCTCTCCCGGAAGCTGGTGCGCGAGGCATCGGCCGGCGACGCGTATCGGCATCTGGAGAAGTTCCAGGCCATCGCGGACTCCGCCAACGGCAACAGGGCGGCGGGCACGCTCGGCCACGACGCCTCCGCCGCGTACGTGTACAGCCAGCTCAAGAAGGCCGGTTACCAGGTCTCGTACGACACGTTCGACATCACCTATATCGAGACGCTCGCCGAGAAGCTCACGGTCACCGCGCCGACGCCGCGCGACGTCGAGATCGTGGCCATGTCGTACACGACCTCCACCAAGGAGGGCGGGATCGCGGCCGACCTCGCCGCCGTCCCGGTCGACGCGACCACGGGCTGCGAGCCCGCCGACTACGCCGCCGGCGCCTTCACCGGCAAGATCGCGCTGATCCAGCGCGGCGGCTGCGACTTCGCGACGAAGCAGAAGGAAGCGGCGGCGGCCGGTGCGGTCGCCGCGGTCATCTACAACAACACCACGGGCTCCCTCAACGGAACGCTCGGCGGTCCGGACGCCGGGAAGATCCCCACGGGCGGCATCACGCAGGCCGAGGGCCAGGCACTCGCCGCCGAGGCCGCCAAGGGCGCGGTGAAGGTCTCTCTGGACATCCGCCAGCTCCAGGAGGAGCGCACCACCCGCAATGTGATCGCCGAGACCAAGGGCGGCAGGGCGGACCGGACCGTCATGCTCGGCTCCCATCTGGACTCGGTCACCGAGGGCCCCGGCATCAACGACAACGGCTCCGGTTCCGCCGGGCTGTTGGACGTCGCCCTCAAGCTCGCCAAGACGCATGACAAGCCGGCGAACAAGGTGCGCTTCGCCTGGTGGTCGGCGGAGGAGCTGGGCCTGCTCGGCGCCGAGGCGTACGTCAACGGCCTCACCGACGCACAGCGCGAGGACATCGCGCTCTACCTCAACTTCGACATGATCGCCTCGCCGAACTTCGCCCAGTTCGTGTACGACGGCGACGATTCGGACGGCGAGGGCGCGGGCCCCGGACCCGAGGGCTCCGCCCAGCTGGAGAAGGGCATCACCGACTTCCTCGACAGCAGGAACGTTCCGCACGAGGGCACGGACTTCGACGGCCGCTCCGACTACGGGCCGTTCATCGACGCGGGCATCCCGTCCGGCGGTACCTTCACCGGCGCCGAGGGCATCAAGTCCGAGGCCCAGGCCGTGAAGTACGGCGGCGAGGCCGGTGTCGCGTACGACAAGTGCTACCACGCGGCCTGCGATGACCTCTCGAACATCAATATGAAGGCGTTCGGCATTAACATCGGAGTGATCGCCAACGCCGTGGGCACCTACGCCCACGATCTGAGTTCGGTGACCAAGCCCGCGGCGAAGACCGAAGGGGCGCGGATGCCGCTCAAGGGCGGCGCGACCGACACTGTTTCGCACTCCCGCGGCCACACGCCCACCGCATAGCGGGGAGATCAAACGGCTCAGCGCACCCCATTGCGATCAGGCGGTGGGGTGCGCTGCGGTTCTGGCGCCGGAAACAAAAGTGAAGAAAACAGCTCTGCTGAACACAAGGACCGGGCCTTCGGTATTCTTGCTGTCACGGACGGGGATAATGCCCGGGATACCGGTGCCTATTTCCACGCAATTTCCGCTGTTGTCGCCGCTGTAACTGCTCTTTACCCACGTTGTCGCTCTGAAATCGCGATTCATCATGGTGGCCGTACCCTTCCATCGCGTCATGGAGCAACGCGGCAGACTCGGAGGCGGACAGCGCATCCGCCCTCAGAACAGCATAGGTCTGTGCATGACGGCCGGTAACTTCCGGATCGTCGCTGAAGTGCCCGCGGTCAAGCGATTCCGAGTACACCCAGACATGACCATCCGCGAGGGTGATCAGGGACATGGACGTATTGGGACGCCAAATACCCGGGACACCCGCGGGAGCGACTTGGACACGGATGTTCGGCTGCTTTCCCACACGCAGCAGATGTGCGCACTGATCCCGCATGACGGCCGCGCTTCCGACGGTGTTCCTGATGCAGCTCTCGTCCAGGACCATGAGCAGCAGCGGCCCCTCGGGGGAGAGAAACCTGTGTTGTCTGCTGAGCCGCGCGCGCACGCGTCTTTCCAGCTCGTCCCCGCCGGCCCGGCGCGAGAGCAGCGCGCGGGCGTAGTCCTCGGTCTGCAGCAGCCCCGGCATCATCTGGGTCTGGTACTCACGGAGCGCCGTCGCCTCGGCGTCCATGGCGGCACGTCGCTTGAACCAGTCCGGATGGTCCACCTCCGGATACCAGTCGATCTTGTGCCAGAGCTTCTGCAGGATGCCGCCGGTACGCAGCACGATGTCGCACGTCTCAGCGAATTTCTCGTCAGGAACACGTGTTCCTGCTTCCACACGGGCAACGTAGGAGCGATCGCAGGGGACTTCGCCAGCCAGTGCTATTTGCGTAACACCTATGGACTCACGGCAGTGCTTGAGAACTTCGCCGAAGACATCGGCCGTGCTGGCGCCTTTCTCCCCGCCCCCTGCGTTGCGTCGGCCCATGGCCGCTCCCCTCATGTCATGTGACAGATCTCGACTGGAACGCGTTCAACGTTGTGCGCCCACCCCGCGCAACGCAACCCTTGTCCTGTGCAACGTAGTTGCATCGCCCCGAGGACGACAATGCGCGAGGAATCGAACTCAATGACACACCGTCCCCCTGAATTGGAGGCCGTGGTCCTCGGCACGACTATGCCCCGGCGGCGTCGGGCGGAACAACTACCCGCCGAAGCAGGTGAATTGCACGAGCCGGTCTATTTTCGGGTATCCCCTGGAGGTCACCAGAACGCGGCGCTCGGAAAGGTGACGTGATGCCCAGGGCGACCTTGACCACCGTGCTGCTCTCGAAGACGGACTGCTGGTACTGCGAATCCTGCTGGATAAACAGCGTGGAGGCGGCACGCACCACCCAGGACGGCTGTATGGACCTGCTGTGCCTCAGCTGCGCCGAGGCGAATTTCCCGAGGCGCGTGGATATCTTTCCTCCGTTCGGAATCTTCGGACTCTCGAACCGGCGGACCGGAATGAGCAACGGAAAGCACGCGAAACCGGGCGGCCCCAAAATACCCCCCGATCCCGGCCCGCATCCGCCGCCGAACCCGCGCCCGCAGTCCCCGCCGGGCACCCCGCCCGTCTAACGGGTCCGAGCGACGGGCGGCCGGAGTGAGCCGCTGTCGCGCGCCTCACCGCCCCTCTTTCGAGCGAATCAGCGGCACGCACCGGCGGCCGGTAGCCACGTTCCCGGGCGCACGGGCGCCGGAGGGGCTGGTTCCACTCACGCTTCGCTCCCCCTTTGCCACTAAATGCGACCTTTGCACTGGCGCACCATGGCTGCGCCCGGAGCCGCTCGCCCGGTAGGCTTTCCGTGTGATCTTCAAGCGCATCGGTAACGGGCGGCCGTATCCCGACCACGGCCGGGAAAGCACCCGGCAGTGGGCGGATGTCGCGCCGCGCCCGGTCCGCCTCGATCAGCTCGTGACCACGAAGGGTCAACTGGACCTGGAGACGCTGCTCGCCGAGGACTCGACCTTCTACGGGGACCTGTTCGCCCACGTCGTGAAGTGGCAGGGCGATCTCTATCTGGAGGACGGCCTGCACCGCGCCGTCCGCGCCGCGCTCCAGCAGCGCCAGGTGCTGCACGCGCGCGTGCTGGAGCTCGATCGGGGCTGACCCTGTCCGTACGGACAGGGTCCGACGACGAGGTCCACGACGGGCCGGCCCGTCGGGCACTGAGCCTTTCGGGGCCTATCGTCACCCGGTCCGCGCAACCGGTTGATCATTTAGTAGGAAACACCAGCAGCGCGCACTACGCTGCGGCCATGAGCATGCTGACTCCCCCCGGCATGGGCGGAAAGTACCGCATTACGGGCTCCAAGTACCCGCGCATGCGCCGCCCCCGTCATCGTCGCAGGATCGTGCTCGCGGCCGTCGCCTCCGTCGCTGCCCTCGGCCTGACCGGCTGGGGAACGCTGCAGCTCATCGACGTCTTCACGGGGGGCGGCACGAAAAGCGCCGCCGCCGCCCGGAAGTCCGGCTGCGAGCACTCGTCCGCGCCCGTCAAGGCGCTCCCCAAGCCCGGCCAGATCACGGTCAACGTCTATAACGCGACCCCGCGAGGCGGACTCGCCAAGGTCACCGCCGACGAGCTGAAGAAACGTGGCTTCGTCATCGGCAAGGTGGGCAACGCCCCCGCCGCGTACGACAAGAAGGTCCCGGGCACCGGGATACTGGTCGGCGGCGAGAAGCCCGAGGACGGGTTCTTCACCGTCCTCGGCGCCCAGCTGAAGGGGGCCACGTCGAAGACCGACACCCGTAAGACACCGGACGTCGATCTGATCCTCGGCGCGGCCTTCAAGGAGCTGACCGAGCAGAAGGACGCCGACCAGGCCCTGGCCACCGTGGCGAGCCCCGCGACGGATCCCGCCTGCGGGGATTTGGGGGCGGCCCCGAAGCACTGACCCCCGTACCTTCCCCTGGGCCCCGGTTCGCGAACGTGCGAACCGGGGCCCGGGGGTTTGTCCTACTCGGCCGTCCCGTACATACGGTCGCCCGCGTCGCCGAGTCCCGGCACGATGTAGCCGTTCTCGTTGAGGCGCTCATCGACCGCCGCCGTGACGACCGTCACCGGCGTGCCCGCGAGCTCGCGCTCCATGACCTCGACGCCCTCGGGCGCCGCGAGCAGCACGACCGCGGTCACATCGTCCGCGCCGCGCTTGATCAGCTCACGGATCGCCGCGACCAGCGTGCCGCCGGTCGCCAGCATCGGATCGAGCACATACACCTGGCGTCCAGAGAGGTCCTCGGGCATACGGTTCGCGTACGTGGACGCCTGAAGGGTCTCCTCGTCGCGGATCATCCCGAGGAAGCCCACCTCCGCGGTCGGCAGCAGCCGCACCATGCCGTCCAGCATGCCGAGGCCGGCCCGGAGGATCGGGACGACCAGCGGGCGCGGATACGAGAGCTTCACGCCCGTCGTGCCCGTCACCGGTGTCTGGATGTCGACCTGTTCTGTCCGTACGTCCCTGGTGGCCTCGTACGCGAGCAGGGTGACCAGCTCGTCGGCGAGCCGCCGGAAGGTCGGGGAGTCGGTGCGCCGATCGCGCAGCGTGGTGAGTTTGTGCGCCACCAGCGGGTGGTCGACGACATGAATCCGCATGGCGACACAGTAACCGGGGGCCAAGGCTGTACGCGCTGCCACCGCCCGGCTGGCATCAACCCCGGCAGGCGAGGGAAGGTGTGAGAAGGCCCCGGTACGACCCCGGAGCCGAGTGAGCAGCCTTGAGGTGGTGACGCATCCGTGCCGGACGAGGACCGGGAAGGCCGGGATCAGCGCGCCGAGGCGGAGGCCCGGACGGACGGTCGGGACGACGCCGGGGAGAGCGAGACGGAGCGCCGTCGGCGGCGCGCGCAGTTCCTGCGAGAGCTGAACGAGGCCAAGGCGCTGCGCGAGCGCGTGAAACCGCGCCAGGCCCGCGCGGCGCGGATGCGTCAGCAGATGCGGATGCGTACGTTCCGGTGGTGACCGG
This sequence comes from Streptomyces scopuliridis, assembly GCF_042790125.1. Classification (GTDB taxonomy): domain Bacteria; phylum Actinomycetota; class Actinomycetes; order Streptomycetales; family Streptomycetaceae; genus Streptomyces; species Streptomyces scopuliridis_A. The sequence continues at coordinate 125,840 of NZ_JBHTZS010000009.1, forward strand.
CCGACAGCCGCGCCCGGCGTGGGACGTACCTCACGTCCGTCCCGCATGCTCTTGGAAGGCATCCGGCGCCCGGGGCCGAACAGGGGCCTAATAAAATGGCCCGACGACGCAACGGTGGAAGACCTCTCGCGAAGCGTTCGTTTCTGCCACGATTCCGAGTGGGCGGGGCAGACCAGCGCACCGCCGGATCGTCACACCTCTGACCAGTGGGAGAGTCACGGTGTACTTCGCCGCACTGCTCGCGCGCACCGAAGACGGGTGGGAAGCGAGCGACACAGAGCTCGACGATGTGGAGACCTTGTCGGACCTGACCGACTTGGCCCGCGAAGCCTCGGTGGACGAGGACACGGTGCTCGTGTTTATCGAGCAGGAGGATGCCTGGTTCGGCATCATCCGCGTGGAGGGCGAGGAAGACCCTCGCATCTACGTCTCCGACGCGGCCGCGGCCGCGCGCTCCTCGTACGGGGAGATCCTCATTGATGAACTGCTCGGCAGGGACGACGACGACCCGGCCGACGACTTGGACACGCTGGACCTCGACGGTACGGAGGACGGCGAACCGGACGGGAACGACGAGGAGGAAGAGGACATCCCCGTGAAGAACGGGGAGACCGTGCCCGCGGGAGCCGTCGGCGACCGCGAGATTCTCACCGACCTCGGCCTGTCCGAGGCCGATCTGCTGGCGCTGGATTCCGATGCGATGGCCGAGATCGCGGAGGCTCTGGGAGCCGCCGAGGTGCTGGAGACCGTTCGATAGGGCCTGCCTTCCGGATCAGGCCGGATCAGGGAGCGGGGCCTGGTGCCGTGGATCGCAAGGCGGAGGAGGGAGCCCACACAGGAGCGGATGGGGTCTCCCCTGGTCGAGCGAAGCCGAGACCTTGGGGATGACTGACGACGACGCCGCGAGGCGCGGCACCAGGGCACGCGAGCCCGGCAAGATCTGGAAGGCAGGCCCTGATGATCCGGCACGACCCGGCGCCCGACCCGGTACGCGCACCGTGGCGGGGGGCCATGCGCCTCGCCCTGGAGGAGGCCGCACGCGCTGCCCTGTCCGGTGATGTACCGGTCGGCGCCGTCGTGCTGTCCCCGGACGGCACGGTGCTCGCCACGGGCCACAACGAACGCGAGGCCACGGGCGACCCGACGGCGCATGCGGAGATCCTGGCGATCCGCAGGGCCGCCGGGCAGCTCGGAGCCTGGCGGCTCACGGAGTGCACGCTGGTGGTGACCCTGGAGCCGTGCACGATGTGCGCGGGAGCGATCGTCCAGTCCCGGGTGGACCGCGTGGTGTTCGGCGCGCTCGACGAGAAGGCGGGGGCGGCCGGCTCGCTCTGGGACGTCGTACGCGACCGGCGGCTCAACCACCGGCCCGAGGTGATCCACGGGGTCCTCGCGGAGGAGTGCGCCGACCTGCTGACGTCGTTCTTCCGGGATCGCTGACCAGCCGTCGGGCAGCCGCCGGCCAGCCATCTGGCGGCCCTCGGGCGGCTATCGGGATATCGATTTCGGAGCACGGCCCACCTTGGGCTAAGCTCTCTCTCGGTAGCGTGTCCGAGCGGCCGAAGGAGCTCGCCTCGAAAGCGAGTGTGGGGAAACTCACCGAGGGTTCAAATCCCTCCGCTACCGCTCTTGTGAAGGGTCCCGGCGCAGTGCGCCGGGACCCTTCCGGCATGTATGGGCCAGGACGTCCGGCTTTCGGGGCCGGAGCGGTGTGGGAGAACGACCTCTGGGCAGAGGCGTTCATACGGTTAGACTCACGCGCGACCGCACTGGGGAGACAGGGGAGGAAGCGGCGCATGGGGCAAGCGAGAAAGATCGTGCTGTACGCGGTCGCCGTCTTCGTGCTGTACACGATCATCACGTCGCCTGCTCGGGCCGCCGATCTTGTCCAGGTAGGGTTCGAGGGCATTTCGAGCGCCGCCCAGGGTGTCGGCGAGTTCATGTCCGAGCTCATCAACTGACCGGCATTCAGCCACGCTGCGGCCCTCGCCCCCTCACTCTCTCCTCCGCGTCCTCCAAGGAGTGCCCGTGATCCGCCACCTGGTCCTCTTCAAGCTCAATGAGGGTGTCTCGCGCGACGAGCCGCGCGTCGTCGCGGGGGCGGAGGCCTTCAGGGAGCTCGGCGGGCAGGTGCCCGAGCTGGAGTTCTGGGAGTGCGCCTGGAACATCACCGACCGCCCGATCGCCTATGACTTCGCCATCAACGCGGCCGTCTCCGACCGCGAGGCGCTCCAGCGCTATCTGGACCACCCGGCGCACCAGGCGGGCGTCGCGCAGTGGCGTGAATTCGCCACCTGGGTGATCGCCGACTACGAGTTCTGAGCCGTCGGCCTCCTCGCCCCGCACCCATTCGGTGTGGGGCTTTTGAGGTTATTGCTCCATCCTGCCGTCAACACGGTTTTTTCAGGTGCTTGCACACAGTGGACATGTCTTGTGATGCTATGACCGCTTTTGACGGATGAGTTGACGTAGTCGACCGCAAAGGGGTGGCGTCACCGTGCCGGCCAGTACTACGCCTCAACTGCTGCCCCAGATCGAGACCGAGCCCCGCCCCGCCGCGCAGAGCAGGGGCGCGGACACCAGGGCACTGACCCAGGTCCTCTTCGCCGAGCTGAAGGAGCTTGAGCCGGGCAGCGAGGAACACACCCGGGTACGCGGAGCGCTCATCGAGGCGAATCTGCCGCTGGTGCGGTACGCGGCGGCCCGGTTCCGCAGCCGCAACGAGCCCATGGAGGACGTCGTCCAGGTCGGCACGATCGGTCTGATCAACGCCATCGACCGGTTCGACCCGGACCGCGGGGTGCAGTTCCCCACGTTCGCGATGCCGACGGTCGTCGGCGAGATCAAACGCTACTTTCGGGACAATGTACGGACGGTCCATGTCCCCCGTCGGCTGCACGAGCTGTGGGTACAGGTCACCGGCGCGACCGAGGACCTGACGACGGCACACGGCCGCTCCCCCACGACCGCCGAGATCGCCGAGCGGCTGAAGATCTCCGAGGACGAGGTACTGGCCTGCATCGAGGCCGGGCGCTCGTACCACGCGACGTCGCTGGAGGCCGCCCAGGAGGGCGACGGGCTGCCGGGCCTGCTGGACAGGCTCGGTTACGAGGACCCGGCGCTGGCCGGGGTCGAGCACCGCGATCTGGTGCGGCATCTGCTCGTACAACTGCCCGAGCGGGAGCAGCGGATCCTGATGCTGCGCTATTACAACAACCTGACGCAATCACAGATCAGTCAGGAATTGGGAGTTTCCCAGATGCATGTGTCAAGACTTCTGGCCAGAAGTTTCGCCCGGCTGAGATCCGCAAATCGGATCGAGTCGTAACCCTCAGGGGTAGACCCTCTTCGTCTCCTCTTCGCGGCCCGAAAACCCCCACACCCCCTCTTTCCAGGGCGGATTCAGCACTCACTTGTCGACATGTCACTACAGCGTGTTGCCGACATGTGACATTCTGCTTGAACCGCGTTTGCCGCAGTCCCGGCGCCGGTATTCAGGTGGAGGCTGCGTTCCACCGACGGGAGCGGCCGACGCGACCGTCCGCGACCTCAAGGGGGTGGCATGTCCGTAGAACAGGGCAGCTCGAAGGTGCTCACGCTCACAAAGAGCGCTCCCGCGCCCGATGCTCTCGACCACGTGGTCCAGCCGCGCGTGTCCCAGCCGGAAGCCATCGACACCCGCACTCTGTCCCGCTCTCTGTTCCTGCGGCTCGCCGTGCTCGATCAGGACAGCCCGGAGCGCACCTACGTACGTGACACCCTCATCGAGCTGAATCTGCCGCTGGTGCGGTACGCGGCGGCCCGGTTCCGCAGCCGCAACGAGCCCATGGAGGACATCGTCCAGGTCGGCACGATCGGCCTGATCAAGGCGATCGACCGGTTCGACTGCGAACGCGGCGTGGAATTCCCGACGTTCGCGATGCCGACCGTGGTCGGCGAGATCAAACGGTTCTTCCGGGACACCTCATGGTCGGTGCGGGTGCCGCGCCGGCTCCAGGAGCTGCGTCTCGCGCTGACGAAGGCCAGCGACGAGCTGGCGCAGAAGCTGGACCGCTCGCCGACCGTTCCCGAACTCGCCGCCGTACTGGGCGTGTCGGAGGAGGACGTGGTCGACGGCCTCGCGGTCGGCAACGCGTACACCGCTTCCTCGCTGGACTCGCCCTCTCCTGAGGACGACGGCGGGGAGGGCTCGCTCGCGGACCGGCTCGGCTACGAGGACATGGCGCTGGAGGGCGTCGAGTACCGCGAGTCGCTCAAGCCGCTCCTCGCCAAACTGCCGCCCCGCGAGCGGCAGATCATCATGCTCCGGTTCTTCGCGAACATGACCCAGTCGCAGATCGGCGAAGAGGTGGGCATCTCCCAGATGCATGTCTCGCGGCTGCTGACCCGTACGCTCGCGCAGCTGCGGGAAGGGCTGATCTCGGACTGAGGCCGGTGGACCCCGCCCCTCGCCCGTGCTCGGGCGATGTCGCGGGCGGGGTTCGGAAACGACCGGACCGGGTCAGGCGAAGGCCAGCCAGGCCACCACGGCCAAGACCACGACGGCCGCGACAACGCCGACGATCACTCCGGCCTTCGGCCCACTCTGCTGAGGCGGCGCCTGCCGGCGCTGCGGCTCGCCGTCGTCGACGAACGCACGGAACATCTGGGTGCTGCCCGCGGGGTCGGGATTGCCCTGGGGGCCCTGCGGGGCATGGGGGTTGTGTGCCATACGGCAGGACCCTAGCGAACGCGCGGACCCCGTCCAACGCCGGGCCCGCCCCTGACTGATATGGCGCTGCCCGCCGACTGATACGCCCCCCTTTGCCAGGCCGTCGCCCTGCCAGGCCATCGCTCCGCCAGGCCGATCGCGTTGCCAGGCCGATCGCGCTCGATGCCGGGCCGACCGGTGTTCCCCTTACCGGGCCGGACAGCTCTCCTTGGCAGGCCGGACAGCTCCCGCGCCGGGCATTGACCCCGTCCATACGAAGCCTTTTGGGTTCCTTTACTCCACTCGGCCCGTTTTAGTTTGCCTGCAGCAACCAACGGCTTCTATGGTTCTATGGTTGCCCCAAGCAACAAGATGTCGGGAGGGCCCATGGCCGCAGCACAGAGTCAGTACGCGGAACTGGCCCGACAGCTCAGTGCCATCGGCGCCGTCAAACGGGGGCTGGCGCGCACCCTGCCCGCCGAGTGCCCCGCCGGCACGGCCGCCGTCCTGACCCTGCTCGACCGGCACGGCGAGATGCGGATGAGCCGCCTCGCCGAGCTGCTCGCCGTCGACATGTCGGTGACCAGCAGACATGTCGCCCATGCCGCCGAGCGTGGCTGGATCGAGCGGTCCCCTGACCCCGGGGACAAGCGCTCACGCATCCTGCGGCTCACCCCGGCGGGCCGGGAGCTGATCGACGAGCTCGCCCGCCGGACGACCGAAATGTTCGCGCGGACGCTCGACGACTGGACCGACGACGAGGTCGGGCAGCTGGTCACGATGCTGGAGCGGCTGCGCAGCAGCTTCGGCGACTGCCGGGACTGGCGTTACCAAGATTCGTACACCCGTACACCCATGCGGCACGAGACGTAAGACAAGGAACTCAATGGCTACGACCACACCAGCGGGTGTGCGGGGCGGCCACGCCAAGCGCGGAGGCGGCGCCCCCGCCTCCGTGAACGGCGCGCCGATGACACACCGTCAGATCATGGAGGCGCTCTCCGGGCTGCTTCTGGGCATGTTCGTCGCGATCCTGTCGTCGACGATCGTCTCCAACGCCCTGCCGGAGATCATCTCCGACCTCGGCGGCGGACAGAGCGCCTACACCTGGGTGGTGACCGCTTCGCTGCTGGCGATGACGGCGACCACCCCGCTGTGGGGCAAGCTCTCCGACCTCTTCAGCAAGAAGCTGCTGGTTCAGATATCCCTGGTCATCTATGTCTCGGGCTCGATCGTGGCCGGCCTCTCGCAGAGCGCCGGGATGCTGATCGCCTGCCGGGTGGTCCAGGGCATCGGCGTCGGCGGTCTCTCCGCCCTCGCCCAGATCGTGATGGCCGCGATGATCGCGCCGCGTGAGCGGGGCCGGTACAGCGGCTACCTCGGCGCGACCTTCGCCGTCGCCACCGTCGGCGGCCCGCTGCTCGGCGGTGTCATCACCGACACCTCGTGGCTGGGCTGGCGCTGGTGCTTCTACGTCGGCGTCCCGTTCGCCTTCATCGCGCTGATCGTGCTCCAGAAGACCCTGAAGCTCCCGGTCATCCGGCGCGAAGGGGTCAAGGTCGACTGGTTCGGAGCCTTCTTCATCAGCACGGCCGTCTCGCTGCTGCTGGTGTGGGTCACCTTCGCGGGCAACAAGTACGACTGGATCTCGTGGCAGACGTACGCGATGGTCGGCGGATCGGTGCTGCTCGGCGCCGCGTTCATCCTCGTCGAGTCGAAGGCGCGCGAGCCGATCATCCCGCTGCGGCTCTTCCGTAACCGCACGATCACGCTCGCCTCGCTGGCCTCGCTCTTCGTCGGTATCGCGATGTTCGCCGGCACGGTCTTCTTCAGCCAGTACTTCCAGCTGGCCCGCGACAAGTCGCCGACGATGTCCGGTGTCATGACCATCCCGATGATCGGTGGTCTGTTCGTCTCCTCCACCGTCTCCGGCATGATCATCACCAAGACGGGACGCTGGAAGATCTGGCTGGTCAGCGGTGGTGTGCTGGTGACGGCCGGGCTCGGCCTGCTGGGCACCCTGCGGTACGACACCCCGTACTGGCACATGGCGGTCTATATGGCCCTGATGGGTCTCGGCGTCGGCATGATGATGCAGAACCTGGTCCTGTGCACACAGAACCAGGTCTCCCCGGAGGACCTCGGCGCCGCCAGCTCCACCGTCACCTTCTTCCGCTCACTGGGCGGTGCGGTCGGCGTCTCGGCGCTGGGCGCGGTGCTCGGCAACCGGGTCACGCACTACGTCAAGGAGGGTCTGGCCGACCTCGGTCCTGAGGGCGCGGCCCTCGGCCACGGCGGCACCGGCGGCGGCGCCATCCCGAATCTGGACACGCTGCCCGCCCCGATGCGGCAGGTCATGGAGGTGGCGTACGGCCATGGCGTCGGCGATGTCTTCCTCTACTCGGCACCGGCCGCGCTGGTCGCGCTGCTGCTGACGCTGTTCATCAAAGAGGTCGCGCTGAAGTCGCGGGCCGGCTCCGAGACGACGGGGGCCGCGGCCCCCGCGGCGGCGACCGCGCCGGTCTCGACGACCACCGCGATACCCGCGCTGTCCGAAACGACGCCGTCGCCGGCGGCGGTGCCCGTGGCGGCGGTGTCCGGAATGGCAGCGGCTTCTGGAGGGACCATGACAGCTGGATCTGCTGGATCGGCTGGATTTGATGGATCGGCTGGATCGGCTGGATCGGCAGGGTCTGCCGAATCGTCGTTCGCGGCACCCGTGCCGGGCACCGCCGTACGGGGTGTGGTGCTCGGCTCCGAGGGCACGCCGGTGCCCCGCGCCGCCATCACCCTGATCTCCCTGGCCGGACGGCAGCTGGCCCGCTCGGTCGCCCAGTCCGACGGCGGCTACCTCCTGGACGCGCCGGGCGCCGGCTCGTACGTACTGATCGCCTCCGCCGACGGCTTCCAGCCGCAGGCGTCCACGGTGGTCGTCGGGGACGGACCGCTCTCGTACGACATCCTGCTCTCCGGTACGAGCGGCCTCACCGGGGCCGTGCGCGCCGCGGACGGCGGGTACCCGATCGAGGGCGCGATGGTGATCGTGACCGATGTGCGCGGCGATGTGCTGGCCACCGGGAAGTCGTCCGGGCAGGGCGAGTTCGCCTTCAGCGAGCTGGTCCCCGGCTATGTGACCGTCGCGGTCAACGCCGCCGGCTACCGTCCGCTGGCCCTGCCGGTGGAGATAGGCGGCCAGGGCGTCACCCGCGTCGAGGCGGTCCTCCTCTCCGGCGCCCTGGTCCAGGGCACGGTCAGGGCGGGCGCGGCCCGCCGCCCGGCGCACGACGCCCGGGTGACGCTGGTCGACGCGGCCGGAAACGTGGTCGCGACGGCGACGACCGGGGAGGACGGGGCGTACGCCTTCGCCGACCTGGACTCGGGCGAGTACACGGTCATCGCGACCGGCTACCCGCCGGTGGCGGGCTCGCTGACGGTCACCGGCCGCGGCGTCGACGGCCACGACATCGAACTCGCCCACCCCGGCGAGTAGGTCCCGGACAGGGACTGGTCGAAACCCCCGGACCGCGTGGCGCTTGTAGCGGGCGCCGCGCCGGTCGGGTGCGGAAACGGGCTCCGGTGGCGGGGGCGGCGGGCAGGGGACGGCCTGCCTGCCCCCGGCCGGAGCCCGGCTCTTTATGGGACCGAGGGACCGAGGGAGAGAGAAACGGGATGGGACTTCGCGGACAGGTACGGACGCGGGACGGCTGGGCCGTGCAGCACGCGGTCGTGACCATGACCGATATGAGCGGTACGCAGGTGCTGCGGGAGGGGGCCGACGAGAACGGCGCGGTACGGACCGAGGCGGCGCTGGCGCCGGGCCCGTACACCGTGGTCGTGACGGCAGTCGGTTACGCACCCGTCGCCTCCACGGCGCTGGTGACGGCGAGCGGGCGGGCCGAGGTCGGCACGGTGGTCCTGGCCCGGCAGGGCGGGGTCGAACTGCCGCCGCCGGGCGCCTGGAGCCTGGATCCGGCGCACTCGGCGGTGAGCGCGGTGGCGCAGCATCTGGGGATCTCCAGCGTGCGCGGGCGGTTCACGGAGTTCGGGGGGCGGATCGAGATCGCGGAGGGCGGCGCCGGGGCCCCGGCGGGCGCGGGGAGCGCGGGAGGGGCGGGAAGCGCGGGAGGGGCGTACGGAGTTGAGGCGTCGCGCGTCGACGCGGTGATCAACGCGGCGAGCATCGACACCGGCAACGCGCTGCGGGACAAGCACCTCAGGTCGCCCGACTTCCTGGACGTGGAGCGCTTCCCGGAGATCACGTACAGCAGTACGGGACTGACCCCCGCGGGCCCCGACCGCTGGACCGTGCACGGGGTGCTGTCGCTGCACGGCGTCGTACGCGAAGTGGCCCTGGACCTGAGCTATCTGGGCACCGGACCCGACCCGTGGGGCGGGGTACGGGCGGCCTTCCGCGCGACCACGGAGCTGCGCCGGGAGGACTTCGCCATGAACTACAACCAGGTGGTGCAGGCGGGGATTTCGGCGATCGGGACGACGCTGCGGGTGGAGCTGGACATCCAGGCGGTCCAGGGCGAGAGCCTGCCGGGTGTGTGATCGCGGGGCGGGGTGTGGCTCGGGCGAGGGCTGCGGCTCGGGCGAGGGGTGTGGTTCCCGGCGGGCGGGCTCCGAGGTCGTAGGCTGCGCGGCATGGCACCGAATATCGCGACGAATACGACCGTTGACCTCGCCGGGCTGCTGGAGTTCGTACGCCCCAGGCACCGCGCGATCCTGCTGACCACCCGTTCCGACGGCCGGCCGCAGGGCTCCCCGCTCTCCTGTGGCGTCGACGACTCGGGCCGGATCGTCGTCTCCACGTACCCCGAGCGCGCCAAGACGCGGAACGCCAAGCGGGACGAACGGGTGAGCGTGATCGTCCTGTCGGACGACTGGAACGGCCCGTGGGTGCAGGTCGACGGTACGGCCGAGGTGATCGACTCGCCGGAGTCGGTCGAGCCGCTGGTCGAGTACTACCGGAACATCGCGGGCGAGCATCCCGACTGGGACGAGTACCGGGAAGCGATGGTGAAGCAGGGGAAGTCCATCATCCGGATCACCCCGGAGCGCTGGAGTCCTCTTGCCACCGGCGGCTTCCCGGCCCGTCTCGTCTCGTAGGTCTTGTCCCTGGGAGCGGGCCGGCCGTCCTCCCGTGGGCCCGTAAGCCCCCGGTAAAGGCTCAGCTCCGGGCCCTGTCCCCGCTCGGGTCGTGGGGCCCGTCCTCCGCCCCGGCGCGGGGCCGGGGCTGTCCGGCGGCGGCCCGGTCGCGCTCCCGCATCGCCTCGATGCCCGCGATGAGGAGTTCGATCGCGAACGTGAAGTCGCGTTGGCGCATCTCCGCCACCGTATCGCCGCCGCGCGCCTCCATCAGTTCGTCCGCGTCCTCGAACGACGCCTGGAACCGCGGCTGTTCGTTGATGGCGCCCATCGCCTGCCGGAAGTACTCGTCCTGGGTCAGCCCGGCGTCGGCGCAGCGCTGTACGAAGTGGCCCTCGATCGTGCCGAATCCGTACACGAACTGGAAGACCGCCGCCAGGCCGCCCATCCGGCTGTGCGGCGCCAGGCCCGTCCGGGCCATGACAGCCTGCACGGCCGCCGAGAAGGCCATCGAGTGCGGGCCGATGTTCAGATATCTGCCGATGAGCGGCGACACCCAGTGGTGCCTGACCAGCACTTCCCGGTAGCTGGTGGTCAGTTCGCGCAGCTGGTCGCGCCAGTCGGCGTCCTCGTCCGTCATATCGGGGACCCGGACCTCGCCGAAGACGGAGTCCAGGGCGAGTTCGAGGAGGTCGTCCTTGGTGTCGACGTACCAGTAGAGGGACATGGCGGTCACCCCGAGCTCCGCGGCCAGCCGCCGCATCGAGAACTTCGCCGGGCCCTCCGTGTCGAGCAGCCGTACCGAGACCGCTGTGATGCGGTCGCGGTCCAGGACGGCTGGATGGTCCGCGTTCTCGTTCCTGCGGCCGCGGCCCGCGGGCTTCCCCTCCAGCCACACGCTGGTACGGGTCGGCCGCTTGGCGCGATCGGCTTCCGACACCATGGGTGAGCCTCCTCGTTCCCGCCGGCCGGGCTTCGGCCGGACTCCACTTCCCTCGAGCCGGAGCATCCGACGATGCCGGGCATCCAAGGAGCCGGAGCCCGGACGCCTGCCGCTCTTCCGATGCTATGCCGCCCCTGACACGGAGTCCGACGGGGAGCCGGACGACGAGGCCGACGGGGAGCCCGGGGAGGACCCCGGAGAGCCCGGAGAGCCCGGTGTGGGGTTCGCGCGCTCCGCCCGGCGCAGCAGCAGCGCGGCCAGCAGACCGCCCGCCAGCACGGCCACGGCCCCGACCAGCTGGCTCGTCTCCAGGCTCGACGCGAACGCCTCGGAGATGCTCAGCCGCTCCGCCTCCCCGTCCGCCGCCGCGAGCGCGGCGGGCAGCGAGGCGGCCCCCACCGCCGCCGGGACGAGCGCGGCGAAGCGGGAGTTGAGCACGGCGCCCAGGACGGCGACCCCGAGACCGTTGCCGAACTCGGCCAGCGTGCCGTTGATGCCCGCGCCGACCCCGGCCTTCTCCGGCGGGATCGCGCTCATGATGGCGTTCGCCATGGCCGGCATGGAGAGGGCGACACCCGCGCCCATCACGATCAGGCCGAGCAGCATCCCGCCGTACCCATGGGCGCCGAGCACCGCGATCGCGGCGAGCCCGGCGGACACCAGGACCATGCCGAGCGCGATGGTGCCCGGCGTGCCGAGCTTCCGTACGGCCAGCGCGCCGACGCCCGCGAGGTTCAGGACGATGACGCTGACGGCGAGCGGAGCCGTGCGCAGACCGGCGTCCAACGGCCCGTATCCCAGGACGAACTGGAGATGCTGGGTCAGCAGGAAGAGCGAGCCGGTCATCCCGAAGGCGACGAAGATGGCCCCCGCCACCGCCCCCACGAAGCGCTGGTCGCGGAAGAAGTGCATGTCCAGCATCGGATACGGGACGCGCAGCTCCCAGAACACGAACAGGCCGAGGACGACCAGGCCGACGGAGACCGCGAGCAGCACCTGACCGGAGAGCCAGCCGTGGTCGGGCCCGGAGATGATCGCGTACACGACGGCGGTCATGCCGATGGTGGAGAGCAGCGCGCCGAGCAGATCGGGGCGGTCGCCCTCCTTGCTCTTCGACTCCGGTACGAGCGCGGCGACCGCGATCACCCCGAGCACCGCGACCGGGATGTTGATCAGGAAGATCGCGCCCCACCAGAAGTGGTCGAGCATGGCCCCGCCGATCAGCGGACCGGCGGCGAAACCTAGGGAGTTGACGGTCGACCAGATGCCGATCGCCTTGATGCGCTCGGTGTTGTCGAACAGCTGGACCACGACGGCGAGGGTCGTGGTGATCAGCAGCGCGCCCCCGACGCCCATTCCGGCGCGGGCGGCGATCAACTGGGCGCTGGACTGGGCGAGTCCGGCGCAGAGAGAACCGATCCCGAACAGCACGAGGCCCACGATCAGCAGCTTCTTGCGGCCGTACCGGTCGGCGGCGTTGCCCGCGGTGAGCAGCAGGCCCGACTGGACCAGGGAGTAGGCGTTGATCATCCACTGGATGTCGGCGGTGGAGGCGTGCAGTTCGCGGGTGAGGGACGGGATCGCGACGCTGAGGACGGTGTTGTCGAGCAGCACGGTGAGCTGGGCGAGACAGATGACACCGAGAATCAGCCAGCGCTGCGGGTGGCGTGCGGGGGCGGTGTGGTGCTCGGCGGCTGTCGCCGTCATGGAGGTCTCCTTGTACGGTGTACGGGAACCGTCGCCGTACACCGTACAAGAGCCTCCCTTACGCCGTATAGCATTTAATCGTGTCGGCGCGCCCTCCCGACGGCGCGCCCGGACGTCGGCCGGCCCCCGTCGGCTGAGTCCTTGTCGGGTCAGGCCTCCTGAGTCAGGTCGTAGAGGGTCACGCCGTCGACGGTGACCTTCTTGAAGGTGGACTCCACCCATGTGGAGATCCCGGAGTTGGAACCGCCGAAGCCGCCACCACCCCGGCCACCACCGCCGCCCTCGCCGCCGCCACCGCCGCCCTCGCCGCTCACCAGGAAGTAGTGGATCTTCCCGTCCTCGACGTACTGCTTGAACTGGTCGAGGGTCGGGGACGGATCGCTGCCGTTGAAGCCGCCGATCGCCATGACGGGTTTCTCGGTGGCGAGTTGATAGCTGGCCGCGTTCTGGGAGCCGATGGTCGCCGCGACCCAGGTGTAGTCGGAGGCGTCCTTCTTGAGCGCGGCCTCGGCCTCGGAGCTGACGGTCTGGCCGTTGAGGAGGCCGCCCATGGCGCCTCCGCCGCCCATACCGCCCCGGCCGGCCGGACCGCCCTCGGGCAGCGCGCCGTTCGGCGACAGCTGGGGCCAGCCGCCGGCGGCCGGGGGCTGTCCCTGACCCTGCCCCTGCCCCTGTGCCTGGCCCTGGATCCGGCCCTGCCTCTGGCCCTGGCCCTGGCCTTGTCCCTGAGCCTGGCCCGCTGCCTGCTGACCGGGAGGCATCATCCCGGCCTCAGCGGCGCCCACGACACCTCGGGGCCCGCCACCGCCGAAGCCGCCTCCCCGTGCGACGGCCGGTCCCGCCGTGATGATCGAGCCCCGGTACGCGGTGTTGACCGTGGTCAGCGTGTACGCGAGCGGTCCGGCAAGCGAGGCCGCGACCGCGAGACCCGCCGCCGCGAGCGCCAGCGGCAGGCCGAGCCTGCCAACGGCGAGCAGCCCCACGGCGGCCAGCAGACCGCCGATCAGCACCGCCCACCGCAGCCACGGCACATAGTCCGGGGTCCGGCCGAGCAGTACGTACGCCCACACCGCCGTCCCCGCCGCCGCGAGCGCCAGCGCCGCCGACGCCAGGATCCTGGCGCGCTCCTCCCAGAGCACGGTGACGCCCATGCCGATGACGGCCGCGATGTACGGCGCCAGCGCCACGGTGTAGTACTCGTGGAAGATGCCGGCCATGAAGCTGAAGACCGCGAGGGTCACCAGCAGCGAGCCGCCCCACACCAGGAACGCCGCGCGGGCCGTGTCCGTACGCGCGCTCCGCCGGGTCACGACGAGTCCGACGACGAGCAGCAGCAGTGCGGCAGGGAGCAGCCAGGAGATCTGGCCGCCGATGGACTCGCTGAACATCCGGCCGATTCCGGCGGCGCCACCGCGACCGAACCCGCCTCCGCCACCTCCGCCGACGCTTCCGACCTCGTCGCCGTTGATCCGGCCGAGGCCGTTGTAGCCGAAGGTCAGTTCAAGGAACGAGTTGGTCTGGGAGCCGCCGATGTACGGACGTGAGGACGCGGGCCACAGCTCCACGATCGCGACCCACCAGCCGCCGGAGACGACGACCGCGAGACCGGCCAGCGCGAGCTGGCCGAGCCGGCGCCGTACGGACGTGGGCGCGCACACCGCGTACACCAGCGCCAGCGCCGGCAGGATCAGAAACCCCTGGAGCGTCTTGGTCAGGAACGCGAAGCCGATCGCGATCCCGGCCCACACCAGCCATTTGGTCCGTCCGGCCTCCAGCGCGCGCAGTACGCAGTAGACGGCGGTGGTCATCAGCAGCGCGAGCAGCGCGTCCGGGTTGTTGAAGCGGAACATCATCACGGCGACGGGCGTGAGCGCCAGCACCAGGGCCGCGGTCAGTCCGGCGACGGCGCTGAAGCGACGGCGTACGGCGGCGTACAGCACCGCTACCGTCCCGAGCCCCATCAGCACCTCGGGCACCAGGATCTGCCACGAGCCGAGCCCGAAGAGCCGTACGGACAGGGCCATCGGCCAGAGCGCGGCCGGGGGCTTGTCGACGGTGATGGAGTTGCCCGCGTCGGAGGAGCCGAAGAAGAACGCCTTCCAGCTCTCGCTGCCCGCCTGGACGGCGGCGGAGTAGAAGGAGTTGGCGTAACCGGAATCGCTCAGATTCCACAGCTGGAGCACTCCGGAGACCAGCAGGATGGCGAGCAGGGCCGGGCGTACCCAGCCGGCGTCTTCGGCCCTGCCCCGCCAGAAGCGGCCGGCGCGGCCGGCGCGGCCGGCGGCGCGATGGCCCTGGTGGTGCGCCGTCGCCGGATGCCCGTCGGGCTGAAGGATCGTGGTCATCGTGCGGTCCTTGAGTCGAGGTCGGGGGTGTCGGAAGAGGTGGGGGCGGGAGAGGTGGAGGCGGGAGAGGGAACGGGACCGGCCGCTGTGGCGGACGAGGCGGGAGCGGTGGGTGGTGCGGAGGCGGGAGCGGTGGCCGGGGCGGTGTCGCGGGCCGGGAGGTCGTCCGTACGGCGCTCGGGGAAGACCCAGGCGCGCAGGAGCAGGAAGCGCAGCACCGTCGCGGCGAGGTTGGCGGCGATCAGCACGGCCAGCTCCGCGGAGTGGGAGGGGGTGCCCGTGGCCGTGTCCAGGGCCGCCAGTGAACCGCTGGTCAGGGCGAGTCCGATGGCGAAGACGACCAGGCCCTGGGCCTGGTGACGGACGGCACGCTCGCGGCCCCGTACGCCGAAGGTGAGCCTCCGGTTGGCCGCCGTGTTGGCGACCGCGGAGACCAGCAGGGCGGCGGCGTTGGCGAGTTGTGGACTCGCCATTGCGCGGAATCCGGAGTACAGCAGAAGATAGAAGAGCGTGGACAGGGCGCCCACGAAGCAGAAGCCGACCAGTTGCCGGGCGAGTCCGCCGGGCACCCCACCGATCCGGCGGTCCCTCGGGTCATCCCCGAATGGCCTGGCCAGCCGGTCCAGAGGCAGCGCGCCCACCGCGAGTGCCCGCCCCACCCGCCAGACGCCCTTGAGATCCTCGGTCGCGGTCTTGACGATATGGACCGTGCTGTCGGGGTCGTCGATCCAGTCCACCGGGACTTCATGGATCCGCAGTCCGGCGCGTTCGGCGAGCACGAGCATCTCCGTGTCGAAGAACCACCCGGTGTCCTCGACCATCGGCAGCAGCCGCTGGGCGACATCACGCCGTATGGCCTTGAACCCACACTGCGCGTCGCTGAAGCGCGCGGAGAGAGAGGACTTGAGGATGAGGTTGTAGGCCCGCGAGATGAACTCGCGCTTGGGGCCGCGTACGACCCGCGCCGAACGGGAGAGCCGTGACCCGATCGCCAGATCCGAGTGGCCCGAGATCAGCGGCGCCACGAGCGGGAGGAGTGCGTTGAGATCGGTGGACAAATCCACGTCCATATAGGCGAGGACGGGTGCGTCGGAGTGCGACCACACGGTACGGAGGGCCCTGCCACGGCCCTTCTGCTCCAGGCGGTACGCGCGTACTTCCGGGATCTCCGTGTCGAGCCGGGCCGCGACCTGCGGGGTCCGGTCGGTGCTGGCGTTGTCGGCGATCGTGATGCGAAAGCTGTACGGGAAGGTGCGGGCCAGGTGTTGGTGCAGACGCCGCACACATGGTTCGAGGTCCTGCTCCTCGTTGTAGACGGGGATCGTCACGTCAAGCACGGGGGCATCGGTCACCTCGACCGGGAGATGCTCCCGGGCCGGGAGTGTGCCCCATGAAGTGTCGGTTCGCATGACCCGACATTCGCGAGGCGCGCTGTCACGGCAGTGTGGTGAGGCTGTGCCCTGTCTGTGAGTCACGGCCGGGGCCCGACGGGCGCTGCTGGGGCCGCTGTTGCCCCTGCGCGGGGTGGGTCTGCCCCTTGGCGGGCGGGCCGGGCAGACGTACGGAGAACACGGTCCGGCCGGGAACGCTCTGGACGGTGACGGTCCCGCCGTGCGCGGTGACGACCGCCTGGACGATCGCCAGGCCGAGGCCGGTGGAGCCGGCGGCGCGGGAGCGTGACGCGTCGCCGCGCGCGAAGCGTTCGAAGACATGCGGAAGCAGTTCGGGAGGGATGCCGGGGCCGTCGTCCTGCACTTCGAGGACGACAGAGGATCCACCGCCGGAGAGCGCACCACTGTCCGGGAATCCCTCGACGGGGACTCCAGCGTCCGGGCATCCCTCGACCAGGACACCACCGTCCCGGACACCACCGTCCGGGACTCCATCGGCCGGGATTGCCTCGGCCGAGGACCAGACGCCCGACGACCACACATCCCACGGTCCGCCGCCCCAGTACCCGCCGTCGCTTCTGCGGACGCGTGCGGTGACGGTGGTGCCGGGCGGGGTGTGCGTACGGGCGTTGGCAAGGAGGTTGACGAGCACTTGATGGAGGCGGGAGGCGTCGCCGTACACCGTGGCGGAGGGCTCGTCCGGCTCGGGCAGTTCAAGGCGCCAGTGGTGGTCCTGTCCGGCGGCATGGGCGTCGCTCACCGCATCCACGACCAGAGGGGAGAGATCAGTGCTCTCGTACGAGAGCGGGCGTCCGGCATCGAGCCGCGCCAGCAGCAGCAGATCCTCGACCAGGCCGGTCATCCGTTGCGCCTCGGCCTCGATACGTCCGAGCGCGCGCCGGGTGTCCGGTCCGGTCTCCTCGCGCCCGCGCCGGGTCAGCTCGGCATATCCCCGGATCGAGGCGAGCGGCGTACGGAGCTCATGGCCGGCGTCGGCGACGAACTGCCGTACCCGCGTCTCGCTCTCCTGCCTGGCCGCGAGCGCGGACCCGACATGCCCCAGCATCCGGTTGAGCGCCGCACCGACCTGTCCGACCTCGGTGCGTGGATCGGCCTCGGCGGCGGGGACCCGTTCGAGCGGGGCCACCTCACCACTGTGCAGCGGAAGTTCGGAGACCCGGGTGGCGGTGGTGGCCACGCGCCTGAGCGGTCGCAGCGCGACGCCGACGAGCGCACTGCCCGCGATACCGGCGGCGATCAGGCCGGCGACGGTGACACAGACCTCCACGAGCACCAGGGTGGTGAGGCTGTCCTGCACCTGAGCGGCCGGTACGCCCACGAAATAGGCGCCGTTGACGCCGACGACGTACTGGACCCGGTAGTCGACGCCGTCGGGCAGCGTGACGGTGTGTGCCGCGTTGTCCTGCGGGACGGCCGCTATGGCCGCCTTCTGCGCTTCACTGAGCGGCGTTTCCGCGATCGGCGGCCAGGTGTTCTCGTTCTTCTGAAGGGAGCTCATCAGCCCCCGGCCGACCGAACCGTCGGCCGTCAGCTCGATACCGACCGTCCCCAGGGGCGCGCCGCCACCCGTGACGATCTTCAGCGGGTCCCTGGCTTCGGGCAGGTCGCCGGACGGCCGGTCGCCGTCGCCCGTACCGTTCCCCGTACCGCTTCCCGCGCCGGCCGCCACACCGCTCCCTGCGTCGGTCGGCGCCTTCCCCGGCGGCGGCGGTCCGGCGGCCCGCTTGGCGATGGCCTGCACCTGCGCGTCCAACTGGTCGTACAGATACGAGCGGTACGCGATCGTCGTGACCGCCCCGATCACCGTCCCGACGATCGCGATCAGCGTGACCGCCGACACGACGAGCCGGGTCCGCAAGGACCAGCGCCGCTTCATCCCCCCTCGCCGGCGTCCCTTCACCGCGGGGCGTCGCCCGGCTCACCGGGCTTGATCAGATAGCCGGCCCCGCGCCGGGTGTGGATCATCGGCGGGCGCCCCGCGTCGATCTTCCGCCGCAGATAGGAGATATACAGCTCGACGACATTGGCCTGGCCACCGAAGTCGTACGACCACACCCGGTCCAGGATCTGCGCCTTGCTCAGCACCCGGCGCGGATTGCGCATCAGATAGCGCAGCAGCTCGAACTCGGTCGCGGTCAGATGGATGGACTGCCCGTCGCGGGTGACGTCATGGCTGTCCTCGTCGAGCGTCAGATCCCCGACGACGAGCAACGACTCACTGCGCACGGCCGCCGCGCCGGACCGCCGGATCAGCCCGCGCAGCCGCGCCACGACCTCCTCCAGGCTGAACGGCTTGGTGACATAGTCGTCGCCGCCCGCGGTCAGCCCGGCGATCCGGTCCTCCACTGAGTCCTTCGCGGTGAGGAAGAGCACGGGCACCTGCGGCAGCTCGCGGCGCAGCCGGCCCAGGACCGCCAGCCCGTCCATGTCGGGCAGCATCACGTCCAGTACGACCGCGTCGGGCCGGAAGTCCCGCGCCGAACGCATGGCACCCGCGCCGTCACTGGCGCTGCGCACCTCCCAGCCCTCGTACCGCAGGGCCATGGACAGCAGCTCGGTGAGCGACGTCTCGTCGTCGACGACAAGCACACGGACGGGGCTCCCGTCCGGCCTGAGCATTTCGGTACGCCCCCGGGGCGAGGTGATGGTCATGCTGTTCACCCTGGGGACGGCCTCTGAGATTGCCCTTGTCGCTTCCTGTGAAATCCCTGAGAAACGGCCGCGGGCCAACGCCTGGCGTCTAGAGGCCAGGGCCCGGATCCCCCGGGGCTGCATCCTGGTCGCCGGCGATCCCGAAGAGCCGCGCCCCGTTCTCGTAACAGACCGCCCGCAGCCACGCGTCCCCCAGCCCCAGCCGCTCCAGGGCCTCCAGCTGATGGACATACGGATAGGGGATGTTCGGGAAGTCCGTCCCCAGCAGGATCCGGTCCCCCAGATCCGCCAGCCGCGCCCTCGCCTCCCCGGGGAACGGCGCGAAGTTCTCACTGAAGTCCGTGAACGCCATGGTCGTGTCGAGCCTGACCTCCGCGTACCGCTCGGCGAGGTCCAGGAAGTCCACGTACTCCGGCATCCCGAGGTGCGCGACGATCAGCCGCAGCCGGGGATGGCGCGCCAGCAGCCGCCCCACGGGCTCGGGCCCGGTGTACTTGCCGGGCGCGGGTCCGGAGCCGCAGTGCATCACCACCGGGACCGCGGCCTCGGCGAGCAGCCCCCAGACCCGGTCGAGCCGCTCATCGTTCGGGTCGTACGCGCCCACCTGGAGATGCGACTTGAAGATCCGGGCGCCGCCCGCGCCCGCCCCGCCCGCGCCCGCTCCGTCGGCCCCCGGGCCGCCGCCCACTCCTCCCGCGCCGCCCTCGACGGCCTCACGTACGTACGCCTCGACGCCGTCCTCCGGGAAGAGCGTGGCCGTCCGCAGACAGTCCGGCGTACGCGCCGCGAACCCGGCGGCCCAGCCGTTCAGCCACTCCGCCATCCCCGGCTTGTGCGGGTAGAGCATCGAGGTGTACGCCCGCACGCCGAACGCGCGCAGCAGGGCGACGCGTTCGTCCTCCTCCTGCCGGTAGGAGATGGGCCACTCCCGGCCTATGAGCGGCCCGGCGGCGTCGAAGTACGCCCAGACCTTCCTGAGGACCCGCTCCGGCATGAAGTGCGTATGTACGTCGACGATGCCCGGGAGCCCCGTCCGCTCCCGGAACCGCCGTACGGCCTCGACCTCATCCTCGTGACCGCTCATACCAGCCCACTGTCCCTTCAGAAGAGCCCGTCCTGCACCCCGCCGCTGTGCACGTCCCTGACCGGTACGGTGACCACGCCCTCACCCCCGCCGCCGCCCGCCGCCGCCAACTCCCACCCGCTCATCAGCCGGGTGTCCAGGACCATCATCCCGCCGTCCCCGGTGGCGAGATGGAGATCGGGCCCGGCTGCCGCGACCAGCCGCCCCGCGACACGGCCGCCGTCCACGAGTTCCACCACGACGCCGGTGGCCGGCGCCAGTCCGGCCAGGCCGAAGGCCCCGGCATGGTCGACCGCCGCGAACTCCAGCCGCTCCAGCGACTGCGGCCACCCTTCCAGCGCCACCGCTCGTGCGTACAGCCGCTGGATCTCGTCCACCCGCTCCGCCAGGACCGGCAGCGCGGTCCGGACTGCCCGCTTCCGCGCGTACGGGATACGGTCCGGCACGCCCAGCGCCCTGCGCAGCAGCTCCTCGGTCCGCCGCGCGGCCATCAGCGGCCCGCGCCCGAGCCAGCTGAACGCGACCGCCCCCTGCTCCAGAAGGCGCGCGGACCCACGCTCCTCGGCGGTGATCCCGACCTTCACCATCCCGGGCCCGAACCAGGCGAGATAGACGCGATACGTGCGCGGATCATCGGCGATGGTGTCGGCGGCCACGGAACGCGCCCGGTCCAGCCGCGCGCACTCGCCGCACTGCCCGTCGGTACCGCGCCCGCCGATCAGCGCCCCGAGCGGACACCCATGCCCCCGCGCCCCGACGCACACACGCGCCCCAACGGCACGGAATCCCAGGTCACGCCCGTACTCCAGGACGCTCTCCCGCCGTGCGCCGCCCCCGTCCCGCCGCCATCCGAGCACGGGTGCCCCGTCCCTCCAGCGAAGCCCCTGGCACGTCCACCCCATACCGCCCAGGATGACAGCCACGGACGGCAAGGGCATGAGCACCGCCGTACGGCCGCCCCCAACTCCCGCGCGTCGGCCCGCCCGTACGACTTCCCCGCCCGCGCCCCGCACGCGACCTGCCCTCGCCCCGCCCTCGCCCCGTCCGGGCAACGCGAAAGGCCCCGGATCATCTCCGGGGCCTTTCGACGATGTGCACTCGGCAGGATTCGAACCTGCAACCTTCTGATCCGTAGCTCTAGCCGGATCGGTCAGTGACGGCCATACCGGCTACTGCAGGGCCCAGGAGAGGCGATAGCGGGCGCGGGCGGTTGCTGCGGTTGCGGTACGCCGCTGCTGTACAGCCGTCCCCTGGCCTCGGGCGGGCCTTGCGGGGTAAGGGGCCCCTCGTCACCTCTGTGTCTTGGCAACGAGGTCAGACAGCAGCAGATGGTTTTCCCCACCTCGTCAAGGCCCGCGCACGGCGCGGGTGCGCGCTACCCTGCGGCGCGACCTATCACCTGTTTTCGCCCCGGCTGGTCGCGGTACGTGCAAGCAGGCAAGGGCAGCACATCATCCGCGGAACACGATGATGTCTCCGGCGGGAGCGGCCGACATCGGCAGCATTGAGGCACGGGCGCCGAGTACAAGTCCGTGGGTGGCGCGAGATGTTGGGCTCCGTTCCTTCCGTATTCCGTAGACCGAGGCAGAGCCGAGCAGACGCGGCCCAGAAGCGTCAAGGTCGTTCGTACAGTGGCGCCCTCCACCTGGACCCCCCTGAACCATGCCCGCTCCACGGTGTGGGCGTTGACGGCGTTATGGAACGGCAGCGGTGGGGCGGAGGGTCTGCTAGCGGGCTGTGGCGCACGAGCCTTCATGACGAAAACGACGCTGATCAAAGCGCACGTCGATAGCATGCCAGAGGCCCTCGACCGAGCGGGCAATGACTAGAGCGAGAGGGCATGTCATGCAAGGGCAAGACCGCAATGAAGAGCTCACGAGTGAAGAAATTCAGGAAAATTGGCAACTCACCAAAGCTGACATCAGAACCGGCGCAATGGATTTCAGTATCGATTCATTGGTGAGGATTTTCGAGCAAGGGGATCTCGTAATTCCACCATTCGCCCGCCGAAAAGTCTGGACATCCTCTCAGAATTCCCAATTCATCGAATCACTTCTGCTAAACATTCCCGTACCTTCCTTGTTTTTTGCAGAGGACCCTGACACCTATAAATATTCGGTTCTTGACGGAACTCAGCGCCTCGACGCGGTGCTCTCTTACGTGAAAGGAGAGTACCCACTCCAGGGCCTCGAAAGTCTAGCGTCGGCCAACACGCTAACATTCGAAGAACTCCCCCACCGGATGCAGCGGCACCTACTCACGTGCACGATGCGTGCGGTAATCGTAGCCGCCACTTCCACTTCTGATGTGACAACTGCCGTGTTCTCCAGACTCAACACAGGAGGGACTCATCTGACGACACAGGAAATTCGAAATGCCATACATCAAGGTCCATTCAATTCACTGACGGTCGAACTTGCTGAAGGTGAAGATTTCCGTCGCGCTCTTGGCATGAGCTCAGGCAGCGTCAGACACATGCGTGACGCGGAGCTGATTCTGCGTTACTTTTGGCTCACTGATGAAGCATCGGATTCAGCGCCGTCACCTCAGGCGCTGACACGTTACTTGCAGCGCAAGAATGAATCTTCACCTGCAGAAATTGGAAAATACAGAGAATCATTCGTCACCACTCTAGATAAATGCCTAACAGCCTTTGGGTCTGAGGTTTTTAGGCGATGGCTACCCAGGCAAGACAAAGCAGAATCAAGATTCTCCACTCCTCTCTATGACGCCCAGATGTTGGCGGTCCGTAATTTCTCCAACCCTGAGATCAATCAAAATTCAGTTCAGATCCGCCTAGGCATGCGCAAGCTCTTTACTGATCCAGAATTCAAAGAGGTTCTCACACCATCTAACAAGCACCATTTGATGTCGCGCGTAAACGCAGTTGTTGCGATGATTGAAAGTGTCGCGAGGTAGCGATGCCGACTCAGAAATTCGGAACACAGCTCGACGACGTCGAGGATATGCTAGATCTCGCCGAATCCATCAACTTGCGCCACCCAGCATTCTCTTACTTGCCCAAGAGGCCGAGCACAAGCCCCTTGCTCGCAGGGGCCGTGGTGCTTCTTTGTGCCCGATTTGAGGAGTTCGTTAAGGACGTAGTCACATACGCGCTGGACAGGCATGGAGAAGCAACTCCGGAATTTACCCTTTGGGATCTTCCGGAACGGCTACAGCTTCTATTAATCACCAAAAATATGAATGCCGCCCTCCAGACGAAAAGATTCGGAAAATTGCGCGACCAGATGGACAGGATCAACGAGGGGAGGGCGGCAGCACAGGGGATAACTTCCGGTAAAATCAGCGCAGGGCAGGCAATTGAGACCGGAGGAAATCCGGGACCCGATACGGTCGCTGAGCTAATGAAGCTCGTTGGAGTCGAAAAGCCGTGGATGAAAATCTCAAGACATTTCGATGCGCATTACGCGGAACCTGCCAGGGTGGAGCTATCCGGGATGGCACTAGGTGATCTGCAGGAGCGTCTCGGTGAGTTGGTAGGGCTGCGCAACATCGTCGCACACAGTGGCGCACGAATCCCGTCGTCGCCGACCGAGATCCGCTTTAATGTGCATTTCGCGCGACATCTTGCTGACGCCATCTATCAGGTGCTTAAGGACCGGGTCGAGGAGGATGCACGGTCCAGTGGGAGGGTTCCTGGTCAATGGTCTAGATAGAATGTATGTGGAGCTTTCTCGTCTCTCAGTTTCCGTTTCGTTCAGTCCCGTTCATAGCCGTTCAGCGGGGCCTGTCAGCCTGGCGAACTGCCGCTCCACACGCCCAAGAACGCAGGTGAACGACTCCGATCTGTACGTCCTTCCCTTGGTTTCCTGCTCTACCGGGCACGGCAGGGGGCACGGGGGCCGGGATCTCGTAGACGATCTCGCAGTGCGCTGCGGGCACCACGATGTCCGCCGTCTCCACGGGCCGGCCCTGGTCGCTGTAGTACGTCCTCCGAATGTGCGTCACGAGTGCGGCCTTCTGGACGCCAAGTAGCGACTCCTCCTCGGCAGTTGCCTGCCGTGGCTCCGGCTGCTCGGCGCATGGCTGGGCGGTGACTCCGATCGCGGCCATGCGGTTCACGACACCTCTCCCGGCGTGTGGCCCTTCCTCGGGAAGGGCGACGAGCGTGCCGCTGGTGACACTGATCCGGGAAGCCTCGTGAGCTGGTCAGTAAGTCATCATGCGTGCCATGAGCTTGGAAATCACGGATCGTTGTGACCTCACGGGCTTGCTGGCCAGGCATAACGCTCAATCATCGCCCTCCTCGATCTAGCTTCGGTGGCTCAGTGCGACCGCCATCGCTCGCGCGGTCTGGCATACATCTGGCATGCACATGGGTAGCGCATGGTGGCGTCGAAGCCGACCGGGTGGGCGAGATGGTGCGGACGCTCGTGCAGCTTGTCACTGGCTCGACTCAGCAGCACGCGTATAGAACTGACAAGTGGCCGAGCGCGCGTGACAAAGCGACTGGTCAAGGGCCGATCCAGGGGCTGAGGGGCTACCGCGCTTGGAGGTTCTAAGGGTGATCGACATGAATCTGTGCCGTTCAGTACCGATGAAATGGTTTCCTCAGCGCTCCAGAAGCGTTGAAGATGAGGGAGTATGGGCAGAGCCCAAGGCGCTAGGATGGAGCCCAAAATGGCAGACCGAAGCACCATTGAGTGGACTGAGGCTACATGGAACCCCACCACAGGGTGTGACCGTATTTCTAAGGGCTGCGACAACTGTTATGCCTTGGTGCTAGCGAAGCGGCTGAAGGCGATGGGGTCTCCGAAGTACCAGGTCGATGGAGATCCACGGACGTCAGGGCCAGGGTTCGGGCTTGCTGTACATCCAGACTCGCTGAGGCTTCCGTACACGTGGAAGGCGCCGAGGGTGGTTTTTGTTAACTCGATGTCTGACCTTTTCCATGCACGAGTGCCGATTTCCTACATCAAGGATATCTTTGATGTAATGCGCGAAACTCCACAGCATACATACCAGATTCTGACTAAACGGTCTCGGCGAATGCGGAATGTTGCGGATCAGATTGATTGGCCTGAGAATGTCTGGATGGGGGTGACTGTCGAAGCTCCTGAATTTAAGGCAAGAATCAACGAGCTGAGGGACACTCCTGCATTCGTTCGCTTCCTGTCGTGCGAGCCGCTGATCGGACATCTCGGCACGGTTGACCTAAGCGGTATCGGCTGGGTTATCGCCGGAGGTGAATCGGGAAAGGGGCATCGTCCGATTGCGGAAGACTGGGTCACTTCCTTGCGGGATCAGTGCTCCGAGGCTGGTATCCCGTTCTTCTTTAAGCAGTGGGGAGGGCCGACCCCCAAGGCAGGGGGAAGGGTGCTGCAGGGGCGTACCTGGGACGAGTATCCGAAAGCCAAGTCCCGCGCTGGCGTATGAAGTCAGGGGAACGTGATCCAGGTACCGCCAGGGAAGCCGCTCCGGCCTCGTCGCTCGACCTGGATGATTCCCGCTCTCTCCAGCGGTGTCAGGACGGGCTTGCGAAGGTGTGTCTTCTTGTACGGCGTGTGGATCAAGGTGAACTGCTCCAGGGTCGTGATCGAAACACGTCGCCCGCTGTACTTGGCGAGAAGGGCTCGTCGCAGTGGGTCAGTGTCCACGGCCGAGTCAGTAAACAGCACGTCCTGGCCGGCCAACCGGTCCGAGAACTTAAAGCCGCCTCCAGGGTCGACCTTCCACATAGCCTCCTTCATTAACTCAACGCCCTTGATGTCGCGAGTCCCGTGAAAGAGGTAGTAGCCGATATGCCCAGTTTTATTGATCATGGCGAAGGACTGCACGTAAGGGAAATTACAGACGTCCGTGAGTTGCCGCCCGTAGAGATCGTGCAGGAACTGCTGACGGCTTTCACCGGGCGGGAGACTTCCTACCTGCTTGTATTCGCTTGTGCCGAAGAGGTCCACTAGGTGGTGATCGACGTTTCCCGCGGTGGCGAAACGGTTAACGTGATCAACCATATAGTTCACGAAAAGCTCGCAGCTTGCGAATGAGAGCAGATCCGCGAGGATGCTCATAGGGAGCCCTGAAAACCCAAATGGATCGACAAAGGCGAAAGTTGGTGCCAGGCGGCGCTTCTGGTTGCGAAGGTGATATATCAGGTTCGTTGCCGTCTCGGAAAACTCTGAGTTAACCAGCTGGACTTTGACGTTCTCCGGCCAGGGTTGGTTCGCTTCTTTGTATCCCTCAATTTGCTGAGCAAGGCTTTCGAAGCGATCCTTCTTTGACTCACAGAAAAAGAAAAGAAACTCGCACTTCATCTTGTCGAAGTACCTATGTGATAGCAGCGCGTCAAGTGCGATGAGCGGGGACCCCGGCTCGCCAGATTGGTAGCGCCCCGGGCCTGCGAAACCATCTAGGAACACAATCCTGCCGTTGTAGGAGGACAGGACGGGAAACCAACCACCTAGATATGACTTCAAAAGGTCATGCTTGGCTTTGGTATGCGGGTCAAGCTGCCACACGGTAGTCCTCGGTGCTGCCACGTGTCCCCCTCGACGCAGTCGACATGCTCGGCAGCATTATGGTTCCGACCCGCGCCCAAATGCACGCCATATGTCAATAATGGTCTACTCAAACACAGCAAATTCGCCCTAATGTTCGAATTTAGGTCAGCGGAACGGGTTTGGCCGGTGTCCTGCCCGGTTTGGGGTCGAGCATGGTCAGGGGGCCGTACGCTGGCCGGCAACTCGGGCAGGCTGGATCCTGCCCGGAATTTGAACGAGTGGCCCCCTGGTTTTGCTCGACGCGGGACCCGAACCGGGGAGGTGGCTAAAGCCGTGAAGCCGACCGCCCCAGCCACAGCGGGTTTCTTCCCCACCATGGTGCTCGCTCCAGTCGCGTTACCGGCGTAGCCGGGGCCAGAGCGGGCCGAAGGCAGGAGCGTCGGGCCCGGCGGTGAGCCAGGGAGCGCGCGGCTAGCGGAGCGAGCCGCCTTGAAACCGTAGAGAAAGTTGTAACTCAAGCCAGCAGAGTTTCTGGCTCGCGCCCGACGGTTTTCAAGAAGATCCAGCCGCCCGACGCGCCACTGACCAGTCCGAACACCACTCCATGGGCCAATCTGACCGCCCGTGGGGAACGTATGGGCGAGTCACGAGCCTCAGCTACCCGCCTGTTCACCATCCCGGCGAGCCGTCGGCAGCAGGAGGTCACGCTCTGGGTGGTTCTCGCCTGTGACCTTGCCTTGCACTCCGAGGTCCACCCGAGCGGCCTCATGGAACTCGTTGATCTCCCGGAAGGCGGCACGATTCCGCTCCCGCCACTCCTCCAGGGTGCCCACGGTCTTTCCGGTCGCCTGCCAGTCGATCTCGCGTACCGCGGCGTGGAGTTCGTGCGCCGCCTCAACGACCTCGTCCCCGCCGAGCAGCATGATCTGCTCGAACGACCGCCCCCGCTGGCGCTCGGCCTCCGACAGCTCCGTGAGCATCTCCGCTTCGGACTGTTCGCTCCGCCGGAGGCCCTCCTTGTGCTCGTACAACTGCACAGCCAGGAAGATGCCCGCCCGAACCCGGTCGACGTAGCCGCCATAGGCGTCAAGCTTCCGGTCGTCCCACCGCGTCAGCAGCTCCCGCCGATGCCGGCTCCGTTCCATCACGTAGTTGGTCAGATGCGTAGTCAGCGCACCGAGCAACACGGCCGCGACGGTGACAAGTTGCTCGCCGGTCCCCAACGCATCCCCCAACCAACTGAGTCATCTAGATCTCTAGAGGATCTTAGGAGTCCTCGGGCCAGGAGGCATGGGAAGAGCTGGAAGAGTGCGGCTAGTGCTGTGGCCGGAAAGGTTTGCCGGGGGCTCGCGGCGTCCGGTGCGGTGCGTCGCAAGGCGGAGGATCGCGCTCGTACTGGACGTACTCGCGCGCGTCCGACAACGCGGCGAGGTGCCGTGCCGGGCGTCGCGAGCCGGTGAACCTTTCCGGCCACAGCACTAGACGCAAGGGTGTGAGCCACTGCAGGTACGGGAGACTCGTAAGCGACGCGGGCACTCACGAGCGGGAGCTGAGGGCTGTCAGCCGTAGACCATGGCCATACCCAGCAGCAGCGCGTAAGCCAACGGAAGAATCGCAATACCGAGCGCCGTACCGGCGGCCACCATGCGCGGTACCCGCATGGTGCGGCGGTGCGGCAGAAGCCAGGCGACAGCGAGCAGGATCGTGGCGCCAACGATCAGGAGCGCTATGCCGCTGGTGTAACCGTCTCTGTAGAACAAGCCGTACTCTCCGACGAGGAGTGGCAGGCCCGGCAGGGTGGCAACCATGGGAGCCTTCCACCATGTGTCGTGGGCGGCGTAGAGCTGCGAATCGTCCTTGACCATGGTTCCCATCCCACCGACGCCAGGCGCCCAGGACATCGGGGAGCATACTCATCGCCCCCGTGCCCAGGTACTTATGCTTGCCTCATACCGGCAGCCAGCTGGACGAAGATCGTGCCGGAGGCCCCGCGAGCGGCGACACGGTTCGCGTGAACCGGCGGGAGGGCCAAGCAGATGATCAGTCTCAGCTCACAGACCCTGGTCAACCTTGGCCGCGCCTACGTCCGCTATGCCCCCGGGTCACCGGGTAAGGCCTCACTGGGAGCGGAATACCTGAACCCTCGGTTGCGGGAGCGCCCACGACGGCGGGTTGTCCGGTCGCGGTTCGGGGCTCGGTTCGCCGTGGATACTCAGGACCTCATCCAGCGGTACCTGTACATGTTCGGAGTGTGGGAGCCGCACATGACCCAGTGGCTACAGAGCCGGCTCCGGCCCGGAGACACATTCATCGACGTCGGAGCGAACATCGGCTACTACAGCGTCCTTGCGTCCGGGCTCGTCGGGGACGAGGGCCAGGTGGTGGCGATCGAGGCCTCGCCGGACTTCCATCGGAAGCTGTTGCAGCAGGTGCGGCTCAATCAGTGCAGCAACGTGCGGGCGGTTAACAGCGCTGTGTCGGACAGTCGGAAGACTCTGACGTTCGTGCTTGCCAGTTCAGCCAACATGGGGGCGAACAGCATCGTCCCGTACGACGGGCCAGCAGAGTCCTCGTTTGAGATTGAGGCGCGGCCACTGCCGGAACTGCTTGAGTCGGACGAGATCGCCCGTGCTCGCGTGATCAAGATCGATGTCGAGGGGGCAGAGGGGCCGGTCGTGCGGGGGATGGTGCCCATGCTCGACAAGCTGCGGCCGGACGTCGAGATCACGGTTGAGGTGACACCCGACCGGATGGCTCAGCTCGGGGACTCCGCCGAGGAGTTGGTGACGACGATGCGCGATCACGGGTTCCACGTCTACCGGCTTGAGAACGACTACGCACCTGAAAGCTATCCCGCGGCGATTCGCGGCAAGCCGGTTGTTCCGGTGAGGTGGCGCGGGGCAGTCGTTGAGGAGAGTGACTTGATCTTCTCCCGGATCGATGCGGAGACGCTCGCCTGATTCCCTGAGCCACGGAGACACGACAGGCCCCAGGTTCAGAGACCTGGGGCCTGCGTGGTGATGAGACGTAGCGCCGCATGACTGGGGGCTATCTCGTCTGTGCGTGCCGACTCGCGCGTTAGGTGCCACCCTCGTCGGCTTGGCGCTTCCTCGTCTCCGCGTCATGCGCGAGGCGTCTCAATGCCCGGCGCGTCCCTTCCTCCGTCTTCCAGTCGGGCGGCGATGTGCGCTCGTACGCCTCCCGTAGCGCGTCCATTCGCCGGTGGAAATCGCGGAAGGAGACGTTGCGCTCCCACCACTCCTCGGCTGCGATCAGGCACGCACCGAACCGGCTCAGGAGGGAAGGCTTCGGCGGGTTGAGGATCCGCTGAACGTTCCACTCCACACGTTCGTTCAGGTCCTCAGGGGCACGGTTACGCCTCGACTCTCGTCGGTCGATCAGGGCAAGAACCCAGCCGATGATGTGAGTCATGAGATCAACCCCGACTCCGCGCATGGGCACGGAGAAACCAGAAGGGGCAGGAAAAACGCCGGGCTGATCGTCCATCTCAGTACTGCGCCCTGGTGCAGCAGAGAGAGCGCCGCCGGTTCGCCTCGCTTAAGGTGGTCAGCGGCTGTCCACTGGTGGCGCTCAAGCCATTCGAATGCCCGCCGGGCCTGCACAGGATCGAGGCCCCCCGTCAGTGGGCGCAGATCCACACGGAGCCAGGACAGCGCTCCCCCTGCGCTCCGGACCGCGCGCGTCTTCTGCGTGCCGGGTGCATCGGCTCCCGCCGCGGTGACGGCGAACTCGCACCAGAACCCTGCTCGAATCCACAGGCTCACGATGCCCCCTGAGGGGCCGGCCGTTTGATCTGCGCCCATACCGTCTTGCCGACGGGGCGCTCTGCGACTCCCCAAGCGCCGCCGCTCAGGATGTCCACCATCTCCAAGCCCCGCCCACGCTCGGCGTCGCCCTGGTCCCCATCGCTGGGAGGGGACAGTACGGGGTGGCGCTCCGCGTCGGTGTCGGACACCTCGATGCGAATCACTTCGGGCTTCGGCACCACGACCAGCTGCCAGCGGGAATCGGGAAGAGCCCGGGCATGCGTTACCGCGTTCCCCGTCAACTCCCCCACCACAAGCAGCACGTCGTCCCTCGTGCCCGAGTCCACGTCCCATGTGTTCATGGCCGCTTCGAGCACACTGCGGGCAAGGGGAACGGATCGAGCGGTCATCGGAAGCTGGATATCGAACGAGGCCTCTGAGGTGGTGATGGCGTGCGACGTAGTCATCCTGCTGCCCCCACTTCCTGGGTAACAGAACGCTTGGTGAAGAGGGCATCGGTGCGGTCACCGGGCAGCACCAGGAGCGCCGCCTCCACCACCCGGTCACTGGCGTCGGTCGACGTACGTTCCACGGCCAGGACCGGGGCCCTGGTGCTGATGTGCAGGGTGTGCGCCTCCCACGCAGTCGGGAAGCGCGCGGTGACCCGCTCGGCGATCGCCGTCACCCGTACCCCCGCCCCGGACAGCAGTTGCCGCACGCTGTCGCCCCACGGCGACTCGTTCACGTCCGGCACCCCGAGCCGCGCCACGGCGTGAGGCACGTAGACACGGGCCAAGCTGCGCGGTGACGTCCCCTGGCAGCTGATGAAGGCGTACTCAGCCAGGGGACTGCCGGCTCGCACGGCCAGGAGCAGGGACAGCTGAGCATCCGCCTCCACCAGCGCGGTTTCGAGGCTCACGCTGACTGCGACCCCGGGTACAGGGCTCCGTCCGGCCTCATGCCTGTCGTTGGCGTACGTGATTCGCTGTCCCGGCCGGCGGATGAAGTTCCCGCTGCCGTGGCGCTTCTCCACCAGCCCCTCGCTCTGAAGAACCTCCAGCGCGTTCCGCAGCGTCGGTGTGCTGACCTTGTAGCGCAAGGCGAGTTCCTGTTCCGCGGGCAGCCGTTCGCCCACGGACAAGGCACCCGTCGTGATCAGGCGCCGGAGGTCGTCCGCGACGTGCTGGTACCGGTTAGCCATGCGTCCCGCCTTCGCTGGAGGCCTGGACCTTGCTCAGATGGCACGAGCACACGCAGGTCTCGTAGACGATCGGCACGGCGGCCGGGGAGGCTTTGAGCTCCGCCTCCTCGCACCTGGCGTGCGTACCGACACGGCAGGCCATCGAGTAGTACGGCACGGCCATGGCGGCGCTGGTCGGTTGCTGGTGACGGATCGACATCAGTGGACCTCCGCGGCGTTGAAGTACGGGCGGACCAGGAGCGTCCGGGGGCGCGGACGGCGCCAGAGCCGGGCTCGCTCTTCAGCCGTCAGTACGTACGGCCGTACGAGAGCGTTGTCTTCCGCGCGAAGCGGCGCGGCATGCTTCGGGCGGCGCGGTGGGCGCAGCGGCACCAACGCCGCAGGTGAGGTGCGTCGTTCGGGCTGGCCGGCGATCGCGCGATGCGAACCGCGCCGACGAGGTAAACGATGACGCGGTGAAGGTGGAGTGAGCTGTCGTCTGGTCCATGCGGCAGCACGGCGGATAAAGTCGAACACGCTGATCAGCTCCCTATAGCTGATGGGTGCGCCCCCGGACGGCGTCGTCCGTCACGGGGGCATTTCTGCGGATGGCGGCCCATGCGAGGCGACCGCCCGCGCTGCTGACGGCCAGCCCGAACCGATCGGCTGCTTCCAGCACCGCTAAGAGCTCCTGCCAGGACCCGGCCGAGACCGAGTCCGCGACCTCCATCTCAATGCGCGTGTGGTCGTCGTGATCCGTCACGCGCGGGGTGAACCCGGCGGCGGAGAGGCGCGTGGCCAGTTGGTCAGCCAGTCCTTGGGGTAAGGACACAGGTCCCCCGTCGCCGCAGGATCACTTTAAGTGAAGGTAGTTAACTAGATTAGAGCTAGTGGACTAGATTTTCCATATGCGTGAGCAACCGCCCTACCTCCGGATCGCCGACGTGCTGCGGCAGCGCATCGCTGACCAGGAGTGGACGCCGGGAGACCGGCTCCCGTCCCGCGCTCAACTCGCACAGGAATGCGGGGTCGGAGAGAACGTCATCCGCCGCGCGCAAGAGCTACTGATCTCACTGGGCGTGCTGGAGGGCCGTACGGGATCGGGCACGTACGTCGCCGAACCGCGCGAACGCCTGCGCATGGTCCGCTCGCAGTACCGCGAGCAGCGTGGGGGATCACCGTTCCGAGCCGACATGGCGTCGCTCGGCAAGCGCGGTACGTGGGAGAGCCGTACTGACGCGAAGGTCCCGGCGCCGGCGGACATCGCCGCGCGGCTCGGCATCTCCGAGGGAGACCTCTGCGTCCGCACCGCGTACGAGTTCCTGGTCGACGGTAAACCGGCTCAGGTATCGACCAGTTGGGAGCCGTACGAGATCACGGCCGGCACGTTGATCGTGCTGCCCGAGGGCGGACCGCACGCCGGCGCGGGAGTGGTCGACCGCATGGCGGAGATCGGCATCACGGTCAGCCACGTCGTGGAGCAGCCGGAGCCCGGACAAGCCAACGCCGAGGAGGCGACGCTCCTCGGCGTACAGCGGGGCGCACTCGTCACGCGCATCCGGCGGACGTACTACAGCGACGACTCCCGCCCGGTAGAGACGGCGGACATCGTCATCCCGGCCGCTACCTGCGAGATCGTTTACGAGGTGCCTGTCCAGAACTGACAACCCCGACAAGGTGCTGCTCGCCGCACCGACCGAAAGGCCGGAATGACCGTGCGAACCGCGAAGGCCTCGTAGGCACCACGGGACTTCGCAGTCCTTTTGGCGGCATCTCGGCTCTGGGTCAGTCGAAAAGGTCGATGAGGCCGTTCACCCAGATCGCGAAGAACACAACTACCGCCAGCAGGCATCCCGCACCCGCCAAGGATTGGGCGAGTACGCCGCCCTCCGGTGCGTCGTCATGCAGGGCAGCCAGGCTCATGTCCCAGTCGACGGGGCGCCCGACGGCATTTGAGCAAGCAGTCCGAACCGCCGACAGTTGCTCCGCCGCGAAGGCAGAATCGGCGAGAGGCTCAGGCCCATGCCAGGCCAATGCCCGCATGAGCCGACCGGGAGTGTGGTACCTCGCCTCGAAGACAGCGGTCTCCTCCGCGTCGCGGTCTTCTTCGAGATACATCCATCGTCCGGCTTCCGCGCGGTCGCCGTACAGCCGATACACCTCAGCCAAGCGCCTGCGAAGTGCCAGGTTGCCGGGGAAGGAAGAAACGAGTCCGCGCAACCGCTGGCGCGCCATAGGTATCCGCCCGGCAGCCAAGTCTGCCTCGATCCGCTCCAGAGTGTCTGCCAATGCCATGCCCCCATGATCGGGTACATGCGTGAGCCCACTCGACCGGTTTTTGGTCGCGCGGACCTCAGTCTCCGACCGGGTAGTGCCACCGGAGGTAGGAGAGCGCCCGCGCCCTGGCCTCTACGACCGCCATGCGGGCATCCCGCTCGGCCGGGTCGGTGTGCGCGGCCTGGCCCGTCGCCTGGCCGGGCCACTTGCGGTACAGGAGCCCCACCTCCGGTGAGAACCAGCCGCGGCTGACCGAGTCCAGCGCGAGCAGCAGCCCCGTGTCCTCCGAGGCCGGCAGCGCCATCCACCCGCCGAGAGCCAGCACCAGGTCCCGGCGCGCGAAGAGCGTCGCCGGGTGGACGGGGGCCCGGTAGTTGTTCGCCGACCAGTACGCGGCCACCGCGCCGCGCTCGATCGGACCCGCGTCGGGGTCCCCCTCGAAGCCGACGGTCGAGCCGTCCGGTAGCAGATCCAGTACCCGCGATGTCGCCCAGCCGAGCGTGGGGTCGGCTTCGAGCGCCGCCAGGTCTCGGGCCAGCGCCCCCGCCGGCAACTGGTCGTCGGCGTCCAGGACCTTCACGTACTCGCCGTCCGCGTGCGCCAGCGCCAACGTACGGGCCGTGCCCGGACCGCCGGGGCGACCCTGCTTGAAGGTCACCCGCGCATCGTCGGGTACGTACGGTGCGACCTCGTCGCTGCGGCCGTCCTCCTGGATCAGCCAGTGCCACTCCCACCCCTCAGGCAACTCCTGCTCGCACAGCGACTTGTACGCGTCCGGCAGGAAGTGGGCGGACGGTGCGTGCACGGCGGTAATGACGATGATGCGCCGGCTCACGGCACTCACCACCTTTCCAGGGGAGTGGCGAAGAGCATTTCCGTACGGTCACCGGGCAACGTGACGTCGGACATCTCCACGACGCGGTCATTGAGGTCGAACGAGGTCTTCCGGAGCAGGAGGACCGAGGTGCCGGGCGGGAGCTCAAGCTCCTCCGCCTCTTCGGGTGTCGGCGGCCGGGCGGTGACGCGCTCTTCGATGCGGTCCAGCTCGATGCCGACCGAGAGCAGTTGGTTCTGCGTACCGCCCGGCCACGGCTCATTGGCCGCGTCCAGGAGGTCAGAGTTCGACTCGACCAGCGCACGGATGAGGTACGAGGTGACCAGGGCGAACGGAGCGGTCTCGGCGGCGTACCGCGTCCGATACGTACGCTCCACGAGGGCGCTCCCCTCAGGAACGCCGAGCGCCTCGGCGATCTCCTTGTCCGCCTTGGTCTCGCGGTACGAGGCGTGGAACACGAGGTCGTTCACCTCAAGCCCGGTGTCGTGCTCGGTGGAGCCCGTCTCCAGTCGCTTGGCCTCTGGCTCGCGCGCCCGGTCTTTCTCCCACTGGTGGCGGTCGTTCGTGCGCAGCACCCTCGTACGGGCCTTGCGGACGAAGTTCCCGCGGCCGTGCAGCTTCTCGATCAGCCCCTCGTCCTGAAGGAGCCTGAGCGCGTCACGGATCGTCGGCACGCTCCGCCTGTAGTCCTCGGCGAGCTTCGTCTCCGAGGGCAGACGGTCGCCGGGCTTCAGCTCACCTGCGCGGATGGACTCTCGAAGCTCGTCCGCGATCCGCTCGTATGCCTTGGCCATGGATGCTCACCCGTCCCGTCGTGCCACCAAGCCCGACTTGACATGTGAGGCGACCGGGCGGCTTGGGGCCAGCATACGACTCCTAAAGAGGTCTTGACGACTGGGGGAGGGATGCTCCATAGTCCTAGCTACTCATAAAGAGGTCTTGAGGAGAAGACCTCTTTATGAGTTGCTTTGACATGGCCGGTGACGGCGGTCGACGGGTCAGACGATGCCCGCCGGGCCGGCTTCGCCCATCCCATCCAGGACCAGGAGAGAAGGTGAGGACCCCCATGCGTACGTACGTCGGCGGCTGGGCGGCCCACGCATTAGAGGAGCGGGAGCCGCAGCCGGATTCCGAGGACTTCCGGGACCTCTTCCTCGGCGAGTACGGCGAGACCGCCGAGCAGCGGGAAGTCAGGAGGGCAGCCGCCCGCGATGTGCTGCTGGAGCTGCTTGAGCAGAGCGAGAACGATGAGATCTCCCTGCTCAACGCGGTGTACGCGGCTCAGCTCAGCAGCGTCGCGGCGCTGAGGAACATGGCTCGGGCGCTGTCGGCGGCGTGGACGAGGGCCGCCGCATGAGCCGACCTCCCGCGCCTCTTCTGCTCAGCACAGTGGACAAGGCACTGCTCGGCATCGTGATCCCGGCCGGTGGGGCGGTTGGTGGCCTCGGCCTTGTCGCCTCGTTCGGCTCTGTCTCCTCGGCCGCTGAACGCTGGGGATTCACCGAGGCGTGGATGCTCCCGGTCGGTATCGACCTGGCCATCCCGGTCTTCACCGCGGCCAATCTGCTGTTGATCCGGCTCGGCATGCCGTTGGCCTGGGTACGGTTCGTGCCCTGGGCGCTCACGCTGGTCACCTGCTGGCTGAACGTCGCGGCCGGGACCTCGATCTCGGCGAAGATCGCCCACGGATCGATGCCGCTGCTGTGGGTCGTGCTCAGCGAGGTCGCGGCGCACGTCTACGCCGTCCGCATCGGGGTGGCGACCGGGGCCCGGATGGAGCGCATCCGGCGCTCACGCTGGCTGTTCGCGCCCCTTACGACGCTGATGCTGTGGCGTCGGATGGCGCTCTGGGAGACGACCGACTATCGCGAGGCTCTGGCTCTGGAGAAGCAACGGCTCCTCGTTCGGGCCGAGTTGCGCGAGAGCTACGGTCGGGCCTGGCGACGCAGGGCGCCGCACCGCGATCTGGTGTTGCTCAAGCTGGGCGAACTGGCTCCGGACGGATACCTCCCGACCGACGCCGAAGAAGAAGACCAGCCCGCCCCGACGGCGGCGGCGGACCGTGAGTCGGCCTCGGAGCCCAAAGTCCGGCCGCGTTGGAAGGCGAAGGCGCAGAAGTACCGCCCGCGCATGACGTGGGACGAGGCGATCAAGAAAGCCCGCGAGGAAACGGCGTCTTGGCCCTACGAGCGCCTGGACGCCGAGCCCATCCGTAAGGCCGTCGGCTGTGGCCAGGACCGCTCGCGCCAACTGCGCGACGTACTCAGGTCCGAGCGCCGCGCGGCGGAAGCGGAACTGGAACCGGCCGTGGCTGTGGTCTGAACAGACCGACCTAACGTTTCGAACTGAGGCCCGGCCGCTGCTTTGGCGGGTAGGGCCGGGCCTCAGCCTCCCTCCCTATCCGGAAGGAAGTGCCAGTGAAGCACGAGGATCACAACGACCAGGAGCGCGAGTTCTTCGCGCGGTTGGAGAAGGAGATGAGCGTCGGTAAGCCCGGGTCGGAGCGGTCAGCCCCGGCCGAGGCCCCGACCGAGTCGGCCGACTCCCACACGACCGAACACGGCGAACACGGCGATCCGGACGAGACAGTCATGGTCGACCGTCCCGGCGGACCGTCGGGCCCCGGGCTGATGGACCGCGTACGCGGCGCGAAGCGGCGCGCGGTCTTCCCCGCCTGGGCCAAGTCCCGAGCCGAGTTCACCAGCGCGAGCAAGGGCGTGGCCGCGTATGCCTGGCACGTCACCTCGTACCACGCGATCCGTACACCGTGGTACGCCCTGCGCCTCGTACTACAGGCGCCACGGGGCATGTCCCGGTTCATCGGCGGCTCGCTGCGGTGGATGGCGGACGCCGAGGGCGGGCCACTCCGTCAGTCGGCGGCCACGAACGACGACATCGACGACTATCTGAAGCTCTGCCGACAGCGGGACCGTCGGGTGCGGTGGCGTACGGTCGTCGCCGTCCTCGCCTCGATCGTCGGGCCGACCACGGCGCTGACCCTGTACGTTCTGGCCCCGGCCTGGCTGCTCGCCCTCGCATGCACGGCCGCCACTCTCGCGATGGGTTGGTTGGGCCAGGCCGCCGACGCTCCGGTCATCAACAGGGCTGTGGAAATCCCCAAGGCCACCAAGCTGACCAGCGACATCGTGTTGCGCGCACTGGGGTCGATCAGCATCGCCGCCATCAACCAAGCCCAGTCCAAGGGCGATCCGGGCTTCTCCTTCACCGCGCCCATCACCCGTGACGGTCCGGGGTGGCTGGCCGTGGGGGACCTGCCGTTCGGCGTCACCGTGACGGACGTCGCCGACCGTCGCGACAAGTTGGCCTCGGGTCTCCGGCGCCCGCTGGGCTGCGTATGGCCGGAGGCCGTCCCGGACGAACACACCGGCCGGCTCCGGCTCTGGGTCGGGGATCAGGACATGTCTCAGGCCGACCAGGCGCCGTGGCCGCTCGCGAAGTCCGGCAGCACGGATCTCTTCAAGCCCGTCGTCTGGGGAACTGACCAGCGCGGACGGTGGGTGGGCGTCACGCTCATGTTCATCGCCGGTGTCATCGGTGCCATCCCGAGGATGGGCAAGACGTTTTTGCTCCGGCTGCTGCTGCTCATCGCCGCGCTCGATACGCGGGCCGAGCTGCATACGTACGACCTGAAGGGCACCGGCGACCTGGACTCGGTCGGTGACCGTGTCGCGTACCGACACCGGGCGGGGGAAGAGGACCCGGACATCGAGTACGCCATCGCGGACCTGCGAGAGCTTCAGGGTGAGCTGCGGAGGCGAGCCAAGGTGATTCGCTCGCTGCCCCGGGACATCTGCCCTGAGTCGAAGGTGACCACCGAACTGGCCTCCAAGCGCTCGCTCGGCCTCCACCCGATCGTGGTCGGGGTGGATGAGTGTCAGGTCTGGTTCGAACACGCCAAGTACGGCGGGGAGTTCAAGGACATCTGCACCGACCTGGTCAAGCGCGGACCGGCCACCGGGATCGTTCTGCTACTGGCCACGCAGCGGCCGGACAAGGACAGCATCCCGACTGCCATCAGCGCCAACGCCTCGGCCCGCTGGTGCCTGAAGGTCATGGGTCAAATCGAGAACGACATGGTCCTCGGCACCGGCGCGTACAAGCGCGGCGTGCGCGCGAGCATGTTCGCCTGGGGTGACAAGGGCATCTCTTATTTCCTCGGTGAAGGCGCGGACGCCCGGATCGTCCGCTCGGCGTTCATCGACGCCGTACAGGCCGACCGGATCGCGCTCCGCGCACGTGCACTACGAGAGAGCGCCGGCACCCTCGCCGGGCACGCGCTCGGTGAACAGCCCGCGTCGAATGCGGTCGCCTCGTACGACCTGTTGGCCGATCTCTGCGCCGCGATTCCCTCCGACAAGTCGAAGCTCTGGAACGAGGTTGTCGTCCCGCGTCTCGCCGAACTCCGGCCGGACGTCTACGGCGAGTGGACCCCGGAGCAGCTGACCAGCGCGCTGAAGCCGTACGGCATCCGCACCGCGCAGGTATGGGGCACCACCGAGGACGGCAAGGGCGCCAACCGCCGTGGCATCAAGCGCGCCGACGTCCTCTCGGCGATCACGAAACGTGACGGGAAAGCGGAAGCGGCATAGCCGTTCGCGCCGCTGGACCTAGCGGCGAGCCCCGCTAGGTCTAGCACCCCCGCTAGCGCCCAAAACCAACTCTGAGCAGGCAACTAGCCCCTAGCGGCCCTGCCTGGCTCATGCCCTGATTCCTGCCCTGGGAGGGGTTGTCATGCCTTCTCTGCTCTCCGCTATGCCCATCCTCATAGTCGCCACGCTCTGCTACGGGCTGATGTGCGCCGCGAGTCCGTACGGCGCCTGCCGCAAGTGCAAGGGCTGGGGCCACAAGATCCATCAGACGCGCACCGGACGGCTCAAGCGCGGTCGCCAGTGCAGGCGCTGCTACGGCTACGGCAGGCGCCTCCGCATCGGCCGACGCCTCTATAACGGCGCCGCTCGCCTCCACCACGACGGCACCCGCTGATCACCAACAGCTTCTGGAGGCCACGCCCATGTTCCTGACGATCTCCGCACTCGCGCTGCTCGGGCTCCTGCTGACGCTGCTCCTGCGCTTCAAGGCCGTCGGCATCGGGGCCGCCGTGGTCGCCGTGCTCTTCGGCTTCTACCTCTCCCGTACCGGAGCCGCCGAGTCCATCGACCAGGTCATGACCGCGCTCGCCGATGCCGTACGCGACCTCGGCAACTGACCCGGATCTCACCCATCCCACCGAGAGGAACCCCGCCCATGTCCGAGCAGTACGCCACCGTCCCGCCCCAGATCTCACTGATGGCCGCCGGTGAACTCCGGGACGCCCTTGAGGCCATCAGCGAGGGCCGCGGCCCCGCCGCCGTCGCCTCGCTGATGGCCATCGACTCCGCCTCCTGGCAGGCGATCGAACAGCGTCTCGCCGTCGTCGTGGGCAGCGACCTCCGAACACTCCTGCTGGCGTCCGCCGGCGGCACCAGCGCGGTGCGGCAGTTCGTCGGCTGACGGTCCTCTGTGCGGCTTCAACTCCCCTCATCCCGGTCGGAGGTGGAGCCGCGCGGAGGACCGGACAGCCCGCCCGGCCCGCGCCCGACACGGAGGATCTCCATGCCCAAGCCGACCCCCGCGTGGTTCGACACCCTGACCGCGAGCGTGCATGCCCTCGGAGCCGCCGCCCGCGAATACCGAACCGCCCACCAGACGGCGTGCACCGCCTCATGGCACGTCGATCCCACGCGAGTGCTGCCCGTCAACGGCAAGCTGAGCGTTCTCGAAAGGGACTTCGTACGTCCGCAGGACGATGCCCTCTGGCGGCTCGGTGAGCTGTACGGCGACCTGCGCGACACGACGAAGAAGCTGTACGAGAACACGGCGCAGGCATACGCGTACGGCACCGCCACGGTCGTGCAGTCCGTACTCAACGGCGCGCGTCCGGCTCACATCGAGCTCGGGCGTCGCGACGGGTGTTACGTACTGCCGGCCGGACCCCTTCCCGATATGCAGGACGGGCTCAGCCGGTGGACCGGAAGCGAGCGGCTCGCCCGTCTGCGGCAGCGGGTACTGGAGCAGGAGTGCGCCCTTGCGTACGTATCCGACTTCGCGTTCTACGAGGACCTGGCGGACTACGAGTGCGCCGAACTCGCCCATGCCTCCGAGCACGCCGCAGGGCTGGCGGACAGTGCGTACGCCTACGGCGAGGCGGCTGAGAGCGCCCTGCACTTCGTGCTTCTCACGGCGGCGACCAACCAGGTTTCCGGGGGAGACCGATGATGCGGGAGATCCCCCTGCTCACCGCACAGATGGGGCGCACCGGGGACGGCTCCCACTGGGCTGTGTACGTCGTCCTCCCCGGCGAGAGCCGGTGGCCGGAGGTGCTGCTCCCCGCCGACAGGGGCATCCCCAGCGTCAACGACCGCGCCGCCGCCCTCAACCGGCTCGGCTATGTCCCGATCACGACGTGCCCGTACTGGCACTGGGTCGAGACGGAGAACCCGCGAGACACCGCATCCCCGGTCCGGCTGATCGCCACCTTGGCCGTCCTCCCAGCGAAGTCTGAACACCCCGCAGAAGACCTCACCCGGCACTCATAACTGTGCCCGGGGCAGCGGTCGACGGGTCAAAGACGCCCGCTGCCCCGGTTCCTCCCATCCCATCCACGGAACCAGGAGGTGCCCTCAGAATGCCCCATATCCGCCTCGCCCGCGTAGTCGCTCTGGTGAACGTACGCAGCGCCCGCCGGATCCGCTGGCACCTCTTGCACGCGAAAGGCCGCAAGGTGACCAGCCCCTTCCCCTCCGACGAGACGCAGACAGAACCGCCGAACGATCTCGACGCCGAACAGGCCGCGCTCGGCTCCATGCTCCTCTCTCGCACCGCGATCACCGAGGTAACGGCGATCCTGGCACTCGACGACTACTACCGGCCGGCGCACGCGACCATCCACGCGGCGATCGCGGCCATGCACGCCTCGGGCCTGCCGGTCGACCCGATCACCGTCGCCGCGTATCTGCGCGAAGCCGGAGATCTTCACCGCGTCGGTGGACCGAGCTATCTGCACACGCTCGTCCAGGCCACACCCACCGCCGCGAACGGCTCGTACTACGCCCAGATCGTCACCGACGTCGCCAAGCAGCGCCGTCTCATCGAGACCGGCACCCGCCTGATCGCGCACGGCCGCCGAGACGCGTCGGGCACGGAGCAGATCGCCGCCCAGGCCGCCGAGGAACTGGCCACGATCAGGGCAACAGACCAATGGCCGACCCCGATCCCGCTCGGCACGCACGCGGCTCTGCCGGTCTTTCCCGTATCCGCCTTGACGCCATGGATGGCTGAATACGTGGCCGCCGTAGCCGAGTTCACCCAGACTCCGCCGGACCTCGGCGCGACCATGGCGCTGGCTGCTGTCTCCACAGCGGCGGGCGGCCGGGTGCATGTGGAGATCCGGCCCGGCTGGCGTGAGCAATCCAATCTCTACCTCGTCTGCGCGATGCCTCCCGCCTCGCGGAAGTCCGACGTGTTCGCGGCCATGACGGAGCCGATCTACGACGTCGAACGCCAACTTCAGGAAGAGTCCCGCGCCCGGATCATCGAGGCCGAAACGGCGAAGGAAGCCGCGCTCGCCGAGGCCGAGGGGCTCATGGCCAGGGCGCGTAAGCCCGGTGACGGGATGGACCGCAACGCACTGGTGGCCGAGGCATCCGCAGCCAAGCTGCTCGCCGAGGAGATCGCCGTACCACCGAGGCCACGTCTGACCGTCTCCGGCGACATCACGCCCGAGCCCCTCGCGCAGCAACTCGCGGTCCACCGCTGCCTGGCTGCTCTGTCCCCCGAGGGCGACCTCTTCGACATCATCGCGGGACGCTACAGCGCCAAGCCGAACCTCGGCGTGTTCCTTCAGGCCCACAAGGGCGAACGGCTCCAGACGGACCGGATCACCCGCGAGCAGCCCAGCGTCGACAAACCCGCGCTCACCATCGGCGTCACACCCCAACCCGCTGTCCTCCAGGACCTGGCCGGCGCACCCGGCGCCCGCGACCGAGGACTCCTGGCCCGCTTCCTGTACGCGCTGCCCGCCTCGAACCTCGGCTACCGCAAGACCCGCACCACCCCCGTCCCCGAGGCCGTAGCTCAGCGGTACCACGCCCGCCTGTCCGGCCTCCTCCACACGCTCTACGCCCTCCCCGAACCGGTCACGGTCCCCCTCACCGCACAAGCGGACCGAGCGGTAGAAGCACTCCAAGACCGACTCGAAGTCGCCCTGCGCCCGGAACAGCCCCTCGCCCATCTCCTCGACTGGGCAGGCAAACTCGTCGGCCACACGGCCCGCATCGCGCTGCTGCTCCACCTCGCCGACCGGACCGCCAACAACCACTGGGGCCAACCAGTCCCCGAAGAAACCATCAACCGCGCGGCAGAGATCGCCGACTACTACACCCAACACGCCCTGGCTGTCTTCGACCTGATCGGCTCAGACCCCGCCACCGAGGCCGCACAGACCATCCTCGGCTGGCTCCGTCGCCCGCGGACGGACGGCACATGGCGTACGACGATCAAGCGCCGCGACGCAGTCGCCGCCTCCCGCCGCTTCCGCACGGTCACCCAGGTCGAACCGGCGCTCGCGCTGCTCGAATCCCACGGCTACCTCCGCGCCAACGCACCGGCCAGAACCGGCCGCGCGGGCCAGCCGGCCTCGGCCACGTACCGCGTCCACCCCTCCCTCCAGGAGGGCAGCGCCGATGCCCGCTGACCGTCAGCAACGTCAGCACAATCCACTGACCTGCAAGAACGCCGACGCACACACGGTCAGCAGCCGTCAGCACCGTCAGCGCCCCCACATCCCGCCGCTGACACAGCTGACATCCGCTGACGCCCGTCAGCACCCCGAAACCGCCGGTCAGCAAATTCCGCTGACGTCGCTGACGCCTTCCGCCAGCCCCTACATCGCCGAATACGCGGCCACGGCCGCAGAAGCAGCCGGCACCGTGCACCGCCGCATCGGCGAACTGGCCGAATTCAACAAGCTGCCCGACCTGCCCGACCACACCCACTGCCTGGAGAGGGACTGCTCATGACTCCCGCTGTGATCGAACGCAAGTGGCACACCACAGCCGAGGTTGCCGAGATGCTTGGCTTCGGTCTGTCCAAGACCAAGATGCTCGTGCTCACCGGTGAGATCCGCTCGGTGAAGGTCGGCCGTAACCGGCGCATCCTGCCTGCCTGGGTGGACGCGTACGTCACCCGCGTTGCTAC
Organism: Streptomyces scopuliridis; assembly: GCF_042790125.1. Lineage (GTDB taxonomy): Bacteria > Actinomycetota > Actinomycetes > Streptomycetales > Streptomycetaceae > Streptomyces > Streptomyces scopuliridis_A. The sequence continues at coordinate 169,539 of NZ_JBHTZS010000009.1, forward strand.
CGACGATGCGCGGTGGTCGGCATGAGTGGCAAACGGGGCAACGGCGAAGGGTCCATCTACCCCTACAGGAACGGATTCGCCGCGTACGTCTGGGTCGACACCCCGGACGGCAGACGCAAGCGCAAGTACGTCTACGGACCGACCCGCGATGTCGTGCACGACAAGTGGATCCGGCTGCACGGTGAAGCCAAGAAGGGGCCCGTGGCGACCCGTCACCGCACCCTCGACGCCTTTCTCACGTACTGGCTCGACTCAATCGTGAAGCCGAATCTCGCTCCGCTCTCCTACGTCTCGTACGAAGGTTCTGTACGGCTCTACATCGCGCCGCACCTCGGCACGAAGCGCCTCGACAAGCTCACCGTGCGGGACGTCCGTGAGTGGCTGACCAAGCTGGCCGGCATCTGCCAGTGCTGCGCGCAAGGCAAGGACGCCAAACGCTCAGCGGGTCGGCAACGTTGCTGTGCTGCCGGTGAGTGCTGCGAGGCGTTCCCTTCCCGGCGGGTGATCCAGGCCGCGCGTGATGCCCTGCGGGCCGCTCTGTCCCACGCAGTAGCCGAGGAGGAGATCGGCAAGAACGTCGCGTCTCTGGTCAAGGTGCCCAAGCCGCGTCGTCGCCGGATCAAGCCGTGGTCCGTGGCCGAGGCGGGGCACTTCCTCGCCGACGGAGTGGCCCGTGACGATCACCTGTTCGCCGCCTGGGTCCTCGTCCTCTGCCTGGGGCTGCGACGTGGTGAAGTGCTCGGTCTGACCTGGAAGTCCATCGACTTCGAGACCGGCGAGTTGTACGTGGACCACCAGATCCAGCGAGCCGGACGGCAGATCCTCCACCGCGAGACCAAGACGGAGGAGTCGGACGACTTCCTGCCACTGCCCGCGCTCTGCCTCAAGGCCCTACGCATGCGCCGCGCTCAGCAGACCGGGGACCGGAAAGCCGCAGGCTCTCTCTGGCAGGACAGACACGATCTGGTCTTCACCACGAAGTACGGGACGCCGATCGAACCGGGCAACCTCACCCGCATGTTCGCGCTACGCGCCCGCCGGGCCGGCCTCCGGGCGATCCCGCTGCGGAACACCCGGCACACGTGCAGCTCGCTCCTGGTCGCCCTCAAGGTGCATCCGAAGATCGCTCAGCGCATCCTTCGGCACTCTCAGATCGCCATGACGATGGAGGTCTACGCGGAGGCGAGCGAGGAAGAGGTGCGTGCGGCCATCGGCAGGCTTTCCGAAGCAATGGGCGGCACCGGCTGACGTTCACCGGACCCGTTGCTGTACTTCGCTGCTGTACGGCCCAACAAGAGGGGCCCCCGGATTTCTCCGGGGGCCCCTCACCTGTGTGCACTCGGCAGGATTCGAACCTGCAACCTTCTGATCCGTAGTCAGATGCTCTATCCGTTAAGCTACGAGTGCTTGGCGTTCCGGGTTTTTCTTCCCGGTCGGCGTTGCGGGAACAACATTACATGACCTGTGGCGCCAGGTGAAATCCATTAGCCGGACCACCGCTGACCTGCGAAAACGCCTCAGATTCGACCCCGGAACCGCGCGCCGGCCCCCGGGCGGACGATCACTCGTGGGGGCGGTCACTCGTACGGACCATCGTTGCCGGAACGACCGAAGCCCCGGCCGTGGGGCCGGGGCTTCGGTGATCAACACGCGGAGGCGGAGGGATTTGAACCCTCGATGGGCTTTAAGACCCAAACCGCATTAGCAGTGCGGCGCCATAGACCGGACTAGGCGACGCCTCCAGCACACTCACGCGGGCGCGAGTGGTGCGTGCAGATGATGACACAGCCAGGTGGGGTGTCACCAATCGCTTCTCACGGTACTAGGCGGGTGGCCCACAGAGCAAAGCGCTTCCGCGTGCGCAACGCCGCGGCTTGACGCGCGTTAGAGAGGGCGGGGCGTTGGCCCCGGATCCGAAACCCGTCAGGAGCTTCCATGCCGCGTCGCCTCGCCCTCATCGCCGCCGCCTCTGTCGCCGCGTCCGCCGCCCTGCTGGGCGCCGTCGCGCCCGCCGCCTCCGCGGACGCCTCGGCCCGCGCCGACACCGGCACCTTCACCGAGTCCGCCGGCTTCACGCTCACGCGGCTCGCGCCCGTACCGCTGCCGCTGCCGCGGGCCGAGGACGCTCCGGACGAGTTCACCGTCACCGTCGCGGACTCCGGGCTCCGGGGCGCCGACGGCACGTACCGTCTGAAGTGCCGGCCGGCCGGGGGGACGCATCAGCAGGCGCGGGCCGCGTGCGACCGGCTGGCGCAGCTGGCGAGCGAGAAGAAGGATCCGTTCGCGCCGGTGGCGAAGGGCACGCAGTGCACGATGCTGTACGGCGGCGACGCCACCGCCCGCATCACCGGCACCTGGCAGGGACGCGCCGTCGACGCCACGTTCAACCGGAAGAACGGCTGCGAGATCGCACGCTGGCAGACGCTGGAGCCGGTGCTGCCGAGCACCCGGGCGTAGGACCGCCGACTCGTACAGGCGCCTGTCCCGGTCCGGTCCGGTTGGGTCGGGTCGGGTCGGGTCGGGTCGGGACAGGTGCCCGGTCGGGCAGTACACCCCACAATGAGGCAATTGCGAGGTGCAGAAAGTCCCGTGAGAGGCCACTGGAACAGGCCATTCGCACACAACCCCTGCGAGAGCTCCCGCTCATCCGCCGTCGCGGCCGGCTCCCCAGCCTTTAGACTCCCTTCCGTGACAGGCCGGAACCCGAGGGGCAAGATGGGTGCCGCGGTCCGCAAGGTGCAGTGGTTCAGGGAGGAAGCGTCGTCGTGAGCAGCAGGCCATCGCGAGGCGCTGCTCGCCTCGCGGCGATACTCGACGCACTCCCCGACGGCTTGGTGCTCGTCAACGCCAACGGCACGGTCGTCAACGCCAACACCATCGCGCTGGAGATGTTCGAGACGCCCGGCACGGCGCTGGTCGGCCGCGGGCTGCTCGATCTGCTGCCCGAGTTCGACTCCAAGCTGATCCCCGGTTCGATGCGCCGCCCGGAAGCGGCCGACGCGCGCGGCCGTACGAAGCCGACGCGGATGATCGCGCGCCGTACGGACGGCGGTGAGTTCCCGGCCGAGGTCACCAGCGCGAGCCTGGAGGACGGCCGGGACGCCTACAACGACTCGCACAGCTACACCGGCGACGAGCTGCTGATGCTGGTCGTACGCGATCTCTCGGGCACGATGGACACCGAGGCCGAGCTGGCACGCTCGCAGCGGCAGACCGAGATGATCCTGCGGGCGGCCTCGGAGGGTGTCGTCGGTACGGACACCGACGGCCGCGTCGTCCTCGTCAATCCCGCCGCCGCGCAGATCCTCGGCTTCCGCGCCAGCGATCTGGGCGGCCACCAGCTGCACCCGCTGATCCTGCACTCCCGCGCGGACGGCGAGCCCTTCCCGTACGAGGACTCACCGCTCGCGGACACGCTCAGGTCGGGCCGCAAGCACCGGGTGCGCGGGCAGGTGCTGTGGGCGAAGAGCGGCAAGCGGGTGCCGGTCGATCTGACGACCGCGCCCGTACGGGACGGCGATCAGCTCGTCGGCGCCGTGATGACCTTCACCGACCGGCGTCCGTACGACGAACTCACCGAGCAGCACGCCGCCGAGCTGGCCGCGGCGGAGGAACGGCACACCGCGGAGCTGACGGAGACCACGGAGCGCCTCACCACCGAGCTGACGGACACGACCGCGCGCCTCCGCGCCGAGCTGGCGGAGACCACCGAGCGGCTGCGTGCCGAGCTGGACGAGGCGACGGAACGGCACGCGGCGGAGCTCGCGGACCGCAGCGACCGGTACGCGGCCGAGATCGAGGAGCTGACGGAGCGGTACGGCGAGACGTCCGACCGGCACTCCCAGCTGACCGCCGTCCTCGGTGAATCGCTGCGCGGGCCGCTGGTCGAGCTGCGCGGCGAACTGACCACGCTCGCCGCCGACCCGGCCGGACAGCTCTGGCCCGAGGCCAACCAGATCCTGCACCATCTGGCCGCCGGTTACTCGCGGATGACGACGCTCGTCGACAACGTCCTCGGGTACCAGCGACTCGACGCGGGTACGGAACAGCTGATCAAGACGAACACCCTGCTCGACGGGGTCGTGGCGGCCGGAGTGGAGGGCGCGGTCGAGCTGATCGGGCCCGGCCGGGCGCAGTTCGCGGTGCACGCCCCGCCGATCGAGGCCGAGGTGGACCCGGGCCGGCTGGCGACGGCGCTCGCCCATCTGATCGCCGATGTGGCCGGGGTCGACTCGACGGGCCGGGCCAGGCTGGTGCCGGGCGGCGGATACGTGGACTCGACGATCGTGGTGGCCGCGGCGCAGCGCGGCGATGTCGTACGGATCGAGGTGCGCGGGCCGTACGCCGGGGGCGATCCGGTGCATGAGCCGATCGTGCGCGGGATCGTACGGGCCCACGGCGGCGTGCTCCAGACGCACGAGATGCCGGGCATGGGCGGTAGCGCGTATGTGCTGGAGCTGCCGCTCGGCGAGGGCGCGGGTACGGTCAAGCCGCCCGCCGGGATGCCGGGGTCCGCGCAGCCGGCCCTGCCCGCGGCGGGCGCGGAAGCCGGGACGGGCACGGGAGCCGGTGCGGGGACTTCGGGCGGCGGCAGGCGACGCGCGCGGCGGGCGTCCACGGACGCGTTCCTGGCCTCCGCGACGGAGACGGAGGACGCCGGGGAACCTACGGGACGGCGCCGGGCGCGCGCGGCGGAGCCGGGAGCTGAAGCGGGCGCCGAGCCTGGAACGGCTGGGGCTGGGACCACTGGAGCTGGGGCCGGGACGGCTGGGGCCGGGGCCGGGGTCGGCCAGGACCTGATCCCCGCGCAGGACTCCGGCGGGGGAAGCGGCACGGGCCGTCGGCGCGGCCGTCCGAGCCCCGCTGACGACGCTGCCGCGGCTGCCGGGGGCCCGGGTGCCGCTGGACCGTCGGTCAGCGGACCGGGCGCCGCCGGGCCCTACCCGGGGTCCGCTGTCGCGCTGCCGGCTGCCCCGCTCTCCGAAGGAGCGGTCGTGACGGCCGCCGAGGGAGCGCATCCGACCGGACGGGCGGCGCTCGGCCAGGCCGTCCCGCCCCAGGGTGTGCCCACGGAGGCCGCCGCCGGGACGGGACGCCGGGCTCGGCACGGGGGTCAGGCCGGACACGGTGGCCAGGGCGGACAGGCGGGGCAGGGCGGACAGGCCGGGCAGGGGCAGCGGGCGCTTCCCGCGCTTCCGGCCGGGCCTATGACGCCCGCCGCTCCGATGGCGCCCGCCGCCCCCGTATCCGCACCCGTACCGCCGCCCGCTCAGGCAGGCATCGCGGCATCCGCCTCGCCCGCCTCACCCGCCTCACCCGCCTCACCCGGCGCTTCTCCCGCTCCCGCCGCCCCGGCACCGTCCCCGGCGCCCATGCCGATGCCTTCCGCTCAGCCGACGCCACCGGCCGGGCGCCGCGCCCGGCGCGCGCTGGCTCCCGCGCAGGAGCGGCACATCCCCGTGCCCGCCGAGCCGGAGGGCGCGCGCAGCCCGTTCGCGCTCCCGCCCGCCGAGGCCGACCGTACGCCCGCGTCCGGCGCTGGTCACAGCCCCGCAGCCGCCGTCCCGCCCGCGCCGGGCGGCTCACTGCCGAGCCGCCATGACGCCGTACGGACGAACCCGGACGACGACCACACCCCGCCGCAGCCGCACCCGCTGCCACCGCGGCGCAGGGAGTCCTTCGCCGAGACCGAGGACGCCCCGAACCCGAACGTCTGGGGAAGCCCCGAACGGACCCCGCCCGGCCGGTCCGTCCCCGGCCCTGATCACGGCCATGGCGATTACGGCCATGGCGTGGACCCCACGTCCGGTCCGGCGTCCGGTACCGGCCTGGCGTCCAACGGCCGGGGGATGCCCACGACTTCGGGCTTCGGCACGATGGCCGCGCCCCCGGGCTGGCCCGACGACCCCGCCGCGGGCAACGACACCGGCAGCACGCTGGTCCCGCCGGCCGCCCGTACCGCCCCGGCGCCCGGGGCCGTACCCGGGGACTCCTCCGTCCAGCCTCCGACCTCGTCCGCCGCCGTCGCCGCCGTGCCGAATCCCCGGCGCGGCGCTCATCAGCCGCTCCCGCCCGCGCAGCCCCTGCCCGAAGAGGCGCCGGTCTCGCCGGACTCCACACAGGGGCGGGCCTTCAGCGTGCGCACCCTCGGTCAAGGTGTCCCCTTCACGCAGCAGCTTCCCCACCCCCAGGGCCAGAACCAGAACCAGGCCCAGGGCCAGGCGCAGGCGCATGCTCCGGGCCAGGCCCCGAACCAGCCTCAATCCCTCGGCTCCGGCCGCCGCCGCAAGCTGGGCACCCCGCCTGACGGCACCGAACGCCCCGACCTGACCGCCCCGGGCTCCGGCTCCGGTGCGCACCCCGCCGTCGGCGCGGCGCAGAGCGGCTCGCGCCTGCCGCACGCACACCCCGAGGGACGTTCGTACGCGATAGGGGCGCCCGACGAGGGCGCCGAGGGCCCCGAGCCGCTGGACGGCCCCGGCGGCGCGGTCGAGGTGGCCAACCGCCCCCAGCCGCGGCCCGTCGACGACGAACTCCCCCCGGAGCCGCTCGACAACCCCCGCCGACTGCTGGTCTGGCCCGCGCCGGACGTCTCCACGCAGCAGGCGCTGAGTGACCGCGGCTACCGCCCGGTGGTCGTGCACTCCCGCGAGGAGGTCGACGCGCAGATCGCCGCGTTCCCGGCGGCGCTGTTCGTCGACCCGCTGACCGGACCGATCACCCGTACCGCGCTCCAGTCGCTGCGCCAGGCCGCGGTCGCCGCCGAGGTCCCCGTCCTGGTGACGGCGGGGCTCGGGCAGGCGACCCGCGAAGCGGCGTACGGCGCCGACCCGGCCGTACTCCTCAAGGCCCTGGCCCCGCGCGACAGCGAACAGCACCCCTCGCGCGTCCTGCTGATCGAGGAGAACGAGGAGATCGCGCTCGCTCTGACGGAGACGCTGGAGCGGCGCGGCATGCAGGTCGCGCGCGCGGCCACCGACAACGAAGCGGTCAACCTCGCGACCCAGATGCGGCCGAACCTGGTGGTCATGGACCTGATGCAGGTACGCCGACGGCGCGCCGGGATCATCGACTGGCTGCGGGCCAACGGCCAGTTGAACCGGACGCCGCTGGTGATCTACACCTCGGCGGGAATCGACCGGACGGAACTGCCGCGGCTCGCCTCCGGGGAGACGGTCCTGTTCCTGGCCGAGCGCTCCACCAGCGACGAGGTGCAGTCCCGGATCGTGGACCTGCTCGCGAAGATCGGGACGAACTGACCTTGGGACGGAGTGACGGCCGGACAAGACCTCCGGACACGACCTCCGGACAGGACCTCCGGACAAGATCTAGAGCCGCGTGACGTCCAGCTCCCCGTCCGCGTACTGCCTGCGGATCACCTTCTTGTCGAACTTCCCGACGCTCGTCTTCGGCACCGCGGACACCACCGTCCACCGCTCCGGCAGCTGCCACTTCGCGATCTTCCCGGCGAGGAACTCCCTCAGCGACGCGTAGTCGACCGTCGCCCCGTCCCTGAGAACGACCGTCGCGAGCGGTCGCTCGCCCCACTTGTCGTCCGGTACGGCCACGACCGCCGCCTCCGCCACCTCCGGATGGGCCATCAGCGCGTTCTCCAGCTCGACGCTGGAGATCCACTCGCCCCCGGACTTGATGACGTCCTTGGCGCGGTCGGTGAGCGTGAGATAGCCGTCGGGGCTGATGGTCCCCACGTCGCCGGTCTTGAGCCAGCCGTCCTCGCTGAACTTGTCCGCGGGCTTGATCGGCTCACCGCCCGCGCCCCCGTAGTACGCCCCGGCGATCCAGGGCCCTCGTACCTCCAGCTCGCCGGCCGACTCACCGTCCCATGGCAGGAAGTCGCCACGGGGCCCGGCCAATCGGGCCTCGACACCGGCCGGGAAGCGCCCCTGGGTGAGGCGGTACGGCCACTCCTCCTCGGCGGTGAGTCCGGCGGGCGGGTTGGACATCGTGCCGAGCGGCGAGGTCTCCGTCATGCCCCAGGCGTGGCAGAGCCGTACCCCGAGCGTGTCGTACGCCTCCATGAGCGAGGGCGGACAGGCCGCGCCGCCGATGGTGACGCGGGCCATCGACGTCAGATCGCGCGGGCGGGCGGTGACCTCGGCCAGCAGCCCCTGCCAGATGGTGGGGACGGCGGCGGCGTGTGTGGGCTTCTCGCGCTCGATCATCTCGGCGAGCGGGGCGGGCTGGAGGAAGCGGTCGGGCATCAGCATGCTGACGCCGGTCATGAAGGTGGCGTGCGGCAGGCCCCAGGCGTTCACATGGAACTGCGGGACGACGACCAGCGTGGTGTCCTTGTCCGTCAGACCCATCGACTCGGACATGTTGACCTGCATGGAGTGCAGATAGATGGAGCGGTGGGAGTAGACGACGCCCTTGGGATCACCGGTGGTGCCGGAGGTGTAGCACATGGCCGCGGCGGACCGCTCGTCCAGCTCGGGCCAGTCGAACGTGGTGGGGCGGCCGGCGATCAACTCGTCGTAGTCGTGCACGCGTACGGACGCCCCGTCGAGCAGGGCGCGGTCGCCGGGACCGGAGACGATGACGTGCTCAACGGTCGGCAGATGCGGGAGGAGCGGGGCGAGGAGCGGCAGCAGCGACCCGTTCGCGAGGATCACGCGGTCGGCCGCGTGCCGGACGATCCAGATCAACTGCTCGGCCGGGAGCCGGAGGTTGAGGGTGTGGAGGACCGCGCCCATCGAGGGGATCGCGAGATACGCCTCGACATGCTCGGCGTTGTTCCACATGAGGGTGGCGACACGTTCGTCGTCGACGACTCCGAGCTCGTCACGCAGGGCATTCGCGAGCCGCGTCGCGCGCCCGCCGACCTCGGCGAAGCTGCGGCGCTGTGGCTCGCTCTCGCCGGTCCAGGTGGTGACCTGCGACCTTCCGTGGATGGTCATCCCGTGGTGCAGGATGCGGGTCACAGTCAGCGGTACGTCCTGCATGGTGCTCAGCACGGCGTCCTCCCGGTGGGCGCTTGCGCTACGTGGCAGTTAACGGTTGCGGAGATTCTGCGCACGTACCGCGCGGTATGTCACTACCCGGGAGTAGAACGCGCGGTCGGACGTCGCACTGTCCGACTCCCCGCGATCAGCGGACGGGCGAGAGCTCCGGGTCCTCGCGGAGCTTTCCGAGCGCGCGGGACACCGCGCTCTTGACCGTGCCGACCGAGACACCGAGCACCTCGGCGGTCTGGGCCTCGCTGAGATCCTCGTAGTAACGCAGGACCACCATGGCCCGCTGACGGTCGGGAAGCCGCATCACCGCACGCCACATCGCGTCGTGCAGCACCTGCTGCTCGGCCGGATCGGGCTCCGGCTGACCGGCGGGCTCGGGCAGTTCCTCGCAGGCGAACTCGTCCACCTTGCGCTTGCGCCACTGCGACGTCCGGGTGTTCAGCAGGGCACGGCGGACGTAACCGTCCAGCGCCCGATGGTCCTCGATCCGGTCCCAGGCGACATACGTCTTGGTGAGGGCCGTCTGCAGCAGGTCCTCCGCGTCGCTCGGATTGGAGGTGAGCGAGCGCGCCGTACGCAGCAGCACGGGCCCCCGCGCCCGTACATACGAGGAGAACGACGCGAAGGGCGGGAACGGCGAGAAGCCCGCGGGGCCGGTGTGGCCGCTATGGCCCGCGTGGGAGTTGTGGCTCGGGTACGACGAGTGCGCGGCCGGTTTGGCGGCTTGAGAGGCGCTCGTGCAGACAGGCGTGGTCATGGCTCCACGCTAGGAGCGAGGCCCACCTCGGGGGATCGGCCCCAGGTCCCGAAGCGGTCTCCGCCTCAGGGTGTAGGGAGGGTGCCGGCTCCACCTCCTGTAGGTGGAGGAGGGGTCGGGGAGGCCGTCAGGGTCATGCGCGGGAAGTACGGATCCGCCACCGTACGAGAGCGATCGGTTACGCGAAGACCATGGGCCGCGCAGGAGTGCCAGCGCCGACGAGAGACCGGCGAGAGCACGAGGAGACGCCGGAGAGACGCCGACCGGAAACCGCCCGAGACACCGACCGAGACACCGGTCGAGACATCGGCCGAGGAGCGGACCGAGACGCTGACCGAGACGCCGGTGAACGCGGAGAACGCGGAGAACGCCCTGCGCGACGGCACCGGAGTACCGCCGCGCAGAACGTACTTCACCCCTCAGTCACGCCCCCCGTCGGGCCGTACTTCACCACCAGAGGTTGTTGAAGGTCACCGCGACGTTCTTGTTGGACTGGTCGATCGCCGTGAAGCCCGAGCCGATCACATTCGCGGTGTTGTTCTGATTGGACGCCCCTTCGCCGGTCGCTACCTGCTGCGTGGTCGTCGAATTGCCGAGGTTGTGTCCGCCCACCCCACTGCCGCTGATCGTGGCCACGGTCGCGTTCGATCCACCACCGGAGAAGGCGCCGTTGTCAGCCTGAGCGACCCCGGTGAAGAGCGCGGCGGCGAGGGGCAGCGCGGCGACAGCGGCGAAGGCACGGGCGGTACGGAAGCTTGCCATGACATTTCCTCCAGGAACCAGAAGTACGGCTTTTTCCGAGGCAGTTGGCCGACTGTCTCGGTCGTGGTGACGACGTCGCGACCTCAGAATTGCCCACCGAATCCTCCGCGAACCACCCCGGAGACCCTGATTCCCTCGCAAGCGTGAGGACATGTCGATAAACCCCTAATGCGCCCCCAAAGCCCTGATCCGCCCTCGTCCAGACGTCGCGATCCGTACCGCGAGCCCTTCCACCACAAGCGAAGAAGCGTTTCCTCCCCTCCTCACCCTCACTCCTCGAACTACTCCCCCTTCCCTTCTTCGAACACTTGTACGAACATAGACCCATGGCCATCACCGCCCGGCACACCGCCACCCTGGCCCTCGCGCACGCGCTGTCCGCCGCCGACCGTGGGCTCCCCGTCTTCCCGCTGTCCCCCACCAAGCTCCCCGCGCTGCGCTCACCGCACAGGGGCGAGCCAGAGCCGGTTCTCTGCCGGGGCGAGTGCGGGCGTCCCGGCCACGGCGTGCACGACGCCACCACCGATCCCACCGGCGTACGCTCCCTGTTCACCGCCGCGCCTTGGGCGACCGGCTACGGCATCGCCTGTGGCAGGCCGCCGCACCACCTCATCGGAATAGACCTGGATGTCACCGCGGGACCGACGTCAGGACCGGCTTCGGGACCGACGTCAGGACCCACATCGGGACCGGCCTCCGGTCCACACCCGGGACGGACCTCGGCACCGGCGCCGAACTCACCACCCGACTCGGTGGCAGCGCTTCAGCAACTGGCTCTCCAGCATCTGTTCACGCTCCCGGAGACCGTGGTGGTCCTCACCCCCAGCGGTGGCCGCCACATCTGGCTGACAGGCCCGCCGAACGTCGTCGTACCGAACTCCGCGGGCCGGCTCGCCCCCGGCATCGACGTACGCGGAGCGGGCGGCTATCTCGTGGGCCCTGGCTCCGTCACGGCGCGCGGCGCCTACCGGCCTGCTCCCGGTACGGCCGACCTGGCACCCGCGCCCTGCCCCCGCGCCCTTCTGCGCCTGCTCACACCCCCTGCGCCCCCTACGCGCGCTCCGCACCGCCGGCACGGCTCCGGCGCGGCCCAGGAACAGCCCGCGCGCGGCCACGGCCTCGTGCAGTTCGTACGCGCGGCGCACCCGGGCCAGCGCAACACCCGGCTGTTCTGGGCCGCCTGCCGCGCGTACGAACACGGCTTCGGCGAGACGCTGACGGAACCCCTCGTCGACGCCGCCGTACACACCGGCCTGACCGAACAGGAAGCCCGCGCGACCATCGCGTCGGCCGCCCGCCTCACCGCCGGCCCCTGACGGACGACACGGAGAGCGCCCGTCATCGATGGTGAGGATCAAAGCCGCAGCCGGGCGTCCCCCTTCACCCCGCGACCAGGTCCGCGACTTCGCGCGCGGTCCAGTGGCCGGCCGCACCTGGGCACGCCGCGAGATAGCGCGCGACGGTCTCCACATCCCAGGCCCCCGCCTCCAGCAGGCCGGAGCCCAAGACCTTGATGTAGGACGCAGAAGGCGCGTTCCACTCCGTCTCGTTCACGCTCCACGGAGCGGTGAAGGTGAGCACCGGAATCCCGTCGATCGCCCCCGGACACACAAGCGTCTCGTACCGCCCGCCCCCGAACACCGACCGCCCGCCGCTCAACGCTTCGGTCAGATCGAGATCAACCCCCGGCTCCCGGTACATCTCTTGTGCCGCGATATCCGAGAACTGCCCCACCGAGACACGATGCGCTCGCGCCAACACCCTCCCCCTACCGCCGGGATCGTAGAACGCCCTCCCCCCTCCCCACACGGGCGACTCGGTGGCGAAGTACACCACGCCGCCGAGCTCCACGGGCACGGACACCCGCGGCAACCGCGTGTCCCGGCACCCGGGATACGCCCTGCCGGCATTCGGCGGCCGTCCACCGACGATGTAATACGAGAGCCGCTCAAGGCACGTATTGGAACCGTAAGACGTGTACCAAACCTCACCCGGCGAAGCGCTGCCGCTCGCTCGCCTCTCCATGACACGGGGCCTGATCACTGATCCACCGATCGCTAGTCACGGCCACTCCAACGCACCGCCCCCATCCTCGCCACAACGAGCACCCACCGCCTCAGGTCAGACGGGTTCAAGCAACCCCGCCGGCCCGTCATCACTCGCCCCGGGGGGCCATCACGGACGTGATCACGGCCGAGGGGCACGTAGCGGACTCGACGATGCGGGTCCAGAAGGCTCATCATGCAGGCGCGCCGCGGAACCGACAGGTTCGGCACATGCGTCGTCGCCAGACAACCTCATGCAACTACATCAAGAAGGCAGGGCATGGAACCGGATCCCTCGATATGGGAGTTGCTGTTCGTGTTCCTCTTCGGGGGCATTATCGCCATTGTGAGGATGTCGTTGATCGTGTTCCCCATCATCGGCGTCGGGATCTGGACTGTGTCGCGAGTGCGCCGCCGCCTACGTGGCCGCAGCCGCTAGTCCAGCACGCGCAGCCGTGCCCAACTCGTGACCGACCGAGCAGGGACTGCGGGGAACACCTGTCGCTCCTAAAAGGCCAAGCGAAGGCACTGGCTAACGGTTCGGCCGGAGGACGGTGAACTCATTCCTCGCATGGAAGTAGAGGCCACGCCCTCCCCTCCTCACGGCAGTACGAGCACAAGGCGCCCGCGGCGAACACCTGGAGGCGTTCTTCGGCTGCATCTACTACGCGGCCATGCGACCGGGCGAGATCGCAGCGCTCAAGATACGGCGCCGACCCTGACGGCCGGCTATTCCGCGCGGCCCAGGGCGGCCACGTCCGTCCCGGCCAACTCCCAGTCCCTTGTTGCGGAAACCGGCTGACACCAAGCGCTGAAGCCGTGCATAATCCTGCTACTTGGCAACAAACGCGGCTCCCTGCGTCCGCCGCCCCATTGTGGGCATGACTTGAGGGAGTCCGTAATGGAACCGATTTCTCTGCTGCTCATTGCGATCATCTTGATGATTGTGCGTGAGAGGTAGTTACGTCGCGCCGAGTGTCGAGGGCCCTCACGGGCCCTCGATTTGTTCCTCAAGGACATCGTCGTGATCTTCGAGGCCGACCCTACGGTGGCTCGCTAAAGCCTGGGAGACGACCGGTCCCAGCCACAGCGAGCTTTGCACCCTACCCGCTGCACGTAGCGCGCCGCGTCTGGCGCGGACTGCCGGGACGAAGGCGGGAGGCGCGTCGCGCCGCGTGCGGGCCTTGAAACCGTGGGGAAAGCTGTAGCTCAGGGCTTTACTGATTTCTCGATGCAGTTGGATCCATGTGAGAGTCTGCCGAGTTCTGGGGGGGGGACAGTCGGGGGACGAACACTGATCCACAGCAGGCCGCAGGTGAGAAACAGTGAGACAGACTCAACGCCGAAGGGGTGTCTCCCACACGGAGACACCCCTTCTGACCTGCACCTACACTGACCTGCTGCGGTGGGTGTGGGATTTGAACCCACGGTGACATCGCTGCCACGACGGTTTTCAAGACCGTTCCCTTAGGCCGCTCGGGCAACCCACCCATGCCCCGCCCACCAGCGACGGAGCGGCTACAGCCTACCGGGCCCGGCCGGTCGCGGGGGCCGTTGGCCTGTCCCTGGTCTGTGGGCTCCGGAAACGGGACGTTGACGGGCCCGAGAGCAGGGTGCCATGGGTACCGGCCGTACCCGTCGAGGAACGCCGGGCGGGAATCGCGACGGACGGCGGGAGCCGGAGCCGCCACCCTCCTGGGTCCTCCGGACGCGGGCCAGGTGGTCGGCGCGGCTGCGTCGGGACGGGGACAGAAACTTGCAGGTCCTTGCGGAGTCCGCCGATCTCCCGTCAGCCGGCCGGGTCGATCCGCTGGATCTGCTCGACCTCGTGATGGAAGTGCCGGATCACGTGGATGAGGATCGCCTCCACGTCACCTCCGCAGGTCGTCGCTTCGTCTCTCATAGAACAATCACGAGCACGAACGTCGGCAGCAAGGTCACCAAGGCACTGGGCAGCCAGTACCAGGGAGTGGCCACAGCAACCCTGCGCCGCACGGGGCGGTTGGTCAGCCACCAGAGCAGGATGAACCCGACCGTCACCGGCCCCCCGAACAGGAGCCAAGGCAGCATGCCGTCGTTCTCCGTCGGCTCGCGCTGGGTCCAGCCGAGCGCGGCGAACGGCCAGTTCGACGCGAAGTACCACAGCAGCCACACCGGAACCACAGCGGGAAGTCCCAGCAGCAGGTTCACGCCCACGGATGTCAACGACCACTTCCACATGCGCCCAGTATGGAAACCCTGGGTGGCTGTCACTTGCCGCGGGAGAGCTGGTTGTCGTTCTCCAGCACGTTGTACAGGCCGTGCAGCTCACGGCCGTACGGTCAAGTCCGGCCTGCGAGCCCCGGATTGGGTGCGCGTTGCAGAGCGTCAGGCAGGCGACCGACCGGATGTCGTAGTCACCACCCGTGATCACCACTACCTTGATCGACTTCGCACCGGTCCCTCGGGGGGACTGCTGGCGCCCGGCTCCCCGCCTACCGCTAGAGTGCGATGCTTGTTCGATTCGCCGGGGGCGGAGGGGGAGGGGTTATGAGCGTACAACTGCGCGATATCGCCGGTGAGTTGGCGGGGGTTTTGTGGCGGGAACACACCGTGTACCGGGAGCGGTCCGGCGGTGTGGTGATCCGGGGCGAGCATGTACGGCGGTGGATCAGCCTCGCTCCGGCGGGCGGCCGGGACGAGGTCCTCGTACGCGCGGGGCGCATCCTGGACGGCGGCACCACCGCTCCGGCGCGTTCGGAGGCCGTGGTGCCGCTGTCCGCCGGTACCAGCGTGCTCGCCGCGACCTGCCGTCGCCTGCTCGCCGAGACGGCGGCCGACGCGGCGCCGTTCACGCCGGGACGGGCAGCGCCCGCACGGTCGAAGCGGTCCGGGAAGGCCGCGCGGCCCAAAGGCAGGGGGAAGCACACCAGTTTCGGTTCATGGGTGATCCTCGCCTGCGTCGCCGGTGTGATCGCCCTGTACGTCTACAGCACCGCGATGCGTGGCTAGCCGGTACTGCTAGCAGGTACTGGAGGGACACGTCAGGGTCGGTCCCGGTCGAGGCGCGGTGCCCACCGACAAATTGTGTGGTCGTAGTCTTCAGCGGCCCGTAGCATCCGCCCGTGACTGAGGATGCGATGGGAGAGCCGGTGGCGGAGGCGGACCGGGAGCCGTGTTGGCGGGGGAGGAAAGTCGGTCTCTCGCCTCTTGATGTCGCTGACGCCGAGCTGGTTCACAGGTGGCGGTCCGACCCGGTAGCCGCTCACGAGATCGGTATCTGGCCCCAGCCGCTGTCCGGCCTCCGTGAACGCATCGAGCGCCACATCGACGACCAGGACCGCGACGACTTCCTCGTTCTCCTCCCCGATGGCACGCCGATCGGCCACATCGCCCTCTTCGACCAGAACATGGCCGAAGGCACGGCGGAGGCCTATCTGATGCTGGACCCGCGGAACCGCGGGCGGGGTTACGGCACGGACGCCTTGAACGCCCTGGTCGATCTCGCTTTCGGCGAACTGCCGATGCACCGCGTCGAGGCCGTCACGCACACAGACAACACCGCCGCGCTCGCCACCTTGGGAAACGCCGGGTTCGTCCAGGAGGGAGTGCGCCGCTCGGCGTGCTTGCATCGGGGACGCCGCTATGACCTCGCGGTCCTGTCTCTGCTCCGCAGCGAGTGGGAGTCACTGACGCGCCCCAGATCCTGGGATCTCTGAACGAAGTCGCCTCCGACCGGGGTCGTGGTCCGTCAGCTCGGCAGTCGCGTGGCGGTGTTCGTGGTGACGCGCCGCGCTGGGACGACGCTTTCGACTTACCACCAGTCGCCCTAACCGGGGCCCCGGGCCCCGCCAAGACGCAGGCCGGCGGTTGAGCGTGTTCCACGCCCCGCCGCTGGCCTCAGGAAACGAGCAGACCCGTCAGCTCTCGCCCTCGCGCTCGCCCAGGGTGACCTGGGCCGTGGACTCCTTGCCGTCGCGCTTGTAGGTCAGGGTGACCTTGTCGCCGGGCTTGTGGGTCCAGATCTGGCCGATGAGGGTGGGGCCGCTGTCGATCGGGGTGCCGTTGAACTTGGTGATCACGTCTCCGGCCTTCAGCCCCGCCTTGGCAGCCGGGCCGTTCGCGACGACCGCCGGGGTGCCGCCCTCTCCCTGGGCCGAGATCCTGGCGCCTTCGCCGCCCTCGGCCATCGTGACCGTCGCGCCGATCACGGGGTAGACCGGCTTGCCCGTCTTGATGAGCTGCTCGGCCACGTTCTTCGCCTGGTTGATCGGGATCGCGAAGCCCAGCCCGATGGAGCCCGCCTGGGACTGACCCATGCCGCCGCTGCCCGCCGACTGGATGGCCGAGTTGATACCGATGACCGCCCCCCGCGAATCCAGCAGCGGGCCGCCCGAGTTGCCCGGGTTGATGGAGGCGTCGGTCTGGAGGGCGCTCATGTACGAGTTGCTGGAACCGGAGCCGTCACCCGAGGCGACCGGGCGGTTCTTGGCGCTGATGATGCCCGTGGTGACCGTGTTGGAGAGACCGAACGGGGCACCGATCGCGATCGTCGAGTCCCCGACGGCGACCTGATCCGAGTTGGCGAGCGGGAGCGGGGTCAGGCCGGAGGGCGCCTCCTTCAGTTTGATCACCGCCACGTCGTACCCCTCGGCCCGGCCGATGACCTCTGCGTCGTACTTCTTGCCGTTGGAGAAGGTCGCCGTGAGGTCACCTCCGTTCGCCGCGGAGGCCACCACGTGGTTGTTCGTGAGGATGTGGCCCTCCTTGTCGTAGACGAAGCCGGTGCCCGTACCGCCCTCGCCGTTACCACCCTGCGCCTCGATGGTGACCACGCTCGGCAGCGACTTGGCGGCCACCGAGGCGACCGTGCCGGCGTCACGCTTGACCTCCTTCGGGGCGTCCGCCGCGGAGACCGTCGTCGAACCGATCGAGCCCTCGTCGTTCCTCTCGGCCGCCCAGTAACCGATCCCGCCGCCCACACCGCCCGCGATCAGCGCGGCCACGAGCACGGCGGTGATCAGCCCGCTCTGGCGCTTGCGCGGCGGCCTCGGCTCATGTCCCGGCACCGGCGCGCCCCAGGCGGGACCGCCGCTGTCCGCTCCGCCGTACGACGCTCCGCCGTACGAGGGGAACTGGGGCGGCGGCGGGGGCCAGCCCGCGTCGGCCGCACGCGGCGGCGCGGCGGCATGCTCCGGCTCGGAACCCGGCTGCGAATGAGGCTGCGACGGCGACTGAGGCTGAGGCTGTGACTGCGACGACGGGTACTGAGGAGCGGACTCGGAGAAACGCCCCGCCCGGTCGGCCGTCGGCGCCGCCGGCTCACCCGGTGCCGACCCGTGCCCCCCGGGCTCGCGCGCCCCAGGCTCAGCCGCGGCGGGCTCGCGCGCCCCCCGCTCATAGGGACCCGGCTCATGCGCGGCCGGCTCAGGCGCGGCCCCTCGCGGAGCGGACGCGGGCGTGCCCTCGGGAGCGGCATCCGGCACGGGAGGTACGGACGGGGCGGCGGGGACCGCGTTGCCCTCGTTCTCAGTGCTCACAGCTCTTTCTCCTCGGTTCCACGTCGTCTTCGGCAAGAGTCCGCTGTGCAAATGTGCAAGTGAGTGTCTGCGGTCAGCTTTTCCCACAGCACGTCAGGCCACTGTAAGCAGGACCTGTGCGTCTGCCCGTCATCCTTTATTCCGGACAAAAAGAACACACCTGGACCGACCGGCCGTCAGACACCAACCGTTCACTCACGTACCCCCTCACGATGACACCATGACGCGGTGACTCAAGCACGCCAGCACAGCATCCAGGTCGTCGCCCACCGCGGAGCCTCGGAGGACGCCCCCGAGCACACCCTGGCCGCGTACATGAAAGCCATCGAAGACGGGGCCGACGCGCTTGAGTGCGATGTACGGCTCACCGCCGACGGCCATCTCGTCTGTGTCCACGACCGGCGGGTGAACCGCACCTCCAACGGCCGTGGCGCCGTCTCCGCCCTGGAACTCGCCGATCTCGCGACCCTCGACTTCGGTTCCTGGAAGGACAGCGAGGAGAGCCCGGACTGGCGGGACCCGGAGTTCACCTCCGTACTGACGCTGGAGCGCCTGCTCGAACTGGTCGCGGACGCCGACCGCCCCATCCAGCTGGCCATCGAGACCAAGCACCCCACCCGGTGGGCCGGGCAGGTGGAGGAGCGGCTGCTGCAGCTGCTGAAACGGTTCGGACTGGACGACCCCACGCGCGGCGGCCGGGCCCCCGGCGCCCCCACGCGGGGCGGCCGCGCCCCGGGCGGCCTGCCGCCGGGCGAGCCCCTCCGGGGCCGGTCCGCGCCGGGCGGAGCCGTTCCCGGGGAGTCGGCCGTACGGATCATGAGCTTCTCGGCGCGCTCGCTGCACCGGATCGCCTCCGCCGCGCCCCAGCTGCCGACCGTCTATCTGATGCAGTTCGTCTCACCCCGGCTGCGCGACGGACGGCTTCCCGCGGGGGCCAGGATCGCGGGTCCCGGCATGCGGATCGTCCGTAACCACCCCGGCTATATCGCCCGACTGCACAGGGCGGGCCACCGTGTCCATGTCTGGACGGTGAATGAGCCGGAAGATGTCGATCTCTGTGTGCGCCTCGGGGTGGAGGCGATCATCACCAACCGCCCCAAACAGGTTCTGTCCCAGCTGGGCCGTCTTTCCTGAGATCTCCCGACTCACACCTGACTCCGGCTCACGGACAGTGACAAAGAGCGCACCGGCGCGTTCGTTCCGTGTTCGAACGTCACGAGTGCGTCAATGGCCTTCCCTTGGCCGGTTTCCGGTCCAGGCCATTGGGGCATCCACACCGTGGCGTGGGGCAAAGGAGGTCTCGGGGGTGGCGTTTGTGGTGGCACAGGAAGTGCCCACGTCGTCGTGCATGGCCGTGCCCCATGGCCCTGCGGGCGTGGGTGAGGCGCGACATCGGATGCGTGAGCAGTTGAGGCGCAGCGGGATGTCTGACGCGGTAGTGGACGACGCCGTACTGATCCTTTCCGAACTCCTCAGCAATGCCTGTCGGCACGGCAGACCGCTGGGGCGTACGGAGATCGGTGACGGGGACATACGTGCCGCCTGGCGCGTCGACAAGGCGGGCCGGCTGACCGTCGAGGTGACGGACGGCGGTGGTCCTACGCGGCCCATCCCCGCCACCCCCTCGGTCACGGCGCGCGGCGGGCGCGGGCTCAACATCATCACGGCCCTCGCCCAGGAGTGGGGGGTACGGGACAGCGCCTCCGGAGAAGTCACGGTGTGGGTCATCGTTACGGATGGGCACCGCCGCGACGATTTCGCTACGCGCGTCACATCCCCTCGACCGAGTCCGGAGAGGCACGACGGCCTGGAGGAACTGGACGGGCTGGACGCGTTGGAGGGCTTGAACGGTCTGGACGGGCTGGACGGATTGAACGGTCTGGACGGGCTGGATCTCGCGGAGGTCTTGGAGGACAGGGACTGACGGGACTGACCGAGGACTGACCGAGGACTGCCTGACGAATGACCTGACGAAGGTCTGACGAAGGCCCGGCGGAGGACTGCCGGAAGACTGGCGGAGGACCGTCTGAGGCCCGGCTCAGGGGCCAACTGCGAGCTGACGGGAGGACCGCGGAGAGCGGTTTCGTCAACTCTTCGCCTCTCCGATCCTCCGTCTCGCCCGTTCGCGCGACGGCAGCGCGCCCCCGGCAATCCCCGTACGGCTAGGCTCGCGCCGACACCGCATCGCCGCTACCGGGAGAAAGCCACACCATGGCCAAGAAGCGCCCCCAGACGAAGGCCGCGAAGGCTCAGCTCAAGGACGGACCGGTTCCGGTAGTGGGGGCCCGTGAGCCCTGCCCGTGCGGTTCGGGCCGTCGCTACAAGGCCTGCCACGGCCGGGCCGCCGCACACGCCGTGACCGAGCTGGTCCAGCGCCCCTTCGAGGGCCTCGCCGGTGAGTGCGACTGGGTCGCGCTGCGCGAGCTGGTGCCCGCCGCGACCGCCGAGCTGACCCTGAAGGACGGACTGCCCGAGGGAGTTCCGTCCGTGACGCTCGCGACGGTCCTGCCGATGGCCTGGCCGGCGCTGCGCCGCGACGACGGCTCCGTACTGCTCGCGCTCCAGAACGACACCTCGTCCGGTGATCTGAGCCGCGATCTCGCCGACACGCTCCGGCGTGCGCTGACCGCGGAGCCCGGCAACCCGGTGGCCGCCCAGCGCGTGCCCGCCGACGGCCCGCGCCTCCAGGACCTGCTCGACCCCGACGCCGCCTTCACGCCGGTCGTCCACTCCGGATTCGAGTTCTGGGTGCCGGACGCGCAGAACGCCTCGGCGGAGGTGACCGCCTCACTGGAGCGCGCCAACGCCGCCGCCATCCCCACCGCGCTGCTCTCGGGTACGGACGCCGCGTACTGGTGCGAGACACCGGAGAAGAACCACCTCCGCTGGGTCATGCCGTACCCCGAGGAGAAGCTGCTCGACGCGCTCGCCCGGCTGCACGCCGCGGGCACATCAAGCCTTGGTGAGGGCACCCGGCTGGTCGGCTCCTTCCGGGCGCACGGGCTGACGGTGCCGGTGTGGGACCTGCCGAGCTCGATGGGCGCGGAGGAGTGCGAGAAGCCCGCGGCGGAGTTCGCCGAGCGGCTCACCGCGGCGCTCGCCGTCGACGCGCCGCTGACCGGGGACGAACGCCGGGCGCGCGGCGGGCTCACCAACCGCCAGGTGACGCTGAGCTGACAGCCCCAACGGAGTGTGACGCGTTCCACTGAAGTCGGTGACACCTGTCACAACTTGCTCTACCGGCAGGTAATTCATTGTCCGAATACACCGGATCGAATTTGCTAACCGCCGATCTCTTGTTACCGTTCTAGAAGCCCGGTCGCTGGTGCATCCCCCGTCGCCAGCGACCGGGCGTCTGCGTTCTCGGACGCCCCCGGCGTGTCAACGAGCCGCCGGGGCCGGGGAGTTGCTCCCTGATCTCAGCAGCAACGGCTCGATCTCCGCATCGTTCCCCGCAATCTCCCCACCGTTCCCACTGCTCCTGCCGTTCCCCTCGTTCCCGCCGCCCCCGCCGCTCCCTCCGTTCGCACTGTTCGCGGACGCGGAGAACTCCGCCACCGCCATGTACGCGGTGTGTTCGCCCCGGGACGGCTCGCGCGGTGTCTCGCAGATCGCCGGTTCGTCACCGGCCTCGATCGGGCACCGGGTCTGTACGGTCCGCCCGTACGGCCCCATCAGACTCAGCACGGCGAGCAGTTCGTCGCCCGTCCTATTGCGGTAGTACGTACGCGCCCACGTATCGGGCCTGTCCCGCGCCGTGGTCAAGATGCAGGTCTGCGCTTCGATCCCCTCAGGGGAGGCGACTTCCGGCCCGCATCGCTCGCTCGTACGTGCCACGGGGTCCGTATCACGCGTACCGGCCGTCACAGCGTTCCTCGTGCCCCGAGCGCTCCCCGTGTCCCCCACGCCCCCAGCCGTCCCGGAGCCATCAATTCCGGACACGGTCGAGAGTCCCGTCTTCGCATCCGCAAGGAGCCCGGCCGCGCCACCTCTCGCTTCCACGTCGGACTGTGGGCCGTCCACGGGGCCGGCGGAGGCGGCGAGCGGCAGCAGCGCGGTGAACACCACAACGGCCGCGAGCCCGATCATGCGGAGATTCATGGTGGGGCCCACCTGTCACTGCCGGGGGAATTGCTGACGGTGGGCCGAAGATATCGACGGAATGAGGCGTCCACGGACCCCGCGCGCCCAATTCCCCCGCAACTCGGCCCTACTCGCACCCGTACGAGTGACAGAGCGTAAACGCGCCCCGGTCCGTGTGACACCGGACCGGGGCGCGGAAAGCCGTCAACAACACCGGCCGGCCGGCACCGGAACACCGGACGCCGCCGGGCAGGCGGGACTTTGAAGACAGGCCTAGGCCGTCAGGTCAGTACGCGAGCCTGCTGCCGCCGTCCGGCGCGCTCGTACTCGCCTCGACGAGCGCGTCCACGACCGCCTCCACGTCCGGCAGCCAGGGCGCCGCCGAACCCTCCAGAGGCGCCCGCTCCCAGCGCACCTGTCCACCGGCCGCCTCGGACGGTGGCAGCACCAGATAGCCGCCCTCGCCGTGGAACCGCAGCGAACTGGGCACCCAGTCCTTGCTGTAGAGCAGCTCACCGAGTTGTTCGAGGCTGTACGGGGCCACCAGCAGCGACCAGCGCGTCGGGGTCGCGACAACCGGCCCCAGCCGCATGCCCATCCGGTCCAGCTCCACCAGCGCACGCGCGCCAGCGACGGCGGGCAGGCTCACCGCGCACGGGGCGCTGCCGCCGGTGGCCAGCACGATCGGGGCCATGGGGCGGTTGCCCCACCACCAGCGCACCATCCGCTCGTCGGTGGTCGCGGCGAGCAGCCCCGGATCGAAGGGGTGCGCGCCGGGCACGACGCATTCGAGGTCGGGGCAGGCGCAGCCGTGGCCGCGCGTCCCGCGTCCGCCGGCCGACTTGAGTCCGGCGCCCGGCAGTACGGGCCATCTCCACGCGGTGGCGCAGGTGAGCGCCGCGTCGAGCTGCGCCGCCCTCCCCTTGCGCCGGAACCGGAGCCTGCGTCGCCTTCCGAGGATCTCGCGCATGAGCGCTCGTTCCTTTCCGTTGAACGCCGAGGTCCACATGACACTGACACCATGTGTGTGCATCACTTCACCGTGCGTACATTTCGACGCGTGGCCGCCCCCTGCCCGAGGCATGGACAGACCTTCGCGGTCCGTGGTGCGTCGCACCGTCCCTGAACCGAACTCGGACTGTCTTCATTAAACGCGTGGCGAGGGGTGGCGTGCGCATGGCGCTTACTGTCCCGCTGCCGTACCGCTGTACTTTTCCCGCCACTCCGGGGGATGGGCGCGGGCTACGGCGGTTAAGACGCCCAAGCCCGTCGGCAGGTTCCGAGGCGGTCCCAACTGCCCCTGTCCGTCACCGTTTACGTACCCATCACGTTCGGAATGACGCTCCACCCGGGTCGTACTCGAACTCAGCCCTGAAGGACTCCCAGTTGAGCGCCCTCAGTCGACCGCAAAACCACATCACCACGGTCATTTTTTGGCCAAGTTCACCGTCTCACAGACACCCATCGTTCCTCTAGGACAATGCTGGACATCACATCAGCTGTACGTGTAGATGTGGATCTATTGATAGCTGCGCAGAATGACATGGGGGTTTGCAATGCTATTGAGTGAAATGCACCGTCTCGGAAGGCGGCTGCTATGAGCGCTCCGCACATGCCGAAAGTGGCTGGAATCGACTCCACGGTCCCTGCCCCCACGCAAACTGCTTCGCCCCTCGACGCCCTTCCGGCCGCGCCGGGCGCACTGATCCAGGACCGGCTGGCGGGCTGGGTCTCCGATCTCACGACCCTCCATGAACTCACCGAATGCCTGGCCAGGACCCGTTCCCTGGACGGCGCGCTCCATGAACTGCTGCGCGCCGGCGCCGCCCTGGTCGGCGCGCGGCGGGGTCTGGTCCTCTTCGAACCGGCCGACGGTCTGGGTCCCGTCACCACGCTCGGGCTCGGACTCAGCCACGCCGATCTCGGCCATCTGGAGACCGTGCCGCGCCACGCCACCTCGTACGGCAGACTCCTCGGCGGTCCCGACGGACCAGACGGTCCCAACGGACCAGACGGGCCAGCCGAAGCGGTGGCTGTCCCCGATCTGCTCGCCGAGACGGATGGCGGTACAGCGGGTGCGGGGACGGGTGCGGGTGAGGGGACGGCGACGGAGACGGACCCGCGCCAGCGCGAGGTGGCGGCGCGGCTCGGCCTGGGCGCCAGTTACGCCGTACCGCTGCTGGCCGGTGGCGCCGGGAGCGATCCCCGTACGGCACCTCCGGGCGAGCCCCCTCAGCCCGCTCAGTCCCCTCAGCGCGCAAAGCTCGGTGCCGCCGTCTGGTTGTACGACAACCCCGGCGAGCCGACGGAACGCCAGCGCCATCTGATCGGTCTCTACGTCCGTTACGCCGGCGAACACCTCGCCCGTCTGCTGGAGCTGGAACGGGCCCGCGCCCACGTGACCACCCTCACCCATGAGCTGCTGCCCGGCCGGCTGCCCCGGATGCCGGGCGTACGACTCGCCGCGCGCCACCGCACCACGGCGGGCGGCGGGGGCGACTGGTACGACGCGCTGCCGCTCCCCGAAGGCGCCCTCAGCCTCGCCGTCGGCTCGGTCAGCGGCTGCGGGCCCAGCGCGCTGGCCGCGACGGGACGCCTGCGCGCCGCTCTGCGGGCGTACGCCGTGATGGAGGGCGAGGACCCCATCGCCGTCCTGTCCGATCTGGAGCTGCTGCTGCGGCTGACCGAGCCCGCGCGTACGGCCACCGCGCTCTTCGCGTACGCCGAACCCGCCCGGCGCACGCTCGTACTGGCCGGAGCCGGACACGCGCCCCCGCTGGTCGTCGGGGACCGGCGCACCGAGTTCGTCGAGACGTCGTTGTCCGCGCCGCTCGGGATGCTGTCCTGCTGGCAGGCGCCGAGCGTGGAACTGGTGACCGAGCCCGGAGAAACGGTGCTGCTCTATACGGACGGGCTGCTGCGCCGTACGGGCGAGCCCATGGACCGGGCCTTCGCCCGGCTGCACTCGGCCGCCGCGAGTGTCCCCGCGACCGCCAGGGACGATCCGGGAGCGGTCGCCGATCACGTACTGCGGGCCCTGCCGCCCGCCGAAACCGCGACGCCCGGCCTCGCGGAACCGGCCGAGGACTTCGTACTCCTCGCCGCCCGCTTTGAGTGATCATGACAGATTCCTCACAGCGAACCCGGGCTCTTCTGCGCTCACACATACGATGGAAAAGATGGTCCAGATCCGTAGTCGTATGAGGAGTAGACGTGGCTGAGGAGCTCACACCGGAGACCCCGGAGCCGGAGACCCCTGAAACAGCAGAAGCCATCAAGCCGAGGAAGAACGGTCTGTACCCGGGCGTGTCCGATGAGCTCGCAGAGAACATGAAGTCGGGCTGGGCCGACACCGAACTGCACGGCCTGGAGCCGATCGCGCAGGCCTCCGAGACCGCCGCCCGGCGCGCCGCGCTCTCCGCGCGCTTCCCCGGCGAGCGCCTGGTGATCCCCGCGGGCAACCTCAAGACCCGCTCCAACGACACCGAGTACGCCTTCCGCGCCTCCACCGAGTACACGTACCTCACCGGCGACCAGACGCAGGACGGCGTCCTCGTACTGGAGCCGAAGGCCGGCCAGGACGGGCACGACGCGACTGTCTATCTGCTGCCGCGCTCCAACCGCGAGAACGGCGAGTTCTGGCTCGACGGCCAGGGCGAGCTGTGGGTCGGCCGCCGGCAATCCCTCACCGAGGCCGAGCAGTTGCTCGGTATCCCCGCCAAGGACGTACGGGAACTGCCCGCCGCCCTCAAGGACGCCACGGGCCCCGTCCGTAACGTCCGGGGACACGACGCCGGTATCGAGGCCGCGCTGACCGACAAGGTCACCGCCGAGCGCGACGAGGAGCTGCGCGTCCACCTCTCCGAGGCACGCGCCGTGAAGGACGCGTTTGAGATCGGAGAGCTGCAGAAGGCCGTGGACTCCACCGTCCGGGGCTTCGAGGACGTCGTGAAGATCCTCGACAAGGCCGAGGCCACCAGCGAGCGCTATATCGAGGGCACGTTCTTCCTGCGTGCCCGCGTCGAGGGCAACGACATCGGCTACGGCTCGATCTGCGCGGCGGGACCGCACGCCACCACCCTGCACTGGGTACGCAACGACGGTGACGTACGCCCCGGCGATCTGCTGCTGCTCGACGCCGGTGTGGAGACCCACACCCTCTACACCGCGGACGTCACGCGCACGCTGCCGATCAACGGCCGCTACAGCGAGCTCCAGCGGAAGATCTACGACGCGGTGTACGAGTCCCAGGAGGCCGGCATCGCGGCGGTGAAGCCCGGCGCGAAGTACCGCGACTTCCACGACGCCTCGCAGCGGGTCCTCGCCGAGAAGCTCGTCGAGTGGGGGCTGCTGGAGGGGCCGGTCGAGAAGGTCCTGGAGCTGGGCCTCCAGCGCCGCTGGACCCTGCACGGCACCGGCCACATGCTCGGCCTGGACGTCCACGACTGCGCTGCCGCGCGCCGGGAGGCGTACGCGGACGGGACGCTGGAGCCGGGGATGTGCCTCACCGTGGAGCCGGGGCTCTACTTCCAGGCCGACGATCTGACCGTGCCCGAGGAGTACCGCGGCATCGGCGTCCGGATCGAGGACGACATCCTCGTCACGGAGGACGGGAACCGGAACCTGTCGGCCGCGCTGCCGCGCCGGTCCGACGAGGTCGAGGCCTGGATGGCGGCGCTCAAGCAGGCCTGAGCCCGGTCCCGGTCCGGCTTCCGTGGAGGGCGTCTTGGCTCTGGGCTCACATGGCTCTGAGCAGGGCGCCCTCGCGCCATTTCAGGATCTTGTCGAAGCTGACCACCGCGCCGTGCCCCGGCCGGTTCCCGAACTGCACATGATCGGCGAGCTGCTCGATCAGCCCCAGGCCCCTGCCGTTCTCGGCCGTGAGCGCGGGTGCGGGGGCGGGGGCCGTACGCTGCACCACCCGCCGGGCGGGAAAGCCGGGGCCCGAGTCGGCCACTTCGATACGGCATCTCTCCCCGTCGAGATACGCGGTCACCCGGTACGCCCCGGGGGGCTCGCCGGACCCTTCGTCCCCGCCGTGCTCAACGGCGTTCGCACAGGCTTCGCTGAGCGCGACCGACAGGTCGAAGGAGATGTCCGGGTCGACACCCGCGGTGTCCATGGCTCCGAGCAGAAGGCGGCGGGCGAGCGGAACACTCGCGGCTTCGCGCCGCAAGTGGAGAGACCACCAGATGCTCATGCTCCAGCCTCCAGGCTGCGGCTCGACATACCGGCGCTCGACATATCGAGGCTCGACATACCGATACGTATTGCCCCGCGTCTCCGGTCGTAAGCACGAGGGTGACGTGATAACCCTCATTCGGCGGACGCGTCCACGGGGCACCGCGGTGTATGGAAACCGAGCGCCCCGGTGTCCGGAACAGGGAGGGAACGAGGGAGGGAACGGGGGATGGGTAGGGGACGGACAGAGGGCCGGGACGGGTCGGTGATGCCGCGGGGAGGGGGAAGAGTTCGGGCAGAGGGTGACCTTCCGGACCTGCCCTACGGCGCCCGGGGCCGCAGTGCGATGATGACCCGGCCATGTCCAGACCCGTCCGTACGTACGCCGGAGCCGCGCCGCGGCTGCTGAGGGCCGCGGTGTTCACCGCGGTCTGTGTCGTGCTGTCGGCGACGGGACATGTACTGGCCGCCTGTGCGCCGGTCCCCTGGTGGACCCTGCTCCTCGGCTTCCTGGGAGTGTTCGCGGTCACCGCCCCGCTCGCCGGACGCGCGCGTTCGACCGGCTCCATCGTCATCGCCCTGATGGGTGGTCAGCTCGGTCTGCACACCCTGTTCGGCATCGGCCAGCAGCACCCCAAGGTGCCGGTGGGCACGGACGACGCACTGATCAGAATGGCCGCGAAGCTGGTCTGCGGACCGGGACCCGCCTCACTCAGCGCGGTCGACGCACAGCGGATCGTCGCCAACGCGGGGATCAGCCCGGTGGGTTCGACGACGGGCACCCATCAGCACATGGCGTCCGCGTTCGGCCCCGCGGCCTCGACCGCCGCGTCGGCCACCGCCGCCGGCGAGGGGCTGCTGCCCTCCCTCCCCATGGTGCTCGGGCATCTGCTCGCCGCCCTCGCGACGGGCTGGCTGCTGCGCCGCGGGGATCTCGCGCTTCTCCGGCTCACCCAACTGTCCACGCAGGGCATCGGTGAAGTCACCGACAGTGCGGCGCTGCGTGCACTGCGCGCCGCTCTCGCCCTCGTACGCGCCCTGCGCGCCGGGCTGCCCGGCGTACCCGCGCCGCGGCCACGCGCCCGCCGGAACGGCTCGTACCGCACTCCCCCGCCACCGGCCGGTGAGACGCTCCAGCACACGGTGATCAGACGCGGCCCTCCGGCCGTATTCGCTCTCGCAGCCTGACGCGACACCCCTCCGCGCTTCCGCGCGCCGATGGACATCGGACACGGACCGGGGTGAGGTCGCGCTGCCGTCGCGCACCGCCGCCGCGGCATCCCCGTCCGATCACCTCTCTGTCTTCACTTTTTCTTTCGCACCGTGGAGTGTTCTGTGTTCTCAGGAAAGAACGTCACCCGCGTCTCCGTCGCCGGCGGTATCGCCGCGACCGCCCTTCTGCTGGTGGCCGGCACCGCCTCCGCGCATGTGAGCGTGCAGCCGCAGGGCGAGGCCGCCAAGGGCGGTTACGCGACGATCAACTTCAAGGTCCCCAACGAGCGCGACAACGCCTCCACCACCAAGGTCGAGGTGAGCTTCCCGGCCGACCACCCGCTGGCGTCCGTGCTTCCGCAGCCCGTGCCCGGCTGGAAGATCGACGTCGCCAAGACCAAGCTCGCCAAGCCGCTGGAGATGCACGGCAACACCATCACCGAGGCCGTGTCCAAGGTCACCTGGACCGGGGAAGGCGGCAAGATCGGTCCGGGCCAGTTCCAGCAGTTCCCCCTCTCCGTCGGACAACTCCCCGAGGACGCCGACCAGCTGGTGTTCAAGGCGATCCAGACGTACGACAACAAGGAAGTCGTCCGCTGGATCGAGGAGCCCAGGGAGGGCGGGACGGAGCCTCTGAGCCCGGCGCCCGTGCTGAAGCTCACGGCGGCCACCGAGGACGAGCATGGCGCCGCGGACGGGAAGCACACCGCCGGAGCCGACGCGAAGGCCGAGTCGGCCTCGGCCTCCGCCGACACCAGTGACACGACCGCCCGTGCCCTCGGCCTCATCGGCATCCTCGTCGGCATCGCCGGCGTGACCTTCGCCGTGCTGGCCGGCCGGCGCCGTACGGCCTGACGCTCCCCCTCACGCGCTACGGCCCCGCACGCCGAGGCCCCCGCGCACCACGGCACTACCCACCACGTACCCGAGGCGCCCGGGACACGCGGGCCGGGAAGCACACCCCCCGGCCCGCGTGTCCGGTGCCCGTACCCCACGACCAGGAAATACCCCCATGCGCACGAACACAGTGACCTCACGCAAGAAGACAGTGGCTTCCGCCGCCGCCCTCGTCGCGGCCCTGGCACTCACCCTGACCGCCTGCGGCGGTGGTGGCGACGACTCCGCGAAGCCCGTCGCCGATGTCTCCGCCCAGCCGAAGACCCAGGCCGCGACCGTGCTCGACACGCCGTTCAAGAAGCCGAACCTTGTCCTGAAGGACACCAAGGGGGAGTCGTACGACTTCCGCGAGGCGACCAAGGGCAAGCCGACGCTCATCTACTTCGGCTACACCAACTGCCCCGACGTCTGCCCGACAACGATCAGCAATATCGCCATCGCCCGTAAGTCGCTGCCCAAGGCCGACCAGGACAAGCTCCAGGTCGTCTTCGTCACCACCGACCCGGAGCGGGACACCTCCGACGAACTCCGCAAGTGGCTGGCCAGCGCGGGCGATCCGTCCTTCGTCGGGCTCACCGGCGACTTCCCCACCATCCAGGCGGGCGCGCGTCAGCTCGGCATCGGCATCGACGCACCCAAGAAGGAGAAGGACGGCACCGTCGTCTCGATGCACGGCGCGCAGGTCATCGCGTTCTCACCGAAGACCGACGGCGGGTATGTCCTCTATGGCGAGGACGCCTCCTCGGACGACTACGCCAAGGACCTGCCGAAGCTCATCAAGGGTGAGACCCCGTGAACCGCCGCGTGAGCCGCCGCGGCCCTCTCGCTCTCGCCATCGGTCTGACCGCCGTGCTGGCGCTGGCGGGCTGCTCCTCGGCATCATCCGCTTCCTCCTCTTCCTCGTCCACTTCCGGCTCTTCGTCCAACTCATCCGCCAACCCCGCGGACAACGCACCTCAGTTGAAGGTCAGCGGGGGCTATATGCCGCGCCCCGTCGGCGATCTCGCGGCGGGCTTCCTCGTCGTCACCAACAGCGGTGGCGTCGCCGACAAGCTCACGTCGGTCACCAGCGACATCTCCGACGACATCACGATCCACCGCACCGAGAACCAGAAAATGCGGAAGGTGAACTCCTTCGACATCCCGGCCGGCGGCGAACTGAACCTCGCGCGTGGTGGCAACCACATCATGTTCATGGGGCTCAAACAGCAGCCGGAGCAGGGCCAGAAGATCGGCATTGAACTGCACTTCGAGAAGGCCGACCCCATCAAGGTCGAGCTTCCCGTGAAGGAGATCAACTACAACCCGGCCCAGCGATGAGGGACTGACACACCATGACAGCCACCGCCCCGCGCTTCGGATCCGCACCGCTGGTGCGGCTACTGCTCGTCACCACGGTGCTTCTCGGCACCGTCTTCACCGTGCTCTCCGGCACGGCGTCGGCGCATGCCGCACTGACCGGGAGCACTCCCGAGGACGGGGCGGTGGTCGCCACCGCTCCCAAGGACATCAGCCTCACCTTCTCCGAACAGGTCGCCATGGGCGACAACTCGATCCGTGTGCTCGATCCGAGCAGCAGGCGCGCCGACACCGGGAAGATCCGCGACCTGAGCAGCGGCAACACCGTCGCCTATGGCATCGGCCTCCACGCGGGGCTGCCCGACGGCACCTACACCGTGGCCTGGCAGGCCGTTTCCGCCGACAGCCACCCCATCTCCGGCGCCTTCACCTTCTCCATCGGAGCGCCTTCGAAGACCACGGCCACCGTGCCCGCCGAGGAAGCCGGCGGGGGACTCGTCGGCGTCCTCTACGACATCGCGCGCTACGTCTCGTACGCCGGTTTCATCCTCCTCGTCGGCGGCGCGGCCTTCGTGCTCGGCTGCTGGCCGCGCGGCGCGTCCGTTCGTCCCCTGCAACGGCTCGTCGTACAGGGCTGGCTCACCCTCACCGCCGCCACGCTCGTCCTGCTGCTCCTGCGCAGCCCGTACACCGGTTCGGGTGAACTGGGCGACGCCTTCGACCTCGGCGGACTCCGGGACGTCCTGGCCACCAAGACCGGAGCGGCACTCGTCTCCCGGCTGCTGCTGCTCGGCGCCGCCGCCCTGTTCGTCGCCGTGCTCTTCGGCGCGTACGCCAAGCGGGAGACGCACCGGGATGAGGAGGAGAGCGAGGAGGAGAGGAAGGAGAGGAAGGACCTCACCTTCGGACTCGCCATTGGCGGCACGGTCGTCGCGGCCGGGATCGCCGGAACGTGGGCGCTCGCCGAGCACGCCTCGACCGGGATCCAGCCCGGTCTCGCCATGCCGGTGGACGTCCTGCATCTGCTGGCGGTGGCGACCTGGCTCGGCGGGCTCACGGCGCTGCTCGTCGCCCTCTACCGGGCACCCTCCCTGGAGAACGCGGCGGTGCGGCGCTTCTCGCGCATCGCCTTCATCAGCGTCGTGGTACTCGCCGTGACCGGGCTCTACCAGTCCTGGCGTCAGGTCGGATCGTGGTCGGCGCTCTGGGGCACGTCATATGGGCAGCTCCTTCTGGTCAAGGTCGGGCTCGTCGCTGTGCTGGTCGGGATCGCTTGGTTCTCGCGGCGGTGGACGGGACGGCTGGGGCAGCGGGCTGAGGAGGAGACGGAGGCCAAGGCAGAGACAGAGAAAGAGGCAGAGACGAAGACGGTGGCCGAGGCCGAGGCCGCGACAGGATCGGAGACTGGGAGTGGGGCCGATACCGCCGCGGCGACGACCGTCGTTGGTGACAGTGAGAGAGCTACCCAGCTCGCACGGCAGAAAGCGGCACTGGCGACTGCTCGCCAGAAGCGGATCCGCGACGCCGATCCGGGACGAATCGGACTGCGCCGTTCCGTACTGGCCGAAGCCGGCGTCGCCGTGGTGCTCCTCGCCGTCACGACCGTACTGACCTCCACCGAGCCGGGCCGTACCGCCGAGCAGGAAGCCGGCGCGACCGGTGGCACGGCCGCCACCGCACCCGCGGCCGAGGGCCCCATCGCCCTCACGCTGCCCTTCGACACCGGCGGCGAGAACGGCAAGGGGACCGTACGGCTCAGCCTCGACCCCGGCCGCTCCGGCGCCAACGCGATGCACATCTACGTCGACGGCCCGGACGGACAGCCGCTGGACGTGCCCGAAGTGAAGGCCGCCTTCACCCTCACGGCCCAGCAGATCGGTCCGCTGCCGATCACCCCCGAGCACCTCGCGCCAGGACACTGGAGCGCGGACGCCGTGCAGATCCCGATGCCGGGCGACTGGCAGCTCCAGCTGACCATTCGTACCTCCGACATCGACCAGACGACCGTCGACAAGAACGTGAAGATCGGCTGACCCATCGTGAGCGAGACGACCCGGCAGGACCACGACAACCTCGACGGCCACGGCGACGGAGGCGGGCACGCCCCGCCCGCAGGTATCTCCAGGCGGCGGCTGCTCGGCACCGCGGGCGCCGCCGGCGCCACCGGGCTCGCGCTCGGAGCGGCGGGCGGAGCCGGCGCGTACGCGGCGAGCCGCCCCGCGCCCGCGACCGCGCTGACCAGCGTCGGCACGGACTCGGTCCCCTTCCACGGCGCGCACCAGCCCGGCATCACCACCCCCCTGCACGCCCGTGGCCATCTGATCGCCTTCGACCTGGCCCCGGGCGCGGGACGGAAGGAAGCCGCCGCGCTGCTGCGCCGCTGGTCGGCCACGGCACGGACACTGATGGCCGGTGAACCGGCCGGGGGCGGCGCGTCAGGAGGGGCGGGAACGGACGGCGGCCACGACACCGGTATCGCCCTGGACGCGGGGCCTTCCTCCCTCACCGTGACCTTCGGATTCGGCCGTACCTTCTTCGACCGTACGGGCCTGGCCGCCCGGCGCCCGGCCGCCCTGGATCCGCTGCCCGCCTTCTCCTCCGACCATCTCGACGCCGGACGCAGCAACGGCGACCTCTGGATCCAGATCGGCTCCAACGACGCGCTCGTCGCCTTCCACGCCCTGCGGGCGCTCCAGAAGGACGCGGGCGCGGCGGCCCGGGTGCGCTGGCAGATGAACGGCTTCAACCGCACTCCCGGCGCCACCCCCCACCCCATGACCAGCCGGAATCTGATGGGCCAGATAGACGGCACCGGCAACCCCAAGCCATCGGAGCCGGACTTCGACCGGCGGATCTTCGTCCCGGCGACGCCGGCGGCCGGCACCCCGTCCTGGATGGCGGGCGGCTCCTACGCGGTCGTACGGCGTATCCGCATGCTCCTGGACGACTGGGAGAAACTCGCGCTCACCAAACAGGAGCAGGTCATCGGCCGGCGCAAGTCCGATGGCGCCCCGCTCACGGGCGGTACGGAGACGACCGATCCGGACCTGGACCGGATGGGACCGGACGGCAAGCCCGTCATCCCCGGCAACGCGCACGCCCGGATCTCGACGCCGGAGGCCAACGGCGGGGCCGCGATGCTGCGCCGTCCCTTCTCGTTCCACGACGGGATCGGGCCGGACGGAACGCCGGACGCGGGGCTGCTCTTCGTCTGCTGGCAGGCCGATCCGCTCAAGGGGTTCGTACCCGTACAGCGCAAGCTCGACCGGGGGGACGCGCTCTCGGCGTTCATCCGGCACGAGGCGAGCGGTCTCTTCGCGGTGCCCGGGGGCGCGCGGGAGGGGGAGTACGTGGGTCAGCGGCTCCTGGAGTCCTGAGTCCGCACGCCCCCCACCTCGGGGTTTACGAGGCAGGATCCATGAGACCCGTCGGCCTACTAGGGTGACCGTATGTCGGCCACGCGCTACACGTATCTCGGCCCCGAGGGCACCTTCACGGAAGCGGCCCTCCGTACGCTCCCGGAATCCGCCACGCGGGAACTCGTCCCCATGGTGTCCGTACCGGCGGCCCTCGATGCCGTACGGAACGGGGAGGCCGCGGCGGCTCTCGTTCCGATCGAGAACTCGGTGGAGGGCGGGGTCACCGCCACCCTGGACGAGCTCGCCTCCGGCGAGCCGCTGATGATCTACCGCGAGGTGCTGCTGCCGATCGCCTTCGCCCTGCTCGTACGGCCGGGGATGCGGCTGTCGGATGTGAAGACGGTGACCGGTCATCCCGTCGCCCAGCCGCAGGTACGCAACTGGCTGCGGAGCCATCTGCCGGACGCGCTGTGGGAATCGGCCGCGTCGAACGCGGACGGGGCGCGGCTGGTGCAGGAGGGCCGGTTCGACGCGGCCTTCGCGGGTGAGTTCGCGGCGGCGACGTACGGCCTTGAGCCCCTGGTCACCGAGATCCATGACGCGGAGAACGCGGAGACACGCTTCGTCCTGGTGGGCCGGCCCGCGCGCCCCGCGGCGCCGACCGGTGCGGACAAGACGTCGGTGGTCATCTGGCTGGGCGACGACCACCCGGGCGCGCTGCTCGAACTGCTCCAGGAGTTCGCGGTGCGCGGGGTCAACCTGATGCTGATCCAGTCGCGTCCGACGGGCGCGGGGATCGGCAATTACTGCTTCGCGGTGGACGCCGAGGGTCATATCTCGGACCGGCGAGTGGGTGAGGCGCTGATGGGGCTGAAGCGGATCTGCCCCAAGGTGCGGTTCCTGGGCTCGTACCCGCGGGCGGGGATGTCCCCGGCCGATGTACGGCCGCTGCGGCCCGGGACCTCGGACATGGCGTTCATCGAGGCGTCGGACTGGCTGGCGCGCAGCCAGGACGGCCGCGCCTGAGGACCGAGCCGGCTGCGGAGCCCGCTCCGGTCCCGCCCGGCCTCAGTACGCGCCCGTACGGCCCCGATACGCCCCGTCCGGCCCTGTCCGAGCTCCGGGAACCTGTGGATGCACCGCCGAGTTATCCACAGGCTCACCCCTCGCCCTGGGGACAAGTCGACAACGCGGACCTGCACAGTCGACAAATCGCTCCCGTCGCCCCCCGCCCATCCACAGGGCACCAAGGGGCCCCACGTCACCTCAATTCCCGTGATCAACTCGTTAGAGCGAGCAATTCCCACCCGGATGAGCGCGTAAAGCGGGTTTGAGAAGAGAATTCCCCAGACCGGCCCCGGCTTTCGAGACGACCGCTTCAGCGATCCACAGATCTCCCACACAGCCTGTGGATAACCCCGGAACCCTGTGCATTTCTGTGGACAACGCACGCCCCCGACCGGCTCAAGTCCCGTGCCCCACAAGGAAAGTGAGTCAAGGCGGCGACGCCGGAATGCCTCGTTCCGGGGAATTGCGCCCCCTTTATTGACGAACACCGGGCAACCGGTGAGGGTTTTCCCGACAGGTTTACCAATTCCGGCAATTAGGACAAAGGGGCGCGCCTGTCGATATCGAGTGGGGCGGTGTCAGTGCGCACCGGTAGCCTGGTGGGGTGATTGACCTTCGCCTGCTCCGTGAGGACCCCGACCGTGTTCGCGCCTCCCAGCGCGCCCGTGGAGAGGACGTCGCGCTCGTCGACGCCCTGCTCTCCGCCGACGAGCGGCGCCGGTCGTCCGGCCTGCGCTTCGATGAGCTGCGCTCCGAGCAGAAGTCGCTCGGCAAGCTGATCCCCAAGGCGTCCCCGGAGGAGAAGGCGGAGCTGCTCAGGAAGGCGGAGCAGCTGAAGGCGGACGTCAAGGCCGCCGACGCCGAGCAGCACGAAGCCGACGAGGACGCCAAGCGGCTGCTCCTCCAGATCGGCAACATCATCCACCCCGACGTCCCGGTGGGCGGCGAGGAGGACTTCGTCGTCCTGGAGACGCACGGCACGATCCGTGACTTCGCGGCGGAGGGCTTCGAGCCCAAGGACCATCTGGAGCTCGGCGAGGCGCTGGGCGCCATCGACGTCGAGCGGGGCGCCAAGGTGTCCGGCTCGCGCTTCTACTATCTGACGGGTGTCGGCGCGCTGCTGGAACTCGCCCTCGTCAACGCGGCGATCGCGCAGGCCACCGAGGCCGGTTTCATCCCGATGCTCACGCCCGCGCTGGTCCGCCCGCGCGCCATGGAGGGCACGGGTTTCCTCGGCCAGGCCGCGGAGAACGTGTACCACCTGGAGAAGGACGACTACTACCTGGTCGGTACGTCAGAGGTGCCGCTCGCCGCGTACCACATGGACGAGATCATCGAGGCCGACAAGCTGCCCCTCCGGTACGCGGGCTTCTCGCCGTGCTTCCGCCGCGAGGCCGGGACGTACGGCAAGGACACCCGTGGCATCTTCCGGGTCCACCAGTTCGACAAGGTCGAGATGTTCTCGTACGTCGACCCGGCCGAGGCACAGTCCGAGCACCAGCGGCTGCTGGACTGGGAGAAGCAGTGGCTGACCGGCCTCGGGCTGCCCTTCCAGGTGATCGACGTGGCCACGGGCGATCTGGGCGCCTCGGCCTCGCGCAAGTTCGACTGCGAGGCGTGGATCCCGACCCAGGGCAAGTACCGCGAGCTGACCTCCGCGTCCAACTGCGACGGTTTCCAGGCCCGTCGGCTCGCCGTCCGGATGCGGGACGGGAAGCAGGTCAAGCCGCTGGCGACGCTGAACGGCACGCTGTGCGCCGTTCCGCGCACGATCGTGGCGCTTCTGGAGAACCACCAGCAGCCGGACGGCTCGGTGTGGGTGCCCGAGGTGCTCCGCCCGTATCTGGGCGGCCGTGAGGTACTGGAACCGATCGCCAAGTGAGCACGGACCCCTCGGCGGCGCCCGCGCCGTCCTCCGCGCTCTCCTCGGCGCCGTCGTTCCCGTACAGGCTGGTCGCGACCGATCTGGACGGCACGCTGCTGCGTGAGGACGGCACGGTCTCCGGGCGTACGCGCGAGGCGCTCGCCGCCGTCACCGCGGCGGGCGCCGCGCACATCATCGTCACCGGACGTGCCGTGCCCTGGACCCGGCACATACTGGACGACCTCGGCTACGAGGGTCTCGCGGTGTGCGGCCAGGGTGCGCAGGTCTATCACGCCGGAGAGCACAGGCTGCTGACGTCGCTGACGCTGGACCGCCAACTGGCCGGGCTGGCGCTGGCCAAGATCGAGGGGGAGGTCGGCCCGCTCGCGCTGGCTGTGAGCCGCGACGGACTCGACGGCGATGTGCTGGTCGGCCCCGGGTACCGGCTCCAGGAAGGCCCGCTGCCGACCGTGCTGGTCGACGACCGGGCAGAGCTGTGGTCGGCGCCGCTCAACAAGGTCTACATCCAGCATCCGGAGCTGGACGACGACGCGCTGGCGCAGGCCGCGCGGGCGACGGTCGGCGGTCTGGTGGATGTGGTGATGGCGGGCGCCGGGGTCGTGGAGATCCTCCCACTGGGCCTGAGCAAGGCCACCGGACTCTCGCTCGCGGCGCGCCGGCTGGGCGTCAAGGCGGCGGACACGATCGCCTTCGGCGACATGCCGAACGACATCCCGATGTTCGGCTGGGCGCGGCACGGCGTGGCGATGTCTAACGCGCACAACGAGTTGAAGGCCGTGGCGGACGAGGTCACGGCGTCGAACGAGGACGACGGCATCGCGCTGGTGCTGGAGAAACTGCTGGCCCAGAGCCTGACTTGATCCAGGCCCCTGGGCCTGCCGATCCGGTGGGTCGGTGACGGGGACGGCGACGGGGGGGACGGGGGACGGGGGACGGGGACATCGGCGGAGGATGCGCGGATCGAACGCGCGCGGGCTGTACACCCGACCGCGGCTTGGAGCCTGTCGCAAGCCGTTGCCTTGCCACTCGGCCAATCCTCCGGGGGAGGGGCGGCCCGCGCGGATGCGCGCTCGAAGCGGCCGCCCCTGGGCAGCGCGCCGGCGGCAGCGCGGAGTGGTGATGTCCACTCCGGTGCCTACGCGGTGCTGCCCCGCTGGGAACTCGACGGACTCGGCCTCCCGGTCATCGCCGCGTTCCGCTCCCGGTCTCTGTGTGTACTGACACAACTACTCTGACCGGCCGGGCGGTTCGGCGCCACCGAATTTCCGCGGCACGGCCCGCGTCCGCCCCTGGGATGTCCGTTGGGCGGACGCGGGCCGGCCGAAGAGGATCAGCGGCGCTTACACCCGCGACGCAGATCCCTCAACTGATGGACGACGTCGTCCACTCTGGCGTCGACGCTGTGGATGTCCGCGGACATCTCGCACAGCCGGTTGCTGATGGCGGCGACAACCCGGTTGGTGGCGTCGAGCCGCCGGTCCAGGCTGTCGAGCCGGTACGACATCCGGTTCAGGACCGGCCCCAACTCCCGCAGCGCGACCCCGACCCCACCGAGGCACGCCTCGACGTCGGTGACCCGCCGGTCGAGGTCCACATAGCCCTTCCGCAGATCGTCCTCGGCGTCGAGGAGGTACGTTCGGACGCACCGCGCGATGTCGCTGTCGCGGAGAAGCATCGCGATGTTGAGGACGGCGCGACGGGTGTAGAGCGTGAGGCTGGAACGCCTCTGTGGATAACTCCTCTCACCCTCGGATGAGAGTGACATCGTGTCACTCTGATATTCCCGCAGGTCAGGGCCTCGCAGTACCTGCATACCGTTCTCGGACAGCTCCGCGCGATGCCTCGCGGTCAACTGCCTGATGACGTCTGTGGATACTTCGAAGTAGCGCGCGACGCCCTCCGTCGCGATGTGCACGCCGTCGTGCAGCAGTTGGAGCGCCTTGACCTTGTCGAGCGTCTCGACCCGCCCCACGACGCTGTCGCGCATCGTGCGCGATTCGAGCAGAGCACCTTCAGGTGGCATGAAAATGCCTTCCCCTTGTAGAACCGATGATGGTCGGCCCTGTCCCCGGGCTTCAGGGGCGGAGGTCGGCTCACGGTGGCTACTCACTCAATGACCGGTGCGGCTTTCGATCCGGCACCGGCAATCCCCAGTTTCACAAAGGCTCGACGCTACGAATCCCAGTTGCCTCCACGCACCCCGAACAACGAGCCGATAAGCGTACAGTTACGCCGCAACCCCTACCCATCGGGCAGGGGTTGCGGCGTAACGAGGGCGTACCTCGGAGGTCATGGCAGTGGACACGGCGGAGGACGCGGCAGAAGACCTGTCGAGCGAGAGCCCTCGGCTCACTCCTCGCCCGCGAGCGTCAACGTCCGCAGTTTCTGGCCCGCGTACCAGGTCGCGACCACCGAGACACCCACCAACAGGACCACCGCCAGCGGCAGTCCGACGTCCGAGGTGATGGTCGTACCGTCACCGATCTTCTGGGCGAGCGCCAGGGACCACTGCTGGACGCTGAGCGTGCGCGCGCCCGCGACCAGGCTGCCGAAGAGGGCCTCCCAGACCAGCGCGTAGACGAGTCCTATGACCACCGCGTGCCTGCTGACCGTGCCGAGCAGCAGGAACAGCGCGCTGTAGGCGATCGAGGCGACGAGCGCCGCCACCGTATAGGCGATGGCGATCTGCTGGCCGTTGCCGTTCAGGATGTATCCGGCGATGAAGGTGGGGATCGCGGAGAACGCCATGGTCACGGCGATCGCCACGATCAGCTTGGTGAAGATGATCGTCGACCGCTTCACCGGCTTGGACAGCAGATAGACGATCGAGCCGTCGTCGATCTCGGGCCCGATCGCGCCCGTGCCCGCGATCACGCCGATCAGCGGCACCATCGTGGCGAGGGCGAAGCCGCCCAGCACGTCGGACGCGACCTGGTCGTCCACTCCGTTGAAGCTGCGGACGGCCGCCGCGATGACGATCAGCAGAGCGGGCAGTATGAAGAGGATGGCGGCCCGGCGCCTGCCGAGCAGGGCCCGGTAGGTGAGCCGGGCGACTGTGGGGTTGTACATGACGTCACAGCTCCTTTCAGGCCGCTCAGGCCGCTACGAGGTAGGAGAAGACCGATTCGAGGGACTCGTCCGAGGGCGAGACCGCGAGCAGCCGGATGGAGTGCTCACGGGCGACCCGCGGCAGCAGTTCGGTGAAGCGCCCGAAGTCGACCGCCTGGATGCGCAGGGCGCCCTCGGCGATATCGACCTCGATACCGGCCGTCGACGGGTCGGCGATCAGCGCGGCGGCGAGCGCGCGGTCGTCGCTGGACCGTACGAGATAGCGGTGCGGCCGGTCGGTCATGAGGCGGCGGATCTTGCGGAAGTCGCCGGAGGCGGCATGGCGGCCGGCCACGATCACCTCGATGTGTGAGGCGAGTTGCTCGACCTCCTCCAGAATATGGGAGGAGAACAGGACTGTCCGGCCCGTGGCGCCCATACGCCGCAGCAGATCCATCAGCTGCATCCGCTGGCGCGGGTCCATCCCGTTGAACGGCTCGTCCAGGAGCAGCACCGACGGGTCGTGCACCAGCGCGGACGCCATCTTCACGCGCTGGCGCATGCCCTTGCTGTATGTCGCGATCTTGCGGTCCTGCGCGTACTCCATCTCGACGGTGGCGAGCGCCGCGCGGGCGGCTTTCGCGCCCAGTCCGTGCAGTTCGGCGTTTGCCACGACGAAGTCGAGACCGGTGAGGAAGTCGTACATCGACTCCCGCTCCGGCACGATGCCGATCTTCCGGTAGACGGACTCGTTGCGCCAGATCTGCTCCCCGTCGAGCGTGACGGTGCCCGTGGAAGGGGCGAGGAAGCCCGCCATCATGTTGATGAGGGTGGACTTGCCCGCGCCGTTGGGGCCGAGCAGTCCGGTGACACCGGGTCCGATCGTCATCGTCACGTCGTTGACGGCCACCACATTGCCGAACCAGCGCGAGGTGTGCTCGATATTGATGGTGGTCACAGCCCGACCTTCCGGTAACGGCGCATGAGAACGGCGTACGAGCCGAGGACGAGCGCGAGGACGACCAGCAGATAGACCACGCCCACGCCGGCCGAGGGACCCGCCTCGCCGGGGAAGGCCGAGGTGGCGCCCAGGAAGGCGGTCTGTACGCCGTCGATGAGCGTGACCGGCGAGAAGAGGCCGAGCCACTTGACGGCGCCGAGCGCGTCCGTCTGCCAGGCGATCGCCTGGACGGTGGAGACCGCGCCGTAGGAGATGGTAAGGGTGGCGATGACCGCGGCGACACCGAAGCCGCGGCGCGGCGTGAGCGCGGCCATCACGAGGCCGATCCCGCCGAAGAGGAGCGAGAGCAGCGCGACCGAGGCCAGTCCCTGGCCGAAGCCCTTGGTCTGGTCGACGAAGTCCATCTTGGCCAGCAGAGAGCCCACATAGAGGATGACGAGCGGCGCCGCGGTCAGTACGAAGAGCGCGGAGGCCATCGCCCCGTACTTGGCGACGACGTAGTCGATCCGCTCGATCGGGCGGGAGAAG
Organism: Streptomyces scopuliridis; assembly: GCF_042790125.1. Classification (GTDB taxonomy): domain Bacteria; phylum Actinomycetota; class Actinomycetes; order Streptomycetales; family Streptomycetaceae; genus Streptomyces; species Streptomyces scopuliridis_A. The sequence goes on from NZ_JBHTZS010000009.1 coordinate 211,118, forward strand.
TACAGCGGCACGGTCTTGAAGCGCAGATCGCGCGAGACGGACTGCGGGGCCTGGGCCGCGAGATAGAGGCCGATAACGGCCTGGGTGACGATCGCGTAGCGCGTGTAGTCGAGCGGCAGGCTCTTGAGGTTGGTCGAGATGGCGACCGCGACGATGATCGCCGCGGGCAGGCACATCACCGCGAAGAGGAGCATCGGCAGGACCTTGGACTTGGCCGAGCGGCCGAGCCCGTACGCGCCGCGCAGGGACTGCGAGTAGAGGGAGCGCCGGGCGTAGGCGCGGCCGAGCCGTGGCCCGTCGTAGTTGCGGTACCCGATGTTGTGGATCCGGGTGGATCCGGCGCCTGCCCCGGTACCGGTCTCGGTCTCAGTGCTCATCGCGGGCGCCTCCCTTCTGCAGTGCGTACTCCGCCTCGCCGGCGCCCTGGCCCGGCTGGGCCGTTTCGGCGGACGGTTGCGGGCGGAAGACCTCCGCGATGTGGTGGCGGCGCTGTTCCATCCGGACGAGTCCCAGGCCGAGCCCGGCGACGGTGTCGCGGACGACGTCGTACGTCTCCTCGCCCTTGGCCTCGATCAGCAGGATGTGGCCCGCGCCGGGCAGCCCTTCCTCCATGCCCGCGTGGAGGGTGAGTCCGGCGGTGGTGAGGGCCTCGCGCAGGGACCGCGTGCCGTCGGGGTGCGCGTCCGTGTCGGTGACCTCGACCGCGAGGGTGGTGGTGGTCTGGGTGAAGTCACTGGTGGAACTGGAGCGCAGAAGCGTTCCGCCGTCGATGACGACGACATGGTCACAGGTGCGTTCGAGCTCGCCCAGGAGGTGCGAGGTGACCAGTACGGAGATGCCGAAGTCGGTGTAGACACGCCGGATGAGGCCCAGCATCTCGTCGCGGCCGACCGGGTCGAGACCGTTGGTCGGCTCGTCGAGGAGGACCAGTTGGGGGTCGTGGACCAGCGCCTGCGCGAGCTTGACGCGCTGCTTCATGCCCGTCGAGTAGCCGCCGATGGGGCGGTAGCGCTCCTCGTACAGGCCGACATGGCGCAGCGTGTCGGCGGTCCGCTCGCGGGCGGCGGTCGGCGGAAGTCCGGACATGCGCGCCATGTGGACGACGAACTCGGTGGCCGAGACGTCCGGCGGCAGGCAGTCGTGCTCGGGCATGTATCCGACGCGCTCGCGGATGGCGCCGCCGCTGGTGGCGACATCGAGCCCGAGCACCGTGGCCCGGCCTTCCGTGGCGGGGGACAGACCCAGCAGGATCTTGATCATGGTGGACTTGCCGGCTCCGTTGGCACCCACCAGGCCGGTCACACCCGGTCCGATGTCCAAGGAGAGCCGGTCAAGCGCGGTCACCCGGGGGAACCGCTTGCTCAGGCTTTCTGTCGCGATCACAGTCACGGTTCGACGGTAGTGGCGCGGGCCGCGGTGAGCGTCAGACCAGGCGGCTGTATCCGTGTCAGCCTCCAGATGTAGGGAACCCGTAGGGGCCCTGGCCACCGGCAGGTTATCCACAGGAATGCCCCGCCCCTTGACGTCGCCGCCAACCATTGTCACATTCATCAGTGTCACGTTACGAACACGTACCGCACACGGAACGGGGTGGGGAACGGGTGGGAGGCGACGCAGTGACGGACGTACGGGCCGCGGAGCTGCGGGGGTTCAGGGAGGTGCAGCGCCTGGCGTACGCGTGCGCGGAGGCGGTCGCCGCGCGGCTGCGGCCGGGGGTGACCGAGCGCGAGGCGGCGCGCATGCAGCGCGAGTGGCTCCGGGCCCGTGGGGTGCGCGACTGGTTCCATCTGCCCTTCGCGTGGTTCGGGGACCGTACGGCGTTCGCGGGCTTCCGGATACCGCTCCAGTTCTTTCCCACCGGCCGGCGGCTGGAAGCGGGCATGCCGTTCATCCTCGATCTGGCGCCGGTCCACCGCGGCTTCACGGCCGATGTCGGCTACTCGGGCTGTCTGGGGCCGAACAGGCTGCACGGCAGACTCCTCGCCGATCTTGAGGCGCATCGCGAGCTGATCCTCCGGGAGGTGCGCGAGCGGCGTTCCCTGCGGGAGATCTACGAGGACGTGGACCGGCTGATGGTGCGGCAGGGATACGCGAACCGGCATCGCGCGTATCCCTTCGGTGTCATCGCCCACAAGATCGACCGGGTGAAGGAGCGCCGCTGGTCGCCTCATGTGTTCGGCTTCGGCACCCAGTCGCTCAAGGGGCTGGCGGCCGACGCCCTGCATGGCCACCGGGACGGCTGGTCGCCGCTGTGGAGCCCGTACAGATTCTCCGATCACCCGCCGCGGCCGGGGCTGTGGGCGGTCGAACCCCACCTCGGATTCCGGGGTACCGGCGCGAAGTTCGAGGAGATCCTGGTGGTCACCGACTCCCGGGACCCGGAGCAGAGCGCGTTCTGGCTGGATGACGATCTGCCGCATGTGCGGCGCTGGGCGGAGGCCGTATGAGCGGCGGAGCGGGCGGGAGCGGTGGTACGGACATGGGCCTGGCGGGCGCGCGGGAGCGCTGGGTGCGTACGGGCGGGATCGAGCTGTGCGTCGCCGAGTTGGGCGATCCGGCGCGGCCGACCGTCTTGCTGGTGCACGGCTATCCGGACAGCAAGGAGGTCTGGTCCCAGGTAGCGGGGCGGCTCGCGGGCCGTTTCCATGTGGTGCTGTACGACGTACGGGGCCACGGCAGGTCGACGGCGCCGGTCCCGCTGCGCGGGGGCTTCACGCTGGAGAAGCTGACGGACGACTTCCTGGCGGTCGCCGACGCGGTGAGCCCGGACCGGCCGGTCCATCTGGTCGGCCACGACTGGGGCTCCGTACAGTCCTGGGAGTTCGTCACGGTCGCGCGGACCGAGGGCCGGATCGCCTCCTTCACCTCGGTGTCGGGCCCCTCCCTCGATCATCTGGGGCACTGGATCAAGCAGCGGGCGGCCCGGCCCACCCCCCGCCGGGCGGGCCAACTCCTCGGACAGGGCGCCAAGTCCTGGTACATCTATCTGCTGCATACGCCCGTGCTGCCGGAGCTGGCCTGGCGCGGGCCGCTCGGCAAGCGGTGGCCGAAGATCCTCCAGCGGGTCGAGAAGATCCCCGGCGGTACGTACCCGACGTCCTCGCTGCCGCAGGACGCGGCGCACGGCGCGTGGCTCTACCGGGACAACGTCCGCGCCCGGCTGCGCAGACCGCGCACCGACGCCTACGCGCACGCCCCGGTGCAGCTGATCACGCCCACCGGCGACGCCTACCTGTCGGAACGGCTCTACGACGATCTGGAGCAGTGGGCTCCGCAGCTGGTACGGCGCACGCTGCCCGCCAAGCACTGGGTGCCCCGCACCCGCCCCGACCAACTGGCCTCCTGGATCGGTGACTTCGTCATGGCCCACGAGGACGGCGGGCTCCCGGACCGCGGCGCGGCGCCGAGCGGGCCGTACGCGGAGCGCTTCGGCGGACAGCTGGTGCTCGTCACCGGCGCGGCAAGCGGCATCGGCCGGGCCACCGCCTTCGCGTTCGCCGAGGCGGGCGCGCGGGTCGTCGCGGTCGACCGGGACGCGGAAGGGGCGGCCAGGACCGCGGAGCTGGCCCGGCTGATCGGCGCCCCGGACGCCTGGGCCGAGCCGGCCGACGTCGGCGACGGGCAGGCGATGGAGAGGCTCGCCGAGAAGGTCGCCACGGAGTACGGCATCGTCGATGTGCTGGTCAACAACGCGGGGATAGGGCTGTCGGGAGCGTTCCTCGACACCACCGCCGAGGACTGGAAGAAGGTCCTGGACGTCAATCTGTGGGGCGTCATCCATGGCTGCCGGCTCTTCGGCAAGCAGATGGCCGAGCGAGGGCAGGGAGGTCATATCGTCAACACCGCGTCCGCCGCCGCGTATCAGCCCTCGAAGGCGCTGCCCGCGTACAGCACGTCCAAAGCGGCGGTGCTGATGCTCAGCGAGTGTCTCCGGGCCGAACTGGCCGGTCAGGGCATCGGGGTCTCCGCGATCTGCCCCGGCTTCGTCAACACCGGCACCACCTCCACGGCGCGCTTCACAGGTGTCTCCGCCGAGGAGGAGGAGCGGCGCAGGAAGAAGACGTCCCGGCTGTACGGGCTGCGCAACTACCCGCCCGAGAAGGTCGCCGACGCCGTACTGCGCGCCGTCGTACGCAACCAGGCCGTGGTGCCGGTCACTCCGGAGGCCCGCGGGGCCCGGCTGCTGTCCCGGTTCGCGCCGGGCGCGCTGCGCGCCCTCGCACGGGTGGAGCCGCCGCTGTGAGCGCCGAGGGGGACGGGCGGCAGCCCATCGTGCCGCGCCGGGTCTCGTTCGACTGGCGCGAGACCCCTCTGCACTGGATACCGGACGAGCCCACCGCCACGCATGTCATCAATGTGCTGCATCTGCTGCTTCCCGCGGGTGAGCGATGGTTCGTGAAGGTTTTCAAGGAGGGCCTTCCGCTGGTCACCGACACGCGGCTGCTCCAGGACGTCAAGGGGTTCATGGGGCAGGAGGCCACGCACAGCGTGCAGCACTCCTCTGTCCTGGACCACCTGGCGGAGCAGCGGCTGGACACCGACGCGTACACCCGGCATGTGGACTTCCTCTTCGAGCGGCTGCTCGGCGAGGAGCCGCCCTGGGGAATACCCTTCCCGGCCGGGAAGTGGCTCCTCTACCGGCTGGCGTTCATCGCGGCGATCGAGCAGTTCACGGCGGTCCTTGGCGACTGGGTGCTGCGCGCGCGGGAGCTGGACCACGCGGGCGCCGACGCGGTCATGCTCGATCTGCTGCGGTGGCACGGCGCGGAGGAGGTCGAGCACCGTGCGGTGGCGTTCGACATGTACCAGCACTGCGGCGGCTCCGATCCGGCGCGGTATGCCCGGCGGATCGGGACGATGTGCGTCACCGCGCCCGTACTGCTGTGGCTGTGGGCCTGGGGCGCCGCGTATCTGATCCGGCACGACCCCCAGCTCGCGGGCCGGCGGCGCTACTCGCTGCGCGAGCACAACAAGGCGGCCGGCAAAGGGCTGCTGCCCACCTGGCGGGAGCTCGGCTCGGCGATACCCCGCTACTTCCGGCGCTCGTACCATCCCTCCCAGGAGGGCTCGTTGCGCAGGGCGGTCGACTATCTCGCGACCTCGTCTGCGGCGCGTGCGGCGGCCGGGGCGGTGGGCCGCGCGGCCCTGGGACGAGGGGAGTGAGCGTGTCCGGGTCCGTTCCGGGGTCCGCGCCCGGCGCCGAGTACCGGATCGAGGGTCTCGCGCAGGCGAGCGGCGCCACGGTCCGTACGATCCGCGCCTACCAGGACCGCGGACTGCTGCCCAGACCGGAGCGGCGCGGCCGGGCCAATGTGTACGACGGCACCCATCTCGTCCGGCTGCGGCAGATCGCCGGTCTGCTCGACCGGGGCTACACCCTGGCCTCCATCAAGGAGTTGCTGGAGGCATGGGACGCCGGGCGCGGGCTGGGCGGGGTGCTCGGGCTGGCCGCCGAGGTGCACGGACCGTGGACCGACGAGGAGGCGGCCAGAATCTCCCGCGAGGAGCTGGACGAATGGTTCGGCGGCGCACGCGATGACGCCGCCGTCGAGGAAGCCCTGGAGCTGGGCGTACTGGAGCGAATCCCGGGCAGGGACGACGCCTTTCTCGTCCCCAGCCCTCAGGAGCTGGCCGTGGCGGCGGAGTTGCACGCGGCAGGGGTGCCGCTGACGGCAACCTCCGGACATCTGCGGGAGCTTCGCGGCCAGGTCGAGCACATCGCGTCCCGTTTCCTGGAGTTCACCACTGAGCATGTCTTCGCCCGCTATCTCGGTCACCGGCCGCCGACGGACGCGGAGGCGGCGGAGGCCGCGGCGCTGGTGCGCCGGATGCGGCCGCTGGCGCAGCAGTCGGTCGATGCCGAACTGGCCCGTGCGATGAGGCTGTTCGCCACTCGTCACCTCCAGCGGCACCTGGCGGTGGACACCCCGCCCTCGGAGGAGTCGGGGACCCGGTCCGTGGCTCTGCCCGCCGACACGATCCAGGCTGTGGAAAACCTGGTTGGCCGGGAGAGGGTGACGGCCTTCGTCGCCGCGGCCACGGAACGCGAGGTCCAGGCAAGGACCTTGGACGACCTCGCCTCAACCCACAGACACAGCAGTCAAATCAACCAAATAGGGTAAACCGCTAGCCAGTTGTCCACAGATTCGCCAAATAGCCTGTGGATAAACCGAGTTGACTGTGGATCAAACCTATGGACCGTCAGCTTTTCAAATCAGTGGCGCGGGAGAACACCACCGGTCACGCTGTTGCGATGACCGGAGTATCCGATGAGCGGCGCATCGTGAAGGTGTCGAAGTACCTCGCCAAACATCTGCGCCACCAGCCCGAGCGGATCGGCCTCGCCCTCGACGCGAACGGCTGGGTGCCGGTCGACGAGCTGATGACCGCCGCCGCCGCGCATGGCTTCCCGCTGAGCCGTGCCGAACTCGACCATGTGGTCGCCGTCAACGACAAGCGGCGCTTCACGATCGAGGGCGACCGGATCCGCGCCAACCAGGGCCACACCGTCACCGTCGACCTGGAGCTGGCCCCGGCACCACCGCCCGCGTACCTCTACCACGGCACGGTCGCCCGCAACCTGGACGCGATCCGGGCCGAGGGGCTGCGTCCCATGGACCGCCACCACGTCCATCTCTCGCCCGACCGCGAGACCGCGACGCGGGTGGGTGCGCGCCGCGGCCGGCCCGTCGTCCTGCCGGTGGACGCGGGAGCGATGCACCGCGACGGGCTGGTGTTCTTCGTCAGCGCCAATGGCGTCTGGCTCACCGACTCCGTTCCGCCGCGGTACCTGCGCTTCCCCGGCTGACGGCCGACGGCTGCCCACCGAGGCGAGCGCCCGACGGCAGACATCCGACGGCAGACGTCCGACGACCGGCCACCGGCCAGCCCCCGGTCGGGGCGCTACCGTCCGAGCTGGGCCGGCGCCTCGGTGGCGATCCGCTCGTAGACGCGCTGGTCGGCGGCGAATTCCGAGTCCGGAATGGGGGCGTGCACCGCTATCTCGGTGATGCCCAGCTCGAAGTGCCTGCCCGCGAAGTCCACGAACGCGTCGAGCGACTTCATCGGCCCGTCGCGGTCCGGGGTGAAGCCGGTGAGCAGGATCTTCTCCACCTCGGACACTTCCCGCCCGATCTCCGCGCAGGCGTTGCCCAGCCGGTCGATCTGCCCGCTGATGGCGGCACGCGACTGCTCCGGCGTACCCGTCTCGAACAGCTTCGGATCCCCCGTCGTCACCCACGCCTGACCGTGTCGGGCGGCAAGCTTCAGCCCGCGCGGCCCGGTGGCCGCCACCGCGAAGGGCAGCCGGGGCCGCTGCACACACCCCGGGATGTCACGCGCCTCGACCGCCGAGTAGTAGGTCCCTTCGTACGTCACGGAGTCCTCGGACAGCAGCCGGTCCAGCAGCGGCACGAACTCGGCGAAGCGGTCGGCCCGCTCCTTCGGCGTCCAGGGCTCCTGCCCCAGCACCGTGGCGTCGAAGCCGGTGCCGCCCGCTCCGATCCCGAGGGTGATCCGGCCGTCCGAGACATCGTCCAGCGAGATCAGGTCCTTGGCGAGCGTCACCGGATGCCTGAAGTTCGGCGACGTGACGAGGGTGCCCAGCCGGAGCCGCTCGGTGACGGCGGCAGCCGCGGTGAGGGTCGGCACCGCCCCGAACCAGGGCCCGTCGCGGAAGGTCCGCCAGGACAGATGATCGTAGGTGTACGCGGTATGGAAACCGAGCCGCTCGGCTCGCAACCATTCGTCACGGCCTCCGTCGCGCCAGGGGCGGACGGGCAGGATCACGGTACTCAGACGCATGCCCCTGACGATACGGGTGGGTCCACAGCGCACGTCCGGCCGGGCATGGAGCCGAGATACTGCCCCTCGGCCCACTCAGATGTGCGCCCCTCCGCACGCCCGTGCGTATCCGTACGGGAGAATGGACGCGTGACCCCGCCCAATGGACCCGCGCCCGCGCCCGACGACTCCCCGCTCCCCGCCAGACCCCGGCTGATCGCCACCGATCTCGACGGCACCCTGCTGCACGACGAGAAGTACGTCTCCGACCGTACGATCGCCGCGCTCGCCGCCGCCGAGCAGGCCGGCATCGAGGTCTTCTTCGTCACCGGCCGCCCGGCCCGCTGGATGGATGTCGTCAGCGAGCATGTGCACGGCCACGGGATGGCGATCTGTGCCAACGGCGCCGCGGTCGTCGATCTGCACGCCGGCGGAAAGCTGCTGCAGGTCCGCCCCCTGGAGCGCGACACCGCCCTGGCCGTCGTCCAGGCGCTGCGCGACGCCGCGCCCGGCACGACCTTCGCCGTCGAGCTGACCACCGGCATCCACTACGAGCCGGCGTATCCGCCCTTCCACCAGGATCCGGGCGCCACCGTCGCCACCGCGGAGAAGCTCCTCCAGGTACAGGTACAGGGGCAGGAGCAGGTACAGGGACAGGGACAGGAGCAGGGTCAGCAGGCGGAGGACGAGTCCACCGCGCCCGTCGTGAAGCTGCTCGCCCACCACCCCGACCTGACGCCCGACGGCTTCCTCACCGTGGCCCGTACGGCGGTGGGCGACCGCGCCACCATCACCCGCTCCAGCCCGAGCGCGCTCCTTGAGGTCAGCGGCCCGGGGGTCAGCAAGGCCAGCACGCTCGCGCTCTGCTGCGCCCAGCGCGGCATCTCGTCCGACGAGGTCGTCGCCTTCGGCGACATGCCGAACGATCTGGAGATGCTGACCTGGGCCGGGACGTCGTACGCGATGGCCAACGCCCATCCGGACGTACTGGCCGCCGCCTCCGGACGTACGGTCACCAACAACGAGGACGGCGTCGCGATCGTCATCGAGCAGCTCGTGGCCCGCCGCCGAGCGGACGGGCACTGAGCGAACGGGCCCCACGCAGCCGGGCGTCACGCAGACAGCGGGCGCCACGCGGGCAGACCCACGAGCGGCGGTGGACACCGCCCCCTACAGCGGAACCTCCCACACCACCGTCGTACCGCGCCCGCCCTCCCCGATGCCCCGCTCGCACGTACTCGATCCGCCCAGCGACTCCGCACGCCGCTTGAGGTTGCGCAGCCCGCTGCGCCGCCCGCCCTCCGGAATGCCCACCCCGTCGTCGGCGACCGACAGCCGGACCGCGCGCCCGCCGTCCGGAAGCCGGACCGTGGAGTCGAGGACGACCTCGATACGGGTGGCGTGCGCGTGCCGGAAGGCGTTGGAAAGGGCCTCCCGGAGCGCTGCGATCATGTTCTTCCCGGCGAGTTCACCGACGGAGTCGACCTGGCCGACGAAGCGATGGGCGGGCCGGAAGCCCAGGGGCACGGCCGCCATATTGATCTCCCGCAGCACCCGGGTACGCATCCCCGGCGGCGCCTCGGCAGGTCCCTGCTGGAGCGCGAAGATGGCCGTACGGATCTCCTGAATCGTCACGTCCAGTTCCGCGACCGCTCTGTCGATGCCGTGGTGCACCGCGGGCGCCACCTCACCGCGCTGGGCCCGCTCCAGCGTCATCCCGGTGGCGAACAGCCGCTGGATGACCAGATCGTGGAGGTCACGGGCGATCCGGTCGCGGTCCTCCAGTACGGCCAGCCGCTCCCGGTCCCGCTGCGCCTCGGCCATCATCAGGGCCAGCGCAGCCTGCGAGGCGAACTGCCTGGCCAGCGTGCGTTCCCGCTTGCTGAAGGGGCCGGCGCCCCGCGTACGCGGCATCACCAGCGCGCCGAGCACCCGTCCGTCGGTGCGCAGCGGCAGCAGCATGACGGGGCCGAACTCGGTGGCCAGCCTGGTCACCAGGCGCGGGTCGGTGGCGGCGTCCTCCACGAAGACGGATTCGCCGGCGAGCAGCGCCGCGGCGGCGGGTGCTTCGGCCGGGACGAGGGAGCCCACTTTCATCACCGGATGATCGGCGGAGACGGCCACGACCTCCAGGCCGCCGCCCGGCGCGCGCAGCATCACCGCGCCCAGCACCGAATCGGAGAGTCTGCGGGCCTGTTCCGCGACGACGGAGAGCGCGTCGTCGGCGTCGCCGCCGGAGAGGAGAGCGGTGGTGATGGCGACCGAGCCGTCGATCCACCGTTCGCGCTGCCGGGCCGCCTCGTACAGCCGGGCATTGCCGATGGCCACCCCGGCCTCGACGGCGAGTACCCGCAACAGGCGCAGATCGCTGTCGTCGAACTCGCCGCCGCCCGTCTTCTCCGCCAGATAGAAGTTGCCGATCGTCCTGTCCTTGACGCGGATCGGGACGCCGAGGAAGGTCCGCATCGGCGGATGGCCCGGCGGGAATCCGACGGTGCGCGGATCGGTCGTCAGATCGGCGAGCCGGATCGGCTCGGGGGCCCTGATCAGCGCGCCGAGCAGGCCGCTCCGCCCGTCCGGTCTGCGCCCGATCCGCCGGGCCACCTCCTCGCCGACCCCGTACGTCACGAAGTCGGAAAGGCCCTCGCCCTCCTCGTCGAGCACACCGATCGCCGCGTACCGGGCGCCCGCGAGTTCGGCCGCGGTCTCACAGATCCGGTCGAGCGTGGAGTGCTGCCCGAGACCGGTGCCGACCGAACACATCGCCTCCAGCAGTTGCGGCACGCGCGCGGCGGTCTCGGCGGACAGGCCCTCAAGGCTGGTCGCCGCGCGGGTGGCGGCTTCGAGGGGGTCCTTGGATTCGGGCGCGTCCATGCCCTTGAGCCTAATAAGACCTATTTGACAGGGAAAGTCGACTTCTGTGCTTCCAGGAGGTCTCCCGCGCGTTCCCGCTCCAGCATCCGGCGCAGCGGCCCCTCGTCGGCGGCCAGTTCGGCATAGGAGCCGCGCTGTACGGGGCGACCGCCGTCGAGGACGATCACCTCGTCGACCGCGTCGAGCCCCTGCAGACGATGGGTGATGAGCAGTGTCGTCCGCCCCTCGGTCGCCGCCAGCAGATCGGTGGTCAGCGCGTCCGCCGTCGCCAGGTCCAGATGTTCGGCGGGCTCGTCCAGCACCAGCACGGGGAAGTCGGCGAGAAGGGCCCGAGCCAGCGCCAGCCGCTGCCGCTGGCCGCCGGAGATCCGCGCGCCGTGCTCGCCGACGAGCGTGTCGAGTCCGGCGGGCAGGGCGTCGACCCAGTCGAGCAGCCGGGCCCGGCGCAGGGCCTCGCGCAGTTCGTCCTCGGTCGCGTCGGTGCGGGCGAGCCTCAGATTCTCCCGTACGGAGCTGTCGAAGAGGTGCGCGTCCTGCGCGCACAGCCCGATGAAGCGCCGGACGGTGTCTCCGTCGAGCGTGGCCGTGTCCGTACCGCCGAGCCGGCAGCCGCCCTCGCGCGCGTCCAGGAAGCGCAGCAGAACCTGAGCCAGCGTCGTCTTGCCCGAACCCGACGGCCCGACGACGGCGACCCGCTTCCCGGCGGTCAGGGTCAGGTCGAAGCCGGTGAGCGCGTCCCGCCGCTGCCCCGGGTACCGCGCGGCGAGCCCGCGTACCTCCAGCGGGAAGGGCGATGCGGGAGCGGTGGCCGGCCGCTCGGGCTCCCGTACGGGTACGGGCGCGTCCAGCACCTCGCACACCCGCTCCGCGCTGCGCCGGGAGCGCTGCCGGTACTGCACGGCGAGCGGCAGCCCCGTGACCGCCTCGAACGCGGCGAGAGGGGTCAGGACGACCACGGCCAGTTCGACGCCGGCGAGCCGTCCGTCCGCCAGGGCCCCGACGCCCACATAAGCGGCCGCGGCGACGGTCAGTCCGCAGATGAGGGCCGAGAGCCCGCCGCCGAGCGCGTTGGCGCTCGCGCCGCGCGAGGCGATGGCCGTCAGCGTCCCGTCGGCCTCCCGCGTCCGGCGCATCCGGTTCGTCAGCGCGCCCGCGACGGTCAACTCGGCGATGCCGCCGAGCAGATCGGCGACGTGGGTGGCCAGCAGTCCCCGGGCCGGGGCGAGTTGCCGCTCGGTCCGGCGCGCGCAGGCACCGCTCAGGAGCGGTACGCCCACGCCGGCGATGAGCAGCCCCACGGCCAGTACGGCGCCCGCCCCGGGCAGCAGCCACGCGGTGAATCCGACCGCGCCCACGCCGACCAGCAGGGCGGAGCCGACCGGCAGCAGCCACCGCAGCCAGTAGTCCTGGAGTTCGTCCACATCGGCGACCAGCCGGGACAGCAGATCGCCACGCCTGGTCTCGCGCAGCCCGGCGGGCGCGATGCGCTCCAGCCGCCGGTAGACGGAGACCCTGAGGTCGGCGAGCATCCTGAGTACCGCGTCGTGCGACACGATCCGCTCGGCGTACCGGAAGACGGCCCGCCCGATGCCGAAGGCGCGGGTCGCCGTCACCGCGACCATCAGATAGAGCACGGGCGGCTGCTCGGAGGCGCGCGAGATGAGCCAGCCGGACACCGCCATGAGCCCGACGGCGGAGCCGAGCGCGCAGCTTCCGAGGACCAGCGCGAGTACGAAGCGGCCACGGAGCGCACCGGCGGCGGCCCGCATCCGCGCGAGCGGAGCCCGGGTCGCGGCCTTCGCGCTGTCCCCGTGCCCTCCACCGCCTCCGTCGGCCGTCCCGTTTCCGCTGTCGGCCGCGCCGAAGGAGGCGGGCACGGCGTGCTCTTCGCCGGACGGAGGCAGCGCGGGAATGTCGCCGAGGCCGAGACCGGGCCCGGACTCCTCGATCGCCGACCCCACCGACGCCATGGACGTCAGAGCTGTCAGAGGCCGCGCCGCGGACTCCGGCAGGTCCGGCCGCGCGGATCCCGCCGTACCTTCGAGGGGCCGCGCCCGCTCCGCGAGGGTCACCACCCGGTCCGCCACCGCGAGCAGCGCGGGCCGGTGGACGACCAGCAGCACCGTACGTCCCACCGCCAGCCGTCGCACCGCCTCGACGATGCCCGCCTCCGTCTCGCCGTCGAGCGCCGCCGTGGGCTCGTCCAGCAGCAGCAGCGGCCGGTCGGCGAGGAAGGCGCGGGCCAGCGCGAGCCGTTGCCGCTGGCCCGCCGAGAGCCCCGCCCCGTCCTCACCGAGCGCGGTGTCCGGGCCGTCCGGGAGCGCCGCCACGAAGTCGTACGCCCCCGCGTCCCGCAGCGCGTCCCGTACCGCCGCGTCGTCCGCGTCGGGCCGGGCCAGCCGTACGTTCTCCGCGATCGTCCCGGCGAAGAGATACGGCCGCTGCGGCACCCAGGCGATCCGTTCGCGCCAGCGCTCCAGGTCGAGGGAGGCCAGATCCCGGCCGTCCACCCGCACCCGGCCCTCGTCGGGTGCGGCGAAGCCGAGGAGCACATTGAGCAGGGTGGTCTTGCCGATGCCGCTGGGGCCGACCAGAGCGACGGTCTCCCCCGGCTCGACCGTCAGCGTGGCCTCGTCCAACGAGGGCTCCGTACGCCCCTGATGGCGGACCGTCACCCCGTCCAGCTCCAGCCGCAGCGCGCCCGGCACCTCCCCCGTGCCACCGGCCGGAGGCTCGGTCTCCAGGACCGTGAAGATCTCCTCGGCCGCGGACAGCCCCTCGGCCGCCGCGTGATACTGCGCCCCCACCTGCCGGATCGGCAGATAGGCCTCGGGGGCGAGGACCAGCACCACCAGCCCGGTGTACAGATCGAGTTCGCCGTGGACGAGCCGCATTCCGATGGTGACGGCCACCAGCGCCACCGACAGGGTCGCGAGCAGTTCCAGTGCGAACGACGAGAGGAAGGCGATCCGCAGCGTACGCAGCGTGGCCTGCCGGTACTCCGAGGTGATCGTACGGATCGACTCGGCCTGGGCCTTGGCCCGGCCGAAGACCTTGAGGGTCGGCAGCCCGGCGACCACATCCAGGAAGTGGCCCGACAGCCGGGACAGCAGGCGCCACTGACGGTCCATCCGCGCCTGTGTGGCCCAGCCGATGAGGATCATGAACAGCGGGATCAGCGGCAGGGTCACCACGATGATGGCCGCCGAGACCCAGTCCTCCGTGACGATCCGGGCCAGGACCGCCACCGGCACCACCACGGCGAGCCCCAGTTGCGGCAGATACCGCGCGAAGTAGTCGTCCAGCGCGTCGACCCCGCGGGTGGCGAGCGCGACCAGCGAACCGATGCGCTGCCCGCTCAGCCACCCCGGGCCCAGCTCGGCGGCCCGCTCCAGCAGCCGCCCGCGCAGTTCCGACTTGACCGCGGCGCTCGCCCGGTGGGCGGCCAGCTCGGTCAGCCAGGAGACCAGACCGCGCCCGGCGGCGACCGCCACCAGGAGCAGCAGAGGAGTACGCAGGTCAGAACCGTCGAACCCGCGCTGGAACGCACCGACCACCACCTCGGCGATGAGCATCGCCTGAGCGATGACCAGCCCGGCGCCGGCCACCCCGAGGACCACCACGGCCACCAGGAAGAATCGGGTGGCCCTGGCATACCGGAGCAGACGGGGGTCGATTGGTTTCACGTGAAACACCTACTCCTACTGCTCTGCCGCTACTGCCTTGCCTGCGCCCCGACGCCGAGTGACCCGGCGCCGCACGGCCGACGCCTCGCGATCCGGCGCCGCACGATCCGGCGCCGCTCGATCCGGCCCCGGCGCCGTGGCTACTCCGCGATGTGCTGCGTACCGATCCGCTTGCGGAAGACCCAGTACGTCCAGCCCTGGTAGAGCAGTACGACCGGGGTCGCGATCCCCGCGCACCACGTCATGATCTTCAGCGTGTACGGGGTCGACGAGGCGTTCGTCACCGTGAGGTTCCACGCCTCGTTCAGCGAGGATGGCATGACATTCGGGAAGAGCGTCAGGAAAAGCATCGCGACCGCGGCCACGATCGTCACGCCGGAGAGCGCGAACGACCAGCCCTCGCGTCCCGCCGCGATGGCTCCGATGGCGGCGACCAGCGCCGCCACGGCGACGACCAGCGCGACCAGGCTCTTGCCGTCCCCGTTGTCCGCCTGGGTCCAGATCAGAAAGCCGAGCGCCAGTACGGCGGTGACCGCTCCCAGCCCGAGAGCCAGCTTCCTCGCCCTGACCCGTATGTCCCCCACCGTCTTCAGCGCGGCGAACACCGTGCCGTGGAAGGTGAAAAGGGCCAGGGTCACCAGCCCGCCGAGGATCGCGTACGGGTTGAGCAGATCGCCGAGGGTGCCGACGTACTCCTTCTGCGCGTCGATCTTCACGCCACGCACGATGTTGCCGAAGGCGACACCCCACAGCACCGCGGGGATCAGGGAGGTCCAGAAGATCGCGTTCTCCCAGTTGCGCTGCCAGTTCTCCTCGGGCCGCTTGGCCCGGTACTCGAAGGCGACACCGCGCACGATCAGACAGACCAGGATGAGCAGCAGCGGCAGATAAAAGCCCGAGAAGAGCGTGGCGTACCAGTCGGGGAAGGCGGCGAAGGTGGCCCCTCCGGCGCTCAGCAGCCACACCTCGTTGCCGTCCCAGACGGGCCCGATGGTGTTGATGAGGACCCGTCGCTCCTTGCGGTTACGGGCCAGCAGCTTGGTCAGGACCCCGATGCCGAAGTCGAATCCCTCAAGGAAGAAGTAGCCGGTCCAGAGGACGGCGATCAGGACGAACCAGACGTCGTGGAGTTCCATTGCTCCTCAACTCCTCAGTACGAGAAGGCCATCGGCCGGTCGGCGTCCGTGTGGTCGCCGCCGATCTTGGTGGGCGGGTTGAGGTCGGCTTCCGTGAGCTCGGGCGGCCCGGCCTTGACGTACTTGACCATCAGCTTGACCTCGATGACCGCGAGGACCGCGTACAGCAGGGTGAAGACGATCATCGAGGTGAGCACCTCGGCCTGGGAGACACCGGGAGAGACGGCGTCGGCGGTGCGCAGCACCCCGTACACCACCCATGGCTGGCGTCCCGTCTCGGTGAAGATCCAGCCCCAGGAGTTGGCGATCAGCGGGAAGAGCAGCGTCCAGAGCGCGGTGATCCAGTACCACTTGGCGAACCTCGGGCTGAGTGCCTTGTTCCGGAAGAGCACCAGATTCGGCACTTCGTCCTCGCCGGTCCGCAGAGCGGCCGGCAGCAGGAACTTCTTGCGCGTCAGCCAGAGCCCGACCATGCCGATGGCCAGGGACGCCATGCCGAAGCCGATCATCCAGCGGAATGACCAGTAGGCGACGGGGATATTGGGCTTGTAGTCGCCGGGGCCGTACTTCTCCTGCTCGGCCTTGTTGATGTCGTTGATGCCGGGGACGTGTGAACTGAAGTCGTTGTTGGCGAGGAAGGAGAGCATCCCGGGGATCTCGATGGCGACGTCGTTGTGCCCCTTGTCGACGTCCCCGTAGGCGAACACGGAGAACGGCGCGGGCGCCTCGCCGTCCCAGAGCGCCTCCGCCGCGGCCATCTTCATCGGCTGCTGCTTGAACATGACCTTGCCGAGGGTGTCGCCGCTGACCGCGGTGAGCAGTCCGGCCACCATGACGGTGATCAGGCCGAGGCGCAGCGAGGTCCGCATCACCGGGATATGGCGCTTACGGGCCAGATGGAAGGCCGCGATACCGACCATGAAGGCACCGCCGACGAGGAAGGCGGCCGTGATGGTGTGGAAGAACTGCGTGAGCGCCGTGTCCTGGGTGAGCACCGCCCAGAAGTCGGTCAGCTCGGCCCGTCCGGCTTCCTTGTTGATCCGGTAGCCGACCGGGTGCTGCATCCAGGAGTTGGCCGCCAGGATGAAGTACGCGGAGAGGATCGTGCCGATCGAGACCATCCATATACAGGCCAGATGGATCTTCTTCGGCAGCTTGTCCCAGCCGAAGATCCACAGTCCGATGAAGGTGGACTCGAAGAAGAAGGCGATCAGCGCCTCGAAGGCGAGCGGGGCTCCGAAGACGTCTCCGACGAACCGCGAGTAGTCGGACCAGTTCATCCCGAACTGGAACTCCTGCACGATGCCGGTGACGACACCCATCGCGATATTGATCAGAAAGAGCTTGCCCCAGAACTTCGTGGCCTTGAGGTACTTCGGGTTTTCCGTGCGCACCCATGCCGTCTGCAGGCCCGCGGTGAGCGCGGCGAGCGAGATCGTCAGGGGGACGAAGAGGAAGTGGTAGACGGTGGTGATGCCGAACTGCCATCGCGACAGGGTCTCCGGCGCCAGAGCGAGGTCCACGTCATCTCTCCTTACATCACATCGCCGTGGTCACAGCGGCGGCCTGCCCCATTTGCCCTGGGCGTAATGCCAGGAACCGGGGCACGCTTGTGAACGCGTTCACATTCACAAGCATTATGTCGCACAGCTTTCCGGATCTTCGCGTGGGGGGTCCCCTCCTCGGACCGACCCGTGGGCGCGCTTGGGCGAAGGCCCCTGAGAGCGCTCTCGAAGGGGCCCCGGGAACGCCGAAGGGCGGCCTCGGAGAGACCGCCCCACGCTCCAGGAATCCGGCTACGGCCGGACTACATCACCGCATCTCCTTGCGGAACGCCTCGGCCGCCCGCAGGAAGAGATCGTTGGCCTCGTTCTCGCCGACCGTGACCCGTACGCCCTCGCCCGCGAACGGCCGTACGACCACGCCGGCCGCCTCACAGGCCGCGGCGAAGTCCATCGTGCGCGCGCCCAGCCGCAGCCATACGAAATTGGCCTGCGTCTCGGGCACGGTCCAGCCCTGCCCGACCAGCCCCCGGTGGACCCGCTCCCGCTCGGCGACCAGCGAGCCGACCCGCCCCAGCAGCTCGTCCTCGGCGCGCAGTGAGGCCACCGCCGCCTCCTGTGCGATCTGGCTCACACCGAACGGGACCGCGGTCTTCCGCAGCGCGGCGGCGACCGGCTCATGGGCGACCGCGAAGCCGACCCGCAGGCCGGCCAGCCCGTACGCCTTGGAGAAGGTACGCAGCACGGCCACATTCGGCCGGTCCCGGTAGATGTCGATCCCGTCCGGAACCCCACCGCCCTCCCCCTCGGCGGCCCGGATGAACTCGCGGTACGCCTCGTCGAGGACCACCAGCACATCACCGGGCACCCGGTCCAGGAACCGTTCCAGCTCGGCCCTGCGCACCACCGTGCCGGTCGGATTGTTCGGGTTGCAGACGAAAATCAGCCGCGTCCTGTCGGTGATCGCCCCGGCCATCGCATCCAGGTCGTGCACCTCGCCCGCGGTCAGCGGCACCTTGACCGAGGTGGCGCCCGAGATCTGCGTGATGATCGGGTACGCCTCGAAGGAGCGCCAGGCGTAGATGACCTCGTCACCGGCGCCCGCGGTGGCCTGAAGCAGCTGCTGGGCGACGCCCACGGAACCGGTGCCGGTGGCCAGATGCGAGACGGGCACCCCGAAACGGTCGGCCAGTTCGTTCATCAGGCCGGTGCACGCCATGTCCGGGTAGCGGTTGAAGACACCCGCGGCCGAGATCGCCTGCTCCATGACCCCGGGCAGCGGCGGATAAGGGTTCTCGTTGGAGGACAGCTTGTACGCGACGGGTCCGCCGGCCGCGGCCGGCTTGCCCGGCTTGTACGTGGGGATGCCGTCCAGCTCGGCACGCAGCTTGGGGCTCGTCTCGCTCACCGCAGGTCCTCCTCGGCCGTCACGGGTCCTTACATCTTCAATACTGCTCACCTTATGAGGATTCGTGGCCCCTGCGAATGGCGGGCACCGTGAAAGCCCGCAGGAGTGGGGCGCACTCGCCTTCCCGCCGCGCGCCGGTGGCCCGCGCCGTGGCGCGCATCCCCCGTAGAGGTGAGTTGAGACCTCTTCGAAACATGGACCCTTCGACAGGTCCATGCCGCTCCCTGCATGGCAGACCAATGCAAAATCCACCAAACCCCTTGGTTTCCAGGCTCGTTGGTTACGATTGATCATGCAGAAACGTGCCTGCTGCCGGGTGCATATGCGACCGGCCCCACCGCCCCTCAGCGCCCTACTATCGGCTCGCCATGACAGCAGCAGGGAAACACCAGGTGAGCCGGACGGACACAACCCGCCGGGGAAGCCGGCAAAGTCGGGCGGGCATCCGGGACGTAGCCGCCGCAGCCGGTGTCTCCATCACGACTGTCTCGGACGCGCTCAACGGCAAGGGACGGTTACCCGACGCCACCCGACGCCATGTCCGAGAAGTCGCAGAGCGCCTCGGCTACCGGCCTTCCGCCGCGGCCCGAACCCTCCGTACCGGCAAGTCAGGACTCATCGGCCTGACCGTGACCACATACGGGGATGAACCTTTCACCTTCACCGAGTTCGCCTACTTCGCCGAGATGGCCAGGGCCGCGACCTCCGCCGCGCTCGCCCGCGGCTACGCCCTCGTCATCCTCCCCGCCACCTCCCGCCATGACGTCTGGTCGAACGTCGCCCTCGACGGCACCGTCGTCATCGACCCCTCCGACCACGATCCGGTCGTCACCGAACTCGTCCGCCAGGGCCTTCCCGTCGTCTCCGACGGCCGGCCCGCGGGCACCCTCCCCGTCACCGCGTGGGTCGACAACGACCACGAGGCGGCCGTCCTCGAACTGCTGGACCATCTCGCGGCGGCCGGGGCACGCAGGATCGGCCTGCTCACCGGCACCACCACGGACACCTACACCCGGCTCTCCACCACCGCGTATCTGCACTGGTGCGAGCGCGTCGGCCAGGACCCGGTCTACGAGTCCTATCCCGCCCACGACCCGTGCGCCGGGGCCGTCGCCGCCGACCGGCTGCTCGCCCGCCCCGACCGCCCCGACGCCGTCTACGGGCTCTTCGACCCCAACGGCACCGACCTGCTCGCCGCCGCCCGGCGGTACGGGCTGCGCGTCCCCGAGGATCTGCTGCTGGTCTGCTGCAGCGAGTCCACGGTGTACGCCGCCACCGAACCGCCCATCACCACGCTCTCCCTCAAACCACGCCGTATCGGCACCGCCGTCATCCAGCTGCTCATCGACGCCATCGAGGGAATCGACACCGGCCGGCCGGTCGAGCAGGTAATACCGACCGAACTGATCATCCGGACCTCCTCCCAACGGCGGCCGCCGCGCACCACGGTGAGCGCGCCCCGGTCGCCCGCGGGCGACTGACCGAAGGCCGAGGCGATGGACGGTACGGTCCCCGGGCCGGTGGAGCGGTCCCGGAGACCAGCCGGGCGGCCCGGCGAGCCGCCGTACGGTCCCGACGACTCGCCGAACGGCCCCGGGAACCCGCCGGACAGCGCCGGAGACTCGCCGCCCAAGAGGCCGGAAGAAGGTTCAGACCTTCTCGCATTTCGGGCGATCGGCGTGAAAACAGCCGTGGAACCCGAGGTCCCGCCGAATTCTCCCCCCTGGTGCGTCACAGAGCGGGAGCGGCGTTCCTATGATGGGCGCACGACACCACGGACCTCGTCCTACCTGCGATGGGCTCACCCCCATCCAGTCCGGCGGGCCCGAGAGGTGTACGGCGGTGCGACGGTGGTGGAGGGGTCGATGACACAGGGGGCCGGCGAGGGACCCGTGGTGCGGACGGCGACGTTGCGCGACTTCCGCGTACCGCCGTACGCGCAGGTTCCCGTGCAGTCCGGAGAGCCCGGACCGTCAGGCCCTCCGGCCGACGGACCGTCAGGGCATCCCGGCAACGCGTTCCCGGCCGACGAACCGCCCGAGGGCTACACCCCCACCGAGCGCGACCTCCCGGTGATCAACCGGGGGGACACCGTCCAGGTTCGGGTCGACCCCGTGGAGGCGTCCGCGCCCGACGGCCGCGGCCCGCTCTACGTCGTCGGCGATGTCCACGGCTATTTCGACGAACTCTTCGCCGCGCTGGCCGCGCAGGACCTCATCGACGCCGACGGCCACTGGGCGGCAGGCAACGCCCGGCTCTGGTTCCTCGGCGACTTCACCGACCGCGGTCCCGACGGCATCGGTGTCATCGATCTCGTCATGCGGCTCTCCGCCGAGGCGGCGGCGGCCGGCGGCTACTGCAAGGCCCTGATGGGCAATCACGAACTGCTGCTCATCGGCGCCAAGCGATTCGGCGACACGCCCGTCAACTCAGGTGCGGGCACCGCCACTTTCCAGGCCGCCTGGCTGCTCAACGGCGGCCAGCGGACCGATATGGAGCGTCTCCAGGACGTCCATCTGCAGTGGATGTCCCGGCTCGACGCGGTCGTCGAGGAGGACGAGCATCTGCTGATGCACTCCGACACGACGGCCTATCTGGACTACGGCTCCACCATCGACGACGTGAACGACGCCGTCCATCAGATCCTCACCCGCAATGACGCCGACGAATGCTGGGATCTGTTCCGCAAACTCACCAAACGCTTCGCGTTCCGTGATGACGGCGGGCCGGAGGCCGTACGCGAACTGCTCTCCCAGTACGGCGGACAGCGTGTCGTCCACGGACACAGCCCCATTCCCTATCTGCTCGGCGAAGTCGGTACAGAAGACGCTTCGGACGACGAAGGCGACAAGGGCCCGGTAGTGGAAGGGCCGCACGTATATGCCGATGGACTTGCCATCGCCATGGACGGCGGCGTCACGATGGCGGGAAAGCTGCTGGTCGTCCAGCTTCCGCTGGATAACTGAATCGATGTGTGACAGGTGATTTCCCGAAACCCCCTGTCACGCCCCGCCACAACAGCTCTACCATCGCCTTATCCGTAGCAGGCTCTCCTCCGTTTCCGCCAACTGCCCGTCCCACACGGGCGAACCGGCCCTACGGAGCATCGGGGGATGCACATGAACAGCGCTCCACATCTGCTGGGCGAGGATCGCGCGGATTTCGAGCGGATCCTCGACGAGGCACTGCGCCAGGCACACGACGACGCGGAACTCTCCGCGGCCGGACAGCGGCTCAACAGCGAGCAGTTGCGCACGATGGCCCTGAGCGCCACGGCGCTGATCACCACGTCCGCCGCCGCCGAATACGAGCGCTTCGCGAAGATCCGCGAGGAATTCCGCTCACCGGCGCCCTCCTCCTCGTCGGTCCATGACACCGCCTCGCCCCCGTCGGGGAGCGAGGCGGCGGACACCGGAGCGGGGCTCGCGGCCGTCATCGCCGTACTGGCCCCTGTCCTCGGCGGCACCGCGGCGGTGATCTTCCTGCTCGTCGGCTATCTCCTCAAAGCGCTCAGCCCGCCGCCCGCCTTCGCCCGCAGCCTGGTCGCGGTCGGCTGGTTCTTCACCGCCGTCACCGTCGTCGGCATCGTGGTCGCCGCGATAGGTCTGCTCGTCACGGCGCTGCGCAACACCGCGACCCAGCTTCCCGCCCGGGAACCGTGGAACGGCGAACTGCCCGACGAGGTGGCCCGCGCACGGGATGCCTGGCGCCAGGCCCTGCTGGAGCGCGGCATCCTGCCCTTCCTGCGGGCCGCACTGGCCGACCCGAGCGCCGGGACCCCGGCCGCCCCGCCCGCACCGCGCCCGGCGCAGCCGGCGACGCACCTGCCCAAGATCGGCTACAGCCGCCCCGACTTCTCCAGCCCGGACGAGGGCTCGACCGCCGGCCAGCGCCCGACGTTCAGCAGCCCGGACTTCTCCAGCCCCGACTTCGGCGGGCCGGAACACCGGCCGGAGTAGCCCCCGGCCGGTGCGCGGTTCCGCGCGGAAGCGCCCCGGCGACGGGCGCCCCGGCGAAAGCCTCCCGCTCAGTCCGCGAACGGCAGATACACGCGATTGCCCGCCGCGGCGAACTCCCTGGACTTCTCCGCCATGCCCGCCTCGATCTCGGCGGACTCCATCCCGGCCGACTCCATCTCGCCGCCGTGCCTGCGCCTGATGTCCTGCGAGATCTTCATCGAGCAGAATTTGGGGCCGCACATCGAGCAGAAATGCGCCGTCTTCGCCGGTTCGGCCGGCAGGGTCTCGTCATGGAACTCCCGGGCCGTGTCCGGGTCGAGGGCCAGATTGAACTGGTCCTCCCACCGGAACTCGAACCGGGCATCGGACAGCGCGTCGTCCCACTCCTGCGCCCCCGGATGCCCCTTGGCGAGATCCGCCGCATGGGCCGCGATCTTGTATGTGATGACACCGGTCTTCACATCATCGCGATCGGGCAGACCGAGGTGCTCCTTGGGCGTGACGTAGCAGAGCATCGCCGTGCCCCACCACGCGATCATCGCCGCGCCGATACCGGAGGTGATGTGGTCGTACGCCGGGGCCACATCGGTCGTGAGCGGGCCGAGCGTGTAGAACGGCGCCTCCTCGCAGATCTCCTGCTGGAGGTCGACGTTCTCCTTGATCTTGTGCATCGGGACATGTCCCGGGCCTTCGATCATCGTCTGTACGCCGAGCCGCTTCGCGGTCGAGTTGAGCTCGCCCAGCGTGCGCAACTCGGCGAACTGCGCCTCGTCGTTGGCGTCCGCGATGGAACCGGGCCGCAGACCGTCGCCCAGGGAGTACGTCACGTCGTAGGCCGCGAGAATCTCGCACAGCTCCTCGAAGTTCTCGTACAGGAACGACTCCTTGTGGTGCGCGAGACACCAGGCGGCCATGATCGAGCCGCCGCGCGAGACGATGCCCGTCTTACGGCGGGCCGTCAGCGGCACATACCGCAGCAGCACTCCGGCGTGCACCGTCATGTAGTCGACGCCCTGCTCGGCCTGCTCGATGACCGTGTCCTTGTAGATGTCCCAGGTCAGCTCCTCGGCCTTGCCGTCCACCTTTTCGAGCGCCTGGTACAGCGGGACGGTGCCGATGGGGACGGGGGAGTTGCGCAGCACCCACTCGCGGGTGGTGTGGATATTGCGGCCCGTGGAGAGGTCCATGACCGTGTCCGCGCCCCAGCGGGTCGCCCAGGTCATCTTCTCCACCTCCTCCTCGATGGAGGAAGTGACGGCGGAATTGCCGATATTGGCGTTGACCTTCACCAGGAACCGCTTGCCGATGATCATCGGCTCGATCTCCGGATGATTGACATTGGCCGGCAGTACGGCCCGCCCGGCGGCGATCTCCTCGCGGACGACCTCCGGGGGCACGTTCTCGCGGATCGCGACGTACTCCATCTCCGGGGTGATGTCACCGCGACGGGCATATGTGAGCTGGGTCACCGGCTGCCCGTTCCGGCTCCGCCGTGGCTGGCGCGGCCGGCCGGGGAAGACCGCGTCGAGTCCCCGCAGATCGGTCGATCCGCCGCGGAGCAGCCCCCCGCGCGGTGAGGTGTGCTTGAGCCCGTCGTCCTCGGGACGGACCGGCCGTCCCGCGTATTCCGCGGTGTCACCGCGACCGATGATCCAGTTCTCGCGCAGCGGTGCGAGACCACGGCGTACGTCGGTTTCGACGCCGGGATCCGTGTACGGGCCCGATGTGTCGTACAGCGTCACGTCCTTGCCGTTGGTGAGATGCACCTGGCGGACCGGCACCCGGAGGTCCGGGCGCGAACCCTGGACATATCCCTTGTGCCAGCCGATGGACGTTCCGGCCTCGCCCGGATTCCCCGAGTCGGAGGCAGACGGATGTGCGTCCTGAACGGTCATGAGACCTACTCCCTACGCCGGCATTACCCGGTAACAGGTTCAGCGGTCGGCGCAGCGAAAGTGTCCGGGGGAATGCCCCCGGGACCACACGGTCAGCGCCCTCTCAGCCCGGTGCTCCGAGCTCCCGCGTGTGCAAAGGTTGCCTCCACGCTAGCGTCATATCCGGCGTGCTGAACAGAGGGCCCCTTCCTTCTTGCGATGATCGGTCGGTGACACCTCCCCAGCAGACTCATGAAGCGCACGGCCACTCGCACAGCCACGGGCCGGCCGCTCCGGTCTCTCAGCACCTCCGCAAGGTCATCGCGGCGGTCCTGATTCCGTTCGCGGCCGCCGTGGCCGTCGGCCTCGCCGTGCTCTGGCCGGGCGGCGCCCCGGCCCACGAGCGCACCGGTGTGGGCTTCGACCGGCAGACGGAACAGGGCCAGGTCGTACGGATCGAGCGGGTCGACTGCAAGGACGTCAACGCTTCCCAGCTCCCGTCGACCGGCGACACCACGCAGCCCCAGGGGCGCGAGGCGCAGCAGGCGGAGACCGGGGAGTGCAAGAAGGCCACGGTCGAGGTCACCACCGGCAAGGAGAAGGGCCGCACCTTCGTCGAGGTCGTCCAGCCGGACGCGCCGCGGCAGTTTCACGTGAAACAGGGTGTCGTGGTGGCATACGCACCCGATGCGCCCCGGGATCTCCAGTACTCCGTGACGGACGTGGACCGTAAGTTGCCGCTGACGCTGCTGGCCGGGATCTTCGCGCTCGTGGTGGTCGTGGTGGGGCGGATGCGCGGTGTCATGGCGCTGGTCGCGCTCATCGCCTCGTTCGCCGTGCTGACGCTCTTCATCCTCCCCGCGATTCTGCAGGGCTCGAACCCGCTGATCGTGGCGGTCGTCGGAGCCAGCGCGATCATGCTGATCGCCCTCTACCTGTGCCACGGTCTGACGGCGCGTACCTCGGTCGCCGTCCTGGGCACGCTGATCTCGCTGCTGCTGATCGGACTGCTGGGGTCGGTCTTCATCGGGTGGGCGAGTCTGAGCGGCAACACCGACGACAACACCGGGCTGATCCACGGTCTGTATCCCGAGATCGATATGAGCGGTCTGCTGCTGGCGGGCGTGATCATCGGTTCACTCGGCGTGCTGGACGATGTGACGGTGACCCAGACCTCGGCGGTCTGGGAGCTGCGTCAGGCGGATCCGACGATGGGGCCTCGTGCCCTCTACCGGGCGGCGATCCGGATCGGCCGGGACCATATCGCCTCGGTGGTCAACACGCTCGTTCTCGCCTACGCGGGCGCCGCGCTGCCGCTTCTGCTGCTCTTCTCGATCGCGCAGTCGAGCATGGGAACGGTCGCGAACAGCGAGCTGGTGGCGGAGGAGATCGTCCGGACCCTGGTGGGCTCGATCGGTCTGGTCGCGTCCGTGCCGGTCACCACGGCGCTGGCGGCGCTGGTGGTCTCCGCCGACCGGCAGGCCCCGGAGACGCCCGCCGCGGCACCGTACCCGGCGCCCACAGGACCGGGCCCCGGCCAGGGTTCGGCGCCTGGACGGGATCCAGTGCCTGGACCGGACTCCGCGCCGGCCCTCTCCGTGCCCGTACAGAACGCGCTGGGCCGCAAGCTCGGCGGCAGGGGACGCCGGCGCAAGAGGTGACCGCGCGGGGCGGGTGGCCGGTCAGCCGGCGTTCTCCTCGGCGAGGATGCGGCCGAGCGCCTCTTCCAGATTGCCCTCGAAGTCACTGAGCGTGCGCTCCTGGCCGAGCGGAACCAACCGGTCCGTACGGTCGAGGAAGGCCACGAGCGGCGCCGCGCTGACCCGGAAGAGCGCGTGGTCGTCACCGACCTGGAGCCGCATATGGACGTCGGAGAGCTCTTCCGGTGTGGTCGGCGCGATATGCACATCGCCGTCCCCGCTGGGCGTGTTGATTCCGTCGAGCAGCAGCTCGCGGCCGAAAGTCCAGGTCACGGGGGCATCGCCGGGCAGATGGAAGGTCATCCGCACGGCATAGGGATCCCTCACCTCGTAGTGGAGTTCCACCGGGATTCGGAACGAGAGCTCCTCGGAGACGAGGAAGCTCATCAGGACCTCGGCCTGGACCGACTCGCGCATCGTGTACTCCGGAGTAGATGAAGCAGTGGCTGGGAATGATCCCGTGGACCCTCTTGACGCAATCGTCCTGTAAGCGCTAGCAGATCACAAGGAGTAATTTTTCAGATACTGATAGAGACGGCGAGAGCGCTCGCCAGCGATTCGATCCCTCTGTGTAATCGTTCGATCGCTGGAAGCAGTCGGTCCTGTTGATGGAGTGGTACGGAAATGGCCACGGCGCCCGCGGTGGTTCCGGCCTCGATCGGTACGGCCGCGCAGACGGTGCCGAGCCGGTATTCCTGTCGCTCCACCACCGGCTCGGCCGGTCCCAGTGAGCCGAGGCGCTCCAGCAGCGTCCGGCGGTCCGGTACGGAGTAGGGCGTGAGCGGGCGGACGGGATAGCGGTCGAGATGATCGTGACGGGATTCCTCGTCGAGCCGGCTGAGCAGACACTGCCCGAGCGCGTGCGCGTGCCCCGTCTCACGGATGTCCGCCCCATGGGCGACCGCCGGGGCCGCGGGGCTGTCCGCCACGGAGACGAGATCGATCTCACCGTCGTCGTAGACCGCGAAGTACACCGGGACGCCGGTCGCGCCGTGCCACCGGCCGAGCGATTCGGTGATCTTGCTGCGACGATTCTGCGAGCCGTTGCCGTGTGCCAGCCGCTGTACGGCGTCGCCGAGTACGAAGACGCCCTTCTCGCGGCGGAGATAGCCCTCGTGCGCCAGCGTGCGCAGCAGATGGTAGGCGGTGGGAAGCGGGAGCCCGGCCTCGCGTGCGAGCTGCTTCGCGGGAGCCCCGTCCGGATGGGAGCCCGCCGACTCCAGCAGTCGCAGCGCTCGCTGTACCGAACCGATCAGGGTTGGGGCCGCGGTACGTGTAGCTGTGGCCAAAGGTCACCCCCAGGCGTGCTGACGGGCCGGAGCCCGCCCGCGGGGGCCGCCCCCGCGCGCCCGCCGCACCCCTGAGGGGAACCGAGGGACCGAAGGAACCTTGAGGCGGACCCGAGGAACCTTGAGGCCCCGCCCGGAAAAGTCGCACAAACCAATGGTCGGAGCGATCTTGGATGGTGATTTCCCAGGGCGCGGCAGTGGTTTGCCACTCTAAGGGCAGCCCGGGGCGAGGGATGGTTTCCCCTTCACCTTTCCCTCGCGCGGGCTAACGGCCGTTCGAGCCGCACCCGCTCGCGGGCCCCCTACCAGTCACCGCGTGACGAGGAGGAAGACATGAACTTCCGTACGACATAAACCAGTCCACCGACCAGAGCCACCAGGATCAGCACCTTGAAGAGCAGGCCGACCACGATCGAGATGACCGTCGTGATCAGTCCGCCGAACACGACGAGCACGATCACGGGAACCGCGATCCACTTCACCCACCAGGGCAGTCCTGTGAGAACGTCCCGAACCGCCATCGTCCTTACCTCGCTTCGCCGAGAGCCCGTGTATCCATCGTGCTCCTTCGATGCTAGATGCGGGAGAACGCTCACGGGGGCCCCACGGCCCCCGATCTCCCCTGATCCGACCCTGAGGCGGACCTGAGGGTCGGGAGGCGGACAGGGGCGGAGGGGCAGAGCCCCGGGGGGCACGGTCAGGGACAGACAGGAACGGACAGGGACGGAGGGGCGGAGGTCAGCCCTCGGGCGGGGAGAACACGACCATCACCCGCAGATCCTCACTGATGTGATGGAACTTGTGCGCGGTTCCGGCCGGTACGTACACCACACTTCCCCGGCTGACCTGCGTGGTCTCCATCCCGACGGTGAGCGAGGCGCGGCCGCTCACGACGAAGTACACCTCGTCCTGCCGGTGCGGCTGCTGCGGGTCGCTCGCTCCGGCGTCCAGCGCGTACAGGCCCACAGACATGTTGCGTTCCCGCACAAACTGCAGATACGCCCCGTCGTTGGCGGCACGTTCCGCCTCCAGCTCATCCAGTCGGAATGCCTTCATGCCACGATCAGACACATGAAGAATTTCCTAGTCAAGACGATCGCCAACGCGGGCGCCCTGGCAGTCGCGATCTGGCTCATCCAGAACATCACCCTGACCGGCGAGAGCACCGGCAAGAAGGTCCTGACGCTGGTGCTCGTCGCACTGCTCTTCGGCCTGGTCAACTTCATAGTCAAGCCGGTGGTGCAGCTGCTGACACTGCCGCTGTTCATCCTGACACTCGGGCTGATCACGCTGGTGATCAACGCCCTGATGCTGCTGCTGACCTCGTGGTTCGCGGACAAGCTCGACCTGAGCTTCCATGTCGAGGGCTTCTGGACGGCCGTGCTCGGCGGGCTGGTCATCTCGATCGTGTCGTGGGCGCTGAACGTCGTGCTCCCCGACGGCAAGGACTGAGCGGCCCCATGACCTCTCCGTATCGCGTCTGCTTCGTCTGCACGGGCAATATCTGCCGCTCGCCCATAGCCGAGTCCGTCTTCCGCGCACGGCTGACGGAAGCCGGTCTCGACACCCTGGTCGAGGTGGACAGCGCGGGCACCGACGGCTGGCACGAAGGCGACGGCGCCGACCCGCGCGCCGTCGCCGTACTCGACGCGCACGGCTACGGCAGCGAGCACACCGCGCGGCGGTTCGACGCCTCGTGGTTCCCGCGGCTCGACCTGGTGATCGCACTGGACGAAGGGCATCTGCGCGAGCTGCGGCACCTCGCTCCGACGCCCGGGGACGCGGCGAAGGTGCACCTGCTGCGCTCCTACGACCTCTCCCGCGGACTCTCCCCCGACGTCGCGGGCGAACCGTCCGGCGGTCTCGGCGTGCCCGATCCGTACTACGGCGGGAGCGCCGCCTTCGAGGAGTGCCTGGAGATGGTGGAGGCGGCGAGCGAAGGTCTGCTCGCCACCGTACGGAACACGATCGAGAAGGCCGCATGAGCGAGCGAGGAGACGGCATGAGCATCGGGGACGGCACCCGAGCGGTACGGGCCGGGCTGCCCGACCCTGTGAAGTACGAACCGACCCTGCCGGGACCGGTCTTCGCCGCCCACTACCACCTGCCGGGCGAGCCGACAGGACCGTACACCTACGGCCGGGACGAGAACCCGACCTGGACCCATCTGGAACGCGCCATCAGCGAGCTGGAGGCACCGGGGGAGCCGGCCGAGACCGTCGTCTTCGCCTCCGGGATGGCCGCGATCTCGGCGGTGGCCTTCTCCCAGCTGCGGGCCGGGGACGCGATGGTCCTGCCGGAGGACGGCTACCAGGCCCTGCCGCTGCTGCGGGAACGCCTGGAGGCGTACGGAGTGACGGTACGGACCGCGCCGACCGCTGCGGATGCCCAGCTGCGCGTCCTGGAGGGGGCGCGGCTGCTCTGGATCGAGACACCGTCCAACCCCGGCCTGGACGTCTGCGACATCCGGCGGCTGGTGACGGAAGCACACGCCGCGGGCGCGCTGGTCGCCGTCGACAACACCCTCGCCACGCCGCTCGGCCAGCGGCCGCTGGAACTGGGCGCGGACTTCTCGGTGGCCAGTGACACCAAGGGCATGACCGGCCACGGCGACATCCTGCTCGGCCATGTCACCAGCGCCAATCCGGAGCTGGCGGCGGGCGTACGGCGCTGGCGCAAGGTCGTCGGGGCGATTCCCGGGCCGATGGAGGCCTGGCTCGCGCACCGCTCACTGGCCACGCTCCAGCTGCGCGTCGACCGGCAGTGCGCCGGCGCGCTGATGCTGGCGCGGGCGCTGGGGACACGCGCCGACATCGGCGGGTTGCGCTACCCGGGCCTGCCCGGCGACCCCTCGTACCGCATCGCCTCCCAGCAGATGCGGCGCTTCGGCTCCGTGGTCTCGTTCGTGCTCCCCGACCGGGAGTGGGCCGAGCGCTTCCTGGACGGACTGCGGCTGGTCGACGACGCGACGAGCTTCGGCGGCGTACGGTCCACGGCGGAACGGCGCGGACGGTGGGGCGGCGACGCCGTACCGGAGGGCTTCATCCGCTTCTCCGTCGGGGCCGAGGATCCCGAAGACCTGGTCGCGGACGTCCTGCGGGCCCTGGACGAGGCGGCTCCCTGAGCGCAGGCACATCACGCCGCTCCGCCATCACTCCGGATCCTCCGGGGCGTCCAGGTCTTCCGGGGCGTCCAGGTCCTCCTGATCCTCCGGGCGGACGGTCCGAGCCTCCCCCCTCATGGCTCGGACCGTCCCAGGTTCCACGCGCGGAGAACCATTTGCCCAAGGCTAGTTGACTCTGCGTCAGTGTCCAATCACAGTAGCGACAGCGACCTATCGACTTATTTATAGTTGACTGTCCGGAGTTGCCGCGGGGGCCGAGGCTCAAGACGGGAGAGCGGGAACATGGACCTGGCCCTGCTGCGCACCTTCGTCACCGTGCACCGAGCAGGCTCCTTCACCCGCGCCGCGGCGCTGCTCGGCCTCTCCCAGCCCGCGGTGACCGGCCAGATCAGAACCCTGGAACGACAGCTCGGCCGGCCGCTCTTCCTGCGCCAGGCCCGCGGCGTGACCCCCACCACCATCGGCGACGAACTCGCCCAGCGGGCCGCACCCCATCTCGACGCGCTCGTCGAGATCGCCGAGACCGGACTCGACGAGGAATCCGGCATCAGGACACTCCACCTGGCCGGACCGCCGGAGTTCACCTCCCTGCGCGCCCTGCCCGCCCTCACCCCCCTCACCACCCAGGGCCTCGCCCTGCGCACCTCCTTCTTCGGCAGCCCCGAGGAGACCCTGGAGGGCCTGGCCGCCGGCCACCACGATCTGGCCATCAGCACAACCCGGCCACGCGGCGGACTGCTCACCTCGACTCCGCTCTGCGACGAGGAACACGTACTGATCGCCGCACCCCGCTGGGCCGCCCGGCTGGGCCATGACGTGCTGCGCGAGGGGCAGGTGGTGCTGGAGCAGCTGCCGGTGGTGGAGGTGCACGAGTCCCTGCCGCTCGTCTCCCGCTACTGGGCGACCGTCTTCGAATCCCGGCCGGCCGCCGCGGGAACCGTCATCGCCCCCGACCTGCGAGCCGTCCTCGAATGCACGGCCGCGGGCGCCGGACTGGCCGTACTACCCCGCTACCTCTGCGAAGGAGCGCTGAAGCGCGGAGAAGTGGTCGCGCTGCTCGACCCGCCCGTACCCCCGCTGCGCACCTACTTCCTGGTCGTACGCACCGGCACGCTCACCCTGCCCCCGGTCGCGCGGGCGCACGAATGGCTGCTGCGCGCCGCGGAGGAGTGGTGAGGGAAGAACCGGCGGGAGTTTCAGAAGGGGAATCCCGGGCGAACCTCTTCCCATGACCGAAAGGCCCGTGGTCAAGCGCACCGCACGCGCCATCCTGCTCGACGGCGACGACCTGATCCTGATCAAACGCACCAAGCCGGGAGTCGATCCCTACTGGCTCACCCCGGGCGGCGGGGTGGAGCCGACGGACACCACCGTCGTCGACGCACTCCACCGCGAAGTCCACGAAGAGCTCGGCGCCAAGATCATGGATGTGGTGCCCTGCTTCGTCGACACCGTGGAACATATCGCCGGCGGCGGCGTGACCGGCGTCAAAGTCCAGCACTTCTTCGTCTGCCGACTGGCGTCGATGGACCCCTCACTGCGACACGGCCCCGAGATCGAGGAGCCCTGCGGGGAGTACGAGATCGTCCGAGTGCCCTTCAGCCGCGTCGGAATCGCCGCCGTCCATCTCGTACCACTGTCACTACGGCACTACCTGGACGGCAATATCGAGGGCGTACGCGCGATGCACGCACCCGACCTGGGCTGAGACCACCGGCCCCACCGCGCCGGTTCCGGGACCCAGGTCCTGTCCGGCCGATCTTCGTGGGCCGGACAGGACCTAGCCGATCGCCCCCACCAGCTCTTCGAGGGAGTCGTGGCGGATCCGCTCCGAAGGGATCCCGGCCCCCATGAGCGCGTCGAGACTGCTGCGGATCATCCCGGGCGGCCCCGACAGAAACGCGTCGTACTCGTGCCAGGGACCGTACTCGCGCACCGCCTCCGGAATCCGCCCCGTAAGCCCCTGGCTGGGCCCCTCGGCGACCACCGGACGCACCGACAGCCACGGATGCGCGCTCTGGAGCCGCAGCATCGTCTCGATGTCGTACAGATCCTCGTCATGGCGCGCGCCGTAGAAGACCTGTACGGGGCGCCGGTGCCCGTGCTCGGCGACATCCTCGACGAGCGCCTTGATCGGCGCTATGCCCGTGCCGCCGCCCAGACAGAGCAGACCGTTGTCCGTGCTGTGGTCGACCGTCATCGAACCGGCGGGCGGGCCGAGACGCAGCACATCGCCGGGACGGGCGTGATGGACCAGCGCGTTGGAGACCCAGCCCGCCGGAACCGCCTTGACATGGAAGGACAGCAGACCGTCGGGACGGGGCGCCGAGGCGAACGAGTAGTGCCGCCAGACCCGCGGCCACCACGGCGTCTCCAGGCTGGTGTACTGCCCCGCCACAAACGGATACGGCTGATCGGGACGGACCGTGACGACGGCGATGTCGGACGTGCGCAGATCGTGCGAGACCACCTCGGCCTGCCACCAGGCCGGAGCGTGCAGCTCGTTCTCCGCCGCCGCGTCGATCATGATCTGCGAGATCGTGGTGTACGTCCTGACCCAGGCGCCCTCGGTCTCGTCGTCCCAACTCGACGAGGCGTAACGGGACAGCGCGCCCAGAAGCGCCTCACCGACGGCGGGGTAGTGCGTGGCCTGCGTGCCGTACTTGCGGTGCCCCCGGCCCAGCTGCCGGAGATAACCCGTCAGGACGGCCGGGGAATCCATGTGCTCGGCGGCGGTCAGCAGCGCCTTGAGGAGCCGGTCACGCTGGGCGTCCATGGCGACGGGAAACAGGCCGCGCAGATCCGGGTGACGGACGAAGAGCAGCGAATAGAAGTACGAGGTGACCTGGTCGGAGACCGGAGCGATCTCGGCCAGCGTACGGCGGACCAGGATCGCGTCCGGCGAAGCGTTCGGATCGTCCGCGAGAGCGGAGAGGCCGGCGGAAGCGGACGGCTCGGCAGGGGCCAGGGCGGACGATTGCGGCGCCGGTGCCTCGGGAGGCAGCGCGGCCGATACCGGTGCCGCCGGCTTCGCCGCTCCTGGCGCCGTTCCGGAGACCGGCTCACCGCCGCTGCCGGCCGGCGCGGCGGGATCCGTAGCGGGGCCTGTGGCGGCTGCGACGGTGGCCGCGGCGGAGTCTGCGGCAGCGTCCGTTGCGGGCCCCTCGTGGACCGGCGGATGAGGGGCAGGGCCGTCTCCGCCGCGCACTCCCTTGCCGCGCGGCCGGAATGCCTCGGGGACGTCATCCACCGGCCCCGGCTGCCGCCGGGCCGCCATATCCGTCCGCGCCTCATGCCCTGCTCCGCCGTCGCGCGAGGGCGGAGCGGAACGGGCCGCCCCGGAGCCCACCGGGCGTATGGAGGCAAGTGAGCGACTCGGGACGGGTATTCGCTCCCCGTCCGCCGCCTCCTCCGCGCCGCCCGCGGTCCCGGAGTCCGGCCGGCCCTCGGCCTTCGGCGCTCTGCGGGGCGCGAACCAACCGCCTCCTCCGCCGTCTCCGGAAGTGCCGTTGTCGGCCGACGTGGTGGTCGGAGCGTCCATGGTGTGCCTCGCCTCGAACATCTTTCGGTCGGTCCGCGCACTTCCGCTGGCCCGGAAATACGCTAGCAATTCCCCGCTCTGACTAGGACTGTTGAGACCTCACGTTAACCCCCTCCGAAGCCCCAATCCGGGCACAAGGTGAAGGAGTGCGACATTGCCCACACTGCCCGTACACGCAGCATGACGGGTCGGCTCACCACAGGGGACAAAGAGCGCGAAGTCCGGGCATCCACACCGGATTTACCGTTAGGCTCCATCGCTCCTGTGCTCATTCGCCGGATTCCGGCCGCGATTCCCGCGGCACCTCCGGGTCAGAGTATTACTGCCGACGCCGTACCGGTTCACTGGAGGCGCACCAGTTCATAGGCCTCACGCAGATCGCCCCCCGCGTACGTGTGGGTAGCAAGCCCCGACAGATGGTGATCCGCATTCACCGCCACCGCCCGGGGCACCGCCGCGAAGATCTCCGCGTCCGACATCGAATCACCGTAGGCAACGCAGTCGTCCAGGCTCACCCCGAACTCTGCACACAGCTGGTTCGCGATCTTCACCTTGGCAGCCGGGTTCAAAATGCCCGCCCGGTCGACCGGCTCGGTGAAAGGCAGCACCGGCCAGCGAGAACCATGAGCGGCATGCGCACCCCACTCCAGCAGCCTTCCGACAAAGAAGTCGGGCGACAAGGAGATAACAGCGCAGTAATCCCCCCGCTTCCGGATATCCGCCCAGACCTCACGGATACCCAGCAGCCAGGGCGCACCCTCGAAAGCCGCCGCCACCTGCACCATGGTGAGTTCGGCCCACAGCTCCCGGGCCCGCACCGCGAACTCGTCCGGCGCCAGCCCGAGAGACAGGAACTCACGCTCCAGCTCCGCGATTTCGGCGCCCAGCCCCAGCTGCCGGGAAATCTCCACAGCCGCCGCCGAACCACGGATCAGCGTTCCATCGAGATCGAAGAGATGAAGTCTGCGCACGCTCGCCATGTACGCCGAGGTTAGTACGCGCGGTTACTCCCACGGGCAGACGCCCCACACCCCGCCGCCAGGCACCGTGTTTCACGTGAAACAACTCAAGCGGCCCGCGCGCCGGACCCTCCTCGTCACCCATGTCGCCACCTCCGTGAGCTGGCTGGGCCTCACCCTCGGGCTCCTCACCCTCGGCGTCACCGCCTTCCTCACCAACGACGCCACCACCACACAGGCCGCCTACCGCGCCATGAAGATCCTCGCCGACTGGCTGATCATCCCCATCGCCCTGCTCGCCCTCATCAGCGGAGTGCTGCTCTCACTCGGAACCCCCTGGGGCCTGGCCCGGCACCGCTGGGTATGGATCAAGTTCTGGCTCACCCTGATCACCCTCGCGGCAACCGTCTTCGCCCTGCGACCGACCATCAACGACGCCGCAGCCACCGGACTCCCCGACAACAGCCTCGTCGCCGCGCCCACCGTCGCAAGCTGCGCTTATCTCTTCATGACAGCGATCTCCGTACTCAAACCCTGGGGACTCACCCGACGCGGCCGGCGCCTGCGGCACACAGCCACATCCCGTCGGAACACTTCTCGTAAAACGGTGGACGAACGATCACCGGCTCCGACAGCCTGACCCTTATGCCGACACCGCTCTCCGCACAGCCGATCCGCCGTCTGACCTTGAGCGACCTCAAGTCCTGCGCAGATCTCGCCGAGGACCGCAGCTGGGCACGCGAGGAGCACAAATGGGGCCTGCTGCTCACGGCGAGCACCGCCTACGGCATCGACGACCCTGTAGACAAAGGGCTGGCCGCCGTATGCGTCGTCACCTCGTGCGGCCCCACGGACCGCCCCGAACTCGCCGCCATCGGCATGCTGCTCGTCGCCGGACGGCACAGCCGCCAGGGGCTCGGGCGACGGCTCATGAACCACGCACTGCACGAGACCGGGAACACCCCTCTCACCCTCTACGCCACGCCGTTCGGACGCCCGCTCTACGAAAAGCTCGGCTTCACCGACATCGGCGAAGCCGAGACGCTCCTCGGACACCTCCGGTCACCGGAACACCCACCGCGGATCACCACCCGGCCCGCGGCCGCCGGCGACCTGCCGGCCCTCGTACGCCTGGACACCGAAGTCCTCGGAGCAGACCGCACCCATCTCATCGCGCGGCTTCCCGCCTTCGCCGACCGGCTCAGAGTCGCGGAGGAAGGCTCCACCCTCATCGGATACGCGGCGGCCTGGCCCACACCGGCCGCCGATGTCATCGGCCCGCTGATCGCCCGGGACACAGAGACAGCGAAAGCGCTGATCTCCGCCCTGGCCACAGGCGCGGACCGCCCCGTACGCACCGTCATCGACCTGCGCCACGAAGAACTGCAGAACTGGCTCAAAGACCACGGCCTGAAATCGGTCACCCTCACCACACTCATGGCATACGGCGACCGGGACCTGCCCGGCGACCGGTCCCGGCGGTTCGCACCACTGAGCATGGCGACCGGCTGAGCCTCCCCGTCCGGCCCCGCTGTCACCCTCCGGCGTACTCTGCGGATCATGAGCGATCTGACCATACGGCCCGCCACGCACGACGACATCCCCGCCATCGTGGCGATGCTCGCGGACGACCCCCTGGGCGCCCAGCGCGAGTCCCCCGACGACCTCACCCCGTACACCGAAGCCTACGAACGACTCGCCCGCGACCCGAACCAGCACGTCGTGGTCGCCGAACGCGACGGCCGGGTCATCGGCACACTCCAGCTCACGATCATCCCCGGACTCTCCCGGCGCGGCGCCACCCGCTCCATCATCGAAGCCGTACGCGTCCACGCCGACGAGCGCGGCAGCGGACTCGGCACCCGCTTCATCGAATGGGCGGTCGACGAATCCCGCCGCCAGGGCTGCCAACTGGTCCAGCTGACCTCCGACGCCAGCCGCACCGACGCCCACCGCTTCTACGAGCGACTCGGCTTCACCGCCTCACATGTCGGTTTCAAGATGAGTATCTGAAAACCGCACCCTTATCCGTTTTGGCTCGTTGCCTCCGGCAAGGGGGCCGGACGTGCGTCCGGATCCCGTCCCCCAACTCGAACTGGCCCCACCCGGCCCGGGAGGCGACGGACCACATGCTCAACGAGATAGCTCTGACCGAGTCCAGAGCACTGCGCGCGAGCGTCGCGGAACGCGACGACGTCCTCGACAAGGTCAAACAACTGGCCCTGTCACCGGACGGCCTCCACGCCACCACAAAGGACGTCGCCGCCTACTTCGAAGTCGGCGAAACCGTCATCTGGGCCGTGATCCACGATCACCGGGCCGAACTCACATCCAACGGATACCGCGTCCTCGAAGGCGAGCAACTGACTTGCTTCAAGCAAGTCTGTGGCATCTCGTCCCGCAGCCGCTCCATCGGAGTCTTCTCCCGGCGGGCCGTTCTGAACACCGCCATGCTGCTCCGCGACAGCATCGTCGCACGTCAGGTGCGCACCTACCTGCTCAACGCCGAAGCGAAGCAGCACGCCGCCCCTGTGGATAACCTTTTCCACAGGGTTGCCGAGTGGGTCGACGAGCGCATCACCGAGGGCGTCGCCCGGCACATGGCCACCCGCACCGACACGGACACGGCACGCGCGGATATGACACGCATCGCCGAAGAAGCGGTCCGTACCGCGATCGACCGGACCATCGTCCCGGTTCTCAATATCGCGGTCCGCAACGACGGCGAGCAGCGCGCCCGCATCGATGCGCTCGATGACGAAGTGACCCGCCTCAAGCGCATCCTGCGTGAACGTGAGGCGGCCGGCTCCATGAACGCGCTCGACGCCATGAACCCGCATCAGTTCGAGCAGCACATCGCGTGGCTCTGCCGACGGGACGGCTGCGACCAGGTCACGGTCACCGGCGGACATGGCGACACCGGCGCGGACATCCTGGCCTACGCCCCTGACGGACGCCGCCTGGTCGTCCAGTGCAAGGCACGCACCCCCGCCGCGACCATCACCAGCGGTGACGTACAGCAGTTCATCGGGATGGCCAAACTCGACTACAAGGCCGACATCGCGCTGCTCGTCGCCACCTGCCCCTTCACCCGCGACGCCCTCCTGCTCGCCGCGCGGCACGATATGACGGCGGTCCACCGCGGCCTGCTGGAGGCGTGGAACAACGGGGCAAAGCTCCGCGTGCTCCAGGGGTAGTCCGCATGCGCGTGCAGGCCCGAAGCCGCAATCCACGCTTGCGGCTTCGGAGCCGCGCACGCGCGCGCACGCGCTACCGCCAGCAGGCCGGTGTGACCGGTTTCACGTGAAACATCACCGTCGCTCTACTCCCTCATTTCCCCGAGGCCGCGCCAGCCCTTCGCGTCCACACCCCCGGGGACCGCGTCATCCGGCCCGTACGGTTCACGCGTAAAGACGAACGATCCGAGGTCGAGATGGCTCACCGAGCCGTCAGGGCGACGCACCACCCGCAGGGTCTCCCCCGCGTAGTAGCCATCGAGCCCTCTCCAGTCGCCACCCGGCTGCACCACGAAGCGGGAACCACGTCCGCCGCCTCGCAGCGGGTTCAGTTCCAGGCCCCGGTCCGAGGACCACTTCAGCCCGCAGGGATGCGTACCCCAGTACCACGGCCCGGTGAGCTCCAGCAGTTCCCGGTCGGCCTCGGGCAGCGGACGCCACGGTTCGGGGATCCGCGGCTCCGCGTCCGCCACAATGCCGATGAGATCAGCGGCGATCGCCCCGACATACGGCCCCGAGGTGGCATTGGCCAGCACCACCGCGGCCACATCGTCCTCCACACTGACCCACAGGCCGGCGACAAAGCCGGGCAGCGAACCCGTATGGCCCACCAGCGTCCGGTCCCCCCGCCGGACAAGCTGCGTCCCGAGCCCGTATCCGCCGTTCCACTCCCCGGCCTCCGGCGGCACGGCCGGCGTCCGCAGCTCCCGCACAGACTCCGCGCTCAAGACCTTCTCGTCCCCCTCCGCGAGGAAGACCGCGAAGCGGCAGAGATCGGCGGCCGTCGACCAGAGCTGTCCGGCGGGGGCCATCAGCCCCAGGTCCTCCGCCGGCTCGGGCAGCATCACATCGGCCCAGGGATGCACAGCCCAGCCGCCCGCGTGCGGAGCCACCGGCCGCGCGGACGTACGGTCCATGGACAACGGCTCAAGAACCTCACGCCGCAGCACCTCCTCCCAGGACGCCCCACGCACCGCCTCCACCAGCGAACCGAGCAGCGTGAACCCCGGATTCGAGTAGTGGTGACGCCGCCCCGCAGGGTGCAGCACGGGCCGCTCACCGAGGACATCCGCGAGCTCCGGTCGCAGCGAACCCGGAGTCCGCTCCCACCAAGGCGCCGGAGTCTCCGCGCTCAAACCCGCGCTATGACCGAGAAGCTGAGCGACCGTGACCTCGCCGACCCCGCTGCCCGGAAGATGCTTTTCCAGCGGGTCATTCAGATCAAGCAGCCCCTCATCACGCAGCCGCAGCACCAGCACGGCGGTGAACGTCTTGGTGATCGACCCGATGCGGTACTGCGTATCCGCGTCCGGAGCATGCCCCTCCACACAACTACGCGCTCCCGCCCACACCATCCGCCCCTCCCGCGCCACGGCGCCGACCAGTGACGGAGCACGTCCCTCGGCCTGAGCTCGGGCAATGCGATGCAACAGGGCGCGCCGCGTACTGGGCAGCAACTCTTCAGGAGATGAGGTCATGCTCCACATCTACCGGCGACAAGCCGCCCGGTCGACTTCATTTCGCACCACAGCGTCACCCTGGACAGAAACGGCCGGAATGATCAGAGTGACCGCATGACATCCCTGGTACGCCACATCACCATCGACTGCGCGGACACCTACGCCCTGGGCAGCTTCTGGGCCAAGGTCCTCGGCGCCTCCCTGGCGGACGACGACAAGCCCGGCGACCCGGAAGCACTGCTCGCGTCGGAGGGCGCCACGCTGCTGTTCATCCAGGTGCCCGAGACCAAGACCACCAAGAACAGAGTCCATCTGGATCTCCAGCCCCAGGAGCGCACCCGCGACGAAGAAGTGGACCGCCTTCTCGCCCTCGGCGCCACCCTCGTGGGCGACCACCGACGCCCCGACGGCGCCGGCTGGGTCACCCTCGCCGACCCGGAAGGCAACGAATTCTGTGTGGAACGCAGCGCCGCCGAACGAACATCCTGAGCCAACCACCCTGACCAACCACGACGTTGAGGAGAACTGTGCGCTACCGCGAGCTGGGACGCAGTGGACTGTCGGTGTCCGAGATCGGCTACGGCGCCTGGGGCATCGGCGAGTCCGGCTGGGTGGGCGCCACGGAGGACGAGTCCCTACGCGCACTGCACCGCGCCATCGACCGGGGCGTGAACTTCATCGACACCGCCCGCGGCTACGGCGAGAGCGAGCGGATCGTCGGCCAGGTGATCCGTGAGCGGGCCGGTGACCAGGTGTACGTGGCGACCAAGGTGCCCCCGAAGAACCGCATCTGGCCCGCCCCCGACGGGCTGGACCCCGCGGAGACCTTTCCCGGCGCGCATATCCGCGACAGCCTGGAGACCAGCCTGCGCGTCAGCGGCCTGGACCACTTCGACGTGCTCCAGTTCCACGTCTGGAGCGACGAATGGGTCGGCCGCGGCGACTGGCTGGAGACCATCGCCGAACTGAAGCAGCAAGGGAAGATCCGCCTCTTCGGCGTATCCATCAACGACCACCAGCCCGACAACGCCCTCGCCCTCGTCCGCAGCGGCGTAGTGGACACCGTGCAGGTCATCTACAACATCTTCGACCAGGCCCCCGCCGACACCCTGCTCCCCGCCTGCCAGGAACACGGAGTCGGTGTGATCGTCCGGGTGGCCCTCGACGAAGGGGGCCTGACGGGGCGCGTCACGGCCGGAACCACCTTCCCCGACGGCGACTTCCGCAGCCGCTACTTCCGCGACGACCGCCCCGCCCAGGTCGAGCAGCACGTCAACGCGATCACCACCGAGCTGGGCATCGCCCCCGACCAGATCGCGGAAACCGCACTGCGGTACGTACTCAGCGCACCCGCCGTCTCCACCGTCATCCCCGGCATGCGCACCGTACGCAACGTGGAGCGCAACACCGCCGTGAGCGACGGACACCTGCTGACCGACGACCGGCTCACCCTGCTCGCCAAGCACCGCTGGCAGCGCAACTTCTACGCCTGACCCGCAACCGATCCGGCCCCGATCGTTCGATCGGGGCCGGCCCAGCAGCGCCGACGGCCGCGCTGCGGGTCAGGTCTGGGCCATGTCCACGAAGCGTGAGTAGTGGCCCTGGAACGCCACCGTGATCGTCGCCGTCGGACCATTACGGTGCTTGGCCACGATGAGGTCGGCCTCACCCGCGCGCGGCGACTCCTTCTCGTACGCGTCCTCGCGGTGCAGCAGGATCACCATGTCCGCGTCCTGCTCGATCGAACCCGACTCACGCAGGTCGGAGACCATCGGCTTCTTGTCCGTACGCTGCTCCGGACCACGGTTCAGCTGCGACAGCGCGATAACCGGCAGCTCCAGCTCCTTGGCCAGCAGCTTCAGGTTTCGCGACATGTCCGAGACCTCCTGCTGACGGCTCTCGGCGCGCTTCGAACCCCCCGACTGCATCAGCTGCAGATAGTCGATGATCACCAGCTTCAGCTCATTGCGCTGCTTCAGCCGCCGGCACTTCGCCCGGATCTCCATCATCGAGAGATTCGGCGAGTCATCGATATAGAGCGGAGCCTGCGAGACATCCGGCATACGACGGGCCAGCCGGGTCCAGTCCTCGTCCGTCATCGTGCCCGATCGCATATGGTGCAGCGCCACCCGCGCCTCCGCCGACAGCAGACGCATCGCGATCTCATTGCGCCCCATTTCGAGCGAGAAGATCACACTCGGCAGATTGTTCTTGATCGACGCGGCCCGCGCGAAGTCCAGAGCGAGCGTCGACTTACCCATGGCGGGACGAGCCGCGATGACGATCATCTGGCCCGGGTGCAACCCGTTCGTGAGAGAGTCGAAATCCGTGAAGCCCGTCGGCACACCGGTCATCTCACCGCTGCGCGAACCGATCGCCTCGATCTCGTCGAGCGCGCCCTCCATGATGTCCCCGAGCGGCAGATAGTCCTCACTGGTCCGCTGCTCGGTGACGGCGTAGATCTCGGCCTGGGCGGAGTTGACGATCTCGTCCACATCGCCGTCGGCCGCGTATCCCATCTGCGTGATCTTCGTGCCGGCCTCGACAAGCCGCCGCAGCACCGCCCGCTCATGGACGATCTCCGCGTAGTACGAGGCATTGGCCGCCGTGGGCACCGACTGGACCAGCGTGTGCAGATACGACGGCCCGCCGACACGGGTGATCTCACCCCGCTTGGTCAGCTCGGCCGCGACCGTGATCGGGTCGGCCGGCTCCCCCTTCGCATAGAGGTCGAGGATCGCCTGGAAGACCGTCTCATGCGCGGGGCGGTAGAAATCGTGCCCCTTGATGATCTCCACCACGTCGGCGATGGCGTCCTTCGACAGCAACATGCCGCCGAGAACCGACTGCTCGGCATCGAGATCCTGCGGCGGCACCCGCTCGAACCCGGGAGACCCTCCGTCCCAGGCGCCGCTGTCCTGGCCGCGCTCATGCTGCTCCTCGCGGCCCCGGCCCTCGCCACGGCGCTGCCGGGAGACAGGCAGACGGTCACTGGGACCGGCGTCGGTCCAAGGGTCGTCCAATGGCTCGGGAATGCTCACCGGCCACCTCCTCACGTCCGCTCAGCGGACCTCGCCGTGCCACTCTTTCTACGGCACGACACTGACAAAACGAGAGGCCTGTCTCCGGTTCCGGCGCGTCGGACGCCGGTCCACGGTAGGCCCGCGGGCACCGTCAGCCAATCTGGTTATCCACAGGCCATGTGGACGACCGATCAGATGCTGTGGAGAACCTTGGCGAACCTGTGCACGGACCGGGGGACAGCACTGTGGACAAACTCATAACACCCCCGCCACACCCTTCCTGAGCTGGGCTTTTTCCGTCCACTGGCTGTGGGGGAGAAAAACTTTCCCGACTGGACCAAGATCACAACAAACGGCACACAGCCGATCCCTCACCGAGCGGATCAGTAAGGACTACATGCGCATTGCGTCACTTACCTGTGGAAGATTAGATTGAGCGCATGACAAAGGCTCCCGCGATATCCAGGACCGGTGCCCGACGGCACGATCGCGAGATCATCGCCCTCGCCGTTCCCGCCTTCGGCGCCCTCGTCGCCGAGCCGCTCTTCGTGATGGTGGACAGCGCGATCGTCGGCCATCTCGGCACCCCGCAACTCGCCGGTCTGGCGATCGCGGCGGCCCTGCTGACGACCGCGGTGAGCATCTTCGTCTTTCTCGCCTACGCCACCACGGCGGCCGTGGCCCGGCGCGTGGGCGCGGGCGATCTCCAGGCCGCCATCCGTCAGGGCATGGACGGCATCTGGCTCGCGCTTCTGCTCGGCGCGGTGGTGATCGCCGTCACGCTGCCCGCCGCGCCGTGGCTTGTCGGTCTGTTCGGGGCTTCGGACACCGCCGCCCCGTACGCGGTCACCTATCTGCGGATCTCCAGCTTCGGTATCC
Organism: Streptomyces scopuliridis; assembly: GCF_042790125.1. GTDB lineage: Bacteria > Actinomycetota > Actinomycetes > Streptomycetales > Streptomycetaceae > Streptomyces > Streptomyces scopuliridis_A. The sequence continues at coordinate 254,550 of NZ_JBHTZS010000009.1, forward strand.
CCGCCATGCTGGTGGTGCTGGCCGCCACGGGTGTGCTGCGCGGGCTCCAGGACACCCGGACGCCGCTGTATGTCGCCATCGGCGGGTTCGGTGCCAACGCGGTGCTCAATGTCGTGCTCGTCTACGGGGCCGGTCTGGGGATCGCCGGCTCCGCCTGGGGGACGGTGCTGGCTCAGTGCGCCATGGCGGCCGTCTATCTGGTGGTGGTGGTCCGGGGGGCGCGTCGGCATGGTGCGTCGCTGCGTCCCGACGCGGCGGGGATACGGGCGAGTGCCCAGGCCGGGGTGCCGTTGTTGGTTCGTACGCTGTCGCTGCGCGCGGTTCTGTTGATCGCGACGGCGGTCGCCGCCCGCCTGGGAGACGCGGATGTCGCGGCCCATCAGATCATTCTGTCGTTGTGGAGTCTGATGGCTTTCGCGCTCGATGCGATCGCCATCGCGGGGCAGGCGATCATCGGCCGCTATCTGGGGGCGGGTGACACTCGGGGCGCCCGGGAGGCCTGTCGGCGCATGGTGCAGTGGGGGGTCGCGGTGGGTGTGGTGCTCGGCGTTCTGATCGTGGCGGCGCGTCCGCTGTTCATTCCGCTGTTCACCGGTGATCAGGTGGTGCGGGACACGCTGCTGCCGGCTCTGTTGGTGGTGGCCGTTACGCAGCCGATCTCGGGGATCGTCTTCGTGCTGGACGGTGTGCTGATGGGTGCCGGGGACGGCCCGTATCTGGCGGGAGCGATGCTGGTGACGCTGGCGGTCTTTGCCCCGGTCGCTCTGCTGGTGCCTGCCTGGGGCGGTGGTCTGACGGCTCTGTGGTGGACGATGGGGCTGATGATGGGCGTCCGTTTGCTGACGCTCTGGTTGCGTACCCGGTCGGGTCGCTGGCTGGTCACGGGCGCCACCCGCTGATGGAAGAGCACATGCCATGTTTCACGTGAAACGGGAAACATGGCACTGTTCCAGGCGTTCTCAGGAACGGCGAGAGGGCCGCATCCCTTCGGGGGTGCGGCCCTCTCCCTGTACTGCTGAGCGCTGTTGCTCAGGCGGCGATGACCTCGACGCCGAGCTTCGCGGCGACCTCGGGGTGCAGCCGGACGGACACCTGGTGCGAGCCCAGGGTCTTGATCGGCGAACCGAGCTCGATGCGGCGCTTGTCGACCTCCGGGCCACCGGCGGACTTGATCGCCGAGGCGAGGTCGGCCGGGGTGACGGAGCCGAAGAGGCGGCCGGCGTCGCCGGAGCGAACAGCCAGACGCACCTTCACGCCTTCGAGGCGGGCCTTGATCTCGTTGGCCTGCTCGATGGTGGCGATCTCGTGGATCTTGCGGGCCCGGCGGATCTGCGCCACGTCCTTCTCGCCGCCCTTGGTCCAGCGGATCGCGAAACCGCGCGGGACCAGGTAGTTGCGAGCGTAGCCGTCCTTGACGTCGACGACGTCGCCGGCGGCACCGAGGCCTGAGACCTCGTGGGTGAGGATGATCTTCATGATTCGGTCACCCTTCCCTTATCGCGCGGTGGACGTGTAGGGCAGCAGCGCCATCTCACGGCTGTTCTTGACGGCCGTGGCGACGTCACGCTGGTGCTGCGTGCAGTTGCCGGTGACGCGGCGGGCACGGATCTTGCCACGGTCGGAAATGAACTTCCGCAGCATGTTCGTGTCCTTGTAGTCCACGTACTGGGTCTTGTCCTTGCAGAATGCGCAGACCTTCTTCTTAGGCTTGCGCACAGGCGGCTTCGCCATGGTGTTTCTCCTGTGTGATCAAGAAGTGGGGTACGAGCCCGCCCTAGAAGGGCGGCTCGTCCGAGTAGCCGCCGCCGGAGCTTCCGCCCCAGCCGCCTCCATTGCCCCCGCCGCTCTGCGGCTGCTGCTGGCCGCCGCCGGCCGGCGCGCTGGTGGCCCACGGGTCGTCGGCGGGTGCTCCGCCGCCGCCCTGCTGGCCACCACCACCGGGGCCGCCGCCCCAGTTTCCGCCGCCCTGCTGGCCGCCGCCGTAGCCGCCCTGGCCACCGCGGCCGGTGGTCTTGGTGACCTTGGCCGTGGCGTTCTTGAGGCTGGGGCCGACTTCCTCGACGTCCAGCTCGTAGACCGTGCGCTTGACGCCCTCGCGGTCCTCGTAGGACCGCTGCTTCAGCCGGCCCTGCACGACGACGCGCATGCCGCGCTGGAGCGACTCGGCGACGTTCTCCGCCGCCTGACGCCAGACCGAGCAGGTCAGGAAGAGGCTTTCGCCGTCCTTCCACTCATTGGTCTGGCGGTCGAAGGTGCGGGGAGTGGACGCGACGCGGAACTTCGCGACCGCCGCACCGGACGGGGTGAAGCGCAGCTCGGGGTCGTCGACGAGATTGCCGACGACCGTGATGACGGTCTCGCCTGCCATGGGTGAACCTCTCGGCGGGGATTGCTTCTGGCTGCTTGCTGCTGCTCGGACCCGATGACCTCTGAGCTAGGAGCTCAGTGGGTCTCGGGACGGAGGACCTTGGTCCGGAGGACCGACTCGTTCAGGTTCATCTGTCGGTCGAGCTCCTTGACGACCGCGGGCTCGGCCTGCAGGTCGATGACCGAGTAGATGCCCTCGGGCTTCTTCTTGATCTCGTAAGAGAGACGACGACGGCCCCAGGTGTCGACCTTCTCGACCTTTCCGTTGCCCTCGCGGACGACGGAGAGGAAGTTCTCGATCAGCGGGGAGACAGCGCGCTCCTCGAGATCGGGGTCGAGGATGACCATCACCTCGTAGTGACGCATGTGGAACCCACCTCCTTTGGACTCAGCGGCCACGGTCGTTCCGTGGCAGGAGGGTCGTGATGCGTGAGCAACGGTATCGGCCGCCACTGACAATGCGGCTCGCCGGGCGAGCGGATCGTTCTGGCGTGGGCAGACACCGGTGCAGACCGTACAGACTACTCACAGACCGGCTTCCGGTTGAAATCCGGCCGCCTGCGGACGCAATCTGTACACATCGGGTGTGCGCGGCGCTACGATGCGCCGCCTTCCGGCAAGGCCAGGAGGTGCCAGATGGCACAGGCAATGCGACCGAACTCCGCCACTTCTCTGTTCTCCACGGACGGCAAGCGTCATCCGCTCCAGGACACCCTGGTTGTGGTGACGCTGACGCTGGGCGTTCTCGCCTTCGTCTCGGCTTTCTTCCACAATCTGCATCTGCTCAGTTCGTGGGCGGGGCTGGTGGGGGTCCTGACGGGTGCGTACGGGCAGTTCATCTCCGTGACGACGCGTGAACGGTTCCTGATCATCATCGGGCTCGGTGCCTCGGCGGTCGGGTTCTTCCTCGGAATGGCGCATGGCGGACTGTTCGGTGGGGTCCTCGGATAGCCGGACGCTCCGCCCACAGCCAGACGGGGCGCTCCATCGGCGCAGTAGGCTTCGGCGCGAGAGCCGGAGCCCCTGTATCGATGGGGACACACCTGCCGAGGAGCGCCCCGCATGAGCCTGACCCTGAGGACCATCAGTCGAGAGCAGCATCTGGCGTATATCCAGAGTCTGCCGGCGGCGAGTCATTGCCAGGTCCCGGCGTGGGCTGACGTCAAGACGGAGTGGCGCTCGGAGAATCTGGGCTGGTTCGACAAGAACGGCCAGCTGGTCGGTGCGGGGCTGGTGCTCTACCGTCAGTTGCCGAAGATCAAGCGGTATCTGGCGTATCTGCCCGAGGGGCCGGTGCTGAACTGGTACGCCCCGAATCTGGACGAGTGGCTGCAGCCGATGCTGGCGCATCTGAAGCATCAGGGTGCCTTCTCGGTGAAGATGGGTCCGCCGGTGGTGATCCGCCGGTGGAACGCGGGTGCGATCAAGTCGGGTATCCAGGATCCGGATGTGAAGCGGCTGCGTGATGTCGAGGCGACGCATATTGAGCCGCGTGCGTTCGAGGTGTCCGACCGGCTGCGGAAGATGGGCTGGCAGCAGGGGGAGGACGGCGGCGCGGGCTTCGGTGATGTGCAGCCGCGGTATGTCTTCCAGGTGCCGCTGGCGAACCGGTCGTTGGACGATGTCCTCAAGGGCTTCAACCAGTTGTGGCGGCGCAATATCAAGAAGGCCGAGAAGGCCGGCGTCGATGTGGTGCAGGGCAGCTATGAGGATCTCGGTGAGTGGCAGCGGCTGTACGAGATCACGGCTGAGCGGGATCATTTCCGGCCGCGCCCGTTGTCGTACTTCCAGCGCATGTGGACGGTGCTGAACAACGAGGACCCGAACCGTATGCGGCTGTATTTCGCCCGTCACGAGGGTGAGAATGTCGCGGCGGCGACGATGCTGATCGTCGGTGGTCATGTCTGGTACTCGTACGGTGCGTCGGCCAATCACAAGCGTGAGGTCCGGCCGTCGAACGCGATGCAGTGGCGGATGCTGCGTGACGCGTACGCGATGGGTGCGACGGTCTATGACCTGCGCGGGATCTCGGACTCGCTCGATGAGACCGATCATCTCTTCGGTCTGATCCAGTTCAAGGTGGGTACCGGCGGCGAGGCCGTCGAGTACATCGGTGAGTGGGACTTCCCGCTCAACAAGCTGCTGCACAAGGCGCTTGACATCTATATGTCGCGCCGCTGACCGCGGCTGTTCGTTTCCTCCCCCCTCGTTCATTCATCTCTTCGATCCACGGCAGCCGAGAGAAAGGTTCCGGACCGGCATGGCGCTCTCCCTCTACGTCGACACCGCGCGCTGGCGGGCGCACCAGAAGTCGGTCATCGAGCAGTTTCCCGGGGTGGTCCCGGTCTGCAAGGGCAATGGCTATGGCTTCGGTCATGAGCGTCTCGCTGATGAGACCACGCGTTTCGGTTCCGACATGCTGGCTGTGGGGACCATCTACGAGGCGGCGAGGATCAAGGACTGGTTCAGTGGTGACCTGCTGGTGCTGACGCCGTTCCGGCGGGGTGAGGAGCCGGTGCCGCTGCCCGATCGGGTGGTGCGTTCCGTCTCGTCCGTTGATGGTGTGTTCGCGCTGGTGGGCGCTCGTGTGGTCATCGAGTGCATGAGTTCGATGAAGCGCCATGGCGTGAAGGAGGAGGAGCTCGGCCAGTTGCACGCGGCCATTGAGGATGTGCGGCTGGAGGGTTTCGCCCTGCATCTTCCGCTGGACCGTGCGGACGGTTCCGACGCGGTGGAGGAGGTCATCGCGTGGATGGACCGGCTGCGTGCGGCGCGGCTTCCGTTGCACACGATGTTCGTGAGTCATTTGCGCTCCACGGAGCTGGCCAGGTTGCAGCAGCAGTTCCCGCAGACCCGTTTCCGGGCCCGTATCGGTACGCGGCTGTGGCTGGGTGATCATGAAGCGACCGAGTACCGGGGCTCTGTTCTGGATGTGACCCGTGTCTCCAAGGGGGACCGGTTCGGCTATCGCCAGCAGAAGGTCGCTTCCGATGGCTGGCTGGTGGTGGTCGCCGGGGGGACGTCCCATGGGGTGGGTCTGGAGGCTCCGAAGGCGCTGCACGGGGTGATGCCGCGGGCGAAGGGTGTGGCGCGGGCGGGTCTGGCCACGGTGAACCGCAATCTGTCGCCGTTCGTCTGGGACGGTAAGCAGCGCTGGTTCGCGGAGCCGCCGCATATGCAGGTGTCGATCCTGTTCGTGCCGTCGGACGCGCGGGAGCCGAAGGTCGGGGATGAGCTGGTGGCGCATCTGCGGCATACGACGACGCAGTTCGACCGTCTCGTCGACCGCTGAGCGGGACCTCACACGGGGCGTCGCACGGGCGTCGCACGGAACGCACATCGGAAAGGCCGCAGATCGCTTCAGGGGCGCTCTGCGGCCTTTCGGATGTGTGAGGGGCCCCCTGGAATGGTGCGGGGGCCCGGGGGCCGCTCAGGCGGCTCCTGGCGGCCGTACTCCCCATTCGACCCGGGGCGCCTCCACCGTCTGGGTGAGGTGCTGTGTGGGCCGGGCCGCGCCGCCGAGTACGAATCTGTCCTCCGCGCGGTCCAGTACGCCGCCCGACGGGTCGTCTGAGCCGTCGGTGCGTACGCCGTCCTTCTCGGGCATCAGGATGTCCCGTACGACCAGCGCGCACAGGTAGAGCGTGCCCAGCAGGTGCAGGGCGATGGCGAGCTGGTAGCCCTCGGTGGGCAGTCCTTTGTGGGCGTCGCCGCTTGTCGTGTAGGCGAGGTACATCCAGATGCCGAGGAAGTACATGACCTCGCAGGCCTGCCAGATCAGGAAGTCGCGCCAGCGCGGGCGGGCGAGGGCCGCCAGCGGGACGAGCCACAGGACGTACTGCGGTGAGTAGACCTTGTTGGTGAGGATGAAGGCGGCGACGACGAGGAAGGCGAGCTGGGCGAAGCGCGGCCGGCGCGGGGCTGTCAGGGCGAGCGTCGCGATGCCCGCGCACGCCAGGAGCATCAGCAGCATCGCCCAGTTGTTGACGGTGCCGACGTCCAGGGACTGGCCCGTGCGCTGGGTGATGATCAGCCAGAAGGAGCCGAAGTCGACCTGGCGCTCCTGGCTGAAGGTGTAGAACTTCTTCCATCCTTCGGGTGCGAGCACCATGACCGGCAGGTTCACCGCCAGCCATGCGGCGGCCGTGCCCAGGACCGCCGTTCCGTACTCGCGGAATTTCCCGGCGCGCCAGCACAGCAGGAGCAGGGGTCCCAGGAGCAGTACGGGGTAGAGCTTGGCGGCGGTGGCGAGGCCGATGAGGATGCCGAAGGCCAGGGCGCGGCCGCGTGACCACATCAGCATCGCGGCGGCGGTGAGCGCTACGGCCAGCAGGTCCCAGTTGATGGTGGCGGTGAGTGCGAAGGCGGGCGCGAGGGCGACGAGCAGGGCGTCCCAGGGGCGGCGGCGGTGGGTGCGGGCGACGCAGACCGCGATGACCGCGGCGCAGATCATCAGCATTCCCGCGTTGACCATCCAGTACATCTGCTCGCGGTACTGCAGGGAGCCGCCCGGTGTGAGCCAGGAGGCGACTTCCATGAAGAGGCCGGTCAGTACGGGGTACTCCAGGTACTCCATGTCGCCGTTGAGGCGGTCGAAGTACGGCACGAGGTTGTCGGCGAAGCCGCGCCCCAGGAAGAGGTGCGGGATGTCCGAGTAGCAGGCGTGGGTGTACTGGGAGCTGGCGCCGCGGAACCAGGCCCAGTTGTAGCAGGGCATCTTCTGCGCCATGCCCAGCGCAAACATGCCGATCGCCACGAGTGCGACGACGCGTACGAGGGTGAACCTGCTGCTGCCGAGCCAGGCCCAGCGTCCGACGGGGCCGCCGATCAGCTCGCTGCCGGCCGCGGCGATCTCGTCGCGCCGCGTGGGCGGCACGTCCGGCCGGTCCTGGTCCACGGATGTCTCTTCTGCGCTGGGCATGGCGCCCATCCTGCCGTACGTCGCCCGGAACGCGGCGAGGGCCGCCGCGCCGTGCGCGTACCCGAGTGGGTACGTGCCGGTGCGGCGGCCCTCGTGGCGGGCGCCGTGGGGGCGGTCAGCTCCCGGGCCGGCGGCGGTCAGCCTCCGGGACCTCCGAAGATGCCGCCGTTGTCGGCGCTCTCGCTCGAGGAGGGGGGCGGGTCGCCGCTTTCTCCGCCGGGCCCGCCGTTGCCTCCGTTCCCTCCGTTGCCCCCATTGCCTCCGTTGCCGCCGCCGTTACCGCAGCCGAAGGGCCGGTTGCAGGACTCCGAGGAGGACGGGGACTCGGACGGCGACTCGGACGGCGACTCGCTCGGCGACTCGGACGGCGACTCGCTCGGCGACTCGGACGGCGACTCGCTCGGCGTCGGGGACGGGGACGTGCCGCCGCCGTACCAGGCCGATCCGATGGGCTCGGGCTCGGGGAACTTCACGGCCTCCTGCCCCTTGAGCGCCTCCGCCATGTAGTCGTGCCAGATCTCCGAGGGGAACGAGGCACCGTGGATCTTGTCCTGGCCACCCGTGCCGAACATCTTCAGGAACTCGCGGTTCTTGTTCGTCGCGTCGTCGTCCATCCGGTACATGTCGATGGCGGTGGACAGCTGCGGGGTGTAGCCCACGAACCAGGCCGACTTGTTGCCGTCGGTGGTACCGGTCTTGCCGGCCACCTCGCGCCCCGGGAGCCGGGCGTTCTTACCGGTGCCCTTCTCCACGACGGTCTTCAGTACGTCCGTGACGTTGTCCGCGACGGCCGAGTCGAACGCGTTCTTCACCTTGGTCTCGTGCTCGTAGACGGACTTGCCGCTCTGGAGCACCTTGGTGACGGAGTAGGGGTCGCGCTGCTTGCCGCTGGAGGCGAACGTCCCGTAGGCGCCGGCCATCCGGATGGCACTGGGGTCGGAGATACCGATCGAGAAGGACGGCACGTTCGACTGGGCGAGGGAGTTGTTGAGCAGCCCGGCGCTGATGGCGGCGTCGCGCACCTGGGGAATGCCGACGTCCATGCCCAGCTGGACGAACGGGGAGTTGGCGGATTCCTGCATGGCGTAGCGCAGATCGATGGGCCCGTACGACTTGTCGCCGTCGTTGACCTGCAGCCACTCCTTGTCTTCCTCGTTGGTCCAGATCGAACCGTCGTAGTTCTTGATCTTCAGCTTGTTGTCGCCGTTGTAGATGGTCTTGTCGGGCGAGACGGGTGTGCGGGTGCCGTCGGCCGGGTCGCGTACGCCGTCCTGCATCGCCGCGGCCAGGACGAACGGCTTGAAGGTCGATCCGACCTGCGCGCCGGTCTGGTCGGCGTTGTTGGTGAAGTGCTTCGTGGCGTCCTCGCCACCGTAGATGGCGATGATCTTGCCGGTGCTGGGCTCGACGGAGGCGCCGCCGAACTGGACGTGGGTGTCCGTCTTCGGGCGCTCCTTGGGGTCGATGTTGGCGTCGTAGACCTTCTCGACGGCCGTCTTCAGCTGTTCGACCTTCTTCTTGTTGAAGGTCGTGTGGATCTCGAAGCCGCCCCTGGAGAGATCGTCCGCCGTGATGCCCCTGGTGTTGTTGTTGACGAAGTACGCCTTGGCGAGGTCGACCAGGTAGCCGATCTGTCCGCTCTGCTCGGTGTTCTTCTTGAATCCGTCCGGCATCGGGAACTTGGTGTACTTGGCCCGCTCGGCCGCGTCGAGGTGGCCGTCCTTCACCATCTCGTCGAGGATCCAGCTCCAGCGCTTGGTGGCTCTCTCCGTGTTCGCCGCCGCGGTGGCGTTCGGGTCGATGGAGGTCTGGCCGGCCGGGTCGTAGTACGTCGCGCCCTTGAGGAGCGTGGCCAGGAGCGCGCACTCGCTGGCGTTCAGCTCGGACGCGTCCTTGCCGTAGTAGGTACGGGCGGCGGCCTGGATACCGAAGGCGCCTCGCCCGTAGTAGGAGGTGTTGAGATAGCCCGCCATGATCTCGGGCTTCTCCATTTCGGTGCCGACCTTCATGGAGATGAAGAGTTCTTTGAACTTGCGGCTCAGGGTCTGGCTCTGGTCGCCCAGCCGGGCGTTCTTGACGTACTGCTGGGTGATGGTGGAACCACCCTGGGTGTTGCCGCCCTTGGCCATGTTGACCAGCGCGCGGCCGATACCCATCGGGTCGACGCCCGAGTCGTCCCTGAAGGTCTTGTTCTCGGCGGAGATCACCGCGTTCTGCATCTCATCGGGGATCTTCTCGATCGGGATGATCTGCCGGTTGACCTCGCCGCCGGTGGCGACCATCTGGGTGCCGTCGTCCCAGTAGTAGACGTTGTTCTCGGCCTTCGAGGCGAGATTGGGGTCCGGCACCTGCACCAGGGCGTAGGCGATGGTCCCGGCGACCATGACGGAGCCGACGACGGCGATACCGAGTCCGGTGGTCTGCTTCCAGGACGGCACCCAGCGCCGCCAGCCGTACTTGCCCTGGCGGGGGTAGTCGATCAGCCGCTTCTTGTACGGCTCACCGCGGCCGGATCCGCCACGTCCGGCGGCGGCCGCGGCGTCCGCGCCGCGCCGGCGGCCACCGCGCTGGGCGGCTCGTCTGGCCGCGGCACGGCCACCGTAGGGCGGCTCCTCTCCGTACGAGCCGGAGGGTGAGGCCGAAACGGCTTCTCGGGACGGGGCCGCGCGGCGGCCGGATGGCTGCTGGGCGGCTCGCCTGGCCGCGGCACGACCGCCACCCTGCGGCTGCGGCGGTTTGCGACGGTGCTCGCTCATCGAACGACTACTCCTCGGGCAGGCGCGGACGCCTGGAAGCGGCAGTTGAGTTCCGGTCCCCCCGAAATGAATACGGACCGGTCCGGCATCGGGCTCATCCGGTATGCATCCGGTGAGCCGACAGTCTTGACGCTTACCGGCGTCAGGCGGTTCCCGGTGGTCTGCATGCCGCACAGACTACGCACGGTCAAAACCCCCCGAGAGCTGAAGTTCACCCTAAATCAGGCAAGTTGCTTCCTGAGAATTGGTGATGTGACGCCGTTCACCATGACCCCTCTTGTCGCATCCTCCACTCCGTTCTATCGTCGGGATGTATCGAGTCGATACATCAGTACGGCATAAGAGTCCGGACAGCGAAGGAGGCGACGGGTGAGCAGACGCTCGGGCATCCTTGAGTTCGCTGTCCTCGGTCTGCTCCGCGAGTCCCCCATGCACGGCTACGAGCTGCGAAAACGGCTCAACACCTCGCTGGGGATCTTCCGCGCCTTCAGTTACGGGACGCTCTATCCCTGCCTCAAGACGCTGGTCGCCAACGGCTGGTTGATCGAGGAGCCGGGGAGCGCTCCGGAGGACGCGCTCGCCGCTTCGCTGGCGGGGCGCCGCGCCAAGATCGTCTACCGGCTGACGGCGGCAGGTAAGGAGCACTTCGAGGAGCTGCTGTCCCACACCGGTCCCGACGCCTGGGAGGACGAGCATTTCGCGGCTCGGTTCGCCTTCTTCGGCCAGACGGAGCGGGAGGTGCGGATGCGGGTGCTGGAGGGCCGCCGCAGCAGGCTGGAGGAGCGTCTGGAGAAGATGCGCGCCTCCCTGGCCCGTACCCGCGAGCGCCTCGACGACTACACGCTGGAGCTTCAGCGGCACGGCATGGAGTCCGTGGAGCGCGAGGTGCGCTGGCTGAACGAGCTCATCGAAAGCGAGCGGGCGGGACGGGATCAGAGACGGTCCGGCCCCGGGAGTCCCGCTGAGCAGGAAGACACATCAGGAGAAGCGGACGGCCTGCCCCGGCACAGGGATGCCGCGTCTTCCGGGGGTACGCCCCCGGGACATCCCGGCCCGCCGGATCCGTCCGCGGACACCGCCAAGTGAGGTCCTGCATCTCCGCAGGGTTTCATCACGAACACTGACATCACACAGGGAGCAACCGGAATGGGTTCGGTACGCGTAGCCATCGTCGGCGTGGGCAACTGCGCCGCCTCACTGGTGCAGGGCGTCGAGTACTACAAGGACGCCGACCCGGCGGGCAAGGTACCGGGGCTGATGCATGTCCAGTTCGGCGAGTACCACGTGCGGGACATCGAGTTCGTGGCGGCCTTCGACGTGGACGCGAAGAAGGTCGGCCTCGACCTCGCGGACGCCATCGGCGCCAGCGAGAACAACACCATCAAGATCTGTGACGTGCCGTCCTCGGGCGTCACCGTCCAGCGCGGCCACACCCTCGACGGTCTGGGCAAGTACTACCGCCAGACCATCGAGGAGTCCCCCGAGGCGCCGGCGGACATCGTCCAGACCCTCAAGGACAAGCAGGTCGATGTCCTGGTCTGCTACCTGCCCGTGGGTTCCGACGACGCCGCGAAGTACTACGCGCAGTGCGCCATCGACGCCAAGGTCGCCTTCGTCAACGCCCTCCCGGTCTTCATCGCCGGCACGAAGGAGTGGGCGGACAAGTTCACCGAGGCCGGTGTCCCGATCGTCGGTGACGACATCAAGTCGCAGGTCGGCGCCACGATCACGCACCGCGTCATGGCGAAGCTCTTCGAGGACCGGGGCGTTGTCCTGGACCGCACGATGCAGCTGAACGTCGGCGGCAACATGGACTTCAAGAACATGCTGGAGCGTGAGCGGCTGGAGTCCAAGAAGATCTCGAAGACGCAGGCCGTCACCTCGCAGATCCCCGACCGCGACCTGGGCGCCGACAACGTCCACATCGGCCCGTCGGACTATGTCGCCTGGCTCGACGACCGCAAGTGGGCGTACGTCCGCCTTGAGGGCCGCGCCTTCGGTGACGTCCCGCTGAACCTGGAGTACAAGCTGGAGGTCTGGGACTCCCCGAACTCCGCGGGTGTCATCATCGACGCCGTGCGCGCCGCGAAGATCGCCAAGGACCGCGGTATCGGCGGCCCGATCCTCTCCGCGTCCTCGTACTTCATGAAGTCGCCGCCGGTCCAGTACTTCGACGACCAGGCCCGCGAGAACGTCGAGAAGTTCATCGCCGGCGAGGTCGAGCGCTAGAGCGCGGCCTCCCCGTCATGACGAGAAGGGTCTCCGGGCTGCTGGTTCGGTGACCCTTCTCGTATTGGCGGAGCCGCGTGTGTGACGCTGGCTCACATGCCTGTCGTGCGTGATCTTCGTGTGCTCCTGCGCCTTGGAAACTTCCGCCGACTGCTGGCGGTCCGGCTGCTCTCCCAGGGGGCCGACGGTGTATTCCAGGTGGCGCTCGCCACGTATGTCGTCTTCTCGCCGGAGAAACAAACCTCTCCCGGCGCGATCGCCTCCGCGATGGCCGTGCTCCTGCTGCCGTATTCACTGATCGGCCCGTTCGCCGGGGTGCTGCTGGACCGCTGGCAGCGCCGTCAGGTCTTTCTGTACGGGAATCTGCTGCGGGCCTTTCTCGCGGGCTGTACGGCGGTGCTGATCGTGGCCTCCGTGCCCGACTGGCTCTTCTACGTCGCGGCGCTGTCCGTGACCGCCGTCAACCGGTTCGTTCTCGCCGGACTCTCGGCCGCCCTGCCGCATGTGGTCGACGACGAGCGGCTCGTCCTCGCGAACTCGCTCTCCCCGACCGCCGGAACGCTTGCCGCGACCGCTGGCGGCGGGCTCGCCTTCGTCGTACGGCTGACGATCGCGGACTCCGACGCCGCCGTGGTGCTGCTGAGCGCCGTCCTCTACTTCTGCGGGGCGCTCACCTCGCTCCTGCTGGCCCGCGAACTGCTGGGCCCCGGAAAGCCGTCGCGCGGACGGCCACGGCTGAGGACCGCCCTGCTCTCCGCGGCTCGCGGGCTCACGGACGGGGTGCGGCATCTCGCGGAGCGGCGGACGGCGGCCGGTGCGCTGGCCGCCATGACGGTGATGCGCTTCTGCTACGGGGCGCTGACGGTGATGGTGCTGATGCTCTGCAGATACGCCTGGACGGCGCGGGAGACCGAGGGGCTGGCGCTGCTCGGGCTGGCCGTCGCCATCTCCGGCGCGGGCTTCTTCGCCGCCGCGGTTCTCACACCGTGGTCGGTGGGACGGCTCGGGCCGTACGGGTGGATGGCGCTGTGTGCGGGAGCGGCGGCCGTCCTGGAGCCTGCCTTGGGGCTGACTTTCGCACCCACGCCCATCCTGGCCGCCGCCTTCGTGCTCGGTCTGATCACCCAGGGGGCGAAGATCGCCACGGACACGGTGGTGCAGACAGCGGTGGACGACGACTTCCGCGGCCGGGTCTTCTCCCTCTACGACGTCCTCTTCAATGTCGCCTTCGTCGGCGCGGCGGGGGTGGCGGCGGTGATGCTGCCGCCGGACGGCCGCTCCGTGCCGCTCGTGGCGACGGTGGCGGTTCTCTACGCGGGCGTGGCGGCGGCCCTGACCTACAAGAGGCGAGGGCGATGTTTCACGTGAAACATCGCCCCCGGAGCGCGCGGCGCGGGTCATGTTTCACGTGAAACATGACCCGCGCGGGTTCAGCTCTGCGCGGCCCACCATTCCTTGAGGGCGGCGACGGCCGCGTCCTGCTCCATCGGGCCGTTCTCCAGCCGCAGCTCCAGCAGGAACGTGTACGCGGCGCCGATCACCGGTCCGGGGCCGACGCCCAGGATCTCCATGATCTGGTTGCCGTCCAGGTCGGGCCTGATGGCGTCCAGCTCCTCCTGCTCCTGGAGCTGGACGATGCGCTCCTCCAGGCCGTCATAGGCGCGGGAGAGAGCGCTCGCCTTGCGTTTGTTGCGCGTGGTGCAGTCCGAGCGGGTCAGCTTGTGGAGCCTGTCGAGCAGGGGTCCGGCGTCACGTACGTAGCGCCGCACCGCCGAGTCGGTCCACTCACCCGTTCCGTAGCCGTGGAAGCGCAGGTGCAACTCCACCAGCCGGGAGACATCCCTCACCATCTCGTTGGAGTACTTGAGCGCGGTCATCCGCTTCTTGGTCAGCTTCGCGCCCACCACCTCATGGTGGTGGAAGGAGACCCCGCCGTCCTTCTCGAAGCGGCGTGTCCGGGGTTTGCCGATGTCGTGCAGCAGCGCGGCCAGCCGCAGCACCAGGTCCGGCCCGTTCTCCTCCAGGTCGATGGCCTGCTCAAGGACGGTCAGCGAGTGCTCGTAGACGTCCTTGTGGCGGTGGTGTTCATCGCTCTCCAGCCGCAGCGCCGGCAGCTCGGGCAGCACCCGGTCCGCGAGCCCGGTGTCGACGAGCAGCGCCAGACCTTTGCGCGGGTGGGCGGAGAGGATCAGCTTGTTCAGCTCGTCCCGTACACGTTCCGCCGAGACGATCTCGATACGGCCGGACATGTCCCTCATGGCCTCGACCACAGCGGGAGCCACCTCGAAGTCCAGCTGCGCGGCGAACCGCGCGGCCCGCAGCATCCGCAGGGGATCGTCGGAGAAGGACTCCTGAGGGGTGCCGGGGGTCCGCAGCACCTGGGCGGAGAGGTCTTCCAGCCCGCCGTGGGGATCGATGAACTCCTTCTGCGGCAGCGCGACGGCCATCGCGTTCACCGTGAAGTCCCGGCGCACGAGGTCTTCCTCGATGGAGTCGCCATAGGACACCTCGGGTTTGCGTGATGTCCGGTCGTAGGCCTCCGAGCGGTACGTCGTCACCTCGATCTGGAAGCGCTGATCGGCGTCTCCGACCCGGGCGTCCTTCTGGACACCGACCGTGCCGAAGGCGATCCCCACTTCCCACACCGAATCCGCCCAAGGCCTGACGATCTTCAGAACATCCTCGGGCCGGGCATCGGTCGTGAAGTCCAGGTCATTGCCGAGCCGGCCGAGAAGGGCGTCCCTGACCGAGCCGCCGACCAGGGCGAGTGTGAATCCGGCCTCCTGGAACCGGCGCGCGAGATCGTCAGCGACGGGGGATACCCGCAGCAGTTCGCTGACCGCGCGGCGCTGCACCTGACTGAGGGCACGGGAATTGTCTTCATTGGCGTTCGGCACAACAGAAAAGGGTACGTGCCGCGGCCCCCGCGGGCGCCCCCGTTTCGGGCCGCCCCGCCTCGATGCGGAGGTTTCCGGTGGCTCATGAGATTCTTCCGATCATGTGGAGCAGTCCCCAGCACTTCGCCACAGCGCACATCGTTACCATGCGTGGACGCGGCAATTGACAACCACCAACGGCAACCGACGATGACAAGGGACGGGCGAGCGCGTGGCGGAGGCGGCAGACTTCCAGGGGATGGGTCATTCTCCTGCCCGCCGGTGGCTGCGGCGCACAGCCTCCGTACTCGCCGGAGCGCCGCTCCTGGCGGGTCTGCTGGCCGGGACGGCGGCGCCCGCGGCCCAGGCGGCGCCGACGGCCACCGGCTCCCGTACGGTCCATGTGTCGCTCGACACACTGGCCCCCAGTGCGCCGGTGAAGGGCGACACACTCACCGTCTCGGGGACGGTGACCAACACGGGCAAGAACACCATCACCGACGCCCAGGTCGATCTGCGGGTCGGTCCGCGCATGTACGGCAGGACGGCCATCGACGACGCCGCCGAGCGCACCAGCACCTCGGGTGATGTGGCTCCGATCGGCGGCAAGTACAAGGTCAAGATCCCGAAGCTCGCCGTCGGCATCCCCCAGGACTTCGCCCTCTCGGTACCGGTCAGCAAGCTCGGCCTCGGCCAGGACGGCGTCTACCAGCTTGGTGTCTCACTGACAGGACAGACCTCGTCCGCGCCGTACGCCCAGGTGCTGGGCATCCAGCGCACCTTCCTGCCCTGGCAGCCGGACGCGACGGAGGAGAAGACACAGCTCACCGTCCTCTGGCCGCTGATCTCGTCGACGCGCCTGTCGGCGGAGACCGGCTCGGACGATCAGCAGACACCGGTCTTCGAGAACGACGACCTGGCCGAGGAGCTGGCCCCGGGCGGGCGGCTGGAGCAGCTGGTCTCACTCGGCAGCCAGCTTCCCGTCACCTGGGTGATCGACCCCGATCTCCTTGCCACCGCTGACGCCATGACCAAGAACTACCAGGTCAGGAGTGGGGACACGACCGTCCCCGGCAAGAACCAGGCGGTGGCGACCAAATGGCTCGACACCCTGGAGAAGGCGGTGCAGGGCGGCAAGGTCGTCGCGCTGCCGTTCGCCGATCCCGATCTGGCGTCGCTGGCCCACCAGGGCAAGGACGTCTCCGGTGCGCTCAGTCATCTGCAGCCCGCCACCGACGTGGCCGGGAAGACCGTGGAGACCATCCTTCATGTGAAGCCGTCCGTCGACTTCGCCTGGCCCGTGGACGGTGCGATCGACCCCTCGATCGTCGATGTCGCGACCTCGGCGGGTGCCCACAAGGTCATCACCCGCAGCGACAGCCTCCAGGACAATCTCCCGTACACCCCCGCCGCGGCACGGCCTATCGGCGGCGGGACGACGGCCGTCGTCGCCGACACCCGGCTCTCCACCGCCTTCCAGGGGGACATGTCGGCGGCGGGCGCGTCCACCCTCGCGGTCCAGAAGTTCCTCGCCCAGTCGCTGGCCGTGACGCTTCAGGACCCGGAGAATCAGCGCAGTGTCGTCGTCGCTCCCCAGCGGATGCCGAGCGCCGCCCAGGCACAGTCGATGGCGCGCGCGCTGCGGGGGCTGGACTCCGAGCGCTGGACGGAACCGTCCGATCTGCTCGCGGCGGCCGCGGCGACACCCGACTCGGACGCCACCACCAAGGTGCCCGCGTCTTCGCGCTACCCGAAGAAGCTGCGGGACCAGGAGCTGCCGACCGATGTCTTCCTGGACATCAAGAAGACGCAGGAGCGGCTCGACAACTTCAAGGCCATCCTCAGCGCTCCGGACCGGGTGGCCGCGCCCTTCGGCAACGCGATCGGCCGGGCGATGTCGACCTCGTGGCGCGGGGAGCCCGAGAAGGCCCGGCAGTACCGCGGCACGGTGGAGAACTATCTGGTGGGCCTCGCCACCGAGGTGAAGCTCATCCCGAAGTCCGTGCTGACGCTGTCGGGGCGCAGCGCGACGATCCCGGTGACCGTCCAGAACCAGCTGTTGCAGGGCGTCCAGAATCTGGTGCTGCGCCTGAAGTCCGACAACCCGACACGTCTCAAGCTGGACGGCGACCGGGCGGTGGCGGAGCGGCCGATCAAGATCGACGGCGGGCACAGCCAGTCGGTGAAGTTCACCGGGGCGGGCAACGCCAACGGTCCGGTGCAGGTGACCGCCCAGCTGTACACGGTGGACGGCACGCCGTACGGCAGTCCGATGACGTTCCAGGTCAAGGTTTCCGAGATCACCCCCACCGTGATGCTCGTCATCGCCGGCGGAGTGCTGCTTCTTGTCCTCGCGGGGGTCAAGATGTACAGCCAGCGCAAGCGGGCGGTGGCCCGTAAGGCAGCCGCGGAGGACGCGGAGGACACGGAGGACACGGACGGCGGAGACGACACCGAAGACGGCACCGGCGCGGACGGGACGGCGCGGGACACGCAGCGCACGGACCGTGCGCGGGCCGCTGAGGACACAGATCCCGGGCAGGCGAGTGACCCGACACCAAACACCGGTCCGGAAAGCGCGGACGCGTCGGGCGCGGGTGAGAAAGTGGACCGTTGAGCGATGTCGTGGCCGGTCGGCCGGGGACGATGAGGTGGGGTAACCATGAACGCGCCGTACGACGGTGACCGCGGGCAGGGCGCGGGTGGCGACCCGGCGGGCCGGATTCCGCCCACTGCGCCGTCTGCCCAGGATCCCTATGTCCAGGATGCCTACGACCGGGACCCCTACTGGTCACAGGACCTCTCCACGCAGGATCCGGTGACGGAGGCGCTGTACGACCGCGCCTCGCACCCGCCGCCGCCTCCCGGCACCTATCCGGAGTCCCACCAGCTCTACCAGCAGCCGCCCACCCCGCAGAACGCGCCCGATCCCCGGGTCTGGGCCCAGACCCCGCCGCCCGAGCCCTCCGGGCCGACACGCCACCTCCCGTACGGGGACGACCCGAGGACCACCCAGTTCACCGGCATCGACGACCTGGTCTCCCGAGCCGGCGACGAGAGCCGGCCGGCGGACGCGTTCGCTCACCTCTACCGCGACCAGCAGGGCTCGAACCAGGTGCTGACCGCGCCGGAGCCGGAAGCCGCACCCGCGCCGGCGCCCCCCAAGAAGTCGGGGGGCAAGGCCGCCGGGCTGCTCAAGTCCAGTGCCCTGATGGCCGCGGGCACACTGGTCTCCCGGCTCACCGGCTTCGTTCGGAGCCTGGTGATCACCGCCGCGCTGGGCGCGGCCCTCCTCGGTGACTCCTTCACCGTGGCGTACACGCTGCCGACGATGATCTACATCCTCACCGTCGGGGGCGGTCTCAACTCCGTCTTCGTCCCGCAGCTCGTGCGGGCGATGAAGAACGACGACGACGGTGGCGTGGCCTATGCCAACCGGCTGCTGACCCTCGTCATGGTGGCGCTCGGCGCGATCGTGGCCCTCGCCGTGTTCGGGGCACCGTGGCTGGTGCGTCTGATGTCCGACCCGATCGCCAGCGACCCGGCCGCCAACAACGTCGCCATCACCTTCGCCCGCTACTGCCTGCCCACGATCTTCTTCATGGGTGTGCATGTGGTGATGGGCCAGATCCTGAACGCGCGCGGGAAGTTCGGCGCGATGATGTGGACTCCGGTCCTCAACAACATCGTCATGATCACCACGTTCGGTCTGTTCATCTGGGTGTACGGCACCGCCGCGGACTCGGACATGACGGTGCAGACGATCCCGCCGGACGGCGTGCGGCTGCTGGGCATCGGTACGCTGCTCGGCCTGGTCGTCCAGGCGCTCGCGATGATCCCCTACCTCCGTGAGACCGGCTTCCGGTTCCGCCCGCGCTTCGACTGGAAGGGCCACGGCCTCGGCAAGACGGTCAAGCTGGCCAAGTGGACGGTTCTGTTCGTCCTCGCCAACCAGGCCGGAGTCCTGGTCGTCACCCAGCTCGCCACCGCCGCCGGCGTCGCCTCCGGCAAGGACGGCACCGGCATCCTCGCCTACAGCAATGCCCAGCTGATCTGGGGAATGCCGCAGGCCATCATCACCGTCTCCGTCATGGCCGCCCTCCTGCCCAGGATCTCGCGCGCCGCCCACGACGGCGACCCGGGAGCGGTACGCGACGACATCTCCCAGGGTCTGCGCAATTCGGCGGTCGCTATCGTGCCGATCGCCTTCGGGTTCCTCGCGCTGGGTGTCCCGCTGTCGATCCTGATGTTCTCGTCCAGCGGCCTGGAATCGGCACGCTCCATGGGCTTCATCCTGATGGCGTTCGCCCTCGGACTCATCCCGTACTCCGTGCAGTACGTCGTCCTGCGCGGCTTCTACGCCTACGAGGACACCAGGACGCCCTTCTACAACACGGTCATCGTCGCCGCGGTCAACGCCGCCGCCTCCGCCGTCTCGTATGTGGTCCTGCCCTCCCGCTGGGCCGTGGTCGGCATGGCCGCCTCCTACGGCCTCGCCTACGCCGTCGGTGTCGGTGTCGCCTGGCGCAGGCTGCGGAACCGACTGGGCGGCGATCTGGACGGCGGGCGCGTCCTGCGTACGTACGCCCGGCTCTGCCTGGCGGCCGTCCCCGGTGCCCTGGCGGCCGGCGCGGTCGCCTACGCCGTCCTGAACGCTCTGGGCAGCAGTGCTCTCAGCTCGCTGGTGGCTCTGATCGGCGGCGGTATCGCCCTGCTGGCGGTCTTCTTCGTCGCGGCGAAGAAGATGCGGATCGAAGAGATGAACGCCATGGTCGGCATGGTGCGCGGACGCCTCGGACGGTAAACGCGGCGCGGTCCAGCACAACCATCATCGGCTGCCGCGTGTCGTGCATAGCGTCCAACTGTGGGCACAATTGGCTTGGCTGTTGGATAGTGCGCAACGGATGGGGAGGCAGGAGCGACGGTGGCGGAACGTAGCACGGCTGCCGTCGACGTGGCCGACAACAGCGGTGACAAGCCGCTGACCGCCAAGGCGGGCAAGGCCACGACCGACGGGTTGGCGGAAGCCCAGAACGAGGCGGAGAAGTCCGCTTCGGACACGGGCAGCGAACGGCAGAACACCGAGCCGGGCATCTCGGCGCCCGAGCTGCACAGCGGCCACAAACTCGCCAGACGCTACCGCCTGGAGGAGTGTGTCACCCGTCTGGACGGTTTCAGCAGCTGGCGGGCGGTCGACGAGAAGCTGCGCCGCGCTGTCGGCGTGCATCTCCTGCCGGCCGACCATCCGCGGGCCCGTTCCGTACTGGCGGCGGCCCGGTCCTCCGCTCTGCTCGGAGACCCCCGCTTTGTGCAGGTCCTGGACGCCGTCGAGGAGAACGACCTCGTCTATGTCGTTCACGAGTGGCTGCCCGACGCGGTCGAGCTGACCGCGCTCCTCGCCTCGGGGCCGCTGGAGGCCCATGAGGCGTACCAGCTCGTCAGCCAGGTCTCCCAGGCCATGGCGGCGGCCCACCGTGAGGGCCTCGCGCATCTGCGGCTGACGCCCGGAGCGGTGCTGCGGACGTCCACCGGTCAGTACCGCATCCGCGGCCTCGCCGTGAACGCCGCTCTGCGCGGGATCAGCGCGGACCGGCCGCAGCGCACCGACACCGAGGCGATCGGCGCGCTCCTCTACGCGGCACTGACCCAGCGCTGGCCCTACGAAGCCGACGCGTACGGGCTCTCCGGCCTTCCCAAGGGCGTCGGGCTGATCGCCCCCGACCAGGTCCGTGCCGGGATCCACCGCGGTCTCTCCGAGCTCGCCATGCGCGCCCTGATCAATGACGGCGCGACCGCCTCCCGCCAGGAACCGCCGTGCACGACCCCCGACGAGCTGGCCGCGGCCGTCGCGGAGATGCCGCGCATCAGGCCGCCGGAGCCCACGTTCACCGCCCCGCCGGAGTATCAGCGCACCACCTACCAGCAGGGCACCTACGGACGCTCGCAGCCCGGCCTCGGAACGGTTCCCCTCCCGCCGGTGGCGCCCCCGCCGCCCCCGCTCCAGAGCCGTACCGGCAAGGCCCTGAAGTGGACCGTCGCCGCGCTCCTCATCGCCGCGCTGGGGCTCGGCAGCTGGCAGGTCGCCGACCGCCTCCTCGACCAGAGCAATGAGAGCGACAGCACGCCCACCCAGCCGGCCACCGACGACGACAAGACGGCCAAGCCCCCCAAGCCTCTGCGGATCGCCGACGCGACCGAGTTCATGCCCAGCGGATCCGGGATAAAGCCGGCCCTCGTCCCGAACGCCATCGACGGCAAGCCCGGCACGGCGTGGATCACGCTCCAGTACCAGAACTACCCGAACTTCGGGAATCTGCCGGACCGCAAGCAGGGCAGCGGGATCATCGTCGACCTGGGCAGCGTGCAGGAGGTGTCCGGCATGGACATCGGCATGTACCGCGGCGGCCAGAAGGCCGAGGTACTCGCGGCCGGTGCGGACGCGTCGTCCCCGTCGGCGCTCGCGGACTTCTCTCAGCGCCTCACCAAGCTGGAGACGGTGGGCAAGACTCTGAAGACCACTCTCGACAAGCCCGTGCGAACCCGGTACGTATTGATCCACATCACCGAACTGCCGACGGACGGGTCCGCCGACCGCTTCCGCGGGGGAATCTCCGAGATCACGTTCACCGGCTGAGGCATCAGGGGAGGGGGGCTCACTGTTGGACGATGCCGCACTCGGCGACTCAAGCGACCAGGACCTTCTGAGCGCTCATGTCGCAGGCCACCCTCACGCCTTCGGCGAGTTGGTACGGCGCCACCGGGACCGGCTCTGGGCGGTGGCCCTTCGGACGCTGGGGGACCGGGAGGAAGCCGCCGACGCGGTCCAGGACGCGCTGGTGTCCGCCTTCCGGGCGGCCCACACCTTCCGCGGGCAGTCCGCCGTGACCACCTGGCTGCACCGCATCACCGTCAATGCCTGCCTCGACCGGGCCCGTAAAGCGGCCTCACGCAGGACGTCGCCCGTGGACGACACCGAGCGCTTGGAGCAGCTCCTAGAGCCCCACGAGTCCGCCGAGGCCCCCGCGGAGCGCCAGGATCTCCACCGTGAGCTGCTGGCGGCGCTGGCCAAGCTCCCCGTCGAGCAACGGGCTGCCCTGGTGCTCGTCGATATGCAGGGCTACCCCGTGGCAGAAGCCGCCGCGGTCCTGGGCGTACCCACCGGAACGGTGAAGAGCCGCTGCGCACGCGGCCGGGCCAGACTGCTGCCCATGCTCGCGCATCTACGCGGGGCCACCAGGGATAACAGCGGTCTCGGCAGGGGAAGGAACCGGACGCCGGGGGCATCCGTCCCACCGGCAGCGGAACCAAGAGACCCAGGACCAAGTGATCCAGCTGGAGTGAAGGGCGGAGGTGGGCGCGCGTGACATCAACGACCGACATGGCTCAGCACCCGGATGTCTCGGAGATCTCCGATCTCGCGGAGGGGCTGCTCTCGCCGTCCCGCACCGCTGATGTACGGCGCCACCTCGACGGCTGCGCTCTGTGCGCAGACGTCCATGACTCACTTGAGGAGATCAGGGGACTGCTGGGTACCCTGCCCGGACCACCGCGGATGCCGGCCGATGTCGCCGGTCGTATCGATGCCGCGCTGGCGGCGGAGGCACTTCTGAACGCCACCGCCCCGGAGGAGGCTGCGGATGTTTCACGTGAAACATCGCCCTCGTCGCGGGCGTCCTTGCCCCAGAAATCCTCGGCACCGGCCGTCGCCGCACCGACCGGCCCGCCGTCACCGGCGGAGTCCGCCTCGGAGACGCTACGAACGGACCGGCCCGCCGGCCGTCCGAGGGCGGCCACCGGCCCCGGTCGCAGCGGACACACCCGCCGGCGCCGCCGTAACGCTGTCCTGGGCGCTGTTTTCGGAACAGCGGCCGTAGGTGTCAGCGTTCTCCTGCTCCAGTCGCTCGGGATTTCGGACGACAACAGCGCCTCCACCAAGCAGGGCGACGCCGCGGTCAGCTCCTCGGGCAGCGACGAGGAGTTCTCGGAAGCCGGTCTGCAGCACCGTGTGGACACGCTGCTGGCCTCCGGCGGGACGGTCAAGGAGTCCAAGGGGTCACCAGCCGAGGAGCCTCGCGATGCCGGCGAGGACCGGAGCACAGCGAATTCGCCGCTGCTCCAGCCCGAGCCCGAGGTCCCGCCGTGCGTTCGGCAGGGCACGGGCAGCACCACGCCCGCCCTCGCCGCCGAGCCGGGGACGTACAAGGGCACCAGCGCCTACCTCGTCGTTCTGCCGCACGCCACCGACAGCACGCGGGTCCAGGCCTATGTGATCGATGCGGCCTGTGTCGACAGCGATCCTTCGGGCCAGGGGAAGGTCCTCCTGAAGCACGCCTATCCTCGCCGCTGACGACCGTCTTCGTGCAGCCCTTCGTGGAGCCGGGACGCCTCGGGAATGCGGGACCCGTAGGATCCGTTGGATGGGGTGAAAGTCGTTGATCCGGCCCCAGTAGGCAGTCTGCAGAGACGAGGAAGAAACCCGTGAGCGACGTCCGTAACGTGATCATCATCGGCTCCGGGCCCGCCGGCTATACGGCCGCGCTGTACACCGCGCGCGCATCGCTGAAGCCGCTGGTCTTCGAGGGCGCCGTCACCGCCGGTGGTGCGCTGATGAACACCACCGATGTGGAGAACTTCCCGGGGTTCCGCGACGGCATCATGGGCCCGGACCTGATGGACAACATGCGGGCGCAGGCGGAGCGCTTCGGCGCCGAGCTCGTCCCCGACGATGTCATCGCCGTCGACCTCAGCGGTGACATCAAGACGGTCACGGACACGGCCGGCACCGTGCACCGGGCCAAGGCCGTGATCGTCACGACCGGCTCCCAGCACCGCAAGCTCGGCCTGGCCAACGAGGACGCTCTCTCGGGGCGCGGAGTCTCCTGGTGCGCCACCTGCGACGGGTTCTTCTTCAAGGACCAGGACATCGCGGTGGTGGGTGGCGGCGACACCGCGATGGAGGAAGCCACCTTCCTGTCGCGCTTCGCCAAGTCCGTCACGATCGTCCACCGCCGGAACACGCTGCGTGCCTCCAAGGCCATGCAGGACCGCGCCTTCGCCGACCCCAAGATCAAGTTCGCCTGGGACAGCGAGGTCGCCGAGATCCACGGCGAGCAGAAGCTCTCCGGTCTGACCCTGCGCAACACCAAGACCGGTGAGACCTCCGCGCTCCCCGTGACCGGTCTGTTCATCGCGGTGGGCCACGACCCGCGGACCGAGCTGTTCAAGGGCCAGCTCGATCTGGACGCAGAGGGCTACCTCACCGTCGACGCCCCGTCGACGCGGACGAACCTGTCCGGTGTCTTCGGCGCCGGTGATGTCGTCGACCACACCTACCGCCAGGCGATCACCGCTGCGGGCACCGGTTGCTCCGCCGCTCTCGACGCCGAGCGATTCCTCGCCGCGCTCAGTGACGGCGAGAACGCCGAGCCGGAGAAGACCGCCACCGTCTGACCAGCTGTACCGACCCACACCCCGCGAATTTAAGGAGGCCGCCGTGGCCGGCGACCTGAAGCATGTAACCGACGCCTCGTTCGACGAGGACGTACTCAAGAGCGACAAGCCCGTACTGGTGGACTTCTGGGCCGCCTGGTGCGGACCGTGCCGCCAGATCGCCCCGTCTCTTGAGGCGATCGCCGCCGAGCACGGCGACAAGATCGAGGTCGTCAAGCTCAACATCGACGAGAACCCGGCCACGGCAGCCAAGTACGGCGTCATGTCCATCCCGACGCTGAACGTGTACAAGGACGGCGAGGTCGCCAAGACCATCGTCGGTGCCAAGCCCAAGGCCGCGCTCGAACGCGACCTTGAGGACTTCATCGGTGCGTAAGTCGACGCCCGACGGCCCTCGATGTTTCACGTGAAACGGGCCGGCTCCCCCATCGGGGAGTCGGCCCGTTTCTCTTGCCCCATACGCTGCCCGGCTCAGAGCGGCCGTAGCGCGGGTTCCTTCTTGACGGCCCCCAGCAGCCGGTCCAGAGCGAGCTCCACGTCTTCCTTCCAGGAGAGCGTGGTCCGCAGCTCCAGCCTCAGCCGCGGATACGTCGGATGCGGACGTACGGTCTTGAAGCCCACCGCCAGCAGATGATCCGCGGGGAGCACACAGGCCGGCTCTTTCCAGCGGGCGTTGCCGAAGGCCTCGATCGCCTTGAACTCCCGCCGCAGCAGATCCTTCACCACGGTCTGCACCATCACCCGGCCGAGCCCCTGCCCCTGATACCCGGGCTTGATCCACGCGGTCATCAGCTGCACGGCGTCCGGGGAGACCGGGCTTGTCGGGAAGGCCATGGAGCGCGGCACATACGCCGGAGGCGCGTACAGAACGAAGCCGACCGGCACATCGTCGACGTAGACAACGCGGCCGCAGGATCCCCACTCCAGCAGGACGGCCGAGATCCAGGCTTCCTTCTCCTCCTCGGCCCTGCCCGCCCTTACCGCTGCTTCCCCGCTGACCGGGTCGAGCTCCCAGAAGACACACGCTCGGCAGCGCCTGGGGAGGTCGGGAAGGTTGTCCAGCGTGAGCGGTACGAGCCGACGCCCCATGGAGGCTGTTCCTCATTTCCTTCGCCTGCCGCGCCACGGGCGGCTGTCAGCGCGCTCCGCTCCCGAAGCAGGCTGCCGACGAAGCCGCCGAGCACTCCAAGACCCAGTCCAGCCGATACCAGCCGACTGCGGCTCACCGATCGCATGGCCCCCGCTCTCCTTCCGGGTTGGATCAAGTGGATGCGCCATACCAGAACGCATCGTATCCACCCGAAGATGTCCGGCACACCGCGAGACAGCAAAGGGCGGGCCGTGTTCCAGTAAGCATGGAACACGGCCCGCCCCGGGGGCTGTTCGAGAGCCTCAGCTCTCGTCGTCCTCCCTGGCTTCCTCGTCGAGATCCTTGTCCAGGACGCGTCCCTCGCCGGGGGCGAGAGTGCCGAGAATCCGGTCCAGATCGTCTATTGAGGCGAACTCGACGACGATCTTTCCCTTCTTCTGGCCCAGGTCGACCTTCACCCGGGTCTCGAAGCGATCCGAAAGGCGCGAGGCCAGATCGGTGAGCGCCGGCGACAGGCGGGCGCCGGCCCGCGGCCCCTTCGACTTGGGCGAGCTCTGCGGGCGCGAACCCATCAGGGTCACGATCTCCTCGACCGCGCGCACCGAGAGCCCCTCGGCAACGATGCGGTGCGCCAGCCGGTCCTGCTCCTCGGAGTCGTCCAGCGCCAGCAGCGCCCTCGCGTGACCGGCCGAGAGCACACCCGCGGCGACCCTGCGCTGCACCGGGGGAGAGAGGCGCAGCAACCGGAGCGTGTTGGAGACCTGCGGACGTGAGCGGCCGATCCGATCGGCCAGCTGATCATGGGTGCAGTTGAAGTCCTTGAGCAACTGGTCGTAGGCCGCGGCCTCTTCCAGCGGATTCAGCTGGGCACGGTGCAGGTTCTCCAGCAGCGCGTCGAGCAGCAGCTTCTCGTCATCGGTCGCGCGGACGATCGCCGGAATGCGTTCCAGACCGGCTTCCCGGCAAGCCCGCCAGCGCCGCTCGCCCATGATGAGCTCGTAGCGCTCGGACCCCACCTGCCGTACGACGACGGGCTGGAGGAGGCCGACTTCCTTGATGGAAGTGATCAGTTCGGCGAGGGCGTCCTCATCGAACACCTCGCGTGGCTGGCGCGGGTTCGGTGTGATGGAGTCGATCGGTACTTCGGCGAAGTGCGCCCCTGCCGTCGTCGGCTCGGGCGCCGCTTCGAACTCCGGGGCGACCGTCTCCACTTCCGGCACCATGGCGGCCTGCGGCAGCGAAGTCACCTTCGCAGCGGCCACACCCCGCTCCGCGGTCAGTACGGGAGCCGCTCCCGGAGTGGCGGCGGCCGCTCCTGGAGAGGGCGCCTGCTTCTCCTGTGGAGCGGCAGGGATCAGCGCACCGAGCCCACGTCCCAATCCCCTGCGTCGGTCGCTCACTGGATCCCCTCCGGCATATTCTGCTGACTGTTCTGAGTGCCCACATGGGCCTGCTGGGCGTCGTAGTGCACTCCGACCCCCCGTAGAGCGATCTCACGGGCGGCTTCGAGATACGACAGGGATCCACTGGACCCCGGATCGTAGGTCAGCACCGTCTGCCCATAGCTCGGTGCCTCGGAGATACGTACGGACCGAGGGATGCTCGTCCGCAGCACCTCCTTGCCGAAGTGGCTCCGTACCTCGTCCGCCACCTGCGAGGCGAGCCGTGTCCTGCCGTCGTACATGGTGAGCAGGATCGTCGAGACATGGAGCGTGGGGTTGAGATGCCCTCGCACCAGGTCGACGTTCCGCAGCAGCTGACCCAGCCCCTCCAGTGCGTAGTACTCGCACTGGATGGGGATCAGCACCTCCGCGCCGGCGACCATCGCATTGACGGTCAGCAGGCCGAGCGAGGGCGGGCAGTCGATGAGGATGTAGTCCAACGGCTGCTCGTACGCTTCGATCGCCCGCTGCAGTCGGCTCTCCCGTGCCACCAGCGAGACCAATTCGATCTCCGCACCGGCGAGATCGATGGTGGCCGGGGCACAGAAGAGACCTTCGACGTCCGGGACGGGCTGGACCACTTCCGAGAGTGGCTTGCTCTCCACCAGGACGTCATAAATCGAGGGAACTTCGGCGTGATGGTCGATCCCGAGCGCCGTGGAGGCATTGCCCTGGGGATCGAGGTCGACCACCAGCACGCGCGCGCCATGGAGCGCGAGCGAGGCGGCGAGATTGACCGTGGTGGTGGTCTTCCCTACGCCGCCCTTCTGGTTGGCAACGACCATGACACGCGTCTGCTCCGGGCGCGGCAGACCCTCGCCGGCGCGGCCCAGTGCCTCCACCGCCAGCTGGGCTGCACGGCCAATGGGGGTGTCGTCCATCGGGGGCGGTGTTTCACGTGAAACATCCTCCCCCGCCGACTCGGTACGGGGACCGGGGACCGGATCGGTCATCGGTCCCGCGATGTTGGCGTCGGACCGCAAGGATTCACTCTCCTCGACTTCAGACTCGCAATGGACAGAGCCTGCCATGCTTTCGGGGTCGTGAACCAGCGAGGCCCCTGGTTCTGTGGAGGAATCCTCCTCTGTGGACAACCCCGTCCCCCTTACGAGGGGCTTTCGGCCGCGCGGTGTAGCAGCAGCGCGGCCACGGCCGATGATTCCCTGCAGCAGTGAGCGACGTTTCACGTGAAACACGATGCACGGGCCGCAGAGCTACACCGTCACGACACTCCGCAGCGCATAGGTATGGCAGCTTGTATGGAGCATCACTGATAGGCAGTACGGACTGTACGGCTCAACGGCGCCGCCGCGCACGGCCGGCCCGTGCTGCCTTGGCCCGTTTCGTGGCGAACCGCACACCGCCTGGACTCTCCCCGGCCTCCACCCGCACCACGGTGGCCAGCGGATCGACGATGCCCTCACCGACATGCAGGACCGAGGTCTCCACCACGCCGAGCCTGCTCAGTGCGGCGCGGGCGCCGTTGATCTCCTCCTCGGCGGTGTCGCCCTTGAGCGCCAGCATCTCGCCGTACGGCCGCAGCAGGGGTACTCCCCAGCCCGCCAGCCGGTCGAGTGGAGCCACCGCGCGCGCCGTCACCACGTGGACGGGCTGGAGGGTGCCGAGGACCTCCTCGGCACGGCCGCGCACCACCGTCACATGGTCCAGGCCGAGCAGCTCGACGACTTCCTGGAGAAAGTTCGTCCGCCGCAGCAGAGGCTCCAGGAGCGTGATCTTCAGATCGGGCCGTACCAGCGCCAGCGGGATCCCGGGAAGCCCCGCGCCCGAACCCACATCGCAGACGGTCACGCCCTCGGACACGACCTCGGAGAGCACCGCGCAGTTCAGCAGGTGCCGCTCCCAGAGCCGTGGGACCTCGCGCGGGCCGATCAGGCCACGCTTGACCCCCGCGTCCGCCAGCAGTTCCGCGTAGCGGACGGCCTCCGGAAAGTACTCACCGAAAACAGTGCGCGCCTCGTCCGGTGCGGGGGGAAGCTCTGCTGCCTCCGTCACGGGAACCGTCCTTCCATACCGAACCACCGACCGGTGGCTGACTATCAGGCTGACAAAGTTCGGCCCCGTCTGCGCAACAGACGGGGCCGAAAAGAATGGACCACTCAGGCAGGGAGCACCACGACGAAGCGCTGCGGCTCCTCGCCCTCGGACTCACTGCGCAGACCCGCGGCGGCGACCGCGTCATGCACGACCTTCCGCTCGAAGGGTGTCATGGGGTTCAGCTTCACCGGCTCACCGGTGCTCTTCACCTCTTCCGCGGCCTTGGCGCCCAGCTCGGCCAGCTCGGTGCGCTTCTTGGCCCGGAAGCCGGCGATGTCCAGCATCAGCCGGCTGCGGTCGCCGGTCTCCCGGTGCACGGCGAGCCGCGTCAGCTCCTGAAGCGCCTCCAGCACCTCGCCGTCGCGTCCGACAAGCTTCTGCAGATCCCGCGCCGAGTCACTGATGATCGAGACCGCGGCCCGGTCGGCCTCGACGTCCATGTCGATGTCGCCGTCGAGATCAGCGATATCGAGCAGCCCTTCGAGGTAGTCGGCCGCGATCTCCCCTTCCTGCTCCAGGCGGGTCAGGGTGTCGCCCCCCTCGTCGGCGGACTCGGCGGCGGAGATGGTGCCTTCCGTCACGGATGGACTCCTTCTTACTTCTTGGACGGGTGCTTGGGCCGCTGCTGGCCCTTACGCTGCCCCGACTTGGCTTGGCGTGCGGAACCGGCGGCGGGGGTGCCCGACGCCTTGGACCTGGTGTCCTGCGGCTCGCCCTTCTCCAACGAAGTCTTCGCCGACTTGTCGGCGGCCTCGGAGTCCTTGGGCTGTTCCTGCTTGTCCGTACCCGACTGGGCGGCGGCCTGCCGCTTCGCCTTGGTCTGGCGCTTGGGCTGGTGCCGCCTCGCCGCACCGCCGGACTCGGCCTCGGCAGCGGCGGTGTCGCTCTTGATCACCGTTCCGTCGGGCTGCGCGGCCAGCCCGGCCTTGGCCAGGCTCGTGACGAACTTGCGCTCGTTGTCATTGCGGTCCGGGCCCTTGGCCACGATCGCCTGGACGATGGTGCGCTTACGGCGGGACCGCACCTCGCTGTGCGCGGTGATGTTCTTCAGCAGACGCTGCAGGTACTGGTCCTGCGCCTTGCTGCCCGGGGTCGGGTTCTGGTTGATCACATACATCTGCTGGCCCATGGTCCACACGTTGGTGGTCAGCCAGTAGACCAGGACACCGACGGGGAAGTTGACACCCGTGACGGCGAAGATCAGCGGGAAGATGTACATCAGCATCTTCTGCTGCTGCATGTACGGCGTCTTGACCGTCAGGTCGACGTTCTTCGTCATCAGCTGGCGCTGCGTGTAGAACTGCGACGCCGACATCAGCACGATCATGATCGCGGTGACGACCCGCACATCGGTCAGCGAGGCGTTCAGGGAGGCGACCTTCTCGGTGCTGTCCATGAACTTGGCGGCCAGCGGGGCACCGAAGATATGCGCCTGACGCGCGCTGTCCAGCAGCCTCTGGTCATCGATGACGCCAACGGTCTTGCCGCTCGCGATGCTGGAGAGCACGTGGTACAGGGCAAAGAAGAACGGCGACTGCGCCAGGATGGGAAGACATGAGGAGAGCGGGTTGGTACCCGTCTCCTTGTACAGCTTCATCATCTCTTCGGACTGACGCTGTTTGTCGTTCTTGTAGCGCTCCTGGATCGCCTTCATCTTGGGCTGGAGCACCTGCATGTTCCGGGTCGACTTGATCTGCTTGACGAACAGCGGGATCAGACAGATCCGGATCAGTACCACCAGGGACACGATGGACAGCCCCCAGGCCCAGCCCGTGTCGGGGCCGAAAATCATCCCGTACAGCGAGTGGAACTGGACGATGACCCATGAAACAGGTGTGGTGATAAAACTGAAGAGACTGGCAATCGTGTCCACTAATCAGGCTCCTTGAGCTTTGGGCGAGGTCTCTGCGGCCGGACTCGGGGTGTCGGGGGCCGGTCCCCCGGAAGGCACGCCAGCGGCGGAGTGTCCGCCCTTACGGCCGCGCCAGGCATTGCGCAGCGATTCATGCCAGCGCGGGCGTTTGCGCGGCGGGACATGGTCCACACCACCCGGCGACCACGGATTGCACCGCAGAATGCGCCAGGCGGTCAGTGCCGTGCCCTTCACCGCGCCATGCCGGTCGATGGCCGTGTATCCGTAGTGCGAACACGACGGGTAGTACCGGCAGACGGGCCCGAGAAGCGGGCTGATCGTCCACTGGTACAGCTTGATCAGAGCCAGCAGCGGGTACTTCATCGTGTGCCCCCTCCCAGCAGCCGCTGAAAGGCGGCGTCCAGGTCTCGGGCCAGGTGTGCATATTCGGCGTCGCCCGCTCCAGGCAGCGCCCGTACGACAACCAGGCTACCGGGGGGCAGCTCGGACAGTCGTTCGCGTATCAGATGACGCAGTCTGCGCTTCACCTGGTTACGTACGACGGCTCCACCCACGGCCTTGCTGACGACGAAACCCGCACGCGTCGGGGAGGCGCTCTCCCCTGGCGCGTGCGGGTCCGTTGCACCGCTGCGTAGATGGACGACGAGAAGCGGGCGTCCGGCCCGGCGTCCCCGGCGTACCGCGGCCGCGAAGTCCTCGCGCCGCCTCAGCCGATTCTCGGTAGGCAGCACGTCATGACCTGTTGGCGATCAGGCGCTCAGGCCGACAGACGGGCGCGACCCTTGCCACGGCGGGTCGCGAGAATCGCGCGACCGGCACGGGTACGCATCCGCAGCCGGAACCCGTGGGTCTTGGCGCGACGGCGGTTGTTCGGCTGGAAGGTGCGCTTGCTCACTCGGGGGCTCCAGAAAATGATGTGTGGATGGCGGGACATCGCCTGGCTGTCACCGTGCGCCCACGAGAAGCTGAGAAGCTCGCGATCACGCCCGAGTGCACCGCTTCACAACCACAGATCGTGATCTTTGCCCATCGGAGGCAGGCGGCAGCAGCCATCGACAACTCGACCTGGTCACGGTACGCGCGGCTACGCCATCCGGTCAAACCAGCTCCATGCCGGGCCCCATTGTGCACAGGCTGTGGACAACAACTTGAACCGCGCGGGTCGCCCTGACTACCGTGGCTGAACTCCGGCTTCATTTCCTGCCGGTCTTCCCATCCCGTCCCGAGAACCACACATTCGTGGGATCTGGACCTGCGAGAGAGCGTGCCTTGTGGCTGATGTACCTGCCGATCTTGCCGCAGTGTGGCCACGAGTGCTGGAGCAGCTCCTCAGGGAGGGCCAGCAGGGCGTCGAGCCCAAGGACAAGCAGTGGATCGAGCGCTGTCAGCCCCTCGCGCTGGTCGCCGACACCGCGCTGCTCGCCGTCCCCAATGAATGGGGCAAGCGCGTCCTGGAGGGCAGGCTCGCCCCTCTCATCAGCGAAACGCTGAGCCATGAGTGCGGCCGGCCCATCCGGATCGCCATCACCGTCGACGACTCGGCCGCCGACCCCACCCCGCCGGCCCCGCCCGTGCCCCAGCAGCACCGCTATCAGGGGCCGTCCCACGACGAACAGCGGCAGACCGATACATACGACGGCTACGGGCACCGCCCGTCGGACGACGGCATGCCGTCGGTACGGCCCGCGTACCCGGACTATCAGCAGCAGCGTCCCGATCCCGGCGCCTGGCCGCGGACCCAGGAGGATCTGTCCTGGCAGCAGCCCCGGCCGGGCGCCTACCAGGACCGCGATCCGTACGCCACCGCTCACCAGCAGCAGCCGCAGCACGACTACCGGCAGCCGCAGGGGCCCGAGCACTCCCCGTACGAGCAGCACTCCGACCGGCACGAGCTCCAGGACCCGCCGTCGCCGCGCCACGGCGGCGGGCCCCATGCCGGCCGCGGGGGTCCGCGCGGCGGAGCGCTGGGACCGCTGGGCGCCCAGCCCGCCCCGGCGCCGGGTCCCGGCGAGCCGCATGCCCGGCTGAATCCCAAGTACCTCTTCGACACGTTTGTCATCGGGGCGTCCAACCGGTTCGCGCACGCGGCCGCGGTCGCGGTCGCCGAGGCCCCGGCGAAGGCGTACAACCCGCTCTTCATCTACGGGGAGTCCGGGCTCGGCAAGACGCATCTGCTGCACGCCATCGGGCACTACGCGCGCAGCCTCTACCCCGGTACGCGGGTGCGGTACGTGAGCTCCGAGGAGTTCACGAACGAGTTCATCAACTCGATCCGTGACGGCAAGGGCGACACCTTCCGCAAGCGGTACCGGGATGTCGACATCCTGCTGGTCGACGACATCCAGTTCCTGGCGAGCAAGGAGTCGACGCAGGAGGAGTTCTTCCACACCTTCAACACGCTCCACAACGCCAACAAGCAGATCGTGCTCTCCTCGGACCGGCCGCCCAAGCAGCTGATCACGCTGGAGGACCGGCTCCGCAACCGCTTCGAGTGGGGCCTGACCACCGATGTCCAGCCGCCGGAGCTGGAGACGCGTATCGCGATCCTCCGCAAGAAGGCGGTGCAGGAGCAGCTCAACGCACCGCCCGAGGTGCTGGAGTTCATCGCCTCCCGGATCTCGCGGAACATCCGCGAGCTGGAGGGCGCGCTGATCCGGGTGACGGCGTTCGCCTCGCTCAACCGGCAGCCGGTGGACCTCGGCCTCACCGAGATCGTGCTCAAGGATCTGATCCCGGGCGGGGAGGACTCGGCCCCGGAGATCACCGCGAGCGCCATCATGGCGGCGACCGCCGATTATTTCGGGCTGACGGTGGAGGACCTCTGCGGCTCGTCGAGGAGCCGGGTGCTGGTGACGGCCCGGCAGATCGCGATGTATCTCTGCCGTGAGCTGACCGATCTCTCCCTGCCCAAGATCGGCGCGCAGTTCGGCGGCAGGGACCATACGACCGTGATGCACGCGGACCGGAAGATCCGCGCGCTGATGGCCGAGCGGCGCTCGATCTACAACCAGGTCACGGAGCTCACCAACCGCATCAAGAACGGCTGACAGCCGGCTCTGCGCTCGCTGCCGAGGCGCTCAGGGACACCGTCCGCGACGGTCCCTGGGCGCCTTTTCGCGGTCTGTGGACCCCGCGGCGGCCGGGTCCGCGTGTCGCCGCCCGGCCCTCGCTGTTCGAATACCTGGGGATGGAGGGGCCTTCTCCACAGATCGGGTCGCGATCTTCCATCCACAGCCTGGGGACCGGGAAGTTGTCCAGATTGCGTCCACAGGCGCACCGGGCGGGAGGCCATCGGTCCAGGTCAGAGCCCTGTGGATTTGTGGCCGACGCTGCTCCACAGACTGTGGACGGAAAATTCTTCCACAGGGCACCGGCGCTGTTGTCCACTGGCGGCCCACAGGCGGGCCTCCCTTTCCCACAGCTTCTCCACACCCCTGTCCACTGTTCGGCAACGAAACACCCGGGATCGCTGAGTCGAGTGAAAGGCGTCACACCAAGGAGGTCGATTGGGCTGTGGGGAACGTGGGTAAAGCTGGGGACGTGGCTGGGGAGAAGTCCCTGTGTCCTGTGCACCGGTTGTGCAGAACTTTCGCCCGTCCACAGAACGACCGGGTTGTCCACGGCTGGCGCCCACAGGGTCGGTGGACAAAAAAACGGGTCTGACCTGCGCGGATGACGTTATCCACGGTTTCCACAGGCCCTACTACTACTCCCACTCAGAGTTAACGAGGAATCCGCTTCGAAGAAGGCCCTGTGCACAACTCGGCCCCGGAGCCCTCGGCACCCGTCTCGCCGACTTGACCCGCAGCCGCACCGACTGTCGGTGCCGTACGTCAGACTGGTCCCCGGCATCACAGCCGACGACGAAGGCCAGCAGGGCGAGCCAGCAACAGCAGGAGGCGGTTCCGGTGAAGATCCGGGTGGAGCGCGATGTACTCGCGGAGGCGGTGGCCTGGGTGGCCCGTAGCCTCCCGGCCCGTCCGCCGGCGCCCGTACTCGCAGGCCTTCTGCTGAAGGCCGAGGACGGCGCTCTCAGCTTCTCCAGCTTCGACTACGAGGTCTCGGCGCGGGTCTCGGTGGACGCCGAGGTCGAGGAGGACGGCACCGTCCTCGTCTCCGGCCGGCTCCTCGCCGACATCTGCCGCGCGCTGCCGAACCGGCCCGTGGAGATTTCCACAGACGGTGTACGGGCGACCGTGGTCTGCGGCTCCTCGCGCTTCACTCTCCACACCCTCCCGGTGGACGAGTACCCGGCGCTGCCGCAGATGCCGACCGCGACGGGCACCGTCCCCGGTGAGGTCTTCGCCTCGGCCGCCTCCCAGGTCGCCATCGCCGCGGGCCGCGACGACACGCTGCCGGTGCTGACCGGTGTACGGATCGAGATCGAGGGCGACACGGTCACCCTGGCCTCGACCGACCGCTACCGCTTCGCGGTCCGTGAGTTCCTGTGGAAGCCGGAAGCCTCCGATGTGTCCGCGGTCGCGCTGGTGCCCGCCAAGACGCTGCTGGACACCGCCAAGGCGCTCACCAGTGGTGACACGGTCACGCTGGCGCTCTCCGGGGCGGGGGCCGGCGAGGGGCTGATCGGTTTCGAGGGCGCCGGGCGGCGTACGACCACCCGGCTGCTCGAAGGCGATCTCCCGAAGTACCGCACGCTCTTCCCGACGGAGTTCAACTCGGTCGCGGTGATCGAGACCGCCCCGTTCGTCGAGGCCGTCAAGCGTGTGGCGCTGGTCGCCGAGCGGAACACCCCGGTGCGGCTCAGCTTCGAGCAGGGCGTGCTGATCCTGGAGGCCGGTTCCAGCGATGACGCACAGGCTGTGGAGCGCGTCGACGCGCAGCTGGAGGGCGATGACATCTCGATCGCCTTCAACCCGACCTTCCTGCTCGACGGGCTGAGCGCGATCGACTCGCCGGTCGCCCAGCTCTCCTTCACGACGTCCACGAAGCCTGCGCTGCTGAGCGGCCGGCCGGCCGTCGACGCGGAGGCGGACGAGGCGTACAAGTACCTGATCATGCCGGTACGCCTGAGCGGCTGACCCCACAGGTGAGTGGCCGGGTCCGGGCGTAGGCTCGGACCCGGGTACGAACCCGGGTATGAATCGCCTCAACGCTTAAGGAACGCCTGATGGAGCTCGGTCTCGTCGGTCTCGGCAAGATGGGCGGCAATATGCGCGAGCGCATCCGCCGCGCAGGCCACACCGTCATCGGATATGACCGCAATCCGGACCTCGCCGATGTCCACAGCCTCCAGGAGCTGGTGAGCAAGCTCAAGGGTCCGCGAGTGGTGTGGGTGATGGTTCCGGCCGGTGCCGCGACCCAGGCCACGATCGACGAGCTGGCCGAGCTGCTGTCGCCCGGAGACGTGGTGGTGGACGGCGGGAATTCCCGCTGGACCGACGACGAGAAGCACGCGGTCGAGCTGGGCATCAAGGGCATCGGTTTCGTCGACTGCGGTGTCTCCGGCGGGGTCTGGGGCCTGGAGAACGGCTACGCGCTGATGTACGGCGGCGCCCCGGAGAACGTGGCGAAGGTGGAGCCGGTCTTCGAGGCGCTCAAGCCCGAGGGCGACTTCGGTTCCGTGCACGCCGGCAAGGTCGGCGCGGGCCACTTCGCCAAGATGGTCCACAACGGCATCGAGTACGCCATGATGCAGGCCTATGCCGAGGGCTGGGAGCTGCTGGAGAGCGTCGACTCGGTCACCGATGTCCGTGAGGTCTTCCGCTCCTGGCAGGAGGGCACGGTCATCCGTTCCTGGCTGCTGGATCTGGCGGTCAACGCCCTG
Organism: Streptomyces scopuliridis; assembly: GCF_042790125.1. Taxonomy (GTDB): domain Bacteria; phylum Actinomycetota; class Actinomycetes; order Streptomycetales; family Streptomycetaceae; genus Streptomyces; species Streptomyces scopuliridis_A. The sequence goes on from NZ_JBHTZS010000009.1 coordinate 291,394, forward strand.
GACGAGGATGAGCACCTGGAGAAGCTGAAGGGCTACGCGGAGGACTCCGGCGAGGGCCGGTGGACGGTCGAGGCGGCCATCAACCACGCGGTGCCGCTGCCCGCGATCACCGCGTCGCTGTTCGCGCGCTTCGCGTCCCGGCAGGACGATTCGCCGCAGATGAAGATGGTCTCGGCGCTGCGCAATCAGTTCGGCGGCCACGCGGTCGAGCCGAACAAGCCCAAGAAGTAGAGCCCTGAGCCGGGGGAGGCCCGCGTACATCCATGCACGTCACGCATCTGTCGCTGGCCGACTTCCGGTCCTACGCCCGGGTCGAGGTACCGCTCGATCCGGGCGTCACCGCGTTCGTGGGGGCGAACGGGCAGGGGAAGACCAATCTGGTCGAGGCGGTCGGCTATCTCGCGAGCCTCGGCAGTCACCGGGTGTCGTCGGACGCCCCGCTGGTGCGGATGGGCGCGGACCGTGCGGTGATCCGGGCCTCGGTCACCCAGGGCGAGCGTTCGCAGCTGGTGGAACTCGAGCTGAATCCGGGCCGTGCGAACAGGGCGCGTATCAACCGGTCCTCGCAGGTCAGGCCGCGTGATGTGCTGGGGATCGTACGGACGGTGCTGTTCGCGCCGGAGGATCTGGCGCTGGTGAAGGGCGATCCGGGTGAGCGGCGCCGGTTCCTCGACGAGCTGATCACGGCGCGGTCGCCGCGGATGGCCGGGGTGCGGTCGGACTACGACCGGGTGCTCAGGCAGCGCAATACGCTGCTGAAGTCGGCGGCGATGGCGCGGCGGCACGGCGGGCGCGGCATGGATCTGTCGACGCTGGATGTCTGGGACCAGCATCTGGCGCGTGCGGGGGCCGAGTTGCTGGCGCAGCGGGTCGATCTGATCGCGACGCTCCAGCCGCTGGCGGACAAGGCGTATGAGCAACTGGCGCCCGGGGGCGGTCCGGTGGCGCTGGAGTACCGTTCCTCCGCCGGTGATCCCGGCGATTCCGGGGCGCCCGCCGTCTCCGGTGACGGCGTTTCGGGGCCCGGGGCGGCGGACGGGCTCGTGACCTCGGGGGTGATGTCGCGCGATGAGCTGTACGCGCATCTGCTGGCGGCCCTGGCCGGGGTGCGCAAGCAGGAGATCGAGCGGGGCGTGACGCTGGTCGGTCCGCACCGCGACGACCTGGTGCTGAAGCTGGGCCGGCTGCCCGCGAAGGGGTACGCCAGCCATGGCGAGTGCTGGTCCTTCGCGCTGGCGCTGCGGCTGGCCTCGTACGATCTGCTGCGCGCCGAGGGCAATGAGCCGGTGCTGGTGCTGGACGACGTGTTCGCCGAGCTGGACGCGCGGCGGCGGGAGCGGCTCGCGGAGCTGGTGGTTCCGGGTGAGCAGGTGCTGGTGACGGCGGCTGTGGACGACGATGTGCCGGGGGTGCTGGCCGGGGCGCGGTTCGCGGTGGCCGACGGTGCGGTGGAGCGCGTATGAGCATCTCGCGGGGAGTGTCCGGGGCGCCCGGGGCCGACGGCTCCGGAGGGTCCGCGCAGCTGCCGGGCTCCTCTCCGGCTTCCGGGGCGCCGGGTGCGCCGCTGCCCTCGGAGTCCGGGGTGGATCTGGCGCGGGTCGCGCTGCGCGCGGCGAAGGAGCAGGCGCGGGCGCGGGGCGCGGCGGTACAGCAGAAGAAGCAGGCGCGGCGCGGTGGCGGGCTGCGTTCGGGGGCGCGGGCGGACGGCCGTGATCCGCTGCCGCTGGGTGCGGCGATCAACCGGCTGATCACGGAGCGGGGCTGGGAGACGCCGGCGGCCGTGGGCGGGGTGATGGGCCGGTGGCCGCAGATCGTCGGCGAGGACGTGGCGAAGCACTGTGTGCCGCAGCGGTACGACGACGGCAATGACGAGCGGGTGCTGACGGTGCAGTGCGACTCGACGGCGTGGGCGACGCAGCTGCGGCTGCTGGCGCCCCGGCTGGTGGCGCGGCTGAACGAGGACCTGGGGCATGGCACCGTACGGATGATCAAGGTGCTGGGCCCGGGGGGCCCGCCGCAGCGGTTCGGCCGGCTGCGGGCGCCGGGCAGCACGGGCCCGGGTGACACGTACGGCTGATGGCGCCGGTTGCGTCTTGACAGCTGGAAGAAGGCTCTGACCAGGGCTTTCAGCCTTCAAGGGGTCAGGCTGCCGACCTCCGCGCGCTCCGTGGCGGCGGGTGGGGTGTGCCGTCGCGGAGTGCGCCGCGGGCCGGTCGCCGGGCCGCTCCGGCGCTCTCTCCGACTCCGGGATGTCCTGGTGGGACGCCTGTGGAGGCTGAGGTGTCCCTCACCGTAGTGGGAGGTTGACAGGCCGAAGCGCTCAATGCGGGTGTGAGCCTCTTGGAGCCCCTTCCCGAATATGGGGAGTCGGCGGGCGCTCGTTCAGGGCGGCACATGCGGACTCAGGTACCGGCAAACCCCCATTCGGGTCGGCGCTACCGGTAGACTGGTGGAAAATCCCGCTCTGCTTGCGGGACCCGTCGATACAAGCCGAACGACGCAGCCGCTCCCGCTAGCCGGAGAACGGCTCGTGCTGTGCCAGAAAGGGCGCTTCGTGGCCGATTCCGGCAACCCCAATGAGAAGACTCCGTCCACCGCCACTGGCGAGAACGGCGAGGTGACCGCCTCGTACGACGCCAGTGCCATTACCGTGCTCGAGGGTTTGGACGCGGTCCGCAAGCGGCCCGGCATGTACATCGGATCCACCGGTGAGCGTGGGCTGCATCACTTGGTGTACGAGGTCGTCGACAACTCCGTCGACGAGGCCCTGGCCGGGCACGCGGACACCATCGACGTGACGATCCTCGCCGACGGCGGGGTGCGTGTGGTCGACAACGGCCGCGGTATCCCGGTGGACATCGTTCCGTCCGAGAACAAGCCGGCCATCGAGGTCGTGCTGACGGTCCTGCACGCGGGCGGCAAGTTCGGCGGCGGCGGCTATGCCGTCTCCGGTGGTCTGCACGGCGTCGGCGTCTCGGTCGTCAACGCCCTGTCGTCGAAGGTCTCGGTCGAGGTCAAGCGCGACGGCTACCGCTGGACGCAGGACTACAAGCTCGGTGTGCCGACGGCTCCGCTGGCCCGTAACGAGGAGACCGCGGAGTCCGGTACGACGGTGACGTTCTGGGCCGACCCGGACATCTTCGAGACGACGGAGTACTCCTTCGAGACGCTGTCGCGGCGTTTTCAGGAGATGGCCTTCCTCAACAAGGGCCTGACCCTGACGCTGACGGACGAGCGCGAGTCGGCGAAGGCCGTCGTGGGCGCCGATGTGGCGGGCACGGACGTGACCGAGGGCACGAGCGAGGAGCCGGCCCGTACGGTCACGTACTTCTACGAGGGCGGCATCGTCGACTTCGTGAAGTACCTGAACTCGCGCAAGGGCGAGCTGATCCATCCGACGGTCATCGACATCGAGGCCGAGGACAAGGAGCGGCTGCTCTCGGTCGAGATCGCGATGCAGTGGAACGCGCAGTACAGCGAGGGTGTGTACTCGTTCGCGAACACGATCCACACGCATGAGGGCGGTACGCACGAGGAGGGCTTCCGCGCGGCGATGACCGGTCTGGTCAACCGCTACGCGCGCGAGAAGAAGTTCCTGCGCGAGAAGGACGACAACCTGGCGGGCGAGGACATCCGCGAGGGTCTGACCGCGATCATCTCGGTGAAGCTGGGCGAGCCGCAGTTCGAGGGCCAGACGAAGACGAAGCTCGGCAACACCGAGGCGAAGACCTTCGTCCAGAAGATCGTGCACGAGCACCTCACGGACTGGTTCGACCGCAATCCGAACGAGGCCGCGGACATCATCCGCAAGTCGATCCAGGCCGCCACGGCCCGGGTCGCCGCCCGTAAGGCGCGGGATCTGACCCGGCGCAAGGGGCTGCTGGAGAGCGCGTCGCTGCCGGGCAAGCTGAGCGACTGCCAGTCGAACGATCCGTCGAAGTGCGAGATCTTCATCGTCGAGGGTGACTCGGCCGGTGGTTCCGCGAAGTCGGGCCGTAACCCGATGTACCAGGCGATCCTGCCGATCCGGGGCAAGATCCTGAACGTCGAGAAGGCGCGGATCGACAAGATCCTCCAGAACACCGAGGTGCAGGCGCTGATCTCGGCGTTCGGTACCGGTGTGCACGAGGACTTCGACATCGAGAAGCTCCGCTATCACAAGATCATTCTGATGGCGGACGCCGATGTCGACGGCCAGCACATCAACACGCTGCTGCTGACGTTCCTGTTCCGCTTCATGCGCCCCCTGGTCGAGGCCGGGCACGTCTATCTGTCGCGTCCGCCGCTCTACAAGATCAAGTGGGGCCGGGACGACTTCGAGTACGCCTACTCCGACCGGGAGCGCGACGCCCTGGTGGAGCTGGGCAAGCAGAACGGCAAGCGGATCCGCGAGGACTCGATCCAGCGCTTCAAGGGCCTGGGCGAGATGAACGCCGAGGAGCTGCGGGTCACCACGATGGACATCGACCACCGGGTGCTCGGCCAGGTCACGCTGGACGACGCCGCCCAGGCCGACGATCTGTTCTCGGTGCTGATGGGCGAGGACGTCGAGGCGCGGCGGTCGTTCATCCAGCGCAATGCCAAGGACGTCCGCTTCCTCGACATCTGAGTCGGTCTCAGCTGACGGATTCGACAAGGCCGAAAGGAACACTGACCAGCAATGGCCGACGAGAACACCCCTGACACCCCTGATATCCCCGAGAGCTCCGGCGTCCCCGGCACCCCTGGTACCCCTGTGGTCCAGGAGGCGGTCGAGGCGGTTGAAGGTCTCGCGATGCGCGTAGAGCCGGTCGGGCTCGAAACGGAGATGCAGCGCTCGTATCTCGACTACGCGATGTCCGTCATCGTGTCGCGCGCGCTGCCGGACGTACGGGACGGGCTCAAGCCCGTCCACCGGCGTGTGCTGTACGCGATGTACGACGGTGGCTACCGGCCCGAGAAGGGCTTCTACAAGTGCGCCCGCGTCGTCGGTGACGTCATGGGTACGTACCACCCGCACGGCGACTCCTCGATCTATGACGCGCTGGTCAGGCTGGCGCAGCCGTGGTCGATGCGGATGCCGCTGGTGGACTCCAACGGCAACTTCGGTTCTCCGGGCAATGACCCGGCCGCGGCCATGCGGTACACCGAGTGCAAGATGATGCCGCTGTCGATGGAGATGCTCCGGGACATCGACGAGGAGACCGTCGACTTCACGGACAACTACGACGGCCGTAACCAGGAGCCGACGGTTCTGCCGGCGCGGTTCCCGAATCTGCTGATCAACGGCTCCGCCGGGATCGCCGTCGGTATGGCCACGAACATCCCGCCGCACAATCTGCGGGAGGTCGCGGCCGGTGCGATGTGGGCGCTGGAGCACCCCGAGGCGACGCACGAGGAGCTGCTCGACGCGCTGATCGAGCGGATCAAGGGCCCGGACTTCCCGACCGGCGCGCTGGTCGTGGGGCGCAAGGGCATCGAGGAGGCGTACCGCACGGGCCGCGGCTCGATCACGATGCGCGCGGTGGTCGAGGTCGAGGAGATCCAGAACCGCCAGTGCCTGGTGGTCACGGAGCTGCCGTACCAGACCAACCCGGACAATCTCGCTCAGAAGATTGCCGACCTGGTCAAGGACGGAAAGATCGGCGGCATCGCGGATGTCCGCGACGAGACGTCCTCGCGTACGGGCCAGCGGCTGGTCGTCGTCCTGAAGCGGGACGCGGTCGCCAAGGTCGTGCTGAACAACCTGTACAAGCACACCGATCTGCAGAGCAACTTCAGCGCGAACATGCTGGCGCTGGTGGACGGCGTGCCGCGCACGCTCTCGCTGGACGCGTTCATCCGGCACTGGGTGACGCACCAGATCGAGGTCATCATCCGGCGGACGAAGTTCCGGCTGCGCAAGGCCGAGGAACGCGCGCACATCCTGCGCGGTCTGCTCAAGGCGCTCGACGCGATCGACGAGGTCATCGCGCTGATCCGGCGCAGTGACACGGTCGAGACCGCGCGTGCGGGCCTGATGGGGCTGCTCACGATCGACGAGATCCAGGCGAACGCGATCCTGGAGATGCAGCTGCGCCGGCTGGCGGCCCTGGAGCGGCAGAAGATCGTCGCGGAACACGACGAGCTCCAGCAGAAGATCAACGAGTACAACGCGATCCTGGCCTCGCCGGAGAAGCAGCGTCAGATCGTCCATGACGAACTGGCGGTCATCGTCGACAAGTTCGGTGACGACCGGCGTTCGAAGCTGGTGCCCTTCGACGGTGACATGTCCATCGAGGACCTGATCGCCGAGGAGGACATCGTCGTCACGATCACGCGTGGCGGCTATGTGAAGCGTACGAAGACGGACGACTACCGCTCGCAGAAGCGCGGCGGCAAGGGCGTACGCGGTACGAAGCTGAAGGAAGACGACATCGTCGACCACTTCTTCGTCTCGACGACGCACCACTGGCTGCTGTTCTTCACGAACAAGGGCCGGGTCTACCGGGCGAAGGCGTACGAGCTGCCGGACGCCGGGCGGGACGCGCGCGGTCAGCATGTGGCCAATCTGCTCGCTTTCCAGCCGGACGAGCAGATCGCCGAGATCCTGGCGATCCGTGACTACGAGGCCGTGCCGTATCTGGTCCTGGCCACGAAGGCGGGTCTGGTGAAGAAGACCCCGCTCAAGGATTACGACTCACCCCGCTCGGGCGGTGTCATCGCGATCAACCTCCGGGAGACGGACGACGGCGCGGACGACGAGCTGATCGGCGCGGAGCTGGTGTCTGCGGAGGACGATCTGCTGCTCATCAGCCGGAAGGCACAGTCGATCCGGTTCACCGCGACCGACGACGCGCTGCGGCCGATGGGGCGTGCCACGTCGGGCGTGAAGGGGATGAGTTTCCGCGAAGGCGACGAACTGCTCTCGATGAATGTCGTCCGGCCCGGTACGTTCGTCTTCACTGCTACAGATGGCGGATACGCGAAGCGGACCGCTGTCGACGAGTATCGCGTCCAGGGTCGTGGCGGTCTGGGCATCAAGGCCGCCAAGATTGTGGAGGATCGGGGTTCTCTCGTCGGTGCGTTGGTGGTGGAGGAAACGGATGAGATCCTTGCCATCACCCTCGGCGGCGGTGTGATTCGCACGCGAGTCAACGAAGTCAGGGAGACCGGCCGTGACACGATGGGTGTCCAACTGATCAACCTGGGCAAGCGGGATGCCGTCGTCGGAATCGCGCGCAATGCCGAGGCAGGACGTGAAGCCGAAGAGGTCGACGGGACCGATGACCCGGGGACCGAAGAGGCTGGTACGGCCGAGGTCGTCGCCGAGGGCACTCAGTCCTCGGCCGGGGAGCACGAGGAGTAGAGCGTGAGTGGAGCCACGGGCGCCGGATCGGCCGCTTCCGGAGCGAACGGTGCCCGTGGCCCTGCCACGGACTCCCAGGGGGTATCGGTGACCGACACTCGGGGGCAGAAGCCCCCTTACGAGACGTACGGATCCGGGCAGCCGCAGCCGGCCGCCCAGCCGTACCACCCGCCGCAGGCGTATCCCTCGCCCCAGGGCGGCGGGCCGAGCCAGGGCGGACAGCAGATTCAGCAAGGGGCGTCTGTGACATCTGCCGTTTCCGGTGGGGCCGGTCCTTCGGGGGCTCCTTCCGCTTCCGCGGTGCGCCGGCCGCGGACGGGGGCGCGGACGACTCCGCGTACCCGCAAGGCGCGACTGCGGGTGGCGAAGGCCGATCCGTGGTCGGTGATGAAGGTCAGTTTCCTGCTCTCCATCGCGCTGGGTCTGTGCACCATCGTCGCGGCCGCCGTGCTGTGGATGGTCATGGACGCGATGGGCGTTTTCTCGACGGTGGGCGGGACGATCAGTGAGGCCACGGGCTCGAACGAGAGCAATGGCTTCGACCTTCAGTCGTTCCTGTCGCTGCCGCGAGTGATCATCTTCACGTCGGTCATCGCGGTGATCGATGTGGTGCTCGCGACGGCGCTGGCCACGCTCGGGGCCTTCATCTACAACCTGTCCGCGGGCTTCGTGGGCGGTGTTGAGCTCACGCTCGCCGAGGACGAGTGAGGGCCGGGTATCGATTTTGGGGCTGGCCCTGAAGTGCGCTAATCTTCAGGGGCAGCGCGGGGCTATAGCTCAGTTGGTTAGAGCGCATCCCTGATAAGGATGAGGCCACAGGTTCAAATCCTGTTAGCCCCACCGCGAGAATCGGCCCGTACGGATCCTGTCCGTACGGGCCGATCGCATTTCGCTGCTGTTCCTATGGACGTTCTTCCTATGAGCCGAGGCCCCGCCCCGCGTTGCGGGCAGGTCACCGATCGGTATCGGTCGGTGTGTATAGTCGGGCGCCAGAAGTCCCCTACGTCAAGGAAAGACGAGGTCGCGCGGTGAAGAAGCTTCTCTTGGTCGCACTGGCCGCCATCGGCGGGCTCCTCGTGTACCGCCAGATCCAGGCGGACCGCGCCGAGCAGGATCTGTGGACGGAGGAGACCGACTCCGTGCCCGCAGGTTCGGGTGTGTGAGACGCAGTAGTCCTGATACGAGCCCCGGCCGCCGAGCGGTCGGGGCTCCGTGCTGTCCGGACCCCGTGCTGTCCGGGCCTGTGCGCCCGCCCATGAACTTCACTTATGTGAAGGTTTGACTTGCTTACGCAAAGGCCCGGTGGGTAGACCGGGAGCGATCCCGCCGACCGTGCGGACCCCGCAGACAGCGGCGGGAGCCCCGGGGCAGGATGGACCGACCGGACAGGGGCCAGGCGGGCCGAGAGGGCGAGGGGAAGCGCGTGAAGTGGCAGCGCAGCAGGGGGCGGGCGGCGTCGGTGAGAGGCCCTCGGGCGGCGGCGGTGGGCGCGGCGGTGTGCGTGCTGGCGGCGCTGCCGGGCCAGGCTCGGGCGGCCGGTGAGCCGGGCCCGTACGCCTTCGATCCCGGCGCGAAGCGGATCAGCGGCGCGGCGACCACGAGCGAGGCGAAGCAGCTTGACGACGGCGGCACTTACCGCGATGCGATCGAGCCCGGCGGCAGGCTCATCTACCGGCTGAACCTCGACGCGGAGACGAACGCCTATGTCTCGGCCGTCGCCGTACCCGGGCCGGCGACGACGGTCGCCTACGGAGACAAGATCGAGATCTCGCTGCAGAACAGCCAGGGCAGCGACTGCGGCTCCAACGACGCGCAGTTCGGCTCGGCGGGCAAATTCCCCCGGCCGCTCGCGGCCTATGCCTACCGGCTGATCGACGAGGGGGCGTACTCCTGCCAGGAAGCCGGCGCGTACTACGTGGTCATCGAGCGGACCGGCGAGGACACCTCCACCCCCGAGCCGTGGGAGCTGGAGATCCGCCATGTCTCCGAGCCGAAGCTCACGAGTCCCGGACCGTCCGAGGCGCCTTCGGGGTGGCCCAGCGCCTCGCCGGAGCCGGCCGGCGGCGAGCCGCGGTCGCGGGCGGGCGGTACGGGCTTCTATGACGCGGCGGAGCTGGGGAAGGGCGAGTGGACGGCGCGGATCGAGCCGGGCGCCACGCTCTTCTACCGGGTGCCGGTGGACTGGGGGCAGCAGATCTTCGCCGCCGCGGACCTGGGCAGCGCGGCGGCGGCGGGATCAGGGCCGGGGTTTGTGAGCGGCGCGTTCTCCATGGCCCTCTACAACCCGGCGCGAGGGCTCGTCGACAGCACCAACTCGCTCTCGTACAACGGCAAGCAGAAGACGACGGCCCTCGACCCGCTGCCCCCGGTGGCGTACGAGAACCGCTTCGGCTCGCGGACCGGCGACAAGGAGATGAGGTTCGCGGGCTGGTACTACCTGCGGGTCAGCCTCAACCCGGAGGTGGGCGAGAAGTTCGGCGCGGGGCCCTACGGGCTGACGCTGCGGGTCGATGTCACGGGCGATCCGAAGAGCGCTCCGGCGTACGCGGGGCCCGCCGGCGACTTCAGCGTGAACCCCGACGACCGGCAGGCGGCGAAGGACGACGGTAGGACGGGGACCGCCGCGGCGGACAGCGGCACGATGAAGGTGGTCGCGGCCGCGGGGATCGGCGTGGGCACCGTGCTGGTGCTGGGCCTGGGGGTATGGACGCTTCTCGCGCGGCGGCGCGCGGCGGTGGGATCGGGCTGAGCGCCCGGACCGTCCGTTCTGGATCCGGGTGAGCGCGCGGGTCCTCAGACCTGAGTGAGGGCCCAGATGCCCACGGCGAAACAGGCCAGCGCCAGCAGCAGGACCGGGACCGTCACCTTCGGGGGCGGTCCCGGTCGTTTGGCGGGGGCGCGGTGGGCGGCCGGTGTCCGCGGCTGGGGAACCGCCGGCTGCTGATAGGGCACCCGCGGGCTCTGGGCGGTGTACGGGCGGGTGTGGCCCTGTTCCTGCGGTACGGCCGCCGTCTCCGCCTGGGACAGGTCGGGCGGTGCGGCGTAGTCGTAGGGAGAGGGGACGTGCTGCCCCGGGTACGGCGGGACCTGGACCTGCTGGGGGGCGGGCTGGGCCTGCTGGGGGTACGGGGGCTGGGGCTGCGAGGAGTACGGGTCCTGCTGGGGCGTGTGGTCCCGGCCCGGCGGCGGTGGGGGGAGGTGGAAACTGCCGGTCTCCGACATGGAGGCGGGTCCGGGCGCCGGAGTGGGGGACGGCGAGGGCGGCGGTGAGGGTGGCGGCGTGGGGGACGGCGTGACCGTCGCCGGTCCGGTCGGTGGCTGAGCCCCGCGCGGATCGGTGTACGGGCCGCCGGCGGCGCCGGTGTACGGAGCGGCGGGGTGGGCGCCGGTCCGGGGATCCGTGACGGGGCCGCCGGGGCCGCCGGGGTTTCCGGGGCTTCGGGGGCCGACGGGACCTTCGGGGCCGAACGCGGAGGGGAGCGGACCGATCTGGTCGAAGACCTCGACGATCTCGTCGTCGATATCGGGCTCGGGCAGCATCTCCACGGCCGTTGCCAGCGCCTTGCGGGCGCCCGTGGCCGTACGGAACCTCGCGTGCGGCTCGGGCTGCAGCAGGCCCGCCAGGACCTGCCACAGCGGCTCGGGGATGCCCTGGGGCGCTCCGGGGGTGCCGTGCGCGGTGAAATGGTCGACCAGCGCCTTGGCGTCCGGTTTCTGGCCCTGGAGCAGATAGAGCGCCACGAGACCGACCGCGAAGAGATCGGCGGGGAAGTCCGGTTCGTCGCCCATCATCTGCTCGGGCGCGAAGTAACCGGGCGTTCCCACCACGTAGTTGGTCTCCGTCAGGCGCGGCTCGCCCTTGCGCATGGAGATGCCGAAGTCGGACAGCCGCAGATGCGGTCTGCCCGTTCCGGTGGCCTCCAGCAGGATGTTGGCCGGTTTGATGTCGCGGTGCACGACGCCCTCCGCGTGCACCGCGGCCAGACCGGCCAGCAACTGGTCGAGCAGGGTGCAGACGAAGCGCGGCGGCAGCGGCCCGTAGTCGCCGATGACATGCGCCAGCGAGCCGCCGCTCACCAGATCCATGGTGAACAGGACCTTGTCGTCGTCCGCGGCCCAGCTGGCCGGGGCGAGGACATGCGGGTGATCGATCCGCAGCGCCTGCTCCCGCACGAACCGCAGCAGGGTGTGCGCGTCGCTCTGCTGGAGGACCTTCGCCGCCACATAGCGCCGGCGCCGGTGGTCCCAGGCACGCCAGACGGCACCGACACCGCCGCGTCCGATCGGGTCGATCAGCTCGTACCGTCCTGCGAAGACCTCACCCATGCGCCGTGCTCGCTCCCCGTCGTCCCGTACGCCGTCAGCTCTGATGCGCCTCGTAGTGGGCGACCGCCTCAGCGGTGCGCCCGGCGCCGTAGACCCTGAGGAACTCTGCCAGTTCGGGCTGGGTCGGGGCGAGGGAGTCCGCGGCATCGATGATGTCGCCGGCCGCCGCGACCGAGCGCAGCAGGGACTGGATCTCGCGGACCACCCGGCGCACGGTCGGCGCGCCCGAGCTGTTCGTCGTCTGGCTGGTGCCGGTGAGGACGGAGCCGCCCTGCGACTTCTTGATCTCCTCCATCCGGTCCGTGGCCTCCCCGGCGCTGACGCTTCCGTCGGCCACCTGACCGGCCAGATCCTGGAGCGCCTGGACGCGCTGGACCACGGCCGGGTTGCCGATCTTCGCGCGTTGACCGCTCATCAGCTGGGAGAGCATCGGCGCGGAGAGCCCGAGGACCGCGGCGAGCCGGGCCTGGTTGAGGCCCAGGTCATCTATGAGACGCCGGAAGAGCGCCCCCAACGGCTCTCCGTACCAGCTTCGCTGGAGTTCTCTGGCTCTGGCAGTCGATTCCTGCTGTGCGGCGTCCATGCGCGTCTCCCCATCGCTTCCCCAATGCGGCAGCTTCGCTGCTGCGAACCTCGTGGGGCATCTTACGGAGCGTGGTCGTGCACGGGGAGTCCCAATCCTTTTGCGGGATCACTCGGTACACCCGGTACCCTGGTCCCGGAGATGGACGGGCGCTGTTCCGCGGCTCGGCCGTACCCATCCCTTCGAGGGGCCTTAGCTCAGTTGGTAGAGCGCTGTCTTTGCATGGCAGATGTCAGGGGTTCGACTCCCCTAGGCTCCACCTGGTAGATGCCCTCTGAACTGCGGAAACGCAGTTTCGGAGGGCATTTTCGTGTCCGGACCCCGCCGGAACCGGAAGCGATCGCATACGCCGCCCCGGCGGCTGCCTCGTCCTCGACGGTCTGTGACCGGACCGCCCCCGAACTCCCTTGTCGTGTCCGGCGTACCGCTCACCGGCGCCCCGGTCCGCCATATCACAGACCTGTTGCAATGTGCATGCACTTGGAACCGATTCCGGAGCGGGTACGTGATCACCAGAGACACGTTCATGCCGCACCACCTGGGAAGTTTCATGACGCGCAGATGGCCGCTTATCACCACGATCGCCGTATTGACCGTCGCGCTGACCTTCGTCGTCGTCCAACTGGTGCGCGGCGAGGACTCCGGGAAGGAGACGGAGCAGGCCGCGCCCAAACCGGCCGCGCCGGGCCCGAGTAGCGGCGCCGAGTCGCTGCGGGGCCTCGGCTGGTGGCCCCTGTACCAGTCCGGCACCGCGAAGGCCGGCGAGCACGACGCCGTGGTCGGCGGCGGCACGCAGTGGACCGACGGCCCCGGCGGCGGCGCCCTGCGGCTGGACGGCACCAGCGGATACGCGGACACCGGCACCCGGCTCGAGACCGAGGGCAAGGACTACTCGGTCGCCGCGCGGGTCCGCCTCACCTCCCAGGACATGACCGGCTTCTACACCGCCGTGTCCCAGGACGGCGACCGGGTCAGCACGTTCTTCCTCCAGTACTCGGGCCAGGACGGGAACTTCGCCTTCAGTTTCACCGGTGCCCGCACGGTCGCGGAGACGCCCGAGAAGCCGCAGCCCGACCGCTGGTACCACCTGACCGGCACGTACAGCCAGCAGGACCAGCGGATGCGGGTCTATGTGGACGGCCGGCTCGCGGGAGAGAGGGTGGCCTCCAACAGAGTGAAGCCCACCGGCTCCGTGCTGATCGGACGCGCCAAGTTCAATGGCAAGCCGGCCGACTACTGGAACGGTGACCTCGCCGACGTGCATGTCTACGACCGGGAGCTGACACCCCGTGAGGTGGGCACGCTCGCCTCCGGCGAACCGCGCTGACCAGCGCTGACGAGACGAGTTCAGCGCCGCCGCAGGCCGACGGGCGCCGCACGGGCGCACGGCGGCTCGCGGCGGCGCCCCCCGGTCTCCCCCCAGCCGGCTGAACCCGTCTCCCCCCACAGACGACCGGAGAGGAAAGGCCCTTGTCGGCCAGCGCTTCGACCGAAGACCGAATACCCGGCCCCCCCACCGCGGAAGCCCGCCCCGATGAGTTCCTCAGAGCGCTCTACCACTTCCACGGCAGCGCGTTGCTGCAGTTCGCCGCACGGCGGCTGGACGGCGACTGGCACCGCGCCGAGGACGTCCTCCAGGAGGTCGCGATACGCGCCTGGCGGCACGCCGGCGAGCTCGACCCGACCGCGGATTCGGTGCGGCCCTGGCTGTTCACCGTGCTGCGCAATCTCGTCATCGACGGCCACCGGGCCCGCGAGGCCAGACCACCCGAGACCGGTGACCCCGAACTCGCCCACCTTCCGGTGTCCGACGGCGTGGACCACATGCTCACCTCCCAGGTGCTCGTCGAGGCGTTGCGGGACCTGCGGCCGGCACAGCGCGAGGTCCTGCTGCACGTGCACTACCTGGGACGCAGCGTCAACCAGACGGCCAAGGTCCTCGCCGTGCCGCCGGGCACGGTCAAGTCCCGGACGTTCTACGCCGCCCGCGCCCTGCGCGAGGCACTGCACAGCCGCGGGCTGTACGCGGACGGCCTGGACCGCGAGGCCGGATGACACCTGGACGGGTAAGTCCGAAGTCCCGTCTGCCCGGGGGCGGACGACGCCACTTCGGACTTACTCGTCCAGGTCCTGTCCGGTCGATCTTCGCGGGCCCACGACGCCTGGCACCGCGCCTCGCCGCGTTGTCGGAGTCGCCCGAGTACGTCCAGTACACGGGCGTTCCTCCGCCTTGCGATGCTCCCCCGTGGCCTGAACGGCACGGGGGTACCCCCTGCACCAGACTGCCGCGGTCTGATCCGCGAAGATCGACCGGACAGGACCTAGGCCAGACGTCCCGCGTGCCGGGTGATCTCCAGGCCGAGCGGCCCGGTGTCGAGCGATCCGTCCGCACCGGCACGCCAGCGCCACCCCGTGGGTGCCTCGCCGAGCACCAGCAGCGCGTCCCCGCGCCGCAGGCCGGCCAGTGCCCCTTCCCGTCGCGGGAGCTGCGAGGCGTCCACGACGAACAGATGCGGCGCCTCGCCCTGGACGGCGATCCGGCTGCTGCCCTCGATCAGCCGGAAGATCTGGGTGACGTCGGATCCGTGCTCCGGCGCTCCCGTGCCCGCCGACGCGCCGGCGAACGCCTCCTCCAGGGTGGCCGCGTGGTGCAGACGTGAGGTCCGCGCCTCGTCGGCGGAGAGGAGCCGGCCGTCGCCCAGGGATCCCACCAGGGTGACCTCGGCGAGCGCCCCCACCGGGCCGGCGAGCGCCTCGGTGACGATGGCCCGCACCAGAGCACGGACCTCCTCGTCCGGACCCGTCACCGAGACGGGCCCCGCGGCCCGGGAGAAGTCGACCAGCACCCGGTCGGGGCCGTCCAGGCCCACCGTCACCGTCAGCGTGTACGGCAGGGCCGGTTCGCCCTCCGGGCCGGGGCGGTGCAGATCGTCGGGCGAGAGCGTCCAGCGCTCGCCGTCCGCCTCGGCGGTCCAGGGCGCGGGGGCGGTCTCCTCGGCCCCGGCCAGCAGTACCGCGAGCCGCTCCTCGGAGTAGACGACGGCGTACAGGTCGGGCAGCGACCGGCCGGAGCGCAGGCATTCGCCCGTCAGCCGGCGCAAGCCCGCGTTGACCACGTCCAGTGCCTCGCGGTTCACGACGGCGGCCGAGGCGGCGACGGGCTTCGGCGGGCGGGGCCGCCGCCGCTCGGTGATGATCAGCGCGGTCACCGCCCCGATCAGCGCCAGCCCCAGCACCACGGCCAGGACGTACCAGATCATCTTCTGACTCCTTGTCGGGACGCCCCGGCGGCGGAGCCGGGACGGTCGAAAGCGGGGCGGCACAGTCGCCGCGCCGCGCACCCGAAGGCCACTACGGTGCCCGTCCGCGGATGGTTCACCCGGCGCACCGAATGAACCATCCGCGGACGGGCACCGTAGGTCCAGTCAGTGGCACGGGAGCCGCCGAGTACGGCTGCCGAGACCCCATTCACGCAGGCTGGAGGACGTTTTCGTGTCGTTGATGTTGACCGTGGTCGAGGGGGGCGGCGACGTGTTCGACGTCCACCTCGACGCCGACCCCGACACGCCCGTGAGCGCTGTCGCGGAGGCGCTGGCCGGGGCGGGAGGCGTCCACCGGCCCCCGGAGGGCCTCGGCCTGTACGCCGGCGACCGGCTGCTGCCCGCCGATATGCGGCTGCGGGACGCGCCGCTCCACCACGCGGCCATCGTGGGCCTGGGCCGCCCGGCGGGCACCGCGTCGGCCGAGCCGGACGGGCTGGTGGAGGTCCGTACGGTCGGCGGGGCAGGCGCGGGCGCCGTGCACCGGCTCGACATGGGCGAGTACCGCATCGGGCTGGCCCACGACGGGACCGCCCAGGTGCTGCGCGCCGTACCGGACCGTCCGTTCGCCGTCCTGGCGGTGGGCCCCGGAGGGCGCTGCCGTATCGCGCCCGACGCCTCCGCGCCCGGCGGCGGCACCCTGCAACTGGACCGCGAGGACCTGGCGGAGGCGACCGCCTGGCCGGCCGGCGCACAGCTCCTCGTCGGAGACTGCCTGCTCGAACTCGCCCTCCCGCAGAAGCCGGACGCGGCCGTGCAGCCGTCGGAGGACGGCACCGGCTGGGACTACAACCGGCCGCCGCGGCTGCGGCCCGCCGAGAACGCCACCCGCTTCACCCTGCCCTCCCCGCCCGCCCCGCCCGCGGCCCGGCCGCTCCCGTGGATCACCGCCGCCGCCCCGCTGGTGATGGCGGCGGCCGGGGCGCTGGTATTCGGCCGTATGTGGATGCTGCTGTTCGGGCTGCTCTCCCCGATCGCGATCCTCGGCAACTACCTGATGAGCCGGCGCACCGGGCGCCAGTCCCACTCCGACAGTGTCGCCGCCTACGAGGAGAAGAAGGCGCGCATCGAGGGCGACGCGGCGAAGGCCCTGGAGGCCGAACGCACCGCCCGGCGCCGCGGGTTCCCGGACCCGGCCGAGGTCGTGCTGACCGCCGTCGGTCCCCGGCGCCGCCTGTGGGAACGCCGTACCTCCGACGCCGACTTCCTCGAACTGCGCATCGGAACCGCCGATCTGGCCTCCGACGTGGTGCTCCAGGACCCGACGAAGGACGAACACCGCCGCGAGGACCCGTGGACCGCGTACGACGTCCCGGTGACCGTTCCGCTGCGGGAGCACGACGTCCTCGGCATCGCCGGCGAGGGCCCGGCCGCGCGCGCCGTGGCGCGCTGGGCGGTCGCCCAGGCCGCCGTCCTGCACAGCCCCCGTGACCTCCAGATCCATCTGCTGACGACCGGCGAGCAGGGCCGGGACGGCTGGTCGTGGCTGCGCTGGCTGCCGCATGTGCGCAAGAAGTCCGGCGACACCCCGGCCAGCATCGGCTACGGCGCGGAGACCTGCGCCCGGCGGGTCGCCGAACTCACCGCGCTGATCGTCGAGCGCGCCGGACGGGAGGACCGGCGGAGCCGGCCCGCCGGGCCCGACGTGCTCGTCATCCTCGACGGAGCCCGCAGGCTGCGTTCGCTGCCCGGCGTGGCGCAGATCCTGCGCGACGGACCGGCCGTCGGCGTCCGCGCGGTCTGCCTGGACGCCGAGGAGCGGCTGCTGCCCGAGGAGTGCCACGCCGTCGTCGCCGAGGAGCCCGGCGGAACCGTACGGGTGGGACGCTCCGGGAGGGGCACCGTCGGGGGCATCCGGCCCGACGCGGTGTCCGTGGACTGGTGCCGTTCGCTGGCCCGCGCGATGGGCCCGCTGCGCGACCCGGGCGGGGCCGACGAGGAGGCCGCGGTGCTTCCCGGCTCCGCGCGGCTGCTCGACGTCCTCGCCCTCGACCCGCCGCGGGCCGCCGATGTCCGGGCGCGCTGGACGGCCGGGGGCCGTACGACCCGGGCGGCCGTCGGCGTCTCCCTGGACGGCCCGTTCTACCTGGACCTGCGGCGCGACGGCCCGCACGGGCTGGTCGCCGGCACCACCGGCTCCGGCAAGTCCGAACTCCTCCAGACGCTGGTCGCCTCGCTCGCGGTGGCGAACCGTCCGGACGCGATGACGTTCGTCCTGGTCGACTACAAGGGCGGCTCCGCGTTCAAGGACTGTGTGGACCTGCCGCACACGGTCGGCATGGTCACCGACCTCGACGCGCACCTCGTCCAGCGGGCCCTGGTGTCGCTGACGGCGGAACTCACCCGGCGCGAGCACATCCTCGCCGCGGCCGGCGCCAAGGACATCGAGGACTACGTCGAGCTGCTGGAGCGCAGCCCGGCGGGCCGCGCGCCGATGCCACGGCTGCTCATCGTCATCGACGAGTTCGCCTCGATGGTGCGCGATCTGCCGGACTTCGTGAAGGGGCTGGTCAACATCGCCCAGCGGGGCCGCAGCCTCGGCATCCACCTGATCCTGGCGACACAGCGCCCCAGTGGCGTCGTCTCCTCGGAGATCCGCGCCAACACCAACCTGCGCATCGCGCTCCGGGTGACGGACGCCGGCGAGAGCCAGGACGTCCTCAACTCGGCCGAGGCCGCCGGGATCTCGCAGGGCACCCCGGGGCGCGCCTATGTGCGCCTGGGCCAGAACTCCCTCGTGCCGTTCCAGTCCGGACGGGTCGGCGGCCGTCGGCCCGGTGCCGCGGCGACCTCGCTGCCGGCACCCTGGGCGGTGCCGGTCGGCTGGGAACGGCTCGGCGAGCCGCTCCCGGCCCGGCTCCGCGGCGCGGCCGCACCCGCCGAGGTGGAGACCGACCTCACCGGGCTCGTCACGGCGATCCGTGAAGCGGACCGGGAGATGGGCATCCCCGCGCAGCACAGCCCCTGGCTCCCGCCGCTGCCCGAGATTCTGGTCACCGGCGAACTGCCGGCGCCCCCGCCCTCGGACTACGACCTCGCGCCCGTCGCGTACGGCGTGGTGGACCTGCCCGCACAGCAGGCCCGGCTGCCCCTGGTGATCGACCCGGCGACGCTCGGGCACCTGCACATCATCGGCTCGCCCCGGCAGGGCAGGTCGCAGACGCTGCGCACCATCGCCGGCACCCTGGCCTTCGCCCATTCCCCTGGCCGGCTGCACATGTACGGCATCGACTGCGGCAACGGCGCGCTGCTGCCCATCGAGGGGCTGCCGCACTGCGGGGCCATCACCCAGCGCACCCAGCCCGACCGGGTGGCCCGGCTGCTCGCCCGGCTGACCAAGGAGCTGACCCGGCGTCAGGAGATGCTCGCCGCCCGCGGCAGCGCCGACCTTCCGGAGCTCCGGCGCGCCCTGCCGGAGGCCGAACGGCCGCCGCACATCCTGCTGTTCATCGACCGGTGGGAGGTCTTCGACAAGCAGCTCGGCGAGTACGACTCCGGGAACCTGCTGAACTCCGTTCTGAACCTGCTCCGGGACGGCGCGAGCGTCGGCATCCATCTGGTGATGACCGGTGACCGGGCACTGTTCTCCAGCCGGGTCAACGGCTCCACCGAGGACAAGCTCGTGCTGAAGCTGAACGAGAAGTCCGAGTACGGGATGATCGGCATCACCCAGCGCAACGTGCCCGACGAGATCCCGCCGGGCCGCGCGTTCCGTGCCGTCGACAAGGCGGAGGCGCAGATCGCGCTCCTCACGGACAACCCGGAAGGCCAGGCGCAGGCCGCGGCGCTGCAGCAGATCGCCGAGTACTGCCGCGAGCGGGCGGCCCATCTGCCGGACGCCACCCGGCCGTTCCGCGTCGACACCCTGCCGGACCGGCTCACCTGGGAGGAGGCGACCCGGTACGTGCCGCGGCCGCTGCTGTCCGCACGGTGGGCCCTGTCCGGTGTCGGCGGCGACGAACTCACCGCGTTCGGGCCGGACTTCGCCATCACGCCGACCTTCCTCGTCGCCGGACCGGCCCGCTCCGGCCGCAGCACGGTCCTGGCGACGCTGGCACTCTCGCTGCTGTCGGTCGGGACGCCCGTCGTCGTCGGCGCGCCCGCCAGGTCGCCGTTGCGCCAACTCGCCGGCCGGCCCGGGGTCCTCGCGGTCTTCGACGAGTCCGACATCGACCCCACCGCCCTGGAGGAGGCGCTGGCGTCCTCGCCGCAGGGCGCCGTGGTGATCCTGGACGACGCCGACCTGCTGCTGAAGACGAAGGCCGAGCCCGTCCTCACCCAGATCGCCAAGTCCGGCGCCGAGAACGGCCGGGGCCTGGTGATCGCCGGGCAGACCGACCGGCTCTCCTCCGGCTTCTCCGGCTGGCACACCGAGGCCCGCCGCAACCGGTGCGGGCTGCTGCTGAAGCCGCAGAACATGAGCGACGGCGAACTGATCGGCGTCAAGGTGCCCCGCAGCCGCCTGGGCGCGACCCGCCCGGGGCGGGCCATCCTGCACCTGGGCGACGGCGTGCTGCGCACCGTCCAGGTCCCGGAGACGGTGCTCCCGCCGGCCGGGAGCTGAGGTCCCACGGCGGAGGGCTCCCGCCCCGGCGAACGGCCGGGGCGGGAGCCCTCACGCATGGCGGGACGCGGCCCGGATCAGGTCGATCCCTCCACGTAACTGGGGTCGCGCACCATCGTGCCCGTCGAGCCGTTGGGGACGGCCCCGTTGACCGCCCAGGCGAGGCCGGCCAGTCCGATGAGGTTCGAGCTCTGGTCGATCCACGCCGCCGACTTCGCCCAGATGTTGGTGAGGCCCGGCAGCTGCTTCAGTATGTCCGGTGTCTTCAGCACCGAACCGGGGATGTTCACCAGCACGTCCTTGACCAGGTCGCCCGGATTCTTGAACCCGGTGAACGCCTTGATGGTGGGGACGACGCTCTTGATGTTGATCTGGATCGCCTTGAGGTCGTTCGTGACGCTCTTGAGGGTGTTCGCGATCCCGCCCAGTTTGGCGATCTTGATCAGGCCGACGCCGCCGAGCACCAGTCCCAGGCCGCTGAGGACCATGTCGAGCACATCCCACTCGCCCGACTGAATGCTGTCGACGATGTTCATGATGAAGGGGATGGCGGCGGTGACCAGACTGGCGATCGTCAGGATGAGCCCGAGGCCCTGCAATCCGGGGATGAGCATGGCGATGATGCCCAGGGCGGCGCTGATGAAGCCGAGCACCTTCTTGAAGATGTCCTTGATCTTCTCCCACAGGCTCTTGCCCGGGACCGCCTCGCTCGTCGCCTCGTCCAGGGCCCGTGCCGCCGTGGAGGCGTCCATCTCGCGCAGTTCCCGCGCGTCCTCGGCGAGCATGCGGGCGGCGTCGAGATCCCGCTGGGCGCCGTCGACGTCCGTCTGCGCCGCGGACTGGTCGTTCCGGGCATCCTCCATGGCCTGCCGCGCGCTGCGCCGGGCCGCTTCGTCGTCCGGCGGGGGCGGGTCCGCCGCGTCCAGGCCACTGATCACGGACCCCGCCGCGGCGGCGGCATCGGTGGCCCGCTGCAGCCGCTCCTTGGCGTCCCGTCCGTCGACCAGGGCGTTGTCGGCCTTGCGCTGATGGTCCCCCAACTGGTCGGCGTACGTGTCGAGCGCGCGGGCCGCCTTGTCGTACGAACTGTGCAGCTTCTCCACCTGATTGGCCAGGTCCCCGAGCTTGTCCCGGAGTTTCTCCATGGCCTTGCCCTCGCCGATCTGGCTGTTCTTCAGGCCGCTGACGATGGGGAGCGCCTGGTCCGCGTCCTGAGCGACGGACCGGTACTGGCTCGCGAGCCTCCCGAGCATCTCCGCGTCGCCCGGCGTCGGGTCGTCCGAGAACCCGAAGACCGTCTCCCAGTCGGACACCGCTGGCCGCGCCATTGCCGCGCCCTCACTTTCCGTTTTCGTCCGTGCTCTGCCGGCTCTGTGCGGCCGGCACGGCCATGCCCTTGTTCTTGACTTCCACGTCCTCGACCTTCACGAAGCGCAGCGTCCCCGCGATGGCGTCGAACACCTCGAAGAACTGGTCCTTGAGATCCACATTGGGCGTGGAGCTGGAGATCAGCAGGTATTCCCGGCGGTCCGGGATCGGGAACAGCGTGTGCAGCAGCGCCGTGCGCACCGGCGTGCCCTTGTAGTCGATGTCCTCGATCGAGGCGATCCGCCCGACCGGTCCGACGTCCGGAAGCTCCAGCAGATCCACCTCGCGCGGCGGGTACCCGCTGCTCTGCGGCCCGCCGGCCTGCATGCCCGCTCCGAACAGCACCTCGGCCAGATCCGCCGACTGGTCCTCCGGCACGGGCATCCGCAGCACGATGGACGTGGCGCTGAGCATCGCGTTCCCGCCGGGGAACCTGACCATCCCCGCCGCCTGGAGTGCCCCCCGGGCGTAGGCCTCGCGGGCGGTCCTGCGGGTGTCGCGGATCAGGCTGTCGAGCCGCTCGCGGGAGAGCTGCGGAACTCCCTTCGCCTGGTGCTCGATACGGCGGCGGATGGACGCGTCCCGGGTGCTCGGGTCGAGGTCCAGATACCACCAGGAGCCGGGGTAGCGCAGCTTGTAGTGCGCGGGCGCCCCCGTAGCCCGGTCCGTGACCGGATGCGTCATGACGCATGTCCCTTCTGCGAGCAGGCTCTCGTCAGGTGTTCTTGGATTCGTCCAGCGTCTTGACGGTCTCGTCGTCCGTCTGCGTGAAGGCTTCGGAGATCTTCTTCGTGTTCTCGGAGAAGACCTTCACGTTCTCCTGCACCTTCTCGTGGCCCTTCCCCCATGCCTCGTCGAAGTCGGCGAGGGAGTCGGCGAGCGCCGAATCGCCCACATCGGCCTTCGATCCGACGTCGCTGAGCCGCGCGGTGTTGTTGATCCGCTCCCCGATGTCCTCAAGTGACGTGACGGTCTCGTTGAGGTCGTCGAGGGGGACGCTGATGCGGGTCATCGGTTTCTCCTCTCCGGCCACCGCCGCCCGGTCCCGCCGCGGAAGGGAGGGACCGGACACGAGGGCACGTCAGCCGATGGAGCCGGCCGTCTGGTCGTCGGTGTCGACGAACGCGTCGGCGACCTGCTTGATGAACTCGCTGACGCCCTGCAGGCCCTCGATCGCCTTCTGGGTGCCGTTCTTGTACTCCTCCCAGAACGGACGGAACTTGGTCTCGGAGCCCGGCGTCGCGTAGGCCGCCTCGACCATCTCCTCCATCTTGGTGTTGGCCTCGTGGAGGCTCTGCTGCATCAGGTCCTTCTGGTTCTGCAGCCAGATCGACGCCTCCCGCATCTCGTCCGGGCTGATGTTGATGTTGCCGCCGGCCATGTCGGTTCCTTTTCTCGATTCGGGGCGACGCGGTCACTGAGCCGCGCACACCGGGCTGTACGGGGCACCTTGCGAGGCGGTTCACGCCTGTTGCGGAACGGTGACGAAAGAAGGGGGCCGGACGCCCTGATCAGGCCTGTGACCAGGCTCCCTTGGCCGGTAATGACTCTTCGGCGGACGACGCGCGAGGGGGCGGGACCCCCGCCAGGAGGTCCCGCCCCGTCTTCAAGAGGTCATGCGGAAGTGGGCCGTGCGGCCTGGCTCAGAAACGGTCCGGGGCACGCTCCGCGAGTGGGGATCCGGGGAGTTCGTCCCGCTTCTGGTTCTTCCGTGCCTCCGCGTTCGAGCCGGCCGTCGCCTTACAGGTCACGTCCTTCGCCGGGAGCTTGCCGGTGAGCAGGTAGCCGGTGACCGTACCGTCCGTGCACGCGTTGCCGTTCGGGTAGACGCCATGGCCCTCGCCGCCGAGGACGGTGACCATCTTCGAGCCCTTCAGATCGGCGTGCAGGGCCTGACCGCTGGGCAGCGGGGTCTGCGCGTCCCACTCGTTCTGCACGATCAGGGCGCCGACCTTGTTGTTCACCTTGGTCGCCGGCTCCACGGACGTGTCCCAGAACGCACAGGGCTTGATGCTGGACGCGAAGTCACCGTAGAGCGGGTAACGGCCCTTGTCCCTGATGGCGTCCCGTCGGTAGCTCTCAGGATCGCGGGACCAGGGGGCCGAGTTGTCGCCGCACACCACGGCCCAGAAGCTCGCCATCATGTTGTCGGACGGCGCCTCGGCGGCTTCGGCGGAGGCTTCGGCGACTGCGACTGCCGTCCCGGTCTTCCCGGATCCGGCGAACGCCGTGAGCTTCTTCGCGGAGGCGGGCTCGCCGGACGCGGCCTTCTTCAGCTCCACGATCCCCTCGGTGGCGTCCTGCGGGCTGAACACCGCCCCGCGCATTCCGCTGCGGATGTCATCACCGGTGGTCGGCTGCCCGTCCACCTCGATGGGCTTCTCGTCGGCCCGCGCGACCAGGTCCCAGAAGGTCCGGTCGACCTTCTTCGGGGTGTCGCCGAGGCCGTACGTCCCCGAACGCCGGGCGGCCCACTCGGTCCACCGGTCGAACGCGGGCTCGGCGCCCTCCGCCCACCACTGGATCATCCCCCGCCAGGCGCGCGCCGGGTCAACCGCGCTGTCCAGTACGAACCGGTCGGCCCGGCCCGGGAAGAGCTGGGTGTAGACGGCGCCCAGGTAGGTCCCGTACGAGTACCCCACGTACGAGATCTTCTTCTCACCGAGGACCGCCCGGAGCAGATCCATGTCGCGCGCGGTGTTGCGCGTGGTGATATGCGCGAGCGTGTCGCCGGCCTTCTCCTTGCACTTGCCCGCGACGTCGCGTGCCCAGGCGACGTCCTTGACGAACGTCTCCTTCTTGTAGGGCCGCAGCGGGTTCTCCTCCTCCGGCTCCAGGCCGCAGGAGACCGGGCTGCTCCGTCCGACACCGCGCGGGTCGAAGCCGATGAGGTCGTACTTCCGCTGTGCGGACGCGGGGAGCCTGTCCCGCATGCCCATCGGCATGTAGAGCCCCTGGTCCCCCGGGCCGCCGGGGTTGGCGAACAGGACCCCGTGCCGCTTGTCGGGCGCGGTGCTCCTGATCCGGGATATGGCCAGGTCGATCCGCTTGCCCCCGGGAACCCGGTAGTCCAGCGGGACCTTGATCGTGGCGCACTTCAACTCGGCCGGTGAGTCGGCTCCGCACCGTTTCCACTGGGGCTTCTGCTTCACATACCGCTCCAGCGTGCCCTTGGCGGCGGACGAGGAGGCGGCCGAGGAGGCGGCCGACGGGATGGCGGCCGGAGCGGCGGTGGCCGTCGGGGCGGCGAGCGCGGGAGCCAGCGTCGCCGTGACACTCACGGCCAACAGGGGCGCAAGACGTCGTCTGCGCACGATATCGATCCTTCCGGTCGCATGTTCGGACAAGAAAGATCTTTCAGGAACCGGCCCCGCACGCGGATCCTCCGCCGGGCCGCACCTTCCCTCCATCCAAGGAATGACCCAACAGCCCTGGGTGAGACCTGAGTTGGAGGGTTGTGTCACCTTAAGGAAATTCTCTTACGGCCACAAAAGCCGCGTGCTGGTGGACTGTCGTTGCTTCCCCGCCGGATCAGATCCTCCGGTCCGGCGGAAGCCGAGCCGGCAACGGCTTGTGTGTACATGAACGACGAAAGAGAGGCAAGACCATGATCGTGCACAAGATCATCTCCCCGAAGCGCGCCGGGGCTGCTCCCGTCGGACGCCCGGCGGCCTCGTCCGCCAAGCCCACGGCCGGCGCCAAGAAGCCGTCCGCCACGCCTTCCCGCGGTCACGCGGCGCGTCCGGTCGGCGGCCGCTGACGGTTCGGGACATACGGGCGGCCCCGCGGCATCCGGTCGCGGGGCCGTCTCTCGTGGGCAGGAGTGACAGTGACCCAGTACGACGACCAGCCCACCATGCGCCTGCGCGCGGCCGATCTACGGGCTTCCCTCAGACCGGTTCCCGGCCCCATGCCCAGTCCCGCGTCAGCCACCTCGCCGGCTCCGGGCGTCGGCCGTCACCGTCGTACCGCGGAGCCCGGAGGCGCGAAGGATCCGGCTCGGGTCGAGCCCATGACGCATGCCGCCGCTGCCGTCCCCGGCCTCACGGCTCGGGTCGCGTTTGCTCGGTTCTGGCCGTTGACCTGGGGTGATCGTCGTTGGCTGGTGCTGGTGTGTGTCTGTGTGGTGCTGGCCGCGCTCGCGGAGACCGCCGCGATTCTGCTCTTCGGTGATCTCACGGACAACGCGCTTCAGCGGGGTTCGCTGGGTGCTTTCTGGGGGCCGGCGGTGCAGTGGCTGGGGGTGGCGGTGTGCGGGGCGGGTGTCGCGTACGGCGGCAACTCGCTGGCCGTGTGGACCGCCGAGCGTTTCGTACTGCGGCTGCGCGCGGGTGTGTTCGCTCATGTGCAGGAGTTGCCGCCCGATTTCTTCGCCCGTCACCGTCAGGGTGATCTGGTCGAGCGGCTCACCGGTGATGTCGAGGCCATCGAGCAGATGGTGGTCTCGGGTGTGGTGGGCATGGTCTCCGCGGTTTTCAGTACGGTTTTCTTCTCCGTCGCGGTGTTCTGGCTGCGCTGGGATCTGGCGCTGGCCGTGTTCGTCCTGGCTCCGCTGTTCTGGCTGGCCGCCCGGGTGTTCGCGGGCCGGATCAAGGCCGTGGCGCGGGAGGAGCGGGTCGCGGACGGGGCGATCACCTCCGTGGTCGAGGAGTCCCTCGGCAACATTGTGCTGACCCAGGCGTACAACCGGAAGGCTGCCGAGGAACAGCGCCTGCGCCGTGAGGCCCGGGCGTGGATGCGCGCCTCGGTGGCCGGTGCCCGGATGAGTGAGCGCTACGAGCAGCTGGTCGAGGTCCTGGAAACGGTGTGCGT